>JADJNU010000001.1:1211365-2422731 GCA_016714165.1 Bdellovibrionales bacterium
ATTCATAAAGACGATCAACTCCTTTCGGAGACCAAGAGCGGGTGGCCTCAATAGCGATTTTCCCTTTGGTTGTATCCAATACAATCTTGAATTTTTCAGGTGCTTGACTCACTTTTTTTTCCTTTCCAATGACCGTTTTATCCACTTTCGATCCCCCTCCAGCAGGCTTTGCAGTTTCTCCATCTGAAGTGGATTTTTTCTGCGTTTTACCCTTGTTTTCTCCTTCAGCCAAAGCCTTTCCAGCCAAAGACACAGTAAAGAACACCGCTGCGGCAGCAAGCACCGCAATATTTTGTTTTAACATCCGATTCCTCCCGAAAATTTCGTTTAGAAAATACCTGTTGTGCGACACTTCTCTTCACTAACATTGGAGCGCATCGTCATTCAAGGAAGTGTCTCGATTGATAGCGTTGAGTCCCAAACCATGCAAGGCTAGGATAAGAGAGGTTCAACACAGATACAGAAAGCCACATCCATGAAGACGAATGAATCAGATTCCCCCGCAAATCAGAAACGTCCAGGACTCGTCCTCTCCGGAGGAGGAGCGAGGGGAGCCTATCAAGCAGGTGTGATCCGCGCCATTTTCGAGCTCAACAAAGACTTTCGAGTTCCGGACCTCTTTAGGATCATTTCTGGAGTCAGCGCCGGAGCTATTAATGCCGCCTTCATCGCATCTCACGCTCAAGACCTTGAGTCCGCCACCGAAGGACTTTGCCAACTCTGGAGAAACCTCAAACCCGAAGATGTCTTTTCTAATAACATTGGCACAATCGCCGTTAACGCCAGCCGAGTCATCCGCGGCCTGTCGTTTGGAGGTTTGAGCCAAAAACTCAGACCTGACTCGATGGCCCTTCTTGATACAGGTCCCTTGCGGCAGCTGCTCGAATCTGCCATACCCTTTGCTCAAATACAGAAGAATTTGGACAATGGGCACCTGCACGCCGTCTGTCTGTCAGCAACCGATTACTCCTCCTCTCTTGGAATTACTTTTGTTCAAGGCAAAGATGACCTCGCCATGTGGAACCGATCCAGACGCCACAGCGTCCGATCCGAGCTCACACTGGATCACGTTATGGCCTCTAGTTCAATTCCAGTCTTTTTTCCTCCAGTCAAAGTGAATGGACGAGAATACGGAGATGGTTGCTTACGCAACCAGGCCCCTTTAAGCCCGGCCGTTCACCTGGGCGCCAATCGTTTGATTGTGATCGGCATCCGCGCCTCCAGGCGACTCCATTTAGAAAACACGAGCCCCATGCAGGCCACGCTTGGGCGAATCATTGGGGTCATTATCAATTCCATATTTATGGACGCCATCGAATCTGATTTAGAACGTGTCCACATCATTAACCAAGCTTTAGGACAGAATGCCTCCCCAGACGGTCCAATGGGTCTCAGGCCCGTCTACCCTTTCTATCTGCGACCTTCGGAGGACATTGCACAGATTGCGTTTAAGCACAGAGACAGACTCCCCAAGGTTTTTCGTTATCTCATGGGAGGACTGGGATCGGCTGAAGAAACCAGCGACCTTTTGAGCTTTCTCCTTTTTGATCCTCACTATTGCTCGGAACTCGTCGATCTGGGCTACCGTGATACCAAGGCTCGAACGGCCGAGCTCGCTCTGTTTCTCGGAGCTTAATCACTTTTTTGCGCGTAGCCGGAAAGTACATCTCTCAGTATTTTCGCGACTGCCACAACATCTTTTCTGGGCAAAGTCTGATGAATTCCGACAAAAAAAGAACGAGCGCCCATGCTGCTGACATTGGTCAGTCCATCATGCGGCAAGGCCCGGAAAGCAGGGTGATCTGCTATATTGCCACCCATTAAACTTCGAACCTCCACTCCCCTTGATTTAAGAATTCGGGCAACGTCTCGAGCATTCCCCGAATCAAGAGTAATCGGGAATACAAATGGAGATCCACCTATGCCGGGAAGCTCGTACACACGAACCCGAGGGATATCTCTGAGGCTGTTATACAAAATCTCATATCGCCACAGTCTGCTCAGCTCTTGTTTATCAAAACTCTGCAACTGAAAACGGCCAAAGGCCGCGTTGAGTTCGCTCATCTCAAGATTGTAGCCCACTCTCTCATACCAAAAATTGTGATCCATGCCTTCCGGGGCAGTACAAAATTCAGGATCAACATGACATGTACAAGCTCGCCCCCAATGAGCTATGGAATCCGTTAAACGAAAATTTTCTAGATTATTCGATATAACAGCTCCTCCTCCGTATGCACTGAGGTGATGGGGGTGATAAAAGGACCAGGTTGTGAAATCTCCAAATTCATGGGCCTGTCGACCGTCAATGTTCAGGTTCATAGTTTCACAAGCATCCTGAATAATTTTGATGTTATGTTCGATCGCAATTTCGGCGATTCGCTTCATATCTACAGGAAAGCCAAGAAAGTGTGTCACCACCACAACCTTTGTGTCAGCAAGAATGGCTCTTTTAAAGGCCTCGGGATCGATCGTAAATTCGCCAGGCTTAATATCCACAAGGGACACATCAAACCCTGAAACCATCAAAGAAGACAAAGTGGTTGGAAATGAAAAACCTGCAGCAATTGCATGTCCTCCTCCAGTCAATTCCCTAACTGCGGCAGCTGCAACGAGATTTGCTGAGGATCCTGAATTCACGAGAGTCATTTGCGCTACATTGAATCTATCAGCCAGCTCCGACGCAAACAGCTTCAGATTCCTTCTATTCTCTCCCATATTGTCCTTGAGGAACCTCGCAAATCCTCGATGTCCAATCTGCCCCGTCGTAGGGTAGCGGGGCAATTGAGATGATCCCAGATTTCCTGCACAAGAAGAGCGAATCGCTTCTGAGGCATGAGTCCCAGCCGAAATTAAAACGGCCGCAATCATTATAAATTTACAAAAAAAATGCATGTTTTACAGACTCCTAAGGTTTGATCGGGCCTATTCGAAACTGGATTGCTGCAAACTTGACTAAATGCCAAAGCACCCCTATCCAGTCCCTCATGAGAGACTTTCATTTCCGTCCTTTTGCCCGCCACTTCCTTGTTCTATTCTTGTTAATAGCCCTTTCTGATAAGGCATCGGCAGACCAAAAGCAAAAACAAAATAATTGCAGAGATGTCATTCAGGACGCTTCAGGCTCAAGCGAAAATCAGGATCTTGAGTCATGGATGAATTTTGTTTATCGTCACCCTCATGAATTTACGATTCAATACCCACCGCGCAGAGAGTACTTCCAGGAGAATTTTCGAAATAGCGATCATCCCAAAGTTTCCCCTGACAGAGGGGCTCCGTGGCTCCTCTATATTCATGTGCCATTTTGCTTGAGCCGTTGCTTTTTTTGCAATTTCGCTGTTGATGTACGAAATCATCGTTCTCTTTACGAAAATTATGTGGGGGCCGTCCAGAGTGAGCTCAGGAATCTTGAGATTCAGATTGGACCAGATGGCGTCCCCGGAATTGATATTGGGGGAGGAACTCCAACCCGCCTCCCAATCGAATTCCTCGAAAAATTGCTGAATGCGTTGAAACCCTTTCAAGGAGCTTCTCAGCATCCATTTGGGACAAGCATAGAAACCACGCCCTCAATTGCCGGAATGGAACCTGAAAAAATGGCTCTGCTCTCGTCACAAGGCGTTCGTCGCGTCAGCATGGGAATTCAAAGCTTCAACGACAAACACCTGACGGATGTCAATCGACACGCACAGATTGATATGGGAATGCTTGCCGCAAAAAATATTCACGATTTGCCGTTCAAGCGCTTCAATGTTGACCTTATTTTTGGTTTACCAAATCAATCTGAACCTGATTGGGAGGAAGACCTCCAACAAGTTATCAAGTTGAATCCAGATTCAATTACAACCTACGACTGCTTGTACCGTGGGAAAGGGCGAGCATTAACAAAAAAGACGCCCTGTTTGCCATCGCTTGATGACTATGGTCGTCTCTACGATGTTGGATACAATTTTCTCTTAAAACACGGATATTATGCTCCATATGGCTCCGTGAATTTTTCTCGATATCCAGACGAAACGGGAACAAGCGCCTATTTTGAAGGTCGACTTCTGGATGGACTCCCCTATGTTGGCGTTGGCAATTACGCTTCCAGCTGGCTGGGAGACACATGGTATTTCAAGGTTAAGAAGCTTGATCAATACATCGCTTTGGCAAGAGAAAATCAATCCTTGGTTGGCGATGTTTACACTCTGCCCAAAGAGGAATTGTATGCAAAGTACATATTGTTCTCCTTGAACTACGGGATCATTGACGAAAAAAAATTTTATAAACGATTTGGAGTGGAGTTTTCAAAAATTTTTGAGCGGGAACTTGAGTATGCAATTGAAAAGAAATGGCTCGTCAAACAGGCTGGATTTTTATGGACAATTCCATACGGACAGTTCAGGAACATAAACTACGTTCGCAGTCTCTTTTACTCAAGAGAAGCCAAGCACTGGCTCATGCGACTTCATGGCCATGGACCCTGAGTTTACTAACATCTCTAACCGCCAAAAAACCTGATGGATTGAGCGCTGATACATAAGCCGTCATATTACGGCGTTTTTTGTTGCCTTACCAACCTAGAATCCTTATTCGACGTTGAGGTGGCATTTATGAGAAGCACTGGCCCGGCCTAAGTCAGGCCGGCGGGGTTCTATCCAATAACTGAATTGGCTTCCATAATTGCTTCTCATCCCTTGGAAACTTTCAGGCTGTGGAAAAAACGCTGTCGCTCCTAAAGAGTATTGTTAGATTATTCGATAGTCCTTCAAGCCACGAAATGCATTCTGAGGAATGGCTTTGGTTATGACAATGGCGGGCACGGCCAGCAAAATACCTGCCAGCACAAATAGCATCGCTCCTCCCATAATACCCAAAATATCCACCAGTTGACAGTTCAGGAACATTAACTACGTTCGCAGTCTCTTTTACTATCGATGTATCATGTTTCTCAGATATCAAGGTATTTGGGATCCGCACGAGCGCCACAAAAAACTTTCAATTCTGACGAAGACTCTGAGGTTTCGGGCTTGACGGCTAAGAGCGGTCCAATCCACTTTCTTACGGCTGGATCCTTAAACCGAAACAGAACTCCGTCCAGATAGAAATGAAAAAGATGAGTTGTTGCAGCCATTGCCCCAATGACAAAAATAAAGACAGGATTTTTCTGCCCGTTCTCAAAAAACCACCGATAAAAATAGTTACCCATCGGATGTTTTGAGCTAAGCCACATCAAAGTATGCAGCCCGGCCAAAACACATGTGATCCTTCCAATGCCCATGAATCTGCATTTCACCTTCTCATGATCAAAAAAAGTTCGGGTAATAAAATAATATTCTACTCCATGAATCGACATTATAAAAAGTACTGAGAAAAGAGGACTCGTCGAAATAGAAAGAATAAGTAGTCGACACAGATACAGTGGTTTATTACTCAATCCCACTTTAGGAACTAAGAAAATGGCGTTCAACACCAGAAGGCCCGCCAAAACTGGCTTTGCACGAAAAAGAAGATCAAACCAATAGATATTGCCTATCGGAATGACCCCACCAATTGTCACTGAAGCAACCTGTAGACCTATCCAAATCCAGAACAAAGCTCGCTCAATTCGATCTGCCCTCCCCAGACGAATCCATTCCCAGACCGCCAATTTCCCACCTGCTTCGAGCCTGCGATTGTAAAGAAGGGACAATCCCTGAGTTTGTCGACCGACGTGATAACTACCATAAATATTGAGATAATTCATAAGCCTATCGGTCCCTATCTCAGGAATAAATGAATAGTATTTTCCAAACGGAAAATAGAAACACAGAGAGAAGGCCAAAAATCCAAAATAAACCAAGACCAATTTCGCCGGAAAATAAAATCCCGTAGCCCTGCTTTTTTCTCGAACTAAGCTGCGAAAACTTTGCAATTCAATGAAAGCACCTAGCGTGAAAGTCGTATGGACCCAATTAAGAAAAATAGCTCCAGAAAGAAAAAATCCAAACATTCTTTTGGCATTTGATGATTCAAATTCAGCTGAGGTTACAAAATAAAGCAAGGGACCTATAAAAAGCAATGGAAGAAGCAGATTCAGACTCTCATAAGGATGAGCAAATATAGAAATTCGCTTCCTGACTAAAGGCAATCCAAACAGATCAGCGGCTCTTGACACCGAAGATTTCACAAATTCCTTTCAAAAAATTGCGCGAAGGGCCTCAGTCCAAAAAAGAGGACCTTACGTAAGCAACAGCATATTTGACTACCTTTCTATTCCATTGAATAGCCAAATTTTATTTTTGTTTATATAATCCGATAGTCCTTCAAGCCACGAAATGTATTTTGAAGAATGGTTTTGGTGATGACAATCGCAGGTACGGCAAGCAGGACCCCCGCCAGGCCAAATAACATTGAGCCTCCCATAATACCCAAAATAACCACCAAGGGATGAAGATTCACAGCACTTCCAAGCACAATGGGCTGAAAAACCAAGTTGTCGAGAGCAAAAACAATGGCTACGACAATTGAAACTGCCAAAAGAAGATTGTCCAATGTCACCATTGGAATCAGTGGATTGATTTCCTCTGCTATAATTCCGTAAGTGAGACTAAGTCCAAGGCCCATCACTGGTCCAACAAGAGGAATTGCTGTCGCAAAGGCCGCCAGAATGCCAATGAATATTGCAATCTTTGGGGCGGCCCCGATCACAAATAGACCGAGAGCCAGACTCACTCCAACCAGCCCGCACTCCATCGAAAGTCCTCGCAGATACTTTCCTATTGCCCCATCGACGGCCTCCAACACTGTCAAGGATAGTTCGAAATAGCGATTTGGCACAAGACGGACAAAAAATTGAGCAATGGCTCCATCGTCAATAAGAAAAAAGAGGAATGCGATTGGCAGCAAAAGCCAGATCGAGAGTAAACTGACAACCGTTTTTAACACCGACTGTTCGTGAGATCCAGAATTGGAGTTGCCTATGGCGTTGCTATTGTTGGAACTAGAACCTGAATTCGAATTGAGATTAGAACTGGGACTGCCGGCGGCATTCAGATTGGCATTCGGAGCGGAATCGTTCGTTGATTTCTCGGGAGCCAAGGACCCTTCACTTCCCTTTGTTTTGCTATTCGCCAGGAAATATTCATAATACTTCTCTGGGACCCTTTCCTGCCCCTTCAAACCCTGATGGTATTGTTCGAATGCAAGAGCCTGCTCAGGAGACAAGGAAAGAATATTGATGAGTTGAACACGCACGGGAGCTACATCATCAGCCATCATTTCGTAGAGATAGTTCCCTCTTCCAGTCACAGGATCAATCCCCATTATTTTATCAAATTTTTCGTTTAGCTTAAACTTCATCCTGACGAGAAGTTCCAACTTTTCTTTTTCTGATGGAATATTGCTCTTCACAAAAAAGGCTCCACCGAACAGAACCCCCAAGATCAATGAAAATATGATTGGAACTCTCAAACTATTTGGAAGCCAGCGGTAACGAAAAAGTGTTTTCAAGGGCCTAAAAAGATAAGCCAACAAGATTCCGATAATAAGTGGCAAGATCAAGGGCCTGAGCGACCAAGCAAGGTACGAAAAGCTCAAGATCAAGAGGGGAACAATGAGTCCCGCAAAAACAAGCGATCTAAAACGCCGATTGTCATCCATAATTAAGCGCTCTTTCTGTGAATGTCCGCCTGACGGTTGGTTGCTTTTAATCTCTCGCCAACGATGAATGCCAAGGACCGATATACTTCGCATGCGATCTCGGGATGGGATTTAGCCAGTTCAATGAGATCTGTTCGAAATAATGCATACACTTCAGTTGGCTTTGTTGCTCTCGCTGAAGCGGATCGAGGGGATTGATCGAGAAGAGCCAATTCACCCAAGAATTCTGAGGATTTCAAGGAGGCGAGAACGATCCGCGAGCTTGGGTCACTCGTCGTTTCGACAACGACTTCGCCTCGAATAATGACAAATAGCGCAGCACCCGGGTGATTGACCTCAAAAAGGTACTCATTTTCTTCATAGCGTCTCTCATGAAGGCGATTTGCCAGTATTTTGAGTTGCTGATCCGTCAAATGTTCAAAAAACGGAATAATTCGTAAAAAATCATTTCGCGAAACATCGCGAGATTTATTTTTTCGGAACTTACTGGACCAGAAAATTTCGTGGATTGATAAATTTGCCATTCTTGATAACCCTCACTTCATCACGCTCCCTCATCGGAACTAAGTCCTCACTTCTTAAAATTAGGGCGGAGCACCAATGAAAAAGGTCACCCCCTTTTTTTTAACCCCGTTCACTCGACCTAGACAAAAGGATAGACAATGGATCCCCTTTTGCCTAAAACTTCAATCTGGCAGCTCAGTTTCTTGAATTGTGGTATCAAGACAGTGACTCAAGGAGGCCCCTATGACCCTCGGTTCATCTTTTGTCCCGGCCATATATCAACCAGATCTTTCTTGGCAAGACTTCATCATTCAAAATCCTCCTCCAAACGACGAGGCAGTGGCAATGGATGTCGTCTTTGTTGGAGGGGGACCTGCTGGACTTGCTGGGGCGATAGAGCTCGCCCGGCTTGTAAAAAGATGACAAGGAAAACAATGGAACTATCGGCAACTTAGAGATTGGAGTTCTTGAGAAAGCAAGCTCTCTTGGAGGGCACAGCCTATCAGGAGCTGTCATCAATCCCGTTTCTTTAAAAATGTTGTTTCCCGAATTCGAAATGAAGGACTTTCCCTTTCGTGGGGCCGTGAAGGGAGATTCGGTGTATGTTCTGACTGAATCGAAGTCAATTTGCATTCCAACACCACCAACCATGCATAACACCGGAAATTACGTGGCCTCTATTTGCGAAGTGGTACGCTGGCTCGGCGGAAAGGCTGAGGAACTTGGAATTAACTTGTTAACCAGTTTTCCTGTGGATTCTCTCCTTACAAAAGATAATTCCGTGATTGGAGTCAGAACAACTCCCGCGGGACTTAATCGAGAGGGACAGCCAGGTGCGCAGTATATGCCACCCACTGATGTCTTGAGCCAAATCACTGTTCTCACTGAAGGCACGCGCGGAGCTCTCACCCAGGCTTATTTGAATTGGCAGAAAATTGAACCAGAATCCCCTCAGATTTACGCTTTGGGAGTAAAGGAAATCTGGCGTGTCAAATCCCCGCCGACCCTGGTGACTCACACCATGGGCTGGCCCTTACCTACCGATGCCTTTGGCGGAAGTTTTATGTACCCGCTGGGTGACGACCTTGTCGCAATTGGATTGGTCGTAGGCTTAGACTACCGTCAAAGTTCTCTCGACGTGCATCACTTACTGCAAAAGTTGAAAAAGCATCCTCTTTTCAGTCAATATTTGAAAGGCGGTGAAGTCATTGAGTGGGGGGCCAAAACCATTCCTGAGGGAGGATATCATTCATTTCCTCAGCGCTTTCACGGAGATGGCCTTTTGATGGCGGGAGATTGTGTTGGCATGGTTAATGTCCCTGCCTTGAAGGGTATTCACTATGCGATTCTGTCGGGGATTCACTCAGCACGAGTCGCTTTTAATGCACTCAAGGCAAAAGATACCTCGGCAAAAACTCTTTCTGGTTACGATCAATTGATAAAATCGAGTGTGATTCACAGCGATCTTTACAAAGTTCGCAATATGCGACAAGCCTTCAAATCAGGATTTTATCTCGGTGGATTTAAGGCAGCTCTCATGTCGGCCTCCGGTGGAGGCTTATTTGGAGGCGCAGTGACATTTGAAGAAGATGCCGAAGAGCCTAAGTTGTTTACTCCTGAAGAAAAGAGAGATGGCTTGAGCAAAGTCGATGCTGTTTACCTATCTGGAAATAAAACGCGAGATGACATCCCATCTCATCTCATTGTTGGGAAGGAAGTCCCTCCCGATGTGGCCGAATTCTACACTCATGTCTGTCCTGCTGGAGTTTATGAAAGGCAGGGAGATAAGCTTGTGGTTAATGCTCCTAACTGCGTTGATTGCAAAGCCACTGATGTGCTGGGACCTCGGTGGAAGCCACGGGAGGGTGGCAGCGGACCAAACTACAATCTCATGTAGCTCAGCCAGGCAGGACAGATATTTAAAGATATTCAAAGCCAAAGACTTCAGGGCAAAAATCCCTTGCCCTTTGATCACCCCGGTGGCCAACTCATTTGTCGCCCGCCCAAGATATGAATATGAAGATGAGGAACCGATTGCCCTCCATCACTGTTCGTATTGATAACGAGTCGGTAGCCATTCAAAGCAAGTCCCAAATCTCGCGCTATTTGCGAAGCTTTTACCATAAGATGTCCCAAAAGATCAGAATGCTCGCCTGTGAGCTCCGTCATCGATTCAATCACTTTTTTAGGAATCAAAAGAACATGTACGGGAGCTTGAGGCGATACATCCCGAAAAGCCAAACACAACTCATCTTCGTAGACAATATCTGCGGGCAATTCACGACGAATGATCCTATCAAAAATTCCCATAAAAATTCCTTTCGGGCTGCGCCTGCTTTCGACCCGGCGGGTGCTGGTGGCCTCTATCGAGACATCTCGCTTGGCAAGTTCACAACATGATAGCCAATCGCTGAAGAGAGTTCGGTTTCCCTTGGGGGTGGGGGGGGTTTTTGTTTTTGGGTGGGTTTTGTTTTTGTTTCCCTTCCCGGGCCCCCCCGGCCCCGGCGGGGGCCGGGGGGGGGGGGGGCCCCCCTTTGTGCCCCCGGGGGGGTTTTCCCCCCCGGGGGGGGGGGCCCGAAAAAGGGGGGGTGGGGGGGGGGGGGGGCGGGGGGGGGGGGGGGGCCCCCGGGGGGGGGGGGGGGGGGCCGGGGGCCCCGGGCCCCCCCCGCGGGGGGCCGGCCCCCCCCCGGGGGGCCGGGGCGGGGCCCCCCCGGGGGGCCCCCCGGGGGGTGGGGGGGGCCGGGGGGGGGGGGCGGGGGGGGGGGGGGCGCGGGGGCCCCCCGCCCCCCCCGGGCGGGGGGGGGGGCCCCCGCCCCCCCCGCCGGGGGCCCCCCGGGGGGGGCCCGCCGGCCCCCCCCCCCCCCCGGGCCCGGGGCCCCCCCCCGGGGGGGGGGGGCCCCCCCCCGCCCGGGGGGGGTCCGGGCCCCCCCCCCCGGCGTCCCCCCCGGGGGGGGGCCCCTTTTTTTGGGGGGGCGCCCGGGGGGGGGCCGGGCCGGCCCCCCCCGGGGGGGGGGGGGGGCCCCCCCCCGGCCGGTTTCCCGGGGCCCCCCGGGGGTTCCGGGGCGGCCGGCCGGGGGGCGGGGGGGGGGGGGGGGGGGCCCCCGGTTCCTGGGGGGGGGCCGGGGGGTGTCCCCCCCCCGGGGGGCCCCGGCCCCGGGGGGGGTGCCCCCCCCCGGGCCCCGGGGGCCCCGCCGGGGGGGGGGGGGCCCGGGCGGGGGGGGGGGGGGGGGGGGCGGGGGGGGGGGCGGGGGGGGGGGGGGGGGGGTTCGGCCCCCCCCCCCCCCCGGGGCCCCCCCCGGCCCGGGGGGGGCCCCCCCCCGGGGGGGGCCCCCCGCCAACGGGGGGGGGGGGGGGGGGGGGGGGGGGGGGGGGGGGGGGGGGGGGGGGGGGGGGGGGGGGGGGGGGGGGGGGCCCGGGGGGCCGGGGGGGGGGGGGGGGGGGCGGGGGGGGGGGGGGGAGGGGGCGGGTGGCGGGGGGGGGGGGGCGGGGGGGGGGGCCCTAAACCCACCAAAACTCCCCGGGTTCTTCAGAGAGGGGGGGGGGGCGGGGGGCGGAGGGGGGGGAGAAGGGGGGGGAGGGGGGGGGGTGGGGGGGGGCCGGCCCCAGCGGGAACCGGGGGGGGCCGGGGGGGGGGGAAGGGGGGGGGGGGGGGGGGGGGGGGGGGGGGGGGGGGGGGGGGCGGGGGGGGCCGCCGGGGGGGGGGGGGGGGGGGTTGGTGGGAAGGACGGGCAGGGGCCCGGGGGGCTTTTTGGGGGGGGGGGGGGAACGGGGGGGGGAGGGGGGGGGGGGCCCAAGGGGGGGGGGGGGGGGGGGGTTAAGCGCGGGGGGGGGGGGGGGGGGGGCAAAAATAAAGGGGGGGGGGGAGGGGGGGGGGGGGGGGGGGTTTTAGGTTGGGGGGCCGGGGGGGGGGGGGGGCGGGATTTTTTTGCGGGGGGTGAAAAAAAAATAAGAAGGGAGAATTAAAGAAGGGGGGGGTTCCGGGCAGGGGGGGGGGTCGCGGGGGGGGGGGGGGGGGGGGGGGGGGGGGGGGGTTTGGCCGGGGGGGGGAAGGTTTCAAAAAAAGGGGGGAAATGTTAAAGGAGTTTTCAAGCGGCGTCCGATGACTCCAAATTATCCTGATCGCTTTTAATCAAGTGGCCAAAGCGCTGAAGAAATTGATCAGCTTTTGACTGACTTGAAAAATACCCTGGGCTTACGGATGGGTGAAGACCCTTTGACTCAAGGAAGGCGAAGTAATGGCGAGTCAAATCAGTTAAATATCGCCCTGGTGGATCCATTTTCCCCTCAACCACCAAAACCGTATAGGATCCAACCAAAATAGAAGGTTGATCAGCATGATGGTGTCGCAAATACCCGCCAAAGTCATGCAAAAAACCCTGGATCTCTCCAATCCCACCCTGTTCTAATTTTCGATAATAGGGCAGCAAATCGTACACCACTGCTTGAAACTCACCCACATTGAGATTGATCGTCTTTTCCAGACGAAGATACCTCTGCAGGAGGGTCTGGCTTACGTTGTGTACTTGGTGCTTTCTCAGGTGATGAGACAAATAGTTAAATCCAAAAAACATCGATATTCCCACAAAGCTCATGGCGCCGACCAAAAGCCAAGCCGTGGGATCTTTTACCTCCAGCAATGATCTTGCAGCAAGGGCTGAATAGGTCCCCATACCAATCAAATACAGCAGCCAATGTCGTCGAGGAAGTCCCGAACACTTCAGGCGAATTAAAAAAGAGCCTCCATCAGATTCCTGCCAATGCAAAACTCTACTTGCCAGCATTAGGATTCCCTCCAGCAAGGGCAATGACAACAGAATCAACCAGATCAAACTATCCCGACTCGAAACCCCGGTCATCTCTGCACTCAAAAATTGATTCGCCAGCCAAAATCCCATCCAACCGGCGGCAAACTGATCTACGTCGTTTTCATTTCGAAAAAAAGCCCAGAGTCCGTTCGTGAGAGTGATCAACATGAATCCTATAGAACTCAGTTGTATCTGGGGGGCATCCGTCACAAAGAAAAGGTTGAGGACCAGAAAACAGCCCCACCAAGACGACAAACCCCTAAACATCACAAGTTTGGAATAACCCAAACTGACGAAGGCAACCAGCAAGCCCGCCAATAGGACCGATGGAATCTCCGAAAGGCCAAGCTGATTGATAAACGAGTTTTCTCCACAAACAGAAATACCGGCAAGCGCCCAGGACAGATACATAAATACCGTTTGTCCCGCAAAATCTCCCCGATGCACTCTGATCCATTCAGTAACAAAAAATGGAAGAAATGAAAAAATTAAATAGGCATCCTGATCAGATCCACTAAAAATCGCGAAAAAAACTGAGGCGACAAGAACGGCCACACTTCCCAGTCGGCCTCGTCCCTCTCCCAAAACGGTAATGGTCTGATTCTTCCACGCTGGCAACCGCAAACGGATGAGTACCAGCCCCAAGCTACCAAACAACCCAATGATTCCAACTCTTAGCCAATCCCAGCTCATCATTCCCACTTCTCGACCTAAGGATGTGAAAACTTAATGGAAATAAACAGCAGTTTGATAATTCGTATGGATCAGAATGATGCGATTGAAGAAATTCCCTTAAGATAAGATTTATTCTTTTATGATTGGTCTGTTTGACAACTCATCCTTATCGCCATCTAAAATCGGGAAATGTTCGCTCAATATCTCTTGGCACCTTTGAATAGCCTGACACATTCCCGATCCCAGATCGCGAGATTTTGCCCCTTGAATTAAAAACAACACAATCTCGTCCCAGGTACCTTCCGGAAGCTTGCCAGCAATCCCCCTATCAGCGAGAACGACTGCCTGACGCTCCATAAGAGAAACAAACAACAAAATGCCTGTCCGCCCCTTCGTCTGCTCCAAGCGAGCCTCATAAAATTCAATCTTTGCGCGTTGCTTAGCTAGCCATTCTCCATCGATTCTATTTATAAAAAAATACTGAACACGAGGTGAATTTGCCAAAATTCGCGTCGCCAAAATAGATACAAGAAAGCCTCCTACAAGATTCCACCAAGAATGACCAAATCCGGGATTCTCCAATTCCACTATTTCAATCATCACGAAAAAGAGGAGAAGAAACATCATCAATAGCATCGGAGCCACGTGGCCAATTGAGGACGAGCGGCGCACTATCACTGGAACGATTTCTCCGCTTGTCACCTTTTCAGCTTCGGCGACACATGTCTCAATACGAGCAATATCTTCGGATTTCAGATACTTTCTTGCCCATGACTCTAATTTCATCACCAACTCCCCGATGATCCACCGCCACTAAAACCACCGCCACCACCGGACCAACTCCCGCCGCGACTGCCGCCACCACCAAAGCCTCCACCGCCTCCGCGCCCTCCTCCAGACAAGAGAAGAAGAAAAAGAAAAGGATGACGAATAAAGAGAAGAAGCAATAGTGCCATCACGACAAAAATGGCCATTCGTGAAAGAGGAGAACTCTCATTCTTCGGCTGAACGAGATTCGTTAGTTTTTGAGCACCAAAAAACTGTTGCAAATCAAGATCTGGATTCGTTCTCTTTAAGATATTGAGAACTCCAAGAACTATACCCCTCTCGGGATCTCCAGAACGAAAAAGGGGGGTCATCACTTGATCAATTATTCTCCTTGCAATCGCGTCCGGAAGATCTCCTTCAAGCCCTTGTCCCACTTCGATCCTCATTCTTCGTTCCTTAGGAGCAACAAGAACAAGAATTCCTTTGTCCGACTTTTCAGTGCCAAGCTTCCATTGATCAGCCACCTGAATACTCGCCTGCTCAATACTGAGCTCCCCTAAAGAAGCTAGGGTCAAAACGGCCAACTGAGTCTCGCTATGATCGTGAACATAACGGAGCGCCGAGTTCAACTGCTGCTCTACACCCTCAGAAATCAGATCTGCCTGGTCAACAACAGGAGCACTCATGCGAGGAACAGAAAAATCAGCGAGAGCCGGTCCTGAAAGAAAAAAGGAAAAAATCCAGACTGTCAGAGAAATGCTAAAAAAATGGGTCAAAACTGCACCTTTGGTGCGGCTTCAATGGCCTTCGCATCTTCGGTGGTCCACTGAGCCATCTTTTCATGTTTAAAAAACAGAGAATTTGTCCAACTTGTAGGAACAACGGTAATAAGATTATTGAACCTCTTGATATTTTCGATGTGACGTTGGCGAGCAATCGTAATCCTGTTTTCCGTTCCCTCCAATTGTGCTTGGAGCTCACGAAAATTCTGATCGGCTTTCAAATCTGGATATTTTTCTACCACTACCATCAGCCGAGACAAAGCGGCACCCAAAGAGCCCTGAGCTTCCTGAAACTTTTGAACAGAGGCCACATCTGCAGCATTTATCTGGGTTGAAGTTGCCTTAGCTCTGGCGTTCACGACACCTTCGAGAGTTTCCTTTTCGTGCGAGGCATATCCCTTCACCGTATTGACCAAATTTGGAATCAAATCTGCACGACGCTTGTATTGGTTCACTATTTCTGCTTGAGAAGACTCAACTTCATTCAACTGCTGAGGAATGGATTGAATCCCACACCCACTCAGGAAAAAAACACAAAATAGTGAAGCAAGACAAAAACCACCAGTCCTAAAAATCTGAGATTGACCCATTGCAGAACCACCTTTTTTAAAAACTGAAAACATCCGAATCTCCATAGAAAACCAAAATAACTTCGACCCATAGGGTTCTATCAGGTCTGCAGCGAAAGTTCAATGACCGGCACAAAGTCGCTCAAATAGGCCTCAAGGACTCGTCCCTTCCCGCCGAAGACCCTTATTATGCAAAAATGGACTAGGCAAAAATGGCCCCCTCTTGCTTTAACTTTTCTCTTCATGGCCACGTCTTGTACTCCTTTGAGTCGAAGGGTTGCGGCGAAATTGGCGATCGACACAACCGGATCACTGGGGTGCGAACACCTCCAGAGTCGACTATTTAATCATCTTGATGCCATCTTAATGGAGGAACAGACATTTCCAGAACCACTTCTCGTCAAAACTGAATTGACAAAAAGGCTCACCGAAATTCTTTCAGAAAGAAATTTGAATTCATTGGACTCAAAGCTTGTTGATGACTTCGTCAACGCATACATGGACTTCTATCTTCTGGCGACAAAGTCACTTCCTGAGACACTCAGCACGAAGAATTCACCCAAGACGACTCTTGCCGCTCTTGTTGCTCTCGAGCTGGGCGATCAAACCACCCCTGAAAAGAGACAACTTCAACACCAATTGCTGAATCTCAGATCTGCGCTGCTGTCGGCATCTGAGAAGCTGGAACTCGATTGCGAAGAGCCAGACAAAGAACCCAAACATGATCCGGCGAGTGAAACTACGAATGGTCCAATTTTTGATTATCTTAAAAATAGATATCCCCTTCCCGTCTATGGTGGAATGAAATCGCTTCTCGTTGCCTACCAAAGTTGCGACATTCTGAATCTCAGTCCCATGAGTTCTAACTCCCCCCAAGTCGAGGGAATCTCTGTCGTAGGTCGTCATCCCAACGGCAACGGAAATGTGCGCAAAATAACTTCTCTTAAGGATGTGGTCGAGACACACTATTATATCAAGGATCAAAGTCCGCCATCCGAGTCCTGCGCAAATCTGAAAAAAGCCCCTCTCATTTACGATTACGGTGGAAAACCGGCCTCCTCGCCCTCCTTGCATTCATCCTTAGACTTCTTTCAAGATTCCGGGAGTGGAAGTTCCGAACTCGGAACCGATTGCAGCGGTTTTGTGTTCACGGCCTACGCCGCTGCCGGTCTAAAGCTCAGATCAGACCAACCCCTAAAGGCTCTGCAAGTTCTTGGCGTCAGCGCAGGAATGCTCAAGGAACCTCAGAGCAACGGCTTAAACTGTCTGAGTAAAAAATTTGGCGAGCTTATTCCAGGCGACTTGATCGCTTCAAATGGCCATGTCGTGATGGTGGACTCCGTGGGAACAGATCCCTTCGGTATCGCTCATTATACAAAAGAATCCGAATGCGTGATCGATTCGATGAATGTTTCTCGATTCAATTTCACCATTTCCCAAAGCTCACCAAGCAAAGGGGCAATTGGAATGAACAGAATGTTAGCCGCTGACTACTTTGCAACATCCCCATCGATGGGTAGCGGACTTAAAGATCACGCCGTCACAGCCTGCTTGAAAAGATTTGGCAAGAAAAAAAATCCATCAACTTCTTTGATCTCTGTTGTTCGCCACTCAAGCACTCTCCCTTGCCTATCTAAACCTGTTCCATTGACCCGCCAGGAATGCCTCCTTTCTTGCAATACTTCCAATTTGGATCATTTGCCCTTCTAGGTGTTTGTTTTTCTCATTCAAAAACAATGAGCTTCTAGCTTTCTCGTTGGCCTGATAATGAGCGACATAGGCCAAACATTCCTCCCAATTACCAGAAAAAACAGGAACCATATTTTTTCTATTCATCGAAAATCGATAAAGAGGGTCATAATAACATTCAAGCAGTTTCTTAATCCAAGTTAAGTGAAGCTCTTTGTATTTCGCTTCAAATGCATCTCTGATCATGGCAATCAATTGGTCTGCTGCTAAGCCACCTAACCTTCTCTGAATCCTCCGAGTGCAATGAATGAAATGTTCGCAAAGAGCCTCATGGGACAACCCCTTCGCAAGAGGAGATTCAACATATTCTTCATAGATGTTTTCGCTCCTCTGCTGTTCAGAAACTTGAAGATAAACCAGAGGGGCGCGAGCCATGCATTCGTACAATCCATGAGGCAGGGTCAGCCGACCAACCTGCCGACTCTCGTCCTCTACGAGAATTGAGCCTAAAGGGCCCTTTCTCGCCATCACAAGAGCTAGGGAATTCTCAAAGTTCATCTGAACAGGCTGGATCTCCTGAGGAAAGAGCCCAAACGCACTGCCTCGGTGGGAAGCAAGACTTTCAAGATCCAAAGAGTTATTGAACTCTTTAAGAAAACGCGTTTTTCCAGATCCCGTCATTCCACCTAAAACAAGAAAGCGAGGATATTGCTTAAAAACATTGAGTGCTTCTCGGCGCAGTCCCTTAAAGCCTTCTTCTACTCTCACGATGGCAAGTCCCGCTTCCTTCATCCACTCGCAGGCGATCTTGGAACGCAATCCCCCACGCCAGCAAAAAGCCAATGAAGAATCAGGGTCTCCCTCCCTCAAGGGCTTCTCGCCAACGAAGTGCCAGTTCCAAACGCAAGGATCTACCAATTCGTGACCCAAACGGATGGCAGCATCCTGACCACTTAACTTGTAGCAGAGTCCTACCTGGTGGCGGTGATCATTTTTCAGAATTGGAATATTGATAGCCCCGAAAAAGCTCCCCTGCGCAAACTCTCCCTCTGACCTAAGGTCGAGCAAGCGCAATCCTGAGTGCGCCACAACCATCTTGCCAAAAGCATCCTTTGAAGAAATGGATTCCATCAGAACAGCATAAATCTCCAGGCTCCGGCCCTAGCTATGGCAGCGCCTCTCTTTAGATTCAAGGACTTTCTACTGCTTTTTGATAGTGAAATAGCGAGGGGCACTCCAAGGTGAAGAATACTTTCCTTGCTCAGCCCTCAAACGCCAAAATACCTGACCCGAAAAGTCCCCACTGCTGAGAGCAAGGTCAAGATTTTTTACAGACTTCTCCTGAAGAATTTTTGAAAAACTGGAATCATTTGAAAATTGAATTCGATAGGTTTTTGCCTGAGATACCTCATGCCATTCAAAAACCACAGGACTTGCTGCTGTACCAAAGGCAATGAGAGTAAGACCATTTTCTGGACCCTCAACCTGGGGAGCTGGCAAAACAAATGTATTTTTCACTTCTATTTTTTCGGTTGCAGAAAAATCGCTCACAATTTCGTTTCGATCACTGATTGCCGCTACTTTAAGAAAGCTTGTACCTGGCTTAAAATCTTTCTCAATTTCATTGTTACGGGTATCAATAGTTTCAACATCTTTGCTGAAATCACTTTTTGAACTCACCAGCAATCGATAAGCCTTGGGCCCGAGGCACTCCCTCCCACTTCCATTTGTATTTGGCCCTTTTCGTCTCAACCTCAGAGGAAGAGCTTACCTTTTGAATTATAATTTCAGACTGTTTCTGCCGAGGAGAATCAAGCTTGATCTCAATTTTTCCCAAATCACTGAAGGCAGATCGAGTCTCATCTGCGCGCGCCCTAGCCCTCCAGTAAAATGCTCCTGGCTTAGCCGCTCTCCATACAGCTCGAGGGTATCTTGTCTCAAATGACGAAATCATTTTGGAAAACTTTGCGGTCCCAGAGATTTCCACTTCATATGTCTTCGCTCCCTCAACTTTCTTCCACTGTAAGCTTGGTGGATTGATAGGGAGTAACTTCGCCAAACCGGCCGGACTGCGGTCAGTTGTCTCTGGAAAACTCAAAGTGATTTTCCTCTCTTTTTCGGACAGTTCGGGAGCCTTAAGCTCTTTTAAGACCTCCTTGCCATTTTCATCTGAATTCAATGCCTCATTTGTTGGATCCAGCTTGAGGTCCTCAGGTGGAACTTCTCCCTCCTTCAAAGAGGAATCTGCCAATGCCTTTGCCTCCAATCGGGCTTGGCGATCGATTCCGAATTGGTAGACGTCACTCCATTTGTCAGCTATCGGCGTAGCTCCCTCTGCTTTGACGCGCCAGTAGTATTCTCCCGGTTCCAAAACAACTCCCGCCACGAAGTGTGTTCCGCTAACAACTTGTTCTTGGATCCCTGAGCTAAATTGAGAATCTGAGGAGACCTGCCATCTGTACGAATCTACTCCCCGCTTATCTTGCCACTCGAATTTCAATTCCAGCGACTTCCCTCCTGAGGGTATGTCCATGCCGTGAAAGGGGTAAATCAACAGGGGGGGCTCCTTTTTCAGCAGGACAAATTCACCCTGCCGACTGATATCTTCCCAATCCGACTCGCCGCTCTTTTTTGCCTTGAATACGCCAATAGTATGTTCCTTCAACCGAAAGATCCTTTGTTGCGAAAGAGGAGGCTGGAACTTCTTCTTGAATCAAATTCTTAGAAAAGTCCTCTTCATTTGATATTTGAATGCGATGAGTGAAGCTTCTCGCAATCACCTCTTCCCAGATAAATTTGACATATCCTCCCCCTTCAATCCACACCTTCGCTCCAAAACCTGGGCTACGAAGAACGAGCGAATCCTCCACAAGCTTTAATACACGGTCATTGTCGACCTCAATGGCACGATTTCTGGAAATCGTTTTGCCTTGATCATTAAGGCGCATTTCAATCCCACCCAAAGATGTCGAGACTGAAATCTTGCCTTTCTTACTTCTTTGTAATTTCACGGAGTTTTCTTTATGGGAGCCCTCGAGAATCGCAACCGAATTTCCTTGTCGCAGTTGAATGGCATTTCCCTTTTGAACCGTCGCAATGATACCCCCAATTTGAAGATCAAGAACAAGGTCCTTTCGGGCGCGTCTCAATATCACTAAGCTATTGGACGCCACGTCTATGCTCAGTCCTTCTTCAAATCGAACATTTACCCCTGAATTTTCACCTGTAAAAATGCTGTCATTTTCGAAAAGAACTTCATGTTCAAAAGCTGGAAACCAACTCATGCTATTGCCGATTCGACGACGGACATCTTGTTCTGCAGCAATGATTTGGCCAATGGGCTCTCGGTTATCAACACGATAGCCAGACCATTCACGCAAAAGGCGATCCTGCACAATCAGATATGCACTCCCGAGAATTGCGATGATAGACACTGCGAGCACCAACCGATCCACTCGTCCTAGTCCAAGGTCTCGTGACAATCGCAAAGAACCTCCCTTTCGATACATATATCGAACCTCCTTCCTTATTTTTTAAGTCCAAAAAATGAAACATGTATTGATGAGTTGATTTGTCTTTAAATACCGCCGAGAAGGAATTCAATGAAATATTTCAAGCGAATACCTCTTCGTTATAAATTGCTTGTGTTGCTGGTAACGCTGACTTCCTTGTCTCTTCTTGTCTATGCTCGACTGGCTTTAAATATTTTTGAAGAGGACAAGCTTGCCTACGTGTTCGACTCCAGTCTCGCTCACGTGGAGGCTGTTGCTAAGCAATTCCGATCTGAAGTCGAATTTGACTCGTCCAAAATCCAATTCTATATGAAAGGGTACCAGACTGATCTGGCAACATTCCACTCGTACACTCTTGCCATTCAACCCTCCGATCCCTTTATGGACGGAATCTGGACGTATCACCTAGACGAAGGTTCGACCTCATACGTTCTTAAGGGAGAAAGCACAAAACCAAATCTGAACCCCGAATTGAAGGAGAACCTATTTGATTCCAGTTCAAATCTCATATCTTCCGCACTTGAAAATGAAATTGGAATTTCAGCAATCGCAAATCGCCCGGGCTATTGGTTTTTGTCCATGAGGTACAGGCAAGCGGAACAAAAAAAGCCAATTGTTGTCATTGCTCTTTTTAATAGGGGCAACTTTTTAGATTTCTTTTCAAATCCACAGCTGGAGGACACCTTTCTTGTAAGCCAAAACAACAGAGTCTTATTAAAGCCGCTACAACCAACCTATCCCGAGCTTTCAAATCCCGAACTTGAAGAAGCTTTGCAGTATCTTTCCAATCCCGAGAATTCAAAATCATCCGTCCATACATGGAAAACAACAAAAAGTTCGTCATCACCACCCTCGTGGCTTTTATCGGCAATTTTGGTCGGAGTTGGTGATCTTAAAATTGTGGCCTTTGTTCCAAAGAATGCGGCCTTGGCAACCGTTAGATTGCTGGCCGTTAAATCAACTCTCTTTCTTATTCTTCTTATTGCCTTCGCCGCAATTGTCAGCGTTATCGCAGCTCACCAACTCACCGGCTCGCTAAAACGACTCTTTGAAGCGACGCGAAAGGTGGCTACAGGAAACTTTGACATTGAAGTCCCCGTCGAATCAGAAGATGAGGTCGGAGGTCTCACCCGAGGGTTCAATCATATGACTCAAGAAATCAAGCGCCTCCTCATTAACACTGCTGAAAAATCACGAATGGAATCCGAACTTCTCACGGCAAGAACTGTTCAAGCGACTCTGTTCCCGAATCCAAAATTTTCGTCAAACGCAATATCAATCGAAGGCTACTACGAACCCGCAAGTGAATGCGGAGGTGATTGGTGGTACTACACCAGAATTGGCTCAATCACTTACCTCTTGATTGGCGATGCGACGGGACATGGCGTTCCAGCTGCCCTCGTCACTTCAGCTGCCCGCAGTGCAGCTCGAATATTTGAGGAACTTCCAGAACAATCCGTTGATCATCTGATGTCTTTGTTGAATAAGGCCATCAACGGGACCTCGGGCGGGCAGGTCAACATGACTTTTTTTCTGGCCTCTTTCGACGAAAAAACAGGCACACTTCAATATTCCAATGCCTCTCACGACCCCCCATTTTTGATCCGGCCAAAGGTGGGCGAAAAGCTGCGACAAAACGATGTAATTCCCTTGATGAACGCGGCCGGCAAACGTTTGGGCGAGTCACCAGATTCGGTATACACCGTTGCTCAAGAAAAACTGAATCCGGGAGATAAACTTGTCTTCTATACGGATGGGGTCACCGAACTTAGAAATCCAGCGGGCGAACTTTGGGGTGAGCGAAAGTTTATTCGCACTATTCTTAAAACTCTCAACAGCGAGGACAGTTCTCTCGATGCAGCGATGAAGAATCTCCACCTCAGCATCCTTGAACATCGCCAAGATGCACTTCTGAATGACGACATCACCTATTTCATGTTGCATTATAGTCGAGTTGGTTGATTTTTTTTGACTGAGGCTCGCTTTACGGCCAGACTTTCATAGTGGGTAAAATTCCAAAACTTGATTTTTTATTCCAAAATCCTCCATCAACTTGGTTTTTGGCCTATTCTCTTTCTTTTGTTTAGTGATTATTTTCTCCCCGGCTCGAGCTGAAGAGACACCTGTGCCCGAACAGGCAACCACAGAGACCGAGACCGAAATGAACTCCCTAAAGAGCGAAGAAGGTCCTGAAGGTGGCAACAATAATGAACCACCGAAAAATAATGATTTGCCTGCGACTCCTTTGGACGCTACCTCTACTGAGGTCTCGCCTCAACCTCCTGCTGCCATTGTAGAGCCCATTCCCATTGAGTTCTTTCGCCCTGAACTCGGCCAAACAAGCAATGAAAATCGGACACGTGTCATGGTTTCTGGAAAGACGATACCTGGGGCCTCGATTGTGGTTGCCAATAAAAAGCTACCCTATTTTAGTGCCAACCAAAAACTTAATTATTTGAATTTAGAAGACGTTCTCATCGGAAAACGAACGGCCATAGCCAATGCCGAAGGCCTCTTTCTCTTTAATTTTGATCTTCCACCAGAAAATATCCAAATCACACTGAAAATCACCAAACCCAAATCACAGGTGAACCAAGCCTTTCAACTCAATCTTGCCGTCACCAAACAGGAAGTAAAGGTCTCCGATTTAGGTGAGCTAAAGGAAAGCCCCCTGTATTCCAAACATTATGCCGTCTGGCTTGGTACGGGTTTTAATTTTCTACGTTACGCGCAGGAAAGCTCGGACATCCAATCTGATATTGAGTTCCAAACTTTTAAAGGGCCCTCTTTTTTTGCGAGGGGCTGGTGGAAGGTTAAAGAAGAATTGGACGCAAGTTTTGAAGCCAAAATGTCTCCCGGGGGCGTAGATTCCTCGAGCAGCATTGATATTTCGTCCGGAAATTACAATTGGACCATTTATGCGATTGAAGGCACATATTACCCTCATAATTGGAGAACGACTTTTTTTGGACTCCCCTCGCGTTGGGGAGCGAGAGCTGGTCTTCAACACCATATTGTGCCTTTTATTTCCAGGACTGGTGCCTCCGAAACATCTGCTGAAATTGTCACAAACTCCCTCTCAATGTTTACAATTGGATTTCAAAACAATGTAGACATAAGCTCAAAATGGGCCTTCGAATGGCTGATGCGCTACCAATCCCCTTTATTCATGGGAAGCGTATTTCAAATACTTCCCAATTTTGGATTTGACGGTTCTGTCGGTTTGATTCGTGCTCTTCAACGAAATTGGAAGTTGGGATTTTATTGGTACGGGCAATGGCATGACTATTCCTTTGTTCACAAAGATCGATATTTGATCAATCAGGGAGACACCACTCCCACAATCAAGGGCCATCAGGTTCTATTTTTTTCAAACATAGAAGTCAGGGCCGGATTTGAATTCAATTAGTATCCGGGAAGAGGGCAACATAAGCTCCTCCCAGCAGACCTGTCTCCAGCCCCAGTTTTGCCAAACCTATGTCGGGCAGCAAGTCGATACCAGTGCGTCGAGTCGACAATTGAGTCTTTATCTTTTCTCGAGCCAGTGGCAAAAACAGATCGGTCGCTTCGCTAAAGCCACCAGAAATCAATATCTTCTCGGGCGAAAAGAGGACGACCAAAGTTGTTATCATTTGAGAAAAATAGTCAGAATACTCCACGAGTGCCTCTTCACATCTCTGATCACCCGCACGAGCACGGCTGACAAGCTGCTCACCAGTCAAATTGGGCTCTCGCCACAGTGAAGCCATTCTGCGGGTGAAATTAACCCCAGAAAGGAAAGCCTCCGCGCAACCATAGTTTCCACAACCGCATGGGGCTGAAATATCTCCCGCTCGTAAGTACACATGCCCGACCTCAGGATGTAGACCTCGACCTGAGCGCAAAAGGCTGCCGTTTGCGACAACGCCAACACCAAGCCCCGTCCCCAAAGTCATCACAACAAAATTACGGACACCCACTCCCGCTCCCTTCCACCCCTCTGCCAAAGCAGCCGCAGCCGCGTCATTTTCAAGCTTCACCGGCAGAGAGACTTCTTTGGCTAAAAGGGAGCTCAGGGGAACCTCTCCCCAACGCTCATTTTTTCCGTGAAGATTCGTCGGATCCAACAAGCGCCCAGTCGCTGGGTCCAGAGGACCTGCTGAAGCCAGTCCAACGGCTTGTATATTCGGAAACGACCCTTGCAGTTCCCTGATGATTCGCGCTATTTGGTCAATCAAACCCGACGGGCCCCGATTGAGAATCACCACTTCTCGCAAAACACGATGAATTTGCCCATTTTCAGAAACAAGGCCCGCTGACACTTTCGTCCCACCCAGATCTATTCCCACAACTTGCTTCACGCTTTCGCCTCACTCATTCATTGACTACTTGTGATACTGGGTTGCCAGACTCACTTCTCATGGGAATAATAGAATCTCAGAAGATTGGATGCAAGCAAGGAGGCCACAATGTCCCCACTCCAATTCCCAACTCAACAAATTGAGCTTGGCAACTTCATCGGAGGCGAATGGATTCAAACTTCCGGGAAAAGGAGAAACGTCCTAAGCCCATACAATTCACAAATTCTTGGGTCTTTCAACGAATGCACGCCTTCTGAAATAGACCAAGCGATACAAACGAGTTCGAAAGCCTTTTATCATTGGAGTCAAACAACACTTAAAGAACGATGTGGTCTGCTTCTCCGATGGCGTCAGATTTTGTTGAATAATTTGGATTCGATGACTCTTATTGTTTCTTCAGAATCCGGAAAAACTCCATCTGAGGCCAAAGCAGGCATTCTAAAGGGCATCGAAGTTTTAGAGTTTGCCTCGGCGCTACAGAACCTGGATACCGGGGGGCAAATGGAAGTCTCGCGCGGAGTGAACTGCGCTTTTCGCAGGGAACCCCTCGGAGTCGTAGCAGGAGTGACGCCCTTCAATTTTCCCGCCATGGTCCCAATGTGGATGATCCCCTTGGCTCTCGCGGCCGGCAATTGCTTTATCTGGAAGCCCTCAGAAAAAACTCCTCTCACCTCAAAGTGGCTCGCAGACGGTTTGCGAGAAGCGGGGCTGCCAGCGGGAGTTTTTTCTGTTCTTCAGGGCGGGTCGTCGGCCGTCGAAAACATCATTGACCATCCCGAAGTTAAAGCTCTTGCGTTTGTTGGGTCTTCCCCAGTCGCAGAATCAATTTATCGAAGAGGAACTCAACTGGGCAAGCGCGTCCTCGCCCTCGGAGGTGCAAAAAATCATATTTTTCTACTGCCGGATGCAAATCCTGAGTTAGCGGCCGAAGGGATTGGCGATTCCTTTACAGGCTGTGCGGGACAGCGCTGCATGGCGGCCAGTGTTCTTATTTCTATCGGCGACTGTGACGATCTCATAAAAAAAATCGCAGACCATGTGAGCAAAAAAAAATTGGGAACAGACATGGGAGCTATTATCAGCAAAGCTTCTCTGGATCGCCTGCTCGCAGCTATTTCAGAAGCAGAAAAAATGGGAGGAAAGCTCTTACTGGATGGCCGAAAAAATACTCCACCCAAGGGTTTTGAAAAAGGATTTTGGCTAGGACCTACTATCATCGATCATGCCCCTCGCCATTCTCAAGCTGCTTGTGAGGAAATTTTCGGGCCAGTTTTGGCAATTATCCACACAAGAAATCTCAGTGAAGCCATCGCCATCGAAAATTCGAGCAAATACGGAAACGCCGCCAGCATCTTCACCCAAAGCGGACCTCTTGCTGACCGCTTCGCTCGCGAAACCAAAGCCGGAATGATTGGGATCAATGTTGGAGTGCCTGTTCCACGTGAGCCCTTCTCCTTTGGAGGGGTGGGAGTGAGCAAATATGGCCACGGCGACATCACCGGAATGAGCGGCCTAGACTTCTGGACCAACCTCCGTAAAATTACAACCAAGTGGCAGAGTCAACCCGACCAAAATTGGATGAGCTGACCCAAGTAGATAGGTCTCGACGCTGCGCTACCGCGCGATCACTTTCCTGCAAATGGATACAAGAGCAGGCTCGATCAATTGAGGAGTGGTAATGATATCTCTGCCATTTTCGCCCTGCGTCGTTTCTTCAAAATGAGCAAGCAACCCGCTCAATACACTGTTCCCCCCGTAGTAGGCATCCCGTGAAAACGATGGGTCTTCGAGTTCATGAATTGCGCCGTCTCGCGACACGAAGGCCGCCATGTTGTGCACAAAGTTTTCCAGAAGATTTCTGGCCCCTTTGCGAGAGGCCCATTTCCTGAGCCAGGGATTCGACCAAATATAAGGCTTAGGAACGCCATGTCTACCAAAGTAACTTCCATCTCTTTCAATAGAAACGTAAACACCGGTGAAATCAGCAATTCCGAGAAGCCAACCAGCAGTGGCGGCCAATTTTATTGGCAATTCTGCAGTTTCCGGTCCAAAATGAGATCCTAGTCCTCCCAAAACTATCGACCCCAGGGCAACCCCCGCTGATTGGATCAAATGAGAGCTCTTGATGAGGTGCAAATCATTGGCTTTTCCTACCGTCACATAAATTTCCAGAAGAACTCGAAAGGCATTTTCCAAAGCCTCTGGTGTTTTTGCACTGACCTCAAATTCTCCGACCGAAGGCTCCTTCTTTTTTGCTTCCAATAGCAACAGATAATAAAGATCTATGAGATCAATCAATCGTCCCTTAACAGAAAGCACCGGGGCACTCAATCCATCTTCTCTTATTCTATTTCCTTCTGAATTATATCTCGGGCTATCGATGGCGGCATAAGCTGGGGCCACGGCTGCAATCTCATAAAAAATTCTCGAAGTCGTGCTTCCAGTAATTCTTCTTGAGTGTTCAAAACAGAGCCGCCGGACCCACCAGTGGACTCACTTCCTGCCTTAGGTGCCCGATCTTCCTCTTCAATTTCCTCTTCGATTTCCTCTTCGATTTCCTCTTTCAGCCCATTTACAAATAACTCAGATACCGAAACCAATGCCGGAAACTGACGATCCAATCGTTTCTTCTCTCCTTCACTTAAGGGCCTCACCTCTTTCCTCAAGATTTCATCCAGCACGCGATGCAATTCCCGAGTTTTCCTTTTACGCTCCTCCAAATTTAACTGAGCTATGGCAATCTGCTCTGAGAGCTGATCGATCGACAAAGAAAATAAAACACCTGTCCCATTTGAATCCAACTCCCGCGCTTTCTCGCCCTTATGAAGACTTGTTCCCGTTAACAAAGGCTGGGATTTAATTTTAACTCCTTGAACAAACTCAAGCTCATAAACGACAACTTCCTCCCTACTCCCATTAACAAAAACCACCGCTTTCTGAGACCTCGACGATTTAGCTACTACCAAACGATGCTGCGTTCCGCCCTCTGTCTTGTACTGAAGTTCTAATTCTAAGGTCTTTTCATCGAAATCGAATGCCATGCCATCCGTCTGGCTGTGCTGAAGAATTCCTTCGGTCCGGAAAGAAACTGATCTTGCGCGAATCGTCTCAGTCTCTGGAATCCTTCCCAAACCATCCAAAGTTGCAATTCTTCCTTGAGTGCTGTCTAGCACCATCAATCGCTCGGTACCGGATTCAAGATCTCTTTTATCTTCCGTCGGCCTCGAATTTGATTTAGCTAAAAATATCTGAGCCTCAGCTATTGGGCTCATTGTACTTAGCCCAACTGTGGCCAATCCCAAATAACAAAAGACACCAATTCCAAACCAAAAATGACAATGATCTATCTTCCGCATTTCCAACCCTCCTTATTTGCAGTGAAGTGGGAAAAAAGTTTCATACCAAAGGAAACCCGCCGAACGCCGCCAAATAAAATATGGCGTGACGAATGTCTACCGTCTAGACTCCTGGAATTCAAACAGCTTTGAATCCTTTACCTTGTGGTTTGAAAATTAGGATGCTGTACAAAGTACCTAGCCAGTCATTTATCTACTTATCTGAAAACCCCGAAATGGGAAACACAACTTACGACCGTTGGGTTTAGGGGGCTCGGCTGCCAAACTCCACACTAGTAGTTAAGAGCCTGACCGCCTGCTGATTTCCTCGACTCGCGGCCAAGTTGAGTGCTTGCTCACCTGCATCAATTAAGTGTCGATTGGTGGCGAGATCTTGATCCGAATAATTGTCTGCGCCAAATAGCCGATCAAGATCTGGATTCGGCTTCAAGGAATTGACGATTGACCAAAGCTCTCGGGCCACCTCTTCATCGCCTGACCTTGCGTTAAGCAAAGCGGCCGTGGCAAAAACTTTGGTATTTGTAACGATCGATGGAGATTGAATGCCAGACAGAAGTTTTAAGACCTTAACCGCCCCCACATTTTTGTCCCCCTTATTGTAAATATCCCATACCAAATCGTAGATTGCAGACTCGGCCTCAGGCACTTCAGACGGATTTGACTTACCTCCGCCATGTGACTTCAGAGCTGATACTTGCCTGAAGTAATTCTCTATACGGGGAGCAATTTCAAAGAACGGGCCCAACCTTTCTTCTCTGGAAGCGCTCCCCTCTATTCTTTTGACAAGTCTCGCTATTTCGTTTGTAGCCAACTCAATTTGCGTTCTCAAAAAGCCAGTGCAAATTTGACCTGATGCCCAGGATTCGCTTGCCGAAAGAAAAAGTCCCACGAGCGCTAAAACCAAAGAAAATCGCCGCAGATTAAGAAAACCAAAAATCATAAAACCAAAAATCATAAAAAAAACCCTTTCCGCAATCATTGCGCCCGCCGTCAAACTCTTAGATACAAGGGAGAGCCTCAAATCAACATACCAGCAGCCGGAATGGGCATTATGCCAAATTCGTGCCTGACTTTTTAGACCCCAAATTGACCGAATTGACTCACAGGAAATCCTACCAGTTCCTCCCAAAAATCTCAGGAGGAGAGATTGGGGATGATTTCGGAGCGAGTTTTGGGGGCCTGATGCCAAAAAACCGAGTTCGGCTTGGTGCGATGCTCACGAAGTGAGCGGCGCTGCCGGACGCATGTTTGAAGGTTTTTTGGCATCAGGCCCCCAAAACTCGCACTCCAAATCAAGAACACAAGAGAGTCCAGCCACCACCCCACCACCCCAGCCGAGTCCCAACTCAAGCCCAGCGCAAGTCCAACTCAAGCCCAATCCTAAGACCGGTTCCTCTTCTCCCGTTCACATAATAGAGCACACTCAGAGGAAAACTAATTAAGCTAAACATTAAAGGCTAGAATGGCTAACATCATTGTTATAGAGAATGACACCAAAATTACCGCTCAGATTCGCCGATATTTTGGCGAACTGGACAATTCCCATCGCCTCCGCATTTTTCAAGCCTTGATGAATTCCAGCGTATCTATCTGAGGAAACCCCTCCAAAATCCCAGCGAAGGCCTGAAACAACACCCCCTCTTTCATTCTCTTACAAAAGATCAAATTGCCTGGCTGCAAACACAAAATTATGAGGTTGAATCCCCTTTCTCCGGAATGGCCGCGAAATTCATAACCAATGCAAATGGCAAGATTAAAGAAATAGATGCTGAGACCCAAAGCGGACCTCAGCTCTTTTCTCAAGATGTTAATCGTCTCCTAACGCGTGAAACGATCAAAGAACTAATTCCCAATCTCTTTCATTCGCTATGGGATGAGTTTATCAATCACTTTAAAGTCGACAAGGTCATCAGTACGGCTCTTCCTTTTGTCGTCAAAGACGGTTTCTGCTGGGTCCTCAAGGTTTCAGGAAAGCGAACGGACGATGGCTCCCTCCAGCTTGTTTTGCGACATCAGCCAGAAGTGTTTGCTCCAATTTTGGTTTCTCAAAAAGCAAATGATTCTGCGCCAGAAAAATCCGAAGAACCGGAGGAACTTCAACTATTGAGTACCATTGATATGGTCGTGTTCAAGGTCGCGATGATCCCAAATCCTGTCACGAAATGGCTGGAATCTGCTCACAACCTCTTGCAAGCTGGTGGCTTTTTCCCCTCTGATTTTCGCACTCGCTTTGTCGCGATTAAGTACGAAGACGATGGAACAAATTCCTTGAAATTGATTCATTCATATTTAGATGATCTCATTTATCTTCCATTGGATCGTTTGATTTTTATGCAAAAAATGGAAATTCTATTTGGACTTCCAGCGAAAGTGCGTCCCTCCTTTCTCTTTGTTCAAGAAGAACCCATGGATATCGAAATTGCCAAACTCGTTAGAATGGAAAAACTCTCTGACGTCGGATGTGCGATTTGCAACCCCGTTTCGCTGCCAGTTGGAATCGGGGTGAGAATAAAATTTCGGCTTTCCCAAACAAGCAATTTTACAACCGTCTTAGGCCGCTGTCACAAGTCCATTCCACATCCCGAAAAGCCAGGCCAATATTTAGTGTATTTCTATTTTTTCGCACTTGACCCTGAAAACTTGAAAGATATCAAAAGATACATGAACCAGATTCCTCGATTCAAACCACTTCACAACGAGGACAATTCAAAATTTGAGTTCAATTCGCAAAATCTTTTCCTCACCGAAGAAGAGAAAAGCATCAAACAGATCGTCGTCCTCGACCCAAACTCCTCTTCTAGCGATAACATTGCCGGCATCATCACGGACGGTCTCCAGCAAGTCAAGGTGGCAACCGAAAACTCCTATTACCTCTTTCTCAAAGATTATCTTCGAGATCCCTCACTTCAATCAGAAAAGGAATCAAATGCCGAAGGAGGGGATATCCAATTGGTGAAACCTATGGACCTCTATGCAAGCGAGGTCACTTGGGTGATTTCATCCGAAAGCCGAAACCTCGTCGAAGTCAGGACCAAGCCAAAAGATCAATCCGCTCTCCTCGGCCACTCAGCAAACGAAATTTTTAATTCAAATCACGGATGGTTAAATCTATTCCAAGGGCAAGATAACGAAAATCTTTTAGATGAGACACTCAAGGTTCTTGCGTCCTCAGAAAGGAAGTTAACCAGAAAATTTGCCCTTACAGCGAGCGATGGGAAAGGAAAGTGGGCAGAGATCAGTTTCTCGCCTCTGTCTCACCCAAAAGGACAAATTCTGGTGACATTAAGTCATCTGCAAAATCTTGAATGGGTCAACCCCAAGAATCACTTGCTCAAAAATTTGGATCTACTCATCATCAATAACGATCTCATTCCTGACAATGTCGACAGTTGGATCGAAGGTATTCAGGCGCTAGCCTCCGGCGTTGGAATTTGTTCTGCCAACCGTCCCATGAATATACTTATTATCAGTGACACCACGACAAGAATGGCCAGCATTCAAAAGAAATATCGCAATGCAAAAATCTCCGCTCTTCTTTTTAAACCCTTGGATGTGAAATCTCTTCTTTTCCAAACATCAATCCTGTGCCGAAGTCCCTTCACGAAATACAATTTTGAAAACCAAAATTTTGCCGAAACAAATTTTGAGGCCCACCTGACAAAGGAAGTGAGGCTGGATGGGATTTCGGAATTTGGATCCAGCATCACCCATCCTTCGAAGATTGAGCCAGGAACTGTACTTTTTCTCCATGAAGGAATCTTCGAAAAAGCGCCCGAATCAGCCCTTGCCGCCCGGTTTTACCACAGCGAACCTCACCCCTCCCAGAAAGGAATGTTTACTTGTTCTTTTGCCTATTATGGCATCAATGATGCATTTCTAAAATTTTGCCGCACCTGGATTCGTGACAATTATGCAGCCAAAAAGGCCAAAGAAGCCTAAGATCCCAAATATCAAAAAAAAGGGGTTCAAACCATGAAAGAGAAATCTCTCCAGGACACGTACGCAAGAAATAGTATTTGCTTTGGCTGTGGTCCTCAAAATCAAAAAGGTTTACGTATCAAGAGCTTTGTGCGCAACAAAGAAGTCATTTGCGACTGGATTCCGGACACTCACCACGAGGCTTTTCCCGGAATACTCAACGGCGGAATCATTGGATCTCTGCTTGATTGTCATTGCAATTGGACTGCCGCCTGGCACCTGATGGAGAAAAATGGAATGGAATCTCCCCCCTGTACGGTCACAGCAGAATATTCGATTCAGCTAAAGCGTCCCACCCCATCGAACCAGCCTGTGCACCTTGTTGCACGAGTCATTGAGTCGACAGAAAGAAAGGCCATCGTAGAGGCGGAATTGAGGACTGATGATGAAATCTGCGCCACTTGCCGAGGAACCTTCATCGCGGTAAAACCAGATCATCCCGCCTATCATCGGTGGTCTTAAATTTTTCTTGTAATAAGAAAAATTTAGGCTGCCATCAATTTAAAGCCACAGCCTGGACAAAATTTCTGTTGATTGCTGACAGGTCCGTCACAGGAGGGACAATGGGACTCATCGGCCGAAGCTTCAGAAACTTTCTCGGCTTGCTCTTTGAGGTCCACAAATCCCTTTTGGTTCCATTTATCTATTTCGCTAATGATCTGCCAATATCGGAGCATATTATTAAATTCCACCTTGTCATAGCTAAGGAAGACTTGCCCTTTATCGTTTGGCTGTCGCTTCACAAATAGACCCTTCTTTTCCAAAGAATCAAGATGCAGAGTTTTTAAATCAAATTTGAACTGATCCTTAACTTGCTTTAGGATGACCTCATAATTGATCCTGACAGCCCCACGAAAATCCACGCTCTCGTCTTTTCCCACTTCAACAAGGGCTGTCGCAACCTTTAAAGCCATTGCATCTACGTAGATAATTTCGCTTTTTCCAGGTTTGTAAAGATTGTATTGATAAAACTCGGCAAATTCCTCAATCAAGGATACGTCTGTCAAAGTAACAGCAACGATTTCATCGATCTCATCTTCATTCTTTTCTAAATGTATCTCGGCCTTTCCTAGTTTTTTCAGGATCTCGACCACGGATTGCATTCTTATGAGAGATTCCTTAAACATTCTGGTCGTAAATATTTTGAGCACTGTCCAGTCTAACTTTATCTTTTCTGAATGAGCGGGATCCACATGTCCGGAATGGCGTGCCACCAGCCCCAGTAGACAAAATAGCGTGGGGATAGAAAATTGAGGACAAGGACTGCTGTCCTTTTCCATTTTTAAAGATCGAATCAACTGACGGCTATTTTTTGATTCTTCAACCAAACTCTTAATGAGAAGCTTCAACCCGGGTTGTGAAGTCTCGATCTGCGACTTAAATACCTCAATTGGAACTTCCATGATTTTCGTCGGGACGGCCGCCTCGGCAGATACGATATGTTTTGCATTCATTCCAAAAAGTGCGGATTCCCCGAGAACTTGCGAGGCTTTTGCCTCAAGAATCTCAATCTTTCGCCCAGATCGTTCTACGAACAGATTGAGCTTTCCGGACTGAACAACATGAACATGAGTGATGGGCTCCCCTTCTTTAAAAAGTAGATCTCCGCGCTTCAGATCCCTTATCTTGTCCACAGCCACCTCATATCAATGCCCATAACCCACTGTTTCCTTTCGGTCTTTGCCTTTGCGTTCTCAAGGGAATTTCTGAAATTCTCCCATCCTGATACAATTCGCCGCAAATTCCCTCGTCGAGAATTCCATTTTTGCATTGCGGCAGGATGGAGGTCTCTGTCAGATAAAAGAATGGGAGCACCCCGAAAACCATGGTACAAAGACCTTTTGTCTAAATTGGAAAAACATGGAACTGATAATTGGCTTATTCCTCTGCTCGTTTATTGCAGGCGTTGGCACAACCTGGCTGATTCGCCGGTGGGTGATTCGACGTGAGATACAAGAGGCTCAAATTGAAGCGAATGAAATTCTCTCCGAGGCAGAGTCTATAGGTCAAGAAATTCAACGAGAAACCGAAGGTCGATGTGAAGAGTTCGCTCACCAAGCCCAGGACAAATTTGAAAAGGAGATCCGTAAAGCCGAGGATCTCAATGGTAAACTGGACTCGCAGGTGCGAGAGCGCGAAAGCCGCTTGCAAAAGAGTTTGAATTCACGAGAGGACGTGTTTCAAAGAAAGTCCAGTAGCCTCGGCAATCAGAAGGCTCTTATTGCGCAACGCCAACAAAAGTTCGACCAACTAAAAACTGAAAGAGATCGGATTCTTCAAGATTATCGAAAATTGCTCTCTGAACACTCTTCTGTCAGCCCAGAAACTCTCATTGAGGAGCTTCGCACAAGCCTTATTCAAGCCGAACAGCGTCGGGCTGCTCAAATGGCCGATCTGATCGAAAGCGAAGCCCGAACCGAAGCAGAAAAATCCGCTCGGTATTTTCTCAATGTTGCGCTCAACCGCTTTGCGCGGCCTTATTGTGAAGAACGCGGAATAGGTCTTGTCTACTTTCCAAATGCAGACTCCAGACAAAAGGTCGTAGGAGAAAATCGCGCAAATTTAAACGCTCTCGAAAAAATCTGTGGAGTTGATATCTCCATCAATGAGGAATTTAACTCTGCCTCCTGTCTGGGCTTTGATCCAGTCAGAAGAGAACTCGCCCGCGCCAGCATGGAAAAGCTCATCCACGAAAGATCAGTGAGTGAAAAGCGCATTGAAGAGATTGTTGCAAAAACAAAGAAGGATCTATTTAAAGCGATTCGGCAAGATGGAATTAGAGTCGCCAAGGAGCTGGGGATGAAGGATTTTCATCCTGAGATAATCAATATGTTGGGGGCTCTGCGATATCGTTATTCTTTTTCCCAGAATCAACATTTTCACTGCGCAGAAGTGGGCTGGCTTTGTGGTCTTCTCAGTTCTGAAATTGGAAACAACCAGTCTCTTGGTCGTCGGGCCGGGCTTCTCCATGACATCGGCAAGTCCATGGATCATAGCATGGAGGGAGGTCATGCAGTCATTGGTGCGGATTTCATTCAGAAAAATGGCGAAAGCCAAGAGATCGTCCATGCCGTCAGGGCCCACCATTTTGATGAGCAGCCTCAAACTGATTTGGCCTACTTGGTTATTGCAGCTGATGCCGTCAGCGGAGCCAGACCAGGTGCACGAAGATCAACCGTTGACTCTTACAACCAAAAAATGGCTGACTTACAAAATATAGGCAACAGCTTTCCGGGCGTTACAAGTACTTATATTCTCAGTGCCGGCCGCGAGGTGAGGGTCGTGGTTGACAGTGGCCGCGTAGATGACTTCACGGCTCTTGATCTGAGCAAAAAAATTGCACAGAAAATTGAGGAAGAGTGTTCTTACCCGGGTCAAATTCGCGTGACTGTGGTCCGTGAATCGCAAGCAGTCGAATACGCTCGCTAGCAACTTTCTTTTTGGATAGCAGTGGAGCCACTCCTTATTTGCGCCTTAAGTGAAGAATAGGTCTTCAGCACAACTGACTCTCCCGAAGCCAAGATTTCCTTCTGTTCAAACAGCTCAAGAACAATCTGCTCATAAGTGAACTGTTTGATGCCATCTTCTTCCAACAGCCAAGTCACATATCTCGCCGCTCTATCGACCAGTTTCCCATTTGTTGGAGTGACCCAAGTCATAAAATTCTGGCGGAAACGATCAAGTCGACCCATCACCAAGGTCGAATGGGCGTTCAAAAGAAGTTTGAGCTGCAAATGATGAAACAATTCGATTGACCGTCCTTTGGGCGAAAAAATCTGAAACAAGGTGCGAAGCTCTTCGAACTCCCAACTCAGAGCCTGTTCATGAGATTTCACATAAAAATCATGATGTCGCCCTGGAATTTCGCGACGTCGATAGACAGAAGCTCCGCGACTGAAATCAAAACCCCAAAGATATTCCTCGTCGGACTTGGGAAAGTTTTTGCCCCAATTCAGAGGACGAGCTGGCCGAGAAAGGAGCCTTTGCCAGGATTCTTGTGCGGTCCCAGTAGAATCAAGGACCACATAACAAAGTGAGCGACCACTTGCTTTGAACCTCTGGTTATCAAATGGTGGAAGGCTAAAAGTGGGTGACCTTTCGGCCGTATCGGTAAAAACGGTAATCGCATAGTCGTCTGAGTGGTAAAGAACACTTTCTCGACGCTTGTATATTTCTGCCTCCTTTTCAACAAATGCCAAGATCCCTCTGTAATCCTGCTCTTCTATATGAATCACGAATTCCTCAAGCCATTCCGTCACTTGATCCTCACTGTCAGAGAATAGTGCAAGTCCGACCCCAAGCATAAGAACAGTGGATGCCTGCATGCGAGTGCTTCCCGCTAAGGCCATAGGCCCAACAGAGAGATTCACCTTTCTGATTCCCTCGTGATCCAACACCAATCTTGACCGTTGTACCTTTTCTCTCAACAAATGATCTGGATTACAGTAGAGAAAATAAGGAGCCACACCTTTGATGTTTGCGGCAGCCATCGTTGCACCGATAACAAAAGGAGTCTCTCCCCCTTCAGTGCAACTGATCAAAAGGTCTCCAGCTTGAAAACCTAGCTCCATGAGTTGGCGCTCACCGTAGGCAGGATAGTCTTCAAATCCCTCGAGCGCATGGACTAAAGCCGTATCCCCTCCAGCCATGAACGCTCGAACCTGGTCCTGTGACGTCCCTTCCTCACCATTGTGATGTCGCCGCCACAAAGACTCCAAACTCAATGACAATCGGCCCGTGGCTCCACAGCCACATAGATAAACTCTCCGACCCAGCCGCAAGGTTCGTTTTACGGCCTGATGTAAGTCGATAATTTCAGGAAGGTAACCACGCATCTCGTGGAGTGCATCCACATCTACCTCGTGGAGAGCCCGCACCGCCCGCGGCAAGTCATTTTGAGACCATTGAGCCAGCCCCTTTGTCTTCGGGTGACTCGCCTCAGTGGCTAAGTCTCCCAATTTAAATTTATCAGCCACTTTCAAAAATTCTGCTGCACGTTCTCTTGGACTTCCTTGACCAGAACCAAACATAACAACCTCACGTAAAGAACTTCATCTTAACAAGGGCTCGTCGAAATACCACAATATTCTCTGCAGCCAATCCCATACTTGTCTTATATCTTGTCCTCAGCCTGGCGGTTGTGCTATAGCGGCAGCACTCAAACAAATTGGAGCGAGAGTTATGAAGTTTCTCCTGTTCATCTTGTTGTTTCCTTCGATTCCTGCCTTTGCGAATCCGCAGTTTGATAACCAATTCTCAGAACAATGTTACGCGGAAAATAAATCAATTATTCCCGGAGCATCAGATTATTGGTTGAGATTGTGTCAAAAGATTCAAACAAAGTTCGAGCTAAATTGCGTCAGATTTTCATCACCCCATTGGAGAAACGCATGTCCCGGAATTAATTCTGACATGAAGTTTGAATGTGCTTTGATTGTAGATAGCGTCCCAGGAATTTCTAGGAAGGAATCCATTGCGGCCTGTCAGCAGATTAAGTCAGAAGAAGAGCTCGCTTGCCTGAGTAGAATGATAAGTTCACCTTTGGTTTGGTATCCACTTGCGCCAAACGATGTTATTGCATGCACTAAAGATTCTCCTTAAATTTTGATTGAGAATTTCGTTGAAATACCACAACATTCTCCGTAGCTCATGTCATCGCGATTGGTCGTCAATGTTCCAATGTTGATTTTCGATTTTCAGGAATCAACAACAGCCATGGTTTTGTCAGCACCAATTTCAATCCCCAGAACGAGGAATTTTACAAACTGAGGTACCAATCCCAAAAGAATTCCCAAAGAAAAATTTGCCGCAACCGCACTGGCATTGTGCTCGATCAGCGATGCAAATTGTTTTGCTCGCTTCCCCCCAAACCACCTCAAAAGAACAGGGTTTTCTTGAATTCGACCTGGAAGATCTTTGCTCAAACTAAAATTTTCAAACCAGCCCGCAATCAAACTTGACAAAAAAAGTAAAATTCCCGTGATCGCGGCAAAAAACGGAGCAAATCCCAAGTAATTGCTCGATTCTATGACATTGTTCACTTCATCAACTGTATACAGCGGAATCCCCATCCGAAATACGATCCATCCCACTAAAAAACAAATCGGAGTCACAGCAATGAAATTACCCATAACCGCAATAAACTGAGTTCTCAACAGGGCCACAATTGTCCGCCGAGATTCTCCCAAAGACTTTTTTAATGCCTGTGCTAAATGCAGGGCCGTAGCCGATGGCTGTTTTGTTGCAAGCGTAAATCCCAAACTCTGAATCAGCAAAAAGCTCGTTGAATAATTTAAACTATCGGTTAAACCTTTAATGAATCCAGTCGCACCAATCTTGCCAGTCCCGTGTTTGATCATCACTGTGAGGACCCTAACTGCGCCACCACCCAACGACGAAAGAAACATCTGGGTAAAATCCTTCCAAGTGTGGGTGACGTAGTGTTCACCAACGGCGGAATTGATTTGTACAATACGCCTAGTCAGTAACGAAAAATTTTCAGCCAAAAAAGAAAGTAGACTTTTTTGTTGATGAACATCTAAAACGCTTTGAGACAAAAAATTTCGAATCCCATCATATCGCGAGCTTCCCGCTTGAAGCATTTGCAAAATCAAGCGCAACCTTTGTACCCGCTTTCTGTAGCTTTGCAAGCCATACACAATTTCAATCTTAATTCCATGTTTATGATGACCTTCCACCATCTCGACAAGATCACTTTCAGCTGTCTGTATTTGTTCATAGAGTTCTGGTGCGCGCGCAATCGTGAGTGCATTGATTCCATTTTCCATAACTTCAGCGCGCAACAGGGATTCGATTTTGAATTCGATCGTCGAATAAAGATCTGATTGACTTAAATTCATACCCTGTCGCAACAGCTCTGCAATTTGAACGAGATCCAAGCTAACTCGGTGACCTGCAGAAAGTGTGTTCTTAAATACGGTCGACCTAAACGATTGCGAAGACCCGAGCGTTTCGATCAACAGAAAAAGCATTTCGCAATTCACACGATCAATCAGGACGCTTTCATCTCCATCTGGAAAAGATTCGAGCAAAAGACTTTCAAAACTTGCAGAGAGAGGCTTGGCTGGCAGAATCTTGTCTTCTATGCGTTCAAATAATTCTTGCTGAAAGCTGGTCGCAAAAGTCAGGCCGGTGTATGCGATATGGTTAGGGGTCAGAAGCCTAAGGAACACGAATTCGAAGGTCTCCGCGACTTGCTTTTTAATCCTTGGGTCACGTTCAAGATGCGCCAATAAATATTTGATTCGAGTCGAATAGATCGTTTCTGCTCTTAACTTCTTTTCATCCTGCGATCGTGGGCGAACGATCCAATTCAAAAGCTGGGTCACCCAAATGACTTGACTCACTTCCGTAGAGTTTAAACCTTAATGAATTGAATAGGTCCACTATAAGTGTCACGCCAACACTATGCGGGATGATGCCCGGCAGCTTCAATGTCACCTGCGTCATTCGGCAAACAGAGAATGAGACCCGTGATGCACGGAAATAGAAGTCTATCGCCAGTACGCGAGTATCGTACTAAAAATCAAAAGAAGAATAAAATCGTGCGAGGTATTTATAAAGAAGACGCTCCAGGGACGGTTTTCCCACGCGACCTTACTGAATCGCATCGGAATGTAGAAACCAATCCACGTAAAAAATGCGGACATCAATGCCCACATGAGATTTGACCCTTCATCTGCACCTAAGCCCCATACGGACGGTCTCCACACTTGTCCGGAATGAGCCAAAACATAGGAAATTAGAAATAGCCCGATGACTTGTAACATCATGGCTCTCGTCAGGGTCTTTGAATCTGGCTTGTACTCAATGGGCATTCCCATTCCTTTTGCCCATATTCTTCCAAAAATTGGTCCATACCAGAGAAATCCAAAAACCATTCCAGCGACGACGCAAGCTCCGATAGCGAAAAAGTTAATTATTAGATTTGGTTGCGTCATGTTGAATATCCCCCTCTGAAATCATAGGTCATATCAACGAAAAAAGCAACTCGATACTCTCTGGAAAATCGAGAGCCCGCCCTAGTACATTTCCAAGTTCTTATAGCAATACTCTTTGGGTAGATCTCTTTTCTTCTTATGAACAATACCTGAACCCTTGATAATTGCTGTTTTTCTGCTTCGGACGTCTTCACGATACTGACTGCGAACCCGTCTGAGTCGAATCTCCAGGAGCTTGAGTAGCCTTTGTTCTTCCTTTGCCGAAGCATGCGATTTTTCCCAATCCTTAAATTCATCTCGATCTGGAGCCGGAATTCCACCATTTTGGACAACAATATCCAGAAAAAAGAGGTAGCTTCTCAACTCACGAAACATGAACTCCGACATGTAGGAATGCGCACGATCATGAAGGTGAAGGGCCGCTCCAATCTGTTGCGTCACATACTCTGGACTTTCAGCCATAGACTGAAAAGAAAGCTTCCATTCTTCGTTGAGTTGATTGGGGTTGACATAGATATTGCTCAAAGCCCAGTCGACACTCTCTTTATTTCGAGGCGAGATCGAGGCAAACAAGAAAAACAGCGAAGACCCCTGATCGCCCCTGATGTCGACATCCTGGTCCAAAGGAGAAAGCTCTCTCTCCCACAAACTTGGTGATGAAAACGTGGCGGGAATGGATTCCCAAGATTTAATCATCTTCAAAAGAGAGGCGAGATGCTGAGTTTTAAAAGACCTCTCTAAAACCGAAAGGCTCTCTTGTCGCATGTTAATTAAGAGAGGTTGGAGAGTTCCTTGACCGAAGTTTTGTTGAAAAAGACCCAAACTCATCCCCATGCCATCGAAATTATTGCTGATATTTTTCCAGCCAACAACTCCCTCAAAACTACCCGTGATGTTGAAAGCAAGTCCAATGGCTGTGCGATCGCGAGAACTGAGGGTTTGAGGCCATTCCGCACCTTGAAAATTTAACTTAGAACAAATGTTTAATTCGCCCGCCGAATCTCCCGGTCCACCCGGAGGCTGAGGCTCAGGGGATGTAGTCGGAGGTTCATTCAAGGACAAGGAATCCACGGAACCTGTCGGCGCTCCCAGATTGTTGTGACGCTCATACCCCTGAGAACAGGCGACCACAAAGTAACTGAAAACACATAAAAAAAATACAATCTTGGATTGAGCCATGTCTCTATTCAAACGGAAATCATATGATTTATCTTGAGGCCAATCCTAAAATCTAGCCAAAGGTGCCAAAAACCTGGTCCCTCTCGGAAGAAAGGATCTCAATTTTTTGGGTTAAAATCCCTGCTTGTCACATCCTGGTGAAATGGCTATGCTGGGCCTCCAAAAACGAATCGCACAGCCGGAGAATCGGTGAGTAAACGGAAGGAAAAGGACATATGGAAAATCGCAACGTCCTCAAAGTTCCAGTAGATGAATTTACCAGTCCAAGCCCGATCACCGTGGGACCAAAAACTCCAGCGCTAGAGGTTGTTGGCGTTCTCCATAAAAATGGAATTCGCCATATTCCTGTCGTTGAAAATGACATCCCTCTCGGGATCATCAGCGAGCGCGACCTCCGAGTGCTGAGTACGGTAAAGGAACTTTCTTTGGTCACCGCGGAACAGGTGATGGTCACAGATCCCTTCACGGTCTCTCCAGAGACGCCCCTCGACCAGGTCGTTTACGAAATGTCCGATCGAAAAATTGGATCAGCCATCGTCCAGGACGAATCAGGCCGAATTGTTGGTATATTTACTAACACTGACGCTCTCAACGCCCTCGTAGAGATATTGCGTGGCGTTTTGCCCGAGACGATTGACGCCTCTGACGGAGAGCCGCACAAAAGTCATTGACCAGCAGATTGTTATCGACAGGATTCCTCAGACGCTCCAAGATAAATAACAACCCGGTTTGATGAAAATGAATCAACTTCCGACCGGTTTATATTTTAACCAGAGGAGGAAGTGGCATGATCCCACGTCGAGTTGCTGTTGTTGGCGGATTACGAATTCCCTTTGCGAGGAGCATGGGCAAGTACATGGGCTTTAGCAACCAAGAGCTCATGACTTTTGTGCTTCAGGGTCTTGTGAACAAATACAATCTCCGCGATGAGGTCCTCGGAGACGTTGTGCTCGGAGCCGTCATGAAGCACTCGGCCGATTTTAATCTCGCGCGCGAATGCACAATGGGCAGCGGTCTTTCAGCGATGACTCCCGCATTTGACATTCAACAAGCTTGCGGAACAAGTCTCGAAGCTGCCATGTTAGTTGCCAATAAAATAGCCCTTAATCAAATTGATGTGGGCATTGCCGGCGGAACAGACACAAACAGCGATCTCCCTATCGTTTTTAGCAAGAAATTTAGTCACCGCATGGTCAAAACGGCCAGTGGACGCTCAACCTGGGAAAAACTAAAGCCCTGGATGAATTTTAATCCAATGGAACTCGTGCCAGTGGCACCGGGCGTTTTGGAACCGCGCACTCGCTTATCTATGGGGCAGAGTTGTGAACTCATGGCTAAAGAGTGGAACCTGACTCGGGAGGAACAAGATCAGTTGGCTTTTGAAAGCCACACAAAAGCCGCGAAGGCCTATGAGGAAGGGTTTTACAATGATCTTATCGTGCCATTTAACAATGTCACCAAAGACAACAATATGCGTGCTGATACCACAGTGGAAAAACTAGCCACTCTCAAACCAGCATTTGACAGGAAGAGCGGACGCGGAACGCTAACCGCCGGCAACTCGACTCCCCTCACCGATGGTGCCTCCGGAGTTCTTCTTGCGAGCGAGGATTGGGCCAAGCTCAAAGGCTTACCCATTCTGGCCTACTTTACTTTTTCAGGAACGGCGGCTGTTGACTATGTTAAAAACGAGGGACTCCTGATGGCACCTGCCTACGCTGTGCCAAAAATGCTTGCAAGAGCCAATCTCAAGCTCCAGGATTTTGCCTACTATGAAATTCACGAAGCTTTTGCCGCTCAAACCCTTTGCACACTGAAAGCCTGGGAATCAGCTGATTTCTGCAAAAACAAGCTTGGCCTCAATAGCCCACTAGGAAGCATTGATCGGTCAAAGATGAACACCAAAGGAGGGAGCGTCGCTGTTGGGCATCCTTTTGCTGCAACAGGTACGCGAATTGTCGCTGGATTGGCAAAACTTCTTGCTGGAAAACCCGGAAAAAAGGGATTGATTTCGATTTGTACTGCAGGCGGAATGGGTGTTACAGCGATATTGGAAGGCGCATAGAGACCAAAGGATTTTGCAGATGAAATACAGAAAGTTTGAGTCACCAACAAACGGGGCTTCCTCTAAAGCGAACACAAATTTGCGTTCGCTTTTTCCTATGATTCAACCCTACAGAACCTCACGCCTCAAGGTTTCTGAAGTTCATGAAATCTATTACGAAGAGGTTGGCAACCCAGATGGACAGCCCATTCTTTTTCTCCACGGAGGACCAGGCGGCGGTATCGCACCGGTTTACCGACAGTTTTTTGATCCGAAGATATTTAGAGTTGTCCTTATTGATCAACGCGGAGCTGGCAAGAGTCTCCCGCATGCCGAGATCAGAGAGAACACCACTTGGGATTTGGTCGATGATATCGAAAAAGTGAGAAAGATTTTAAGCATAGATCGATGGCTCGTTTTTGGCGGGAGCTGGGGAAGCACCCTTTCTCTCGCCTACGCAGAAACACACCCAGACAGGGTCAGAGGTCTTATTCTTCGCGGTATTTTCCTTTGCCGACCAAAGGAAATTGAATGGTTTTATCAGAAGGGCGCCGACTCGATTTTTCCAGATGCATGGGAAAAATATTTGGCACCCATATCCCAAGATGAGCGCCACAATCTCGTTTCGGCCTATTACCGAAGATTGACCGATGAAAACAAAGAGGTTCGACTTCAAGCTGCGAGAGCCTGGAGTATTTGGGAAGCTTCCACTTCTTTTTTATATCAAGACCAGGAAGTCATTGGAACGTTCAGCGAACCTGAGTTTGCCACTGCCTTCGCCAGAATCGAATGCCACTATTTTGTTAATAATGCTTTTTTAAAATCAGACAATTGGCTTCTTGAAAACATTGGAAGAATTCGCCAGATACCTTGTGAAATTGTGCAGGGGCGCTATGACATAGTTTGCCCGATGACGAGCGCTTGGGAATTGAGTCGCGCTTGGCCCGAGGCCAAGTTGCACATTATTCCCGACGCAGGCCACTCGGCCATGGAAGAAGGAATACGGTCCCGCCTGATTGAGATTACAGAACGCATGGCACTGCTCAATCAATAGAATTATTCACTTCTGAGTGCTGTCTCCTATTGAGACAGTTGCATCTGAAGATTGCTGGACGATCTCGATTAGGGCTGTCTGTTTGTGTTGAATCTAAATTGTCAAACTCTGTGGCATCTGAACAGAATTGACGGATTGCAAACGGTTCTTTCCCATTGATTTTCACTCAGATAGACTCCTCCCGGCATGCCGATTGCTCCTTTTAGATGGATATGATCGAAAGACTTCCACGCCCTATCGGATTACATAGGATTTTCATCATTTTCGTCTTGATCTTTATTTCATTGTCTTGCGCAAAATACGATTTTGCTTCCAAAACCAGCAATACAAGTCAGGACTCTAACTTACCGCCTGATGACGATGAGGATCCTCCTCCAAAACCCAGCACCCCCCCACCACAAGATGCAGGAATTGACCCTTCGAACGGGAGCGGAGGATCGCTACGACCCGGAAGCTCATTGACGACAAGTGGAGGCGCAACTATCTATCTCCCCACCAGTTATGTCGGCTCCAAAGCCTCTCCCGTCATCATACTTTTTAATATGGACGTATCCCAGTGGAAGACAATTGCGGACAGAGATCGGATCGCAGTCGTGGACACGAACTCCTACAATGATGTCAATTTGATTTTTGATCGTATTGATGAAAGCCAAAAAATTCTTGAAAGCAGCTACAATGTGGATCGAGCTCGAACCTATTTCGCCGGCTGGTCTGCAGGTGGTAATATCTCAATTATCTATGGCTCCGATCCAAAAAATGCAAATTCCTTGGCTGGAATAATGGTATTCCCGGGATCAGGCGGTTACTATGCTCGCAATAACTTTAATGCTGCCTCCCAACAGGGCAAACGGGCCGTACCGATCTACTATGCAGTCGGAGATCGAGACACTTCCACTGGATATTATCCCGGAGTTCTTGATGAAGCTGAAATCCTCTCCTCAATTACAGGCTACAAAAATCGGATTAAGACAAAAATCTGGCCTGGCGTCGGCCACGCTTTAAAAAATCAAGCCAACGAGGAAGCTTGGCAATGGATCAAAGCATTTAACTCAAAATCCAACTGAACTGAATAGAGCGGAACGAGACCTTTCGTCCTTGTTCTCCCCCCGGCAATCTCGCACAGTCCTTTGTCTGGAACTCAATTCGCCCGAGCGGTTTCTGCATCAGGTTTTCGCTACAATCCGATACAATGAAAGAAGTATGTCAAAAACAAGAATTAAGAACAGACTGGCCTGTGTTTCGATTGCCTCAGCTTTCTTCGCATTTCTTTTGGCTCTGGCCGGATCCCTCAGTTCCTGCGCTGCAAAAAAGGGAAGTCACTGGTTTGGATCCCTTGGTCTTGGTCAAGATCGCATTTATATCTCTGGAAGTTATGCCGCCACGAACAACTACGCCATTAGTGTCTATGACACCTCTGGAAAGTTCTTGGGAATTCTTGCTGATTACGGAATCAATACTGAATTCCCTCGCGGGCTCGCCTTTCTCGACCCCTTTCACCTCATGGTCAGCGTTGACGGAACTGATCGTCTCGATATTGTCGACATTTTTGGAAATGTTTCTGTTTTTGCGGCCAACGCACTTCTGACTGGAAACCTCTTTGACACCAAGATTGATTCACAAGGAAATATCTATGTTGCCGAAACCAGCACAATTGAGAGGTTTACAAATACAGGGGCCAGATACCCCGTCAGCGGCAACCCCTACATCAATACAACCACAGGATCTTGCGTTCTCAATACCATTCACGGAATGGTCATAACCTCCCAAGGTTATCTTGCAACTGTGAGCTCGGCAGGCACAAGCAATCTCTCGATTTTTGATATCTCAGGAGCGACGGCCACCTGTGTGACGAATGTGGCCTTCGGCCAAGCCCCCTTTGACCTCGATACCAATCCCGATGGGAATCTCTATGTTGTCACCCAGACCAACGATGCGATCTACCGCGTCAGCGAGAACGGAACCGGGGCGACACTGCTCTATGCTTACGGAGTCACCACTGTCAATCCGACGGCCATAGCCTCTTTGCCCAACGGGAATCTCTTGGTCGCTAATTCAGGTAACGATTCTATTGATCTCTTTACGTCTTCGGGAACACTCATTCAAGCCTCATTCATTCGCAACACATTTACCACAGACGTCGCTGATATTTTGGTGGTGAGGGGGCAATGACAAACAAGAAAGTCTCAGACCAACAGTCAAACTTCAACCACGGCCTGAGAAGGCAAAACAGCCCGGCTCTGTTCACTTCCTTTTTATGGCTCGTCATTATTTTTCTGCCCCTTAGAACCATGGGCGCTCAATCGAACACAGGGAATCTCCAGTTCGAGGGAGCCATAGGATCCCCAAACACCAGAATTGACAACCCTGACGGAACTTCCGCCTATTATGACGGCCTCGCGCTACAGGGTCGAATACTCCTACCTGTTTATTCCGCCTCTCTTTTTTCTAGCTATTTGACAGCCAACCTTCGCTATCTTGAACTCGAAAATACCTCGAACAATGCAACTCAGAAGGAGTTCTCCAATCAGTTAGGGCCAGGACTGGGCCTCCGATTTAATATTGGAAAAATATTTCTGGGGGCCGACTACTATCTTCTTGCGGATAGACACTATTCCTTCGGATCCATCTCTAAAGAAGTTCGCCAGGAATTCACTCCGACAAGCTTCTACTTAGGTTTCAGCATCCCACTTGGCGCCCTCTCCTTTGGAGCCGCGTATATCGTCTCCTCCGGTTCCATAGGAACAAAGGAGACAGAATTGACAGAGGCTTCTCCTTACAGTGATACACTTATTATGTTCCACCTCATTTGGAACTCAGGGCTCAGTTTCGGAAAATTTGCTAGTGACCTATTCAAACTTTAATTCAATCCACATGCTAAAAGAATCGACTTTCTCATCGTCTCGCTGAGTCTGCGCCTTTCCGACAAAGTTCCCAGTCTGCTTTGATTGAATTCCAAAAACAAACCCACCACATCTGAATTCGCCTGGTATTGTTCGCTGAGATCATTCAGAAAGCAGTCAGTGAATCCCCTGTAGGGAAGATTAAAATGAATTTTCCAATCAGGTAGCTGACGACTCAGATAAAACCTCAGTGACTCCGCGAGAAGTCGCTCCTTATCCGAAGCATGATGAAATAAAAGGCCCACATCGGTCGATCTTGTCTTTCCATTCAAGACAGGAACAAACGAATGAACCGCAAAGACACCAACTGGACCACGGTTCACCAATCGAGCCAAGTCTCGACTGGCATGCTCTCGATACGGGACATAGAATTCCGACAGGGCTTTCTCCTTCAAGGCCTCGGGCATTTTTTTCGACCAATAGGACCAAAGATTTTTCGAATGAACTGATCTATTGAGATCCAACAGCAATCGCGAATGCCTTCCACAATGCAACGGCCCCTTCAAGCCGAGAGAAAGAAGCTTCGCAAGATGCGGCGCTCCTGCATCCCAGCCCCTGTGTGATTCTAGAATTTCTTTTGCCTTTTTAGGAAAAAAGGGACGGGCCCATCCTGGCAGTGAAGGGGAAGCATGTTCGCATAGGAACAGAAATTGTCTCTTAGGCATCAAATCGAGTTCCTGTGCCTAAACACTTGGCCAATTTCTGGTAGGTCGGTCTCAAAGTGGCCGGAGACACCAGCGAACCTGTGGCTCGAACCATACGTTCAGCCAAAGTACCTGACCTTAGAATCTCACCCACACCTTTTAAAAAGACCGCTTCAGATTCCGAAACGCCAATCCTCCCCAACAATTCATGGTCCAATTCACGCGCACTCAAAATTTCGGCATCAATTCCAAATTGAGAAAGCCACCCCTGGGATCTGAATACAGTTCTACTCGCACTGGTCGCGGCCCTCTCCAAAAGATCCTTCAGCAGAAAACTATCAATCGCAGCCTGCTCCTGTTCACTTGTCCATGTCTGAGAAAGCAGCTGATTCACTAGGCTTCGAAAAAACCAAATGAGCGATAAATCTTGCTCTGGACACTCTTGAATGTCCATCAGACGCACTTCAAGGCAGCCATAATTAAACTTTGGGATTGCCGCTCGGGAATTGAGCCATTCATGTTGCAGAATCCCCTCTGGATCATAGGGAGAGATGGCTCGATACATGGGTTCAAGAATATGCTCCTTGTATTCATTGATAGAAGAAACATCGTCTGGAATCGCTTCCCCCATGATCTCCGGAATTCGAGTTTGATTATTCAGGTAAACATAGAGTCGGGTGTCAAAATCAGGTCCCCGTCGTCCTTCCCAGAAGGGCGAACTCGCAGAAAAGGCCGGAATAAGGGGCAAAATCAAGCGAACGGCCCGGTGCAATCTTCTAAATTCATCGCTTGTGGCAAAGGAAAAATTCATGTGCACACTTTGAAGATTCGTCCATCCATGTCCCGAACAACCGAAAACCTCATGGAATTTTTCGTAGATTTGACGATTCCCATGTGGCCAGAGGCGACTCTCCTTTTCCGGATTCATCCAAGGATGCATGGCTGACGGAAGCAGCTGACAGTTGAAGTGCCTCTGTAAGTGCTGATTGATCTTTTCAATTTCCCTATTAAAACTCGGAAGGAGTCGCCCAAACGGAAAAGTGGGATCCAGATTCTTGAGTTCCAAAACATGCAATGCCAGCTCATTTGACCAGCCTATATCGCGGCCCTCAACCTCATTTACGATGGAGCCGACCTCCAACTCAATGAGCTGATCCACAACAGGACGAATATCCAAACTCTCAATATCGACAACCATGTATTCGAGTTCGACCCCGAATCCTTCGCCCAAGCCCAATTCACTCATCGAGCCCTCGCCTCAAGACGATCACGAAACACAGACATTATCTTTGCATAAAGCTCACCCTTAAGAATTCTGTCTTCATAGCCCTCATCTATACTCGGGTTGTCATTCACTTCAATCACATAGTACTTACCATTAATTTCTTTGAGATCCACCCCGTATAAGCCATCTCCGATTAATCTTGTAGCCCGAAGTGCTGTTTCAATGAGTCCGGAAGGGGCCTTTTCGACTTCAAATGTTTCCGCTCCCCCTTCCTCAATACCCCGTTCGCCATTGGAATTGATAATCTGCCAGTGGCTTTGTGCCATAAAGTATTTGCACACATAAATGGCCTGGTGATTGATCACCCCCACTCTCCAGTCAAAATCTGTTGGCATAAATTCCTGACCTATGAGGAGGTCCGTATCTTTAAAAAACTCCTCTGCCTGAGCGATGAACTCTTCACTTGAGTTAACTTTTTTTACTCCCATCGAAAATGAACTGTCTGGGTCTTTCAAAATCAAAGGATATTTGAGACCTCTGATCTCCTCCATGTAACGAGTTGAACTGAAAACCCGTGTTTGAGGGGCCGCAATGTTGTTGTGTTTCAAAATCTCATGAAGAAAAACTTTGTTGCAACAGCGCAAAATACTTTGTGGATCGTCAATCACGACAAGTCCCTCTGCCTCGCCCCGACGAGCCATTCGATACGTGTGATGATCCACTGAAGTCGTCTCCCGAATAAACAATCCATCAAAAGTCATCAGTCGCGCAGCCTCATTTGGTTCGATGACCTCGGCCCAAATTTGGTACCGATCCGCAGCCTTAATAAACTTTTTAATGGCCTCCTCGTCAGAAGGGGGTAGTTTTTCTTTGGGATTCACCAGTATCGCCAAGTCATACTTATGGGATCTTGCTTTGAGAGTCTGATCTTTTCGACGATTCAAAAATTCCTGCATGACTTGAATCACGAACTCATGATGACTTTCAGGAATTTCACTGAATGGAATGGGTCTGACTGTTTTTAGTCTCCATAGATCTCCCTTCACCTTCTCAAAGTAAACTCGAATAAAGGGAGCGCGGAACAAAGCATAGATACTTCGCGATAGTCTCTCGTACCTAGATGAAAGATTTTTTCCAAAATAGATACTCAATTCAAACTCATCTGATTTGATCGCTTGAAGATTTTTTTGAATCAAATCTTCTAGCTCGTCACTCCCATGACGAATCATACCGGCTTGCTTGAGGTCCAATATCGTTGAAACACTTGGCAAAGGGCGGTGGCCCCGGGCCTGAGCCAGCAATGATACATAGTACCCAAAACTGCAATAGCTATAGCGCCGACAGAGATTATAGACACGATAGCGCTTGGAATCCTGATACTTCTGATCGGTCAGATAGTCCTTGGCACTCACGAGATCAAAGTCGGCCTTTCCTATTTTCCAGTCAGCCACATTGTTCACTACGACGAGATTCTTCATATAAAAAACTATTTTTTACTAATTAGTATAAGATTGGCATCATAGGTGATCACGCCGATCAAAATGGCGCTGATCAAATCAAGAGTATCCACGTCATAATGTTGACCTTCGGCAACAGGATTGTGTTCGTGGGGATCCGCAATGGAAACTCTGGACAGGTCACTGGCCATTCCAGAAATGATCACGAAATGCCCCTGAGGGTCTCCCTTCACGTCATCGTAGGCGCATTCAGCCCCGACCTCCCGCGCAGATTTATAGAGATAGGTCGCACTCAGCCCCGTCAAAATAGGCTGGCCTCGTGCTAGAAATCGATGAAGAAAAGAGGGTGATAAGGGCTCAAACTGAATTTTTCCGCCTTTGCGCAAAAACTCTTGAAAATGGCGGGAAACTTGAACGATCTTGCGATTGCTCTTCTTTGCGAGGATTTGGGCTTCTAGTTTGGCTATTTGATCGACATTATTCAAGCCAAACCATGTTGGGTCAAAGACGCGCAAATTATGGGAGTAGATTGTCACTTCATAACCCTTGGCCAGGGCATGAGAACCCAACTGAACTCCAAGCGTTCCTCCCCCCTCCAACTCAGGGATCTCACTGATCACTTGGCTCAGGCTGACCCGATCCTTGTAATACGCATATATGGATTGAAGGCAGGTGGGGCCACAGGTGGAAATAGTAGGTTGTGACTTGATTCGAATATCTAAATGATGGATTCCAGGCAACCTGACAGCCTCCCTAAAACCACAGTCTAAATCCCATGGGCAATAATGACAATGAACATTCGCAATACCACCCTGTCCAGTCATCAGTCACTTTTCTTTATATTTACATTGCGCGCAGGGGATGGCACAACTCAAGCCAACTAATTCTAACACCGCGTTAAATCTGATTCTCCAAAATTGCCTAACATATCAGCAAAGCTTGAGGACAAGCTAGCTTGGAACCAGCCTCTTGAAATTCTGGGCTGTCCCAGTCCATTGGATTTCGGCACTCAATGAGAAAAATAATTGCTCAAATTTTGTGAGAACTCTCGACACTGGAATTTGGTCGACACATCAGAGCAACTTGGCTTGCTCACGTCAAAAACAATAAAGCCTATTTTTAAATAGTTAGACCTAGGTATTGCCCACAGACCCGAATAAATGCTCAGGCATCGGTTTTGCTGAGTACACGGTAGGATCTTACAATGAGGGAGTTCGTTTATGAACAAGCGACGGGTCTATGTATTATCGGTTCTCGCCTTATGCCATATGATAATGGCCTGTTCGGACGTGAATTTTACTCCAGAAACAGCGGGAGGTGCTCAGTCCTTGACTGCCGATGATCCAGATGTTCCAGATAATCCCAGCATACCTCCCGTAGATAACCCCCGCGTGAAAGATGTTTTCTTTCAACGCGCCAGTGATAACCAAGTCGACATTCTTGTTGTCATTGATAATTCTCCATCTATGTTTGAGGAACAGCAAAAAATTGGAGAAACGATATCCTCCTTTTTTAATCAACTTGGAGATGTTGACTGGCAAGTAGGAATGACCACCACTGATATCAGTGGTGGAAACTTTTCCAGCAATGGAGATCTCATGAAGTTTGAAGGGACAAACACCAACCTTCTGACAAGAACTGTACCCGATTACAAGCGGGCATTCTTAAATACTATCACCAGAAAAGAGTCCGATTGCTATTCCAACTGTGCTTCCAGCAATGAACAGCCTCTTCGTGCCTCTATGATGGCAATGGACAAGCGCGACACACAAAATCAGGGATTTTTTCGAGCAGGTGCGGATTTGGCACTCGTGATCATATCTGACGAAGACGAGATGAGCACAGGTCCCTCGGGAGCCACAACTCCTGATAATGTTATATCTCATTTTGGTAGTATTTGGGGGAACTCCAAAAATTTTGCAGCCTTCGGGATTGTGATTGTTCCGGGTGACACAAATTGCTTTTCAAGAAATACCGCTGGCGGTGGGAATTATGGCGATTTCGTGTCCGAACTTGCAGGAAGAACTGGTGGATTAATCGGCAGCATTTGTGATTCTGATTTCGGCCCCACCCTTTCAAAGATTGGCAAGAAGGTGTCAAACCTTCTGACCTCTTTCGAATTGAGCGAAGAACCATTGGAAGGCAGCATTCTTCTCACATTCATTCCACAGCAGAGTTTAGAATGGCATTCCGAAGCGAAGAGAATTGTCTTTAAGACTGCACCTAGCCAGGGAACTAAAATTGAAGTGAGTTACTTGAAGAAGAATAATTAAAGGGCAGATTACAAAATTCCTTAATCGAATTCCCACCCGAGGCGAGCTTCAAGGTTCGAGAATAAAAAGGATTGAGTCCCATCAACAGTGGAGCTCCGGCTCCCGGTGGATTGGAAATACCTGTCAGTGAATCCCGTAAAATCGTATTTTTGATATTGACCATACCAGAATATTCCGAACCGCCAGGCTTCCATCCAATGATAGACGAGGCCAAGAGAACCGTCGAAAGCAAGATCAGGTCGCACCTTGAGATCATTGCGAGAGGAAAAAGGATGCTGATATCGTAGAAAGGTTTCAACCGTCCACTCCCGACCGAAATGAAGCCGCCATATTCCGCCGATGGCACCCATAAAAAAGGCATTTGATTCGATGGAAGCAATATCTGATTCGGTCGTACTGGAACGAGATAAAAACGGAGCCTGGTGGTACTGAAGGCCCATTTGCAGGCCCACTTCAGAAGCAAATTTCTTATACGTCCTGCGCCACTGAGGGTCAACGTAGGTAAAATCTCCGGATAAGCAAGTCCAAGCGTAGGACCCCTCAGATATTTGGACGGCCGCTGAAGAAATGGTTTCTCCTGGCCATCGGTTGAAAGCTGTTTGAAAAGCCCACTCACTATTGAGCCTTCGAACGAATTTAGCATATATCGTCGGACCATCAATGCTTTCAAGTGTCAAGTTTGAAGGAATATCCTCGCTTTCTTGATTGTATCTGAGAAAATTCATTCCAATTCCTCCCCAAACTTCCTTTTTACTCAAAAAGTGGGGTGAATCTTGATGAGATGCCAAAATACCTGGACTCAAAGAGTCACTTCCCGCAGCATTTGATGGCGGTGCGATGTTAATTTGATAGAGCTTGCTCTCCGCAACTGAAAACTTCACTTCAATTGGAAGCTGCACAATACCAAGGGGCATTTCCAGATTCAGAAAAAAGTTTCCATTTTTGTCTGCTGTAACCGATTTTTCGGACGTGATCTCATTAGAGCCAATCACCTCAATATTTTCTGCGCCTGTTAAAATCGAAATTTCATCCGATGCGATCTCTATTTGTGTACCAGGACTGGCCTTTCCTGAAAGCACAGCTCGAAACTGATAAGGCCTATTCGAGGACTCAATTTTGGGCTTGTGCCAACGAATATACGATTGTGAGATATTCTGAGCTTGACTCAAAGAGCCAACGGAAAAATGAAAAAATAGAATGATAATGAACCGTAGCGACATCATGAAACCTTAGACCTCGATACGATAAAATACGTGATATCATCGTTTAAGACCGAATCCCCCCGAAAGCTCATCAATTCATTTTCAATATGCCCTACTGTATCCATCAAACTGATTTTCTTATTGCTACAATTAACAAGACATTTGATAAACGGGCGTTCTCCCCATTTCTCTCCAGTCTTGTTGGTGAGTTCGGTCACACCGTCAGTGAATAGTACAATTCGATCGTCAACTTCCAGCACAAGCTCGGCGGCTTCATAACGACCATCCCGACTTTGTCCCAATCGAGGTCCATTTACGCGATTGAGACTCCCGATATCGTTCTTGGTCAATCCCTCCTTGTTCGGCAAGAGAAAAGGCGGGTCATGACTGGCCCGAGAATATGTCAATAGCCCCGTTCGATGGTCATAAATGCCGAGAAAGAACGTCATCATGACGAGACCATTTGCCGTATCGTAAATGGCCTGGTTAAAGAGAGACATCATCTCTCCGAGAGAGAGATCTGGAAATCTTTCAATGACGCTCGCAGCACTTCTTGCAGCTGAAGTAATGAGTGCAGCTGCTACCCCATGGCCGGTGGCATCGCCAATGCAAAACAAAGTCCGATGACCCATACGAGTGTAATACCACCAATCGCCGGAGCATTCATTTGCCGGCCTGTAGAAACCTCTTATTTCAAGACCGCGGTCAACCAAGTGATCTTTTGGAAACAGCGTGGCTTGCACAAGCTGGGCTGTTTTCAATTCTCCCTCCATCCTCACCTTTTCTGCCGTCTCCATCATCAATCTCTCAATTTCCTTAGCCATACTATTAAAACCAAGCGACAGAGCTCCTACTTCGTCATTTCCCGTAATGTCGACAGACACTGCAAAGTTTCCGTTTCCGATTTCGCGTGTGGCACCTAACAATTTTTTCAGCGAAGAAGTGAGGGACAAGCTGGCAAGTACGCTGAGACAGACGGTCACACAAAACAAAAATGCCAAAAAAATGACTGACTTTAACATGATCGCCTTTACCGAATCGAGTGCGGCAGATTCACTTACTATCGATACAACGACGAGATTACCCAGACCAACACTTACCGTCGATACCAAGAGTTTTTCTCCCTTGGAGGTTTGATGTCGAAAAACCCCTTCAGGCGATTTCATCTTTTTGAGTACCACATGAATTGATTCGAGAATCTCACCTGAACTCAAATTGTAGGTTTTGACGGACGGAGACATGACCAACGAACCCGTCTGAGACACCAAATAGGTGTCCTGTATCTGGGCTGCTTCAAAAAGCCCTAGAAAATGACTGGAGTTCAGCCATGAAATCACTGCCAAGGACTCCTCTCCTTTTCCAAAGCGCAGCCCTAGGAGCCATTTTGATTTACCGGGCATTTGGGAAACCGCAATTTCATTTTCAAAAACTGAGGAGCTGAGGATCTTGCTCGCCGCTTTTATTTTCTCGAATTCATCGACCTCAACGGAGTTGTTTTTGAGAAAGGATTCTATTTGGAATTGACCAAGGCTGTCCTTTCGAGAAAGAACCAAAATGGCATCGAATTGATTTTCCTTTTGGTAATTGGATTCAGAAAGTCGATTGAAACCATTTTTATGAGGATCAAATCCACTCATCAAAAACTTTACTCTATCGGAGAGAAAATTCATTTCTGCTCTGATTTGCAGGGCCGCTGACCTTGAGTAAGCCAGATTTGAATCCAAGACATAAGCTATCTTGTCTCTCTCAAATTCCCTCAGAACTGTGAGTCCATAAGCGACGAGCATTGCTCCAGTGAGAGCCACCAAGAGTAAGGTGAGCTTATATTTGAGCGACAGGTCTCTCAGCCATTTCATTAAAATTTATCGGCAAATCGGAGCGCATTCTCCTGGTCCAGATCTGGCTAATTGATTAAATGCACAGATGAAAAATGACGATTCATGAGAATTCCTTCACAGTGAAAGGATGGTTTCTTTGCGACTAGACCCAAAATTCAATTTCTTAGATCGCATGGCAATTTGGGGAGGGCTTTTTGGTGCCATCCTCACTGGAATGCTCCTGTGGCAGGGAGATTATATTGTGCGCTATTTCCTGATGAAAAATCATGACCAAGTTGAAATCGGCAGGATTTTGAAATTGAAAGGTGATGTGAGGCGAAGACTGGACCAAAGCCTCAATTGGTATCCAACAAACCAAAGTGAATGGCTCTTCGACGGAGATAAAATCTTTACTGGTCCAAATTCAGACATTGAAATAAAAATTGGTTCGACTTCGGTTCTAAATCTAGAATCAAACAGCCTCGTCACCTTGCGCACTCAAGGCAATGAGTTGCTTCTCGATCTAAAATTGGGTTCCCTGTCAACTTCGTCCCATTCCAAGCAAACGATTCGACTACTACACAAAAATGAAGTCACAATAATTCGGACCACCGACACCTCTTCTGAGATTCACATCGAAAAATCAAAGGACGGAGATTTGAGTATAATCAGCAATACACAAGAAGGAGAGATCGAAGTCGAAGTGGCGGGACAGAAGTCTCGTCTAAAGAGTTTTCAATCCCTAAAAATTGAAAAGGAGGAGGATAGATCTACATTCGACCCTAGCCAGCCTACCGAAGTTGTTTCGACGACCCCACTCTCTGCTCGGTGGGCGAGGGACGTCGATTCAAATAATCCTTCTAAAAATTCTGACTCCATCCAAAAAATTACTCTGAGATTCAATTCTCATATCGATTTTCGAAAACCCGCGAGCGTTCAGAGCGGTATTGTTGAATATCCAAAGTTATCTTGGGAGCCTCTTTTCGGAGTTACCAATTATGTTTTGGAATTGAGCACCAATCGAGAATTCTCAGATCCCCTCCAAATCGCCCAAGCTCTGAAAGATCACGAATTCATTTGGACAAAAGTGAGACCTGGGCACTACTTCTGGCGGGTCAAAGCGCTGGGTTCTAACGAAAGTATTTTAGATACCAGTCCAATTAAGGAGCTCATCGTACAGCTTTCTCCACCTGAGCTAGATCCTATCAAATTAAGTGACGAGAGCACTGATCTCATCTCAAAATTAAATCAGGAAAAAAATATCCCTATTAGCTGGGCCAAAACTCCCATGGCAAGTGGCTATCGCATTATCTTGGGTGAAAGAAGCATATTAACCAGAAGAAGCGATTTCTTTCTGCCCCTGCCCCCAAATCAAGAACGGGAAGTTAAAATAGCTGCTGTCGATGAAAGCGGAACTGTTATCAGTGATTTTTCGACGAAACGTCTCTATTACCGGCGCAGTCTTCTCTTAAAGCCCCCTGTGCTTCTGCGACCTGCACCTGGAACAATTCTGCTCTCCTTTGACCCACAGCAAGCAACTCCTCTTCTCTTTTCCTGGAAGAAAGTTCCACAAGTAGAAGAATACGAGATTCAGATGGCCCGAGATCCACTGTTTGAGAAGATCATCTTTACCACAAAGACAATGACAAACAGGCTGATTTTCAACGGCATCCTGTCTGAAAGTGAAACCTATTGGCGCATAAGATCTCTGTTTGAAGCAAATGTCTCAAACTGGTCTGAAACGAACAGTTTTCAGGTTCAAGGATCGCTCTCAGAAGGCATTTAGAGTCAATCTAAAATCAGAATTGGATATGGAAATCTCAATAGGATTCAATTTATTCAAGAAAACTTCACCGTGTTTACGTCTTCTCCAAAATGGTCTTTGGTCCGATAAATTAATATGTTTAGAGTTTGGATCGCCTTCTTTTTATTTCCACTCTTTGTTTTCGGCTGCAGCGCCAACAAAGAAATTGCAGGCTTTTTGGGTGACGCCGCGCCAACGACCGAGCCGACAACCGGGCCGACTCCCGTGATTTTGGGAAACTTTGCAATTACAGGAGTCTCCGGCGGAACTGATGTGACAAAAGATGCTTGGCTCAATGGCAACAGTGCCAATCCTTCCATCTCTTGGACTACTTCCTCAAACGCCTCGTCGTATGACATCACCGTTTATGAATACGATGGCAGCACGACCAAATGTAGCTTGGTCAGCGTTTCGACTCTAAATAATGACTTTACCTCCTGCGGTCTGACAGACCAAACTTCCTACAAAATAAAAGTCACAGCCAAGACGTCAGGAGCTTCAATAAAGCAAGCAGATAATAATTTCTATATCTTCACATATTATTCTTTACCGGCAGGAGATAATAGCGTCTTTTCTCCTGCGACAGTTCCCGGAAATATCGAGGCAACATTTGATACAGCCTCGGTTGAATTGGGAATGAAGTTTCGGTCAGATATCGATGGCTATATTCTTGGTGTGAGATTTTACAAAGGAATAAATAACACTGGAGTTCACAGCGGCACTCTCTGGAATAGCACAGGAACTGCGCTCGCCACTGTGACCTTCACGGGAGAATCCGGCTCGGGTTGGCAACAGCAGCTATTCTCCAGTCCTGTGGCTATTTCAGCTAATACGACCTATGTCATCTCCTATCATGCCCCTGTTGGTCTATATTCTTATGACCTCAACTACTTTACTTCTGATGTCGCAAATTCTCCCTTGCGGGGGCTCGCAGATGGATTCGATGGAGACAATGGACTCTTTTTCTACGATCCCTCTCCGGTTTTTCCGACCAACACTTTCAATAAAGGCAATTACTATGTCGATGTTGTTTTCGGTCTGCCTTTCAACGCAGCTCCACTGCCTTTTTCGATCACCGGAATCACGGGAGGCACTGACCTTGTTCCTGACGATCAACATCAAGACGCAGTCGCAGGCCCAATCTTGAACTGGGCTGATACCTTGGGTGAGACTTCCTACGACGTCGCTATTTTTGCTGACGATGGAACAACCGTGATCTGTGCCACGGTGAATGTTGCTGCGGATGCCACTCAATATAATTTTGATTCTTGCAGTCTGCCTCGAAATACCTACTACAAAGCCAAAGTTCTGGCGATTGATGCGGCTGGAGCCACCAAAATGGCGACCAATGGTTTGTATCGATTCTTCGCGCCACCCTGAGACTCTTTCCCACCAGGTATTGGAAAATATGAACCAGTCGCGGTCTTGCAGGATCAATGATCAACGACATATGGATCAATGCTCTGCGAGTTGAAATTCATTTGAATTTCGGTGTAGTGTCCCCCACTCAATTTTATGTTCTCAATAAAAAGGGGGTAGACCATGGACAAAGCCTATAAACTCGTTTTACTTCGTCACGGTGAAAGCACTTGGAACAGCGAAAACCGTTTTACGGGATGGACCGACGTAGACCTCTCTGAAAAAGGTCGGGTTGAAGCCAAACAGGCTGGCCAGCTTCTCAAGAGCGAAAAATATGAGTTTGATTTTGTATTCACTTCAGTTCTGAAGAGAGCCATTCGCACTCTATGGACCGTGCTCGATGACACCGATCAAATGTGGCTCCCCGTTGTCAAGAGTTGGCGTCTGAATGAGCGTCACTACGGCAGCCTACAAGGACTCAATGTGGATCCCTACGCCTGACCCAAGGACAATAAAATGGTGACCAATGGTTTGTATCAATTCTTTGCTCCACCCTGGCCCCAGGTATGAGAAAATGGGAATTGGTATGGCGTCCTGATCTGGTCAGGTTCAATCCCGAAAACTGAAAGCCAGGAACTTAAACACAAAATTTGGGAACTTAATTCTCAATCAGCGAACGGACACAATCAATCACTCAATTCAAAATGAACCCTACTGGCCATGGACCAAACAATTTTGCGGACATGGTTGATCAAGTCTTGATCGATTTCTAGGTTTGGCACTTCGCTTCTTGCAGCCGCGTTCAAAGAAAGTTTATCCAAAGCCATTTTTAGCTCTGCTATCTTTAGTAGCAAATCCCGTGTGATTTCTCGCAGTGCTGGATGACCTTGCAGAATAGCTAATTTTTCCTCAAAGGCTCTCGCATACTTATACATCTGGTTTATTTTGTAAAAATTGAAACCTGACATCTCAATGATCTGCAATTGAGGTGGGAATGTCGAAACCGCGTACGTATAAAGTTCCTCCGCGCTGACGTCCCTGAATCTAATTCTTAAAATAGGATACCTATCAAGGGTCTTCAGAGATAAATGCGACAATTCATGTTCAATAATGGGAGATCGCCCATACGTCTCCAAATCCTGTATAGCACTCCTTCCAACAACTATCCTATAGCGATCACCAGAAAGACTCTCAATGTATCCGCCTTGGCTTTGCGAGTCTAGGTTTGAATTGACTTCAATGCGAGTATCTCGATCCTTCTTGATGGTCTCGTAAGCTGGGTCGGTGGGGCCTTTCAAGGTATCAAGAACATTTTGAACAGACCATGTCGCCCTTACCATACCTGTATCAAATGAAATCCCAGGAACACTTTCGATAATTGATACAGATTGACGGCATCCAGCTGCATCTGCCCCAGATGGACCCTGAAATGCAGCAACATTTAAAATAAAAAAAGACATGATCTTGCGGGCCATCATGTTAATATCCAGTGCAAACCAAGCGCCATTAGCCAGTCCTCGTTTTTATTGCCAAAACCATCAATACTTGTCCAAGCTTCGGTTCAAAACTGACAATTAATGGCCCACCCGCTCTACTCAAAAGTTAGAGAGCCCCAGAATCAATGCTCTGCGAGTTGAACTGTATACTATTTTAGGTGTACTGTTCCGCGCTCCAAAATATATATTCTCGATAAGGGGAGGTAAACCATGGACACCACCTGTAAACTCGTTTTGCTTCGTCACGGTGAAAGCACTTGGAACAGCGAAAACCGCTTTACGGGATGGACCGACGTAGACCTCTCCGAAAAAGGTCGGGTTGAGGCCAAACAAGCTGGACAGCTTCTCAAGAGCCAAAAATATGAGTTCGATTTTGTATTCACCTCAGTGCTGAAGAGAGCGATTCGCACTCTATGGACCGTGCTAGATGAAACCGATCAAATGTGGCTCCCCGTTGTCAAGAGTTGGCGTCTGAATGAACGTCACTACGGCAGCCTCCAGGGACTCAATAAGATCGAAACGACCGAAAAATATGGAGAGAATCAAGTTTTTACTTGGAGAAGGAGCTTTGATATCCCTCCCGATGCCTTGGTTCCCTCGGACCCCAGACACCCCTCTCAAGATCGCCGATACAAAGACGTTGATCAAAAGGATTTACCGGCCACAGAAGCTCTCAAAAACTGCCAAGACAGGGTCCTGCCTTTTTGGAATTCAGAAATCGCCCCAGCTATCAAAAGTGGGAAAAGAGTTCTCGTCGTGGCACACGGAAACAGCCTTCGAGCTCTGGTTAAACACCTCGACAAAGTCTCTGATGAGGCAATAGCCGATTTGAATATTCCAACGGGCATTCCCCTTGTTTACGAGCTAGACAAAGGTCTTAAGCCACTGAGGCACTATTACCTCGGAGATCCCGAAGCAGCCGAAAAGGCCGCCAAAGCCGTTGCCAATCAGTTCAAAAATAAAAAATGCGGAGTGTACGTGTCAAATCGGGTGGCGTAGGTGTCTTTGGGCGGGTGGAGCCGTACGCCCCTGACCCAAAGACAAAATGGTGACCAAAATAGCGAAAGACACCAAAGTAAGCCAAAATACACCCGCCGCCCCCCAGTTTTCAATTTATTTGGCCAAGCGTCGTCGGCGCAGCACCAAAGATAAACTTTTTTTAAAGGAGGGGGTTGTCCCGATTTGGTGGGTCATGTTATTCCTCCTTCTGTAAGTAGAACGGCTTCTAAATGACAGTCCTGGCAATGGTTGCCTTGGTCCTCTTTAGTGGCGCACCCGGCATTAATGGAGGCTTTATGGGTAAAAAACTCTACGTTGGCAATCTTTCTTATTCAACAACTGACCAGGAGTTGGCTGATCTTTTTTCTCAGTGTGGAAATGTTGATTCTGCTCGTGTGATTATGGATCGTGATTCTGGTCGCAGCAAGGGTTTTGGGTTTGTCGAAATGTCTAGCGACAATGAAGCAAATTCGGCCATCGAGAAGCTGAATGGATCTGACTTCGGCGGACGCAATTTGACTGTTAACGAAGCTCGTCCTCAAGCTCTCCGCAGCGGCGGTGGTGGCGGCGGTGGCGGTTATGGAGGCGGCGGCGGACGCGGTGGACGCGGCGGCGGTGGTGGCGGTGGACGCTACTAAATCTTGACCAAATTGATTGTTTAATTCGTAAACCCCAGAGTCATCTGGGGTTTTTTATTCCAATTCATTCGAGATTTTTTTGTCTAGTTGGAAATTGAATCTATTCCAAGTGTCTTATCTGCACGAATTTGGAAATGCAGCTCCACTTTATCAGCAACACTTGCCAAAATACCCATGCCTAGCTTTGGGGGAGATATTCCGAGTTCGGTAAATTTCCTTGTGACCGATCCGTTTGCAATATGGATCTTATTTTTAGAATCCAAAGTGACGTTTGCTGACACGGGATATGAGGAGCCGCCAATATCCAAATTCCCGTCTAACAAAAAGACCTTTTTATCCAACAAGGCCTGCCACTCTGACTTGGAACGTCCTGAAGTTTTGAAGCTAATTTGCGGGAAACTCTCTGCCTTAAGAATTTTTTGAACGTCTTTATCTCGTTCGCTTTCACCCGATTCAAAGCCGCGGGCCTGAACCTGCATCTCGAAATGATACTTTTCGTCAACTTCAGGAACAATCTGCGTAGACACCTGGCAATTATATCCGACAACATTAACGCGATGTATCATCAGGATTTTCTTTTTTGTTTTATAGGCCACACAGTGGGAGGCGTCATCAAAAAGAGAATCATTTGCCAGCGCAAGTTCCGATCCAATACTAAGAGTGGATACTGTGGCCCAAATAAGCTGTACTTTGATCAGGATATCTAACACAGACTACTCCTCAGGATTTCTCAGCGCAATAATGGCTATTGGACATTTTTAGATTCAAGCTTTTTGCTATCCACTTTTTGTTGCGCTTCTATGTCGTGTTTACGTGACGCCATTGCAGCATCACAAATATCGATTTTTTCGCTGTACTCATCTTCACGCTTTTGCAAGATCTGTTTGTATTCCTGAAAACGCTTGATTCGATCTTTGATAAATTCCTCGGATACCGCGACAATTTTTTTCTTTTCATCAATGCCGACTTCATACTCAGCTTCTTTGTCGGACACGCGGTCCATGGGTTCGGTCCAAATTAATTTCCCATCGCCCCCATAGGCTTTTGAGGTCAGTTTTATTCTGCACTGTTTTAAAACCCCATAGAGTCCCTCTGAACCGAATTTTCGGTTTCCATAAACACGATCTTCGGTTTCAAAAACTTCGTTTTGCAAGCGACGCAGTTGACGACAAGGTTCCCATCTTTTACTCCAATTTGTTCCTCTCCGCCGACGGAGGAGTTATTCTCAATCTCCGTGTCAATTTTTCTTGCACGATTTGGGTTGCTTGCACAACCAAATACCAAACAACAGGAAGCGAGAGACAGGATAATAAAACGCAAATTCGTCATTGAATTCCCCTTCATATTTTTCCATTTATTCGAATTCCCCAGTCTCACATGGTACCCTAGCCTAAAAATACTGGGAAAGTTCTTTTTCCCTATAATACCAAGCATAATTTACTTGAGCTTTTTCTGTTTAAAGTTAATCTTGAAAGCGTGCCCAGGCACTAATTTTCTCATCATTTGCATTGAGAACAGCTACAGACACTGTGACGCCTGCCCCTACCCAGGCGGCTGGGGGTGATATTTGAGTCCTCTATCTCTAAGTCTACAAAACCAGAAGTTTTTTTTCCAAGCGGGAAAGACACTTGATCTCAATTTTCGTCAAGAACAACTTAAAAAAATGGAAAGAGTTCTGATTGCCAATGAAAACCGTCTGCTAAAATCTTTGCATCTCGATTTAAAGAAGTCCGAAACCGAAGCCTGGTCCTCGGAACTCGCAGTGATCCTGAAAGAACTCCGATTTGCCCAATCAAAATTACGATCTTGGGCTCGGCCTCGAAGAGTTGCCATCAGTCCGTTTCTTCAACCAGGGAGGGGATATGTCCATGCCGAACCCTATGGCCAGGTTCTTATCATGGCCCCCTGGAATTACCCCCTTCATCTTTTGTTGTTGCCTGCTGTCGGAGCTTTGGCCGCAGGAAATGTTTTGACTCTTAAACCGTCCGAACTGGCCCCACACACCTCGAAGATCATTCGTGAGATCATTCAGGAAAACTTTCCCAGCGAATACATTTTAGTCTTGGAGGGTGACTTGGATTTCAGTCAAAAACTCCTTGAGCACCCTTTCGACTATATATTCTTTACGGGAAGCTCGCGGGTCGGAAGAATGGTCATGTCTGCAGCCGCTCATCACCTCACTCCAGTTACTCTTGAATTAGGGGGAAAAAGTCCCTGTATAGTCGATGCCAACGCAAATCTTAAGGTCGCGGCGCGGCGAATAGCCTGGGGAAAGTTCTATAATGCAGGGCAAACTTGTATCGCTCCTGACTATCTTTTAATTCACAAAGATGTGAGACGCCCGTTTCTTCATCTACTCGCCGATTCAATTGAAGAGTTTTACACAGTTCGTCCAAAAGAAAGCCCAGATTACGGGAGAATCATAAACAAATCTCACTTAGATCGACTCCTTGCTTATCTCAAAGACGGCGAAGTGCTGCTGGGCGGAGAGTTTGACCAGGAATCGAATTATCTTGCACCGACGATCATCATCAATCCAAACCGAAACTCCCCTCTCATGCGAGAGGAAATCTTTGGTCCCATCCTGCCCTGTCTCGAATTCTCTCATATCCAAGAGGCTCTGGAACTGATCCAAACCTGTCCAAAACCACTCGCTCTGTATTTGTTTTCCAGAGACGTTTCTTTACAAAAAAAGATCTTTAGCCAAGTGCAGTTCGGCGGAGGCTGCATCAATGATTGCCTTGTTCAAGCACCATCGCCTTCACTTCCTTTTGGTGGGATAGGTCCCAGCGGCATTGGCCAGTATCACGGGAAATACACATTTGAAACCTTCTCTCATCTCAAAAGCGTGCTAAAGAAATCCACCTGGTTGGATTTCTCCCTTCGGTACCCACCCTATAAAGACAAGTTAAAGTGGTTTCGGTTTCTTCAGTGAATCCAAACAAAAAGTTCTCGAGAGGCCTGAATCTAAGATAACAGGAGAGCGGCAGACGCCCCTCTTTCTACCTCAACAAACGAGTTTTTGCGCGTCTCGCGCACAACCAAATAGGAAAACCGAGATCCCCAAATAGCCCGAAGCGCTTCGCTCCATTTTTCAGTGAGAACTTCTCCCGATGTGTTGCCCAGCATATCATTGAGATAAGTCAACCCATAAGGTTCAACAACCTGCTTTCGAACAGTTTCATCCATCTTCCCCCGATTCATGACAAGTTCTGTCTGAATATCAGCGGCTCCCTCCACTGTTACTTCGATCGCGTATTCATGTTCATGAAGAGCTGAACACTTATTATAAAGAGATAGGTTTTCCTCCCAGCTCAAATTAGGATTATGATGGCGATGGACTGCCTGCAAGGAATAGGCCCTGGTGAGCAGCAAAGTTTCTTTGGTCTCCTCAACCAAAATGTCGACCCATGTCTTCTGTCCTTCGCAAAGCCGAAGTCGTGTCAGCCGCGCTGAGATCCCCATTTCGTTCAAGGTCCTCTTCATGTTTCTGAAAAGGAATTCAGCCAAATTTTCCAAAGTTGGATTCAACTCTCGAAACTCCGGAATCGTTTCATGAATGGATTGATGATCGAAAACTGCCGCCTGACCCCAGAGCAGCCGATGCATCTCCTCCTCAGATAGGATCCACCCCGATTCCGAATGGATATCGCCTTCCAGACTGATCCAGAGTTCAAAATTAAACCCCGCACCCTTTTCTGCCCCACTTGGACCAAAATGGAAGATATGATCCGCATGGCTCAGGTTCGCATTTTTGCAACGAACTGCCGCGCTAAAAAACACTCGATGACTCTTTACTGATCTCACTGGAGTGGTCCCATTTTGTGACTGTTCAAAAATCACTTTCTTCTGTCTTCAAGGCTCTGTCTTATCACTTTGATTTTCTGGTTCCAATCAGCCACGAGTATTAGCTGCTCTGTGCCATGTCGTTTTTGTTTTCGCTCATCCTGGCACATGGTAGTCTCTCCGGATTGTTACACATACAATTGGACTCAACAGATTTTCAAGAGGTTACCGCTATGGAAAAGTGCTGGTTGAAAAATTACCCTAAGGGTGTGTCTCCCGAAATAGATATCTCCCGGTATCAGAGCATTAACCAAATGTTCGATGAAAGTTGTCACAAGTTCGGCCCTAAAATAGCCTTTCAAAATATGGGAAGCACTCTTTCCTTTGAGGAACTTGACGAAATGTCGGCAGACTTCGCATCCTTTCTCAGAAACGTCGTCGGATTGAAGAGGGGAGATCGAGTCGCCATTCAAATGCCAAATCTCCTCCAGTATCCCGTGGTGATGTTTGGAGTGCTTCGAGCTGGCCTCATCGTCGTTAATACCAATCCTCTCTATACAGCCAGAGAAATGAAACATCAATTCCGCGATAGCGGAGCGAAGGCCATCGTTATCTTAGAAAATTTTGCCCACTTGCTTGAAGAAGTGCTACCTGAAACTGACATTAATACCGTCGTCATCACACAACTTGGTGACCTTCTTGGTTGGCCGAAATCAATGGCCATCAATGCGGCCGTTAAGTACATTAAAAAAATGGTTCCGGCCTACAGCATACCAAATGCCTATTCCTTTTATGAAGCTCTCGACCTGGGCGCAGAAAAGAAAATGGCTCCGGAAATTTGTTCAACTGATGATATCGCCTTTTTACAATACACCGGTGGAACCACTGGAGTTTCTAAGGGTGCCATGCTGACACATGGTAATATTCTCAGCAACATGCTTCAAATCGCCGCTTGGATGAAGCCTCAACTCGAAGAGGGCAAAGAAGTTGTCATTACGCCTCTCCCCCTTTACCATATTTTTTCACTCACAGTGAATTGTCTGACTTTTATTTACTACGGCGGAACAAACGTACTCGTCACGAATCCCAAAGATATTGGAGCTTTCATCAAGCTTCTACAGAAAACTCACTTTACCGTTTTCACGGGCGTCAACACCTTGTTCAACGGTCTGTTGCATCATCCTGAATTCGACCGTGTGAATTTCAAAGGAGTAAAAATCAGCGTTGCGGGCGGCATGGCTTTGCAAAAGAGTGTGGCCACCGAATGGAAGAAGCGGACCGGAACATCCATTGCCGAAGGCTATGGGCTGACAGAATCCTCCCCGGTCGCAAGTTGCAATCCGATTGATGGTCACGAGGTTTTGGGTTCAATCGGAATGCCTCTTCCAAGCACGGTCATGAAAATCATCGATGACAATGGAGACCCTCTCCCGCACGGACAATCAGGTGAATTGGCTATCTATGGCCCACAGGTCATGAAGGGCTATTGGCAGCACCCAGATGAAACAGCTAAAGTCATTATGCCGGATGGAGGACTTCGCACTGGGGATATCGCAACGATGGATGAAAATGGCATATTTCGAATTGTGGATCGTCTCAAAGACATGATTCTCGTTTCGGGATTTAACGTCTATCCAAACGAGATCGAGGAAGTCGTCAGCAGTCATCCTAAAGTACGGGAAGTCGCTGCCGTTGGCATCAAGGAAGAGCGATCTGGCGAATCAGTCAAAATATTTGTCGTGAAGAAAGATCCCACTCTTACTCCAGAAGAGCTCCTGGATTATTGCCGCGAGAATCTCGTCGCCTACAAGGTACCCAAACATATTGAGTTTCGAACCGAACTTCCCAAGTCCAACGTTGGCAAAGTTCTACGTCGCGCCTTGCGCGCAGAATTTCACTCTCCAACTGTTTAGGACGAACGCGAATGGCTACTGACAATCTCACTTCGACTCGAAAAGCCCTCCAAATAAATCTGGACGACTCCATTTACGGAGCCTTTGCCGAAATCGGAGCCGGCCAAGAGGTGGCCCGCCACTTCTTTACCGCCGGACGAGCGTCACATACGATTGCAAAAACAATGTCGGCTTATGATATGACAGTTAGCGATGCTATATATGGCAAAACAACACGCTACGTTTGTGAAGATCGCCTCATCAAAATGTTGGATCACGAATACGAACGCCTCACTTCTCGACTCAAAGAAAAGCGAGGCGACAACACTCGGTTTTTCGCTTTCGCAGATACGGTTGCGACGAGTAGTCACAACGAGACCTCGCGCTGCCATGGATGGATGGGTATCCGTTTTCAAACAAGACCTGGTGGCCCTCCAAATGAAATCATTCTCCACGTGAGCATGCTCGACCCGATGCGCTTAGATCAGCAAAATGCCTTGGGAGTCCTAGGTGTTAATCTTATCTTTTCTGCCTTTAACCATTTGCAAAACCCCTCCCTTTTCGTTTCCGAGCTCAATGATAATCTCGGATCAGCAAGAGCAGAGATTGATCTCTTGGTCTTTCGAGGCCCTGACCTTTCTCACATCGAGAATCGCGATCTTGCTTTAGAATTGGTCAGTCAAGGTCTCTCGAAAGCAATCTTATTCGGCCCCGATGGAAAACTTGTTCAGGCCGCAGATGCACTTTTTAGAAAGCCATTGGTTGTCCAACGAGGCACCTTTAGACCCGTCACTCGGGTTAATCAAGAAATTCTTGAGAAGGGTATGGAACAGCTTCACCTGATAGGTGATCTCGGTGGACAAGAACCTCTGCCATTAATGGAAATGACTCTTAAAGACATTGGTCAACAAGATCAGAGCGAAAGACGAGATATGCTGGAGAGAGTGGAAACACTTACGGCCATTAAAGCGGCGGTCCTCATCTCTCGGTATTCCCTTTTTTATGAGCTTAAGCAGTTCTTGCGACAGTGCACCCAAAGCACAATAGGCTTTGTGATCGGGGCCTCTCATTTGGAAAAAATAATGAATCCCGATTACTATTCGCTCCTTCCGGGAGGATTGCTGGAAGCCATGGGCCATCTCTTCGATAATAAAACAGGCTTTCTGGTTTATCCCTTCAAAAATATGAATAGCTGTATGACTGCTCGAACTTTTCACCCGGATCCCAAATATCACCACCTGTATACGCATCTTCTGGAAAACGGGCGAGTCATAGATATGATCGATTGTGATTCGATTGATGTCAGCATCCAGTCCTCTGATGTCAGAGGCTTGCTCAAAAAGGGTGGGTCCGAGTGGGAGAAATTGGTACCAGATTCAGTTGCTGACCTCATTCGCAAAAAAAGACTATTCCAAAATTGAGACGGTCAGACTCACCAAAGTCCAATAACCAACCTATTCATTTTGGACCGTTACAAAATCGTGCGTCTGGCTAAAAGCTCAACAATTTTAGTTGTGTGCTTGCTCTAGACAATGTCATGCAACTTGACAGTCGACCACCAAAACTCCCAATCATTTTCAGGTTATCTCTGGCCTTTCCATTGCACAATTAAACTGTGGGAGGTTGGTGAGGTGATGGAGAAGTATAAGGGGGTTCTCATTTTGAGCATTTTTTCCAACGCCGCTTTGAGTAGCTGCTCGGATCCCCGGATCTATAAGGAGCCGGAGAAAATTATCGAAAAGACAACCGCTGTGCTCGTCAAAGATTATTGCCCAACCGAAGGATATAAACTTGCCGAAATTTTTTCATATAATTCTTCCAGCATTTTTAAACCGAGCGAGGCTCGCTCAGTTATGGATTATGATCGGGATGGCCTGAGTGATGAATTTGAAAATCAGGAATCCATAAAGAAACGATTCAATGTCGGGTCTTCAAATTGGGACACAAACGGAGATGCCTATTCTGATTCCTTGATGTATGCGATTGGCTACGATCAAGAAAACCAGGTTCGCCTTTCCTCCTGCGCTTTTGCCTTCCAAGACACAGATTTTGATGATCTTCCAGACTGCGCAGAAGCGGTTCTAAGAACAGATCCGACTTTGCCGGACTCAGACCGCGATGGTGTTCCGGATGGAATCGAAATTCGCTTTGGAACCAATCCTCTCGATCCAATGGATGTAATTGCAGATTTTGACCAGGACGGTCTCACCGCGCTTCAAGAAATCAAGGCAAACTTGCCAATTCGATTCACCAACGACGGTCGTATTGCAGAAAAAGGCTATATGTATGAGGTCAAAACCTTCAATAATGGAACTCAAGATTGCTATGACATTCGAATCAGTAACATTCCCGTCATGAGGGTTTCGAACGGAAATCTTATCAAAATCTTTGCTGTCGAGAACAATACAGTCCCTACTCAGGGAGACATCACCAGGATCTCAACCTTGCAGGTACTTGTTCCGCGAGGAATTCAGGATCATCTGAGAGTTGTGATCAATAATGGAATTACCAATCAAGTGGTAGATGGAATCGCAGAACCTCTCATTCTTGAAGATGACACGGAGGATTTGTTATGAGATGGCAAAGTATTCTTTTTGGATTAGCTTCCATTGCCGCTTTCATCACTCTTACCCAACAGGGGTGCACCGATGTGAATCTGAAAACTAATGAATATATGCTGTACAAGGCGACCGAAATAGGAATCGATGTCTGTACAACCAAATCTGATACGATTCATAGCAACCTAAAATTTATGTTTATTGTGGATCGTTCCGGTTCAAATTTTCTTCGCTATGACTCCAATGACCAAGCAATGAAGGGAACTGACCCGACCGGAGTTCGTCGCTTTGACGCCATACTTCAATTCATTAGCCAGTTTCAAGCGGATCCCTTTGTTTATTGGTCAATGGTCAACTTTGCGAAACAGGTACTTGGCGCTCCTGATTTCCAAAAATTCACAAATGACAAGGCTGCATTTGCGACTTTCGTGGCGGATCAAAAAGCAAGAACTCAGGACATTGATGATGGATCTACGAATTACCAGGCCGCTCTTAATCAAGCTGTCCAGATGATCAGAGATGACATCGCAGAAGCAAAAACCCGAACTCCGATTGTCACCTCCAATTACGTTCTTTTCTTTATCAGCGATGGGGAACCTCTAGTGGGAGGCGTTCTCCAGAACGCCGAAAACATCATCAACAGCGTTCGGACCCTCACAGCATTTGAAAAAGATGAAAAAAAATATGTGGACGGTGTTCAGGTCAATACAGCCTACTACTACGAAGCTCCAGCGGTCGATAGGGCCAGAGATCTTCTCAACGATATGTCTATCGCTGGAAATGGCGATTTCTTAGAATTTGCAGATGGTGAAACAATTGATTTTAGCCGCTTCGCAGTGCCCATTCGAATTTCGAAATTCGATGTGAAGGAGCTTTGGATAACTAACATTAATACCGTTTGGCATGATAACATTTTGAAAATTGATACCGATGCAGATGGAATTGCCGATGACGTGGAACGTCTGCTAGGGTCTGTTCCTGATAAATACGATTCAGACGGCAACGGCGTAGGAGACGGTGTTGAATATAGGATTTCAGGCGGAGTCAGTCCTTGTAAAATGCCAAACTGCACCCCCGTTGGCGCTGATCCCTATACCACTTGTCGATCTGTCGAGCTTCCCGCCGGATCACCTACCAAATATGCTGATTCTGATCGAGACTATCTCAACGACTGTGAAGAAAAACTTTTGGACACAGACAAAGACGATCCGGACACCAACCATGACTATATTCCTGAGGATTTCGCATTTAAAAATGGAATTAAAATGAATGAGACCTCAAATGCGGGCTATTTAGATCCAGACTACGATGGAGTGAGCGATTACCAAGAACTTAAGTATAATACTCCAGCCCGTATCAATAACGCCAATGTACCCGGACACAAACTCCTCCGATACGTAGGCGGACTTGCCAGCTCGACGCCTGATCAAGACTGCTATCATTTCAACGTAACTGATATGGTAACTCGCACAAATGGAGACACGATTCGAGTGTATCTCATGGAAAACACCAAAACACTTGATGAAAAGCGAATCATGAGGTCTGCCCAAGCGAAAATGGTCGGGGGTGGACTCTATTTCTCAAACGGAGATTTTCATTGATATGTTTTATTTGGTTTTAATTTGTTCGTATTTTGTCGAAATTTTGATTTAACCAACCACCAACCACCAACCACCAACCACCAACCAATCAGACCTCCGGGATCTCCGGAGGTCTTCTTTTTCTCCAAAAAAATCCCTTTTGTCAGTCGAGAAAATGGAAATTTCCCTCTGTTTTTATCTCATTGTGAAACTGTGTTAGTCCTCCGACACTGTCAGAAAACTCACCATCATATTGGCCTCATCTGAAATCCATGGCACTTCACCGTGGCTCTCGCTTTGCAGAATGAACAAGTGGGTACTTTTTTTGGCTAGGACGCCAGAATGGGGGAAGCGTGAATCAATTTATCACATTCAGTTTAGTAGCAATCGGAATAGTTGCTTCGGGGTGCAGTTCAAATTTTCTCTCTTCCGATAAAGGCGCAAGCAGTGGCGTCGCCTTAGAGGACGAAGAAAATCTGGACGCGGGTATCACCAACCAGGCGCCAAAGATTAGCTGCCTCCTATCCAATTTGGACCAACCTCTACAGACTCGAGTCATTGACACTGTGGGAGAAAAGGACTCATTTTTTAGCTCCTACCCAGTTGAAGGGCAGAGAGTTTCATTTGATTGCTCTAAGACTCAGGATGAGACACCAAAAAGCGTATCCTTTTTCATCGATACTGATTACGACCCAGCCTCTCCTAACTGGACAGCACTCTCTGGCCAAATAGTCCTCGATGCAGGTAGAAAGCCAATGGCAATAAAGGCCATTGATGGGGCAGGACTCGTAACTATTAAGGCCTTCGCAATTGAGTCTCAGTGTGCTAACGGTGATCGTCCCGTCATTGCGGCAGCCTCCGTGAATATCACGGCTACGGCTAAACACAATTATTACAATTTCTCGGCCGCCGGGGCCGTCACTGGAGGAACCGGCTTTCAGTACGCTTGGGATTTTAATGGTGACTCGGTTTTTGACCCCTTCCCAATGCGCGAAACAAATGGTTCAACTTGGATTGATTCACCTGCTGCGAATAATGTTTACAGTATCTTCGCCTCGGCAGATTCTCGAGATCGCAAGGCCTTCTTGCGAGTTAGAAATGCCTGCAACCTCGAATCTGATACTGTCGCAGTTGATCTTCCAGATGAATTGCCAAATATTGAGAGAACTCTTGCTGCACAAGCCGTAAAAAAACCATACTACTACCTTCAAGCTGATATTTCGGGACTGGGCCCTCAAGCTGAAACCACCAGTATGTTTCAAAGAGTCAATGGCCCCTATCTTGCTACTCAGTATCTCGGTGACGCCTATCGCAGAGTGACTTGCACCTACGATTTTAGAACACTTGCGGAAAAAGGACGTTTTTCAATCCAGGGCTTGAACTGGTACCAAGGTGATGACCGTGCTGAACTTTCGGATGAATTCTTGCACGGGATGGAAATCAAACTTAGCAATATTCCAGATAACGGAGGACAGGCCTCTCAGACTTATGACCAAAGTGTGGGCGTCAGATTGAATAATGCTTTTTATAAGGTTTCTGCGGCCAGTGACGGTCTCGTAAGTGAAAATTACAACCGAATTGATACTTCTTGCACTGTCGAGATCACAATTGAGCGCGAAGAGGGAATGCTACCTTGTGCAGAAAACACAGATCAAGTCGCCTTTGAACCTCAAAGTGCCACGATTCTCTATGGCGAATTCAATTGCCCCAGCCTTACAAACACGAGAACAAATCGCGCCGTTGCAGCTAAAAACGGAAAGTTTTTCTGCGAAGTGGCTCCTGCTGACCAATGCGTTGGCAACGGCGGAGGCGGAGGCGGAATTCCACCCAGAGAACAGTAATCAATACAAAATTGAATCTTATAACTTGCAATTTAGAAAAGTCTCTTCCTCAAGAAGAGACTTTTTTCATTTTTTTAGAGCTTCAAAACAAAAAGGAAAGCCAAACAGAAAATGTGGGAATGATCATTTCATCTTGGTAAACGCCACTCAGGTATTTATCTACTTCGGTATCTATTGTATCTTGGGCATAGGTTGTCACTCCAGAAGCAAACGTCGTCGAGTTGGACGAAGAAATCGCCTTAACTAAGCCCCCCTCAATTGCTAAAATAAAACTGTTGCTCAGTCGATGAGTGTATCCAAGATGGGCAACCAAGTTATGAACTGTGGAGCTCACTCGTGGAATAACAGTCTGTGCAACTCCAAAGAAGTCCTCATTGAGAGCCCCTTCAAGAGTATCCATATCAGTGTCTGAACCCTTGCCAGCAAAAAGACCATAGCCAAAATCAACATAAACACCATTTTCATTCCCACCAAATTCATAGCCAACTCGTACATCCAAAGCAAAAGTATTGCCAAGGGCCGCCCCTACCAATTTTGCTGTTTTGTCTCCGTGTATAGACAATTCGGTCGCAACGGACCCATACGCGTCCGTGAGAAAGCGCGGTGAATATCCCACACCCACAATACCAAACCAGTTTTCAGGAAAATTTACTTTGCCTCTCACTTGGATAGATCTCGGAATTTCAGTCCCCAATTGAGCCTCAAAACCTTGAAAAAATTGAGCCCCAGCCGGACACCAAGTTCCACCCAGAGCAAGAACCACTGTGGCTAATAACTTCCATCTGTCCCATCTGATCGCTTGTCTCATTTGTCTCCCTCAAATATATAATTTCGCTTTTATTGATTTTAGAGTCCATCATTTCAAGTTGGACGTCGACTTTATTTTAATGCTAGAATTTGATAGGGTCGGATCGGCTCTCTCAGTTCAAGACGAAGGTCTGGAAGAAGATGACAGCCCTCTCTGGGTTCCTTTGAAATCAGAGAACTCTTGATGTCTGCGAAGGGAGATAGGAATTGGACAGGATCCACGTTCATCATATTTTAGTTGACCACGAATATGAGGCAAAAGACGTGCTCAGAAAAATAAGTGAAGGTGTCACTTTCGAAAAAGCTGCGGGGTTATTTTCAAAATGTCCTTCAGGTGAAAACGGAGGAGATCTCGGAGAGATTCGACGCGGACAAACTGTCCAAGAATTCGAAGAAGCAGCATTCCTCTTGAAGGAAGGGGAAATCAGTGGACCAGTCAGATCTCCCTTCGGCTACCATCTCATCCGACGAGTAAAATAAAAAGTCGACCGGATTTTAGTCGACCGGATTTTAAGCGATCTCAAATCCCTGCCCCCTTTCACACGTCAGTCTCTAGAGAAATCTCGCCCAAATTCACAGCTTCAAGCCAGTGAGCCAGGCACTGAACTATCTGTCCGCTTCCGCCAGCTTCCATCAAAACCCCGTCAGGTTTGTCCTTCCACGCATAAATATCAAAGTGAGCCCACGGAATTTTACCAATGAAAGACTCTAAAAAGAGAGCCGCAGTGATGGCGCCCCCAAATCCGTCGGCAGAATTCGTTCGCTCAGCAACTGACGAATTCAATTGGCTGCGATAGGGCTGATAAAGTGGCATTCTCCAAACCAAATCTCCCGCCAATTGAGATGATCTCCAGATCCCTGCGGCAAGTGTGTCATCATTTGAAAACATTCCTGCCACATCCGCCCCCAACGCGGCCTTTATCGCTCCTGTCAAGGTCGCCACATCAATCACAGCTTGAGGAGTTTCACCATCAATGGGATTGACAGCCAAATCCAATGCATCGGCCAAAACAAGTCGACCCTCAGCATCAGTGTTGTGAATTTCGATCTTTTGTCCGTTTCGTCCTTGAACAATATCTCCCGGACGAAATGCCAGACTTGAAACTGAGTTTTCGGCCAGAGCCAGATAGAAATCACAGGGGAGGCCGATCTGAGAGATTGCGGCCCACCAGGCTAGCCCCACCAGACTTGCAGACCCACCCATGTCTTTTTTCATCAACCGCATGGCACTGGATGGCTTAATATCCAAACCTCCTGAGTCAAATGTAATCCCCTTGCCAACGAAGGCCAAAGGACGTCTTGATTGATTGGTGGGCTGCTCCCGCTCCGGACGATATCGCAAATGAACGAGGCAAGGAGCAGAAGCTGCGCCGGCTCCCACTGCGGTGAGAAGCCCCATCCCAGCCTCGTTGAGTCTCTTCTCATCCCAAATTTCAACTTCCATCGAATTCACAGAAGCAAAAAGACTCCTTATGGCATCTGCGTAGCTTTGGGGATGAAGCCAATTCGGCGGCAGATTAACCAAGTGTCGACTCAAATTTGTGGCTGTGGCCAGTGTCCTCGCCCTTGTTAGTAACTCCTCGGGAATCTCAACGCCTCTGAGAGTCACTTGCAATTGAGTTTTTGGTGGCCAATCCATTTTCATTATTCTCTGAAATCGATAAGCCCCGAGTTCCAGGCCAACCAGCAGACCTAAAACCATTTCCTTGTCTCCGTCGACAAAATCAACTGTCAATCGACTTGCATTCTCCTCGACCAGAAATACAGAAAGAACCCCTCCCAAATCTCTTCCCTTCGAATAATTTGATGAGGCCAAGAAACCCTGATGAGTCACCTTTCCTTGAGACAGATTTGTGGCAATTTTCACCAACCACAGGGGACCGTTTTGACCAGAAAAACGATGGGCCTGGTTGGGTTTGGCTAAGACTTGTTCCCAGTCCCACGCAGACAGTTGCGGCTCAATGTTTTTGATTTGAGACAAATACTCGGATTCCTGAAAAATCAGTACACGCGCTTCATCCCTTTTGCCCGAAGGGGGCAGTTGGCCCTGCTTTGACCTCGAAGCAACTAGATTTTTCAAGCCTTCTAGCCAGCCTGCTGGATCACTTTTGATCTGTGATGATTTTAGAGCCAAAGGCCCCTCATTTTTCGCCATTGTGAAGTCCCCTCCCTCCCTTTTTATGTCACAGGGGGCTGTTAAGAACAACAAAACCCTCTACAAGAGAACTAATTTTGGCTAGAATTCTTCTATGTCGATCGCCTCTCTATCCAATCAATCATTTCTTAAATTGATGCAACTGAATGCAGAGAATCTCTTTCTTTACATGGACAGATACAACGGACAGGATCTCGATAAGGTATCCGAGATCGAATGGCAAAAATTCTCAACTTCAACTATTTCAAACAAAAGCCTAAAGAAAACCCAGGCCCTTGCCAACGCCATTCTCGAAGTAGATCCAGATATTGTCTTACTTAACGAAGTTGGTGGTGAGGAGTCCCTCAACAACTTTAACCAGCATTTTCTGAAGAAGAAATACCTTCCGATGATCGTTGAAGGAAATTCTGATCGAGGGATTGATGTTGGTTATTTAGTCAAAGAAGACCCGCTCCTTCAGTATTTGTTGATCTCACACAGACATCGACCCCTTGATTTTTCTTTTGAATATCAAAAAAATCAAGTCAAAGATGTTAACACAAAGCACTTCTTTTCACGGGATGTTCTCGAACTGAGGATTTTTCGAAAGGGAGAGGGAAGTCCCCGGTTCATTTGCTTCCTCACCCATCTTAAAAGTAAATTGGATCCGGATGGAATGGACCCTCAGGGGCGAAGCAGAAGAAGAGCCGAACTACAAACACTTGTAAAAATATACAACGAAGCCAACAATGAAATGAAAAACCAGGTCCCACTACTCGTTGCAGGAGATTTTAATGGACTTGCATACAGATCGGCATGTGAGAAAGAATTCGAAAGTCTCTACGAAAATTCCGATCTCATCGAGCTCTTCGATCTTATTGGAGGAGACGAAGAAGCGCGGACCACTCAAATTCAGTTTTTAAGAGACGGTCCCCGTCGCCTGCTGCAACTAGACTATTTCTTTTTGTCCCCAGCCCTGATCGACAGGGTCGACAGAACCTCTTCATTCGTTTACAGATACAAGAGCGATTTGGGAGTTTCACTTCCTCTGAGTACTTCAATTGAACAGAGACTAAGCCTTCCCTCAGATCATTATCCCGTCGTGTTGACTCTAAAAAATCCACTTCAGGATTGAGTTCTCAAAGGACAATCAAAAAAAATCCCCAGAGGATTCCCAGGGATTTTCTTAAAAAAACAAAAAACTTTATCTTCTATTTCTTCGCGTTTGCTTTCTGCTTTGTTTTTAATTCCTTCTCTGTTGATTTCTTGGTTTCCGCTGCTGCCTGTATGTCCAAAAGATTCACATCAAATACCAAAACCGAATTTGCAGGAATACCAGGACGAGCGCGATCACCATAGGCCAATTCAGGCGGCACATAGATTTTCCACTTTGCGCCCTTCTTCATCATTTTGAGGGCCTCCTGCCAACCTGGAATGACTCCGCCCAAAGGAAAGTTGGCGGGCTGGCCACGACTGTAAGAGCTATCAAATTCCTTACCGTCGATCAGCGTTCCTTTGTAATGGACAGTCACGAGACTATCTGCCGTAGGAGATCCTGCCTTTGCGTCCCCTTCTTCATCAATCTTATATTGAAGCCCGGATTCAGTTGTTTTAATTCCTTCCTTGGTTTTATTCGCAGAAAGATACTCATCGCCCTTCTTTTTGTTCTCTGTCGCCGCATGAGATTCTTTTTCTTTTCGTTTCTCGTACATGGCCTTCATGGCCGTCTGCATCTCTTCTTCTGTTAGGCGCGTTGCTTTATCACCCATCACGTCCTTAATGGCCAGAGCCAGTGCGCTTGCATCAACAGTGACCTCTTGGTCCTTCATGTTTTTTGCGAACTGATATCCGATGGCATAGCTGTATTTTGCCTCTTCACCGTTCAGGGAATACGAAGCGATCTTGTCACAGGCCACAAGCCCAAGCGTGATCGCAACCAGCACCCCAACTTTCAAATTTCTCATTCACTCTCCTTGGTTGAATCTACTGGCTAAGGCCAGCGGTTTTGGTACTCTACAGAGACTCAAGAAGTGGGTCAACAGGCCCCTTACTGAGCTTCATAGCGCAGAACATTAGGATCCCGCAAAACGGGGGAAAACGGCCAGCTTATCCCGAAGGTCTTTTGGAACCCTTTTGTCCAATATGCGTTCACAGTCTTCAATGCTGTGGCGACTGGAGAGATGGGTCAACAGTATTTTTTCTCCCTCAAAAAGAGGCAATCGAGGCAGCAACTCATCAAGGTGAATATGTCCCCAGTCCCGGGCATTCCTCACTGACTTATTCTCGTCAATGTAGGTGACTTCTATCACTAATATCCTGCTTTTCCTCACCCATTCACACTCATCAAAAAACTCAATTTTTGTGTCTCCTGAAAAGGAAATCTCCGGAGCGAGGTTCCTGACATTTACCTCCACCCCTCGACGCCTCTGCTCACGAATCTCTGCCTCGGTCAATGCAAGCAGATCGGGCCTGAGACTTTTTCGAATCTGAAAAACAGTGTAGCCCAGAGAATCTATTCGATGCATGGTACGAAAGGGTTTAACTACCAAATCATTTCGCAGAGTCACTTCATCGCCAAGCCCGAGAGGACAGAACTCAAACGAATACTTGTGCCCCTCCATCTCCTGCCAAAGTGCCATGATCCCCGTCATAAAACTCACCATTGAAACAGGCATGTAAAACTTGGCGGGCGGCAGATGGGCCAATGCTCTCTGTGAAATGATATAGGGGATCCCTGCCGCATGATCCATATGGCCATGGGTAATAAAAAACCGTGAGATGGGAGCGAGATGAGGAAACCCCTGGGCCACGTCAAAAGCGACGTCACACCCGAGCAAAGAATAGTGAGTCCCTACCCCCGCAAGAGACGAACCCCGCAGGATCCAAGACCCATGTTTCCAATCCACCAAAGGCAAAAAAGGCACCCCCCCTTTTTTTTTTACCATTAGGCTAAACAGCTACGTCTTCCGTGTCGATAGGAAGGCTTTGAAATTTTCGCTTTGAATGGTGACGCTTGGAGATATTTCTCTTTCGCCGATCATCCACTTGACGAAGAAGACGTTCCTTCGCCCGATTCAGTGCGATATAAAAGTCACGATGAGACTCCGAGCTCGTATAGGTTTTTCTGTTGTCTCTCACGTTCATGCGAACATTGAACAGATCATTCGCCTTAGAAAGATAAACCGAAACTGGACTCTCCCTCTTCAAGTGCTCAACCACTTGGCCCACTCTCTCCATAACGCCCTCTCTGATCGCCGAAGTAAGGTCAAAATCTTCACTGATGATATTGTGCATAAAGCCTCCCTTCAAGTTCTACTGCTGTTTTTTTCGCATCAAATTCTGTACCAGTCCAAACGTGCCACCGGGCATGCATAGGCACAAAAACGAGCCATCTATGAAAAAGATAAACTCCAGATGGGAATTTTTTCCTCAAATATCCTGTGCTCTCCTTACAAATGACAATGAATCAAAGTCTGTAATTTTGAAAGAGAAAATGGTTTATTGAGGTAAGCCGCAGCGCCTTCATTTAAAGCGGCCCGTTCCGTCACCTGATTTCCAAAGGAGGTGATAAGAATTACAGGAAGGCTGGGAATCACAGATTTGGACAATTTTAGAAATTCAAATCCGTCCATTTGTGGCATATTGATGTCCGAAATAACCAAATCAAAATGGTCCCCGTCACCCTTTTTCGTCATGTAAATGGCCTCAAGGGCACATAATGCTGAGCGAAATGTGGACAGTCGAAAACCCCTCGCCTCCAAAAATTCACATATCAGCTCCCGCATTTCACAATCATCTTCGACAACCAGAATGTGCTTAACAGATATCAATGTTCCCTTTATCGCATTTTCCATTTTTACCCTCCCCCAAAGATCATGGGACTTTATATCCCATTTCGAATTCGCCATTCCCTCTCAAATATCTCCAAACCCATTGAAAAAGAACTGACAAGAACTCAAGGCCCAAAACGACCACTTCCATCGATAAAAAGCAGAATTCATGCCACAAAAGCTGACAAGATAAATTCCAACGAGTAAATGAAATGGGGACGCCGCCACCCGCCCACGCCATCCGATGGAGAAAACGAGACATGGATAGGTTAGGTATCAACAACGATCCAAGGGTATTCGCACAATGCGTACACAGTTGCAGAGAGCCCGTTATGTTCATGGATCTCAGGGGACGCATGGTCTATGTGAACCCCGCTTGGGTGAAAACCTACGGGCATTCGGAAAAATCAGTCCTCGGACATTCACCGCGTATTATTCGGCATAAATATCTGGATAGAGATATCTACAGGAAAATTTGGGAACATATCCAAAATCCGAAGATCGGATTTTGGAAGGGAGAACTCGTGAGCCTCAGTGCCGATGGCCGAGAAGTCCCAGTGCTTCTCACCATCACTCCCGTTAAAAGAGAAGATGAAACGATCTCTGGATACATTGGCATCGCACTTGATCTTACGGAGGAAAAAAAACTACGTGCCCAGGTCGAACAGCAAGATCGAATGGCAACCATTGGAACCCTCACGAGTGGAATGGCCCATGAAATCGGCACTCCCATTGGGGTCATTCGTGGAAGAGCCGAAATGTTGCTCATGGATTGCCCACAAGACGAACGCCTCAAAAAAAACTTGGAAATCATCGTCAACCAGACGGATCGAATCTCCGGATTTATCAATTCACTCCTAAAGCTCAGTCGATCTTCAGGAGACCAAAAGCTTGAATCCGTAGATGCCCCACGAGTGGTAAAGGGAGTCCTTGAACTTTTGACTCCAAAGTTCCGCAAAGCTCACATCCAGCTCGAGTTCAATTCTGAAGAAAATCTCATTGCTCTCGCCGACATTGCAAGGCTGGAGCAAATCACGATTAACTTAGTCGTTAATGCAATTCATGCAATTGAAAAGAAACGAGAGACGGAACCGCTCTGTGAATCACATCACTTTATTCGCCTCAAGGCCTTCGGAAATTCAAATGCTATCCATATTTCGATCGAAGACAGCGGCTGTGGCATACCCAAAGAAAACCTAAAAAAGATTTTTGAGCCCTTTTTCACAACCAAATCAGCCGGTCAGGGCACTGGCCTCGGCCTGTCCATCGTGAATCGTCTCCTCGATGAAATGGGCGGCTCCATCTCTGTTGAAAGCACGGAGGGCAAAGGCACAAAATTTACTCTCAAGCTTCAGCGTGGGAGCTGAGACAGAGCCTGGTGTCCTTTTTCATAACGAAATGAAGAGCGCGGTCGAGAAGAAGAAAGGGATTCCACCTTCCCCTCACTAACCGCCTGGGATTCATCATTGACGAACCCGTACTCCCGTTCCTTGCGATACAGAGTACGGCGGTTGATTCCCAATATTTGCGATGCCTTTTCTTTTCTCCCGCCTGTTTTTTCTAAAACATATTTCATATATCTCTTCTCCAGGTCTCCCACTGTCGGCAAACTTGAAACTGCTGTCGCAAAAAAATCTTCCACGCTATCTGAACTGCCCGAAATCGGAAGATCAGTTACGTCTATAACTTCTTTGTTGGTTAAAACAACAACGCGCTCAATGATGTTCTCCAACTCGCGAACATTGCCATTCCAAGGGTAGGTCATGAGCGCTTCGATAGCGGCTGCCGTGAACCCTTTGATCGTGGATCCATTGGACCTTCCGTACTTTTGCAAAAAATGTCGAGCTAAAATGGGGATGTCCTCCCTCCGATGGCGTAAAGGCGGAATATGAATAGGAATCACAGCCAAGCGGTAAAACAGATCCTCCCGAAATCTCCCCTCTTTGATCGCTTCACCAAGGTCCTTGTGAGTTGCGGCGACAATCCTTACATCTACGTCTTTGTAACTGTTGTCCCCAACCGCTTTAATTTTCCTCTCTTGCAAGACTCTCAACAACTTAGCCTGCAAAGCCATGTCCAAATCACCAATCTCATCAAGAAAGAGGGTTCCTCCCTCTGCCTCCTCGAAAAGTCCTCGTTTGCGAACTATGGCCCCCGTAAACGACCCCTTCGCATGTCCAAAAAGCTCAGATTCTAGAAGGCTTTCGGGAATCGCCGTGCAATTGATCGCGACAAATGCCTTGTCAGCCCTCGCCCCACTTTCGTGGATGGCCCGAGCCACAATCTCTTTACCAGTTCCACTTTCACCCGTGATTAAAACATTTGCCGTTGCTTTCGACACCCTTTCAATCAAATCAAAAACCGCGTGCATCGACTTGGACTTACCTATCAATTTTCCCGTCGCGACGCTCTTTTGAACTTCTGAACGCAACACTTGGTTCTCAATTTTGAGACGACGTATCTGAACCGCCCGCAAAATCCTCACCTCTAACTCACCCAACTTAAAGGGCTTCACGATGTAATCGAAAGCGCCCACGCGAGTTGCCTCAATCGCAGACTCAATACTTCCAAACGCCGTAATGAGAATCACTGGAACCTCAGGAGCAAGCTTCCTCATTCTCTCAACAAGTTCAATGCCATCCATTTCGGGCATCTGAATATCGCATAGAATTGTGTCGACCGACTCCAAATGCCCTTCACTGTCTGAAGTTGCTTTCAAATACTCAAAGGCCTTTGTTGCCAAAGGAAATGCCGTGACTTCAAACCCACCGCGAGAAAGAAACTCGGTCACCATAGTTCTCATCTCACCATCATCATCTATAAGAACAATTCTTCCTTTAGTAGACATGAGACTTTTTTACTCCTTGTTAAGGTTTCAAACCAGAAAGTGAGCTATTTTTTCCCACTCAATACCTTTATATCACTTCAATTGCATCTGGTATCCTAAATGAGCACAGCCCGTGCCAATATGACGATCGTAAAAACGGCTAAGGACCTCATTCCGATACTGCAAAACAATTGATTATCTGAGAGAATTCAAGGGTGGGGGCGTATCATGTCGACCGATAAGGAAGAAAATATGGCGCAAACGGAGGCCGTCGACGGCCATTCTGGCGGGCGAGCTAAAATCCGATCAGAACAGGATTACAAATACCTGGATCAAGAATCCTACCGCAAAAAATTGAATATGGACAAAGATGGTCACCAAGAGTTGCATTTATTCATTGAGGGTATTCACTGCGCCAATTGTATGCACCGTATTGAAGCCCTTAAAGCCGCAATCCCTGATATTAAGGAGCTGCGCGTTAATTTGGGGGATCACTCGGCCCTTCTGAGCATCAGTCCAACAGGCTCCTTTTCAAAGGCCGTTCAGGCCATTCGAGATCTTGGTTTTGTCCCTTATCCCGAAGGACAGTCTCTTGGTGATCAGAAGAGCATTGAATCAGAAAATCGCAAACTCCTTATGCGGCTGGGAATCGCCGGTGCAGCAACCGCAAATATTATGTTATTAGTTATATCTATTTATGCCGGAGCTGAAGCTGAGCTTGCCAATATTTTTCACACGTTGAGTTTTTTCCTGTTTTTGCCCGTATTTTTCTATAGCGCTCAACCCTTTTTCAAAAACACTTGGGTGGCAATCAAAAATCGTCGCCCTTCCATCGATTTGCCCATCGCCATTGCCCTCAGCTTAGGAGGCGGAATCAGCACCTGGCATTTGGCGCGAGGGCAGGGAGACATTTATTTTGATTCTCTCTCTTCACTTGTTTTTCTCCTTTTGGGCAGTCGCTATCTTCTTGCACGAACCCATCAAAAATACCTGTCACCGTCATTTTGGAAGCCATTTTTGGAACTAAACACAGTTCGACGTTTGAACCCGAATTCAAAGTTCGCTGAAAACTTGGCTCCTGATGAGCTTAAAATTGGAGATATTGTGCAAGTCTTCGAAGGAGAAAAAATTCCTGTCGATGGAAAGCTCATTGAAGAAAGGGGCTATGTGAACGTCTCCATTCTTACGGGAGAGACCCGTCCCCAAAAAATTCTTAGAGGGGAATCATGCTTTGCAGGCACCGAATGTTCAAGCCCCTCATTGACTTTCATCACGACAGCAGTGGGTCATCAAACCCGTATTGGCCAGATTTTATCAAAAATGGAGAATGAATTTTTTTCGCGCACCCCTTTGGCGGCCCTCGCCGATCGAGCCGCTCAAATTTTTACTGTCTCCGTCTTATTGATTGGATCTCTGTTTTTCCTCTCTTACGCTTCGATTGATTTTCATGAGGCCGTTAATCGCACTTTGGCACTTGTCGTACTGGCCTGTCCCTGCGCCCTTGCCTTTGCGACTCCATTGGCCCAAAGCTTGTCTCTTCAAACAGCCTTGCGAAGAGGATATTTGATCAAGCGAGCCGAGAGCCTCGAAAAGCTTGCTAAGGTTGAAGAGGTCGTTTTTGATAAGACGGGAACTCTCACAGAGGGTGAATTTGAACTTCTTAACTGGTACCCTTCCCAGCCGCGCTCAGAAATTCTGGCCGCAATTTGTGCCCTCGAGGCAAAATGCGATCATCCTATCGCCAAAGCTTTTACTCAGGAACTTGACTCCTATCGAAACAGCGCCCCTGCCCTCACCGATTTTAGTGAGCAGATCGGAAAAGGCATTTCGGGAAAATTTTCTGATGGCTCTCAACTAGATATTTTCAGATCCAACCAGGATCTCGTCGATCAAAATTCAGAAAATATTCTTCTTAATGCAGTCGATATTGTCTGGAACGGTGAATTCCAAGCCACCGTCCTTTTCGGAGACCGTTTGAGAGGTGACGCGGCTTTCACTTTAGAATCCATCAAAAAAATGGGACTGCGTTTTTTTGTGTTAACTGGTGACAAAACTGCTCCAGCTCTTCTTGCCGCACAAAAATTAAGACTTGATCCAATTCATATTTTAACCCAGCAATCGCCAGAGCAAAAAAATACTTTCATCAAATCCCGAAAGCACGTTGCCATGGTCGGCGATGGCGCCAACGATGCCGTCGCCATGGCGAGTTCCTATGTCGGAATAGCCGTAAAGGGAAGCATGGAGGCAAGTCTCCGGGCGGCAGACGTTTATCTGACTCGATCCGGCGTTTCTCCAGTTCTCGATGTTCTCAGTATCGCACGCAAGTCTATGCTGGTCGTTCGTCGCAATCTTGTTCTTTCGATGATTTACAATCTGGCCTGTGGAACTGCGGCACTCATGGGCCATGTCAGCCCACTTCTCGCGGCCATTCTGATGCCACTCAATTCTATGATCGTGGTTTCCTCTTCAATCATTGGCACAAGTGGATTTCGTCCCACTGGCGACTTTGTGAAGTCAGAATCAAATGCAGGACGCGACGAAAGAACTGGTCATTTTAAGGAGGTCATCGCATGAATCTCTTTCTTTTTATGATCGGACTTACCTTTATGATGGTGGCGGGATTCGTCAGCGCATTTTTGTGGGCTGCGAGTTCGGGACAATTTGAAGACCTCGCAACCCCAGCTTACAGAATTCTTAAAGATGACAATGATGAACTTGAAAAAAATGGCCACAAAAACCATACTGAATTAAATTAAATTGAATTGAATTGAAACAGCTTTGACAAAAAATTAAGTGAGAGGAACATCGGATGAATTCAGCAAGCAAATCCTACTATGACGACGACATTGTTAAAATGTTTCTGTTCGCCACCCTCGGCTGGGGTGTGACGGCATTCCTGGTAGGACTCATCGCTGCATTGCAGATCAGCTTTTGGCAAATTAACTTTGGCCTCGAATGGCTTAGCTTTGGACGCCTTCGTCCTTTACACACGAATGCAGCGATTTTTGCCTTTGCCGGAAACATTGTCTTTGCCGGAATTTACCACTCCTCGCAACGGCTCCTCCGTGTCCGCTTGTTCAATGACTTTTTGAGCCGATTTCATTTTTGGGGTTGGCAATTCATTATTTTATCGGCAGTCATCACATTGCCCCTCGGTTTCAGCCAAGGCAAGGAGTATGCCGAACTCGAATGGCCCATTGACATCGCTATCGCCATCGTCTGGGTTGTTTTTGCGGTTAACTTTTTTGCGACCCTCTTTCGTCGAAAAGAAAAACATTTGTATGTCGCACTCTGGTTTTATATCGCGACAATTGTGACTGTGACGGTCCTTCATGTCGTCAATTCTCTCAGCATACCCATCGGCTTCATGAAGAGCTACACCGTTTGGGCGGGAGTGCAAGATGCGATGGTGCAATGGTGGTACGGACACAATGCTGTCGCCTTTTTTCTAACAACTCCCTTTTTGGGACTCATGTATTATTACCTTCCAAAAATAGCAAATCGCCCCGTCTATTCGTATCGCCTCTCAATTGTTCATTTTTGGGGACTCGTTTTTATGTATATCTGGGCGGGCCCCCACCATCTTCTTAACACCGCCATGCCTGATTGGGCTCAGACCCTCGGCATGGTTTTTAGCTTAATGATATGGGCCCCGAGTTGGGGTGGGATGATCAACGGTCTTCTGACTCTTCGCGGGGCCTGGAATTTGCTCAGAACAGAGCCTTCAATGAAGTTCCTCGTCGCTGCGATTACCTTTTACGGCATGTCGACTTTTGAAGGACCACTTCTATCGATTAAATCCGTCAATGCACTTGCTCACTACTCAGATTGGATCATCGGCCATGTTCACAGTGGTGCTCTGGGCTGGAACGGCTATATGGCATTTGGAATTGTCTACTATTTGCTTCCGCGATTGTACAAGGTTCCCCTTTTCAGCCTTCGACTCGCCAACATCCACTTCTGGCTAGGTACGCTTGGAATATTATTCTATTATCTTTCCATGGTCTCCGCCGGCCTGACTCAAGGATTGATGTGGCTCGCCCTCGATAACGATGGAGTTCTCATTTATCCGGATTTTGTTGAGACAGTAAACCGGATAAAACCCCTCTATCACATTCGAACGTGCGGTGGATTGTTTTTTCTCATCGGCACATTCATCATGTTGTACAACATTTACAAAACAGTTCGAAATGCCAAAACAATACAAAAGGAAGACATACCCAGCTCGGCTTATTACAAGCCGGATCCGACCTTAGACAAAGGGCATCGACGACTTGAGGGAATGGCCGCTATATTCACAGTCCTAACCGTGATCGCAATTTTGGTGGGATCCGTTATTTCAATTCTTCCCACTCTCTCCATGCATAGCTACGTAAAACCTGAGACTATCTCCAAACCTTGGACTCCTCTCGAACAGGCAGGAAGAGACATCTACGTGAGCGAAGGATGCTATGTTTGTCATTCTCAGATGATACGTAAACTCAGTTTCGACGTCGCCCGCTTTGGCCCCGCTTCAACCATCGGAGAATCCCTCTACGACCATCCCTTTCAATGGGGTTCCAAGCGAACGGGTCCTGACCTGGCTCGAGTTGGAGGAAAATATCCTGACCTTTGGCACTACAACCATATGATTGACCCGCGTTCCGTTATTGCACAATCACTTATGCCCGCCTACCTCTGGCTGGAGAAAAAGACGACAGACTTTTATAGTTTGCGACGCAAACTATCAGTATTGAAAACTTTGGGAGTTCCTTATGATGACGAAACAGTGGCCAATGCAGATAAAATTGCTGCAGAACAGGCCTTTGTCGTGGCAAACAGACTGTCCTCTCAAGGAGCCCCAGCAGGACTCGAAAATAAGCAAATCGTCGCTCTGATTGCCTATCTCCAAGCCCTCGGAAAGAAAGGTGGTGAGCAGTGAAAAATGAAGTCCTGAGTCGGTTTCCGCATATCGATTGGAGCCTCTGCGGCTTTCTCATTTTTGTCACAACTTTTGTGGGTGTCCTATTCTGGGTTTTCCGCCGAGGTTCAAGTGATCATTACAGTCAGATCTCAAAATTTCCGTTCGGGGAGGATCAGAAATGAAAAGGGAAGAAGACAATAGCCCCATCGAAGGGCACAATTACGACGGCATTCGCGAGCTTGACAATCCTTTGCCACGCTGGTGGTTGACTATTTTCTATTCTACGATCGTTTTTGCGGCCATCTATTACTACCATTATGAATTCGGATCAGGGCCCTCTTCGGATCAAGAGCTCACAAGAGAGCTAGATTCTCTTGAATTAAAAAAGCAAAAATCGGCCACTGATGCACCACAGCCCACAGCTGAGGATTTTAAAGCACTTCTTTCTGATCCTGAAACGCTGAAATTGGGAGCTGCAGAATTCGCCGCAAAATGCATGGCCTGTCACGGCGAGAAAGGCCAAGGCTCGATTGGTCCCAATCTAACGGACAATGCTTGGATACATGGTGATGGTTCAATTTCTGCAATCAGTCAGGTAATAAAAAGCGGCGTGGCCGAAAAAGGTATGCCGCCTTGGGGAGAAATGATTAAGCCAAAATTGATACTCCAAATTTCGGCCTATATTCGTTCGCTCAATGGGACCAATCCTCCTGGAGCAAAGGCTCCCGAAGGGCAGGTCTATCCCTAGATTAAGGATACTCAGATGAATCGCCACCCCCTCGAACTGCCTGAAGATAGCCTCGCCTCTCTGACGGCAGATGGATCTAGGTCGTATATTTATCCGGCAAGCGTGCTGGGTCGGTTTCAGCGCTATCGCCAGTCGCTGCATCTTGTATTGATTGCCTTTTTTTTGGTTCTTCCATGGATTAAGATTGGAGGACATCAAGCCGTTCTGCTCAATATCCCTGACCGACACTTTTCATTTTTTGGACTGACATTTCTCGCACACGACGCGCCGATTTTCTTTTTTATTCCAGCTATCTTTGCCCTTTGCCTGATCTTTGTCACGGCAATGTGGGGAAGACTGTGGTGCGGCTGGGCTTGTCCCCAGACTGTTTTTATTGAAACTATTTTTCGACGGATCGAAAGATGGATCGAAGGCAACCATCTGGCTCAACGAAAACTGAATCAAGAGAGTCTCAGCTTCACCAAAATTTGGAAAAAGTCTCTCAAGTGGGCCCTCTTCTTATTTTTTACCCTTATTATCACTCACACTTTTATTGCTTACTTTGTTGGTTCAAGTGAGCTCTTGGATATCGTCCAAGGGCCTCCCTCCGAAAATTGGTCCGCATTTGTGGCTATGGCCATACTTTCTGCCATTTTCCTTTTTGATTTTGGCTGGTTTCGCGAACAATTTTGCATCATTGCCTGTCCCTACGGACGATTTCAATCCGTGATGTTGGACCAAAAAACCATCAATATTTTTTACGATGAAAAAAGAGGCGAACCGCGTAAAGGTAAAAATCTTCCAACCGAACAACAAGGCGACTGCATCAATTGTTTTCGATGCGTGCAAGTTTGTCCGACAGGTGTTGATATTCGACGTGGTACGCCGCAGTTAGAGTGCATTGCCTGCACAGCATGCATCGACGCCTGCGACGAGATCATGGATAAGGTGGGTAAACCCAAGGGCCTCATCCGATACACTTCACAAGCGAGTCTCGAAGGAAGGTCCAAAAAAATCTTTCGGTTTATTGATTTTATTTATATTGGGCTCATCCTATTGACGATTTCTGGTTTTGTCCTCGCACTCTCTTGGCGAAACCCATTGCAGCTGACTCTGTTGAGGGCCAAAGATATTCCATACCGTTCCGTCACCTTGGATGGCGGAGCCCCCGGCCTCATCAATCATTTTAGCCTTCATATCGTCAATCAGAGCACAGAAAAGGCGACCATTAGTTGGAAAATTGCTGAGCCTTGGTCACGGGAAGGAGTGAGTGTTGTTTCGCAACTCAGCGACCTCTCTCTTGAACCCTTCAAAAATCAAACGATACATTTGTTCATCAAATTTCCGGTCAGCCTCCTTGAAAAATCCAATGCCAAAACTATATTGATAAATATCACAAGAGTCCTTGACCAAAAGGAAGACTCTTTTCCTATTGAAACAAAACTACTCGGTCCCTCTCCTGGCTCAGGCTGACATGAACTGGCCTACTTGATTGTTGTTCCAAACTCTAACGGCGCCTTAAAAGACTCAATCTCAACAGTTTAGCCAGCTCTCTGTTTCTTGGATGCAAAAAATCACCGAGGGATTGCAGCTGGAGCTGTACCAAAATCTAGAATTTTATATGGAACTACACACAGAATTTGGAAGCAGTCATTCACGGTCGGTGAACGAATACTGTACCAGGTTGCATTTCCACTAATAAGGAAAGGACAAGATTCTTGAAACCAGCCCCTGGGCCACTTTTGATAATATCCTTAAGCAGCTAAATGAGACAGGTTTTTCCCGATCCAGGCTCATAAAATAGTCGTAGTTACTGGATATCCTATAAACATTCTTAGGGAAAGTGGATCTCTGAGGGTCAACTGTTCTTTGTTAAGAAACAGAGGGGGGGGGGTGGATATTAATAGAAGCCCTCCCTCCATTTTTTTTTTTTTTAAGGGCGGAGGGGAGGGAACCCGCCCCCCCCCTCAAACCCAAAAACCCCCCCCCCCCCCCCGGGGGCCGCCCCCCCCCAAAACGCAATGTTTTTGGGTTTGGGGGGAGGTGGTTTTTTCCCCCCCAAACCAAGTCTCCACGAGGTCATCAGCTAATCCCAGCCTGCTTGCATGGAACGTCATTGGAACAAAACGCTCTTTCGCAATATAATGTGGAGTTCCAACTAACACACCCCCCCCCCCAAAATTGCCCCCAAGAACTTTCGTTGTTTTTAAATGTTGATTTCCCCCCCCCCCCCCACCCCCCCCCCCCGCCCCCCCCCCGGGGGTTGGGGGCGCCCCCCACACGCCGAGGGGGTCGGCCCCCCCTCCCCGGGGGGGCTCCCCCCCAAAAAAAAAAAAAAAAAAAAAAAAAAAAAAGGGGGGGCCCCCCCCCCCTGTTTTCCCCCCCACCAACAAACCCACCCCCCCCCCCCCCCCCCCCCCCCCCCCCCCCCCCCCCCCCCCAAAACCCCCCGGGGGGGGGGCCCCAACCCCCCCCAACCCCCCCCCCCACCAAAAAAAAGGAGTTGCCGCCCCCCCCAACCCCACCCCTTTTTCCCTTATTCCCCGGGGGCGGGCCCGGCCCCCCCGGCGGCCCCCCCCTCCCCCCCCACCCCGAGAAAAAAAACCCGCCAACACAACCCAAAACCACAATTTCCAAAATCCCCCCCCCCCCCCATTCCCCCCCGGCCCCCTCCGGCCCCCCCCCGGCCCCCCCCACACCCCCCCCACAAAAAAAAAACAAAAAAAAAAAAAAAAGGATTTCGCGACTAAATTTGCCGGGCCAGTTTCAACTCTAACGGAGATAGACATATCCATAGGGAGGAATCAATCCCCCCGCGCCGCCACTGCTGGTCGAGCAATCATTCCACGGAATTCTCACTCCGGATTCTGAATCAATGAGTCCCTGCTCTTCAAGAACCAGCGATCGATCGCTCGCTTTATGTTCATCACCTTTTTCGCGAATGTCTGATCTTCCCCCCTCACGATTTTTCTTCACTGTCTCACTCATCGCATCCGGCCCCTCAAACTTCATCTGCTTCAATTTTCCAACTGGAATTGCACAACTCCCCGAAATTTCCAGGGTCTCGCCAGAATAACTTCGCAGCACCAAATTCATGCGGTTATATTTTGAAAATGATTTCTTGTCGCGATCTCGAAAACTGAGACTGCGGGAGCCCTTTATTTCAAGACGCAATTCTCCCTCAGAAAAAGAAATGACCCTGCCCCCGCGGACGACAAAAATACCAAAAATCTGAAAACCCTCTGTGAGATTCTCTCTCGCTGAGCGATCCTCCAAAACAAGGTCTTGAAAAACCTTCGACTCGGGAGAGCTCTGAAAATAAAAACTATAAACTTCTTCACGATGAATCGTGCCATTGTCTCCAGACACTTCCCGAGTCCGCAAGCGATCCACATGTAACTCCACTTCTTCATCAATCTCTGCTCTCTTGCCAAGCACACTCTGGACATCTTTTCGCGGACGAAGATTGACCTTCAGCCCCTGGCTCCGAAAGCTCAAGGAGTCCAGTATGTTATTTTGACTTTTTCGAACAAAGCGCCCTTCACCCGAAACAAGAGCCTCGACGCGGCCGTCAGAACCCTTGCAATCCGAGTATTTCCAATAGTAGACATCCTCATCAGGCTTCAAAGAACTCAGAATTTTCTGAGGACCACAGCGAGCAGTCCCCATCAACTCCACAGCACTGAGTTCAGTCTCACTTGCAACTTTATAAGCATCGGCTTCCCGTTGAATAGCGCTCTCCAACAAAGATCGCGCTTGCATCAAACGTCCAATCAAAAAGTAGGAGTAACCGGAAATCGAATTCTCCGGAACAGACAGAGGCGTAACACGATGCTCTTTTGATCCCTTGGATTCAAACGTCTTATCTGGGGGAGTACAAGAGATCGAAATAAAACCGCTGTATGCGACAAAGATCAAATTCACAGCACACCGAGCTCTCCTACTCAAGTTTCTATCTTTCATCGATTTTCTCCAATTGCATTAATGTACCGTATCACCTGAACTCTCAACCAAGAGCTTGTTCTCAAGCATTCCATTAAAAAAATATTGAAGCAGCGCGCGCAAATGGAGATCAAGTCGGCCTCTCTTTTTTGCTTCCAAATTATTTCCTGCTCCAATAACGCGTCCCCCTTGATGCGTGTAAAACTCAGCTCCGCCGCCATTTTCATCTGTCTTAATCAGCCCGTCCTTGTTTAGATACCAATATCCCGTTTCAGTTCGATTCATCACCCAATCTGGTTGGCTGGAGAAAATTGATCGGCCAAATTTCGTCCACTTTTCTGGCCGAACACCCAACAACTGCATGATAGATAAGGGGATGTCTACATGCTGCGCGACCTGTTCAATATCTACAAAAGGAAGTTTGCCTCCGGGCCGGTAAAAGAAGATAGGCACTCGGAAGTGTCCTAAACTATCACCATAAGAGGCCTGATCCGATTTAGTTGTGTGGTCAGCTGTGATCACAAAAATCGTATGACGAAACCAAGGTCGCTTTTCTGCTTCGCTAAAAAATTGTCGAAGAGAGAAATCAGTATATCCAATGCTCTCGTGAATCTCTAAAGTTCCCTTTGGGAAACGCCCCGCATATTTCTTCGGAACACTAAATGGCTGGTGGGAGCTCAATGAGAAAATAACCGAAGCAAATGGCTCCTGCATCTTATCAATTTCTCTCACGGCATACTGAAAATAGGGCTCATCAAAAATTCCCCAATGTCCATCAGAATCCTCCTTGTGAGGATACTCATTCAATCCAAAATAATGCTGAAAGCCAGCTCTCTGAGAGAAACTATCAAAATACATTGTCCCATTTTCAGCGCCATGAAAAAAACCTGTCGTGTATCCCTCTCTTCTTAGTACGCTTCCGAGCCCTTCGATGCGATTAGATGAAAAATCGGATGTGATAAAGGGATCAGGCAACAGGCTCGGAATTCCTGAAAGCAAGCTAGGTATGGCTTCGATGGACCTCCGTCCATTTGCAAAGCCATTTTTTAAAAATACTCCCTTCGTAGAAAGTTCATCAAAAAAAGGTGTGTATCCGTTTCCACCATTGGCCGTGCCAACAAATTCGAGCGCAAAGCTCTCGAGGATAATTAACACGACATTCTCACGAGTCGGAGCGGATGCCCAGGTTATATTTGTGGGGAGATATTTATCCTGCTCACTTTTTGAGAAACTCTCAACGCGCCGTTGGACCCGAGTCCCTTTCGATCGTATCATGGTAAACGTAGAATTCAGTGCTAAGATCCCCAATTTATCCTGAGAAAAAATGAAAGCATTCGTCGATTTCAAAGGCTTGAGCTGCCAACCACCGCGTGCTGATAGGGCCAATACACTTGCCAAAATAAAGTATTCAAAAATGGGATGAACCCTTCGATATTTTTTGGATGGAACGAATGAAGGAAAGCTCCGGTATAACAGATAGGTCAATGCAACGGCCGCAAATGACAAATACCAATAATACACAATCACTTGAACAGCTTGATTCTGGATATCTCCGGCGAACTTCAGAAATGCAATCGTGCTTCTTTTACCTGTCAATTGATAGAGCTCGATATGAGCCAAATTGAAAGAGATAAACAACAAATTAACAACAACAAAATAGGAAAGGGTCAAACCCTTTAGGTAGGTCTTCTGCTGCCATTTGCTCGGAAAGGAAAAAAAAACAAAAACCGGAAGGTTTGAAAGAACGATCGCAACCAAATCAAACCTTAGACCTAGCAGAAACGACTCCGCCACCTCTATATTTGAAAAGCCTGCGAATAACCCCTGTTATAAACGTAGAAAATCAATCTAACCAAGGCGTAGACAACAAGCAAAGACGATAGAAGAAGTAGACTTCGGCGCAAAACGGGAATTTTTGAGGTTTTCAAATCACTATTCTCTCTACGCTTGAAATTTATCAGCGCAGAAGCCCTTGTCCAAAATCAAGACTCTGCTCTGCCTCTGACCCAAGAGTAAAACAGCACGCTGTAAGGCTCGCCTTGAACGGCCGAAAACTCTTTTCTCACGTCTTCTACCAGGTCGGGAGCAATGCGGCCAGCATTTATCAAAGCGGGAGCCGCACTTAATAACAGATCCCGAAAATAAGAGAAAAACCTCTCGCGATCCTGTGGCTGACGAGCGTCAAAATGAAGGCTGCGGTGTTCTGTCACAATATTTTTATACCCCGCCTGCATCAAAAGATTTCCCATCTGTACCCCGACATAGGGATGTCCCTTAATCGACCACTGATAATCATTGAACTCGATCCAGTATCGCAATATTGCCGGACTATAAGGGTCAACAAAAAAACTAGAATTGTTCACTTCCGACAATATGACTTCCGAACCGGGGATCAAATACCTTCTCAATTCTCGAAGTACAGCGAGAGGGTCCGGCACATGCTCTAAAAACCAGCATAAAAAAGCTCCATCAAAAGTCTGTCCCTTTAGAATCGCGAGGTCTCGGGCATCGGCCTGATGAAGCTCAAGCCGGCTGTCCAGAATCTCCTGGGCCAAGGTCGCTCTCGCTACTCTGAGCTGGTCTTCAGAAATATCGACGCCCACCAGTTTTTTAATCGAAGCAAATCTCTTCAAAAGAATTTTACTTTGCGCGCCAATTCCGCATCCGACCTCAAGCAATCTTGTGTCTCTCCTGAATTCCACCCCTTCATAAACATAGGGCTCAAGAAGGCGGGCTTGGTCTTCCAGTCGAGCTTGTTCTTGCGATGTGTAACCATGAAGATATTTTGATTTTGACACACTCTACCTCTCAAAAAGAGAAACGAATATTCTGCACATCTTTTGGCCAATGACTGCAACACCATTATGCGCTTAACGGCCAAGAAAGCCAAAGGCCCACACCACTAATTTTTGATCTGATTTCTGTTGCCAGACTCATCGCCCAGCACAATCCTCCGATAGATATTTACGGTGGAAAATACGCAAACAGATGATTTTTTTAACTTTGTGAGGGAATTGAAAATTTTGCCAATTTTCGCCTTAATTCTAAGTACTTGGGGCTGCGTTGGGCCAACCACTCCTTTTGGAGCAATCCATCGCCTCACGACCCCTTCTCAGTTAAAATTTGATACAGCAGTTGATCCCGCAGCTGATCCAACAGGCATGCAGCCCCCCTCCGCCTCAAAAGCGAAAATAGACAAGCAGGGCTTTTACGCGCCAGCTCCATCACCCCCAAGAATCGAATTATTTCCAAATCGCCAAGTGCTTCATAATCGCAGAGACCTCAAGGTTGTTATTTTTGATCCCAAAGGCATTGCTGAGGGCTCACGCTGGCGAATCTATTACAATGGCTACGAAGTCACCCACCAACTCGTACCGACGGTCAATGAGGTGGAATCCATCTCACGAAAGGAATGGACTCTGGAGTTTAAAAATCTGAGGGTTCGGGCTGAAAAGGACAACCATATTCAATTCGCTTATTTCACAAGCCCAAATCAACCTCCCGTTATTCGGTCTTGGTTGCCTCCCGAATGCCAAATGGATCAGATACAGCAGATTGAAACTACCGAGGATTTTACTCTTTCAGCTAATCTTCTCGATAGAATCGACAGACTCTCTCGCGACTTCAATTTTAATCCCAGTCTTCTTGCGGGCCTCGTCGCACAGGAATCAGCATTCAATCCTCAAGCCATCAGTTGGGCGAAGGCCATCGGACTCACCCAAGTGACTCCTATCGCGGACTTGGAAATCGCACGTTTCCAACCTCTTTGGCCTAGGTCTGCCTCAATCAGCCGCTTTCCAGCCGGAATTGTTAAGGGCCTGATTAACGCTGGAAAACTCACGGCCAGAGATGACTGGCGCCTCAACCCTGAATTATCGCTCCGGGGAGGACTGACATTCCTTAATTATCTTGCCGATTATTGGGCGAACGATTCTGTCTTTTCACAACTCAAGGAGAATTCTCCATTTCCAAAGCAACTTACCACTCAAATTATTCTGGCCTCCTACCAGTCAGGCGCTTCGCGTGTAAAAAAGGCCTTACTCGAAAATAATCAAAATTTTTTGGCTTCAGAGAGTTTAATTGAGGCGCGAAAGTACGTTGGTCGAGTGAGTAGTTACTGTTACCACTTTTCAAATCGAGAGGATCTCTATGCGAAATCGCCCTAAAATCCTCCTTGCCATCGCCTTCATATTTTTAGGCATCATCGTCTCACTTCCTATTCAAGTGGCTCTCCTTTATGGCCACGCCATTGACGAACTCGTCCAAATGTTAACAAAAATCTCTCTATTGAATTTCCTCGTCGCTCTCTCCCTTGTCATAAATATCCCGTTCATACTTCGCGCTTCTCGCTGGCTCTCGCTTAGCCTTCCCCTCTCTCTCATTGCCATTGGTTGGAACAATTGGGTGGTTGCATCTGTCGGGCATGATTTCTCCCCCTCAACGACTTGGGTGGCGACGTTGCTATTTGGCTTGCTTTGCGGGTTTGTCTCTCTTCCCGTTGTTTGGAAATTGATAAAATATCCCGAGCAGCGCTGGTGGCTTCAGGCCGTCCGAAAGGCCATTTCACTCCCCATGACCCTTGAGCCCGTTCGAGGCTCGAGCATAGACATGAGAACCTATGATCTCTCTAGAACGGGAGCTTTCGTCCAGGTTGACGACTGGAGCGAATTTGAGTATCCGATGCGTGAGGGAGATGTCATAAATGTTAAATTCACGATTGGAACCCTCAATCGAATTAGCTGCTCTGCTCAAATCGTGCGAAGAAACTACGAATCAGGCCATTATCCGGCCGGACTTGGACTGCGATTTATAGGGCTACAACGAGGCCATCATCGTCTCCTTCGTCAATTCGTCGAAACCCAGCCAGATCACGTGAGTCACTAAATATTAACTGATTTTCTTGATTGTTGTTTCATTCTTGATCTGTATGCCTTTTCAAGAAGGAAACTTGATGTCCCATTCTTTCTCTATGACCCCGATCGGGCATATCCGGTCCTGTTTCCCTGAAAAGTTTGGAGTGCCAAAGCAGGGGCGAATTTCTCCTCACAGTCATGGCGCTATTCACTTTTCAGCTCACATTGACGGGCCTGCCATGACCGCTGGACTCGAATTGTTTTCTCACTTGTGGGTTCTCTGGCTATTTCATCAGAACAAAAATAAAACTCTTCTCAAGAAGGTTCACCCGCCTCGAATGGGTGGAAAAAAATCGGGGGTCTTTGCCTCGCGAAGCCCCCATCGACCAAACGCGATCGGTATGACTGTTGTTCAGATTTTGTCGATTGAAGTCGACCGGATATTAATTAGTGGCTTAGACATGGTAGAGGGCACACCTGTATTAGATATAAAGCCCTATATCCCTCAGTGGGACTCTTACCCAGAAGCTTCTTCAGGTTGGCTGAATCACCAACCCGATTCATTCTGCCCAACAGAATTCTTATCTTCTGCGATGGAGGAACTCTTTGCTTACGAAAAATCAGACAGCCTCGAAATGCCCGCTTCAGAGGTTCTCCACGCCATCAGAGAATGCCTCAGCACGGACCCTCGACCGCCCGCATACAAGAAAATGGATCAGACAAGGCAGATGAGTGAAAAACCGATTTACGCTTTTCAAATCTATGGTTTGGACGTCAAGTTTCGCAAATGGAAAAATGGATTCTTGGTTACAAGAATTGATAAAATAAGAAACGAAGAGAGCAGAGCCACAGGACCCAGCCAGAGTGCAACCTGAATTCCCATCTCATCGCTGAGACGGCCCAATCCATAATGCATGATAACTGTCATCAAAGTTCCAAATGATATCGCAACCGAAAATGCGCGACTTGCTTGTTTTCCAAAAACTTGGGCAATCGTTTCAATGAATACCGGAAAGAAGGGCCCCAGGCTGAGACCGCACAATACCAAGAAGACGGGATGGTAAACGAGTCCAAGGCTGTAAAAGAGGCTTGAAAAAATCAGGCAATATGAGAGCACATGACGACCGGAGCTCTTCAGGGGACCAGAGCTCTTCAGGGGACCAGAGCCCACAAAAAAAACAAGTCGACTCAAAAACATCAAAAGAAAAAAACAAATGAGGGCTTTTGCCGAACTCGCGTCTGACCATTGGGTGACTCGCTTCAAATAAAGCACCATCCGTGTGGTAAGGGAAAGCTCCCCAACGAGATAGGTTGCCAATATCATTGCCATCCAGAGGCTCAGAATTCTTTGAAAACCCCCACTGGATGGACTCTCGACTCTGCCCTCCAAAGAGGTCTCCTTCCCAATGCTTTTGTCACGAGATGAGTTTGGGGGCACCTTTCGCAATCCTCGTCCTTTAGAAAAGTAAAAAAACGAAATAATTAGTATGATAAAAGGAATCCCGCTAAATAAAAAAACGATCTTGGTCCAGGGATATTTTAGTCCGATAGCGTAGGAAAAGATGAGAGGAGCTAAAAAGGAGGCCATCCCATAATTGCTATGAAGGCCAGAAAAAAGCCGTCTCCAATGCGATTCTGGTGAGCTTTCCTGAATCAGCACGTGCTGAGCAACTGATCCAATTCCCTGACCAATTCCTAGAACTCCGGAGGCGAGCAACACAGAAAAATAGTTTCCGCCAAGACCCAAACCCACAAATCCAAGGCCCATAAAAAATAAACTTCCCCGCAAAACTCGCATTGATCCCGCCAACGGAATCAACCACCGGCAGGAGTAGCTCGCCATAAAGCTCAGCAGAGAGGTCACAGAAAATAGCCAAGAGCCTGAGGTGTCCGTCAAGTCAAGGTCCCGTAACACCAACGGAAAAAAGGACCACGAGCATTATCTAAAAAACCAAGGGCAAACAATGAGGCATACGCAAAGAGAACACAGGACCACCGCAGTTCCACATTACGCATTTCTAGCCAGAGCCGCATGTTTGACTTTATCCTTTTCATCCGCAACAAATCGACTACCATCGTCATGAGAGCCAATGAAATATGGGTTTGATCTCTCCACCAAAAATTGCCACAATGGCCCGGGACTAAAACTTAACCAGATATTGTTAGCACGGGCACGGGCCACTTCAGAGTACACCAAGTGAACCGACACCACATCTCGTATTTCGCTTTAAGATGGAGATTTATTTGTGGGCACGACTGTTGATGCAATGAATCCAGTGGAGGAAACTCTTAACCAAAGTGCTACTTTGGAAAGTCATCTCCACCCGAAAATATCGGAGTCTTTCTGCGTTCTGCCTTGGATCCAACGTTTTATTAATCTTGGCGGTGAACATCAGATTTGTTGTACCTCTGAAGAGTATGGCAATTCGATTCGTTCCAGCTTTGGAAGAATTCTAAAAGTCAGCAACACGACTGACCCAGACAAGGTTCAAAATGCTTCAAGCCTCATGAGAGTTCGTCGACAGATGTTAAAGGGAAGGTGGCCCGCCGCTTGTGCCAGATGCAAAACCGTAGAAAAGTGTGGAGGAAGAAGCCGACGACAAATCGAAAACTGGCGATTCTCGGACAGAATTACAGAAATCATAAAAAGCACTAACAAACGCGGACGAACAACAATCCTTCCCTCCTATCTAGACCTCCGACTTGGAAACTTTTGCAATCTTGTTTGTCGCATGTGCAATCCGAGAGCAAGTAGGAAATGGTCTCTTGAATGGAATCGGGTCAAATTGACCTGGGAAAAACTCATTTTTATTAGGTGGCGCTATAAATATGACTGGTATCGGAGAGAAAAGTTCAAACCCTTTCTCAAGGCCCTCCTTCCCCATATCAGGAATTTTCATGTGGCCGGAGGAGAACCTCTCATTATTCCTGAAACGCTGGAACTCTTAAAGGAGCTACAAAAAACCGGCATTTCCAGTAGCACGGAAGTTTCTTTTAACACAAACCTCACAGTCCTCAATCAGGATCTTCTGAAGTGCTTGAAAACTTTCAAAAGAGTTTTCTTTTATGTGAGTGTTGATGCTTACGGCGAACTGAACGACTACATACGCTACCCAAGCAAATGGACAAAGATTGTCGATCGCGTTCATGAAATTTCGATGTGGGCGAAGGACTCTCCCTTCGTCATCCAGTTTAACGTGACTGTACAGATTTACAACATTCTGAGGTTAGACGAACTCATCGACTGGATTCAGTCACTTGATTTGCCTGGAGTCGGCAACGTCCCCAATCTCACGATTCTAAATAATCCCAGCTATTATGACATACGCAATCTCCCCACCAATCTCAAACACGAGGTCACACAAACCATTGAAAAGAGGAGAGTCGACTGGCTCTCTGCAGCTCCCTCCTATGCTCGAGATGGTTTTGCGGCCACGCTGGATTCAATTATTGAACATTTGAAATTCCCTCCCTCCAGCCGCTGGACTTTCTCTCACTTTCAATCCGTAACAGCCGCTCTGGATGCATCAAGAAAGCAAAACCTAGAAAGTCACCTCCCCGAAATGGTGGCCCCCCCAAGGAAGGGGCTGCACGAGCCTCATCAGACTCCGTTAGGAGTGCCACAGAATTCCGCTTTTAAATTGTAAGCGGTTGCTATTCAGAGGTCCCTGAAGGCTTCACACAGGCGACCTTCACAAAATTATCCTTTCCAACTGATGAGAATGAATGTGAATGGGGGCGCACAAGGCCGACCAAAAGTCTCTCATCGTTGCAACTGAACAGCTGCCAGTTGATATCTGGCCAATTCGCCAGCATTTCTGCCACGCCCCTGTGAAGTGACAAGAATTTCCTTTATGGGGATCGCAAAATCAAAATCAACCACAAGCTTGTCACCCCTCAACATAGGACCATGAAGCTCTGACAGCGCACGCCTACTTCCATCTCGAAGCTCAGCAACAGCCTCAATTATCTCTATTGATCCAGCAAGACACGAAATCTGTATTCCAACAATATTGTTTTTGTTTACTGGAAACGAAACTCGACGATGGCTCTGACCAAGAATTTCGTCAATGCCCAAATCCACAGGGACTTCGTGATACGGCCGAGATTGCGATGCCGGAGCTGTAGAAACAAGTGTCACCCGCATATTTTTTCGAGGAGGAACAGCCGTAGGCGGGGCGAGCTCAAGAGGGGCGGCGACATCCGTATCGATATTTTTTGACAGTTTAGGGGCGGCAGAGGCCGGCTCAGCTTCAGGCTCAACCACTTGCTCGGGTTGCCGTTCAACTTTGGGCTTAGGCTTAACTTTGGGCTCAGGCTTAACTTTGGGCTCAGCCTTAACTTTGGGCTCAGCCTTAACTTTGGGCTCAGGCCGTTCATCGACCGGAAGAGGTGACTGCGCAGGAGCAGTCTTCTCCGGAATTGGAGATTGAGGAGGGGGCGAGGACTCCGCTGCATCCGGTGAAGAAGACTCCGCTGCCCGCGATGAATCTGAATCAATTCGCAAGTTTCCAAAGTTCTCATTAATTATCCTGAGATGAAGTTCAGCGCTACGAATAATAAAGTGCCCCCTCAACTGAATCTCCCAAGAACCCCCTTCATCGGTCTCTTCTTTGTTTATGAGCTCGACCTGATCATAGGTTTCAAGGTCTTTAGACAAGAAAGATCCACGCGCCTTTGCTATTGATTGAATGAAAAGGGAATTCTTATCCAACAGAAGTTCGGCTTGGGCTTTGCCATCAGCCGATTTTGCCACTATGACCACCTTTTCGATAACATAAGACCCAAACTGGGCGAGTGGATATCGACGGCTAACCTCTTGATTTAACTGAATCTCGGCTGTCCCTTCTTGCTTCTGATCCCCTACCTCCATGTCTCCGTAGTCCAAATCCAACAAAAAAGTGTCTCCGGTGCTCAGGTGAGTAGGTGGACCCGATTTACCTCCTTGAGCATGACATTGGCTATTGTAAAAAAACAATCCCACACCAAAAGCAACCAAACAGAATATCCATTTCATGAGTTCCAAGCCTCCAAAGGGATAACATAGGTGAGCGAACATGAAGCACCAATCATGCCACAGCCTTCTTTAAAAAAAGCTGAAAACAGAATCCCTCAGATGGTTTGCTGTGAAAAATTCACTCTGAGTGAAAATAAGAATGACATAAGCTGGTCTGCTTGATTGTTGTTCCAAACATCAGGGGTGCCTTTCTGAACCAAATCTCAGGAGACCAGGATCTTCAAACATGCGTCCGGCAGCAGCGCTCACGTTGTGAGCACTGCACCAAGCCGAACTCGATCCTGAACCCCTGAGATTTGGTTCAGCCAGCTCCCTGTGTCTTGGACACAACAGATTCACCGATGGCTTGCACTCCAGCCGATGTATTAAAATCTAGATCTTTCTTTTCGAAGCCTTCATCGTGAGATGATCTGATGGTTATGATAATCTACATAGAGGTCAATATGATCCTTATAAGACAGTTCCTTGCCCATGCTCCGATTGCAATGACGCGAGATCTAAACTCATTGCAATTGCGAATAAGCACATCTAACATCGATGGAACAGGCAATTGGGTCTGCCTTAAACGCCGCTCGCAACGAGGTCGTTCTGATGGCTCCTACCAAACTAAAGGTGGGAGTGCGCCTTGAAAAACCCCGAGTCAAAATTGATTAACCGCTATCTCCGCTGGACATTCTTCAGTGCCATTTGCGGCGTTCTTGCTGGTATTGCATCATCTGTTTTTCTGATTTCTCTTGAATGGGCTACAAACACTCGAGATAAGGCGCCCGTTATTATCTGGGCGCTCCCCCTTGCTGGCTTTTTTATCGGATGGACCTACCACCACTTCGGTAAAAATGTGGCGGCAGGAAACAATCTGATTCTCGATGAAATTCATGATCCCAAAAAAGTAATTCCGGTCCATATGGCTCCCTTTATACTTGTGGGAACAATCCTAACGCATTTGTTTGGCGGCTCAGCAGGTCGCGAAGGAACAGCCGTACAGATGGGAGCCTCGCTTTTCAGATCAACTGACACATTTCTTTAGAATCGAGCCCGAGGAGCGAAAGATCCTGCTCGCCGCAGGAGCTGGAGCTGGGTTTGGTGCAGCCGTTGGTGCGCCATGGGCTGGAGTGGTGTTCGGCATGGAAGTAATTAATGTCGGCAAGCTCAGGCTTTTTGCCTGGCTTGAGTGTTTCGTCGCCTCCTTTGTTGGATTCGGTGTTTCACATCTTCTTCAAGCTCCTCATTCCCAATTTCCGTCTATTGAGATTCCTTCGGTTGAATTGAAAACTCTTTTTTTTGTCGGAGTTGCGGGAATTGCGTTTGGCATCTCAGCCAAACTTTTTGCCATGAGTACTCATCTTGTAGAAAGAACCGCGAAACGATTCATATCCTATCCTCCTTTGAAGCCGCTCATTGGCGGATTCCTGGTTGTGACTCTTTTTTATCTCGAAGGTACCTATCGGTACGTGGGCCTCGGAATCCCCTACATCCAGGACGCTTTAACGAATCAAGTGGGATTTAATGAACCCTTTCTCAAATCTATTTTCACATCTCTGACGATAGGAACCGGATTTAAGGGGGGTGAATTCATTCCACTCGTCTTTATTGGAACAACGCTTGGAAGCGCCCTCGCTCTAATTTTGCCAATTTCCTTTTCCCTTCTAGCCGCTGTCGGATTCGCCGCTGTTTTTGGAGGGGCTTCCAATACGCCGATAGCCTGCACCTTAATGGCCATGGAGATTTTTGGCTACCGCATTGGCCCATTCACTTTTGTTGCGTGTTTCGTGAGTTATTACTTTTCGGGTCATCAAGGTATTTATGCCTCCCAAAGAATTCATATTAAAAAACATCAAAAACTCTTCTCATGGTTGACCTCATGTTATTTCATGCTCAAATCCTCACGAAATAGAGAATAGAGATGGAAGGGAAAAGCCAAAACACCATTTCCCAGAATCCCACTGTCGTAAGACTTGGCGCAGGTTTAACTCGACGGATTCCACAGCGAAAATTGGTGTTATCTTTGAAATTGACAAAGGAGTTTCTTCACCGAGTCAATCCCAAGTACAAAGTGAGGGATCTAGATGATCTCAGGAATAAAATTAATCCTCAGGCTGGGTGAACATACGAATCCGATGAAAGCATTCTTCCAGTTTGACGAGATCATTTTTTCCCTCTGGACGGCGGTCTCTTAAGTTTCCTGTGTAGTTTGAAAAGAAGCATCATAAGCAGTAAATCCAGCAGGACTAAATACTGGCAATAGAGACATTCAGTGACAACTGGACTTTTAATTTCAGAGACTGAGATTGGGAGATTTTATGAAAATTAAATGGTTTTTTGCAGTTTTAATTTTTACATCAGTTCAGTACTTGATGGCACAAACACCCCTATCGGTTTCTGCTGATTTTGATCGAACCATAGTTGAGAGTTTCAAAGGCGATACTTTTGCTATCCGAGCCGTTACAGAAAAGTTTTATTATATGAAAATGCAGCAGTTAGCTAACAACGATGATTCCAAATGGGAAGCCAACCGCAAAAAATACTGGGAAAGTCTTTATTGTTCACAGTTTGTCGTTGGTAAATCACCAGATGCCCTGGATAAAGTCGCTAAACTTCGAAAAGTATTTGTCGGTCTGGATGGCTTAAAAACATATGATGCAGACGAGACGGCTAAATTGATGTCGAATAGAGAAATGCGACGAAGAACATTTAAAGGTTTCGATGCCGTTGAGAATAAAGACAAACATAAATTTTGCCCGTTTCCATTGGCTAAAGACTTTATAGCAGCTCGGCAAAAAGAATTTACCGAGTCTAATAGCAAGTCACTGACTCAAGCTGCGAAGTTTGAGTACCTTCATCCAAAACTACAATCTGTGGCAAAAGAAATGACTGAAAGAATGAGTGAAGGCAAACCTCCGACGTCCAAACACATTGAAGAGACTTCCATTTCTATGATTACTAAAGTAATTCCCATCATGGAAACCAAGGCAAGTCTTGAGTTTCTGCCGGCGATTGAAAAAAAATGCCCCGGCGCCGTCGAAAAAATATGGGCAAAATGCAAAGACGACAAACTTTACCGCATGCCCACTTTTTCAAATTTGGCTAAACAACTCTGCTTCCAAGATCATCAAAACGAAGCCCCAGCCGCCTGCAAATAACTACCTGGCACATCTCTCGGCTTTTCATCATGATGATAATCTCTCAGAACAGGGGTTCTCAGGAAATGAAAGCCCCTTCTTCTTAATGGGGTGGTGACCTCACTGCCTCTTTTCACAGCCAATTAAACGTTCTTGAAGGCACATGATCCGGTAGCGGCGGCTGATTTTTTCAAAGATATTTTCGTGAGCTCCGCCGATTTCAGGGTTTCTCTTCCATTCATTTGTTGCCGCAGGATTTCACGAAGGGTCACCGTATTTTTTCCTCCCGGAAGATATTGTTTCAGATCGAATTTATCAAATGGATTTTCACTTCGTTTTCCGTTTTCAAGAACACCACTAAAGCTGGAATATCCCTCTCGAGATTCGGCTCCAAGAGGACTTGAAGTATAGCCTCCTCCTCCGCTCACACCCTTTAAAACGTCAGTGTCATAGCCGGGGCCTCCGTAGCCACCACCCCCTCCAGAGTAGGGCATAGCACTTCCTCCGCCGCCTCCGCCCCCGGCAAATCCTCCACCGTTATTGGGGAACTCTAAGCTTACGTTTTTATTTGATTTAGGTTCTTTATAGTCCACACACACACAATGACACATGTGTTAAATAAAGTCTATCTATATAGCGAAATAATCTTGATAATGTACGTCCTGATACAGAAACAGCCTCGTGCTTCCTGCGCTCCAATCGTGTGCCTTATATCCCCCTGGCTTAAGCCAGGGGCTTTACGTCACGCATGGTAATTCAGTTTGTTAACCCCATCTTCGCATCCAGGTTATCTTTGGTTGTGATAAGCCAGATCCTATTCTACCGCGGATCTAAACATTTCCTTTGGGTATGATATTTGCTATAAATTAACTCTCAAAGAGGTGAGCTGTGAAGTACTTTATCTTGGGTTTATTTTTTTCTTCCTTGGTAGCTGTTGGCGACGGAGCGCAACTCCAAATTGTCGACATTGGCTTTCGTGAGGCCAATTACTATATTGGAGTTGAAATTAGTTCCCCCGGAGAGGAGTATACCTTTTCTCTTTGTAGTTCCACCAGCGCCCGCTGTTTTCCCATCAGTAATTGCAATTATCATCAAGAAGATCTGGTTGATGAAGTCGAATCGATCAAAGATGAATCAGTTAAAAGTGACTTCAGTTGGATATTCCTGAGGTCAGATCACTCATCAGCAAACCTGGCACCTTTTTTCGCGGAATTTAGGGAGCTTCTTCGCCGAGCCAATCCTAAGTGTGAAGTGAGGGACCTAGATGATCTCAAAAATAGAATTGATTCTCAGGCTGGGTGAAGAGTCGCTTCCGATGGCCGCACTTTTCCTTCCGACTTGAAGGAGTTTGTTGGCCAATTCTCACTCACTTCCACCATCTTCATGATTGTCGAAATCATTGGTACCAACGGATGCCGTAAATCTAATAACATTGCTGTGGATGGTACCAAATCGATGGAGCGCACTGTCCGCTCGCAACGGACAGAAAGACCTGCAGAACCTCCGTCACAACACACCATTGCATTATGTGGACTTTCATCATCACCAGATCACCTGACAGTGAAGGCTTCTAAAAGAAAGTCTCGATTTTAATACAGCGGCTGACCCCCGATCCATCCGTGAATCTGTTGTATCCCATTACGACTTGATCAAAAGTGGTGAAGTCGAACCAATCTTCTTGATAAACCAGGTATCAGTAATGAATCCTGAAATGCCCCCTCACATTTAAAACCGATGACGGCATCCAATGCCCCCAAAAGAGCTTGATTGAAATAGCCAAAATGAGAGAGATTGTCCGAAAGGAGGAGCCTTGCCTGAGGATTTACAATGTGAAGTCTTGACTCAAAAAGGCGGTTGGAATCGCAGGAAAACAGGCCGATAAACGGAGACTTGATTTGGGATTTCTTTATCGCCTGTACCATTAACTTTAAGCCTGCCTCGCGAGCCCGATACCAGTTGTAATCCGTTATTCCTTTTCCAACGTAGCGAGGGGGTCTAAAATCAGGTCCTCCGCCAGCTCGTGAGTGACCAACGTAGAAAACCGCGTCAAAAGAAAGAAGTCCGCGGATAAACGCAGTTTCTGCATTTAAACTCTTCTCCCTTTGCGGTTCTGCAAATTCGTTCTTGTTATCTCGATCCACAATACTAAAAGAACTATTCTCCAATTCCAGATGAACAAGAATTTTTCTCCCCACCTCATCAATGATTTTTTCTAAACCTCCGCCCCTTGTACTCTGAAAACCGCAGGCAAAAAGCTGATTGGAGCGACAGGGTTTTGTGATTTCCGCTATCAGAGCCGCCCTCTCGAATTCATCTGATGTGAGACCATCCTCATTGTCATTGTAGCCAAATACCACCATTATATTCAAAACGCCGCGGTATATCGCCTCTTGATATTTCTCAAAGCACTGAAGGCTCCTTCCCTCGGATCTCAAACCATTCTGCATGCGATTGTTAAGGGCCTCCAAGCTAATACTCTTGTTTAACAGATCCTCCCCAAGAGAAGGATCCTGCCCTCTGGATAATGCGGATTGAAACAGACCACAAATTGCAACACACAGGAATGCCTTGCCAAGACTCCAAAACCCCATATCCCCCCCAATTTTTAAAAAATCAGTTTCCCCCTTTTAACCTTCTCTCCTAAGACCTCCTGTATCTTGCTTCTCAGATCAATTTGAGTTAATCAACAATGGCGCTGTTCTCGTAAAAACTTCCCTTCGGAATCAAGCTGGCGAACTCCGGGCATTAAAAAAATTTCTCTAAATTCAAGTTTCTCTGCTGTGCCTGGACTCCCCCGACTATTGCCATACTTTATGCTTTGAGCTAGTCTCCAGTTTTGGGAGGGTTTTATTCTTGTTAATAATAGTCAGACGAATTTTTTTATTCACCTTAGTTAACGTCTTCGTCGCCGCTACTATTTCGATCATCACATCCATTTTTGCGGCGCTGTTCAGCTTTGATCTGAGTCGTTACTCAGGAATCCTCTTGTTTTTTTGTTTTTCGGAATGGGTTGCGCTTTTGTATCTCTCGCTCTTTCAAAAATTCTATCCAAATGGGTGTTTGGGATCAAAATCATTGATCCCGAGACAACGGATCCCGTTGGCAAGCAACTCATTGAAATGGTTCTCGAGTTGTCGAACAAGTTGGGACTTTCCAAAATGCCCGAAGTAGGTGTTTATGAGTCGGAAGAAGTGAATTCTTTTTCGACTGGTCCATCAAAAGACAATAGCCTGGTGGCTCTCTCTACGGGTCTCGTACGAAGAATGAGTAAAGATCAAGTCGAGGGCGTTCTTGCTCATGAAATTGCTCATGTTGCCAACGGAGACATGGTCAGCTTGACTTTAATCCAGGGAGTCGTGAACGTCATGGTGGTGATTCCCTCAAAATCAATCGCGAAGGCCTTTAGCTCTCCCTTTAAAAAGGATTCCACTCGCAATATCATTAACTATTCATTGTTTATGAGCCTCCAAATCGTCCTTGGCTTGCTTGGAATCCTGGTGGTAAACTATTTTTCTAGAGATCGCGAGTTCCATGCGGATGCTGGTGGAGCAAAACTTGTGGGACGCGAAAAAATGCTCTCAGCCCTTGTCGCCCTATCTAAGTCAAGAGAGCTTATTGACCCCAACCATACCTCTTGGGCATCACTCAAGATCTCAAGCGAAACAAAAAAATATTTGAAGTTACTCTCGACTCATCCCCCCATGGACGAACGCCTACACAAACTCGAAGCAACAATTGCCGGATCTTGAATACTGTTTTGGGCCATTTCAATTCTTGTGAGTCCACTAATAAGGGAATATCATCAAAGTCATGCGTGCTTTTTTGCCTTTCTGTCTTATTGTAGTCATTTTTTTGGGCTGTTCCACTCACCCCGTGGATATCCTGCCACCTTCTGAATTTGAATATTTGCCCCCAAATCTTGATTTTATCGGAGACAGAGATCGACAAAGCTTAGATCTTCAACTGCTTGGAGTTGCGGCCAAATACCCAGGAAAAAATGTGCAGTGGTGGTCTGCCTATCGACGCGCCCGCCTTTGGGAAAAGGATAAACCGGGAACCTCCTGTCTTCTCTACCTTGATCTTTCTCAAAATCCACACTTCCCTATCAATCAGATAGCCCTTTTAAGGGCATTTTCCACCTGTGATCGTGATGATTTGGCAAAGTTCCGCATTGACCGCCTAGATCAAAGACAGTTCCCTGAGTGGATTAAGCCATTGTCTTTGGATATTGCGCTCCGAAATTCACGTCGAGACAAAGACATCGAAGCCAACTATGATTTGGCTCTTCAAAAATCAAAGTTGGCAGTCAGCTACGAAGAAAAAGTTAAGCTCGCTCAAGAGGCAGTTAATATTGCTCCAGCTCTTGCGGACCCAGGAAAGTTGAATCTCGCTCAAGCGAGGCTCTATCGGATCGCACCACGATTTAAACCCGATCCCCGATTTAACGAGTATCTGGACGTTGCCTACGATTATCGCAGAGCGAGAGAGTTCGACAAAGGCGAGACTCTTTTATCAGAAGGTCTACGATAGCGAACATTCTTCCTTTGACAACAAAGTCAAAGCCATTAAAGGAATCCGATCGGCATATAAGGTTGAGCAGAAAAAACCGGAATATTTGCAAAAAACCCTGGCTTTGTCCTCTTACATAGAAAAATCTTGGCGCGCCCAAAAACGCCCTTCTAAATTGGTCACTCAACAATATCACGAAGCTCAAATCACATTGGCAAGAACCTATTGGACACTTGGGAAAGCAAGTTCTGCTCAAAAAATTCTTTTCTCCTTGGCTAAGAAACTCAAAGGAAAATACCCTCTTGATGAAATTTATTGGCTTCAGGGACGAATGGCAGAAGAGCGCGGGCATTACCAAGAGGCCTCCGAGTGGTTTGAAAAGGGGATTGGAGAAATTAACGAAAAAAAGCAGCAAGATTCTCTTGAGCGTATCCTTTGGTATCAGGCCTGGAACCTACGTAAACTCCGGAAATATTCGGAAGCCCATTCTGCACTTGAAGTCCTCATAACCAAGGCGGGAAGTGAATTCTCGCGCAGTCGCTACACTTACTGGTTAGCTATCACAAAAAAGAATCTCGAAAAATTTGACGAAGCTAAGATTCTTTTGGCCAGCCTCATCAAAGAGGATCCCATTGGGTATTATGGCCTTATTGCTCACAGAGAACTCCAAACACCTGTTTCTATACCTGGCCTCAACTCCTCTGAAGCCAAATCAATTGAAAATTCATTTTCTCCCTCTCAGTCGGATGATCTCATAGAAAGACCCTTTGTCGAATGGCTTATTTCTGTCGGAGAAAAGGATGTGGCCAACCTCTACTTAGATCACGTCTCTGCAAATTATCGAAAGAGACCAAACCAAGAAGAAGGAGGATGGGTTCGACTTTTCCGCTATTATGCGAGCTCTGGAGTTTATTTGGGCCTCTACAATCAGTTGGGACTTCTCGAACCAGCACAAAGAAACTCTATTCTTAATCATTTTCCCCATCTCATTTTTCCAACTCCCTACAAGGAATATGTCGCAAATGCTTCCAATCGATATGGTGTTAGTTCTGATCTGATCTACTCAATCATGCGCCAAGAGTCAGCTTTTGATCCCATCGCACGCAGTCAGGCCGATGCATTTGGACTGATGCAACTGCTCCCTGAGGTCGCTAGAAATACGGCCAGACAGGTCCAATTTGAATTTGAAAATACGGAGGAATTGTATGAACCTCACATCAATATTCCTCTGGGTTCAGCTTACCTGCGCGAGCTTTGGGACAAGTTTAATGGCCAGTTTATTCTGACAGTAGCGAGCTACAACGCCAGCGAGGAGGCCATCTATGGCTGGCTGCGCACGCGCTTTCGCGGCGACACTCTGGAGTTTATTGAAGATATCCCCTATGAAGAGACCCGTTCCTATGTTCGCCTTGTCATGCGTAATCTGGTCTTCTACAGCCTCATCAATTCCGGAGGAAAGGCGATGCCATTCCCCGAATGGACACTGGCGCTGAGCATTCCCTCATCCCAGAGCAATCCGTGATTTGTCTCTCTGGGATTCTCCAAGAGGTTCTCAATTATTTGGGGCTCCGTCCAATATCCAATCCTCGATAGCTTGCCGCTCATGCAAGGGAACTAAACCCGAAGGGGGCATGGGATTTGCGGCATTGTTCATCCGACTGAGAAGACTACCTGAAATTGGATCAAACGGAACAAACACAAAATGATTCAACATATCTTGATAATTGAGAACATTCAAACCCGCCCTAGGATTGCTTGCTCCATGACATCCCACACAAGCGCGAGAAAAGGTTCCACCTGAAGCGACCAATTGGCTAAAGCGTGCTGGATTAAAAGTGGTTGTCACCAAAGAACCAAAGCTCATTCCCATTGTATCTGAGTCGTTGATCATTCTTTCGCGAATCAAAACTTCAGTAGACAAATCGCGACTCTGGTTCGCCGGGACTTTCCGATTGACCGATTTCCAGGTCGTTCCTTCCTCATATATTATCCCATTGATGACGATCCGCAAATCTGTGATCTGCAGAGCCATCCCCCCAGCAGATAATTTTGGGTTTCGAAAATTATAATTCATTTCGCCGGTGGGTGTAGTGAAAGATCGCACCTCAATCTGAAGTTTCGCACCAGCAAATGTCGAGTTTCCCGGGGCCATTTCCGTCTCCAAATCAAATATTTTCACAACATAGCTACTCGTCGCAGAAATAACTTTCTCAACAGTTGCCAAGCGCGGAGTATTTGGCGGCGGATCTCCAGACGGCGGATCCTCATCGTCTCTTTGGCTATTGGTCAAACATTCATTGTATTGATTCTCCACCTCAAGCCAGGCAGCCCTCGTGCTATCAATAACTCCTGAATGTTGTGAACCCGTGTAGGGGGCTTTATGTGAAGAATTGACGGCAAAATCAGACACTTTTTGAAAGCCGGCGCCTGAAAAAGCGTCAAAGGACAGCTCTATGTTACTATCGGCGAAGGCGCCTTTCCCCTCGCCACCGCTCACATGGCAATTTATGCAGTTGGCTTGCAAGAACGGTCGGTAGCCACTTTCAAATTCAGCGCGGAGCAAAGCTCCACAAACGCCTCTTCCGTAACCCAATTGTTCTCCGCCCTTTTCAAGTGAACCGTCGCTGTGGGTAGGCGCACACCCAGCCATTAGAAAAAAAATACCTAATGGAGCCACCGTCCTCAGACAATAAGTGACAAACACATCAAATGCTTTCACTCCTTTTGACCTCATTGGCATCTTTAAATTCCTCACTCCCCGGTTGACGTCGCGAAAAACAACTGAACCCTAAAATCAAAACAAGGTGATATTTGCCAAATCTGCTGAGCTAAAGACGGTTGGTATGACTTTACTTACCAAATTCAATTGTCCTGAAAATTTGAGATAGTTAACAAATACGCCAGCAGCTGCCCTCTCCGCTGTTCCTCCAGTTGTAAATTTATCGTTTGCAGATTGACCGGCAGTGAAATTTCCAAGCTGAAAATTCTTCGTCGGAGGCCTTCCGGCGGGATCATATGCCACCATATAGACGACTCCTGCACTGCCTCTGTCGCTATTCCAAGGGGCTGTCGTCGAATTGGAAACTGTCGAGGAACAGGACCCATCAGTCGTCACGTAGATAAATACCTTTTGCTGCATGAGAGCCGCCGTCTGCAGGACGCGACCGATGAGTTGACCGGCCTCTCGGTCTCGGCCGTCACCACCCGAGCGAGTGTTGTCATGATAATCAAAGCCGCCCAATTCCAAACTGGCGGCGCTCGCATTGCCATTAATCGTATTATAAACCATGGATCCAAAAACAAGGGCCTGACTATTGTCAGCAGCTGCGCCGCATTCCAGACCGCCGCAATACCCCGACTTGTCTGTCGAAGATCCAGCGAATCATTGGTTGAACCAATAACTTCATTGTTTTTTTGACCTGCACACTCAATTAGATTTTGAAGATTCTCGCCTCCACTTAAGTTGGCAAGATTCCGAGCCTGCTCCATACTCAGTTTGTCGATAGATTTAAAAAGCGAAATTTGTTGATTTCGATTCAGTCTGCCAAGTGCGTTTGTGAACCCCCCTGCCGCGCCAACCAAGTCTTGATACCGGCTTACCACCAGTGGCACCGGAGGCTTGACAAAGGCCTCTGACTGATTGATTCCGGTTGCGGACCCCTTGCGACCGAGTTTTGGCAATTTAGCACCGACCCGTCCGGCCGCTGCCACCATTCCAGATGCATCTATTTTGTTTGAATCAGTGTCATCACGTAGCACGACATTGACTCCAACAAAGGCTGTTTTATCCAATGTGGATGCCACTGCCGTCTCCTTGATTCCCGCAAGTAATTTGGAAATCCCATTTCCTGCAAAAGGCACATTCCCAAAAGCGCGCTCAATTGGTAGACTGCCCCCAGCTCCCAAACCCATTTTGTCGTAGGAAGGCAACAACTGTCCTCCTGCGTCCATCGGGACGAAATTGGATCCAAGAGATGCTCCGCCCGATAAATTGATGGTAATAAAGGGAGCCAGACCTCCAGCAGCAAGACCTGGGGCACTTTCGCATGTTGCTGCGAAAGCCACTTCACTCCTTGCCAAAACATTGGAAATCGATGGGAGAATCAAAAGCCCTGAAAATTTGAGCAATCCCGACGATAGAAATTCACGACGAGTTGTAGGAACTCCATGACCTTCTAAAATTTTGAAATGACCTTCCTTGATTAGCTTTTCAATATCAGACTTCTTCACATCCCTCTCCTTGGTATGTATCCCCATTGCTCTTCGAACTTCATCTCTTCAATCTATCAAAACACATCACAAACATTTCGGAATTCCTCTTTTATAAAATTCCCCTTCTACAAGGTAAACGCATCCAAACTCGCTATCATCGCCGAGCACAAATAGAGCGCAACAACTTCAGTATCCTTCGCTGCTGTTCCTCCGGCGCTCACCGCCTCAGCTAGGGCAGATTGCAATATCTGAAGCTCAGCATCTGTCTCATTTCGCCCCCAAAATGAGCGCGCCAGTCGACGGATACTATCTGCGCGGCCAGCATTGCTAAAGTTTGTCGGACCGGAACTAAAATTAACTTGAACGTAAATCCTTCTGTCAGCAGCTGCCTTTGCCTTTTCTTGAACTATTAAATCGCTGCAAACTTCGCCCCCCACGGAAGCAAGTGCCATGACAATCGGAGCATTCACTGAATTTGCCCTGCCGTTCTCAGAAAATGTGGTTTTCTTAAGGTCGTACATAGCCACAGTGGCCGCACTAGGCACATCGACTCCGGCAACTGACATCATATTTTGTAGTACCTGCCCTGAATGCAGAACAGCCACAGTGCGAGCGCCTTCAACGATCTTGAGGTCACCGTTTGTATTCGACCCTTGCTGAGGAGGAGGATCCTCAATTTCCTCTTGGACGATTTGGGCCTTCGGCTTTTTATAATGGTGAATAAAGCTATTGTTACAGCCCATAGCGAACAAGACAAAAAATGTCCATACGTAGGTCTCGATTTGAAGATTCTGTCTCATTGTTTGCAGTTCTTCTCTACCTTCCATGATTATACTCCCTTTCCTCTACTGACCGAGACAGGAACCTTGAATGGCAATTCGCTCAAACAGCCACTTAAGATTGTATTTATTGTTCTCAAATGCCTCCGCAGTATCTGCAATCAGCTGACTCTCCTCAACCGTCGGATGCCGCTTACAAACTGAAGAATAAACTTTATTTACAATACATCGACTAAAGGCACGTGAATTTGAAACCATTGTTCCAAAGGATTTTATCCCCGAGCCTTGAATAGCGCCTCTCCATCCAAAGTATTTAAGATTCGATCCACGAACTGCCTGATTAACCCAAGATGCGTCTTTTGTTTCGTATCCATCCGGGAACACGTCCGCATTCGCATTGAGTTTATTTGAGACTCCAGTTGATGATCGTTTCATTTGATTTTCCCCGTTTCCTGCGGACAGGATCTGTCCGTACTTTACTCTGTTGTTCTCAAAATCTACTTGAGCAAAAGCACCTCTCAAAGGATCCATTCCGGTATGACATCCTTTGCAAGTCGTTTGATACTTGATATTTGAACCACCCGGATAGCGATCCACATCTCTTCCAATTCTGGCATCTGAAGAGGAGGTGTCCGCCCACTGCTCGATCGGCACGCACAAAAATTCCCGAAACGTGAATTCAACCAAGCGCCGATTTGTCCCCGCAACAGCGTGAGCGGCCAACCACCCGCGAGAGGTCAGTATCCCCGCCGGGTCGGGGTTGGCGACGGGAGTACCTTGGGGGCCAATCACCTGCTGCCCATCCACTCGTTGAATCACAGTTCCCAATGATAGACCCAAGCGATCAATTGCTTCGTAATGCAGGTTCGATAGCAACAGATCTCTAGCCACATCCTGCGGTACATTGGTAGCCAATGAAGCATCAGCTTTATAGTAAAAATTCCCACTCAACAGAAGGCGCGCATCAAGCTGATCACGAGTTGCGCCAACCACTGTTGCAACAAAATCAGTCAGGGGAGCTCTGAGGGTCTCCTCCCTCGTAGACATGAGAGCAGCGAAGTCCCTGGCTGTGATATCATAAAAACTCACTTCTTTAGTGATAAGAGCGGCGGCCTGACTGTCCATTTTATTTAACAATAGATCTTCTACTTCATCGAGAATCGGGTGGTCGATGGGAACGCGAACACCGGCCAAGCGGTGATACAATATAGCTGCCTTGAGGCGCGTAGAACTAATTGCCTCATTTGGCTTGGGAGTCACTTGTCCAAAAGACAGTCCGAATAGGCTCGCAGAGGCCAATTGAAAAAGTGAAGACAATGAAAGCTCGCCCGGGATATCTCTGTTCTCCAAATTTTGCGCCTGGACTTGAATGCATATGACGAATCCAGCAAAAGCCGTGCAAATTAGATGACGATGGCCATTCTCTCGATCTCTGCCTTTGCTTGAATCGATGCCTTCGCGATTTTCTATCTCTATCAAACGTCTGTTGCCTTCCATAGCAAACCTCTTTCATCCCTAATTTTTTTTGGACAAAAGGGTTTTCTTCCCGGTTGTCCATGTACAAAAGCCTGAGATGTACGCCTTTTATTAGTGCACATCTCAGTCCACCCCCAAATAAAAAATAAGAGGAAATGAAATGAAAGTAGCTAGACAGTGTCTGGAATCCATACAGAAAAAGCTTGGAATTTTAGAAATTCTCTGTCGATATTTTAGGCGATATCCTTGAAAGCGATCAACAACTGGGTACGCACTCGCTTTCGCGGCGACATCCTCGAGTTTATCGAAGACATCCCTTATGAAGAAACTCGCTCCTATGTTCGCCTCGTCCTTCGCAATCTCGTTTTTTACAGCCTCATCAATTCCGGAGGAAAGGCGATTTCATTCCCTGAATGGACACTGGCATTGAGCACTCCCTCGTCACAGAGAAGTCCATGAATCTTCTCGTTCAACCAAATGAGTTCATGAGACTTGTTTGCCTAAAAAGAGCACCTTAAGGTAGCCCTGCAATTTGGCATTATTTTTGAGTGATCCATAAGCATGATTTATTTTCCTGCTAAGAACATAAGCGGAGCTCTCCTTACTTTCTACATCCTGATCAATTCCCAAACAGCTTTTGGCATAGCACAATGTAGTCGAGTACTGATTGAGCTTGAAGGGAAAGAAACCCTAAATCACCACGATGACTTAATTTTTAACGAAAGCCCCAAGAGGATCATAACGTACTCTAAAAATTCGAAGGATTGGGTTGAAGCGAATTCTACTCAGCTCATTGAAGCATTTAGACTTATCAGGAAGGCAGAAAACTTCAGAGACAAACAGTGCAAAGGGAAGCGAGGAGCACGAGAATCTCTCCCCAAAGAGTGGGAGTCCAATGGCATAAGAGTCTCTTTATTTCAATCAAGATTTTTTAAGGTAGTTATTGGAGAAAAGGTTCTTTTTGTTAAACCTAAGAAGCTTAGCTACCTCAATCAATGGCACAATGGAGTTGATGAATTCATTTCGGCACATCGAGCTAGAAATTTGATAGAAACCGCCCCTGCGAATTTACAAGAGCTTAAATTTTATGAGCCCATTTTTGCATATGAAAGTAAGATTACGGGAAGAAAGTATATTGCATCATCCTTTATTGATTTGCAGATTTTGGCTACACATGAGGAAAATATTGATCTCCCCGAACATAGAGAAATCCTCAAGGTAAGTGATGAATTGTTGGCCTATCTAAATGCACATGAAAAGGCAGATGGGACAGGCATGGAATATGGTGATATGGGCTCAGCCAATATCTTGTATGACCCTTCATCGGGGCAAGCCACTTTAATTGATGTGAATAGGTTCCCAGATAGATCTGATTGCAATTGATATTTTATCTACGGAAAAGTCCCTCAACAGAGATCGAGAAATTTCTCATCTTCTAGAAACGGCGTGAAGAGTAACAGGCGGGGCTCTGTCTAAACTCTCGACAGTTCTCAGACAAATAACCAATTTCTTGATCCTATCTGCAAATAATTACTTCATAAAATCAGCGACTTAGTCGCCTGCCCGGACGGCACCAGCCTTGCTCTTACTCAAGTTAACGAAATGAAATAAACCTGTGCCCACATTTGGGAGAGAGCGCAACATGACAACCAAATTCAAATATTTGAGCTTCCTCACCCCGATTGTCATGCTCGTTTCAACCGGTCTTTACTTCCAAATTCAAGAGGTCCATCAAGCCGAAATGACAGATTCTCCAAGCAAATCAAGCCAGCGTCAAACCGAGCTTGGAAATGCCATTCAAAAAAAGAATCGAGCCTCAAAAACTGAGAAAAATCTCATGATGAATGACCAAGCCGTTGCCCAGAAGTGGGGAATTGACCTGACTCACGCAACAAAAGCTTGGGAGAAATTAAATGCCCGAGGCGAAGGGGTTGTGATTGCAGTAATTGATACGGGAATCGACACTCGGCATCCAGCTCTACAGTCCAACTTGTGGGTGAATGCCGGTGAAATCGGTTTTGATTCTAAGGGAAAAAGCAAATCATCTAACGGAATTGATGACGATAAGAATGGTTATGCGGATGATGTCCATGGTTGGAATTTTGTTAGCAATACAGCCGATCTCACCGACAATCATGGCCACGGCACTCATATAGCAGGAATCATCGCAGGAGAGGGAGGAGACAGCCAAAGTTTGTTTGGTGTGGCCCCCAAATCAAAAATAATGGCCCTTAAATACTATGATCCCGGCGCTCCCGGATTAAATAATTTAAAAAATACCGTTCTCGCTATCAAATATGCCATCGCGATGAAACAGAAAAATAATATTTCAAAATTAATAATTAACTACTCGGGTGGAGGATTAGAGCCTAGTTCCGAAGAGAAAGCAGCTGTGGAACTCGCTCAAAAAAATGGAATTTTATTTATCGCTGCGGCAGGAAATGAACGTTCAAATTCAGATCAAAAGCCCTATTTCCCCGCTGATTATGGTGTATCAAATATTATTTCTGTAACGGCTATTGACCGAGATCGCAATATATTACCTAGCAGCAATTTTGGCGCTCACAGCGTCGATCTTGCCGCTCCCGGAAATGATATCTATTCATCTCTGCCAAATGGACAGTATGGCTTCATGACTGGAACTTCTCAAGCCACTGCCTTTGTAACGGGAGTTGCAGCTCTCATCATGTCCTATAATCCTGACTTCAAGCCTGATCAAGTCCGTAAATATCTCACCCAAACCGGGGATCTTGATCCAAAACTCGAGGGAAAGACGATCTATCGTAAACGCCTAAATACCTACAACGCTCTTGTTACTCTCGACCAAGGAGTTGGTCTGACGGGAGTTATTGCTGAAAATTCTGTGAATATGAAACCCTTCCAATTTTCTGCAGATCCGCAGGCCCTCGAGGATGAAGTCAAAACAAAAAGACCCAGCGAACAGTTTGTAATTTCCGGTCGAGCAATTATGCAAAAAATTATTAAGTCCAATTGAGTTAATTCATTTTGATTTAATTCAATTTAATTCAATCAAATTCAATTTAATTCTGACATAATTCTATAGAGAGTTCGGATTGTCGTCTGTCTCAAATTGAAACATTTATTTCTCTAAATGAAATGAATCCAAGTGATCTCAAAAAAAGGCTAATCTCGCTAACCGATCTTGTTTTTGTCACTAGACGATTTCGTACACATTCTTCCTGTTGGTATGCGCCCCAATGAGGCCAATTTTGGCATGGTGGTTGCTTTTTAACCTATATAAAGACTGCCTATTGGGGAAATGGTGAATTAATTGCTGAAATCGTACGCACTTCTTTTGAGTTCAATTTTGGTACTGGGTTGTGGAAGGAATTTCCTTCCAAGGTCTTCTCAATCCACAAACGGAGAAAATGGCGTCCAATTCGAGCCTCCATTGGCGCCAAAATCATTTCTGATTGCACGCGCTGATGTGCGCCTCATTCCTTATAAGTCGATTGAATCGAAAATCAAGTATTTGATCGCCGACCTTCCTGCATCCGTTCTACAGCCCATGAGAGCCATTAATTTTCAAATGAGTGATTATGATTACTCCCAGGGGATCTCCCCCGAATCTTCCTGGGGAAGAACCAAAATGTCAGACTGGATGACTGCCCTGATGCCAATTTGTCAATCTGTCCAACTCCACCAACAGTACACCTTCCCAGCCCAAGCGATTGGCTTTATTGAGCGGGCTTATGGCCGAAATAAGTTGGCGACTGACGATCAACTCATAACCGAGGTCACAGCAATTGCAACCAATAACGACGAAAAAATCGAGCTCCTGTGTGTCATCGTTCTGAGCTCAGCAGAATTTGTAGGTCAATAATGAGAATGATCAATCTGATTGTCTATTTTTTCTCTCTGGCTCCGCTCATGGCCGCTGTTGAGTCTAGAGCTGAAGAGGCCAAGGTATATCCGAGCGAGGCCATTGCGTTCTATTTGAGGCAAGTATCCAGTACGATCATTGGAAGACCACTTAACCCTGAAGAAAAAAAGCTCATTGAAGAAAAGCGAATTGAGGCAGTCGCAGAGATTATTGACCAGTGGATGTCCTCTGGTTTTTTCATCACCTCTGTTCGATCAATGCTTGAAACTCAACTGTCCGTAAGCGGGAAGGCAAATGGAGTTAATTTTAGTCTTCCCGGAAATCTAGCAGCTTACCTAGCTCAAAATAAACTTCCTTACTCATCTATTCTCACAGCTGACTATTGCATCGGAGATGATGGAAAGAAAACTCCCTGCGATACAGGAGCCCCTTTTTCAGCAGGAGTGCTAACGACAAAAGCCTATATGGTAAATGGCAAGGGTCGATTTAATTTGCGGCGAGCTCGAAAAATGCTCAAGCAGTTTGCTTGCAAGCAGTATCCCTTGAACCGAACATTGCAAATTCCGATTTTGAAACAAGATTTAATCACAATGTTTCAGGATGATCAACCGCCAAACACGGGAGAACAATTCGGAAACGGTACGGCTTGCTATAGCTGTCACGCACAGTTTGGCGCTCATGCGCAATTCTATGTAAAATTTGATTCATTTGGAGTCTACCAGGCCTCCGCGACAGGAGCTCAGGATACAACTCCGGGAGTCGAGGCAGGTCGCTCGAAGAACAATCTCTACACGTCCCACCTCAATACATCTGCAAAGTCATCTGAGGAGTCTCAAATGTTTGGCCACAATGTGAGTAATCTCGCTGAGGCGGCCAAGGTGATGAGTGAAAGTCCCCTCTTCCTCCAGTGTGGAATTCGCAACGTACTTCAGTATTATTTGCGCCTTTTACAGAATGAAGCTGATGATATCAATGATGACCTCATTGAAACTATCCACCAAAAAGTATTGAGCGAATCCAAAGATCCGACGTTTCAACAGATCATAAAACAGGCTCTCATTCATCCATTGGTCATTGAATCAGTACTTAAGGCAGGGAGAGATAAATGAAATTTCCTCCGTTTGAGAACATGGCTCCAAATGATCGTCGCGATTTTCTGAAAGCACTGGGAACTGTTTTAGCACTTCCTTTTACTCCAAAGGCAGTGCAGGAAGGTATTTCAGAAATTCTTTTTGGCTCAACCTGCTATGCTCAAAGCTTTCCAGAGAACCAAGCTACTTATTTTATCGAGATAAATCTTCGGGATCAATTTGATATTGGCCACGCCATTGTACCACCAGGCATTGCAACACACCCAGGGCTTAAGCGAGGAAGTCTAGACAATCAAGTGGTTCTCTATGACAATCCCAGCAGCCTATTGAGCGCCGGGAATAGATTTTTCCTTACAACCGAAGGCCGAGCCCTTCAGCCATACCTGGACAATATTGCTGTGATCGATACTTGCGAGTTGGGAATTGGAGTCATTCACGGACATGAAGCCTCAAGTGCACTGCGCTCGCCGGGTCGCAGTTTTACTGCCGGCGCCAATCGAGCTCCTATGTTTAACTTAGACACTGCTGATGGAGATGGCGGAAACCAACAACATTACAGTGCTACACCGACCCCCGCTGTTCTCCACAACTATTATCAAAAGCAGCTCAACTCGCAAATTAAAAATGCAGTTGCATACAAGGGAGTGAGGCGACCTGATCACACGATCTACCATCATTCGGCAAATCTTTCCAACGCCCAACCCGATCGCTATCAGTCAACGGCGACCTTCTTGGCAGCTTTTAATGGTTTGACAAATACCACCGAAACGATTCTCTCAAAACACGGGGCGACTATTGCAAACCTACTAAAGAAAATTGACGAGAATTTTCTCGCAAGTTTGAAATACGGAGAACAGGCGAAGATCAATCATGGACAACAAATCACAGGTCTAGGAGTTGATCTCAAAAATCGTACAAATGTCACTCCGATTAACATTGCCCTATCTCCTGAAGAAGTTAGTTTTTGGAGCACGGGAATCACTGATATTCCTCGGGCAGATTATGGACCAAAAGCGCCTCTCTGGGAACAGACCGCTTATGCTACCAAACTGATTCAGAACAATGTGGTAAAGACAATTGCGCTCGAATATTGCTACATAGACGTTCACGAAGATCGCAATGAAACAATTTTGCGATCGCAGGCAACCCAATTTGCACTTCCACTGGCCAGAATGATTCAAGAACTTAAGAAAGTCGGAAAATTTGATAAAACCGTGATCGCTATTTATACAACAGACGGCAGTAGATCTCCAGCCAGCGAATCCTATGGAACCAACAGTAAAAATAGCGTTATTCTGGCAGGCGGTCGCATTCGAGGTGGTTATTACGGCGACGTAAAGGTTGCCGGTGATCTTGGAAACGGACATCAATTTAGCTATCACAAGCCAAATGAAGCAAATGGTGTGGCTGTTGCCGTTGGCGACACTGCTGGTGGAGGGCGCACTTCCGGAGCCAGTGTTTGGAAAACTGTCGCTAAGGCTCTTGGCATTTCTTCAACGCTTTATAACAGTTACACAGATGTGCAGAACGCCCCGAGTTTGGATTTTTTACTTCGTACCTAAAGTCAGGGGGAAGACCCGGTGCAAAGGACAAGATTAGTTATATTTATTTTGGGATGGATCGTTCTGAATATCTTTGTGTCTTGTGATGCTCATCACGAAGCACAACAACTGAAACTGACTAAGGAACAACTCCAGACCAAATCAATATCGATTCTTCAAAAAGAATGCGGGGCCTGTCATGAGAGGGGTTCGACTTTTAGCAGTTTTCAGAGTATTTCGAGCATTGAAGAAATGGAGCAACTCTCATTCTTAGTTCCTGGAAAACCCGCAGAGTCGCCCCTCTACACATCAATCACAACTGGGTATATGCCCCCAGGTTCAAAATTATTCATTGAGGATCAAAAGACACTGCAATTGTGGATCGAATCACTGGCAGGGGATGATCCCAATCCCTCCTATGATCCCACAAAAAATTTTGGCAAAATTTATGTTGGTGTTATCGAAGCCTATCAGTGTCTCAAATGTCACGCTCAAGGGGCAAAACAGATCTTTACAGTTACAAAAGTATATCCAATTACATCGTTCCTTTGGCTCCCGAATTCAGCCAACTCTACGTGACACTAAAAACTCCCGATGGCGCCGACCACACGGTCTCCAAAACAGATTTGGACGCCATTGAGCAATGGATTCTTGATGGAGCTTCGTTTCTTTAGCGAAAATCAAAAAGCAAGCTCCCGCCGCCTCGATACATCAAAATGAGAATTCTCATCTCTTGGCAAAGGCCAATGTAAAGAAGATGAGAGCAACCCCCACGCCGACCATATTTCTCCATGGCTCTAAAAATAAACCAACAGTGATAAGGATCACGCTTAAAAGAATAATAAAATTGGAGAGATTCCAAGAGTACCTATTCAGAACTGCCTTTTTCTCCCCCCTGATTGCCGCGGCCGACAACTGACTGAGAGCAAGAATTTGAGTTCGCATTTTATTTGCAGTCTCATCTCCCGAATAGGCCGCCAGTATTTTTCCATATTGCCGAGAGGCATAAACCAGATTTCTCTCGCCCTGACAGAGACGAATGAATTTTTGGTGGCATTCTTGATCATCATACTTATCAATCAGTGTTGCCCAATAGGCCCGGAGTTCCTTCGAAGCTGGAAAGCCCTGCTCTTCTTCATCACGTAGCTTCTGGAATGCTAAAAACTTCTGGACCAATATCCCACAATGAGGACACTCCTGAATTCCACGAATGATTGGAACCTTGCATTTGGGACAAGGATCCGTAGATAAATCAGGGCTCTTGTTTGCCGGCTTACCCAACAACGGAGGTCCCGGGCTTTTTTCAGCTGGAACTTCAGGCTCTACAGCCTCCTTCAAATCATGACGTGGCGCATTTTTTTGAATTTCAGATGGCGGTTTTGGCCCCTTTTCCTGCCACTCGAGCCGATTGCCAATGATCTCACCCGTCCGTCCCACCGATTCTGGAAAGGCCATCCAGAACTTGGTTTTGCAATGAATGCACTGAAACTTTGGCTTTGAATTCATGATCTCTTCCGGGTCAATTGCATAGAGCTTTAAGCATTCCGGACAACGAATCTTTATGGGACTATAGACACCTGGAGGCTGCGGCATATTTTCTGGAGATGATGGATAAAGGTTTTCCAACTGACGACCCCTTCCCTTTGGTGTAGATCTATACCTATGATTGGAAATATTATGGAAAAAATCAAATCATCACTGATTTTTTTTCGCCTACCCCTCTTAAGTGGTCTCCTTATCGGAGTGAGCTATATCCCCTTTCCTCCCTGGGCTGCGCTTTTTGGCCTCGTTCCTCTCTGGTACTTCTGGTGGCAAAATCCCAGACCTCGAATTGCTTTTTGGGGTGGATGCGTAACTTCCTTTGTTTTTACTCTGATTGGTTTCCACTGGGTTGCCCATACCTTCCATGAGTTTGGCCATATACCTTGGGTATTGTCCCTCTTAATCCTTCTACTTTTTTGTTTTTTGGGCCACCTCCATTTCGCCCTCGCTGGATGCTTGTGGGCCTTTTTGATCGGCTCTCACCGCTCACGAGTCTCTGTGAGGCTCATCCTACTGCTTCTTCCCGTATTGACAATTCTTTGTGAGCACTACTATCCAATGATTTTTGCTTGGAATTTCGGCTACACCTGGCTTTATTCTCGAGTCCCACTCTATCACACAGCAGAATGGATCGGTTTTTCAGGACTGAGCGCCTGGGTTATTTTCACCAATTTGGCCTTCTTCGTTGGACTTCTTCGTCTCAAATCGGCTCGGCCCTGGTGGCCCCCCATTGGCATAGCGGTGGGACTCTTTTGCGTCATGATTTTGGTCGGACTTGCCTTGGAAAAGCGGTTGCCGACACCCGACAAGAAAGTTGGAATACTGACAGTTCAGGCCAACATTGGAAATCTCGAAAAACAGTACGCTGAAAGGGGTTGGGGATTTCGTGACCATATAATCGACCGCTACACACAACTCAGCCTCAAGGGACTCGCTGCTTATCCTCGGGAGGAAATTGATTTTGCATTGTGGCCGGAAACGGCCTTCCCCGACCAAATTGTGCCGAGGTCACTTGAACGCGGGTACTCTGCTCGACTCACAGATTTTTTGAGGAAGAATTCGCTTGCCTTGGTAACGGGGGCCTACAGCGAAGATCTTATTCAACGAAAGCCAACCAATTCGCTTTTCTCTTTTACGGCAAATGGCAGCCTCACAAACCCACCTTACCACAAGACCTTGCTATTGGCTTTCGGAGAATACACTCCCTTCGGAGACATGTTCCCAGCTCTCAAGCGAGCACTCCCTCAAGTTTCAGATTTTGCCCGCGGATCGGGGCCCACTTTGCTTGAACAAAACGGAGTGCACCTGGGCGCCCAAATCTGTTACGAAGGGCTTTTCCCAGAATTCACTCAGGGGCTGGCCAATCTCGGGGCCCAAATAATTATCAACGTCACAAATGATTCTTGGTATGGAAAATCCTCTCAACCTCACCAACATCTCTATATGACGCTGGCTCGTGCCATCGAGTTTCGACGTCCGATCGTCCGTTCAACCAACACGGGCTTTACCACTGTTGCCCAGGCAAATGGTGAAATCATGGAGATCTCTCCCCTTCATCAGGAATGGTTTCACCTATTTCGAATACCTTATCGCGAATTTCCTTCTTCGACCTTTTTTCAGACGACAGGTATCTATCTGATTCCCACGATAATCTGGATACTTTTTTTTATTTCACTTGGAGGAATTTTTTACTGTGTCCGATTTAGAAACAATTGATTGGCAATACATCGTTGAACGATTGGAAAAATTAGCTACTTCAGAAGCTGGAAGGGCGGACCTGTCCCGAACGAGTCCCTTGGCAAGCCCAGCTTCAGCTCAAGAAAGCTTTCAAGTTATCAGCGAAGTTCAAAATATCATTGAGCAAGGACAACGTCCCTTTATGGAGAGCCTTGATCTGTATGCGACCTGGTTTCCTCGTCTCAAAAAAAATGCCACATTAAAAACTCTGGAACTGAAGGACGTCAGGCATTTTTGCATAGAAGCCATCGCCCTCAAGGAAATTCTTGAACCATTTCATGGTTCTTGGGTCACCCAGAAAAAATCTGAAATATTTGATGCTGAAAAACCACTTTCGGCTATTGATCAAATCATGACACCAGATGGAGATATTAAAACTGAAGCAAGTGAAGAGTTAGCAAGGCTCTATCGCGAAAAAAACCAACTCAGCCAAGAAATCCAAAATCTGTTAGACAGACTCGTCAAGCAACACGAACTCGAGGGAATCCTCCAGGATCGGTACGTGACAACCCGTGAGGGACGTTGGGTCCTGCCGGTCCGAAGTGGTATGCAGGGACGCTTTGAGGGAATTATTCACACTTCCAGCCAAAACAAACAGACTGTTTTTATGGAGCCCAAAGAAATTATCGCTCAAAACAATCGCATTCGCGAACTGGAAGTTGCGATAGAAGACGAGATTGAGAGGCTTTTGAGAAATCTCACTGATCTTCTTGCCAGCCTCGCCCTTGCAATTGATCAAACAAAAGGAATCATGGCTGAGTCCGATGTGAGGTTCGCTCAAGCCCACTTTGCGAACCAAATGCACGCTTCAGCTCCGCGATTTTCAGACAACTCCATTGAACTGGTTGAAGTACGACATCCTATGCTGGTTCTCAATAACGAAAATGTCGTCGCCAATTCCGTTCGCCTCAACCAAGCGGAACGAATTTTACTCCTCTCTGGACCCAATGCCGGCGGAAAAACTGTGCTTCTCAAGGCCATAGGTCTGGCCGCTCACATGGCTCGTTGCGGATTATTGATCTGTGCCGAACCCGGCTCAAAACTCCCGTTTTTTACCAAAGTCAATATTGCGGTTGGAGACTCCCAAAGCGTTGACTCTCATCTGAGTACTTTTGCCGCCCACATTAATATATTAAATGCTGCGACTCAAGCCGATGGCCTTAACCACCTTCTCCTGATTGATGAGATCTGTGGATCGACTGACCCCGAAGAAGGATCTGCACTTGCTCGCTCCTTTATCGAAACTTACTGCAAGAACTCTGTCTTTGGAGTGATCACATCTCACCTAGGTCCCTTGAAAACGGGTTGGAGTGAAGACAGTGGAGTCATTCACGGAAGTCTTGAATATGATAGCTCTACCAGCCAACCCACCTACCAGCTCATTATCGGGGTCCCCGGCCAATCACTCGCTATCCAAACAGCGCGTCGAGTGGGCGTGAATGAAGTTATTATAGAAAGAGCCCTCCAGTGCCTGAGTCCGGAGAGGAAAGCATTCCAGCAGCAACTGGAAAATCTTGAGTCCGCAAATTCCGAAATTGAAAGAATAAAAAAGCGGCTCCAAGATGAGTTTCGAGAAACTCAAAAATCAAAATCAAAATACGAAGCTCTCGTTCAGAAATTTCAGAGAGACCGAGAATCGATGCTAAGCCAGGCCCTCAAAAGAGCTGAACAAAAAGTAGAAAGAATGATTGAAGTTGCACAAATCGATCAGACTTTTAAAAAACATGAATCTCTTCAAAAAATAAAGAGCCACCTCCCCAATGTCATTAAAGCCACGGCGAATTCGACATCAATTCAACGAATCGAAAGTCCTGAAGAATTCTCCCGCAGGTTTCCTCCCGGTAGTCGAGTTTTCGTACAAAGTGTAGGTCGGGATGCAGTTATTCAGGGAGCTCCAAACGCCAAAGGGGAAGTTCCAATTCTTTCAAATTCGATGCGCTTGATGGTTCCCTGGCAATCGCTTCACATCCCTCAGCAAGCTCAGAATCCAACCGCCGATGTAATCAGAAAAACTGCTAAGTTCTCTTATTCAGCCAAAGATGGAGACCGCATCGTAGACCTACGCGGGCTGACTGTCGAAGAGGCTCTCAACCAACTTGAGCTCCAACTGGATACGGCTGCCTTAAATAAGGAGGAACGGGTGAAACTGGTTCATGGCCACGGCACTGACACTTTAAAAAGAGCCATTCGCAGCTATCTTTCTCGAAGCGTGTACATCAAAAAATGGAGTGCAGGAACTCAGAACTTAGGAGGCGATGGAGTCACTTGGGCCGAACTCAACGACTAGTAGCCTCATTGGACAAAAACTGGGGACTGAATTTTTCAGGATTGCAAGCTTCAGCTTTTATTTTAAATCCTTGCACGACAATCGGAGGCTCCACAATTTGACCGACCATGCAGGAAAACACTCTCAAAAAGCTATGTCCCATGAGCATGGCCTCTTTGTTGGCTACGCGCATAGCAACGACAGTGCCCTGGTCGATTGAAAAAAGCAATCGGCCGGATATTTCATTCTGAAACTTAACCTCTTTCATTTTTGCATCTATTATTGCGACCTCGCCGGATATTTCAAGTTCGGCGCATCGGCCTTTTCCGCATTGATGCAAACCCTTAAAAATGAGAGTCAGGTCAGCTCTCAATGGCACTCCGTTTTTCATGCTGATCCACTCGTGCTGAATCGTCCAAGTATCTCCTATAAGAACGGCCTCCCGAGACAACGGAACAGGAGGAACAAAAAAGACGCTGGTGGGGGGATAAAAGCCCGCCTGTAAAACCTCTCCCGATTCCTTGAGTTTGAATTCAATTAATTCGTTTAGCTCGGGAAATGCTAAGTCATGCAAATCAACCTGACCATCTTTCTCAATCGTCTCCGCATCGAAAACAATCACGCCGTCTGCTTGACTCTTGAAACGAGACTCCACCGTAAACGCGACAGCTTCTTCCTTGCGCCGAACGATCTGACCGTCTTCATGAGTCTCGGCGGTTGAGGCAGAATAGTACCAAGACTTCTCTTTTCGCCCCACCACACCTTTTAACTTGAGAGGAATGGGTTGCTTCTCTTGAAGGCCCCGAGGGCCTTCGCCGGCCGTATCGCCATTCTCCACAGAACCACCGCGAGGCAGGCTTGCGCAGCCAGCAAAAATCGTCACGCAACTGACCAGAACTGCTGCAAAAGCAAAGAAAGGCAATCGATTACACACGTTTAAGCTCCTATGAATGAGGCCAAACCGAGAGTATTCTGGCGATCGAAAGGGGTCAATCTGATTAGAAATCGGAGCGTCTCAAGATGAGACACCTAGTTATTCTATAACACATTGAAATTATTCGTTTATTTTAATTTTAGAGATGGCATCGACATTGCTTTTGTAATGCTTGAAAGTTGAAAGATTGAACTGAGGAGATAGAAATGCCTACGACAGATCAGAAGCACCAGGGACAAAAAAGATCCAATTTGAACTCCCCTCAACTGGCCTTGCTGGCTTCGCTCTTTGCTCTCTTTAGCACGACGTCCTGTGGCCCATCTAAGTCAGCCTTACCTGCTTCCAGCACCACTCAAGGAAGCCGCCTCCCAAGCACTCCTCCTACCAACGGTAACGCCGCCGTAGCCGACTGCAATGGAGCGACAAACGCCTCCCTTGAAATGGAATTCCAATTGAGCTCCTATTATATTCCAGGAACCGGTCAGGCCTCTATGGACTTGATTCGAATGAATTTCAGTCAAATTCCCGGTAAAATCATCACCTCCGATACCCATTATATTCAGTTCTTTCGATGGTATGAGGATACCCCAGGACAAAGAGTTCTCAACTCAGCACCGGTTAAATTCTATTTTCAAAGCAGAACCACCGGAAATCTAATTAATAGCGATGATCCTCAGGACAGAATCTCCAAAGCCATCATTCAGAATATGATCGTTAAGGAGAAGGACAGAGGGGGAGCCGCAGGAGTCTCGCTCAATAATTTCTTTCAGGCCTATATTGTACTTCTCACTGCCATGGACATTCAATTTGATGCAATGACAACAGCCCTTTACAACACAGACAAGGGAACCACGGCCATTGGCTGGCAGGATGCACTCATCCCTGGATTTCATTCCAACCCAAACACTTATGCGGCATCTCACTCGGCTCCAAGCCTGCAAGAGCTGCATCCAAACTGGGCCTCCCGGCAGTCCAATTTGTCCGAGCAGGATTATTTCAATAATACGGAAAAATTCTGTCAGAAATTTCTATAGAAATTGATAGATTTGCCCCTTTTAGTGGCTCGATTCCTGAACGACTTCTTCGGCCTGCAAATTCTCCCCGTGACGATAACGATCCACCAAGCTGCGATCTCGCGTTGGAAAAGAAAACAAAAGGGCATGACTATTGGAAGGTCCATCCTCTATCGTCACGACGATATACCACAGATCTGACTTGCCCCCTTCATCTGGATACTCCTTGATAAAATTGACAAGTAAATTTCCCGTGGAATCCGCAGAACGCCAGATTTCATCGGCCTCCTCAACTGTATTCTCGCGCAAATGGGCAAAAAGGACAAACTCACTTTCCCTTATGTCCTTATCTATACGCAACTTCTGCATCGCCTCATAAAGTCCCTTTGCCAAGTCGTCGTTCTCAGAGAGAGCATCTCCCTCTAGGGCGCCCATCGGTATATTTTGTAGAGACCGATCGTAGACCAATTCTCCCCGACAGTACTTTTCCACCAAATCAATATCCCGCGATGGAAAATGCAAGTAAACAAAACTCGGTATGTTGTTGGTGACGTAACATATGGCCACGTGAAATAAGAGCTCATCGTTTTTTTCAACAGCCCCTCTCTTGACCTTTTGAGAACCTTTAACTGGCTCTGAGAACTCCTTTATATAGACCATGAGGGTCTTTCCAGAGATTGTTTTCTTGTCCTCCCAGACCTCGTCGGGGGCTTCTAGAGTCAGGCTCAGGTTCTTTTCATAGGAAGAAAAATCACCTTCAGATATGTCGCGAGCGGGTTTCCTCAATTTAAAAAATTCAGTTTCAAGAAACCTGATCTCGCGGTGGAAGTGGTTATAGAGTTCATCCTCAGAACCAAATACCAAGCCCTGTTCCTCATCTATGATAATCTTGGATGCCGCCAGATCGGCACTAGCTGAACTCTGCCGACTGTGTTTGGACATGACACACCTTCCTCTCGCTGATCACTGAACTGCCTCATAATGAAACAGTCCCTTTTATACTCTACCCCCCCTGGGTGCCCACTTACTATTTTAGGGTTACCGACAATACATGTCAAATTCCCTGGTTTTCTCTTGCAAGGAATCGCGAAAACGAATGAAATCCAGATGAGAATCAACCATAGGAAGGTTGGCTTCCTATGCTTCCAGAAGAGACATCATTGGACGAAATTGAGACATTGTTAAACCAGTCTGTATGCGGTATCCACGCGCTTTTTGATCATCAGCGCATTGCCGAAATCATGAGAAAACCCACCGAAAATCTCGATTTTTTCCGGTTTTCTAACCTCGAAAAGATTCAAACGCTATTTTCTCGGTTTGCAGTTTGTCGAACATTTTTGGAGAGACAGCAATTTCTATTGCACCTGCCCACAGAGGACTACGAGACCTTCGTCCGGATCTACTTCCATATTCTCGAAAACACCGTGCTCGCTAGATCCAACTTTCGCCACTAGCCACTGGCCGAAGTGACCGCTCCTGATTCTGTAAAGAATCCTCACTCGGCTAGATCGCTAACACCTCTTGAATCTCTCATTTACGGGACTGACGAGCAAACCGCATGGTGCGATTGATTGAGTGATGATTATATTCAAAGAGACCACGATGTGATCGATTTTTTTGGTACTCCGATGACAGGTCCAGTTGTTGCAAAATAGCCACGACAGTTCCCTGAGTTTTTTTAAAATCAATGAGGATTTTTATGAACTTATTTTTCCCGTTTGCTGTCGTGGCTTCTTGGTCCATTTTCTTGACTCTTCCCTCCCAAGCCAAGGCAAGTCCGGGCTCGAAGCTCAGCTGTCGGACCAATCTCGCCCCCCCTTCTCGCAAGAGTCCCATTTCTGTTGCTCTTGATGCGCCGGCTTCAGATTCGGCCGCTCAAGCACTCTCTGCCCTCAATTCAATTAAAAACGAAATTTCACAGAGGAAGACGAGTGAAACAGGGACTGAGCCAAATGCCAGCAAACATGAAGACGCGCTTATCCACCTCAACGAGTTGACCCTTCAGATCGAACAGGCAATTCGGGATGAAAATGAAGGCAAAGACAGCCCTTCTACCATCCATTTTATCGTCGGCCAGGCAGCCATTGAAAAGATCCTTGGTCTAGCTCTAACAGAACAGATCAAAAGGAATCCCTCTGTCGTCAAATTACCTCAGCCCATCATTACCTCATTCTTAGCCCTATTGGGGATATGGACGGCTCAGGGAGAACAAATACTAGGCAAAATAAGCCAGTACGTTGATTTTCAGGGAATCGTAAATGATGGACTCACAATGATGTCGTCATCTCCCGTAGATCTTTCTATGCAGGGGTCAGCAACGCTCTTGGTATCGAGTTACGCAGTTGCAGCCACAGCTAACTTATTCTCAAAGTTTTTTCGCAATAAACGAGCCTCAAAAAATGATGTCGTTCAAAATCAAGATGATAAGGGTGGCAAGACCGGTCGCAGTCATGATTTTGAAATTTCACGCCATGTTTCGTTGAAGGCAGTAACAACGGATCAAGCACAAAATATTTCCGGATTGGACCTGTGGACAGTCACAAGCCGTGACCCATCAGATCTCAATGCTGAGCCTGAGCAACTCGATATTGTCCTTTTCTCAAAGGATGGGGAGCCCGCACTCGTTGTCATCAGAAAATAGCAAAATTCCTCTTTACCGGCCTTTTACCGGCCTTTTACCAGCCTTTTACAGAGCCAAAATTTGGCTCTTTCTCAAGAAGGCTGGAAATTTCTCCACGATTTGCATTTCTGCAGATCGACCAATGAGATCCTCTAATCCTTCCAAAGGACTCGAAAAACCCCGTTTCCCAGATAAATCCTTTCGCTGGCACTGAGCTTGAAGAAAGTTCTCTTTGATTGCGTTGGAGTTGGCTGAAATAGGACGCATTCATAACGAGGAATAATCGATGAGAGCTTTACGAAAGACAGAAGTCAAAGTGCCTTTGAACAAATACAGTCTTCAAGAATTTTGGGCGGCTCTTTTGTCAGTTCGCCTTGGAGGAGGTCCATCGGCCCATCCGATTGCTTCTTGGAGATTGATCCCCTCGCTCCTTCTCACGTGCTCAATGACACTGAACCTTTCTCCGGGGCTTCCGCTCAATGCCACTCTCAGTTATTTGGGTGCACCCGCCTCTGCTGAAGTTCACGCCGGCGAGCGCACTACTTTTGATGTTGATCTCGAATCCCTGACTGGCGTCTCAACTGAAACTCCCGTGGAAATCCCAACAGCCATAACGGCCGATACGGAAATTCAAATCGATTTGGGAAAGGGCAATCGAATCAGACTCAATGGTCCCGAGTCCTTTTTGAATGATCCCCAACATCCCCTGCGTCAACTGGATCCTGACACGCAAGAGAGATTTCTTGCACGAAGAGCCGCTTTCCTCACAAGAATGGCTGCCTTTTTGACAAGTGCAAAGGGTGGATTTGGTCTCTATAGCCTCAGTAAAAAAATCATCACCTACGTTCGACCAACTATTAAATCAAGCGTCGAATCCAGCGGGTCTCCGGAATTTCAAACTGGAGAATCGTCCGCCCAGGCTCTCACCCAAGCTCTTTCTGAGCCGAATGGAAGAATTCGAAAGAGAGAAAAACTACTTAAAATTGTTGACGCTCTTTTGTTTATGGATCCAGGGACATTTGCTAATGCCCATACCGTAGGCTTCAGAATTACCAAAGGCGGCATTGGTCTTGGTGGATTGGGTTTGAACGGTGGGAGCCTGATCGTTAAGGCCGCAGACAAGATCCCAGCATATTTTGGTGGCAAGTATGTTCGGGCTGCACTCTCGTCTGACATTGCCAAGAGAATCATGAACGCCGACATCGGAGGAGGAGGAGGACAAATAGGAATTGCGTTCAATTTTGGGTTTGAGTTTCAAAAAGGGAAATTTTGTCGCCCAGGTGTTCCCGTGGCGCGAAGCCTACGTTAATGCCTTAGGCGTTGCAGGGTATTTGGGGTTCAATATCAGGGCTGGTATATTCTTTGACGCAACCTCAGGACAGAGGACCGCTCGGACTGAATATGTGCTTGTGCCTCCCGGTCCTGGTTTTATGTCACAGGGAGAGGGTTTCTTCTCCGCAGGGTTTAATATTCCTCTTGCTGTTCCGGGAATTTTTCCTATATCAGAACTCATGGGCTATAAGGCCTCTGCCCAAGTTGGTGCATCCTTGCTGTCGCTTAAAATTCCATGGGATCTTGGCCTCTCGAGGATAACTCCCTTTTTCGCAAGGTTCATACCCGAAGATGGATGGAGAGTTCAAAGTGTTGAGAATTTTGGAAGGGAGATCTCCTCCTATTCAGGGCAACTGGCCAAAAAAGGGCGGGCGGCAGGAATACGCGTGTGTCAAAAACTCCTCGCTTCACGCAGAAGCAATGCTCCTTGATTTCGCGATCTTATCCACTTCCAAACAAATCAACCAAGACCCAGGAGTATTGAGATCGCTGAACTAAATAATTATTGGGACCAACCGATAAGCCAAAGGTGAAGGACCTGGCCTCGACCCTCTTGGTTTCATTGATTTTCATCATGACGTCACAGACATCGTCACGGGCATTGGGGGAATACCGTGCCTATGAACTTCGCCTCTATCGTCCCGATGATGGGACTGAGCGACTCATTCGCACGACCTTTGATGACATACAATATCCCACCTACTATCCCCTTCGACAAGGTGAGTTGATTGAAATCAAGAGATCTTGGCGCTGCTGGGGCAACACAGGAAATTTCAAACCCATTTGTCCAAATCGCCAAGAGACCAAGGACAAGGGGGATTCCGCTCCTAATCCTGGAAGCAACTCCATTGAAGACAGCTCAAGCTCACAACCAAAGACCAGTTCGGTCCCGCCACCCTCCGCGTGATTCTACAAAAGAAGTACAATCAATAAAATGAGGCATTGCTCTCACTGAGTTCGCTAGACATGGATTTCTAGTTTTGAAATCACAGACTATCTGACTCTGATTCCTAGGAAGGGGATCCAAATGAGTGCGGAAATCAACCGGGCACAATCCCGCTACAACCAAGACCTTCAGTATTTGCAAGATCAATATCGACGCCAGAGAGATCAAACAGTTGAACAAAACGAAGAGGATCTCAGTCGCTTGCGCGAGAACTACCAACAAAAGGCAGATGATCTGCGCCGAACAGGTGAAAGCACTGTGAACCACATTCGTAAAACCACAGATCAGACGATCACCGCCAATCGAGAAAATAGCGCTCGTGAAATTCAAAACGAAAGAACAAAAAGCCATAATACCTACGAAGAACTGCGAAAGCAGGCTCAAGTGCGTAAGACAGCCTTCAAGCAAGATCAAGAGACTTTAGAAAAAGCACATGCGAGAGATATCTCGGCCTCTCGCGCCCGTCGAGACGAGGTTCTTCATACAGAAGCTGAAAACACCCGAAATTTTCTCAAACGGGAAAATGCACAACGCCAACAGATCGAAAAGTCTACTGCCGAAGATCTACATCGCCTGCGTGAAAATACATCCAAACAAAAAAATGCGCTCGTGGAACACAACCGTGACGAGCAGAGAGACCTCAGTCGCCATCATCAAGCCCAGCTCGCCGAAGAACGACGTCGGGGCGAAGAGCAGTATCACACCTACTCAAGCCAAGAGAAGGAAAGAATCAAGGAACTTCGCAATCAAAATCAGGAAGTCTACGAAAATGAACGTTCAAAGGGAAATGAGCAACTGGATCGTCTGCGAAGCAAGCTGGATAACGAAGTGAGCGGGAAGCAGCGAGAGGGCGAGCAGCGCATTCAGGCCACAAAGGAAGAACAAACCGAAATATTTAAAAAAGAAAGAGAACGCCAAACTCAGGTAAAAGAACAAGTTCGCTCCGAATACGATAAGGAAGTCGCGATGATTCACCATCGGGGAGAAACTGAAGTTCAAAGGCAAAAAGACCACTTCCGAGAAAACATGGATAAAACCAAACAATCCCATGATGTTCAAATGAAGGAGCTTCAAACAAATCAGGACCAAGAAAAGAAAGAATCTCTCGCGCTCCATCGTCAGAATATGGAAAAAAACGATCAGCTGTTCCGACAAATGCGCAAGAATCAGGAGCTTGAATTCCGAGAGGCCTTCAACACCAACCAAGACAGAAATCGCCAAGTATTGGAAGCGCAAAAAGAGAGGCTCATTGATGAGCTGGACACGCAAAAAAAATCTGCCATGGAGTCCGTTGGGAAATACCAAAATAGACAAAACGACCCGTTTTATCACCTGCGCACTGCTAACTCTGTCTTGAAAGAAAATCCCTGGGCCTATGTCCTAGAAGTCAGCGTTCCAGAATCTCAAAAGAACGAAGTGGACGTAGTCGTAAAGGAGGACCGACTCATTATCTCTGGGAAGAGACGATTTCAAGACGAAGTGCACACTGACGGAAGACGAATGACAACAAACAATTATCAGACTTTCCGAGAAGAGGTTCCACTGAGTCACCCCTCTGTTGAAAAAGACGTCACTCGTGAGTATCAAGATGGCATTCTGAAGGTCTTGATTCCAAAAGCAGGAACAAAGGATTTCACTATCTAGTTAATTTAATGGGCCATCGCTATACCAAAATAACTCATGCCCAAAAACAATGACCCCAACAGGATCCGATACCACGCAAATTGGCTAAATCCAAATCTGCCGAGATAATAAATAAAAAAACGAATAGCGAGCAATCCGACTCCAAAAGAAACCATATTCCCCAAAATGATGACAGTAACTTGATCAGAAGTGATCGTCGGTGCAATTTTGATCAATTTTATAAAGGTCGCCCCCGTCAAAGTTGGAACAGCAAGAATAAATGAGAACTCAGCAGCACTCTTGCGGTCTAAACCTTGCCACAAACCACCCACAATGGTGGCTGCAGCCCTTGATACCCCAGGGATAAAAGCCACACATTGGGCCAAACCAATTAATAGGGCCTGCTTGTATGTAACATTCTCCTCATCTTTGGTTTCTGGGAGGGAAGTGGCGCCATTTCGCCTGTCAATCAACAAAAGAAAAACTCCTCCCAACAACAGGGACCAGGCCACAACATCCGTTCGATCCAAAATTCGGTCGATATGGTTCTTCACCAAGAGGCCGAGCACACCGGCCGGCAAAAAACCGATCAACAATTTCTTATAAAATTCGATAGATCGAAAGAATCGCCTCCAATAAAGAACTAAAACCGAAGCAATCGCACCAGATTGCACAATCACTGTGTAGTCCTTCACAAAGGACTCTCCGCTAATTCCCATTACATAAGAGGTAAGAATGATGTGCCCTGTGGAAGAAATCGGCAAAAACTCAGTCAGCCCTTCAACCACAGCTAAAAGTATTCCATGTCCTAAGTCCATTTGGAAAAGCTACCTTTTACCCAAAGCCTTGGCAAGCAAGTGCCGTGGAAAAGAATGGATCAGATTGAGATAGCATTGAGTTCGCTCAGCAGCGGGACAAGGCATCTGGTGTCAAAAAAATCGCCAAAAAATCTGTGTTTCAAGTCAAATCCTGGCTGAACCGATGGATCTAGGTATAAGGAACCGCACAGTCAGGGAGGTTGCTTCTGTGGAAGGCTTATTAAATTTCTTTGTGAATTACAAGATAGCTGACATTGCCATCGGTCTCATCGGCTTGTACGCTCTCACTCTTATTCTTGATCGATTTAAGGCTCTCTTTTTCGACTACGCATTGCCGGTTGGCCCCTTTATGAATCAAGTGTCGAAACTTATTCGAGAGGACAAGATCGACGAAGCCCTCACTTTTTGCGCTGCCAACGAAAAAAAGCCGCTGGCGCATGTCATCAAGAGGGTCTTAGAAAAATCTGATCGTGAAGACCATGCCATCGCGCAGTCTTTGGACATTGCAAGTTCAGAAATCGCTCCCAAACTTGTCAGAAGACTGGGCCAAGTTCAAATGGTGTCCAATGTCGTAACACTGGTTGGCCTTCTTGGAACCGTAATTGGTCTGATTGTGGCCTTTAAAGCCATCAGCTTTGCCGATGTTTCTCAAAAGCAAACGATTCTGGCTCAGGGAATCTCAATTGCAATGACGGCGACCGCTGCCGCCCTTATCGTCGCTATTCCCACAATGTTTGCGTACACTTTTTTATATGAAAAGCAGAATCGTCTTTTTTCACAAATTGATGAAAATTCGCAGAAGATAATGGAAATGCTGAGCGAGCGAGCCTATTCGCCCGTTCAAAACCAAAATATTTATCCAACTGATCTTCGCGGTGAGAAAATCACAAGCAAGGAAAAGACTCCACCTCCTCCGGGATCAGCTCCGAAGGCTTCATGAACTCCTTCAAGGAAGAGGCAGATGCGTATTCATAGAACCAGAAAAGCAGATGCAACCTACGATCTCAATTTGGCTCCCTTTCTTGATATTATTGTATCCATCATACCTATGCTCTTATTGAGCGTGGTCTTTGTTCAAATTCGCATGATCGAAACCTCAATTCCTCAGGTTGTGGCTCAAAAGATCAAAGAGCAGCAAGAGGATAAAAAACCTGCTGTATTTGTCTCTCTCAAGATCGAAAAGGGTGCCTTTGGCTACGTTGTATCTGACAACGGAAAGAAAAAAGAATTCGAAGTTGCCGGCAAAAATGGACTTCTGGATTACGATGGTCTGGCAAAAGCCTCCGCGAATCTAAAACGGCAGTACGTTGATATTTTTACGATTGATTTAATACCAGATGCAAATGTCACTTACGACGATCTCGTCAAAACACTCGACGTCGTTCGGCGTCTGCCCGCAAGCGAGGGAAAAGTGACGGTTAAGGATGAAAAGACGGGCCAAATGGCTGAAACCGATCTCATGTTTCCGAATGTGACCTTTGCAAACGTCGTAAAATGAGACTGAAAAGAAAGAGCGAATGGGACAAGGAAAACATCATGAGCGCGTCAGAAAAAATTCAATTGGCGGAAACTGAAAGGGGAATTTTATGGCAGGTGGAATAAAACGCCACATGGAAAAGCGACTCCCATCAACTTTTAAGATCCAAATCACTTCCATGGTTGATATGTTTGTTATCATTCTTGTTTTTTTGTTAAAAAGCTATTCAACTTCGCCCGTGAATATTACGCCCAACGCAGATTTGAGGCTGCCAACTTCAAATTCCCTTCAGGAACCAGTGGACGTCATTAAAATGGTTATATCAAAAAAAGGCGTGTTCATTGAGGATAAAAGAGTCGTCGAGTTTGATGCATCTGGCTCCTTGAGCAGCAAAGACATTGACGCCTCAGATCCTTCCTTCATTCCAGGTCTATTCAAAGAACTCGATGAAAAGGCCAAACAAACTCAAGATATTTCTAAGCAGAATGAAACTGTTGAATTCGATGGGCGCGTCCTCATGCAAGCAGATCGTGACATGCCTTACTCTCTGCTTCAGAAGGTCATGTACACATCAATGCTTGCTGGATATCCAAACGTAAAACTGGCCGTGGCTGCCAAGGATTTTTAACTTCTCTAGGACTTTTTGATCAATTCACTCACTTCAGTAACCATAAAATTCAAACGGCCATGAAGGTCTTCAATTTGAGAGAGATTTACCTTGAGCTGACTCAATACGTCCAGTGGCTCGGGACTGAGTCCTGCTAATTCATGATAAGCCGGGGACAAATAAGACGTGAGAGCGGTCGGCTCCGACCGAAACTGGATTCCTCCAAACACTACGGTTGCAATTTCCTGAGATTCTTTTACTCCCACTGGGACTCCTTCACAAATGCTTTCAAGAACATACTTCTTGCTGATATTTTCTTCGATCGTAACGATAGACTCTCAAAACCAGAACTTAAATTAACTTACAATGACAAAACATTCCCAAAAAACGGTACCAAATTGGAACTTTTTCACGATCCTTACTTCTTCACTCCTAGTACTCACAATGAATAGAGTCCAAATCCGTCTTTGACGGAACTCTTCTTAATGTCCCGCTTGCCAGCGTGGTTGCCATGACACTGGCTGCTGCTTCGTTGTGGGAAAGTCCCAAAACGTGGCCAAACTCATGCACCATAAGGGAGACCAGATCCACTCCAGAGAAAATTTCGCTCCCATCTCCATTATAAAATAGGAAATTTTGGGCATTGACGCGAATATCCGCTTCATAAATACGACTACCTGTCCAATATACCGTTGTTCTCGCTTGTTCAGTGCGACGGTCAGACTCCCATTGCCTAAGCCAATAGATCATTGAGGATCCATCCTTATTAGGCTCAGCAGGCCCTGATACGCCTGTCAGCTCGATCTGTAAGGAAGGGGTGCCCTAACCTGCGCGTCCATTCGTCAATGGCTGCCTCAATGGGTAAGACGCTCTGGGGCGGGACCGATGAATGCAAATGCAGTTTAACTGGCACCCTTCCCTTCCAAGAGACCCTCTGAGCCTCGCTATTTTGAACGAAGTTACAAGAGTCCTGAGGAGGAGGACGCTGACCACAGGCTTGAATAAACAAAATAAAGGCTATGAGAACGCCAATAGCTACGAATCGCCACTTCATCGGTCGAGACCTCCTGGAAACAGACATCGCAAGATTGAGGCCGTTTGTGGCAATTTCGAACTTTCTCTAACTATTTGATTTTAAAGTACTTTTCTAAGTTATAGAGGAACTGAAGTCATTTTCTTGTGTCTTCCCATTTTTGTCTCGGCCAGGAAGTTCGCCCTCGAAAGCTCTAACTACTTGATTTTAGATAGGTTCATATTTGTATGCGAGATGAACAGAGCCACCGGCAAGATATGGCACTTGCGCGCAAAGAGAACCAAAGATTTCCAGTGTCAAAACGCCACCAAATTGCTGGCATTGAATTTGCGATAGAACTCAGTCAGTCACTTCCGGCCCTCTGCCACAATCGTGGGACCTTGAAGGCCAAATAGCCCATCTGAAAGACCTAGCCTGGGGGGGAGCAAAGCTCCCCACCACCTGCCATTGGGATTTATCATGTACTTAAAGTATTAAGATTTTGTCCCTGCCGCTTCAAATGTCGAGTACCGATAACCAACGCCGCGCACAGTTTCAATTACAGGAGAAATCTCATACAATTTTTTTCGCAGTGAAGCCATATGCACGTCTATGGTTCTATCTGTTACATTGAGGTTTCCGAGAGCCGTCTCACGAAGTCGGTCTCTGGTCAAAACCTTGCCCTTCTGCTTGATCAGCTCAGTTAAGATTCGAAACTCTGTGAGTGTGAGATAAATCTCTTTGCCTTTTGCCGCGACCTTGTACGCCTGCAAGTCGATCTTCAGGTCGCCGTCCTCTAGCTTGTCAATTCCAGATTCTGTCTGAACACGTCTTAAAACGGCCCGAACGCGAGCTCCCAATTCTTCGGAAGAAAAAGGTTTTAAAATATAGTCGTCAGCTCCCAGCTCCAGCGCCTCCACTTTTTCATTTTCGTTGTCCAGACCAGTCAGCATGATGATCGGAAGGGTGCAATAATTCTTATTATGTCGGAGTATCTTAATGAGCTCTACCCACTCTTGCCCGGCAACGAATAATCCAAAATGATCAGGTTGGGAGAGAATGATTCTATCGTAGAAATAAGCTCATTTCCACTTTCAAGGGCCCTCACAGAAAATTCCTGACTTTCAAGAATCGCAACCAAACAGTCACGAATTTCTGATTCGTCATCTACTACAAGGATCCTTGGCAACGACATACAACCATCCTGTCCAACCAAAAAAAGAAATCACCAAACGGAAGCTCTCATCGAACGGGAGTTACCCCATCCCCGTATATCTACCTAACTATTCCTATTTAGACAATATGCGAAATAAAATACAAACCTAACAGATGACACGCTCCTTCATATACAGCAAGCAACCTATTGCGTTGCCTGCCTCATTTGGATTTTAAGGAAATTGAAAAAGGCTTGAAAATGCAGAATCGCCCGATCATAATCGCCCGCGGGGACCTGGGGCGAAATCAAATCTTCAGATTTAATGGGTGGGCGTATGAGTCAAATGCGTCATTTGGGCGAACGAGAAAAATATCAAATCAAAATTCAATCAAAAGGCGAATTGATCTTTCGCTCAATGGAGGGAGAGTCTTCCTCCATTTTCAACCGTGATTGGTGGTATGGCCGCATCATGGATTGGAGCATGAAGAACGAGCACTTCAAGACCCAGATGTTCCGTTTTGTCGACGTCTTACCCTATCTCCATTCTGGCTCAGAAGTAGCCCGCCATCTCAAAGAGTACTTCACGGCCAGCGAAGGTGAAGAGCTTCCTTCGATATTCAATGTTGGATTAGGAATGGGATCCTTGGCTCCTTCTCTGCTCGCAAATGCAGTCAGAAAAAATGTCACTCAAATGGCCAAAATGTTTATCACGGGAGAAACTCCGAAAGAGGCCCTGCCCGTGCTCAAAAAAGCACGCAAAAACAACCTCTGCTTTACCGTCGACCTCCTTGGCGAAGCAACCCTCTCTGAAAAAGAGGCCCTCGATTACCAGGGTCGCTACTTGGAACTTGTCTCTTGGCTCAGCAAAGACTCAGCGGATTGGACAAGCAATCCACACATTGATCAGGACGCGACGGGAGATTTACCGAAAGTAAATATCTCCGTAAAAATGACGGCACTCTATTCCCAGGTCTCTTCAAGAGCTTGGGAGCATTCGATCGAAATTGTCAAAGAGAGGCTCCGCCCTATTTTTCACATGGCCAGGGAACATGGTGTTTTTGTGAACATCGACATGGAGCAATTCGACCACAAAGATCTCACTTTAAAGATTTTTCGAGATCTTTTGATGGAGCCCGATTTCAAAAACTATCCTTTCTGGGGTATCGTCATCCAGGCTTATCTTCGGGACTCTCTTCACGACGTGCAGGAGTTGATCAGATTTGCGGACACGCGCGGAGTGCCCTTTACCATTCGTTTAGTCAAGGGAGCCTATTGGGATTTTGAAACTATACTCTCGAGGCAACGCAATTGGAATTCTCCGGTCTACTTGAATAAGAAGGAATCCGACTGGAACTATGAAAACTGCCTTCAGGTTCTTTTGGAAAATTACCCTTCGATTCGAGTGGCCATTGCCTCCCACAATGTTCGGTCCCTCGCGGCCGGCATGGTCATGGCAGAGGAACTTGGGCTGGATAAAAAAGCCATTGAGATACAAATGCTTTATGGCATGGCCGATCCAATAAAGCGAGCATGTTCGAAGATGGGTTATCGTGTGCGCGAATATGCAGCCGTCGGAGAACTCATTCCTGGAATGGCTTATTTGGTCAGAAGACTCCTCGAAAATACTTCCAACGAATCATTTCTCAAATCGAAATTTGCGGACAACCTGTCTTCAGAATTACTGTTGGCTAATCCCGCAGAAGACCTCATCAAAACAACGGGCACCGTCAACAGAGAAGAAGGCTTTTTTAACGAACCTCTTCTGGATTTTGGGATAGAGAAAAATCGCCATCACATGATGCAGTCAATTAAAGATCGAAAGCTACAGATTGGCGCAATTTTCCCCCTTCTCATTGACAACAAAGAAATCAAAACGGAGCGCTTCCTCAGCAGTACCAATCCTTCTCAACCAGATCAGATTGTCGGCCGGATTTGCGTCGCAGGAATTGCTGAAGCCGAAATGGCTATTCAGGGAGCCAAAGCCGCCTTTCGACTCTGGAGTAAGAGGAGTCCTGAAGAGAGAGCAATTTATCTTGAAAAATTGGCCTCGTTGATAATGAGAGATCGATTTGAGCTGGCGGCACTTGAAGTCCTCGAAGTCGGAAAGACTTGGACCGAGGCAGACGGGGATATCACAGAGGCTATCGATTTTTGTCGCTACTACGCAAAAGAAATGCGTCGATTAGGAAAGCCTTTTCGTGTCGGCAACGCCCCCGGCGAAATAAGCCTCTATCACTATATCCCGCGCGGCATTTCTCTCGTCATTGCGCCATGGAATTTCCCTCTGGCTATTCTGACCGGTATGGTGAGTGCTTCTCTCGTAACAGGAAATGCTGTTATCATGAAGCCTGCCGAGCAAAGTTCTGTTGTCGCGGCCGAGCTGATGAAACTCATGATCGAGGCCGGTCTTCCTCCGGGTGTCGTCCAATTTCTTCCCGGTTTTGGCGAAGAGATTGGAGAATACCTGACCGGACACAAGGACATTGATCTCATTGCGTTTACGGGTTCACAACAAGTTGGTTTGCACATTTTTAACAAAGCAAGCATTTGTCTTCCCGGACAAAAGGGACTTAAGAAATGCGTTATTGAAATGGGTGGAAAAAACGCGATCATCATCGATTCAGATGCTGATCTCGACGAAGCCGTAGGAGGCGTTCTCCATTCAGCTTTTGGCTTCCAAGGACAAAAGTGTTCTGCCTGTAGTCGAGTGATTGTGATCGAAGGTATCTACCAAAGATTTTTGGATCGGCTCATTGAGGCCACAAAGAGTTTTGTCGTGAATCATTCTGAGTTGTCCCATACCTTTATGGGGCCCGTGATCGATCAAGAATCACGAGACCGGATTTTACGAGTCATTGAAGAGGCAAAAACTCATTCAAAGCTCGCCTACCAAGGTGATACTCCCAGCGAAGGCTATTTTATTCCTCCCACCATTTTCACCGAAGTTGATCCCAAATCGGCCTTGGCAATGGATGAAATATTCGGCCCTGTCCTTTCAGTTATTCGCGCCAAAGATATCGAAGAGGCAATCGAGATCGCAAACGGCACTGTCTATGGCCTCACAGGTGGAGTCTATTCCCGCAGCCCCGCCCACATCGAGCGGGTACGTTCTGATCTGATGGTGGGGAATCTCTATATCAACCGTGGGATTACCGGAGCCATGGTGGACCGCCATCCCTTTGGAGGTTTTAAAATGTCAGGAATCGGCAGCAAAGCTGGGGGCCCTGATTATTTGCTGCAATTCTTGGAACCGCGAACCACAACGGAAAATACAATGCGCCGAGGCTTTGCACCCAAAGAAGTCTAAATCAGCGCATCAATTCTGAAGTTGAACTCGTAGCTTTCCGATAATGAGGAGAATTATGCCAATAAGAGCTCCGCTCATTTGCCCGCCGAGATGGGCCGTGTGAGCTATTCCACCAAATTCAGGCACAGACCCGAAATACCCGGCAAGGTCAGTGGCGAGCCAAAGAAAAAATATAATCCAAGCAGGGACATTGACGAAGCCCGAATAGCCCTTCACCGGAATAAACAACCAATAAAAGCACCGCACAGGAACTCGCCAGTGCAGCAAACAGACCAATGCCATCAAGCCACTCACCGCAGCACTTGCACCAATGAGGGGGGCGCCTGTCGCACCATTTATAAGCAAGAAGCTTGCAGCACCCATGACTCCAGATCCAAGATAGGTAATTAAAACGAGAAGTCCGCCAAAAAGAGTTTCGAGATAACAGCCAAATACGAATAGAAAAGCCATATTGAAAGCAAAGTGAGAAAATCCACTGTGCACAAATTGGTAATTGATCCAATATTTAAAACCAATGTGATCAGAATTCAAACCGAGAACAAAATTCGGATGGCCTTCCTGAATCTTCCTGAGCTCCGCAAACTTCTCGATCCACCATCCTCGAGCAACTTGATCCCCTTTAAAGGGATAACTGGGGCCTTCCTTTAGAAATTTGTCGCTACGAAGAGCGAGATTCCCCAACAACTTGGTTTTGTCTTCATCACCACTGAGTGATTTCAGCGATAGTGTCCTTAAAAGGGGGCTGTAAAACGCCTGGTTATCGTTGATAAATTCAGCGTAGAAATGACCCTGGGAAGAAATGTAGTATTCGTCCTCAAAGGCCTTATCGAGACTTTCTTGAGCCCTATTGAGGTCAGGCATCGTGGAGAACATAACCAAAACATTAAGCCCGAAAAGAATCCAGGTAATCGGACATTTTTGAAATCTAAGAATCCCGTAAAGGTAGGGAATTATCACTTGTTTTTAAACTCCTGGATGAGAGACCTGCTAACCAACTCAAATTGGCTCCCACTTGCGGGATGCCGACCTGTAGTCAGTTTTTCCTGACTCGGAAAAAGCTCTTTCATAAGAAGGTAAGCAGACTTCATCTCCCCTACCTTAAATCCCGCAACGATTATCTCCTCCCGCGTTTTTGAATCAATTCTGCCTCCATCGTCTTTGACGAGGGTCTGGCCGATTTCCCAAGAGCGGTCAAAATTCTTCAATCGATAGTAGTTGTTGAAAAGTCTCTCGCCACGCTTTCTCCAATGAGGAGTCAACACCTCGTGCTTCCATTCTGAATAAAGGGCCTCTAGATCAAATGAGCTTTGAGCCGAACTGGCCAAATAATGACGGGCTTCCTCACGATAATTCTCCGAGGCCTTTTTATCTTGTGCCAACTTCCAAAGTTCCCGTCGCCCTTCCTGAGCCGCACTTCCATGAATAAGCGTCAATGCCCCAATTAGCTGGCGTCCCTCCGGGAAAGATACTTCCCGTTTTAATTCATCATAAGACTTGCCCTTTGTATCATCGCATTCAAAATTCTTAATGTAGGTCAGCGCGATATCTCGATCAGCTAAATACTCATCTGATTTCTCTAGTATTTTGTTCATGATCAAGCAGCTTGAGCGGCTCACTCCCGCACAGTTTTCATCAATTTCTTCCTTGCACAACCAACTCGCAAGATCGATGCGATTTGCAGGACCCATGGTATTAATCGCAATATCTGCGGCCGCACGAGCCTCTTCTTTTCGGCTCAGATTCCAATAGGCTTTTGTCCTTTGAATTCCGACAAACGAACCCAAGGCAATGCTGGGGCCCATTTTGTCTAAAAATGAAAGGGCCATCTGGAAATTCTCACGTCGCATGAAATGTCTAACTGCCCAAGTCAAAATATAGGGTTCTTTTGTATGGTTTAACTCGTTGAAGAGATCATCAATTTTTGTCCAGTCCTCATCCATCCACATCTCCACAATGCGGCTCATTTTGCAACTATCAGATCTCATATCCAATTTGCAAACCTGGTCCAAATATCGATCCGATAACTCTGCACTATCGGAATAGACAAACGATTGAGCCAAGTAAGCCATTGGACTTTCAATTCCTTGCCTCACCAAAGAGTCTTCCACCTCAGACCTCAAGCAAGGAGCAGAAATCTCACCCGATGCAAAAAGCGCCATGGCCACACTCAGACGCTCAAGCGATTCACCCGAAGAAGAAGAGGAGGAGGGCCAATCTTCCATCGCCACACCAACAGCATCGCACAAGACTCTTTCAGACTTCAAAACTCCAAAGAGCGAATCTTCGCCTTTTGATCGCATATAAAGATCAATTGAACTGAAGCCCATAAACAGGGTTCCAAATACAGCTAATGCAGCGCCGACACCGTGTACAAACGAGGCTTCAATCATTCCGGGAGTTCTCACTCCTCCGCCCCTGGTTGTTACAACGACTGTATCAGAGATTCGATCGTGGAAAGGCCTTCTCTTTTCATTGGCAAAAACAGACAAATGAGGAACGAATAGGAAGACAGAATCTACAATCCAAAAAACAGAACGAAGCAGGGCCATTGAAAAGCTTGGATTTCGACGTTTCCACAGCCATTCTACTCGTAAACCCCAAAACATTTTTCCTAAAGTAGCGCCCCACAGACTGACCATGGCTGTCTGATAGGCAATGACCACACATGCTGATGTCACAAACAGGAGAAAAAGAAAAAAATAGAAATCTGTCTCATCCTGAAGAACCAGTGCCTTCATTATTCCCTGCTTAAAAGGTGCTCCAAGGACAGCAGATATCGGGAGAATCACCAAAACCAAATCAGTCACGACCGCAGCCAAACGATCCACAGGAGATGCCAAACAGAGGGGACGACGTCCGCCACGCCTCCCTTTACGACCATTCTCCGTCCTATTTTTTTCGGTCCCAGGTACCGATAAATCCTCAATGACCATGCAGTGACCTATCGGCTGTTTTTGGCCAATAACTAACCTCAGTTGTTCTGGACGAGAGGCACAGAAAAAAAATTGGCAGGAAGGGTTCGAAGGAGAAAAAAGGCTTTATTGGTCCTGTTCTGACTTGTGCACAGCAAAATTGAGAAGGCGATCCTGAAGATCAAGTTCAAAGGAAACCTCGGCAACCTTGCGATTTCCTGCAACCAAAGCGTATGTTTCCTGTGTCTTGCGACCACTCGAAGTGTGGTCCTTTAGTCTGGCTTCTTCGAACTCAGGGGCAATGAGTCCTCGATATTTATCGATAAAGTCTGCTCGATCCACCAGATACTTCGGTTGCTCAGACAAAGATACAAAACGAATGTTTTCCAATTTTCCATTTCTTATCTTCACGGCATACTTGCCTTCAAGCAGTCCAAACTGAAGTTGATCCTCAACCGAAGGCTTGGTTCCCACGCTCGCTGGTGCGCGAGAGCCCGATTCAATGAGCTGATTGGTCATCTGACGCTCCCAGGTCCAATCGCGACTCTTGGAACCATCAGTATCTCCAAGGCTTGCTATAGAACGAGAAGGACTAGAAGACCGCAAGGAACGAGAACTAGAATCCGATCCCGGCCGATCAAGGAGAACTTTATTTGCCATAGTGACCCCTAATACGATGGACACAATCGAAACCGAGGTTAAAATCTTTCTTCGATGTTGTTTCAACTCGAAATTGGAGGATTTCAGCGCAATCCCATTCTTCAACTCTTGGACTCGAGGTCTAATTGGTAGCTCTATGACTTTACCGCCCTGCTCTGACATCTGATATTCCTTCTTTTATCTCACTCGCTTATAATAGCATCTGGATTTCATAATTTGCGAAGGCCATGCCGCGGTTACGATCAATTCAGTGCACTAAAGTGACGAAAGCTTAGACGACTGCTCAACATTTATTGCCTCCCGTGCTTGGTTCAAAATGATACAAACTGTGGCAAAGGGCTTGAATCGACAGCTCTTTCTCATACCATTTCGGATCGGGACGCCATTTTGTGTACTCCACACAGAAAAATTTCATTAAACCTCGGCCAAAGGCCTATCTTTTCTTCTCAGCTGAGAAAAGGAGAGCTAAACTAAGTAATGCGTTTCCTTGATGATTCAAGATCTCGGCTAATTCAGAAAATTTCCATCTTCTTGTTTTTGTATTTCCTTTTGTTTTACCTCTCCTTTTTTTCTTTCCTGGGAAAGTACTCACCAAGTATAAGTCTGGCAGAAACAGAAGAATCCATGTCCATGCTTGAAGAAGAACTGAAAGCTGAACCAGACAACATTAGAATAAGATCTTCGCTGGCGCTTCAATATTCTAGGACTAAGGGTCACGAAATAAAGGTGATTGAACTTCTTAGCCCCTTTACTGATGAGCTTTCATTGAGTTCTCTCCTTCAGCTCGCAGTGGCCTACCAAAATGTCGAAAAATACACGGACGAAATAAGGGTCCTAAAGAAGGCTTTGGAAAGGGGTCCAAAGAGATATGACATACACTACAGAGTAGGCCTGGCCTATCTTAAAACTGAGAAATTCACCGAAGCCACAATCAGCATGAGAGACGCAATTAAAATTCAGAGACGATTTCGGCAAGCTTATGACTCTCTGCTTGATATTTTTCAGCGCACAAAAAACAACTATGAAAGTCGTAATATTCTACGTGACATGGTCAAGATATTTGGAAAGGATCCCCTTATCTACTCCCACCTTTGTCGGCTTGATTCGATCGATGGGTATCTTGAATCCGCAATAAAAGGATGTCGTAAAGCCATGAGTATCGATAGGGATTTTCCAGACAACTATGTCTACTTGGCCCAAAGCCTCATCGATAGCAAGGATGAAACAAGTGCTGGCAAGGTATTGATTCAAGCTGCGCGCCGATTTCAGAAATCGGAATTTGTCCAATGGGCCACAGGCGAGTATTATTTGCGTCAGAAAAACTACACGGGGGCGCAAACATATTTCTCTAAGGCTGTCTCGGCCGATGAAAAGTCATCACGTTCTTTGGCCGGATTAGCTGTCTGCCAATTCGAACAGGAAAATCACGAGGACGCCCTGGCAACCCTCTCAAAGGCCTGTGAAATCGACGAAAATGTGGTCGAAAAGATCAGAGAAGCTGCAGGAAAATTGCGACTGGCAAAGAAAGATGAACTCTCCCGTCGCTACACGAAACAAATTCAAGACTGCAAACGAAAAGTCAAAGATTAACAGCAAAGAAATTCTTACTGAACGCTTGCCTGCTCAATCCACGTGTCAAGACCACGAACGGCATCCTCCAGGTGGTAGCTGAGTATTCTGTCGGGCCATACCCCTCCCGCTTCGAGATTTATCTCATCGTGAGTGAGATACATAGCTTCAGGAACAGAGATACTATAGCCTCTAGGCAACGGAAATAAAAAATACCATATCGCGAGAACAACATCTCCCGCAGTCGGCTCTCCCCATACTCGGGAAAGGGCCCTCAGCTTAAAAGCGTAAGCGAAGATCTCAGAAACCGAACCCGTTTGAAAATTGGTCAAAACTGTTACTGGCCCCCGAAAGCAGCCATATCCCGGATAAGTAAAGAGCCCTACTTCTCCCGCCACGTCCAAGAGTCGGTGCTGATAGGCCTCGTCCATGTTGTCCTCAAATTCCAATTTCAATCCCTTATTTTTTCTCGGCTGGAGAAGGCGTCCAATCCTGGTTCTGTCACAAAAGAAGGGAGAGAGTGCGCGAAGAGCAGAAACAAATCCGCCGCCATGGTTCTCTCGAATATCAATTATCATTGCCTTGTATTGCGCCATCGCCTTCACAATTTTTAACCAGTCTTCCTTTTTAAAATAGGAATTCCGAAAGCTAGATATTTTCAAAAGTCCAACATCTTTTTTTGCAGGGGTTAATACAGGATTAAAATCGACATTGATTTCTGTCGGCTCCAAAAAAACTGAAAATCGCTTCTCACCACGACGAAGAACAAATGTTCCAGAAAATTGATTGAGTTGCCACTCTGAATAGACAGCCTCGCCTGCATATTCTTCAACAATATCTCCAGGAGCAATTCCGGCCCTGAGAGCCGCGCTACCTGGCAGCACCTCGATGACAACATATTTATCTTCAACTTGGCGAACACGGGTCCCATTCTCTCTCCCCTGACCCTCCCATAGAAGCCTATCCTCTGAAGGTGTATAAATTGCCGAATGAGAGATCCCAAGGCGGTAGAGCTGAGCCTGCAATCGGGACAGAACAGTATGGGTATCTTCGAGGTAGCCCATTTTCTGGGCCTCCGACCTACAGCCGTCCGCCCATTTCGCAAGTTCATCGGACTCATTGTAGAATTTCTCTTCAACCAGACTGCAAACATAAGAAATCATTTCGAGATGAAGGCTGTACTTCTCTGAATAGTAAGCGATACCCGCGAAGAGGGGTACCAGAAGAAAACCTGAGATCCATAAAATCCATGGTTGTCTTGTCAACATTCTTCCGATCACTTTTCTCACAAAAATCTCAAAGGCTCAATTGCACATCAGCCCGAATGTACCACCTCACCAAAAAAAAGACCGGACTTATCACTCCGGTCTTCTCGTTTTCAGGCTGATAAAGAGATATGAGAAAGGTCAAAACCCTTTCGTCTAAGCAACTCTTCTCCGTCTCGCAGCAGACGGATCAATATTGTATTGCTTTACTTTACGATACAAGGTGGCTCGGCCAATGCCCAAGGCCTTTGCTGCTTCAGTTAAGTTACCATTGAACTCATGAATGGCATTCTCAATTGCATGAGCTTCCATTTCATTGATTGTTTGTACTTTTCCGTTGTGATCCACGCGCTGACCTGGACCTGGGAAAGGAAGAATTTTCGCACCCACATCAATTGGCTTTGAACCAATCGCCAATGATGGCAGTTCTCCAGCAAGCTGCTGAAGAAAGCTAGCATCTCTCATTCCTTTCTGCCATTCCATATTCGTATAAACCTGAACAGTTAGACCGTTGCTCTGTCCAAAGGACTTCATCTTGTCAGTTGTCTCACGCTCGTCACACACAAGAATACACATTGTACGTACCATGCTCCTATACCTCCCAGTATATTGCCTCAAGGCAAGTCAAAAATCGACTCACAGAGTACCTATCGGCGGCCCACATTGAGAAATAAAGGAAAAAAATGCCTACCAGGGCTCAAAAAGCCATAAGGCCTTGATACACTTAGTGAAATAATTTGAGGCAGCATTTGTCCAGGTATTGGTCAACGAAGCCGCCTCAACTTGAATAATCTCCCCATCCTATTCTAAGAATTCGCGATGGGGATGAACAGGCGTTCTCTTTCAGGTTTTCCTATCGCAGAAACACAAAGTCGGGCATGGCGACACGAGCTTCCCAAGTTTTTGGGTCAATCTCGATCCATTCGGTGGTTGGAATCCTTGGCGGTGGCTCTAACTCTTCGTTTCCCGCTGACTCTACTTGCGAATCTTCTTCATCCACCGCAACAACTTCTGCTGGCTCCTCAGCAGTCTCGCCGCCTACTGCGCTCTTCTTGGTTCGCTTTTCAACAGCCTTATTGAATTGATCTTCTGAGAGTCTTTTTAAGGGCTGGACCTGGAATTCATTGTCAAGACGACCAGTTTTTGCTCCGTTTGAATCCAGTTGAGATTTCACAAACCGAATTTGGATCTCACCGCTATCATCTTTAATTAAAACCATAAGACCAACAGAATTGGTCCAAGAAAATTCCGGTTTCAAAAAAATCTCGCCGTTCTTCTGCACGACTCCGATACTCTTATCCTCTCCAGACAGTGGCTTTATCCCGTGATGAGCATCAACAGACGATTCATAAACAAAGAATTGCCCGTTCTGATCAATTCTAAAGAGAGGAGCTTCGTCCGAAATCTCAGACCCTGACAGGATTTCGTAAGGAGCTTCATACGGATTCACAACCACCCAATATCCCACAAAATCCATATCAAAGGCACCAGGAGCAGCAGTAGCCGAACTCGGGCCATCCACCGTACCTGTGTTTTTTGGATTCATTGCTTGAGTTCTCGCCGCTAAAGCCGCCTTGAATTCGTCCAGTTGGCCTGGCGTGAATCTCTTATAATAAAATTCCTTCTCCACCTTTTTCTGACTGCCCACCGGTGGCTCTCCTGAGTTTGACCACGACGACTCCGGACCAGTCTCAACGGCCTTGATACTATTGATATCTATTTTAGCTAATACGACTGAGATTGGACCAGACTCGTTGCTCTTTAAAACTTCCGGCGTTAAAAGAACCGCGCCGTCCGCCTGTACAACTCCAAATTTCTGGAATTCGTCCGTATCCCCATTGAACTGAAAAAGATCGCCATTTGAATCAATCCTAACGACGGGAGGCACGTCAGAGTCGTCTTCAGCGTCAGAGGCCTGTTCGGGAGAAGTTCCCTCTTTGGGAGCAGGAGCCCAGTACCCAACGAGGTCCTTATCAAAAGTCTTCTGTCCCTTATCCTTATGCACGGACTTGCTACAGCCAATCACTGACACCGCCGCTAGAGCCGCGGCCACTATGGGACCCAACCTCAAAATGCTTTTGCCGGCCATCTCTTCCTCCTAAAATTAAAAATTGGTAAAAAGATCGATACAAAGCAGAAACTAAAAAACCGAATTGGAAGTTTGCAAAAGGGAGGCCAGAGATAGAGCGCTCTGGGTACTGAAGGCACTCGATGCCGATGAAAAAAACACAGGCTTCACAATTAGTTACCTATATGACATCAATCCTATATTTATCATTTATACTAATGCATGAATTAACATGCGAGAGACTACGGGATTTGAGAAATAAGCCCGTATCCGAGAGCCAAGGAATCGCCCCCTAGCTCCTCTCACACCTGGACTGTTTGCAACAAACCAAGAAAAAAGTCTGTTACCTACGACCAGACTTTATCTTGATCTGCATCTTGGAAATCAAATGAACAGCCATTTTTTCCTGAACTTTACACATCTTGAGTTCATCGCGACGATAGGAGCACTGACTGGGCGTCAATGTACCGGTTTCAAGCTCCATCTCGTAATCCAGCTTGTTGGAACGAATTCCTTCCAACTCTTTGGTTTGCTGTTTGAAAAGCTTACTCACCCCACTCACTGGGGCAACATCCAACCACTCTTCTTTTGCTTTGTACCAAGCAAGCATTCGCAGAAAGCGAGCTTTGTTCTTGGCTAGAGTAAATGTGGGATACTGTTCCTCACGCAAGTCTAAAATATTTTCAATCTCGTCTAAAGCATGAAGGTCATCGTCTCTCACGACCTCGGCATCAGGAACCACCTTTAAAGAGAAATTCTTTTTCTCCTCCTGATTCAGATCCACTGAATTAAACATGCTGACCTCCTAAAAAAAATCCACAAGTCCACGAAACCACAGCAGTCAGATCTATCTCAAAAATTCAAATCGTTCAAGGCACTTAGCCCTATCGACTCATTATAATTGAACAAATACTTCCCGACACCTTGATCGACCACCTCACCACAGAAAGAACCGCGTGGGGAGAGTGAGGTAAGACCGCGAAAAACACCTTCACCAAGCGCAATCCAAAATGCGTTCTCTCCCACTATGCAAAGAACGAGCACAATTCCCTGTGCAAAACGACCAATCCGACTACGATCCAGGGCTTCATACACAATCCAGCCCAATTTTCCAACCGATCTTTCCTTTTAACCTTTTAACTGGTTCCGTTTCTTACGTGGGCCTTTCTTCTTTTCATCATCAAGGAGAAATTCCTCATCCAAGGGGTAGTATCGGTCGACGGCCTCCATCACTTCCTTTGAAGTTGCCTGTGGCCACGACCAAATCTCAGTCCGACAACCCCTTGATTTAAGGTACCAAATCAAAGGCAAAAAATCCTTATCGCCTCCCAGGATAATCGCGACGTCCATTTTGTCTGACATTGTCACTGCATCAATAACCAAAAAAGTGTCGGCATTCTTCGCAGGTCGACGAATCTCTCCACCCAAGCTCGCCCAAAAAGACTCGAAATCTGCCGAAATATCTTTGTATTCAGGCTTATAGTACAAAATACGAATAATTTCTCGGTCACCAACGCTATCCAATATCTTCTTGTAGTTGGTGAACCCTTCCATATGCTTAAGGCCACTCAGCTCAATATTTTCGGCATCGACAAAAATCCCCACGCGCTGAAAACAAAGCCTCTTTGTGTTTGGGCCCATCGTCTCGATCGGTTCTGCCAAAGCCATCTCCTTCATATCGGGTGGAAACCATTCCGCTTAGGCGCAATGCATTAGGATATCACCCGCCATTATACACAGCTTTCCATATAGGCTACCCATATTTTGTTATCTTTTTATTTTATTTCTCACCCATTATCCGCTAAACAGCCATCTGCATAATATTTCCGCATAGAGAAGCACAAGCAAAAAGGGTTGGGTAAATGGATACACTTGTTAATGCTGAACAGCAAAAAGGGGTTCTTGTCTTTAAATCACCATTTTCAGGATTTATCATTCCTCTTGAGGAAGTTCCTGATCCAGTGTTTGCCCAAAAAATGGTTGGCGATGGTTTGGCTATCGATCCAACCAGTGAGTTTTTGCTGGCACCCTTTGATGGTGAAGTCATACAAATTCACCCCGCTCATCATGCCCTGACCCTTCGACATGGTCCAACAAGTTTAGAGGCTTTGATCCACATTGGGCTGGATACTGTGCAGCTGAAAGGAGAAGGCTTCAAGGTTCATGTCAAGAAAGGGGATCATGTTAAGGCTGGGGATGTCCTCGTTAATTTTGATGCTGATGTCATATCTAGAAAGGCCCAAAGCCTCATCTCTCCTTTGATTCTTTTGCCAGGCGCCCAATCTTGGGATTTTGAAGTTCAATTTGGACCTGTTGAGGCCGGCGCTCCTGGATTTCTTGTCGTCCGCATAGATGAATCGAAAAATAGTCCGGTACCAGTCTTAAGTTACCAGAGTTCAAAAACAAAAGGCGAATATTTAACCTCCGAGATGGTGAAAATTCCGATCAGCGAGGGCATCCACGCAAGGCCTGCCTCCTTGATTTTACAGACGGCGAAGCGCTTTGAGGGAGAGATTTCTATCCACTGGGAAAACCGGCAAGCCAACTGTCGCTCCCTGGTGCAAATTTTGGAGCTTGCCATACCCGGCAACGCCCTGGTTCAGTTTCATGCCTCAGGTCCTGATGCCAAACAAGCACTGGAAGAATTGGCTCGGGTTACAAGAGAGCTGAAAGAAGTGCATGCGCCGGCTGACAATAAAGCTCCACAAACGGCTTCAACTTCTCGCCTCGAAGAGAACCAACTCGGTGGCGTTATCGCTGCCCCCGGAATAGCTGCTGGACAAGTCGTGGTGGTTCAACATGAAGCTCTCGAACCACACGAACAGGGCAGAGGAATAGAAGTTGAAACTTCAGCCCTTTATCAATCCATGAATAAAGTCCGTCGCGATCTGAAAGAGCTTGAGTTCGAAATGAAACAGAGGGCAGGATCTACACAAGCGGCCATTTTTACAGCGCACCAAGATATCTTGGATGATCCTCAAATTATTGAATCAATTGAAGAACAAATTCATTTAAATCGCTCGGCCGCATGGGCGGTGAATCAAGTTATTCAAGCTGAAGCAACCCGTCTGTCCATGTCCAACAATGAACTCATCGCAGCTCGAGCGAATGATCTTCTCGATGTCAATCGCCGATGGGTCGGCCAATTGATGGGCGAGAGTCTCTCCCTCCCAAAGATTCCGCCCAATTCAATTCTGATTGCCGACGATCTGACTCCTTCCGACACGGCATCTCTCGACCGCAGCTGTGTCTTGGGCTTCTGTACTCGGCGCGGCGGCTCAACTTCGCACGTGGCTATTCTGGCTCGGTCCCTGGATATTCCAGCCCTCGCAGCCATTGACCCTAGGGCCCTTCAGCTGACGAATGGAACCACTGTTTTACTCAATGCCAATGATGGATATTTGCAGCTCAATCCTCCTCAAGAACTCCTCGATCAAGTCAAAACAGAAACCAAAAACAAACTCCATCGGCGAATCGAAGAAGAGGCTCAAGCCAAACTGCCAGCTCTCACTACAGACAATCACAGAATCACTGTTTGGGCCAATTTTGCCAATCATGAAGAGGCCGATCACGCAGCTAATTTAGGTGCTGAGGGTGTTGGCCTTATGCGGTCTGAATTCCTCTTTCTCAACCGCGAAAATGCTCCCACCGAAGAAGAGCAATTTCAGATTTATACTCACATGACAAAGGAGATGGGACCAGAGCGCCCGGTAACGATTCGCACTTTAGACGTAGGAGGTGATAAGCCTCTCACCTATTGTCCCTTGCCCGATGAAGAAAATCCCTTCCTTGGAGAGCGCGGCATTCGTATGTTGCTAAGAGAACAAACTCTCCTGCGAACTCAGGTTCGGGCTGTCTTGAGAGCCTCAAAGTGGGGCCCTTTACGTCTTATGATCCCCATGATCACCAACCTCGAAGAAGTCCGGGAATCAAAGAGAATTATTCAAGAGGAGGCTGACTCCCTTCAAATTCCAATGATTCCGGTTGGAATCATGATTGAGGTGCCCGCAGCTGTCCTCATCGCCGATCACCTGGCCAAAGAAGTTGACTTTTTTTCAATAGGCACGAACGATTTGACTCAATATGTCTTAGCCATGGACAGAAATCACCAGGCACTCGCAAAACAAGTAGACGCCCTGCACCCTGCAGTATTAAAGATGATTCACCTAACCTCCCTTGCAGCTCATCGTGCCGGAATAGAAGTGGGCGTCTGTGGAGGCTTGGCCGGTGATGACTTTGGAATCCCGATTTTGCTTGGCTTGGGCATTGAGGAATTGAGTGTGAGTCTTCCATCCGTACCGGGAGTGAAGGCCCTCATCAGAGGACTCCATCTGGAAAAATGCAAAGACCTTGCTCTGAGAGCCATGGACATGGCTGATCCGACTGCGGTTCGAAATCTTGTGAAAAGTTGGAATTCGAGCTGCTAGTAACAGTTGGCTGATGAGCCTACTGGTTTAAAAAATTTGGTTCATGCAGTAGTTGAGGACAATAGTTCAGCTAATAATAATTATTTTATTTTTAATTTTAAAATTAATTTTAAAATTAAAAGAGAGGGTTAATCATATGATAAAAGAATTAAGGGAGCAGGGTTTTTCCCAACTTCAAAAGTTGGGAAAGGCGCTTATGTTACCAGTGGCAGTACTTCCCGCAGCTGGTTTGTTACTCGGTATTGGTGCGGCTCATTTTGATTGGCTTCCGATGATCGTTTCTCAGATCATGGAACAGGCCGGTGGAGCTATCTTTGGAAATCTCCCACTCATTTTTGCTGTTGGCGTCGCTCTTGGATATACCGAGAATGATGGTGTTTCGGCACTTGCTTCGGTGGTGGGGTTTGCCGTGTTGGTCGCAACGATGGGTGTGACTGCCAAAGCGATCGGGGTTGAAACTAAAATGATCATGGGAGTGCCTTCTATCGATACGGGCGTTTTTGGCGGCATCCTCATTGGATTAATTGCAGGCCTGCTCTTTAATCGATATTACCGCATTCAGCTGCCCTCCTATTTGGGATTTTTTTCGGGAAAAAGATTTGTTCCGATTGCAACATCTTTTGCTGCAGTGGCGGTCGGAGTTCTTCTTGCCTTCATCTGGCCACCGATTGGTTTAGGCATTAAGGCAGCATCGGATTTTGCGGCTAGCGGAAGTCCTGAATTTGCATTTTCGCTCTACGGCTTTGTTGAACGTGCTCTCATTCCGTTTGGTCTCCACCATATCTGGAATGTTCCCTTCTTTTTTGAGGTCGGAGAGTACATAAATCCGCAAACTGGAGCCGTGGTTAAGGGCGAAATTCACCGCTATTTAGCTGGTGATCCAACCGCTGGTAATATGGCGGGTGGCTACCTTTTTAAAATGTTTGGACTTCCTGCTGCGGCCATTGCAATTTGGAGAACAGCTCGTCCAGAAAATCGCGTCAAAGTCGGCAGCATTATGCTGAGTGCAGCACTCACTTCATTTCTGACTGGAATCACCGAACCTATTGAATTTACTTTTTTGTTTCTGGCTCCAATTCTCTATTTTATTCACGCGGTCCTTTGCTCCGGTGCCTACTTACTCATGATTCTACTGGGTATTAAGCACGGAATGACCTTCTCTCATGGATTCATTGATTACGTCGTTCTTTTTTCAAAATCTACGAATGGCTTATGGATTTGGGTCGTCGGAGCGGCTTGGGCTCTTCTCTACTACTCGATCTTTCACTATGCGATTGTTAAGTTTAATCTGCTCACCCCCGGACGAGAGATTGAAGAAGAAGACGCAGACCTGGCTAGTCAGGCAAGCAGCACAGAGGATAAAATGGCAGAGTCCTTAGTCTTCGCTTTTGGTGGAGCTAAAAATATTTCGTCTTTGGACGCTTGTATCACTCGACTGCGCGTAGGTGTCTCCGAAATCAGCAAAGTTAATCAGGCAGCTTTGAAAAAATTAGGAGCCACAGGAGTCGTGGTCGTTGGCAAAGGAGTTCAGGCCATTTTCGGAACACGTTCCGAAAATCTAAAAACTGACATGGAACAGTGGCTCAAAGCGAAGAAACCAAGCAACGGCTCAGGCTCATTGAACGAGGGCCAAAAATTTGAAGCCTGGATTGGTGCCCTTGGTGGCAAGGAAAATATATCTTCGATTGAATGTGTGGCTGGAAATAGGTTGCGCCTTTCACTCAAGGATAAATCATTTCTCAACGAAGAAGCTTTGGATAAAAGCGGATTGCGTGGCGTTATGAATTTGCAGGATGATCTGCTTCACTTGGTGGTGGGACAAGATGCTCCCCAAGTTGCAGACAAAATGAAGGCCCTAGTTTTCAACTGAAGAGATTAATTTTAAGTTTTTTTTCAGAAGCTCGCATGATGATCTCATGTGAGCTTGTTTTACTTTTCCTTGTATCGACTGAGTTCGGGAATGAGACGTCTTTCGTTTAGCACCAAAGATAAAGCGATATCCTCAGAGCTAACAATATTGAGATGAACGGCAAAATTCCAATAGCTCTGCATAGAAAGTTCAAGATCCGCTTCCCTTAAAGAATGAAACTTAACGAATTCTGCCAGAACCTGATCAGTTGTGTGCCCCTGATTGAAATAATAATTGACCAAGGTGTTAGCCACGAATGCGTGCCTGTCCCTTTCCTGCAATTCAAGATCGTCTGGAACTCCGCCTTTATTTTGAATATCCTCCAATTCACTTTGAACAGCGACTATCCATTTGGACCCAAATAACAAGAGTTCCCTAAAATTCAAAAGGTCAGGTCGACCGATCTCAGATGGGGCCTTTTCAGTTAACAAGACAAAGGCTCTTTCTTGAGATTCTCTAAAGCGCCTGACCAGAAAGCCATTAACTGCAAACCCGTAATCGCGCTCATTTTTTTTAATACCCAGCCCCATCGCAAACAGCGCAAGATCGGCTACAAGCTGATTGCGACTCAACTCACGGCTAAAGCCCCTTTTCTCAATCTGATTGATCAAAATTTCTACGAGTGATATATAGACTTCTGGATAAGATTGCCTTTTTTGTCCGATTTTTTCGTCGGAGAGACCCGCCAAACGCTCATTTCGCTTTCCCGTTACCTGCCACAAAGTATATTTCAAAATGAAATAATCCGTGACTTCATTTAACCACCTGACCGAATCCACAGCATTGGGATGCTCACGCAAGGCATTTATAATTTCAATTGCAGCTCTATCTGCGGATCCAACAAGGTCATCTGCCTGACTTGAGTCTTCCATTATTTCATCTACCAGGTCCTCCTGGTCCTCGCTTCCGATATGGGTGTATCTCCTCAAAGTCTTGACCTGAGGATCAAGATTCAGGACGAGCCCTTCCAAGCGATGCAATATTGGTGCGGGCAAGACGTTCTGCTTCTCCCCTGGGGTTGGCCGAGAAACAAGACTGACACATGAGCTTGGAAGCTTATCGTCGGGGGTTCTATCACCACCGCTCGCGAATGAAAATGGGATAGAAAAAGTAACAGAAACAGAAATTGAACCGGCAACAAACAAGCAGCCAAGTTTTGAAAACCGACCCCCAAGCACGTTTATAGATTTGAAAAAATCAAGTCTTGGCATGTTTGGCCGTTACGATTGTTTTGATGTTTCCTCGAACATTAAAGTCGCCCTTGACTTCAATTTCGAAGGGATCCAGAAGAACGATGAGATCGTCTAAAATTAGGTTCGTCACATCTTCATGGAAAACCTTCTTATTACGAAAGCTATTGATATAGAGCTTGAGAGACTTGAGTTCGACGCAAAATTTATCAGGTACGTAGCGAATATGGATAACAGCAAAATCCGGAAATCCGCTACGAGGACAAAGACAAGTAAATTCGGGGCAAGTAAAATCGATTTCATAGCGCCTCACTGGAGTCCTATTTTCAAATCTCTCCAAACACGCTTCTTCAATGGCCAATTCTCCGTACAACTTCGCGTCTTTCCCGTTCATCTTTTATGTCCTCTCAATGAATGGCGGCATCCTCGCCAAAGGATATCTTTTTCAAACTCACACCCAATTTCCAGACATGTGAGAAATATTTTGCCTAAATGGGTATTTAGGTTGCATTTTAATCAGCTCTTTTCTAATTTAATTGATGCATGAGGTCAAGCGTGGTCCGTACAAATCTCTTGAATATCTTGGTTCTGTTGTTTCCACTTTTCTTAGGGGGTCTCTCTTGTGCCATTCTAAATGACAGGAACGGACTTGATCGAGAGGCCTGTGCAAATTCGGACTGGTGGGAATTGGGCCGTCAGGATGGAACCCAGGGAGAACCGGTAGGCAAATATGATAAGCGGCTTTCCGAATGCCAGATGGAACCTGATAAGAGTCGTGAAAATCTGTATCTGAATGGTCGAAATGCGGGTTTAGCAGAATATTGCCAACCAAACAACGGCTTTGAAATCGGGCGCACAGGCCAATTCTATTTTTACGTTTGCCCTGTCGATACAGAAGTCGATTTCGTTTCCCACTATCGCATTGGACGAAGAGTCTACCAACTCGAGATCGCAAATAAAAACCTCAACAAAAATATTGAATCCCTCTTGGCGCGCATCAGAGAGATGCGACCGAGTGCTGTTCAACAGAGAGCTCAACTACGCGAACAAATAAGGTCCATGAAAAATTCGAGAGCGCAAAATGAAAAATCACTTGAGGAGCTTCGGTCGTCCATTGGGGGGTAAGTCCTCGATTCTGCTTTGACTTTGCCAATGCCCTGCCCCTGTCTTCAAGTTTCATTCTATTTTTCTCGTGTCTTTAACTCTTTGAGTAAGGCCTCTGGATTATCAAAGCTTCGTAAGGCATAGTTTGCGGCCAGTATTTGCTGTTCTCTTTCGCTAAGAAATGCTGGCCCGCCTTGGGCCTTTTTTTGGGCATAGTGAACATAAGAAAAAGTTAAAGAAGCAGCCACTGAGATATTAAAGCTTTGGGAAAAGCCCAGCATTGGAAGTACAAATCGGCCGTCCACAAGATCAAGCATCTGTTTGCTCACCCCCTCTTTCTCGTTGCCAAAAACAACCGCTGAGGGTTGGGTGAAGTCTATCTCTTCTATCGATACGCTCGCCTCCAGGTGAGTGGCATAGATTTTATACCCCCGCCCCTTCAGCCTCTGAACGCAAGACTCGACATCTGAAAATGGCTCCACTTGCAACCATTTGTCAGAACCTTTTGTCACTCGATTGGCTGCCTTAAATTTTGCATTGGCTACATCGATGATCTGAAAGCGATAGAATCCAAAAGCCTCGGCAGATCTCATGACAGCGCTGATATTTCCGCGGTCATAGATGTTCTCGAGCACTGGAACCAAGGCCTGGGAACGTCTTCGACAGACTTCCAATATTCTCTGTTGGCGTTCGACAGTGAGTCGGGAACCTAAGATCTGCCAGAGTTCAGCAGCCGTGTAAGGCGCCCCCCCAATCAGAAAAGGCTCTGATTCAAAGAAAGTCCTTCTTACCGAACGAGTGACCACGTCTTCAAGTTCTTCCTCTTCTGCTAAGCTCAATTTTGAGTCCTTCACCTCGAGACTTCCGCTCTATTCTGTTTTCTTGTGTTCTGTTCTGTTCACCCATATTAATTATTGCCGGAAGACCTTATGGCCCGTAGCCTTTGGTCACGGCTCGCATTAATACTGAAAAATGAGGGAGAAACCATTGAAAAATGTGATCAGCGTCATTATTCCGACATACAATCGGCTTCACACTCTCCCCAGAGCCATTGATTCTATTAGAAATCAGTCCTACCCTCATTGGGAACTTATTATTGTAGATGACGGATCCACTGACGGAACTGAGGATTGGATTCATCACCACCAGAAAGATCTCATTTCGAACGGAAAAGCTCGATACATACGAATTAACCGAGGCGGAGTGAGCCGGGCCCGTAATACCGGAATTGAACGATCTTGGGGAGAATGGCTGGCCTTTCTGGATTCTGATGATGAATGGCTACCCGAAAAGCTTTCAATGCAAATCAAGGTCGCGCAGTCAGGCTCTCAAGATTTGATTCTTCACGGTGAGGAGATTTGGGTCCGCCATGGCCGCCGGGTCAATCCTTGCAGACAACACAAAAAATTCGGCGGTCGAATATTTAGCAAGTGTGTGCCATTGTGTCTGATCTCCCCCTCCACAGTGATGATTCATCGGAGCATTTTCAATGAGGTGGGACTTTTTCGTGAAGATTTTCCCGTCTGTGAGGACTACGAGTTATGGCTCAGAATAACTTCGCAGTTCAATGTGAATTTTCTGGAAGAGCCTCTGATTATTAAATACGGAGGACACGATGATCAACTCTCAGGAAAGTTCAAAGCCATGGATTACTGGCGAACGAAAGCCCTCTTTCCATATCTAAGAAGCGCATATATCACTGAACCTGAAAAAAGGCAGGTCGCCCAATGCCTTGTTTCCAAAGCTTCCATTTTGCTGAGGGGTTACGAAAAGCACAAGAATTGGAAAAATTACGAAGAAATGCAACATTTTCGCGTCGTGGCCCAGGAATTTCTCGACAGTCCTTTTCTTGATACCGAGTCGGTGCTAGATTAGCGATCAATGGAATTCAAACCACCGCCTTCCCTGAAACGTGTTCCGAGCAACGTCCTTGATCGTGGTTTCAAGCTAGCAAAACTCACTGCCAAATTGAGCGTACGAGCTGTCGGACATTCCTTGGGAAAATGGACTCCGAATTGGATTCATGAAAAAGGTGATCCAGAATCTTTAAGAAGATACCTTGGCGCGCAGGCCTCTCTATTAACTAAGGAACTGGGCCAATTGAAAGGCTCCGTTATGAAGGCAGGCCAACTTCTCTCGACCTACGGTGAACATTTTTTACCACCCGAAGTAAACGAATTTCTAAAAACTTTGCAGTCTGAATCCACTCCGCTGGAATGGAGTGAAATTGAAAAAGTTTTAGAGCGAGAATTGGGACGGGAAAAACTCGATCTTTTGGAAATCGATCCAACGGCCTGGGCCGCCGCTTCGCTTGGCCAGGTTCATCGCGCAAAAATTCGGACAACTGGAGAAGAAGTAGCTCTCAAGATCCAGTATCCCGGGGTTGATCGGGCTATCGAAACAGACCTCTCTTTTTTACGAGTTATCTTCCAGATCACCGATATCTTTCCTACGGGCTTTCAAAGCCAGCCCATCATGAATGAAATTCGGCAAATGCTCACAAGAGAGCTTGATTACAATTTGGAATTCGCGGCGACAAAGTGGTTTCATCAAAAGTTGGAATCCGAGCCCTATATTCAGGTGCCGAAGGTGTACGAGAATTTCTCTACTGGATCGGTGCTCACAACAGAATTTATTGCTTCCCTTCCGGTCGACGACATCCAAGTTAGGTCTTGGCCGCAAAGTGTTCGAAACAAAATTGCCGAGCTGTTCTTAAAAGTTTACATGTGTGAATTGTTTGAGTGGGGTCGTATTCAGACTGATCCACATTTTGGAAATTATCGTTTGAGATTGTCTGAAAATGGACATCCCATATTGGTCCTTCTGGATTTTGGCGCTGTCCGAGAAATCTCTCCGGCTTTTCAAAGCTCTTATCATCTCATGGTAAGTGGAGCCATACATCGAAACGCAGACGATGTTCTTGCGGGAGGAAGTGCTCTCGGATTTATTCAACCCAAGGATCCACCCCAGCTTCGTCAACTTTTTGTTGATCTGTGTTTTCTCATTACGGAACCATTTATTGATCCATCCTGGAACAGCAATTCGCAAAGTTTCATGAACCTGAGCGGAGAATACAATTGGGGAATCAGTGATTTACCCCAGAGGGTTGCTCGACTCGGAGCCCAAATGGTGACCCAATTTCAATTTAGAACACCTCCCCAGGAAGTGATCTTCATTGATCGCAAACTGGGCGGTACTTTTACCTTTCTAAGCAATCTCAATGCTGTTCTCAATGCCCGACCGCTTGTGTCCCGTTACCTCTGAGTCATCTGTGAATCGTCCACCTTGGAAACCTCAAAGAAGCAGAGGAAAGTTCGAAAGCGCCCTGGGTCTTGACCCGAAGAATTTCATTCAGGCACTATGAAACAGTGGAGTTTGTAAGCATTTCGGAACTCGTCATTCAAAGTGCGCCAAATTCCGGATTGCTGAACTTTCCTGATCTATATTTTTAGGTCTCCCACCGACAGGTGGTAAACAAAAAAAAAGGGGTTGTCGTGAAAACATTAATAGTCGCAATGATCGCGCTGGGATTGTCCAGCCTAGCAAATGCCGATTCGAAGGAATTTGATCTAGGTGGCATTTCAGAAGTTGAAGTCAATAACTGTAGCGGCGATATTAGCATCACTGCCGTTAATTCAGGGAAAGCCGCTGTGACTGCGACCAAAAAGCAGTTTGGTGAGCACTGTCAACTGACAATCGATAAAAAGGGCAGAACCCTCTTTGTAGGAGTCGAAAAAACAGGCGTGTTTAAGGATGATTGCGAAGTTGATTTCGACATCACCGCACCAAAAACTGCAATGCTGGACCTGGATTCAGGCAGCGGTGATATCAAAGTCAAAGGAACCTCGGGCGATCTCAATTTCAATATTGGAAGCGGTGATATTGATGTAGACGCAGAAGTAAAAAAACTTGAAGGAAAAACTGGCAGCGGCGATGTATCTATTAAAGGTCTGACCGCTGGTGGAAACCTCAAGACAGGCAGTGGAGAAATAAATCTTGTCTATGATGTAGCTCCTTCTCTAGGTGAATTGGACATCAAAACTGGAAGTGGTGGAGCTGAAATTGTTTTTCCAAAAAACGCAAAGATCCGAGCTTCATTCATGGCTGGTAGCGGAGAGTTGATTAACGAACTTGGTGACACTCCTGACAGTAAATTCAAAATTTCTATGAAGGCTGGCTCAGGCAATTTGCACATTAAAAAGCAATGATTATTGTCTGGCGCTGTCTGCTTCGCAGAAGTGACTCCCCCATAGGCTGAGAAATATGTCGCGCCGAGATTTTTTTGCTCAATGCGGACATAAAGCCCCTGAATTTTCAGCCAGGGTCCGATCGCTGGGCAAACTCCTTTTGCTTCTTCCAATCCTCCATGAAACTGGTCTCGTTCACTTCTAGAGAACGAGCCAACTCTAGCCCCTACAAAAGCGGAATGCACTCCACCCAAATCTGCTGCGAAATCATGGCATAGCCTTTGCTCGGTAAATGAGCATAAAAGGGCAGGAGAGCATTGTGGAGAACGCCTTGAAGCTGGTACAACTAAATCGGTTAATAATTTTGACACTAACAGTCGCCATTTTTGCTAGTTTCAGCTCTGTCGGTGCCCACAATTGTCGCAATAGCTTAATTCCCTCGGCATCATCAACGCTCGAATTGGATGCATCAGAGATTGCGGCCCGATTTCCCCTCTATACGGCTTTAGCCAATGGAATGGTCAAAACCCCAGCTTCGCTTTTAAAATCCATAGCTATCGAGCACGGCAGCTCCCAGGATGAAGTAGGACGAGAAATTGAAAAAATATTAATGCGGTTCAATGATCCTGATCAAATTGCTCACATTCAGAGAGCCTCACTCGCTAGAACTCTGGAGAATCTGGGGGTTCAGCACACTGACGCTGATCCTTATGAAACGCTTTCCTCTTTAAGTAGGTTTAATCTAGCTGCCATGAGAAAGATTTTTGATCTCCCAAAGGGCATGGATAATCGGCCTTCCTTAGAATCCGCCGCACGAATTATCCATGCCAGAAGGACTTCTGGAGACATCACAACAAATGTTCTCAGTGCCACCAAGATAACAAACCTAGGTTTTCCCATGCCCGGCAATAGTATTCATCCATTCAATAGAGCGATACGATCTGGCGACAATGTCTTCTTCACCATGGAGTTCGAGGACTCAGCTCAAGGTGGCGAATACGGCACCTTTAAATTTTTTCTTAAGAAAGAATATGCTCAGCGTGGGTGGGTGGGTCCCGATGATATGGAGCCATCTAAATTATTGACCGCACTGGAGATGGTCAGCCCCGGAACTCAGCAACAGGTCCTCGCGGCTTACGAAATGCTAACAAATCGCCGAGGCATCACTCTTAAGGGAATTAATCAATTTAGTTTAAATTTGGATCAGGCCCTCTTGCAGGAAATATGGCAGCCACATCTCCATAATTTCTCCCGGCTCATTTTTACTTATCAGGATTTTTTGAGTTTGTGGGAGGCCTTACTTTTCAAGCAAGAAATCCTGGTTAGGGAAACACCGGAAGCATAGAGAAAGCCGCTTTCCCGAATATCAAGGACAGTAAGAAAATTGAACCTGAACAAATTAAAGAATATTTCTCCCATTTATCTCTGAATGAGAAATTGAGCCTGGCCCGAGTTGTCTTTAATATCCAATTTCCTTGGGTGTTGAGAGTGCCAGGAGTGACACCCCACTCTCAGCTCTACCGCACGCTCGACAAAAAGCCTTAACCAATTAGTTGTGGACTTAGAACCAATTTATTTGGTCTGGTCGGGCCAATGTTACAGAACCGTTCATAGCGTCTAGCAATTGCTCATGTTCTTTCGTTAGACAAGTGTCCACTCTGTTAATCAATATAAGCCACGGAGACTGGAATGAGAGTTGCATTTTCAATCAGGTATGGAGACATCGATCGCTCACCTCTTTATCATTTTGGGACTTGCGGCTGGAATTGCCAGTTGCAATGCTCCTGATTCTTCAACGGAAACCGCAGGCTCGCTTGTCAGGGAAAGTTTAGGTGTTTTAGGAACAGTAAAGGCCATTCACCTCACATCAGCAGGGCTTTCTAGCTCCATCTCCGAAGGATATTCTGAGGCTGAATTAGATTTTGACTCCGGAGTCGCAAGCTATCATCTCGCTTGTCCCGGGAAAGAATTCAGCGGACAAGCGCCGGTGCCAAGGGGACTGAAGGAATCGCTCCAACAGTTCCTATCTGAATCAGAGATCTGCAGAATCCGGTTTGGAGCTCCGCAAAACAGCGAACAGGTGGCATGCCTCGCAATGATGATACCAATGGCAGAAGCAGTTGTGCCCTCTGGAGAGGTTTTACCTCTCTTTCTCGCAGGCAATCCGATCTGTCAGCAGCCGATCAATTTTTTCTGCGATCCTGAAGTCGAAAAGGAATTTCAGGACTTGGCCAAAAAAGCGATTGCACTTTTACCGGCCTGCGACTAGGCCTTTTTGCGAATGCATCAAATAAAAAACCTGGGCACTGGTCGACCCGCGAGTTGATACTCCTTCTGATTTCAAGATCACTTGAGTTCAATAAATTTAATACCAGCTTGAGTCAGTTTTTTTACAAGTAAGGTTCGGTATTTTTCGACAAAATTAACACCTTCGTATTTCTTATAAGCAGGAGTCATCCTATGCTGAGCATGCAACAACTCATGAGAAGCCGTATCAAAAAATGTCATAGTTCCAGGGCCCGTCATAGGAATTGATACAACATAAAACTCTTCAGAGGGGCCACCAATGCGCTCAATAATGCGATCATAGACTGCTTTCTTAAAAGCACGTTCCTGAGCACTTAAGTCAGAGTCTTTGACCGTCGTAAAAAATCCTATCAGTTCTGCTCCCGGAGTATTAAACCCCCCTATGAAAGCCTGAATGTACTTTCCAGCCGGGTGATCATGGGAGACAACCGTTTGTTTTTTGACAGTTGAAAATCCCTCTGAAAAAATGGAAAATCTCCACATCGTGCCGTTGAGAATTTCGTGATGATAGGACATACACAAAAACACGTTTTTGGCCTCAGCTATTTGCACACACCTGATCTTTTGATCTGCAATTTTGGCAGTTTCCAAGTTAAAGGGTGCACCGTTAATATGCGCCAAGTAAGGGGCCTGGATTTCATTCATCAACTTCCTTGCTATCAACCTCAGGCCCTCGCCAGAGACAGGATAGAGGTCCTTGTCAAAATCAACTGCGATCTCAAAATTATGGCTACTTGCGTGAGCCTGCCTGGGGAGGTGTTCAATGCAGCCTTCAGAAGCCCCCGTTGACGCAAAAACAGCACCTGGAATCAGGCACAAAAGCGATAGAATAATACAAATTCTCATGATCTTCTCCTTTGCACACCTCGTCAGGCGGCAGAATGCCGCCATGTGTCTATCTGGCTGTTTTCAAAGTCAAGGAGTATCTCGCATGGTGAATCTCAATGTAATTTCTCCCAGTATTTCCAGAAGCAGGTCCGCTAACCAGCGCCTAGGCCTGCAGAGAAAGACCCAAATACTCGCCTCATTTCCTTATGTGGTTTCCAGTTTCGCCAAATCCCGGGTAATATTCTTTTGATGCGCCTCCAGAGTGCCCCCTCCGATTTCGAGGAGCTTAGCATCCCGCCAGAGGCGTTCGACGACATACTCACCGACATAACCATAACCACCCAAAACCTGCATCGCTCTGTCTGCTAGATTTTTACCCATCGTTGTCGCCACGAGTTTAACTCCATCAGAATCCAGACGATGCCCGTGGGAGGAAATGTCCATCATCCGAGCGGTATTGTAGACGTAAGTTTTAGCGGCCATATACTCAGCATAGGAATCACCAATATATTTTTGAATCTGGCCAAAAAAATTGAGGGATTTTCCAAATGCTTCTCGTTCTCTCGCGTATTTATTCATCACCTCAAGACTCCTTCTGCCAATTCCGAGGCTCATCGCGGCCAAAGTGAGTCGCTCAAGTTCCAGATTCTTCATCATATGAAGCATTGAATCCCCTTCAGAGCCGATCAATGCAGACACGGGAACGCGACAATCCTGAAAAACCAACTCTGCCGTATTGGATGCGCGCATGCCTGTTTTGTCTTTTATTTTTTGTCCGACGCTATAGCCAGAATGTGTTTTATCGACAATGAATGTGGACAAAAGAGCTCTGCCGTTTTTCTCACCCGTTTTGGCGTAGAGTAACACCACGTCAGCTGGGGTTCTCTCTTCATCAAGAGTCCCATTTGTGATCCACATCTTTCGTCCATTGATAATGTATTCATTCCCGCGCCGTTCTGCGGTGGTGAGCATTCCCATAACATCCGTTCCGACGTGTGGTTCTGACATCGCCATGCACCCCACCCACTCACCCGAGCAAAGCTTGGGCAGGTATTTCTCTGACTGTTCTTTAGATCCGTTTTGAGCCAGATTATTCACACAAAGCATGGCATGAGCCAGATAGGCCAGAGTAAATCCCGGATCAGAAGCAGACAGCTCTTCATGGACAATTGCGGCAGCCAAGGGATCCTGACCAGAACCACCAAATTTTTCATCAACTGTAATTCCCAAAAGACCTAATTCACCAAGCTTGCGAAAAAGACTGAGATTAAAAAGCTCCTTTCGATCGTGCTCCAAGGCTTGAGGCTCCACCTCTTTCTGGGCGAATTCTCTGACCATCTGTCTGAGCATGCTGTGTTCTTGCGTTGGATTAAACAGATCGAATTTGGAAAGCTCTGAACTTAAATGATCTGACACCTTATTCTCCCTCGGTTGATTGGCGTCAAATACTAGTGTGAGGAGCTTTTGGGGTCAATACAAACAAACGGACATAAGGGCTGAACAAATTTGCTCCCATCTCGATAAATGGAAATGGCCTTTAATCCTTTTTTCCAAGCCATAAGCAAAAGTCGGCCAATATCCTCGGTCGTCGCCCATTCAGGAAGATTCACTGTCTTTGATATCGCTCCACTGACAAAGGGCTGAACGGCCTCCATCATTTCCAGATGAGCTTCCGGACGCAAACCCAATTCCCCCTTTACAAAACTTGCACATTCGAAAATTTTTGTGTGTTCCGATTTTAAAATGGGAGCCTGTCCCAGGTGACCAAATTTAAGAACATAGTCTAAGATCTCCTGAGACTGAATCGTGCTGTAACCGAGCCTTCTCAGCGCAACGGGCAAAGCTTGATTGACTTGGCGAACGGCTCCTCCTCCCGCAAGAGTTTTCATTTTGACCAAGGCATACTCAGGTTCAATTCCGGTTGTATCGCAATCCATGAGTAGCCCGATAGTACCCGTGGGAGCGACTGCTGTCACCTGAGCATTGCGGATCCCCACCCTCTTTGCCTTCTCCAAAATTAAAGAGAACTTTTCGCTCAGACCCTCTCTCATATTTTTTGGAAGAATCGGTGACTTGAGCAATTTCTCTGCTGCTTCCTGATGTCGAGAAATCACATTGAGCACAGGCATTCTATTTTTACTGTATCCAACAAAGGCTCCCCTAACTTCGGCTAGGTTCACGCTCGTCGAAAGAGCTTCTGCTTGTATCCAAGCCGCAATTGCTCCTGCCCAAGAGCGCCCTTCCTTCGAATCATAAGCGAGTCCCATGCGCATGAGCAATCCACCAAGATTTGCAAAACCCAAACCCAGTGGGCGAAAATCTTGACTATTTATTACAATTTCAGGCGTTGGATAACTTGAATAACCCACCCATATCTCTTGGGCAGTAATGAACACGCGAACCGCCGATCTCAGACCTTCCAAGTCAAATACGCCAGTCGCCTCATTGAAAAATCTCGCCAAATTGAGAGAGGCCAAGTTGCAGCCAGAATCATCCAGAAACATAAACTCGGAGCAGGGATTGCTCGCTCGAATCGGACCGCTCGCAGGAACCGTGTGCCAGCTTTGAATGGTCGAATCGAATTGAATACCAGGATCACCACAATGCCAGATTGCTTTCAGAATCTCATCCCAAATATCTTGGGCCTCAAAAATTTCAATCACTTCGCCCGTGGTTCGAGATTTCGTCTCCCAATGCCCCTTGTTGAGAACCGCTTCCATAAAAGAATCTGTGACCCGCATTGAATTGTTCGAATTTTGCCCACTGATGGTGTGGTAAACCTCTCCGTCAAGGCCTCCTGAAAATCCGGCTTTCAAAAGTCCTCTGGCCTTTTCTTCTTCCCGATATTTCCAACGAATAAAATCCAATATTTCTGGGTGATCCACGTCCAAACAAACCATCTTAGCCGCTCGTCTTGTTACCCCGCCAGATTTTGTCGCTGCGGCGCCACGATCAAGGACGTCTAAAAACGCAAGTAATCCAGAACTGAAACCTCCACCAGCAAGTTCCTCTTGCTTGCCCCGCAAGGTCGAAAAATTGGTACCAGAACCAGAACCGTATTTGAAAATTCGGGCCTCCTTGAGAGCCAATTCAAAAATACTTGTCAGATCGTCCTTCACGCTCAGAATAAAACAAGCCGAAGATTGCGGACGCAGAAAAGCATCCTCTCCTTCTTTTACGCATCCCAAATCATCATCCCAATACCAAGTCTTCATTTGAGACTTGATTCCATAACAATGACTCAAGCCACAATTGAACCAAACGGGACTGTTAAATGATCCGAACTGATGAACAAGCAGGTGGCGAAGTTCATCGGCAAAAATCTGAGCAGAGTCATCGCTCTCCCACAGGTTTTGCTTTTCTCCTTCGAAGAGAAGAGTCGTCACAACTCGTTCAAACATGTGAATAACGGAGGTCTCTTTTCCTTCTGGACAAATGGAGCGAGGCACATCACGTTGGCGAAAATATTTGGATGCGGCAATGTCGGTGGCCATTTGACTCCAAAACTTGGGCACAGTGACCCCCGTCTGGTGAAAAAGAACTCGGCCTTGACTGTCATGGATCAAGCTATCTCTTTGTTCCCAGGTAACATTGGCATAATAAGGATCACGCCCCTGTTGGGTAAAATAACGTGAAAAATTTAATCCTTTTGCCCATTCACGGCCTGATTGATCACTCATTCCAAAGACTCTATAATTGAGTGACCTTGGACTCAATAATGCGATATGTCTTCGCTGGATTGGCATTGCCCTTTGATTTTTGGATGAAATCTCAATGAAGACAACGAAAAGACCCATCTATTTTGATTATAATGCGACGACCCCTTTGCACCCTTTGGCTTTCGAGGCCATGAGGCCCTATTTCACTGAAGAGTTCGGAAACCCGGCGAGTTTGAGCCATTCTTATGGATGGTCCGCAAACATGGCCGTAGAAAAAGCTCGTGAGCAGATTGCCTTAGCCCTCCATTGCCAACCCAAAGAGATTTATTTTACAAGCGGGGCTACTGAAAGTAACAATCTGGCCATACTTGGCCTTGCCACAAGACGAGGCGATCAGAACGACTCGGCACCCCACTTCATCACAAGCCAGGTTGAGCATAAGTCTGTTCTCGAAGTTTATCGATTTGCTCAAACACGCTTTGGAGCTGAGGTGACACTTGTTGATCCCGATCGCTTTGGACAGGTCTCCCTCAAAAGTATCCAAAGGGCAGTCAAACCAAACACACGCCTGATCTCTGTCATGATGGCAAATAATGAAATTGGAACCATCAATCCAATTGCCGAAATTGGACAGTGGGCGAAATCGCAAAATATCTTGTTTCACTCGGACTGCGCCCAATCCTTTGGAAAGCTCCCCATTCATGTTGAGGACATGGCCATTGATCTTTTAAGTCTCTCTGGTCATAAAATTTACGGCCCCAAGGGAGTGGGGGTTCTTTTTGTGCGATCTAAGAACCCCACTGTTGAACTTCTCCCTCTCCTGAGTGGAGGAACCCAAGAGCATGGAATTCGCCCTGGCACTCTCAACGTCCCGGGCATCGTTGGCCTCGGTGCCGCGACTGAGCTCGCCCTAAGCGGTATGGGTGCAGAATCTGAGCGTCTAAAGGTACTTCAAAAGCATCTGATCAGCGGTGTGCTCAACCAACTCCCCGAAGCCTCTCTCAATGGTCACCCCACAGAAAGGCTTGCGACCAATGTCAGTTTTTCATTTAGAGGCCTATCCGCCGACATATTTGCCCTTGGATTAAATGGACTCGCCCTCAGTGCCGGTTCGGCCTGCGCTTCAGGAACCTCCTCTCCGAGCCATGTCCTCAAAGCGATCGGGCACTCCGACCAATTGGCTCGAGCAACAGTGCGTCTTGGTTTGGGCCGCCTGACCACATTCGCAGATATCGAACTCGCAATCGATAAGATAGTCGAGATGGTGGTTAAAAATCGCCAGATTTCAATAGCTTAATCAGTAGATTTATGGGTAGCTCATGGGCGGGTTCACTGGTGTAGCTTTACTTCTGGCCACTCCCAAATCATATATGCTATAATTTGCCTTATTAGTTAGCCCAACAGAAGAGGGGCCTTTTCCCGCAGGATGGTGATGCTTATGATAACAGTAACAGAAAATGCAGCAAAGCGGATTGCTCAATTGAGAAGCGAAGACGGAGCTAAGGAGCAGGCCATGCTTCGCGTAAAAGTGAAGAAGGGTGGTTGCTCTGGTTTTTCTTACAAGATGGATTTTGATGAGCAGGTCGCCAATGGAGACAAAGTATTTGAGTATTTTAATGAAAAGATCATCGTCGATGGTGAAAGTCTGCTTTATCTAGTGGGCCTCAGCCTTGACTACAGCGGTGGACTAAATGGCAAGGGCTTTGTATTCAATAATCCAAACGCCACGAAGACCTGTGGATGCGGCACTTCGTTTGGAGTATAAATAGCGGTTTTGGTGGGACATCTTATTGCTGAAGTAGGCCCACAGAATTTTTGAATCACTTCAACCTACTTCAGTACAGCCAAAATAGGTGCGATAGCCACTCCGTTCTTCTTCCCGTTTCAATTCCTTAGTTTGTTTGATATTCATTTTTTGCAGCATGTAGCCATTTCAAGAGTGGCGGCAAAAGGCTTCGTGCCATTTGTCTTTCGCTTTCGGATATTTCTAGCTGGTCCAGACGAATAAGATGATCGAAACCCTTCCTCCTGAACTGAACTTTGGGGTGGGAAATATTGGGTTCTCGAAGGGGCATTCCGTTCAATACACTAGGTATCGATACTTCATATATTATCTATAAGATCAAATGGAGTGATTTTGAGGTCAACACCCCCCTGTTAAATATTATATATTATACAATTAGTTAAACGATAAATGATATCATTTCAATATTAATCAATATAATATTAATATTAATTGATATTAACTTTATACCGATTTCAATGTACACTTGATCCAGGAGCATTGATGTGGAAATAGCAAAATTATTTGGTAATTTAACAGCAACGCAAGCCCTTATGTTTCTCGCTCGATATGAAGAAGGGACCGCAAAAGAAATTTCTGATGCTTTTAAGGTTTCAAAAACGCAAATTTACCTTCAATTGGTCAAACTAGAAAGTGCGGGTATCCTGTCCAGCCGTCCAATGGGAAATCAAATCATTTACTATTTTAATCCCCGCTCTCCTATTAAAAATGAGCTTCGTGAATTGCTAGAAAAATATATCGAAACAAGTATGTCAAAAGATCAGTACAAAGACTTTTATCTTGTTCGTAGACGCGGACGTAGTCGTGGCAAAACTCTAGGAGGATCGTATGCCCGATAAAGACAAAATATCAGATTCGACTACAATTGCTGAATAGAGTTCCCCAAAGGAAGCCGCTTGGTTTTGAGCTAAGTCCGCAGATTCCTTGGGAGCAGATGTGGGTTTGCTTCCCTTCTGGCCTCTCAAAGAAATTATACATAAACGGTAACTTTTACATCACAGATTAGATGTCTTGGGGCAGGTTCTAATCTGACTTGCTTAAGACCAGTGGCTTTGCTACTTTCCGGCTTTTGACAAGGAGCGTAACGTGTGGACATTAAACTTTTTCTTGATCGTTCAGCGGGCTCTCTCCATGCTTATTTTTTGTGTGCCGATTTTTACTTTCCTTCCTTATGCAGCTGGTTCTAATAGCTTAGTTTTAAATGCTCGGAGTCTTGATCAAATACCAGTCGCTGAAGCCAAAGCAGGGTGTCGTCAGATATTGACCTATCCTATCCTTAGGTTTGTCAATTCCAACGGATTTAGAGATTGGTTTGAGAGAATTGATCAAGAATTCGCCTACAATCGACAGATCTCAGAAAACGAGGTAGCTGAATTACTTGAGCGATTTAAAAATTACTCTGAAGATATTGACAACCTCTTAGGCTCTCCTCAATTTACGGTGGCCCAAAAGCTCAAAGTGATCTTCTATAACCTGGCCTATCTTGCGAGGTGGGAAAATAAGTTTGTCGGATCCGACCAAAGTCGACGTCACCTGCGCCTTGCGGCTCATTTTTTTGAAAGTAATCCGGTTATCATTGATTTCATTGTTCGTCAGATACAATGGCTCCAGCAACCCGCTTTCATCAAACTGATTCTCAGAACCTATCGGCAGTTTGACGAATACCTTCAACATCGTGATGCTAAACCGCATCTGGACTACTTTGGAAGGTATAATGATCAATCAGATATTCCGATGGATGAAAGTCGATTTGATGTCAGTTCCTTTGAGAACCTGCTAACGGATCTCCTTCAGGCGCACAGGGGGCCAAAGGTCGTCGCTGAGACCATGATGCTGATTTATGGTATTTATTCTAGATCAGATTATTTTCAGGTGAGGAGACCCTTGCCATATAAGATGGCACCTGTCGAGGTTGCAGCGAAATCGTCTAAACCAAGTTCTCGAGTGCCAGACCACCTGCCGGGCGTTCATCTTCTTATTGAGGGTGTCCTTCAGCCTGCCCTTTTGAATCACAAAACGCACCCACTGATCACTTTATTTTTCATGCAAATCGAATTTGGCCTCTTTGGAAGCCTAGTTCAGCCTAACCACACTTTTAGTAGATATAATCCTCAGTTTGGCGCCGAAGAAGCAAAATCGAATTTTTCTTTGGTCTGGTTGAAGCTTCTCGAACAGATGCTTTTAAGTAATTCCGAGGTATCTGAGCAAGTAGATTTGATGTTGGACTTTTTACCCTCATCTGGTCCAACTCATCGAGTGACCTTAGATGAATTATTAGATAAGTTATTTTTGAAAAATTCCGATTTTGAAATTGCTGTCAAAGACGAGCTAACAGTCACTGCAACGAATCATGATGCTGTCATTGTGTCAGGCTTGCCCATACATTTAGCAAGAACTTTAATCATTTCTTCTCTCATTTTTCGAAGTAACCATGAATATCAATCTCAGCCGGAAAACCTGGGAAAGCGCATGCCCCAATCATTTCATCTTTTAAGAAGGGTCGATGGGGATGAGCAAAACGGTCAGGAGCTTTCTCTTGAAGAAGGTCGGGCCATTTTTGGTTTTGAGGCTCTGAGGGAAACCTTGGGAATTCTGAGACCAGTCCCAACAAGTGCAATTTTGGATGTTGGTGCTACCGAAAAGGAAATGGCCGCAATAGGATCGACGAGAGTGAATCGATCATCTGCCCCTTCAGCGAACTCGTCTGTTCCACGGGTCAAGATTAGGTGGGATCGGATAATCGAATTTCTGAAAAGACTCTCTCAAGAAGCTCCTTGGCCCTTTAATCATGTCTTGTTTATCTCTGATGCTTCGAAGGGCAAAAGGTCTCCATTGAGATTGTCACCACCCAACGGAAATTCCCCTGTGTATCCTAAAATCTCTCATGATTTCAAAAGGGCAGATTCTATATCTCCTATTCTGATAAAGGGTAATGAACTCTTGGCCAGCCTAAGGGAAGTGGGGATCTCCTGCTTTAAACTGACGAAGAGCAGGGACTCTGATCCTGAATCATCGGTCGATTCTGTGAGAGAAATTCATAGATTTAACCAGGTTGCCTTTGATTTGTCTACAGTCCTACAAAGTGGGATTGGTCGCATCCGCGATCAACTAAACGAAGTTTATCGATGGGCAATGGACATTGATAACGGAATAGTTCACCGAATAAATATCCTCAATCGCCCCTGGGAAAGGAAAGTCTCGGAAATTGATGTATCCGAATTCCGTCGGGTATTAGACCACTTGGCTGAAACTATGCAATCAACAACTCAAATTGAGAACTTATCAAGACAGTTAGCGAGCGTCCTCGATGAATTCAATTCACAAGGTACAGAGGGACCTTTGAGGCCTAATACCATGAGACAATTTGTGAAGGCCAATGAGAACCATTTAGCGGAGACAAGGAAAGTGTTTCAGAGAACTCGCGAAATGTATGACGTGATGACCGATATTCAAAACGCTTTGACCTTTTTTGAACCGGGAAGAGATGAATTGGAGAGGCTGAGGTCACGGATGTTTAAGATAGCGCCCTAATGATACAGACACCAATCTCGGAAGGGACTGGATTGCGGACAGTCCCACACCCTTATCGCTAGGAGACTCTTGTAGAATCAAGAACCTATTTTTTATACGAGTCATTTCCGGGCACTTCGTTTGGAGTTTAAAGATCCACTCCCTGCTGGATCCTTTATCGCCGCCGCCGTCGGCGCCGTTTGTTTGATGAGGGACGATCCGAATTTGACTGATTTTTTGATTTGTCCTCGGTCCTCTTTATCATGGCCTCCAATCGAGACTTAGAGTTACCTAAATTTGGTTCTCCTTTTTTTCCAACTTTGCCAACTGCGGGGCTATTGGGATTATTTAAATCCTCAGTTATGGCCTGAACAATATCATCGTCTTGCTGGATTAAATTTCCGGTTACGGCTTTAGAAACGACTCCTTCGTTTCGGAGGTCAACCTGAAATCGACGCGAGCCGGGAGGGCCTTCATGCTCTTTCTTTTCTTGTTCCGTCAAATCAACAGTGATATCGCCAAAACAGTAAAGCTGACAGGACAGGCGACGTTGGTCAATGAAGTGACCCGATCCAATCAAAGAGAGCTCCTTACTTGATGGAGGCAGCACATTGTACTCTCCCTCGACGAGTTTGACTCGACATTCGGCACAGTTGGGCACGCCGTTACAGATGGACTTAATGAAAATTCCATTCCGATGTGCGAGATCCATCACTGTTTGATTGGGCTGTATCTCGAGCTCGATGCCTTGAGGCAGAAATTTAACTTTCATTTTAACACCTGAACTTTAGCAAATTTCTTTCTGCCAACTTTTAAAATAAATTCATCGCCTGCAACAAGATCGATTTTCATTTGTGGATCTTCAATTTTCTCTCCACCCTTCTCGATGGCACGTCCCTGAATCAGCCGTCTCGCTTCGCTCGTCGATGTCACCAAATCAAGTTGCTTTAGCAAGTGACAAATCCATAGTCCCTTCTCGGCGGGCAACTTGAATTCGGGCATCTCGTCGGGTAGCCCCTTGTCCACAAAAATACGATTGAATTCCTCAACAGCCCTGTTTGCGTCCTGAAGAGAATGAAAACGAGAAACAAAAAAGTGAGCCAGCTCCACTTTGGCCTCCCTCGGATGCTTTTGTCCTGATCCCAGCATCTGCTTCAATTCATCCATCTCCCCGCTGGTTTTATCCGTCAGGAGTTCATAGTAACGAACCATCAATTCATCCGAAACGCGCATGGTTTTGCCAAACATCTCTCGAGGACTGTCCTCCACGGCAATGTAGTTATCCAGACTCTTTGACATTTTCTGAACCCCATCAAGGCCTTCAAGAATGGGCATGGTCAAAACACACTGGCTCTCAACTCCGTAAGACTTTTGCAAGTCCCGACCGACCAGAAGATTAAATTTTTGGTCAGTGCCTCCAAGTTCGACATCTGCTTTTAGCGCAACGGAATCATAACCTTGAACCAAGGGGTACAAAAATTCATGAATACAGATACTCTGATGGCTCTGAAATCGTTTTGAAAAATCATCTCTTTCCATCATTCGGGCTACCGTATATTGGCTGGAAAGTCGGATAAAATCGGCTGAAGTAAAATTATTCATCCAACGAGAATTGTAGTCCACAAGCGTTTTTTCAGGATCGAGGATCTTGAATACCTGTCGAGCATAGGTCTCTGCGTTCACTCTCACCTCTTCCATCGTGAGAGCAGGACGAGTCTCAACTTTGCCAGTGGGATCGCCTATCATCGCCGTAAAGTCACCAATCAAAAAAATGATCTCATGACCCAAATCTTGAAATTGCTTCATCTTGTTCATAAGCACGGTATGTCCAAGATGAAGATCAGGACGTGAAGGATCGAATCCTGCCTTAACCCTCAGGGGTCTATTTTCCTTTTCACAGCGAGTCAGTTTCTCCAAAAGCTCTTTTTCGGATATGAAATCAACCACTCCTCGACTGAGCTCTCTCACTTGCTCATTGGGACTTAACCGAGACATTGCAAACCCCTCTCAAATCCTATCTCGCGTGTTCAACCATGCGAGTTTCGCGAACAACCGTCACTTTGACCTGACCTGGATAGTTTAGCTCCCGCTCAATTTTACGTGCGATATCGCGACTGAGCATGATCGACTGCTCATCTGTTACTTTTGAACTGTCAACCAAAACCCTAATTTCTTTGCCCGACTGAATTGCGAAGGTACGGGAAACACCATCGAAGCTGTTTCCAATCGACTCAAGATCCTCAAGACGCCGAATGTAATTTTCCATCATATGGCGGCGGGCACCCGGTCTCGCCTTTGAAAGACTATTCGCTGCCTGAACCAAATGTGCCAGAATCGATTCTGGTTTTTCTTCGTCGTGGTGGGCACGAATCGCGTGACAAACCTGTTCCTTCTCACCATGGCGTTTTGCAAATTCAGCACCCACCATCGCATGACTTCCATCAACTGTGTGATCGATGGCTTTTCCAATATCATGCAAAAGGCCTGCGCGCCTTGCTAGTTTTTCATCATAACCAATTTCAGCCGCCATCATGCCTGCCACCATGGCAACTTCAATACTGTGTGCAAGCAGATTCTGAGTTTCGGTGTGGCGATATTTCAGACCACCCAAGAGATTGATGATACTCGCATGTAAGCCATGAACTCCAAGATCAAAACAAGCTTTCTCTCCGTCCTCTTTGATACTCGCAAACAGTTCACTTTTGACCTTGTCCACAACTTCTTCAATGCGAGCGGGATGCACTCGCCCATCTTCTATCAATTTTATCAAGGCCAAGCGAGCGACCTCTCTCCTGACCGAGTCAAAACTGGAAATAATCACAGCTTCAGGTGTCTCATCAATGATCAAATCCACCCCGCAGGCCGCCTCTAGCGCGCGAATATTGCGCCCTTCTCTACCGATAATCTTCCCCTTCATTTCATCACTTGTGAGCGGGACAGTCGCGACGGTTCGCTCAGCGGCGACCTCCCCTGCAAAGCGGGAAATGGCGACAGAAATCACCCGCTTCGCGTTGCGATGGGCTTCAGCTCGGGCGTCATCTTCGATTTTCTGAAGCTCACCCGAGATATTGTTTCTCACCTCGTCTTCAAGAGCCCGCCGAAGTTCGTCACGAGCTTGATCAGAACTCATATTTGCCACGCTCTCCAATTTTTCTCGCAGATCGTTAATCTGGTGTTGAGCCTTTTGCTCCAAATCTGCAATGCGAGATTGAGTGATCTGAATGCGTTCAGCCTTTTCGTCCAAATCGTGAATCTTATTTTCAAGAACTTCATTCTTTCGCTTATAGTCAGATTCCAGCCGAGCGTCCTTTTCTTTCAGCTGCCTTTCTATGCCCTCTGCTTTCTGCCTTTCTTTCTTGATGTCGTTTTCGACATTGCGTCGAGCCCGAGCTTCGAATTCTTTGGCCCTGCTGGCCGAATCTCTTTCTATTTTTATGGCTTGGTTCTTCGCTCTTTGAACAATTTTTTCAGCCTCTTTTTCCGTCTCCTGAATCTTGTTTTGACCAGTCATTTTGTAGAATAGGATCAAAGCACCTACTCCACCGACCAAACCCAAAACCAGACTCACAAATCCGGTAACAACAATTTCGGTTCCCATGACTCCAATTCCTTTCTCAGTCGACGCACTCCTGCATCGAATTTTCAGTCACAATCCAGTCCATCTTCACGTCACCGTCTCCATAAGGAAGTGGCTCCTGCGACAGCTGAACAGAAAAACAAATACCAATTTTTATTCTTGAAGCTTTACCAAGGGCCCGATCATAGAAACCCTTGCCATAACCTACTCTCCGTCCACACCGATCAAAACTAACTCCCGGCACTAAAATAAAATCACAATCATCTATTTGTACCAGCTCACATTTTTGTGGATCGGGCTCCTGAATACCAAATGGACCTGGCCTCCACATCATTGGATCCTTACCCAATTGGCCTTTTGGCACCCAAAAAGAAAGATTGGAGCCATCGACCGAGGGATAGGCAAACGAGCAATCCGGCAGGTCCTTCTGAAAACCATTGGGATCAGCCTCCTCTTTGAGAGGGCTGTAAGTCGCTATCAAATTTGGCCTTTGCTTATTCAAAAGATCCAGGACGTTCTTACTGATCGCCGAGTTAATTGAAAAAAGGCGGGCATGAGAATTCTTAACAAACTCAGCTCTCTGAGCCAGATACGCCTTGCGTACGGCTGTTTTCTTTATTTGCTCCAAGTTCCCTAACATCATCGCCTCGCACTTCGCGAGATCCAGACTGAACCTATCTAAAGCCTAATTATTTGAGAGAGAGGGGCGGGGATCCAGAACATAATTAAGTCAGTTGCAACAACCCGATCGATCAATCAATCGATCAATCAATCAATCAAAGATAAAATATATGTTGTCATTGCTTTCTCACCCATAAATCCAAACTTCGCTCTCCATCTTCCATTAAACTCAGTGATCCAACCCGGTCTGGGTTAATGGAGAAGACTCTAGACTGGTAAGAACTTCCTGAGCCTTGATTTCCAACCCATGCAGTTCTTCAAATGCAACTCGTTTGAGTAGAATCAGCTCTTCGGCAATATGTAAGGAGGCAAGCAACAGGGCATTTTGAAAGGACACATTCGCGTGCCCACCCATGGCTTCATTCACTTTTTCATCCACTAAGGCCACAAGCTTTGCGACCGTTTTGTCATCATGTGAAGAACGAAGCTTCAGAGGCAGTCCAGCAATCAACACCTCATATGTCCTCTTGGTTGCTTCTTCCATGATTTCTCCCACTCTCCCACTACCAGTCTTTTAGTTTTCTCCAGTAATATTGATAATATATAGCTAATAAAGGGTCAAACCTAAAGCGGTCCTTTAACAGAATTCGGCCTTTGGTCAGCGACGTGGCAGAGCGTTATAGGGATCCGCATCTTTGAGAAGGCCGTAGGCGTGATTTGAGACGATCCCAACAATGCGACGGAACTCGGTGAGGGCGTCCAAATGAATAGAACTTGTGTTAACGGAAGTATTACGGCCTTTGACGAGGCGTTCTATATTGGCTTCCCGAAAGCGTCGCTCCATTTGACGAATCTCTCGCTTGTGAAAAATGACCTTAGCAGCCAATTCCTTATCTTCTACCTGGAAGCAGCTAATCGACATCTCCACGGCCTTCACGACTTCCCTATGAATTTCCTGAATCTCTTTCCACCCTTCGCTCGTAAATTCCAATTTCAAGGTGTGCTTTTTGCGAGCCAAATCTAAGAGACTGTTGTCAACCACATCTGCCGCACTCTCCAAATCAGCCGAAAAATCAATTATTCGCATCATGTTTTTTTGTGCAACAATATCACCGTCTTCCATGTGTCTGACCAAAAACAGATTGATCTCGCGATTGAGCAGGTCAACCCGATCATCTCTCAAGCGAATATCGTGCTCGAGATCAGGGCTTTCATCCTTCAAAATTCGGCAGGAGTCTTTCACCATGCTCAATACGATATCTGCCATCCTTAAAACTTCACGCTCGGCATGAGCAACCGCAACGGAGGTGCTCTGATAGTTTCCCCGATCAAGGAATTTAACGGTGAATTCCTTTTCTGCTTCGGATGGGGGGAAGACCTTTTCGATAAGTCTGGATCCATGCTTGATAAAGGGATAAAAGACTGCGGCAGCTCCAACATTGAAAGCTGTATGAATATTTGCCAAATCCCTCTGCGGACTTTCTGATCCAAATAAATTGGCCAGTTGCTCTGTAAAGGGCAGAAACAACAAAACACTCACAATTTTGTAGAAACAATGGGCCCAGGCCACCTGGCGGCCCACATAGTTTCCTCCAAAGCTGGCAAGGAGGGCTGTCGCTGTCGTTCCAATGTTTGCTCCGTAGACCCAATACACGGCATCGACTAGACTGATTTGGCCTGAAACCGTCAAGGCCATTGCAAAACCGATCGTGACCGCACTGCTATGAACAATTCCCGTAAACGTCGCCGTTACTAGTAGCGCGAGGAAAGGATTCTCATTCAGACTTCTTAAAAAGGAGGAAAAGGTTTGCACATTCCTTAACTCCTGCGTTCCGAAGCCAATCATCTCAAGGCCAAAAAAAATCAAACCAAAGCCCATGGCTGTCGCCATCACTTGTTTAAGAATGCGATTTTTTGCGAGAAAAAAGATTGTAAAAGAGACGGCAAAAATGGGCAGACCATACTGGGCCACATTCAAGCTCAGCAGTTGCACTGTAAAAGTGGTTCCTACTGTCGACCCTAAGATGACGCTCATGACTTGCTGGAGGCCAAACACTCCCGCAGACCCGAGACCGACCAACATGGACGTCACGGCGCCCGAACTCTGAATAATTAAAGTCAGACCGATTCCAACCAACACTCCGAAAAAGGGGCGTTTAGAAAGACTCACGATCAAATCACGAGTTCGATTGGCCGCAAGTTTTTGCAAGTTCTCGCTGGCGAGATTCATCCCCAGCATAAAAAATGAGACACCAGAAAGGGTCAATAAAATAGAAGAATGCTGCGACATCATCGTTTTGAACCACTCAATGCCAAACGCTCAGCCCTCACCAAGGAACTTCTCTCTACTATATCAGATCTAAGAGTCGGAAAATTCTATTTAATTATGAAATAAAAATAAGGGGATAAAAACATGAAATCCACAACCGTGAAGGCAGGCCTGGAGCGCCTTTTCGCATTCCAGGACCTTATCATCGACATAAGATGCGTTGCGCCGTTCCTATCGCGAACATCGAGCGGACCCCATAATCAGAGGGATTCCAAGCGCAAACATGGAAGGTTTGTCAACGAACTGGCACTTAAGTCCTGACTTCTCGTCGCAAGGCCTTTCATAAGCCCCTGAGGTCACTGACAAGCGATGAGTCTCACGGTTTAAAAAGGGGCTGTACGTACCCGCTTTACGATCGAGAAACATAGGACAAGTTGCATTTTCACGAGATTTGAGAACACAGCGATGGGCTCCATCGGCTTGAATCTCGCAGCGCGGAATAGTTCTTTTTCTCAAATGAGAATCGAAACTATCAGAATACCACTCCATGCAAGAACGATCACCATTCGGGAAGGACTCCTCGGGGTTGCCCAGCGAAGGCTTGCACGTGCTGTCTGGATTTCGATGCCACATCATCTCAAGGACAATTTTATTAAAATGTGATTCGATTTCTTTCTTTTTTGATTCATTAAACTCATCCATGCATACAATTCTTAGATATTCGTCTATCGATACCGCAGGGTCCAGCTTTATAAATTTCGAAAAACGCGTTGTTTTAGCAACCTCTACTTTTCCTTTTTCATAAGTGACACCTAACCCAGCAGCTAATTTACCTAAGCTCCCACTGACAGAAAATCCATTTTGAGTATTGAACTCATTTGATAGGGAAATATCATAGGAGCAAAGTCCTACCATCTGTACCTCATCGGATACGTTGGGATAAGCGTGCATGGTAGAATGATCAAATCTCAGAATTTTATCTTCATCTTCGCTATTTGCCTGTCGCACCTTGGCCTGGTCTGATTTTTTGAGTGATCCGAAGAATCTGAGGCCACCAAAACAAATGTTGTTTTAACTGAATATCTATAGTTTTTATTCAGTCTCAGACCATAAGTTGTTCCAGTTACAAAAGGGATGGGTATAGTTGCCGAAGCATAAGCACTGATTCCCGAATAATCCTCCATTGATCGCTCTGTCCAAACTCGAGGGAAAGACGGGAAGGACAGTTCCTTTTCCTCATCTGACTTTTTTCCAGCTGCCTTCTCTTCTCCTCCCGAAAGATCAGGAGGAAGGTCATAGCTAAGAGCAGAATTAACAATACTGCGTCGAAACGTTTCAAACGAAGATACGTCACCTGGTCGCAATTTCGTTTGGTCAAACATCACGCTCTTGCCTGACATCGAAGCCTTCGAGGCTCTTTGCGCATCGGAGTTTCCGCCTGCTACCGGGGAGTCATTTCGCTTCTGGCCTTCGGCAAACTGTATCCAAAAAAATAGAACTAAAAACAGGCCAAGCACAATTGGTTGGCGATACCCTTCTTTGGAAAACTCTAACTTCTTCCTTGCTATAACAGTCATTGCTCTCCTCCATGTTGAGCTCAAATCACAATGGAATCCTAGAGCATTCGGGATGCCACCTTGCTCACCCGCTTAAACGCCAAGCCAGATAGATTTTATTGAAAATAGGAAATGGAGATGACAATTTCGGGCAGGTCATCTCGGCGTTCTAGGCCCCCAATTAAAACGCAGGATCATCTATTTATATGTCGATCGCCCCGAACATCATTGGTCGGCGTAGTTCGTTCTTGAGGGTTAAAAACGAAGCTTATGTAATCTCATTTGTGGGTATTCGGGATATATTCGCGATATGGTCATTACGGCTCATCTTGCTAAATCTGAAGCTTCGATATCGGTGGTGTAGAGTTCAATCTAAGGCTCTGATCGAAGCCTTACTCCATAGCACGGTATGAGAGACTGGAAGGTGCATTGTATGAAGGGATTTTGGCGGTTGGGGTAATAACGGCCTTGTTTGGGCTTATCAATACTTTGATTGCCATTACCCAGCTTCAGTTCCAAAATTTGTCGTATGCTCATAACAATTTACGATTTCTGTCACTCCTCGTTGACCACAGCCTCTCAAAACTATATTTTGTGCCAATGAAAGCCATTATATTTTTATTGTTATCTTGGTCTTGCGGAATCAGCGCATGGGCAAGTGTGATTCCTCTTCAATTCGGCTTAGACCGCCGAACCTGTCAGCAAGTCTTAAGTATAACCCATGAAAGTTTAACTGAGGATATAGAGAACAATGTGTCTGCATTCTTTCTGACTCACCAGCGAGTGGTGTCGCTCCTGATGAAGACAGTTGCGGAAGAACTCCGTACAAAGCTCGTCTCCGAGGGAGTTGGTTTTCAGTTGAATTTTGTCGGCGAGATCCCTCACCATCAGTTCGGAGAATTCTTATCCAGAACTGGAAGGGTCACCGAAATGGCAAACCTTTACCAGTGCCAAATCTACCAATTTGCAATCTCGACCACATACCTCGGGAATCGACGTCGTGTATACGTTGGTCAGAAATCGCTATTCGCTGTACATGATCCGGTGAATGGGCTCTTGGAAATTGTCGAAGGTGAGGACTTCCCTGTTTTTCAATGAACTTGTTTTTCAACAACAATTTCATCGATCCTTAAAATTTCCATTAGCCGAATCAGATGCTCTCTCAGGTACAAGGCCAGACTAAGAGGGGATATCAATTTCACTGTTGGTTCGGTTTGATCCAAACATTGCTTGTGTTGTTATGGGCAGGTTCTTCCCAGATGGGTACTGTGATATTATCGGCCGCAGGAGTGTCAACAATGAGATAAGCACCTGTATAGCTACCAGCCTGCGACACAGTAACAAAGATGGCTTTAATAACCCCCTCCACAAAAAACATCTCACCCATTCCTGGATAGGAAAAACTCATTACCGAATAACCTATTATATCTGGCAATTCCTGAGTTATGTGCGGTCGATTTCTGGCGATGAGGATAGAGAAATGTGCGTCTGGGTCAAGTGGTTGATAACCCCGCTCCCTCGCTCTGTTAAAAAACTCTTCAAAAACATGGTCAGGAGGGAAATCTTCAAATTTCTGAATACCCACAAAGCCCTGCAAAATCGAGTTGACAGCAGTTTTCCGTTTTTTAAGTTTGAATACAATGTTGTCCCCATCCCACTTAGCTCCAATGGGTGCCGCAATTTCTTGACCTTGAAAATATATGTAACCTATTCCATTTCGATAGGAATACTTCTAAAGTCTATAAAATCTCGGCCAGACCACTGGACGGCAGGTGTGCCTGATCTTTCGCCTGCCGGGATTTCAACTAGGGCGGATCGGCAATCTTTTTTTTGAGAATTTTCCGCAAATTCTTTAAGATGGCCCATTGATAATTCAGAGAAACCTGTCCATACAAGCATTCGCAATATGATGAAACAAGCTATTAGCAATTATTTCTCCTCCAGCTCTCAAGTTTTGGCCAATCAGGTTCCAGCAATAACTATTCCAGTTAGGTAAAGAGCCGTTTTTCGGCAGGGCTCCAAGAGGGAGGACTGAATAGTGCATAATTACAGAACCAGTGACTCAAAGAATGGAGTTCACAAACTCTTTGCTACAAAAAGGGCGCAAATCGTCAATTCCTTCACCAACGCCAATGAGGCGGATCGGGAGTTCCAATTCACAGGCAAGTCCTACAGCCACACCACCTTTGGCTGTCCCATCCATTTTTGTTAAGACCACCCCGGACAATTTGAGAATATCATGAAAGTTTCGCGCCTGAACGAGCGCGTTCTGTCCTGAGTTGGCATCCAGAACAAGCAAAATTTCATGGGGACCATCAGGAACAACTTTCTGAACCACTCGTTTCATCTTGTGCAACTCTTCCATGAGATTGGTCTGAGTGTGCAGGCGTCCTGCGGTATCAATGATCACAACATCGAAGCCTCTTGCTTTAGCCATCTGACAGGCATCAAAAGCCACAGCACTCGGATCCGTCGTTCCCGGAGGAGAGAAAATTTCAACCTGCGCCCTCTCGCTCCAAATTTTCAACTGCTCGCCGGCAGCAGCTCGAAAAGTGTCTCCTGCTGCAACCACAACTTTTTTTCCGCTTTTGGCCACAGCATTGGCGAGTTTACCGATTGTTGTTGTTTTTCCCACACCGTTGACACCAACAATCAGCCAAACAAGAGGCTTCGTCTCAATATTTCCAGTGAGATGAAGAACTCCACTCACATCCTCATTTGTTTTCGCCAATCTGGCCTCGCCATTCGTTGGCTCTTCATGCACAGAAGAAAATATCTTCAAAATTTCAGAACTCAGAGCCCTTCTCACAGCTTCTAAATCTGATTTCTGACCCTGACTCAAACTTTCATCCACAGCATCGAGCAACCTCTGTACGGTTTTTGGCCCTAAATCGCTCGTGTACAAAATTTCTTCTAGAGCCTCCCGGTCGTCAGCCGAAAGATCATGGTCTGCCGAAAACAACCCCTTTATGCGACCGAAGAGGTTTGCTCGCGTATTGGCTAGAGCCGAAGTGAGGTCCTTGGGAATTGGTATTGCCGCGGGCGCGGGTGGTGCGGACGCAGGCAATAATGGTGATGCGGACCCAGGCGCGGGCGCGGGTGCCGACGGGGTCGGTGCTGGAGCATCCAGTGTGCAGGTGCGGCGGGAGTTGAGGCTTCGGAAGTTAGACCTTCACCTTTTGAAGACTTTGTTTGTCGGTGGAGCGTCGAAAATAATATGAAAGGAAGGCGACAAGACCCGAAAGAGCCCCGCCTGCAACAAGCATCACAATTATGTCAGTATCCATTATACTTCAGCAACTCTCTCGGCCTCGTTTAAATTGACCGAGACCATTTTGGAGACTCCCTTTTCCTCCATGGTAACGCCGTACAATTTATCTGCCACCCTCATGGTGTGTTTGTTATGGGTGACCACAATAATCTGACTGCGCTTGGCCATCTCGCCAACCAAATCATTAAAACGATAGACGTTGGCATCATCCAAAGGCGCATCCACCTCATCCAAAAGGCAGTAAGGTGACGGTTTAACCAAGAAAATTGAAAAGATCAAGGACACCGCTGTCAGAGCTTTCTCACCGCCAGAAAGAAGACCCACGTTTTGAAGTTTTTTTCCAGGAGGCTTGGCCACTATATCAATTCCTTGTTCTCCGTGTTCGAGGTCTTCCACCATGACAAGGCGCGCCTCACCTCCGCCAAATAAAACAGGAAAAACTTTTACAAACCGCTCATTAACCAACTCAAAAGTGTCCCTAAATCGTCTCGAGCAAATCCGATTGATTCGGTCAATAACCTTGCGCAAACTCTCTTTCGCCTCTGTGAGATCCTGATGTTGCTGAGAGAGAAACCGATATCGCTCAGACAGCTCGTCATACTCTTCGATAGCAGACAAGTTGACTTCCCCAATCCTCTTTAACTTGTCCTTCAAATCCTCAAGTTCAGCTTCTGTTGTCGCCAAATCGCCCTCAATGTCAGCAAACTTAGAGGACTCCTCTGCCAAATTTAACTGATATCTTTCAAAAATCTGATCTAAGAGATAACGTTCCTTCATTCGATATTGTTCGAGTTTCAATTGGGCCTCATTGAGGCGTGCTTTGTTTTCGTTGATCGAATGCAAGGCCACAGAAAGTTTATCGCTGAGATCGCTTTCTTGAGCTGCAATTTCCTCATAGGAATTTGTGGCCAGCTTTAAATTCTCATGGATCACCTGCAATTCACTGATGACTCTTTCGAGCTGAAGTTTCTGCTCTTCTACCTTCAAGCTGTTCAAGGAAAGAGACTCAGTGCTTTTCTCTGATTCTTCTGACATTTGCGAGAGGTTCTGATTCACATCGAAAAGAGAATTGGAAACCATTTTGAGCTGATGACGAATTCCTTCCAGCTCTTGTTTTTTCGCGGCAGATTCAACTTTTAACTCAGTTACTTCCATCTGCAAACTGTCAATGCCTAACCGAGCATTTCTCAATTCTTCCGTTAGGGTTTCAACCTGACTTTCCAGATCTATTCGTTTTTCACGAGTTTCCTCGATCGATTCCTGTATTTCTTCTTCTCGCTCACGAAGAACTAAAAGCTGATTTTCATCTCGAGAGGACTCTTCTTGTTGTTTTCGCAGAGCGACCCGAGCATTGTTCAGCTCATTGTCTGCTCGCTCTAAGTCCTTTTTCAACTCCGCAACCGAGATTTCTTTTTCGTTCTGACGATTTTTTGAGCTCTCATAATCACTGCTGAGGCTTTTGATCTTGGCCTCTATTTTTTTCAAAACAATTTGGGCCAAAGACAATTTTCCTGCAAATTCCTCACGTCTGATCGAAAGTTCTTTTATTTCACGACGACGTTTGAGCACACCAGATTCGACATTTTCATTGGTCCCGCCCGTCAATATCCCTTCGTTCGTAAGTGTATCTCCATCCAAAGTGACAAAGCTTAGATTTGAATAATCTTTACGGAGAGCCATGGCATTGCGAATATTATCGACAACCACGACGTCCCGGAGAAAAGAAGAAACCTGCTTCTGAAAAGACGCTGGTACAACAACAACATCCGTGAGAAGAGCTTTGAATCCCTTTTCCTTCAGTAGATTTGTTTGATCCCACGAATCTGATTCCAATCCGGAGCTCATATCAAGAGCCACAAAGCTCGATCTCCCAGACTTTTTTTCTTTTAAATACTCAACAGCCGAGAGAGCCGATTGAGAATCCTGGGCCAATAGCATTTGCAACCGACTTCCAAGAGCGGCCTCCATCGCTAGCTCATATTCCTGGGGGACCTCGACGATTTCGACCATCGGTTGATACTGACTCTCAGAAATATCTCCATCTGCCACATCCTGAGATTCCAAACGCTGCCGTTGCCACAGCATGACTGATTTTACACCATCCTCAAAACCCTCAAAATTAGCGTGAAGATTCTCAAGACCGTAAAGTCGAGAGGAAACCTCATTGAGAGCATCCTTGAAAGATTCAACTTCAACTCGCTTTTCTTCAAACTGATCCTTTAAGACCACAAGATTTGTTTGAATTGTCTCCACGTCCCTGGCAACTTCCAGCTGCATCTGCTTTTCAGATTCAAGGGCCGCCGAAACCTTAGCCTGGCGCTCTTCAAACCCCGCACTTTTGCTGTTAAGTTCGGCAAGTACAGAACGACTGTTCTCGGCCTTGATTCCAACATCCTCAATCTGAGTCTGAACGGATAAGAGCTTCGCATTCATGTGAGATTCTGATTGTGAAACGGCGAGCATCTCACGACGAGTTTGCGTCAGTTCCTCATCCGCCTCTAACACACGTCTTTGCACTGTTTGATACTTTTCATTGCTCACGACGTATTTTTGATCAAGATCTGAAGAAATATGTGCCAGCTGGCTCTCTCTCTCCTCATAGGTCTTCTTTTCATTTTCCAGCGCTCTTTGCCTCGCCTGATATTGCTCTAAAATATTTCCCGTCATCTCCTTGTTGCGACGGGCCTGCTCAATCTCAAAACGCAATTCTCTTATTTCATTTTCAAGCAATTGGCTCTGCTCTTGTACTTTTTGCCGCTTCACTTGGAGAGCTTCGACATCGTTCTCCCTCTCCAACACCTCCAGTTTCATTTCTGCAAGTTCTGACTCCATTTCGCTGATCTCGGTCGTCACCGAAGTATCGCAGTCCTGAGCCTGGATATAGCCTTTTTGAGCTTGTTCTATATCGCCACGCAATTCTAAGAAGGCCTTCGACGTGACCCAAAGTTCCTTGTTTCGAATATCATTTTTGAGATTCCGATAACGCTCGGCCCTTTGGGCCTGCCGCTGCAAACTATCCAACTGACGCTTTTGTTCTCCGATAATATCTTGAAGACGCACCAAGTTTTGATCCGTCTGCGTGAGCTTTCGCTGAGACTCCCGTTTTCTAACTTTGAATTTTGTGATTCCAGCAGCTTCTTCAATAAGAGTTCGACGGTCTTCCGGCTTTGCCGTGATAATCTTGCCGATAGCCCCCTGCTCAATAATACTAAATCCCTTAGAACCAGCCCCCGTATCCATGAATATTTCTTGAGTGTCGCGCAGCCTGGCGGGCTCCTTATTAATTAGATACTCACTCTCTCCATTCCTATGCAATCGGCGCGTCACCATTATTTCACTAAATCGCGCGTACTTTGCGGGAAAGGGACCTCCGTCATTCTCAAGAGTTAAACTGACTTCAGCCAAACCAAGAGGCGCATAGCCCTCAGCGCCTGCAAAAATCACATCCTCCATCGAAGATCCGCGCAAATGTTTCGCCGACATCTCCCCCATCACCCAAACGAGGGCGTCAACAATGTTAGACTTACCACAGCCGTTCGGCCCCACGACTCCTGTAATTCCCGCATCAAAGTGAATAACCGTTCGATCCTTGAACGACTTAAAACCGACGATCTCTAATTTTTTGATTCTCAATGTTGGACCTTCCGTTGTTTGAGCGCCGCTTGCGCCGCTGCTAACCTTGCGATGGGAACTCGATAGGGTGAGCAACTAACGTAGTGTAGTCCCACGTTATGGAAGAATTCAATACTCGACGGATCCCCTCCGTGCTCCCCACAAACCCCCCAACTTAATATCTGGTCTGGTTTGAAGCCCCAATTCAACACCTTTTTGAACTAATTTTCCAACGCCCCCTACGTCAATCGAAGCAAATGGATCCTCTAAAAAGAGTCCCTCAGAGACGTAAGTGGCCAAAAACTTTCCGGAATCATCGCGAGAAAGACCTAAAGTTGTTTGCGTCAGGTCATTGGTTCCAAAGCTAAAAAATTCTGCACTGTGCGCAAGCTGATCGGCAATCAATGCGGCCCGCGGCAATTCAATCATCGTCCCAACGAGGTACTCAAAAACAACCCCATGATCCTCCTGGACTCTTTTCACGGTCCGATCTACCAGCTCACGCAGACGGGCCAACTCCCCTTCGGTAGCTACCAGAGGAATCATAATTTCTGGAGATAATTTCTGGCCACCTTTAATCACTTCAATGGCCGCCTCAGCAATGGCTCGAGCTTGCATCTCATAAATCTCTGGAAACGTAATGGCCAACCGACAGCCACGGTGACCAAGCATTGGATTTATTTCCGAAAGGGAACGCACCTTGGAACGGATCTTCGCAACATCCCATTTCAAACGCGCCGCCAACTCCGCAAGTTCATCCTCAGAATGGGGTAAAAATTCATGTAAGGGAGGATCAAGAAGGCGAATGGTCACTGGGTACCCATTCATCTCGCGAAATAAACCGAAAAAATCCTCGCGCTGCATAGGAGCCAGCCGATCGAGAGCGCGCACTCTCTCTGGGCGATCATCTGCCATAATCATTTCGCGCACGACATCGATACGGTCTGCACCAAAAAACATATGCTCGGTGCGACAAAGGCCAATGCCCTCAGCTCCGAACCTGCGGGCCGTCGCTGCATCCGTTCGAGTATCTGCATTTGCCCGAACTCCTAGACTTCGATAATCATCAGCCATTTTCATGATACGCTCAAAATATTTATCTAGGGTTGGAGGGAGCATTTTGACTTCACCAAGAAACACCTCTCCCGTGGAACCATCTAAAGTGATTGTTTCTCCCTCTTTTAACACGTAGCCCTTTATTCGCAATTCTCGTTTGACGTAATCGACCTCCGCCTCACCTGCCCCGGCCACACAACACTTGCCCATTCCGCGAGCCACGACAGCGGCATGAGAAGTCATTCCTCCGCGAGATGTCAATATTCCCTGAGCAGAAACCATTCCCTCAATGTCCTCGGGTGAAGTTTCAATTCGGACGAGAATCACCTTTTTTTGCTCTGCCGCAGCTCGAACGGCCTCCTCAGAGCTAAATACGATCGTGCCGACCGCACCGCCGGGGCTTGCCGGTAGGGCCCTTGTCAGCAAATTCCTTGGAGCGTTCGGATCGAGGGCCGGATGGAGGAGCTGATCTAAACTTTTCGGGTCTAATCTCAAAATGGCTTCCTCGGGACTGATCAGTTTTTCATCGATCATTTCGCAGGCACTGCGAAGAGCCGCCCGAGCGGTTCTCTTTCCGTTACGAGTTTGCAATATCCATAAAACGCCTCGCTCAATGGTAAACTCAATATCCTGCATATCTTTGTAGTGTTTTTCGAGTCTATCAAAAACGCCAGTGAGCTCCTGATAGGCTTTTGGCATAATTTCTTCTAAGGAGGGAAGGCTTGAATCTTTAGCGTCCTTCTTGGTAATAGGCTGGGGAGTGCGAATACCCGCTACCACATCTTCACCCTGGGCATTGACTAGAAATTCACCATAATAAACGGATTCTCCAGTCGAAGGATCTCGTGTGAACGCCACCCCCGTCGCAGAATCATCTCCCCGATTTCCAAATACCATCGACTGGATATTTACCGCCGTTCCCCAACTGGCCGGAATTCCGTGCAATTCACGATAGGTCTTAGCTCTTGGAGTATTCCAAGATTTGAATACAGCTGAGACAGCGCCCCAGAGTTGCTCTTTTGGATCCATAGGAAACTGCTGACTCGTAGTTTCAAGAATCTGTTTTTTAAACTTCGCTACCATGGACTTCAAATCATCAACACTCAAATCCGTGTCATTCAAATATTTCTTAGAGTCCTTGAGATCTTCCATAATGACTTCTAGATAAGAAGAATTCATGCCCATCACGACATCAGAGTACATCTGTAAAAAACGCCGGTAGGAGTCCCAGGCAAAACGCGCATTTCCAGATTGTTTCGCCAAGCCTTCAACGGCTTGATCATTGAGGCCCAAATTAAGGATAGTGTCCATCATTCCTGGCATACTGGCCCGCGCACCTGACCGCACACTCAGCAAGAGAGGATTGCTATTATCTCCAAATTTCTTTCCTATGATGTTTTCAACTTTTTTTAAAGCCTCTTCTGCCGCTTTTTTTACCTCATTTGGAAGGACTTCGCCTGCACGATGAAACACCTGGCAGATTTCTGTAGATATGGTGAATCCCGGCGGAACTGAAATGCCCAATGACGACATTTCAGCGAGATTCGCTCCTTTGCCACCAAGAATACTTTTCATTCCAGCATGACCATCGGTCTGAGTTTTCGAAAAAAAATAGATGTACTGACTGGGCAATTGATACTTCTCGGCAGAGACAGATGTCGATCTTTCCCGAACTTCCATAAGAGCCTCCAATGGAATTTAGTTAAAGTCCGCTAATTTTTGAGCCACATAGCGCTTCAGCTCTGACATTTTAACTCGATCCTGTTTCATGCTATCGCGATGACGAACCGTTACAGCTTCGTCCTCAATGCTTGTAAAATCCACGGTCACGCAAAGTGGAGTGCCAATCTCGTCTTGCCGACGATATCGCTTCCCAATACTCGCCGTTTCATCATAATCGACGTCCCAGTCAAGCGCCAACTCATCTCGCAAATCAGCGGCCATCTTTATAAGAGGCTCTTTTCTTGAGAGGGGCAGCAGGGCCACCTTTATCGGAGCAAGCTCCGGCTTAAAGCCCATGACCACACGAACATCTTCACGACCCTCCTCCACCACTTTTTCTTCTCGGTAGGCATCACAAAGTATCGCCAAACACAAACGATCACATCCCACTGCTGTTTCAATTACATAAGGTAAAAACTTTTCCTTTGATGCCTCATCAAAATACTCGAGTTTTTTATTTGAAAACTTCTGATGTTGACTCAGATCGAAATCGCCACGATTGTGCACGCCTTCAAGTTCCTGCCAACCAAACGGAAATTGATATTGCACATCGAAAGCCGCTTTCGCGTAGTGCGCAAGCTCGTCCGGGCCATGCTGCTTGTAACGCAAATTCTCTTCTCGAATGCCCATGTTCAGATAGAATTTCCAACGAATCTTCTTCCAGGCCTCAAACCACTCCTCGTCTGTTCCGGGTTTTACAAAAAATTGCATTTCCATCTGCTCGAACTCTCGAGTGCGAAAAGTGAAATTACCCGGTGTGATTTCATTGCGGAAGGATTTTCCAATTTGAGCGACACCAAAGGGGATCTTCTTGCGCATAGACGTGGCGACATTCTCAAAATTGACAAATATTCCTTGGGCCGTCTCTGGTCGCAAATAAACCGTGCTGCCTTCATCGGCCACAGGTCCCATATGAGTCTTGAACATAAGGTTGAATTGTCGAGACTCTGTCACATCAGCTGAACCACAGCGCGGGCACACGACTTTCCCATCCACAATTGATGAATCTTCACGAAAACGATTTTTACACTTCTTGCAGTCCACCAGAGGATCTGAGAACCCATCAATGTGCCCAGAGGCTTTCCAAACCGTGGGATGCATCAATATGGCCGAATCGAGGCCCACAATGTCATTTCTCCGGGTCATCGCGCGATACCAATGCAGCTTAAGGTTCAGTTTCAAGTTTGTACCGAGGGGACCGTAGTCCCAACATGAGTTCAAACCTCCGTAAATTTCACTGCTCTGAAATACAAATCCGCGACGCTTAGACAAGGAAACCAAAGTTGACAAATCTTTTAATAAAGTGGTTTGCATGAAATTCCTCAGAACGAAGAGAGAGGGGTTTATATTTTATCTGATTCGAGGTAACACCGACGACAAGAAAGAGTCAACAAAACGGCTTGATATCGGCTTGCCTAAGAGCCTTGAATTCCTTTTTAAAATGATCTTTATGTGGTGCGTAACTAAGAGCGCAGGTGTGCGAGAATAGACTGGTAAGCGGTATCAACAAAGACGCGCGACTCTTGGTCGACAAGTTTGAGACAGGATTGATAGGCTTCGTTGACCTTGTCGATCGGGCTTCCTGCTGGAAGACCCAAGACCTCGTAGGCATCCCAAGAGTGCCCATTGTAGTTAAAGATCACATTGAGAGATCTTCGTGGCGCAGATTCCTTTTCACCTGCGTTTGCCGGATCCGTCGATCTCTTGCTCGATCCCCCTATTCCTTCTGAATTCCCTGTGAGGCTCTTCGCATATTCTCCCGTGAGGGCTTTTCTACTCGAGTCCCCGCTGAGGGAAGCCATTCCCGAGCCCTCTGCCGAAGAAGCATGAGGGCCGCCTTGACCACTCCAACCCCGCTTCAGCGATAGCTTCATCCGAGAGCGAGGTCGGCGCCGTAATAGGTAAAAAAGCACCAAAATCAAAACCGCGCCATTTAAAATCAGGAATTCTTTGACCTTGGGATCCACATCCCTATTATTGGGTCGCCCAAAGTATTTTTCAAGTCCCAGTGGAAGAACCCTATCCGAAAGGAGCGACCCCCGTGACACAAAATCCATTTTCCCAACAAGCTGCAATTCCAGGCATTAAAAACGTCATTGCAGTGGGATCAGGCAAGGGTGGGGTCGGCAAAAGTACAGTCGCCATCAATATCGCCATTGCCTTAGGAAAGAACTACCAGGTGGGAATATTGGACGCAGATCTCTACGGTCCCAGCATCCCGAGGATGCTTGGTGCCATAAATCAAAAGCCGAGCATCGGCGAAAATGGAAAGATCCAGCCACTTCAACGATATGGACTAAAGGCTATGAGCATTGGTTTTCTCGTGGAGGAATCTCAGGCGCTCATTTGGAGGGGTCCCATGCTCTTCAAAGCAATGGACCAGTTTTTCCGAGATGTCGAATGGGGCAACCTAGACTACTTGATCATCGATCTCCCGCCGGGTACGGGTGATGTTGCTTTAACGGTGGCACAGAAAATTCCAGTCAATGGAGCCATCACTGTGTGCACTCCTCAGAATCTCGCTTTTGCGGACGCCAAAAAGGCTCTCGATATGTACGACAAAGTGAACATTCCACAGCTGGGACTCGTAGAGAATATGTCTTATTTGCTCGACCCCGAAACTCAGCAAAAAATCCAACTTTTTCCAAAAGGAGATCTTGATACATTTCTCTCCGTCAGGAAAATACCAAAGTTGGGTGAAATCCCTTTTCACCCCGACGTGGCTATCAGCTCTGAGGCCGGAGTCCCTCTGATGATCAGTCATCCTGATTCCCCAGAAGGATGTGTCTTTTCCTCCATTGCGGCCCATATTGCAAAGGATTTGCCTCCTCGAGGGACGACTCCAGACGATGATGCGATCAAGTCCAGGAAAGAAAAAGAGAGCCAACCGCATCAGGCCCCACTTTCTTGAAGTTTTTTCAAACAGCCAATTAAAACTCTATGATTCAACCACAGGCATCGAGACTGCCGGTTTTGTTACACAAAAGACTTTTTTTAATTTTGGAGCGGAATTTCTTCCATTCTTTTAGCTGACCTGCTGAGAAAGGCAAAGCAAAGCTGCGTGAATCGGCAGGAGTATCATCGAGCCACAAGTTTAGAATTTCCAATATTTGTCTGCGCAAAAATCCATAACCCGATTTTCTGACAACATTCAATACGAAGTGCTCAGGCTCAATCTTCAAAAAGAAACTCACTATACCGACATAGTAGATTGACAAATGGTTGGCCAAATACCTCTGATGTTCATTGCCATCCATATAGCAAAAGACATACTTTTGATAGTTGTCCCGCCAATCATGAGGCTTCATTTTTATCAATATTGAAACAAATTCAATGAGCAACTCATAATCTGTCTTCAGTTGTGGATCCAATTGAACTTTGATTTGGTTCGTTGCCAGCACACGCAAATCCTCCTTCGTGGTTCCCGTCGCCAAATCCTCTACCGCCGCATGGCGAATACTGGGGATGGGTCTCATTGCGTAGGTTATCTTAGATACGTCTGGTACCAAGCCAAACCCCAGACCTGGAAGTCTGGAAGCTGCGAAATCCAGGTGAGACTGGTCACCTGGAAAAGTGCCTGATCTGCCATAAATTTCGAAAATCTCGTTCTTACCAGTGACCAAAAGTTCTCCTGCTGATAGAACCTGTGCCCTTACGCCGTTAGGCAAGCGACGCAAGACTTCCTGCCAAAGTCCCTCGTGGGAACCAAAGTATCCATTCTGAAGATTTCCTTCGATCAATGAGTCTTTGAGATTGAACTCCGGAACAGTGAAGGCTCTGACCTGCCCTTCAATCTCAACCAAAATAAAGAGATGGCGACCGTAGCTAAGGTTCGGGTCTCCTTCAATGACGTATCGACCCCCAAAATCATGCGTAGAAGCGTTTGCAACAATGTCACCGAAAGAGCGATCTCTCTTCTCGATAGCCGAGGGAAAAGGGACACCTCCTCCCCCCTCTTATACTCGTCCGAATTTCGCCAGAAGAGGGAAACATCACAATTTTCCTACACCCAGCACTTGCCACGCCTAGGTCCCATAATCCCATCAGAAAGAAAAAAACAAATCTAAGCAAAGCTCGCTCCCAAGAAATCCAGCTAGCCAAAGTTTCAGCACCCGAATCAGATAAAGAAATCTTAATAAAATAACCCTTATTGGTGATTTATTAGCCCAAGTGCGTCAAAATGGGAAGAAAAATATGTGGGATCTCCGAAAAATGAAAACCCCTATTGCGGAATAACGAGCTCGCTCCCAATCATGATATTAGATCGATTGGACAGCTGGTTGGCCAGGGCAATTTTTGTGATATTCACACCATATTGACGGGCAATATTTGTGAGAGTTTCTCCACGACGAACAACATGCACGCGCCCCTTTTCAGCTTTTACGGCAATCTTTTGACCCACAAATACCACCCCTCGGCGGCTCAAATTATTCAATAGTTTCAAATTCTCAGTTGTCGTTCCGTACCTCTTGGCAACGAGATTCAGATTTTCACCCCGTTTCATCACGTGGTACTTGATGTCAGGGGTTAAAGAGTTGCTCTGGCCGCTCTTTTCCAAAGAAGCCGTATCGCGATGACTGAGGTAAACATCCGGCTCACGCTCGGGAACACGAATCCTCTGGCCAATGCGGAGAAGGCTTCGATTTGAAAAATCATTGAGACGACGAAGCGTTGCAACCGACGTGTGGTAGCGACGTGCTATAACAGAAAGAGAATCACCTCTTCGGATTCTATATCTGCCCGATTCTGAGGCAACAAATACAGGGGGAATCGAATCACTCAGATCAATCGCCGCCAAAGCCTTTTCCCGTGACCCAATGGGAACTCTCAGGGTCACTGTACTGCCCGGCTCAACGGGTACGTAATAGGTACGAAACATCGGATTCAATCGTTGAAGATCTTCATAGCTCGCTGACGACATCCCGCTTGCCAATTTTTGGAGACTTATGGGCTTCGTGATCTCAATTGTCTCGTATCCAAACTCGGCCTCATACGAAAGCTTGTGAAAACCATAATCCTCTGGATTTTTCGCAATGAGAGTGGCCGCGATAAATTTTGGCACGTAATTAGCTGTCTCGCGCGGCAGACGACGATTCTTGGAAAGCTCCCAAAAATCCCTTGTGTAGTGTCTCATCACAGCTCGCTTGACCCTGTTTTCTCCGGTGTTGTAAGAAGCAAGAGCGAGGTACCAATTTCCAAAAAGATTGTGAAGAGCTTTAAAATATCTACCCGCAGCCTGTGTTGAAAGAACGGGGTCCCGTCTTTCATCAACAAATGGGTCAATCCGCAATCCGTATATTTTACCGGTCTCTCGAATGAACTGCCAATACCCAACCGCTGCGGCATGGCTATTTGCTTTGTGACTAAACCCAGACTCAATCAAAGAAACATAAACGAGATCGTCTGGCAAACCCTGGCTACGCAACTCCGCCTTCATCATGGGCAGATACCTTGAAGATCGCTCCAGATAGGTTTCCATGTAGCGACGACCTCGACCCTGAAAATAATTAACCCATTTCTGAACCTGCTTATTTACTTCGATTGGAATATTCTCGACTTGAACAGGCGAGTCAGAAAGATTGTCGTTTGCACCCTTGATAACGGCGAGAGATTCTGGACTTTCACTCTCTGCAGATGAACTGTCATTTTTTACTTGAGGGGATTGAAAATGACCACAAGCAGTCAGGCCCACCCATGCCACTAAGACAAGACCCGTACTGCATTTTCGCATTCAGCCTCCCTTTAGTACCTCTGCACATGCATATGTATAAATTTAGCCCACCGGACTGAAAACCGCAACAAGACGTGGCGTCTTTGGGCCTAAGACGGAGGACCAAGGTCGCACTGTCTAACAAATTGACAGTTCCAGGTCAACCTATTGGATGGCTCCCTCCCAAATGGATTGAGATATTACGAGTTCGCGGGATTCTAACACTCGGTAGATCAAAAAATTGCGCATAACGGCCTTCACATAAAAACTTGTCTCAATCCAAGGCAGTTCATCAATCCAAAGGTCATCGAAAGGGTCTGCAGATCCACGCAAACTCAACTTGGCTAAGTCTTCCCGAAAAGCCATCCACTTTCTGAGGCGACCAATTCCAAGATTGTAACTGCCCAAGGCGAGCAGCAAATGTCCATCAAAGGCTCTGATCATTCTTCTCAAATAACTTGTCCCAAACATAATGTTCAATTCAGGAGAGAAGAGATCTTCTGGAAGCGAAAGCTTCTTTTTGTAATTGGTGTATTGGGCCGAATCTCGCGCGGTAATGGGCACAATTTGCATAAGTCCCACTGCGTTTGCAGGGCTCACAGCATCAGGGCGAAAAGAACTCTCCTGTTTGATCAACCCAAGAATCAAGGCCGAATCGAGTCCTTGTTTGGCAGCCATTTTCTTTACCAAAGATTGAAACTCGCGAGGAAAAGAAAGACCATAGAGCCCAGATCTCAAGAGCCCACGATCTTCCTCCCAGGCCTCATTCATCAAGGAAATGGCCCCGAAATGATCGAATGCCAAAGACATGAGCCTTGCTCTTACAACTTTTTCCTCTGGAGACTGCGGTGCAGGCAATAACCCAAGTTCTGCTTGGGCTTCCTTAAACCATCCCGCCTGCAACAGAACTTGAAATCTTTCCCAAGCCTGATATTCGACTTCGCTAAGCCAGAGCTGAATCTTGACTGGTCCCTTCGAATCAGGTTCAAAGCTCAGACGGTTTTCGTTTGTTTCAATTTTGGTTCTCAACCCATAATAAGTTAAAGGGAAACGATCGATCAAGATCTTGGCTTCCTGCGTAGCGCGTTCAGAATTGAATTTTTGAAGAGATCGGTACAGCCAATAGCGAGCCTGTAGCTCCCATTGCTTCCCCTTCGGAAGAGCCAACAACCGCTCAAACGAGGCCACGCCAGCCGGGTATTTTTGCTGACGAAGGTGGGTGAGACCCAGTCTGAAAAGGGCTTCAGCTGCGATATCTGTTCCGCCATGCTCCTGGATCAGTTTCTCGAAACTTTGTTCTGCTTTTTTATAATTACCCAAAAAAAAGGACGACTGGGCCAAAACGTAAAGAGGCGTCGCGGTTGACTTCCCCTTCATTTCGGACAGACTGGAGTCAGCAAGACGAAGACTTTCAAGGTAATAACCACGGCCAAAAAGATTTTTGGCCCATTCAGCCTGACGCCCACCATCCACTTTGTCTAATTGATCAAGAATTCTTTCTTTCAAAAGTCGAAGCTTAGTATCCGAATTGGAAATTACACTCGTCAGAACCTCAATGATTTTATCACTGGCCCAATCAGACCTTCGCCCTCCGGGAAATTTCTTGATCAATTTCACACAGTCCTCTACGGCAGCAAGAAAATCACCACCGCTCAAAGCAACCCCTATCCTCTGCTGAAGCTCTGTCTCCTCTTGAGAAACTTCAACAGTGAGATCAGAATTAGTTGCCGGCCCCTGTTGAGCAACCGTGACTTTGCTATCAGATTTGGATAAGACTCCCCGAAGGGATTCAATCCGTTGACGCATTTCTGGTTGCGGCAGAGCACGGTAACTTCTTCCAAAATAGTCGGCCGCTGCACTCAGATTTTGTTGAATAAACGCCAAATCTCCTGCTGACCGATAAAGTTGCGCCTGAGCTGCTTGATCAAGCCAAGACTTTTTCTGCATGATACGATCAATTGTATTCCATGCCTGACGTCGGTTGGATTTAAGTTGCTTACCCAGAAGGTGCAGAAGTGCTTTGACATAAGCTTGCCGAAGCTCATTCACCTGAGGGCCCTGTAAAAACCAATCAGAGTTTTTATCTATTTTATCGACAATGGAGCTCAAGGAAACAAGATGACCTTGATTTTTTTTCAGACAACTTCATGGCACAATTCAACTCTGTGATCGCCAACCAGGCTCGCAATCCCTGAGCAATCTTGTCGAGTTTGGCAGCTGTTCCCAAGCACCTCTCAGCATTATTTTTTTTATCTTCCTGTCTCAAGGTTATCAACAGACGAGCAACTGATGCTCCCCCCTTTGGAACTGGAGAATCATCGTAGTTCCACCTTGAGGCCGGTAAATCAAAGTCACTTGTCAGTATCACCTGGCGAAGATTTACTTGGGCCTCGCACAAAGCAACCGTGCAGACTGCAAAAAAGGCAAGCGTCCTACGGAAGGATTTTAACATCAAGCCTTACCTTTGTCGGATGCTGTTTCCTGAAGAGAAACAAGAGCAAGATCAAGAGTGTGGCTCAGAAGTTTATCTAATTCACTCACTGTCTTTCTGAGCTCTTTTTTATCCCTCAGCGATCCGGTCAATGCCTCTGGAGCAAATCCCAAGGCCTCTAGAGTATTCATGATCTTGCGGAGAGGAGCTTCCACCTCTCGGCGGACGCTTGGAGGGGCTTTCATGACAAGCTTTTCCAGTTCCTGATATCCTCCCCGCGATCCTGAAATTTCTCCCAAGATCAGATAAATGAGGTTGGTTCCTTCGACGCCAACTGAGCGCCAATCTCCCTTGTCCGCAAGCTTAGTGATGCGAAGAATCCTCTTCTTGTAAAGAGCACGCAAATCTCTGCCCTTTCGCCAAATACCAAATTGCATCATTGTCCAGAACCCCAGGGCAATGAATATCGCCAGATAAACAACAGGCCAAAATATCAGAGGCTGAAAAGGAAAGCCTCCGCCGCTCGCTTCCCATCCCAAAGCCAGTTCAGGCATTCCACTACGAGCTTCCTTCTCTTTTTCCTTCGCCTCTTCCTTTGATTCTCTTGGAGCCGAAGCAATGGTCTGATCGCCACTGCTCGGTGTTACGGTTAACAGAATCTCAGAAGTCCCCTTTTTGTAAAACTGCCCGGTATTGGGATCGAAAAGACTAAAGCTAAGAGCAGGTATGGTAACTGATCCTGCCTCCCGCGGGATCAATAAGACTTCAAATTCTTTATAACTCTGTCCGTTTTTAAAAAATTTTGATTCACTCTTTGTATCGTAAACTTCAATTGAAGAGGGAAGACCCAGCTTTGGCAGATCAATCAGCTTCGCATTGCCGCGACCATCAAACCTAACCTTCAATGTTACGGGTTGGTTAGCAGCAACCGTCTGCTCTGAAATCCCTCCCGTCACTTCAAATTGCCCGACAGCGCCCGTGTAATCAGCCGGTCGGCCCTCTGAGGGTACGGGTAAGACTTGAATTTCCACAGGTTTGCTGGCCTTCGTGTAAACATATTGACGACCAAATCCAAAGGTGGAGTCTGCCATGACTGAGCATTTTGCTTTGTATGGATCTATAACCGCTTTTCCTTGCTTGATAGGAAATAGGGCATAAGACACAAGCAAAGCCTTCTTATAAACCAAGCCATTGATCACCTCATCTTGCCACTCGAGGCGGGTCGCCAGATCAATCTCTTCTTTCCAAAATCCATTGAGAGATGGATATTGAAGCGTGTCGATATCACGGATCAGGCTACGCGTGTAAAGATACCACGAGGCAGTCACTTGCTGTCCCTCATAGACCTTCTTATTATCCACATCGACTTGAATAAAAAATGCTTCATCTGGGTTAATCGGTTGCGACTTGAATCCCGGCATCCGCCTGCGCAGCAATTGAGAGAATAGCTCGTCGGCATCATCTAAGGGATCAACGGGCTGCCCCGGAGGCGTTTGAGCCTTTGGCCGAGTGGGAACAGAACCCGCCTTCTTCACATCAATATCCAGAGACTTGGTTCTGTAGGAATTTCCATTCACAACGACCTCAACAGGATCGATTCGTTGTTTTCCCGTCGAATTGGGGGCTAGCATATAATTGAAAATCCGAGACTGTTGAACCTGAAACTGTCCATTGGCGTACGTGCTACTTGTCTCCGATGATGACCAGGAATTAATAAGATCAAGATTTTTAAAACTTGGCAGTCGGGGCTCCTCAACCGTTACGCTTCCCTTGCTCGATACCGAAATCATCAGGGTGAATGTATCCCCTTCCTCCATTGACTCTCGATCCACGGAGGCTGTGACGCTGACTCCTTCAGACGCGACTGCCCGAGCAAAATTCAACCCCGCCACAGCGAAGACAAACAGCAACCAGAATTTACCAATCTTTGCCATTCGGTGCCTCCTTTAATCCCTGTTCATTTTCTTCTGCACGAATTTTCTGCTCCTGATTTTTCAACTCTTCTAAAATAGCTTGAATTTGTTCCTTTGTTAAAGACCCTCCGCCAAGTTTCTGTTTTGTGGGCTTAGAGTTCTGATACTCTTGGTCCTCGCTCTGATCTCGCTTGTCTTTGCCTTTGTCTTTGTCTTTGTCTTTGTCTTTGCCTTGTCCCTCGCCCTTTTCTTTTCCGTTTGGATCTTCTTTTTGATCCTTCCCTTCTCCCTTTCCCTTGCCTTGGCCTTCTCCTTGCCAGAGCAGCTCTATATTTGTTTTTACTTCGACAGAATCGGGGCGAAGCTCCAGGGCATTTTGGTAGTTCTGAAGAGCCGCCTCAATCTGACCCTCTTGGGCCAAGGCAACGGCAGCATTAAAAAAACCGTAAAATTGCAATTCAGGATTCCTTTCAGCCAAACGAACCACCGTACCAAAAGCCTTCACTGCTTTTTCAGGTTCCTTATTGAGTAAAAAAGCCAAGCCCAAATTGAGTTGAACGTACAAATTAAATGGATCCTCAGCAAGAGCCGCCACAAAACTCTTGTAAGCCGGATAGCTATTTTCCTGTTTAAGACTAGCGACCCCCTGATTGTTGAGCTCGATGGCCTTCACGCTTAAATTTCTGGCAATGACCGCCGTTGCCGCCAAACACAAACAAAGAATGAATCCAACAACTAGACCTCTCATTGTTCAGCGACCTCGAATCGCCCTTTCCAAATCCGGCCCGAGCGACGGCGTTCGCTGATTGCCAATTCGATCAGCAAGAAAATTAATCCTGCGACAAGGAATCCCTGGTATTTCTCATCGTAATTTGTCACAATCGCAGAACCAAACTGCGACTTTTCAAGTTTCTGTATATCCTCATACAAAGCCCGGGGGGCGTTTCCTCCAAATGTGGCGTGATAAAAACTTCCCTTCCCTTCGCGGGCCAGCTCCTTCAAGGGTGTTCCTTTCGTTTGTGTGAGTATCACCTTTCCACTTTGATCCTTGCGATATCCACGAAGATTTCCAAATTCATCTCGCAGAGGAATTGGACCCCCCTTTTCTGTTCCCACTCCCAAAGAAAATATTCGGATGCCTTCATCAGCCAATTCCTTTGCTACTTTCAGAGCTCCTGGCTCTTGATCCTCGCCATCCGAAACAATCAGAATAGCTCGAGTCACCGATGAATCCTCATCTGCTTCAATTCCCCCGCGACGAAAAGCATCCTTTGCTTCTCTAAGAGCCTTGGCAAACTCAGTGCCTTGAGTTGAGACCGATTTAGGAGAAAGAGATTCAACAAACATCTTTATCGCCGACAAATCGGTGCTCACGGGAGATAGCACCACCGCCGAGCTCGCAAAAGCTATCAATCCGACGCGATCTCCGGACATCAGATCGAGAAGACGTCCCACCTCTTTCTTAGCCAATTCTAAACGGCTTGGTTTCACGTCCTCAGATTCCATGCTGTTGGACACATCAAAAAGAATGACGATCTCAATGCCCTCGCTTTTTACTTTCTGTCGTGACTGCCCAGCTTGGGGACGCGCCAACGCAAAGATAAAACAACCAATGGCAGAGAGCTCTAAAACGAGTTTCCAGCGACGCCGCAGGGTCGATACACTCGAGGTGAGAAAAGGGGCCAGTTTTGAACCCAGAGCCTTGGCTATTTTTCTGGTCTGAGCTCGAGTTAAGTAAATAGAAAAAACAAAAAATACCGGCAAAAGCCAGAGCAGTTGCAGAGCTGCGGGGTCAGCAAAACGATATTCGCTCATCAGGGCCCCCTTCTCAAAACAGTTCTACCTAAAAAGGAAGAAACAATGAGCAGCACCAAGCCCGCCTCTAAGTAGGGTGGATACAATTCTGAATATCTTGTGAACTCATTGACCTCAACTTTGGTTTTTTCCAATCGATCAATATCCTTAAATACATTCTCGAGAGCCTGACCATCAATAGCTCGATAATATTTTCCGCCAGTCTCCGAAGCCATTCGACCCAGGAGTTCATCATTAACGGCACTGTGTATGGGACGATAGCGTTTAACCTTTCCTCCCCTGCCATCATCAAGGTACACAGGCAACTGGGCCTGTCCGTCCCGACCCATCCCAATGCTGTAGGTCTTAATACCCAAGTCCCGGGCCAATTCAATTGCTGTCTGAGGATCAATTGTTCCGCTGTTATTTTCTCCATCTGTTAAAAATATAACAACTCGAGATTTTGCCGTGGAGTCCTTCAATCGGCCTACCGCATTGGCCAAGCCCACCCCGATGGCAGTTCCCATCTTGATGTTGCGCGAAGTCTGGACCTGCGCCAGATTATTCATGAGGAGAGGGTAGTCGAGTGTCATGGGCACCCGAGTGTAGGATTCCCCAGAAAACACAATCAGCCCAATGCGATCTGAAATCCGCCCTTTGATAAAATCATGGATCACTTTCTTCGAGGACTCCAAACGATTTTCCGGCTGCATGTCCTCTATCAGCATACTATCTGAAATATCTAGAACGATCATGATATCAATGCTCTCAACATTTCTCTTCATTTTTGTGTCACTCCTTTGAGGACGCGCCAATGCGACAACCACAAAGAGAAGACCAAACAGTTTCAGAACAGATGGAATGCCGACGAGCCGAGCCCGAAGTGTACCTCCAGCAGCCTTAAGAATTTTGATCGAGCTGAATTGGACTGACGGCCTCTGCCTCTTGCGCATGAACCATCTCCAAATAAAAATCAAAATTAGCGGAGCAAGAAAGCCAAAGGCCCAAGGAGATGCCCACGTCACTTCGAACCCCTTCCCGCCAATTGGTGCTCGATTCGGTCCGCCACCTGTCGAGTCATTTCCATCAATTGTTCCGCATCCACTCGCGAGACGGTGGTCGCCGATTTCGTCTTTCTCAATTCATTGAAGAGTCGACGCAAATCAGAGGCTGTTGTTTTATAAACCTGCTTGTAACGATACTTAATTTCGTTCATCACCGCCCGATCGCCCCACTCAAGAGCCGGCACCAGAAGTCGTCTCACCAGATAGAGTCGAAAAAGCTGATCCAAATCATACACAAAACTGTTTAAACTATCCGCTTGGTCCGGGCGCAGTTTTCGCAGCAGACCCCGTATCCCTTTATTCATTTCATTGAATGGAGAAAGAGCCGTCTTGTTGGTGGCTAGCTTTTCAAGCAAGCGTTTACGGGAGTAATATCGACGGCTCTGCCGCCAAATGAAGCCAAGAACAATTAAACCAAGCAGTACCCATACACCGTACAACCAAGGCGGATAGCCCATTTGAAAGGGTCCAAAAGGTGGCACCATCTGAGCCTGTGTTTTTCCTTCTAAAACAGATTTCACTTGCCACTCAATTTTGCTCATTTTCACTGTGTTTGTGCCATCAGAGAGAACAAGATCATCTCCCACATAATTTCCAGGTTTATATCCTGTTACCACCATTTGAATTTGATCGGGAGACTGAGTGACTACTTTCAAAGGGTAGAGGGAGTATTGCTGCTCTTGTTTACTAAATCGAATACTCGGTTGAGCTTTCCATTCGCCGACGGGCTCCCCACGACACGTGAGCAGGTACTTGCTTCCAACTGTAAAGGAGTCTAGCTTTGCCGCCCCCGCTTGAGAGGCCTCTTCAAGATTGCAATTCCAGATCGGAGCGTTTGCACTGTCAGAAGCCAAACTTTCCGGATTTGAATTCACCGTCGACTCCTTCTTTTGAAGAAGGCGATCAAGGGTTCGACAATATCCTCACCCGCTTTTAAATCAATCCGATCCACCTGGGCCCTCTTCAAAGCCAATTCCCGACTGCTTGTCTTTTCTTTTGAGGACTCCAAAAAAGCTTTCCGAAACGCAGGAGATGAGGTGTCCACGGTATAGATCTCACCAGATTCTGCGTCATGAAAATCAATGATTCCCATAGCTGGGATCTCCCTCTCAGCCGGATCCTGCACCACGGCTGCAACCGTGTCATGCTTGCGCCCCAACATTCGCAGAGGACCATCAAATCCTTCATCCATAAAATCGCTAAAGATAAAAATATGCGACTTCTTTTTTAGGACCCCTTGTAAAAACTCGAGAGCCACTTTGAGTCCTGTCCCCTGAGATTTGGGTTTAAAATAATACAAATCACTCATGATGCGATGAATGTGTCCCCGTCCTTTTTTAGGCGGAACATAGTGCTCCACCTGATCGCTAAACAAAAGCAAACCCACTGGGTCCTTGTTTTTGGCGGCAGAAAAACTGAGCAAGGCCGCCAAATGCGTCACGATTTCGCCCTTGAAATACTCCTTTGATCCAAAATTAACAGAACCGCTCACATCAACTGCCAACATGACTGTCATCTCACGCTCTTCATCAAATTTCTTGATAAAGGGCTTTCCCGCCCGCGCGGTGACGGGCCAGGAGATCGCGCGAACATCATCGCCCGGGACGTATTCGCGAAATTCTGAAAAAGTCATCCCCTGCCCACGAAAAGCAGAATGATATTCTCCGGCGAACAGATTATTCACGAGACGCCGTGTGCTCAGTTCAAGCAACTTCACTTTTTTAAGTATCTCTGGAGGTAAACTCAAACTAGGGCACCTCGATATGACTGAGCAGCTCCTTAATGATCTCTTCGGAACCGACTTCTTCGGCCTCAGCTTCGTAGGTTAAAATCAGTCGGTGGCGCAAAACATTGTAAGCAACGGCCTTAATGTCTTCAACTGTCACAAAGCCACGCCCCCTCAGAAACGCATGGGCTCTGCCGGCACGAGCCAAATTGATTGTCGCTCGCGGAGAAGCGCCTACCGCCAATAAGCTCTGAATGTGACCCAAACCATAATCGCTCGGGCTGCGAGTTGCCATGACCAATTCCACAATATAATTTTTCAATTTTTCGTCGACGTAAATGGAGTCAATTCTCTCTTTGGCTCTCATCAATTCTTCTCTTCCGATTACCGACTCAATCTGTGGTGAATGATCTGTCGACATTCTATCCAGAATCAAGGCCTCTTCTTCTTTTTTTGGATAGGTCACAATTACTTTGAACATAAATCGATCGAGTTGGGCTTCGGGCAGCGGATAAGTTCCTTCTTGTTCCAATGGATTTTGAGTTGCCAGAACCAGAAAAGGTCGCGCCAAAGGGTAGGTTTCGTCTCCAATCGTCACCTGCTTCTCAGCCATGGCTTCAAGCAGGGCACTCTGAACTTTCGCTGGAGCCCGATTGATTTCATCGGCCAAAACGATATTGGTAAAAATAGGTCCCTTTTTCGGCATAAACTCATTGGTCTTCATATTGAAAATCATCGTTCCAATGAGATCTGTAGGCAAAAGGTCGGGGGTGAATTGTATTCTTTGAAATTGCAAGGAAGTGGCTCGACCGATCGAGGAAATAACCAAGGTTTTTGCCAAGCCTGGCACACCCTCCAGCAAAACATGGCCTCCAGTTAAAAGACCCATAATTATGCTCTCGACCATTTCTCTCTGACCGACAATGATCTTGCCTACCTCGACGATAACTTTCTCGACAAATTTGCTTTCTTGTTTGATCGCTTCGTTTAGCGCCAGTATGTCCACTTGCACGGCGTGTCTCCTCTCCGCTGACCGACCAAAAATGTATCCCGTCCACGAAAAAGCGAAATATTCTCATGGCATGGGGCTCCCATTCTCACAGGATGATCACGGAGTGACAAGAAATTCTTGAAGTTTCTCATTGGGCGAACAGGATTTTCGCTATACACTTGCCATGAAGCAAATCAGTTGCCAGTTCGATTCTACTTGGCAATATTAGAACAATCCACGCAAGACGAGGAGCCAGAATGGGACCTCACTTCCTGAGAGATGTGGGCAGACCTTAGAGGCGGGAAAATAGAAATGAATGGATCGACCAAAACATGGTTTTTGCTCTCAGTGGTTTCGATATCTGTGATCTCAGCCTTTCATTCCTGGGCTGGCAGGCAAGGCCTGCTGTGGGGCGTTATCATCTCGCTCAGCGTAAATTGCCTGATCTACTTCTACAATGAGGTCCACCTTGGAAATGTCTTTCTGGGACAGTTGATCGAAGGTCAGAACCCTTGGGGTCTTTTAGACACTGTTCAAAAACTCGCAAAGACGGCCAGAATTCCCGTTCCAAAAGTGGTGGTGCTTGCCTCTCTTTCCCCTCAAGCCGTGGTGATGGGGCGAAGCTGGAATTCCGCTACTCTCTATTTGACTGAGGGCCTCCTCCGAACTCTCTCGGCTGATGAGAGAGAGGCGGTAATTGCCTACCAGATTTCTTGTATTAAAAAAATGGATACTCTTATCTTTACTTTTGCTTCTGCGATAGTAGGCGTGATTTTCACCTGCTCAAGAATAATCGATTTTTTGCTCCGTGGAATAATGGGGGCCAAAGCCGATCCAAATTCTCGACAGAATCACCTTTGCAGTTGGCTCTTCGCGCCCATAGCCACTGCAATTGTGAAAATTTCAATCGGTTCGAGTCGGTATCTCACCAATGATGCCATAGCAGCTTCCTGGCTCAAAGATCCAAAGGCCCTCGCCCAAGCTCTCTGGAAACTGGATTCTTATGCCTCTACAATGCCCTTGGCCGTTCCCCCCTCTACGGCGCCTCTCTTTGTGGTCAACCCCTTGACTGGACGTGGTTGGACTCGTTACTTTCATGTCCATCCAAGCGTTGAAAAACGAATTAGAAATATCATCGGATACTATCCAATTTAGTTTTCCGAGACGAATGAGATTTTAAAAATAGAAAAATAGAAAAATAGAAATATAGAAAGGGGAATATGGGCACAGAAATCAAACAAGACAACGCCAAGGGTTTGAAGGCGGACTTTTCAACTCTCATTCTTTCCATTGCCTCTTCTGCGGCCATGGCAATGGGTCTCACACCAGACCCCGCAGGGAATAAAACAGAAAAGAATCTTGAAATGGCCAGTTTTAATATTGACCTGCTCATCCTTCTCCAACAGAAGACAAAAAACAACCTGGATGCTGAAGAATCCCGCTTTCTTGAATCACTGATTCGTGATCTTCAGGTGAAATTTATACAAATTAAATAGAGAAAATTATCACAGTGTTCCCATCTTGACGACAACGAATGTCGGCATCAAACTGCCGGTACGTGTGAAGGAAATCCATCGATATGGTGGTCTGGCGTAGCGGTTGCTTTCGCGAGGGTTTCATTGCGTGTTTGAGAAACGACCATTGGGAGGTAGTTAGTATGCGTAGGACAAAGCAGAGATGGCTGATCATGGGAGCAATTTTTTTTGGCTTGTCATTGGCAGGGCTGATGGTCGGGTACTTGCCGACAGGAAATGCACAGCTTCCTAAATCACCGATTAGAGCCGGAGACCCCTTACCCGCCAATCTATTTATTGAACTCAATAAAGTGATCAATCCAACTGTCGTTAACATTTCTACCAGTCAAACTCCCCGTCAGACGGGAAGAAGAATGCCAGGATACCCAGATCCTTTTTTTGATCTCTTCCAGCAATTCATGGGCCCCGGCCCCTTTTATCAAGAACAACAGCCGCGCCAGTCCCTGGGAACAGGATTTGTCATTCGCGAAGACGGCTTGATCCTTACCAATAACCACGTCGTCGACAAAGCTGATGTCATCAAAGTCCAGCTCAACGAAAATGATAAGGAAACATACGATGCAAAAGTGATTGGAAAAGATGCCAGTACTGATGTTGCCTTGATCAAAATTGAAGCTAAAAAGAAACTTCCGGCTGCAAAATTAGGTTCAAGTGCAGATCTTCAGGTGGGTGAGTGGGTTGCCGCTTTTGGAAATCCTTTTGGACATGGGCACACAATCACCAAAGGCATTATCTCAGCCTTGGGACGAGAGATTGATGAGCTCAATCGATTTCCCTTTTTGCAGACAGACGCCAGCATCAATCCGGGTAATTCTGGTGGACCTCTGGTGAATTCCCTTGGGTTCGTGGTTGGAGTTAATACAGCTATAGACGCGCGTGCACAAGGGATAGGTTTTGCTATTCCAATTGACGATGTAAAATCCATTGTCTCCGTTCTTGAAAAAGATGGAAGTATCAAACGCGGCTTTCTTGGCGTCCTTATGCAAGATCTGGATAAGGAGTCAGCGAATTCTATCGGAATTGATCGGACCGACGGAGCTCTGTTGACTCAAATTATCCCCGAAAGCCCCGCACAAAAGGGAGGCCTTAAGCCTTACGACTTAGTCATTCAGATAAATGGAAAGAAAGTATCCAGTACACGCGATTTAAGTCGGAGCGTTTTGGGACTCAAGGCGGGAGACAAAGTCGAAGTGACTGTGGTTCGCGATAAGAAGGAAAAAAAGCTCCAAGTGACGATCGGCAAACATCCTGACGAGACAGATGAGGATCAGTTGGGCCAATCGATGAAGCGCTACAACGGTCAGAAGGCGCCCTTTGATTTGGGATTTAGAGTTGGTGATTACTCGAGGGAACTCGCCGCCGAACTTGGACTCCCCCTGCTCAGCGAACCTCGTCCCATCATTCTCGATGTGGAAAGAAACTCACTGGCCGCTGTATCGGGCTTGGCACCCGGGGACATCATCCTTGACGTGAATCGTCAGGAAGTGATCAAGGCTCGCGATGTACTGAAGACGCTCCGAAAAGACGGCATCAACGTCTTGCGGGTGCTGAAACAAAACCGAGTGGTATTGATTTATTTGAAGTCTCAGAAGTAAGAGAGAATTATGAAGAAGTAAGAAGCTCGTGCAGTCAGAGTACAGTACCGGCAGTACCGGCAGTACCGGCAGTCCCACTGTGCTCTGACTTTTTCGGCACCGCGACGACTCCGCGCGTTTTTCATTCCAAAGGCCGGCCGAGGTCCTAAGCTAGGTCCTAAATTGAGACATTCCCCAACTATTTTGGCCTGCTCAAGACTTTTGTCTTAAGTCTTTTGTTTGGTCTGCCGTAACTGTATGTAATGGGGAGTGCGTTGAAAAACTTGCTCCCCCTTTGACGCGTCTCAAGAGATGCATAAGAGACCCACACTGGGAAGGAGCAGATGATGAAAATCACCGATGTTAAGGTATTCCCCGTTAACGAAGAACGCCTCAAAGCCTACGTCACTATCACCATCGACGATTGTTTTGTTGTTCGAGACCTGAAAGTCATCAAGGGAAATGATGGCCTCTTTGTAGCCATGCCCAGCAAGCGGCGCAAAGACGGACAATTTAAAGACATTGCCCATCCACTCAATCAGGAAACCAGAAACGAAATCGAGAAGGCCATTTTTGATGAATTCGAGAGAGAAATTCGATCACTGGGCAGCAGCCTCGATGATTTGAACCAAGAAGACCACGAAGAATAGTCCTCGAATTCTGACCATATCTATTGGTTTTACCTTGATTTCCCGGCCTTTCTTGATACCTTACTGGGCTCAGTTTTCCCATTATCGATTGGGGTGTCGCCAAGTGGTAAGGCATCGGATTTTGATTCCGACATTCGCAGGTTCGATCCCTGCCACCCCATCCAATTTCAACCGCTTAACAGGCGGTTTTTTATTTTCTAGGGTCATCAGGAAAATCAAATAGTTGCGGTTCTACGGTTCTACGGTTCTACGGTTCTACGGTTCTACGGTTCTACGGTTCTACGGTTCTACGGTTCTACTCGGTTCATGGTGGGTAATTCAAAAAAGTCATTTAAGCACAAGCATTTAGGTATCTGAGTCTATACAATTTAAAACTTTTAACGCCGTAAGCCCTCTTCTGGATTAGCTTTGCGACGTTGTTAAAGCCTTCTGTTCTGGCATTGGTAATGCGGTTGACGAAGTAATTCAAGATTTCATTTCTCCATTTCATGAGGGTGCGCCTGAGGGTTTTTATTTCGGGGATTTGGCTTAAAGCCATTTGATCTGTAATTCGAATTAACACTTTGGCAGCTGTTCTGTTTCCTTTGATTCGGTAAAATCCATGGAGGGCTTCTTTGTAATGATAAATTTCTTTTAGCTGGGGATGAAGATTGAGCCATTCATAAAGGGCTCTTCGTTCATAGGACTCAAGCTTTTACCATTTCTAAGTAGGAGTTTTCGAAGGGGACTGGTTCTTTTGTCGCCAGTGACTTGTTTTCGGTAGCGATTAAGAGCTGGATTTAAAAGCCTGAGCACATGGAACTTATCAGCAATCATCTGGGAGTTAGGAAAAAACTCTCGAACAAAGCTTTTATAGCTATCTGACAAATCTAGAACGACGTTTTTTACATTTTCTCTACCAGGGATATGTTTAAGTTGTTCAATGAGTTGCCCCTTTTACTTTTCCATGAGCGAGTTCACGAACACGCTTATTGTTGTAATCAACGAGTACGGTTGCAAACTCTCTAAACCCATTGGCTCGAGAGAAAAGTGTTCATCTATGCCAATGGTTTTTGGCCACGGATAATTGATATGCCTCTTGAGGTTCGTCTCTAACCTCTCATAAAGAGTCTGATAGACCGTCCACGTTGAACATGCATAGGCCCTTCTGACCTTACTGAGATCCGTAAAGTTCTCACAGGCCCAAAGAACACCTCGTTTAAACCTCTCGGTGGTTCTTTTTCCTTTTCTGATTCCTTGAACTGGTTCGGTGAAAGGCTTTCGGCAGGTCTTACAATAGAATCTGCGTTTTAAAACATGGAGCCAGACTTGATTGCCGTGGATGGGAGCATCGTGTGCTTTGGCCCACCTTCGATCATAAACAGTCTTAGAAGGTGTCGCACACTTTGGACAGATTTCAAAGCTGGATACTTTTTCAACCTGTTTGTGCTTTCGGCCAGATCGATCTCTCCCAAATTTTAAAAGTTTTAATTCTGGTAATAATAGAAATTGTGATATTTTTTCGTGCTGAGGCATAAGTTCTTTTCCTTTCAAAGGTTTGAGTTGTCAGGCACCCAAATCTTAGCTTGAAAAAGTCTTAGGCCTCTTCTTTTTTGACTTACCGCATCCCACCTCCAACCGTGGAGAACCAAAATACCTCGGTCGATGGCGCCGCCATCGCCGAGGCTCGTCCGAACCTTCAGTCCGATTATGGCATCCAGGATAAGGTTGAGGACGAATGTTCCAAAAGTCAAAATTTACAAAATCAAAAATCGGAGGTGGCAATCAAAGAGCTGATGAACTAAGTTGTGAATCGTCTCGACCGAGAGAGTCATGTCCACGCAACTAAAAACTTCCGCAACTAAATTTGTTTATTTCGGGTTCTACGGTTCCATACCCCTACACTCCAATTGCAGACCTAAATTTTCAGCCAAGAATGGCAAGACACTCTTATCCCGTAAACTTTCAGAGCACAGATAGTTGCGAGCCTTATCCCTTCCCACATTAGACTGACCATCTTTTACTATAAAACCAAGAGCGGCGACGAAACTTCCCAAACGTGAGTCTTTGGGAGCAAGCGCCTTATAAACGTCCCAACCAACGACAAGACTCCACACCCCTAGAATGTTTGCATTTGCGATAAGCCAATCGGTGCTATTTCCGACTGACCACATCAAACACTCAGGAATTTTCTTACGCCAAAATTTTCCATCGTAAGTGGGTTCAATATCTAAGTCTCCGCAAAACGGTTTCGTAGGCACATTTGGACTTCCCAAATAGAGCGATTGAAAGTTCTCTCTATCCATCTCGCCAAGATGAACAAACTTCGACGTGAGATTAAATGGCGGATAACCCATTACTGTTCCCAGAGAGGGATCACTCAGCCAAGCTCCAGCGAAGTTGTGATTCCAGCCTAAAAAATGTCCCATCTCATGAAGCAAAAGCCACATAACCAAACCTTCTGGATCTGGCCTCAAGATTTGTGAATACTTGCCAATCCGTGAGAAACCCAACGCTGTCTGTATAAGAGTCGAAGGATTTTCTACTAACGCAAGCTCGCTGGCCGTCCCCAATCGGCGCGCGACTTGGCTTGAATCGTTGTAGAGATAAATAATTCCTCCCATGACTCTGCCTGTTCTCGGATCAGCCGTCACAGTGGATGTTCCATGTTCACCCGTCCATGTGAATTCTTCGCCGCCATGCCACTGGATACACAAAATGTTTTCCGTTAGGCAATCCGTGACATTTAGGTCCTGTTTCCCACCAAAGAAATAGTAGTTATGTCCAAAAAGTTGATTCCATTCACCAAGGGCTCTTTTCAAAACGTCGATAAATCGATTCGGAAAATTTGGATTTACAAGCACTCTCCGTGAACCAGTGCGAACGGGATGATTAAAGAAATAACGTGGTCCTGGAAACGGCCGAGTATCAATTCCGAAGAGAGCCTGGATCGACAAATCGCCAATCATTCTCTCATTGTTTGGGGTGAAACTAAGGCCCGGAAATATTTTTGATCCCACAAGGTATTTGGTCTCTATTTCCTCAATCTTGGTCGGCATCAGAACAAGAACGAATTGTCTTTCAGAAAAATTCAAAATAATTTTGTCTTCGCCGGAACGTGAAAGAGTGAATGCGTCAGCTCCAGATCTCACCCCCCAGACGAAAGGTTCCAAAGTAGGAGACTCAGAGAGGTTTACCGCACTGAACGTCCACTCGATAACGCCGCCCCGTTTCGGATCTGAGGGATTTTTAAAAATGGCTCTTTGATTGAGCGGCAATTCTTCCGAAAGTACCAGATCACCGTTTACTGATTCTACTTTCCAACTCTTGACCACAAGACCTGATGCCTCGCTGCCAGATGCATCGTAGGCAACTGACGTAATGTTTTTCCATTTTGCTAGGGAGGCTTTAACTTCCGAGGGCCACGTCCGAACTTCCGCCCAAGACCCTCGGCAACAAATCGACATAAAAATGAGTGTCAAAATTTGGCAAAAACGCATATCGCTGATCACTACTCTGCACTTGAGATCGTTTTAATTGCTCACGCTTGTTATAGGAATATGCTATTCAAAGTTTGTGCCCTTGGCTTCTTTCCGTGTCGAGGAAATACGTAAACACGAAGTTGCGTAGTCAATTGTAGTCACTCACATCACGATCCCAGTAAAATCAATGGCTTAGAGCGCCCCGCACAACCCCATCCAATTTAACCCGCTTTGTGCGGGTTTTTTTGTGCCTTCGATTAGATTTCATTGACTTTTTATTGGGCAAACCTGCAACTTGAAATTTGCAATAGGTGGGATTACTCGATGGCATCAAGCAGTTTGGTTTCAAAAGGTCTGATTTCGCTCGTCCATTTACCTCAGTGGTGCGTTGAACAGCCACCACTCGGAATCGCGTACTTGACTGGGTTTCTAGAAGCAAAAGGCTACCGCGTTCGTCAGGTCGATTACTCCGTTCGACTTTTTGCCGAATTGCCGGACGAGCAAAAGCATTTTCTTGATTCACACTTTCATCTGAACTGGATTCATGAACACAATTACCGAACGAAGGTGGTCCCGGTGATTGAGGCATGGCTTCAGCGCTGGGCTGAGGAGTTAGCGGCGACGGCCGATAGAATCGTTGGATTTACTGTTTTGACGACGTCAATGCTCTGCACCCTTGATGTGGTGGCGCGACTCAAGAAACTTCGGCCAGATTTGACGATTGTTTTGGGCGGACCACACTGCACACGTTATGAGGGTGGACCCGAGATGATCAAACACCCAGACGTGGACATGGTCGTTCCTGATGAGGGTGAAGAAACCTTTCATGATTATCTCCAAGCCATTGACGAAGGGCGACCCCTTGATAGCGTTAAGGGACTGCTCTTTAAGAGAGAAGGTCAGGTAATTGACACCGGAACGCGAGATTTGATTAAAGATATTAACGCACTTCCGATCCCCGTTTTCTCTGGATTTGATTTGCATCAGTACCGCTCACTCAGCCTGCCGCTCTTGGGAAGCCGTGGTTGCATTTATCGATGCAGTTTCTGTTCTGAGACTGTGTTGTGGAAGAAATTCCGCTATCGCTCTGGCGACAATATGTTCCTTGAATTCAAGCAGCACAGCGAGAACCTAGGGGTGCACGGATTTTATATTGTTGATTCGCTTATCAACGGCAACTTACGTGAGCTTGAGCGAATGTGTGATTTAATTATCGAATCGGGTTTGAAGGTTTGGTGGAGTGGAAAGGCCTCGTTCCGTCGGCATATGACCAAAGAGCTCTTAATGAAGATGGCAAAGGCAGGGTGTTTTGGTTTGGACTACGGACTTGAAAGCGGTTCACCGAAGGTCATTTCTGATATGAAGAAGGGTTTTGAAATTCCGGTCGCAGAACGCCTGATTCGCGAAACCAATGAGGTTGGAATTAAGGTGGGACTTTTCCTGCTTGCTGGATTTCCTACCGAGACTGAAGATAACTTCCAAGAGACACTCGATTCTTTGAAAGCTCAGGAATCTCATATCGATCATGTGACTGCTGGCTACGGCATGGGACTGCAAGCCGGCTCTGATGTGCAATTGCACCAAGAACAATATGGCATCTACTGGAAGGGCAATGATTGGTACTCGGAACACACGACTCCTGAAATTCGTCGGGATCGGGTCGAGCGCCTCCATAAGTACTGCAGCACCCTCAAATTCGGAGTCATGTGATGGCCCGAGTTTTCATTGAGGCACACATTTGAGAGGCGTCCCTGAAGCTCACCACGAATCTCCGCCACAATTAGATACTTGGATGGCTCTCTCAAAATCAACTCTTGTGTCCCAATTCGGCCCGCCTCTCTATTTGAAAGTTCAAATCAATCAGAAAAATTTGCTCTTGTATCCAATTTGATAAAGGACATTCTTAAATCGCCCCCGCTTTTGTCCGATAAGAACACAATGGTACTTGAACCACTCCCCCATGGCTATTGAACTCTCTTGGATTGCAGGCGGAGGCCTGACCTCAACCTATCTTATCAACTACCAAGTGGGGACAATTGCTCCCACTCATTGGGGTTCGGGTGATCTGGTCGACCGATAAAGAAATTGAGCCCAACTTATTGAAACTCGCTTAACATTTAGAAAGAACTATACAAAATACTTTGAACACGGCTAGGTTAGCCACATCAATTCATTGATTTTTTCATGGCTTGCGGGATCGCCACCCAGAATCAGGCACGAGCGACATCGCGTATTCTGAAATAGCAGTAATCGATAAACTGGGATTGACTCCTAGGTTGGCAGAAATCACCGATGCATCTAGCACATAAAAATTATCATAGCCATTGAGCTGAAACTTGTCGTTGATCACGCCAGTTTCTATTTCAGATCCCATCGGACAGCCTCCCAATATATGTGCGGTGGAGGGCAAATTATAGAACACCTCGTGAATGGCGTTCACGGAAAGTCCATTCACCTTTCTCGAAAATCTATGCATGACCTCTTGACCAACCTCGATATAAGTGGGAACAGCCAGACCTTTAGCCTCTCGCATTTTCATATTCCAACCAAAAATTGACTTTTCTAGAACCATTTTCATCGAGCTATCAATTGTCTGCATCACTAAAAAGAATACAGATGTTTCTGCAAATCTCCGAACGAAAAAATACCTCATCGCAGAGAGGGGGTTTGATAAAATCTGCGCCAAACATTTTAAGATTCGGACTGGAGCCGGCCCAGGTCCTGCGGCCAACACCCCTAGACGACCCATCAAACCGCTGCCGTTAGGATATTTGCAAATCTCAATAAATGTTTTGTCGTCGGGGTGAAAGACAGAGGAGATCGCCACGCCATTGTTCAGCTTACGATCAGCCAATGCTGTCCCACACAAAGACTCAGAATTGGTTCGAAGATCTCCACCCAAATGATCTGAAACTTTTGGCAGCGTTTGAAACTTATATTTTTGCTCTAACAATATCTTCATCGTTCCTAAAACGCCAGCTGAGAGAACAACACCTTTACTGCGAAAAATATCCGTCTTCCAAATTTTCCAACTGGTGCTTTTTCGAGTGTGAATCCAGTATTCATCGCCTTTAATCTCAATTTTAGTCACCAAAGTTTCAGCTCTGATTTGACAACCCTTCTTCTGTGCCAAATAAAGATAATTCAAATCCAAAGTGTTCTTGGCCAAATGCTGGCATCCTACCATGCAGCCCGCACATTGGGTGCAGGGCTTTCGCAATGGACCTTCGCCATCAAAATAGGGGTCAACTTGCTCATTTGATTCTGAAAAATAGACTCCGACCTCGACCGGAGCAAACGTGTGTCCCATTCCCAAATCTGTGGCGACTTCATGAAATATTTGATCTTCGACGTGCAACTTCGGAACAGGAACGGTTCCCAACATCTTTCTTGCCAAGGCAAAAAATGGCTTTAATTTTTCCTCCCAATCTCCGAATCGCACCCAAGAACCTTGTCGAAAAAACTCTTTATCGGGATACATATGGGTGTTGGCGTAAACAAGACTACCTCCCCCAACCCCAACTCCGCTCAAAATAAAAGCTTTGTTAAAAAAGTGAATTTGCTGAATCCCAAAGCATTTTAAGAGTGGCCACCAGAGATATTTTTTAATATGCCAATTGCTCTTTGCGAAATCCTCGGCCCTAAATCGTTTCCCCTTTTCCAAAACGAGAACAGAATATTTTTTTTCAATGAGTCTCAGTGAGCTCACACTCCCACCAAAGCCAGAGCCTATCACTATGTAATCAAAAATCGGATGACTATCGGCCATAGAGATTATTAAATCCCCTCACCCGATAGAAGATCAAGGCCTAAAATGTACAGGGTTTTACCCAACAAGCAGATAAAACCATATTGACCCATAACTGCAAAGCCCGCGTTAGTCCACGCAAAGACCAAGGATTTCCAAAACCCTCACCGTCCCGTCGGCCACGTTTCAGGAAGCAGTCCCTTTTCGTAAGCAACAGGCAAGGCCCTGAGCGGGCTTGTCCTATCAACGAACACAAAGGCATCATAACGATGAGAGAGCTCCGTCGGAACATAGTTTCTGCCATGAGATTCAAAAACGGGTTGATAAACAACCCCTACCGCTCGATGGCCTTTGCGTAAACTCAACGAGTCTTCACCGTTCATCACAACGTAAAATTGAGGGGCCTCTATTTGCTCAGATGCTTTGTGAAAGTAATCTTCATAGCTGCTGTTTACAGCTGGAGGAAGTTTCATGATTTCAGGTTTGGCTTCCCAAGCTCGCCCCGCCAAAACCTCTCCCTGATAGGTTCCAAAGCCTATCAATACCACGTTATCCATCCCATATCTCTCTCTGGCGAGCCCACCCAAATTGACGTATCCCTCTCTAACCATATCGGTTGCATGATAGTCGCCTATGTGAGTGTTATGGGCCCAAACAATGGCCTTCGCTCCTTCGCCGTGATAGCGCAAAAGCGCGTCCAAAGAATCCATCATGTGTTCATCACGAATATTCCAGGACTCAGCTCCCCCAATCATCATGGCCCGATAGTATTTTTCCGCGTTACGAACTATTTTGGCATTTTGCTGAACATCAAAAAGTTCATGTTCATATAGACGAGTTTCTTCAAGTCGAAGTCGTAAAATATCACGCAAACTCCGAGTTATTTCCTTTTCGCATCCTGCCGGCCACTTCATCAGGGATTTGGCATATTCCTTTTCATTTCGGCTATAAAAGTCGAAACAAGAATAGGATTCCAAAACACGCTTTTCCAATTCCGGGTCGAGTCTTTTTGCATGGGATCTGACTCGATCTAGAGACTCATAAAGTGAATAAACGTCAAGACCATAAAATCCTGCGCCACGACCCCTCATCCATTCAACCAGATCAGCCACTTGTTCATTAGCCCACATCCAAGTGGGCCACCTGTTAAAATCATGCATGACTTCCTCAGCACTTTTTCCGGCTCGTAGCTGAACATATTGATTGAGGCGATAGCAATCCGGCCAGTCTCCTTCAACGGCTACGAAACTGAAGCCATAATCTTCTATTAAATTTTGCGAAATAACTTTTCTAATTTGATAAAACTCCTCTGTGCCGTGGGTGGACTCACCGAGCATGACCACTCTGGCCTGGCTTATTTTTCTTAGGAGTGGGTGATAGCTTTCCTCCGAGGTTATGGAATGAGCCAGACTTGAAATCTTTTGCACGACAGCTTCATGAGGTTTTGCGGTGAGGTCGATACTTTCTTTGGTCAAAGTATTTAAAAACCAATCTCCCGCGTATTCGACGACCTCATCAATGGCCCCCGGCTCATCAAATAAATGCGTCGCCCCAGGAACAATGACCAACTCGCAATGCTTCAGATGTCTCTTGGCTTGTTGATTTAACTCAATAACAGCAAAATCACTTCCGCCGACGATAAGAAGTGTTGGACACTGAACCTGGCCTAAGGCTTCTTCTGCCAAATCAGGCCTGCCACCACGACTCACCACCGAAGAAATACTCCTCTCCTTGGAAGCCGCAACAAGAGCTGCGGCCGCCCCAGTGCTCGCACCAAAATAACCGATTGAAAGCGACTTCAATGTGGCATTATTTTGAATCCACTGAGTGGCGATTTGAAGCCTTTCACTCAACAGCGGAATGTTAAACACCTGAGACCGATCCTCCGCCTCTTTAAAGGTTAAAAGATCAAAAAGAAGAGTGGCGAAGCCCAATTTATTGAGGGCCTTTGCGACAAACTGGTTGCGTGGGCTTTTATGGGAACTGCCGCTTCCATGGGCGAAGATCACAACCCCCTTTGGTTCTCTGGGAACCGAGAGGTCACCAGACAGACTGAATTTTTGAACGGGAATCTTAACGGTCTTAGAACTTTCTTCTGCCTGAATCTTCCCAGCCAGAATATTGGTAACAACCTCATCAGTGACCTGTGTGAAATCTTCGTACCACTGCCCCACCGAAAAAAACGGCTCTGGAATTTGCAACACGACAATTTGGTCAACCTTGGTCTTAAACGAATCCACTGCGGATCGAGAAGCCACAGGCGCAGCGATTATGATCTTCTTGACTTCCCTGCGTTTTAAAAATTCAACGGCTGCATGCATGGTCATCCCCGTAGCCAAACCATCGTCTACCAGAATGATCGTTTTGCCCTTTACGGCTAACGGAGCACGTCCATTGCGCCATTTGCTTGTTTGCTCCATGATTTTCTTTCGGGTCTTCTCAGCCAAATCGTGAAGTTTCCTCTTTTCAAGACCAAGGAAAGAGATGGATTCTTGATTCCAAATTGGATGTTCGTCCTCAGATACTGCACCAATTGCAAATTCGGGCTGATCAGGCGCCCCAATTTTTTTAACTAACAAGACATCCAAAGGAAGTTTGAGTTCTTTTGCAATCTCCCAAGCGAGTGGGACACCCCCTCTTGGAAGTGCAAGAATGGATGCCTTTTTCCAATCTGCGTCTTTAAGTTTTTCAGCTAGTAACTGACCAGCAGTTTCGCGATCTTTTAAATTCTTCATAGACCACCCCGGTATCCCTTAATTCAAACACGCCGCCATCAACTCAAGGAGCAGATTTCATGCCATCAGCAAGTGCGGTAAATTCGTTCCCTATTCGATCTGAGGAACATCAAAGGATGCGGTGCGGGACATTTTGAGCAATTGAAAGTGGATCGAGTCCCAAAATGAATTCATTTATTGAATTGATGTAGTGATTTCGCATTCCCATTTTCCTTTTTTTATAAAACTCGTACCACCGCAGGCAATCATTCATTTTTGCTGTTCCAATCTGAGACAAAAATGGCAAGCCTCTTTGGCGGATTCTTATTACTGTGCGAGAATGTCAGGATGAGGGTCGTTCATGACGAAGGTATCTAGATGGCTGATTCTGATTGTAACAACAATTCCAATGCTTCTCAGTTTTCAGAATTGCGGAGATAGATATTTACCCAAGGTTCACATCGCTTCGCAAAAATCGGATATCAAGTTTTCAAAATTGAATGCTGTCAGAAAAGTCGAGGCCAATTGCCTTTCAGGCTCTTCCTACCTGTGTCGAATCAATCGTTATTCTCCAGGACTTGCCGATGGCCGCCGTGTCAATCACGTTTGTGTTTCAGTAGAGAATAATGAAGTTTGCGTTGATGGAGATGACTGGAGTTATGATTCGTCTGAGGCCCTCCAATTTTGTCCAGATTGCTCCGCTGCCGATGGCCTTCCTGGAGGACGATATGATTACGCAGAGATTGCCTGTTCCTTTGGAGATGAGGCGAAAATCTATTCGCGCGCAGAAAGCTCCGAGGCGAAGATCGAAGAGTACTTGAAAACGTCCGTAGAGCTGTGTCTATTTGAGGCAAGGCAACAAATACGTTAATTGTTGAGGTAAATACTTGAGCATTTGCCAGGAAACGACGAAGAGGCTATTGTGAGACTATTGTTATTTTTCTTTCTCTTCGCTCTTGCTCCCATCGACAGTCACGCACATGTGGCTCTGACATCTCCCACTCCACGACCCGGCACCACAGATAGCACGAAGACAGCTAACTCTACAACCAATCCCTGTGGCGGCGTTAACAGAGGGGCAAATTCAGTTACATTTGCGGCAGGATCTAATTTGACATTCTCATGGAGAGAAACAATCGAGCACCCTGGAAGATTCTTGGTGCAGTTCTCACCGGCGAATGATCAGTCCTTTGAACTTCCTGCCAACGAACTCTTTCGCAAAGAGGACACAGAGACCAGGGGAACCCATTCAGCGACCGTAAAGCTGCCAAATACAGCCTGCGAAGCCTGCACACTCAGGTTGGTTCAAGTAATGGATGACCAACCCGGAGAACTCTACGTCAATTGCGTGGACATTCGCTTGACCTCTTCATCTGAAACGGCTCCACCCAATTCGGGATCGCCAGAAAACACAAGCCAGGCCTCACAGGGGGGAAGCGATGGTGGAAAGACTAAAATGCCGGCTGGTTGCGCGCTCGCCTCGGGGCGACTCAATCAAATTGGAGACAATCGGCCAACCGGTGGGGGGCATTTCGGAAACCCATCTTGCGGCCTCATCACTCTTATGTTATGGACTTTGCCACTCCTCGCCTTGCTGATGCTGAAGGTGCAATCAAGAAGATTTCGATTCACACGTCAGCAGTAATACCGACTCTTGCACTTCAAAAAATATAAGAGTATGTAGTATGACTAATGAAAATTGGAAAACGGGTTCTCATCACCGGAGCCACTGGATTAGTCGGAGTCGAGCTTTCCAAGGCCTTGATTGCCGCGGGATATGATTTGGTTATTCTTGGACGGCGACAGGAAATGGAATTTAGGCAGTCCTTTACTCTGCCTTGCGAATACCATGTTTGGAACGATTCCTCTCTCACTTTACCTCCCAAGGAAGCACTCAATGTTGATTACGCCATCAACTTGATGGGCGAATCCATAGCCAAAGGACGGTGGACAAAATCACAAATGAAGCGAATTTGGGATTCAAGAGTCCCTTCAACGAAAAATCTCGTGACTGCACTCAACCAGCACACACCTCATCTATCAGCTTTCATCTCGGCTTCTGCGATTGGCTTTTATGGCGATCGGGGCGACGAAATCTTGTCAGAAAGCACTGGGCCTGCAGATGATTTTATGGCCCGCCTTTGCGTCGATTGGGAGGCGGCTTCAAGAAAAATTCAATCTCGTTGCGTTCAAATTCGCATTGGTCTCGTGTTGTCCAATAGGGGCGGAGCTTTGGCCCAATTGGCTCCCCTATTTGAGAATAATCTGGGAACAACAATCTCTGACGGGCAACATTGGCTCAGTTGGATTCACATCGACGATCTCGTAAATATTATTCTCTTCGCTTTAATAAATGAAGAAGCGAGAGGACCAATCAACGCTGTAAGTCCCAATCCTGTGACCAACGCAGAATTCACGAAAGAGCTTGCGCGTGCCTTAAAGACAAAGGCCCTTTTTAAAGCACCCTCATTTGCCCTTAAATTGGTTCTTGGTGAAATGGCCAAAGTCATACTTAGCAGTCAGAAGCTAACACCATCAGTCCTTACGAGCTTTGGATTCACGTTTGAATTTCCAGAAATCGCCGATGCACTCCAAAATTTGTACAGCTGGAAGCGTTCAAGGCATGATCGTTTGTTTCAGGCAGAACAATGGGTCCCAAAGTCCAGGGAGTTTGTCTTTGGTTTTTTTGCGGACGAGAGAAATCTGGAAGAATTGACTCCAGACTTCTTGGATTTTCATATTGTCGGAAAAACAACTGAGCAAATTTCAGAAGGAACTCAAATCGAATACAGGTTAAAAATACACGGAGTTTCAACTCGGTGGAAAGCCCAAATCACCTCTTGGCGTTTTGGGGAAGAGTTCAAGGATATCCAGATTGTGGGCCCATATAAGGTCTGGGAGCACAGGCATATGTTTTTTGATTTAGCCGGGGGCACTCTATTGAAAGATCAGGTTGTGTATCAGCTTCCGTTGGCGAAGATTGGCGGAAATATTTTAGGACCCCTCATAGCGCGAGATATTGTGAGAATATTTGAGTTTAGGAAGTTAAAAATAATTGAAAGTTTCAGATAGGTTTGATAGTTCAGATTCTGACCCGGACATTTCCGGCGTCTGTTCCCAAAAAAAATCGAATGGTGTGGCGAACTTCACTTTTTTGGAGACGAATGCCCACTAGGTTTGAGATACTCCTGCCATGAGCTCCGCCGACCAATTGTTTACCTTACTGTCGTTGTTTCTTTCCGCAGTTTTGATTCTGGTCCTTACTGCCGTACTGATCGGATCAAAGGTCCCACGGCTTTCCACAACTCTTTTGCTCTCGCTCATTTGCTGCCGATTCCTTTCCCAGCTTTCGATCACTATGTATGTGAATGAACCTCTTATTCTTCTGTGGCCAAGTCTTTATCGATCAGCCTATCCATTTGAATTGTCTTCCCCACCATTACTTTATCTTTATGTTTGCTCGCTAACTAAAAGTGCTTTTCGATTGAAGGACATTCATTGGTATCATGGCATTCCATTTCTCATCGGTTTGGCTTGGTACTTATTTGGCACTCTTATTCCACTTCAATTATCTCTTGATAAGTATCTCAGATACTTTGTCGGATTTATCCTGATGATTCCCTATTTGTGGAATACGAGGCAACTGATCACTGAAGTCAAAAATCAAGCAAAAAATCAAAGATCCAGTCTTGTTGAATTGCATTTACCATGGCTATATTTTTTGCTGAACGTCTGCTATCTCTCAACATTGCTCACTTTTTTTGATCTCTTGACGGGACCAGATATTCAACTCTGGATATACGGCGGAGGAATAACCAATCTCGCCCTTTTGGGTCTCACATACTATGGGCTTAAAGCCTCAGACTTTTTCGAGCTTGATGTCAAACCACCTCCTCACGACACTACTCAACTTAATTTAGAGGAGTTGACGTCACTGAGCTCAGCTCTGCTTAAGCTCTTAAAGGAAAACCATCTTTATCTCACGCCGCAGATTCGACTGGCCGATATCGCCTCCAGAATGGGAATAAAAAGCTACAAACTGTCTCAAGTGATCAATCAAGGGTTGAATACCAATTTCTATGACCTCATCAATGGCATGCGCATTGAGCATGCATTGCGTTTGATGCATGATCCAACGAATGACCATTTAAATCTACTCGGAATTTCCATGGATTGCGGATTTAATTCCAAATCGGTTTTTAATGACTATTTTAGGCGAAAAACGGGAATTACCCCTTCCAAATTTCGTCAGCTGAGGTCAAATTTGCCTGAATCCTTGAGTTAAGGCGACCGGACTGCCCAATACCGACGACTGCTACGAAAAAATTCATATACTGCCTTCACTAGGAGGCTAATGTGAAGACAGAAACTCAACACAAAATTCTACTGGTGGATGATGATCATCTGTTTTGTGAGATGGCTTCAGACCTGATTTTCCATTTTATTGGAGCCAGAGTGAGAGTGGCCCACAATGGAGCTGAAGCAGAGGACATCGTCAAAGATTGGTGCGCAGACGTAGTTATCACCGATACCAACATGCCAATTAAAAATGGAGTAGAACTCATTCGACAGGTACATTCAAATTACCCCAAATTGTGATATTTTCATTCTTTAACGGACTTAATGGCTCGTCAATCACCGCCAAAGATATCGAAGCACTTGGAGCCTTTATGGTTTTGAGTAAGTTCGAACTCTGCTCGCGATTACTGCCAGCACTGAAGCAAATTATTGACCTATAAAACAGATCTCATCACAACGAAACTTTCTCGCCTCCTACTATTTTGATTCGTCTGGAGTATTTGTCACGCTATGTGTGACGTCGCGGATGTGCTGGGCACCGAAGGATTGACTGTCACTTTGCTCCCTCGATAATTGCCTCCTTGATTTTACGACTCTCCATCCCGCAATGAACGCTGGCAAGAGAATCCACCAGTATCCACGAATTGCCAGAACGAGAAATTGAATCAATCGAAGAATAAGAGGAAAAAATCGAACGGAAATAAAAACAACCAAAGCCAATATCGCATATCGATAAATTCCGCTCCCTAGAGATTTCATCTGGATTTAAGCCCTTCTACAGGAAGTAAAATATTGGCCCCACTGCCCCCACCAACAACAAGAGGAGAAATTCCGTTCCATTTCTCAACGATCTGCAGTTGAACAAGCCCCGGATTTTCTTGGACGGCGCGCCCGCGAACCCGAATTGCCTCCGCCTCACCTTTTGCACGAATAACCGCCGTCTGAGCTTCAATCTCCGTCTTTACTTGAGTAAACTTCGCCTTTGCTGCCTCTTGCTCCTGAACCATTTTTGCTTCAATTGCCGTCTCAAGTTCTTTAGAAAGCGCCACATTCTGGATAACCACGTCCTCTATGACCAGGAGATCTCCCACTTTCTTTCGAGCGCCTTCAAGAGTTCTGGCCTTAATCTCCTCTCGCTTCTTCACAATCTGCTCGGCACTCTGCAAGGCGGTCACTTCCTTGAGCGCTTCGCTCACTCGAGGCGATATCAAACTATCGAAAGGATCGCCGTAGTAGTCACGAAAGACAGTCACTACCCCATTCTCAGGAATACGATAGAGAATCCTCAACTCGACATTGATCTGCTGAAGGTCAGATGAGTAGCATTCCGACTTCGCACTCACCGATTGCTGACGCACAGAAACCGGCATGACTGTCGTGACAAATGGAAGTTTAAATCCAAACCCCTCTGGAGCAAACACGGGAGAAACCTTTCCCATGGTAATCAGAATCCCTCGATGCCCCGGAGGAATGATAAATGTTCCGCTGATCATCAAAACAATCAGAACAACCAGAATAACAACAAGTTTAAATGAACCCAAATTGCCCTTTATGTTTCGATAGAACTCTTCTGCTGGATCCATGAAATTCCTCCGCTAATCAGTTGAAATGCATTCATAGACCATACTACAACGAAGAGGCAACAAGTTCTCTCTGATTGCTCATTCCTTCCAGGTTTTACTTACGTCACTGTCTATTTCAGTGTTTATAGTACCGGTTATTTTACTGGTTATTTTACTGTTCATCTCACTGTTTATGAATTCGATCTTCGTAGGCCGCCAGTGCCGTTTTGGCTCCCTCTCCCATGGCAATGATAATTTGCTTGTAGGGAGTTGTCGTCACATCTCCGGCAGCATAGATTCCAGGTACCGAAGTGCGACCCTTGCCATCTACGATCACTTCACCAAATTTGCTCAATTCTACCACATCTTTTAAAAACGCACTGTTCGGAACCAAGCCAATCTGAATAAAAATGCCATCAAGATCAATTTTCATCATCTCGTCTGATTTTCTATCCAAATATTCCATCGAATGCACTTTTTGGCCATCTCCCAAAATTTGATGGGACTTGGCATTGGTTATCACAGATACGTTAGGAAGGGATTTTAATTTTTCGATCAAAATATTGTCTGCTTTTAACTGGTCCATGTACTCTACCAATACGACTTCGCGCACGATTCCTGCAAGATCAATTGCAGCTTCAACTCCTGAATTACCCCCTCCGATAACAGCAACCTTTTTGCCCTTATAGAAGGGGCCGTCACAGTGAGGACAGAAAGCAACTCCTCGCCCAAGGTATTCTCGCTCTCCTGGTATGCCGAGCTCTCGCCATTTTGCCCCGGTCGCAACTATCACCGAATCACTTGAGAGAGTCTCGCCACTCTCTAATTGGATTTCCCTTTTCTCATTACTTTTAAGACCTCGAATTTTTCTATTCTCGAAAACTTGGATGGGATAAGAGGCCACATGTTGATTTAAATTTGCGGCCAATTGGGGACCTTCCGTATACGGAATCGATATGAGATTTTCAATCCCTTTGGTTTCCTGGACCTGACCGCCAAATTTGTCTGCTATTAAAGCTGTTTTAAGACCTTTTCGCACACTGTAAATGGCCGCGGAAACTCCCGCCGGACCTCCTCCGATCACAGTCATATCAAAGTGACCCAAATCCAAGTCGACGGACTCCTCTGCCGCCTCACTTATTCCAAATTCCTTCTCAAGTTTGGTTAACAAATCCAAAAGGCCAATTCTGCCTGAATGAATCAGTTTTCCATTGGATACAAGACTCGGAACTCCCTGAATGCCAATCGCATCGATCTCATCTTGAGCATAGGCACCATCTATGATTTCGTGACGAAAGTTCCCATGCAGCAGAGACATTTGATTGAGCGCCTGCACCACATCGGGACAATTTTCGCATGTCAGAGAAATATAGGACTTGATTGAAATAGGTCCCTTCAGTTTCTTAATTCGCTTGATCAAGATTGAATCTGGAAATTTCCCTTTCCCGTCGGCATTTAATATGGCCAGAACGAGAGTGCTGAACTCGTGACCGCCGGGAATCCCCCTAAAAGAAATTCCCGTGCGGTTTCCCTTATATGCCAGATGAAACTGTGGAACTCTGGACTGTCGTCCATCAGAGGGGACGCTTAGCTGAGACGAGACATTTGAACTGGTCGCAGCAACCCCATCCAGTAACTCAATCAATTGAGCCTGATCCTGATGAGAACTTGGCTCATACATGAGTTCCACCGATCCCTCAAGATCTGAAAAAAGGGATTTCAACTGCTCATTCAACTGGGTCTCTAACATAAGCGCCTCCTTCTCAGGCTCACTCAAACACCATTTGTCGTCATCTGTTCCAATTTTTCGAATCTATTTAGATTTTTCCAACGAGATTTAAGCCAGGCTTTAACGTTTTATCTCCGGGCTGCCACTTTGCTGGACAAACTTCGCCAGGATGACTTGCAACATACAAGGCCGCTCGAGTTTTTCTGACCAACTCATCAGCATTTCGACCGATACCGTTGTCTTGGACTTCCGCAAGCTTAATGTTTCCGTCTGGATCTACGAGAAATGTCCCACGATAGGCCAAACCAGCTTCTTCAATGTGCACGCCAAAGGCACGTGAAAGGTGACCTGTCGGATCAGCTAACATAGGGTATTTGATCTTTTTGATCGTTTCCGAAGCATCGTGCCAGGCCTTGTGAACAAAATGCGTATCAGTGCTGACCGAATAGACTTCTACACCCATCTCTTTTAATTGGCTGTATTTGTCAGCTAAATCGCCCAATTCGGTCGGACACACAAAAGTGAAATCAGCTGGGTAGAAAAAAAATATCGACCACTTACCAGTGAGATCAGCTTTGCTCACTGTTTTAAAACTATCATTGTGATAGGCTTGGACTGTGAAATCCGGAATTTTTGTATTGATTAGTGTGTTCATATTATCTCCTCTTTTGTCGTTTGTGGGCTCTGCACCCGATTTCATCTTTTTTCACAGTAAGCCAAAATCATGTGATTTGTAAAATCGATAAAATATATTTATTGATCGATTTTATCGATCGTGTTAAAAAAAGGGAAATAGAGGCTCCAAATAATTCTAGAACGTGCCAAATTGTCACAAGGAGTTATTCATCAAGTCAAAACTCAACTTTTCTTTGACGCAGCTCGAATATGTTCTTGCAGTTCATAGACTTGGACACTTTGGAAAAGCGGCAGAGGCTTGCCATGTCACTCAATCAACTCTCAGCATGCAAATTCAAAAGCTGGAGGAAGAGTTTGGGGTTGGCTTATTTGACAGAAGTTTAAAGCCATGTCTCCTCACTGAATCTGGAGAAAAACTCATTGAACAAATACAAACTGTTCTTTTTGAAGCAAGAAAGATCGTGGATTTAATCGGCTCGAGCCAAGCAGGTGCAACGAAGGGAAGCCTCAGTATTGGAATTATACCAACGGTGGCACCCTATCTTTTGCCACGTCTGTTGCCAACATTGGAAAAAAATTTTCCACATCTGGAGCTGCAAATTTCAGAGATGCAAACTCACCGCATAATCGAAGAGTTGGAACGCGACAGTCTCGACGTTGGCTTGCTCGCAACTCCCCTTGAAATATCAAAAATTCACGAGCAAATACTCTATTACGAGCCATTTTATGTCCTTTGTGGAAATAGCCACGAACTTAGTCAACGAAAACGAATCCGACAGGCAGAACTGAAGCTAAAAGATATCTGGTTACTCGCAGAGGGACACTGTTTGCGCAATCAAATTTTAGATGTCTGCACAATTAAGCAAGAAAGGGGATTCCGAATGAAGTACCGATTTGAAAGTGGAAGTCTTGAAACCCTGAAGCAATTGGTCGACTCCTATGGAGGATATACTTTGCTCCCCTTTCTCGCAACAGAATCAATTGGGCAAAATTCTCGAGTTATCCCCTTTGAACGCCCCATTCCTGCACGGGAAATCGGACTTGTCTATCGGCGGCAACACTACAAGACAAGCCTCATCGGATCCCTTACCAAAGGGATCTCTGATTGCCTTCCTTCCGATTTGAGAAAAATGCGTCAGAAGGATTTAGATGTCTTGCCCGTCGATCAGTAGGTAAATTGACGTAATCAATCACAGAAACTTTTCCCAGAAATCAATTGCACTGACTAAGAGTGACCGACGACACCGAAGCATCTGTATCCGTAAAATTCGCCTCTCCACAGGTTGTGGTGAAAGACAAACTCACCGTGCCACTCCGGCTACCCTCCAAGGTCGAAGACACCGACCCCGAGGTTGGATAACAGCAAGTTGAGGCCCTCCAAGTAACTGTGGTAAATGTGTGGGTCGCCTTATATTCGGCAAGGTTGTGATAATGAACACTTGTTCCAGAAACAACTCGATTGCCACCGCTCCTCGTCCCGGTAACTGTTAAACCAGATGACGTCAATGTGTGATTAAACCACGTACGCCCTCTTGGACCTACGAGAACCTTGTGAAGGCCATTGATGACCACAGTGCGAGTTCCACCACTATTTGAAATCGTGATTCCCGTGCCGGGAATAGAGGTGCCGTCATAGGTCGTGTGGGCGACTGTATCTGTAGTTAAAGTCGCTCCTGATGCAAAGGTCAAAACCTGACCTGAAGGTGATGTGCGAGTGACCGAGGTCCCGTTGGTCAAAGCAGTTGGCTGACTGCCATCACTGCAGAATCCTGCTGACCAAGCTTCGCTCCAGCCACCTGTGAGTGTCACAGTCCCAATTGTGCAGCCACCCCAAGAGATAGTGCTAACATTGCTGGAGCAAGTGCTTCTTGCCGCAGAAAATGTGCACGCGGACAATGGTCTCAACGCATCCTGAGGGTCAAGAAAATCCATCAATTGAAAATCGGTCGATAGTCCCTCTCCTGAAGTAAAGGAGGGAGAACTGGCACCTTCGGAGGCGGTCGATTGTTGTCCCGCCTCTGCCATCGCCGATTCAGAAATATTGGAGATCGCTTCGGCCCCGTCCGACGAGTCCGCCTCGTCCTTGGTACAGGAGAAGAGTGCAGTAATCATAAGCAAACAAGTAACTGCTCGAACAGAAGTTCTCACCATCTAAAAATCCTCACCGATTTATTAAAATTGTATAGGAATTATCTTCTGATCACTTTTGCGCATTCGCAAATTATTTTTGAAATTCAAGGCCTAAGGAGAGCTGAGCACTTGACTCTTTGAGAGCTGACATCCTTGGCTCTTGTTGACCACCTGGACTTTTGAAGACCACCCAGAACCCAGACCTTTCTTGAGTTCGGCTACCCCGAGAGGCCAACGAGAAAAATCTGAAATGTGGGAAAAGCGAGTGAGGTTCTTGGTTAAAATCTGATCACAAACAACGAGGGTCTTTATCGTAAACTTCGATCTCGCCGAATTGCAAATAAATGCCGCCCCCGCTGTCTGGTGACAATTCAATTGGGTTGATGAGAATACCAAAATAGCCGGATGTTCCAGCATAGCTCAGAGTGACTGGAGCACTTCCAGCGGGTTGAGTCGTATAAATGCCGAGTCTTTGCCAATTGTTAAATGTGTTATCCAGAGCACCGTAGATTTCATAACGAGCGGGAAAGCAATTTGGCTGCGTTCCATTTAAGCGGGGATATAATTTGACTGACTTCAAGTTTTTGGCTGCAGAAAATCGCGACTGAATCTGAAAGGCTCCTGGATTTGATCTCTCTGTCCTTGCCGAACTATACGCAGAATTGGGATTATTGTCGACGAGATTGCTAACTGGCCAACCAGCCAATACACTGTTAGCGATTGTATTGGAGGCGCCGAACTTGATCCCGGTGGCAACACAGTCCGTGACCGTGAGCTTAGCCGCACGACTAGATACACTTCCGACATTATTTTGAACAAGGACGCTATAAATGCCGGACATCGCTGGCGTCGCCCCGTACACCCTCAGTGTCGGTCCGGTTTCGTTTGCTATAGGAGCTCCCTGATAGTACCACTGATAAGTTGGGGCTGGATTTGCGGATACAGTGACCGCAAATGTGGCCGTCTGATTGGTATTGACAGTAACGTCACTTGGCTCTTGAGTCAGAATGGGCTGAAAGAAATTTGTCGCTGGGACGACACTCACAGCAATGGGGTTTGACAATTTTATCCCGCCGTACCCATCGGATATCGCTACGTGATAACTACCAGCTAAGCCAGGGTCAGTCGATGAAATACTCAATCCTGAATTTGTCTGCTGCGCAATTGACTGGGAATCTTTGTACCATTGATAGGTCAGCTGGTAGCCCTGAGCCAATACAGAGATCGTCAAGGGGCTCCCTTCTACAACTTGGATCGATGCTGGGCTCTGGGAAACTATTTTGATTTCCGAAGGACAAGGCGGATTGGTGCCTTTTCCACATACAGAAGACTGATCATTGCTTCCCCCTTTGAGGGAAGCATCCAAGGGTTTCGCACAAGAAAGGACAAACAATGACAATGACCCGATCGGAACAGCCATCGCAAGGGCTATCAATCGAATCAGACCAAGAATGAATTGAGTTGTTAAATTGGAGTGCAGACCCATTCCTTTCGTACTTTCCGTTGTGTTTGGCCTTGAGATTCTCAAAATATCCAATGCTTCAAGTTTGCCAAAACAAAATACCCTGCCTTCCAATGAGCAAATTTGGGCCCATTCAGAGCTCATATTAAATCATTGATTTTACGGGAGAAGGTAACCTCAACCGAGGCTGCCAATCGACGACAACCTAGCAAGCTGTTCAGGATTTTGACTCTTTTCGAGAATAACTTTGTTTCTAAATGAGACATATCATCCGGCCCCACCATTGGCCCCACCATAGGCCCTACCATTGGCCTTACCATTCAAGCAGCCACTTCTGGTAGGTCCCAGGCTCAGAGATCGACTCGATCATAAGTACCTGGTCTCGCGTTTCACCGTGGGGATGACAAACAATGTACACCCGCTTTCCATATCTTTCCAAGATGAGTTCAAAACTATTGCGAGGAATCCAATATGGCAGCTTTCCCTCGACCTGAATGGACTTCATAGAGACAGTAACAGTGTATGTAAGATGCTCGCTACCATCTATATTAATAATAACCTTATAGCGGCGCTTATACCGGGCAACTTCGCGTCTTTCTATCGTTTCTTGGTTGTCGACCTCGATCAATGACCCGACTTCAGTGCTTTCAGGAAATTCAAAAATATTTTCCCCAGGTATTTCAACTTTTCGCTCCCTTAAAATCGCCTCATTTTGAAAAGTGCCTGCCTCATCTTCTTTGTCTTCCAAAGTGTCGACTTGCGCCACAACTGTCTCCAAGGCTAAGGCCTCTTCATCCCCCTCACTCCCCTCTAGAGTTATCACTTGTTCACCATCCTCAGGATTTTCGACACTGCTCTCTTGATATCCTGGTGGCTTAGGGGGCACCACAGATTCTCGCGCTTTAGAAAGAGGTCGCATGGCGATAGCACAATCCGAAAGGGGAATCCAATCTTTGAACCCGCTTCGCCAGATCCAATACCCCGCGAGAGCCTCGGGTGCCATGATCTTGACAAAAGCACGGATCTGTAAAAGACTGAGTTCCTTGGTCAGACGCCTGATCGGAAGATAATACAGACACCATTCTCGATCATGAATCTCCTCCAACAACGGCCTCCTTTTTACTCTTAGTTGAAACCATACAATATATTCTGAGATACGATAGCACAAGGACCAAGCCCATCGCATACAAACGCACAAAAATGACATGAGGCCTTTAGAATCTTCTCACGGGGAACAAAATAGGGTCATGTTTCCATTTCTAGAATCCCTGCGGCGTGGCGTTGATTTGCAAGCATTAAGGGGTTGGTCGCCAATTGTGAAAGTGTTATTGTGGCTCGCCTTGGCAAACTTACCTACGGAGTCAAAATGAAATCACTGTGCGTTGCTATTGTTTTTATCCTGGTCATTTTCAATTCCGCATGGTCGGAAACGGTTTTTGTCGAACCGCTGGTAGGTTCGGGAGTAAGCGAAAGTGACCTGAAAACCATGAGTGAGCTTGTGCGAGTCTCCGCCTCTGAAATGGAGAACTATGAAGTCGTCGACACAGATCAGAATGGTGCTCAGATTACCTTAAAGGGAAAGGTTTTGAAGCTGGGAGAGTCGTACATCATCTCGCTGATGAAATACGTCAATGGACAAAAGGTTTTTGCCAGCAAAATGAAGGCAACTAACATGGAAGACATCGATAACGTGTCGTCGCGTCTTGTGCGTGCCGTCCTCACCGACGTACGCGTCGAGAAAGATGCCCGAGTCAGCGATCTCACTCAGACTGAGGCCAATGCGGGAACCCTGCGGAGAGAAGCCTTGAGACAGTGGGAAATTGGTTTCGGCCCCGCATTCCCAAGCGGGCTCAACTCGAGGGGAAGCGGAACCAACTGGCGATTTGGCTATGTTTGGGGAATTGATCCCCAAGTTGATTTGCGCTTTGGATGGGAATTTCTCAGCGTCAAAGACTATGGAGACGTCAACTATACAGATGCTCATATCGGACTCAATTATTATCTCAAAGACACAAATATCTCGCCCTACATAACTGGGGACGTCGGATATGGTGCGACAACTGCTCATCGAGATAACAACAACGCTTTTTTTGGCTCCAGTGACGACGCTTCGGGTTTCGTTCTCGGAATAGGAGGAGGAATCAAGTTTTTTCGAATCAGCAACGTCAACCTGGGCCTTCAACTTCGCTACTCACGGATTCTTGAAAAAACTAAACTCACCAAAGAAAGTCCCAGCGTGACAAACTTGAATCTTTCTGTTTATTTCTAGCTCCCAAGCCTATTGAAACTCTCTTTTGAACCGGAGGGACTCCTACATGTTGTTTGATAACGTTCTTGAAGCTATTGGACGAACCCCTTTGGTTCGACTCAATCGAATCACTTCATACTTAAAGTGCAATGTTTACGCAAAACTTGAATTTTTGAATCCTGGCGGATCGGTGAAAGATCGCATTGGATATCAGATGGTTCTCGACGCTGAAAAAAGCGGTAGAATAAAACCTGGGGATACGCTGATTGAAGCCACGAGTGGCAACACAGGCATCGGCATTGCCTTGGCAGGAGCTGTCAGGGGCTATAAGGTCATCATCACACTCCCTGAAAAAATGAGTCATGAGAAGGTTGTCACCCTGGCCGTATTGGGCGCAAAAATCATTCGTACCCCATCTCAGGCGGCTTCCGACGCACCTGAAAGTCACATAGGGGTCGCCAAGAAGTTGCAAAAAGAGATTCCGAACTCTCATATTCTTGACCAATACTCAAATCCCTCTAATTTTAATGCTCATTATCACGGTACTGCTCAAGAAATTCTCGATGATCTAAACGGTCAAGTGGACATGGTTGTCATGACAGCTGGAACGGGCGGCACAATCACGGGAGTTGCTAAGCGGCTGAAAGAGGCAAATCCAAATGTGAAGATCGTTGGCGTGGATCCCGTGGGTTCAATTCTGGCAGGCCCCGGCGAGCTCAAACCCTATTTGATCGAGGGCATTGGCTACGATTTCGTTCCCGAGGTCTTGCATCGTGAACTCGTTGATCTCTGGGTAAAATCAGAGGACAAGCCCTCGTTCCAATTGGCGCGTCGCTTGATTTGCGAGGAAGGTATCCTCTGCGGGGGATCCAGTGGGGCCGCTATGTTTGGAGTCTTGAAGGCGAGTGAATCCCTCAAAGAAAATCAAAATTGCGTTGTCATTATACCCGACGGTATCAGAAACTACATGACCAAATTCGTTGATGATAAGTGGATGAGGGAGCACGCTTTTCAGTAAACACGTGCAAAGCCTCATCCATCTTTTCCAAGACAATTATTGTCGTGCTTATTTTGCGACCAATAATTTTAGCTGCTCTAAGATTTTCTTTTTGTATGGCGCAAAACCATTCTTCATATCCTCAGCCGTCAGGGGATATTTCACGTCAGGTGTGACCCCCAGATTTTCGATTGGATTCAGGTCAACCCTTTCAGCAATGGATCCTGTGAATGAAAAACCGGCAACTCCCAAAAGATTGGGAAACTCAACCCCATTCACATAGCCTCCGGCCCCTGCCGTACGAACGCCCAGTAGGGTCGCACGGTGATTGTCTTGTAAAATAGCTGGAAAAAAATCACCTCCGGAAAAGTCAAATTCATTGATCAAGACAAGTATTGGCTTTGTGTAACTTCCTTCGGGATGAGGCATAATTTTGTCTATGCCCAAATAAAATGGTGAGCTCAAATGCACTCCCTGATTCCACTGCTCCACAATAAATTGCATGTATTCCTTAAAAAATTGGGAGAGCTGATAAGAAACGGGATATCCCCCTATGCTTGCTCCTAATACTTTTTTTGCTTCTTCTTCGTTTGATACTTTTTCGAGGCTCTTCAGGGTTTCCAGCGCATTTGCAACATCGGCTTGAGTAATGATCATTCGGTGCTTTGGAGTCAGCATCGGTTTGTTGGTCAGCATCGCCACCAAACTGTAAAGATAAAATACGGATCCACCAGGATTATTCAATTGGTCGATGACCATGGCATCTGTGCTTTCCTCCATCCGTTTAACGATGGATAGAAATTCCTTCACTTCATCATCTCCAGCCATGTATGAGGGAATGCGGACGTACCCGTAAATCCCCCCGCCCTCTGCTCTAAAGATGTAGGCGTGGAATTTATTTTCCTTTTCTGTCTGCCAAAATATCTGACCCAAAGAAGGAACAAAACTCTGCTTGGCTCCCAACATATGCGGATTTGTCTGATTCAAACTTTTTGAGGATCCGAGTCCCTTCAAAAAGGCGGGCACCATCTGCCAGCTGGCAAGAGAATGGGTTCCGCTAGGAGTCTCAAGGTTTTGAGAGTCCTGTGCTAAACTATTGTATTTGATTTTCTCTTCCTGATACTCCCAGGTCAGTTGATGAATGAGAGTCTGTACTTTTCCATCTTTATTTCGTGTCACTTCGAGTTCGACAGGCCCACGTGGAACCGCAATCCCTCTATTTGCCACGCGTCGGGTTAGGTACATCTCAGCAAGGACTTGGTCTGTTTCAAACACGTTTTGATCGATCTCTGTCAGGATTTGATTGCGTTCCTCGACAATCGGCTTGCCATTAAATCCCGTGATTTCATCCCCTACCAAAATGGGAAATGATTTCTCAGGAAGCTTATCTCGATCAATCCAAACGATAAAAAACTTCCCCTCGGCCGAGCGAATTTCGATTGGCAATGTGGCCCTTTCAGAGGCGTGAAACGAAATGCCAACATGATAATCTCTGGTGCTACCAACGAGTTTTCTTAAAATCCTTTGCGCACTCTTTATATTTAGATCGGAACCCAAACCAAGAACTGAAGCTCTCGCCTTATTCGCTTCATCCTCAATCCTCCACCCACTTTGCTTTGCCTTCCAATCCCGAGGCGCATAAGAAGAACTAAAAACGTTCTCGATAAACTCGATCGTACTTAACGTCTGCTTTTGATATATAGAGTCGGCGTGAAGCGCCTGCGACAAAACTGCGCTTAAAAAGAAAATCCCGGCCCCTATCTTTGATTTCCCATTCTTGATTGCCATTTCCATTTGCATAACTCCCCCAGAAGATAGTTGTGTTTGTCTCGCGAAGAAACAGTCAAAGTCCCCTCAATGTTGGCTTCTCATTTAAAAAGAGACAAAAAGTGGAAGCACAAAATCCTTTTCACGCTCCCACACAAAAACCACATCGACCCAACTAGAATCATCAAAACCCCGAACCCGTTGGCAAAAGAAATTCAATTCCCAGCGCCTTGTTGACCGCTGCTTGAGCGTCAATTAACCCAGATCCATTTTGATTGGCATCGTTCGGAGATAGCGCTTGAGCTGTCGACACGATAATCTCACGCACCTGATCGGGAGTGAGAGCTTTGTTAACCCCTCTTATAAGAGCCGCCACGCCCGCAACATGAGGAGAAGCCATAGATGTTCCCGCCATCTTTTCGAAATCGCTGGATCGAGAATGAAGGCTAACCGAGATAGGACCCTTTGCAGCAAGTTCAAGACCAGCTTCCTGCGTGATAGATGCGACAGGAATAGCAACACTGACTCCATCCCCTAGGCTCGCACCCAGAACTCCGGGTTGATTGTTATAAATGATAACACCAGTCGCTCCTGCTTGGAGGGCATTTTTCACTTTGTCTACAAAAGTAATTTCACCTCTCAAAATCAAAGCGATTTTGCCTTGTACAGAGAGACCACTGTAGTCTTCTGGTTTTCCAAGTCCAACAGGAATAAGTTCTCCAACCAATGGATCCACCTGAACGGCGGCACCCTGCACGGGCAAACTGTCAATGCGAACCATCCCCTGTCCATCACCAAGATCCACCTTCAGATCAGTTGTGACTCCTGATCCGCGCGGGACACTAGAGACAACGTTTACCCCTGGCGCCATCACATCTAATTCAGGACCCCAATTTGAAAAATCGGCTTTCACCAAATTTTCGTCAACCGCACCCACCGCAATATTTGAATCATAGGCCGCAGGAAAGGAAACCTGACCAACTCCGTCGTTTCCGGACGCACAAACCACAACAACACCCGCAAGTTTTGCTGCCTCATAAGCCCTCGCGCCAGCGGGCGAATCAAAAGGTCCGCCCAATGACAAGTTCATCACATCTACCTTTTCCTGTATGCCCCAGTTGATTCCACTCAAAATCGATATTGACGAGCACCCCTTTTTTGAGCAAACACGAGCAGATAAAAGCTGAGCCTCGGGGGCCACTCCGACCAAACCAGTCACTTTGCCATCCGCTAAGATCGTGCCCGCAACATGAGTTCCGTGGGAAATATTATCGTAGTAATCGTAGGGAGGCTCTGGCTCATCAACGTCAGAAAAATTCTGCCCTTTTTCAAACCGACTCGCAAGATCCGGATGGTCTCGATCTATTCCCGTGTCTAGAACTAACACTCTCGCTCCGCGGCCGGAATTAGCGCTGGTCCAAGCATCAGGTGCGCGAATGGCCTTTATCCCCCATGGTACTTCCACATGCTCCATCAATCCCGCAGTCATCACTGACTGAGGAAGGCCCTTGGGCGCTGGAATAAAAAATTCTTCTTCGATATCAGCAATTCCATGTTCGCCTTTGAGAGACACCAATGTCTGATCCGATTCGGACTCCACAACGACCATTTGGATTTTATCAAACAAGAGCTGAACACGAGCGCCCGATTGAGAAAACATCTGAAGCGCCGGAGAGTTGACTGGAACACCCAGTTGGGCCAGTTTGAGAGACTGATAGGCCAGAGGCGAGTCTATAGTAACAACAAAACGTTTTGCCGCGAAAGAAGTGGCCATCCCCCAAACTGCAAAGACCAAAACAAACAAACCTCTTAAGCCCCATTTCAACGCCGGAAGTGCCATAATCCCCCCCCCTTTTTTTAGAACTCGACCAACGGCCAGAATTCTTTGGTAATGAAAAATATTTATATAAGGATATATATTTTGCAAGAGATTTGGTTCCAAACTGGAACTTATTTTTTTATATCTGGTATCAAACAGTTTGTTGGATTCTTGAGATGGTCCGCCAGCGCGAAGAATTGTATTTCCGTTAATGATTCGATGGCTTGAAAAGCCTTTTAGCCACCATCTACATCCAATTCCAATTTGGAAATCTGAACCAAATACTCTGATTTCGTATCATCGCCGTCAGAGGACAACCACAAGGCCAACACCTCCTTGATCTCGGAAAACCGATGGTCCAACGCAAAATCACCGTCTTCAGGGAGGCGCCACAAAACTCTTTCTTCAATGAGGTCGCTGACTGGGTGTTTGCGATTTCTACCCAGAGAGCTGGCGATTTGAGTTGCCTTGAGAAAATAGATCTTGTCAATGCCTACCTCAGGAGGCGCAAGCTCATAGAGTTTAACAATCCAGTCCGCTGCCAACATTTTCTGGATAGGATTCAGCCTCTTTTGTCCTTTTAAGACAAATCCCACACGAACCTGATAATCGTCAGCCAACTGATCGCCCTGAGCAGTTCCTTTGGGAATATTAAGATGACCAGTCACCCGTCCCAAAATCCTCACTCCACGGACCTTTTGAACCTTCGGCAATGGATAAATCACCGGACTTGCAGACTGGCTGACTTTCATCTCAAGGCCGGAAGCGCTGAACATAACTTTGTTGCTAACAAGCTTTCGATATTTCAAAACCTGCCAGGCACCCTGCTCATTCAAAGGAATCATGAAACTAGCAAACAAAAAAAATGATGCAGCCAATGAACCGGCTTCAGACTTGGCACATTCACTTTTAATATCAATCACATCACTTATTTTGCCTCTAAGACGAGTATCCTTGGCACGAATTCTTGCCTTAAAAAGACTAAAAATTGAAAATGGAAACAAAGAATACCACCCTTTTAATTTGATGACAGGACTTCGGTGACTTCATATTCTAACTGCGGGGAGACCACAATGACAAGATGGTGGAACAAAACTGGAGGAATCGGCTACCACTACTTAGCCCTGCGATTTCGGCATAATCTTTGGCAGGAATATCTGAATTTTATCGAAGAATTTTTATTTTCAATTCAGTGGCTTTCATCAAACAAACCTAAGAAACTTTTACTGCTTGGTCCCAGCGCTGGGTACACGCTCCCAACCCTTTGGCTAAAGGAATTTACTGAGATCCTCGCTATCGACTTCGATCCCCTTGCACCGTTTCTATTTAAACGAATTCACGGTCCATTGCCCATTCTTTGGACAAGGGAAAACTTTTTTTCTGACTCCTCCGATGCCTGGAGAATTGATCGATTGCTTCGCCTTCGTCAGTCTTTTCCCGACCATCTCTGGTTTTTTACAAATTTAATTGGACAGCTACCGCTCACTCTGAAAAAAATGAGTCTCCATGAAGAAGACCAATGGTTTCATTGGCAACAGGATTGGCATCAGGTACTTCTCGAACGAAGCTGGGTTTCTCTCCACGATATTTTTTCAGTTCCTTTTGGGATCCGGTCAATCACTCCTTTTTCTCAAACATGGCAGACTGCAAGCAAAGAGGAATTGCTTCAGAATATTTTCAAAAAAAATGAAAAAGCAGTTGTAACGGACCATCTCACTCACGGACTACTCCCGCTTCACACAAGAAAGGAACTCGCGCTCTGGCGAATTCAACCTCATCAAACCCAAATAATCGAAGCTGTAACAAATGTCTGAGAGAAATGAGAGGCAATTCAAAAGTAATAGGAATCAAGCATCAAGCGACTGATAACCAAGCATGAAGACGTGATTGATCCGCCCTTTTTTTCAGAGGGGAAAGAGCGACTCGAAAGCGCTTCTGCGGAAGCTGATTTTCTACAATAGAGCAGGTCAACTGAACCGACTCGCCATTTCTCGGTTTGATAATGGTGATAGTGCAATACCCAAACACCCAATCGGGCAAAGGATCGATGAGCAACAGACCGCCTACAGAGACATCAACAGAGGTTGTTTCAAATTTTTTCCGGTTGCATTCTATCAAGATTTTATAGCTGCGTTTGATTCGCTGATGTGCACGCTGAACAAATTCGGCACCCTCAGATTCGACTGGTAAATCCGGTATCTCACCAATGGCTACCACCTCGGCGTTAGTTGAAATCTCCTCCGCGACATCATTGCCCTGGTACAGTCTTTTAATCTCAATAATACTCTGATCTTCACGATACTCTTCCGGAATCTCCGGAGGCGGCTGTTTCATCGAGCGCAAGGAAATCTTTAGAAGCTCTGGCAAAGTCGTGACTACCTTCCAATGCGCCCAATCCTCACGCCACACCAACCAATGCATGCGATCTGGGATTGGCAATCGAGACATCAGAATCCGCACCTCATCCCGAACGAGTCCCTCCAAAAGCTCCTCGCTCTCTGTATTGTAGAGACACCACAAATATTTTGAATCCTCATTAACCAAATGCTCTCCTTAGAACACTCAAAAGCAAGTCTTTGCCACAAAAGCTTCCTTCTTGCCTTTTATATGCACCTTCATCCAAACCCCGTTGTGTTGACTCACAACCAGTTCTTGACCTTGATGAACAGCTTGAACAACTCGTCCATTTGCCGATGCGGCATCTCTCAAATTACAGTCCTTGCTGAGGGACATTTTCTTTGAAGATGCTTCTTTTCGCGTTGTCGAAACCTTCATTCCATTATCCTGACGGGCGGCAATAGCATCATTTGCATTTTCTACAGCTACAGCACTCATTCTCGCTCGAGATTCAAGGGAAGCCGATTTGCGCTCTTGGCCGTGAGCCTTTTCCTTTCGAGTCCCCAGCTGAGCAAGCCTCTGGCGCTGACCTGCCTTAAGTTCATTAAGGTGAGCTTGAGCATCAGCGGCCCTTCCTTTAGCCTGATCCGCCTCAGCCTCTGCCATCCCTACCTCTTCCTCCTTCAATTCCAATTCCTTACGGAGCTTGCGCATCTGCAGTTCAGCCTTATTCACAATGCTATTTGATGCGTCCATCTGTTCCTTAAAGTGAGACTTTTTGGTTTCAGCATCGCGTGTCTCCTTTCTGAGTTTTTCTTCCGTCTGCCTTATTCTTGCGAGACTGCTTTTTTCGGCTAACTTGGACTCAGCCAAGTCCTTTTTTGCTTTTGTCACTGTTTCCTTTGTTTTTTGTATTTGATATTCTATCTCTCGAATCTGATTCATGTTCCCGCTCACTTTTTCGTTGATCATATTGCGGTCTCGCAATGTTTTATCTCTCGCGTCAATCATCTCAGCGTGTTGGTTTTTCTTATTTGCAATATCTTGATTTAATTTCTTGATCTGGGCCTCTGATCTCTGGATATCCTTTTGGTAGGCCTCTTTTTCCTGCCTGGCCGCAACAATTTTTTTATCGTATTCCGAAATTTGAGCTTCGGCATCTCGAGATTTGCTGCGCGCTCTCGCAATGGCCCCCTGAGCTTCCTCTTTAGCTTTGTCGGCGGCCTTCCTTTCATTTTCAGCCCGATTTCTGGAAGCCTTTGCCTCTTCAGTCGCGGCGTCCGACTCTTGGAGAGTGTCTTCCATTTCGGATTCGACATCATCCAGATCCGCAACCATAATGCCACGGGAATCAGAGGCTTCAACTTCGCTCACCATCATCATCGTCATCTGAAACAAGAGAAAGAGATGGACCCCCCCAAGACATGTGACTTTGATGAATGATTTAACTGACATTCCTCGATCTTTACATACCCCATGCCCTCCGCCATGCCCACAAATGGGAGCATCTCCCAAGAATGGGTCGAATCCAGATTTCAGAAATAAGCCACGCTTCAATGATGAATCATACCTTAGAGATGGCATTCCTCGTCCCCTCCCGCCTGGGATGTCTCTAACTTATCGGCAATTGGATAGAATATTGAAATGAATGGGCCTCGACCCCAACAAGTAAATGATGAATTTTATACATGTACCGGACCGCTTTTGGAACCTCTGTCAAAGAGCCTTTCAAACTGCTTACATATCAATAAATATCAAGTAATTACAATGGGTTAAATTAAAATAAGTTTCTTGGCTCACACCAGGCCGAGAACGCTGGACCATTTTGGCCTGTTAAATTTTCCATTAGAGATAATTTGGCGTTCTCAAATCAAAACAAATGGGTCCAGACCACAAGATCACTTGGCACTGACCTTGCTATAGAGGATGTGCATCCCCCCTTAGCGGCCTGGTCCCCCTCCTTACCCTCCAGGTCGCTATTTTTTTGTTCAAATCCCAAAAATGAGAATCCCCCGAAGGAGCGAACTCCATAGTCCTTTGCACTGAATCCCTTCTGGACCCTTTTCGGTTCACTGGAAACGACATAAACTGTGGCGGATGGCTCCAATAATTGTCTTTGTTTGGCGGGATAGATTCCTTCGACCCTTAGCAGCTATGTTGTCGGGAACTCTCCTCTTTCATTTGCCCTTCTCGCTTTGCTATGCTTCGGCTAAAATCATCATTGATCCTGGGCACGGAGGGCAGGACAAAGGGGCCGTTTTCAACGGCACAAAAGAGTCTGACCTCACCCTCCAGATATCCACCCGGCTCCATAGCCTTTTGCGTCAGCGCGGATTTGAAGTGGTCATGACAAGGGAAACAGACCGGCATGTCTCTCTCGCCGAGAGGGCCCGAATAGCAAGAGAACACGAGGGCCATCTGTTTTTGAGTATTCATACAAACTCCTCAGGAGACACCAAGGCACACGGCATGGAAGTGTATTTTGAGAATCAGCTTCCCGCGGACGAGGAATCCATGTTTCTCGCTAACAAAGAGAATAGTGACCTCAAACAAAAGGAAGAAACGGGGTGGCCGCTCCGACCTATCGCCGAAGCCGATCATCTGAGCGGAGATCTGCTCAATATTGTTCAGGACCTTCAGCGAAATTTTCGAATTCAAACCAGCTCCCAATTTGCCCTCCAATTGGCTGAGAATTGGCGAGGAAGGAAGCGCCCCGCAGAAAACACCGTTCATCAAGCCCCATTTTATGTCCTAAAAAACGTCAATATGACGAGTGCCCTTATTGAGGTTGGTTTCATCTCTAATATCAGCGAAGCAGAAGATCTCAAATCTGCGAGCTACCAAAATGAAATTGTCCGGGGAATTTTGCATGGAATCGAAGGTTTTACTCAAAAGAAATGATAGACAAATTGGCGGCCGAGGACCTAAGGTACCGCCATGCGTACAGATGGAAGAAAATTCTACGAACTCAGAAAAGTCACGATTGAGCCGGAGGTCCTCCGCTATGCGGAAGGAAGTGCTCGGATACAAATGGGTGAAACCGTTGTCCTATGCACCGCCACAGTAGAAGATGGAATCCCCAAGTGGTTGCAGGGTTCTGGGGCCGGGTGGATCACAGCAGAATATGGAATGCTCCCTCGAAGCACTCATACCCGCATCAACCGCGATAAAGCCCTCAACGGCGGTCGAACTCAGGAAATTTCCCGCCTCATTGGGAGAAGCCTTCGAAGTGCCGTCGATTTGAAGGCTCTTGGAGAAAGGCAGCTGACAATTGATTGCGATGTATTGCAGGCAGATGGAGGGACTCGGACTGCCGCTGTCACAGGCGGGTTTGTGGCTCTCGCTCTAGCTCTGAAGTTTATGAAAAATCAGGGTCTCATCAGTTCAATTCCGATCATTCATTACATCTCAGCCGTCAGCGTTGGGCTTCAAAATGGACAGGCGCTTTTGGATCTGAACTATGATGAGGACTCCACCATCCATACGGACATGAATTTTGTGATGACCCATTCTGGCAGCTTAGTTGAAATTCAGGGGACAGCTGAGGCTTGCACATTTACGCGAAAAGAACTTGATACAATGCTTGACCTGGCGACAAAGGCTTGCCGTGAATTGACGGAGTTCCAAAAGAATATTTTAGGCGACCTAGGGAAAGTTTGAGGCAGAATAATGGTCATTTGGGTTGCCACTGAAAACAAAGGAAAACTGAGTGAATTCAAACTGCTACTTGATCCACTCAAGTTGGATATACACTCGCAGTCAGAGCTCTCTTATTTTTCCCCGCCCCCTGAAAATGGGGACAGTTTTCTAGCCAATGCTCGAATAAAAACTCGAGCACTTAAAGCCTTAAAAAAGGAGTTTTGGGTTGTTGGCGAAGACTCTGGCCTTGAAGTAGAGGGACTCGGTAACCTGCCAGGAATTCATTCCGCCAGGTACGCAGGCCCAAAAGCGGGTGACCGAGAAAATGTCGCAAAGCTTTTGAAAATGATGGAGCTGCGGTCTTTTACCAATCGAAAAGCAAGATTTAAATGTGTCATGGTTGCCTATTCCCCCGATGGTCAGGAGCACGTCATGGAGGGACTCTTGCAGGGCGAACTTGCCAAAAAAGCCACCGGCACATCCGGATTTGGATATGATCCCGTCTTTATCCCAGAAGGGCAGACCAAAACCATCGCAGAACTTGGGCTTGCGTTCAAAAATCAAGTCTCTCACCGCGCCCAGGCGCTCCAGCAACTGGTGAAAATCCTCGAAGGCCCGACGACAGTTTAAACAGTCTTTTCCGCCTGATCACGGCAAGCCACACTATTTTTACTATTTTTTTGTTATTTTTGGGTATTTCGCTGCCATTTAGGAACTTGAAACATCGGTCTCTTCTGGTTCCCTTCTGACCAAAGATTCTCTCACAAATGGAACTGGCTCTCCGTCTGTTCGCTCCAAATCAGCCCAACTTCGAAATAATTTCATTTCTTCAAGGGAAGCGTAGATGTGAATTTGACGTTTGATTTTCTCCGAGGGAGCCAGCAGAGCCAGAGATCCTCCCAGTTTTCCGATCTGATCCGCAACGACGGCGAGATATTTTATACTTGGCAAACTGAGAAAAATTGCCTGCCTAAGATCAATAACCAAATAAAGCTCCCTCTTTTGGAGCAAATGATCTATCTGACTTTGCAATTTCCTAAAATTGACAGAGTCGACCCGATCACCGACCGAAATAACACTCCAATTAGCAGATTTTCGGATCTCAAAAGCAGACATGGGTTCATTATCGACGGCAGGCCGGGACAGTGTCAATCTGGAGACTTCTCGCCCAACCGAAGGCCAGAAAACGAAACACAGGATCAAGCGGATCCAACTGGACAAGGCCTCTTAACTAGGCTACAAAATCGGCATCTATGACAGACTTGAAGATTTTTTCTGGAACATCAAATCAGGACCTCGCGGGCAAGATAGCAAGCGAAGCAGGTGTAGAGCTTGGTCGTTGCGATATCAAGCGCTTTGCCGATGGTGAGATTCAGGTGGAAATCCACGAAAGTGTGAGGGGTTGCAACGTATTTTTCGTTCAGAGCACTTGCCCACCAGTAAATGAAAACTACATGGAGTTATTTATTGTCCTGGATGCCTTTCGAAGGGCATCGGCCAATGAGATCACCTCTGTGATGCCATATTATGGATATGCGCGCCAAGATCGTAAAGTTGCACCCCGCGCCCCAATATCGGCTAAATGTGTCGCCCAGCTGTTGAAAACGGCGGGAGCTGACCGTCTCGTTGTTGTGGATCTCCATTCCTCTCAAATTCAGGGTTTTTTTGATGGACCCTTTGACCACTTGTTTGCGATCCCTACCCTTGCACGAACATGGCGAGAGAAATTTGGAACGGGAGAAGAATTTGTGGTGGTCAGCCCTGACGCAGGTGGAGTTGAGCGAGCTCGTGCCTTTGCGAAACGGCTGGAGTGTTCTATTGCCATTGTTGACAAGCGCAGAACTGGGCCAAATGTTGCGAAAGCCGTCCACCTGATCGGTGACGTCAAAGGAAAAACAGCGATTGTCCTGGATGATATGATTGATACTGCTGGAACATTATGTCAAAGTGTTGACAGCCTGATTAAGAATGGTGCAAAAAGGGCGTTTGCCGTTGCGACTCATCCAGTCCTTTCTGGACCCGCTATCAGCAGAATTATGGAAAGTGGACTGGAGAAGGTTTTGGTAACGGATACGATTCCCTTGCGCCCTGAAGGGGTCGCATGCCCGAAAATAGAGGTGATTTCCGTTGCACCTTTGGTTGCTGAGGCGATTAAGAGAATTAATAGTAAAGATTCTGTAAGTGCTTTATTTGAAGTTTAGGAGAGACCTATAAAATGACATCACAACAATCCGTAGATATTAAAGTTTCTGGACGTAAGCCTGGCAAGGGCGCATCTCGATCCTTGCGAAGTTCAAAGTTGGTACCGGCCGTCGTGTACGGACCCAAAACAGGCAATCTGCCATTCTGTCTCTCCGAAGTTGAGGCAGAAAGATATTCAAAACATAGATTCGACAATATCATTTTCACCTTAAAATCGGACGACCCTAAGTTGAATAACTTGAAGGTCTTGCGGAAGGATTTTGCCGTTCACCCTCTTTCTCGGCGCCCCATTCATTTTGACTTTTATGCGATCGATTTAACTCAAGAAGTGACGATCAAGGTAGAATTGCGTTTTGACGGTAAACCACTTGGAGCAGCAGGAGGCGGCGTGCTCAACGTCATTCGTCGTGATGTGGAGATTCGATGTCTGCCGGGCAATATCCCCGACTCTCTTCCTGTTGATGTTTCAGGTCTTGGTCTGGGCGAGTCTATCCACGTATCTGACCTGAAACTCCCTCCAGATATTACTATTATCACAGACGGATCTGACACCCTCGCAACTTGCGCTGTCGTGAAAGAAGAAACTGCCCCTGCGGCCGCAGCAGGAGCCACAGAAGCGGCAGCGGGTGCTGTTCCCGCAGCTGGCGGAGCAGCAGCAACAGCAGCTCCTGCGGGCGGCGGTGGAAGTTCACAAGCTGGTGACAAGAAGGGCTAAAGAGCCCTCTTGTTGTTAGGCTGCAACTTTGATGGACATATGAATTCATGAAACTCATTGTGGGGCTGGGTAATCCCGGGGATAAATATAAGCTGACCCGGCACAATATAGGATTCATGGCGATTGACGCCATGACTCAGTCTTTCGGTGCAGATTCATATAAAAATGAACATAAATCATTGACCACCAGGATCTCTGTTAACTCCGAGGTTATCCTTTTGGCCAAACCGCAGACATTTATGAACCTCTCAGGGGAAGCCGTTCAATCTCTCATGGCTTATTACCGAATTGAAATTCAAGATTTGATGATTGCACATGATGAGATCGACCTTCAGTATGGAACCATGCGCTTCCAAACCCATCGCGGCCACGGCGGACACAACGGAATACGGAGTATTCATCAAACACTCGCGACCAACGAATACAAAAGGATCAGACTTGGCGTTGGCCGTCCACCACATGAACACATAGAAATAGCCGATTATGTTTTGCAGAACTTCAACTCCAGTGAAATGAATTTGCTTCCTGATTTTTTAAATTTGATTTGTGAAGGGGTTGAGTGTTCTATCAAGGATGGTTTTGAAAAGGCGGCGAGCCGCTATAACCGCTGAGCGGAAAGGACATCGTCATGGGTTTGCAAGTTGGAATCGTTGGGCTCCCGAACGTTGGAAAGAGCACTCTCTTCAATGCTCTCACGAGCGCTCAAGCGGAGGCGGCAAATTATCCTTTCTGCACCATCGATCCCAATGTTGGGGTTGTCGCAGTTCCAGATCCCCGCCTACCGAAAATTGCCGAAATTTTTAAATCTGAAAAAATTCTGCCGACGGCTATGGAATTTGTGGACATTGCAGGACTCGTAGCTGGAGCCAGCAAGGGAGAGGGCCTTGGTAATCAGTTCCTCGCCAACATTCGCCAGACAAATGCCATCCTCCACGTTGTTCGCTGTTTTGACGAATCAAATGTTATTCATGTGGCCGGAAGCGTGAATCCACTGCGCGACATCGAAACAATCAATACAGAACTGATGCTCGCCGATTTGGAGTCCGTTGAAAAGCGCCTCCAGAAAGTTGAGAAAACTGCTCGAACTTCAAAGGACAAGAAGATTTTGGCTGAAGCTAGCCTCGCTAGCAAGTTTCGTGGTGCACTAGCCGCAGGCAAAGCAGCCCGAACGGTTGAAGCCTCAGAAGATGAAAGCCCGCTCCGTCACGAATTTCATCTCCTGTCTGATAAACCCGTTCTCTATGTTTGTAATGTGGGAGAATCAGAAATCTCTGGACCAGACAGTCAGTGGGTCCAAGACGTGAGAAAGCATGCTGCTACCGAGCACAATCACGTCATTAAGATATGTAGCTCAATGGAAGCTGAAATTGCACAGCTTCCGGAAAGTGAGAGGGTGGAGTTTTTGGAATCCCTTGGAATCGAAGAACCAGGACTCCATCGTTTGATTCGAGAGTCTTATCATCTATTGGCCTTAAGCACCTATTTTACGGCTGGACCCAAGGAAACCCGCGCCTGGACCATTTCAATTGGAACCAAAGCACCCCAGGCTGCCGGCGTTATTCATACCGACTTTGAAAGAGGATTCATTCGGGCAGAAACTTACCATTGCAGCGACCTCTTTGCTCTTGGAACAGAGGCGGCCGTTAAGAATGCTGGAAAGTATCGCGTTGAGGGCAAGGACTATGTTGTCAAAGATGGTGACGTCTTGTTTTTTCGGTTCAATGTCTAAGTTATTGTCTAAGTAAATGTCTAAGTCCCTGATATCCACTTTTTAGATTCCCCTTCCCAGGTTCAGATATCACGATTTCTCATGGTTTTGGTCAGTGGTCCAGGCGACCTTGTGCCTCTATCAATCCAGAGGTTATGATATCTAAAACGGAGGTAATGAATTGTGTCCTCGATAGAGATTTCTTATGAGTTGGGCCCAAATCACCCAACAGCAAAAATTATAGGCAATATTGGTGAACGCATTGATTTGTACGGTATGCCCTTGTCTGGAATCGACGAACTTACAATTGATTTTAAAAAAGTTAACTATATTAACTCCATTGGAGTTAAAAATTGGATTAATTGGATCTCTCGCGTTCCCAAAAAACTGAAATTGAATCTCATCAATTGTATCCCAGCCGTGATAAACCAACTCAACAGTGTGACTGGTTTCATTCCTGCAAATGGAGTTGTCGAATCTTTTTTTATCCCCTACGCATGTGACAAATGTGGCCATGAAGAATTGAGTCTTGCTAAAAGAGGGACAAGCTACGAATATCCAGCCCTATCCAGGCCTCCAAAGCATTTGGTTCCAGAAAACATCGTTTGTCCAAAGTGCGGTGAAAAAATGGAGATGGACATGCTACCAATGCGCTATTTTTCGTTTCTTTCAGGTCCCAATCCACAAAGGTAGAATCTGAATTTCCTCTCTTGTTTTTCTATTGTGACCAGGATTTCAGATCGCAGAGCACACCGTCTTTGAGACCAACTGAAGGCATTTCCACTGAACCATATCCAAATCCAATCATGAATTCATAAACTATAATGGCAGCCGGCAAAATCACATCAGCCCGGTCTGGCTTCAGTCCCAATTCCTCTTGTCGCGACTTTATTGACATCGACTGAAGGAGAGTGATGAGCATCTCCAATTCGGAAAAGCTCATTCTCAGATGTGTGCGAATGCCCAAAAACTGGAAAGCCAGACGACCAAGGCAACGAGCGTTACCACCTGTCACGATTAAATCTTCTGATAATTTGGATTCAGAAAAACCATGGCGTCTGATAAACCCCCTCACCACCTGGCGAATTCGCCTTCGCATCTGTTCAAAATCGCGGTCAGGACTATAGTCTTTGATCAACCTCACCGTTCCCATTCGCAAACTATCAATAACGGTAACCTTTCCTTTTCGAGATAAAATCGTCTCAACACTTCCTCCACCAATATCAATAATCAGCGCATCCAACTTTCTCGAACCAAAGAAGCGAGATATCGCCATTTGCACCAGACGAGCCTCCTCTCGCCCGTTAATCACCTCAATTTTTATTTGGCTTGAAGTAAAAATTCGCATGATGAGATCTGATGCATTGCGAGCTTCCCTAAAAGCACTCGTTGCCACTGCCTTGTGTTGAATAACGCCGTAGAAATCCATTATTTTCCTGAATCTTTGAAAGGCCTGGATAAGCTCAGAGGCCGTTTTTCTCTTTATAGAGCCGGTTGAGAAAACATCTTTTCCAAGACGAATGGGAATTCGGACAACCTCAATCGCTCGAGGAGATTGTCCCCTTGCGCATTTCCCAATCACCATGCGAATGGCATTTGAACCTGTATCAATTCCCGCCACGAACACTAAAACTCCTCTTCTTCACTGAACTGATCTTTGGACCGAACTGCCAATCGCTGCCTTGCAAAGTCCATAAAAATTTTCTGGGAATTAACTTCAGGATCGGGATCTGAATTCGCGCGCAAAACATAAGTTCCGTCAGGAGACATATCCCAAGCCAGGCGAGTATCAGAAACTTGAGTTTTCAGAATACTCCATAACCGTTTCTTCAATTGAGGATCTTCAATCGGCGCAGCAACTTCCACTCGACGGAGCAGATTTCTCGACATCCAATCCCCGCTGCCAATATAAAATATTCCTTCTACTTCTTCAGCAGCTCCGGATCGAAAGTAAAAAATTCTCGCATGCTCCAAAAAGGGGCCAACTATCGAAATGATTCGAATTGTTTCACTGAGACCGGAAACTTGAGGTCGTAAACAGCAAAATCCGCGAACAATCAAAGTGATTGGCACGCCCTCTTTTGAGGACTCATAAAGGGCATCAATGACATCTCTGTCTTCCAGACTGTTCATCTTAGCTATGATTCCAGTTGGAAGGCCCTGTTTGGCGTTCTCACGCTCGCAGGCGATCAAGTCCAAAAATCGCTTTTTCATGGACACAGGGGAAACCAACAGTTTTTTATAATCAGACTTTAGACTGCGACCCGTAAGAAAGTGGAACACTTCGACTAACTCACTCGTTATCTCATGATTGCATGTGAACAACCCCAGATCTGTGTAGGCAGAAGCAGTTGTTGCGTTGTAATTTCCAGTTCCCACGTGGGCGTAAAGTCTAAAATCACCACTTTCTTGTCTGACTACCAGGGCTATCTTTGAGTGAATCTTAAGCCCCACCATTCCATAAATAACGTGGACCCCAGCTTTTTCGAGCTCCTGTGCCCACCGAATATTTCTCTCTTCATCAAAACGTGCCTTCAATTCAACAAGACAAACCACCTGTTTGCCTCGTTCCGCTGCCTCAATCAAAGTCTTGATAATTGAGCTGTCCTTGTCAGTTCGATACAATGTCATTTTTATCGTCACGACATTTGGATCCTCGGCCGCCGACTGCAAAAATTTTTCTACCGTAGCTGAAAAACTCTCATAGGGGTGATGTACCAAAATATCCCGGGACTTAATCACCTGAAAAACAGGGTTCTCTTCCTGTCCAAAATAAGGGGAAATAACTGGGCTCCATGGAGCAAATCTCAGTTCAGGAATATTGAGATCTGGCAAAGGATCAAAATCTCGAAAACGCAGCTCCAGAGGAAATGGCAAGATTTCATCATCAGAAATATCTAAATGCTCCTTCAAAAATCCAAGGAGAAATTCGTCCGGCTGTGGACCGTGCTCCAATCGAACAATTTCTGAAAATTTTCGGCTCTTTAACTCAGCCTGTATCAGATCCATCAGGTCTTCTGCGTCGTCCTCGTCTGTCTCAACATCAGCGTTTCTAGTTATTTTAAATGGCATGACCCTTTCGATCTGCATTTTTGGGAATAAATCTTGAAAATGAGCCGTGATGATATCGATAAGATGAATGAAAAAATACTCTCCCTTCACCCGTTTATCCTCAACAAAAACCCAGCCGGGGAGATACTTGGGAACCTTTACCCTCGCAAATAATTCTTCAGACTCGCCCGGTACTCGAATCACCGCAGCCAAAGAAGTCGACAAATTCGACAAGAGAGGAAACGGATGCCCCTGATCAACAATCATGGGAGTCACCACGGGAAAAATGCGCTTTTTGAAAAATTCCCGACACCAAGACTTTTGCTCGTTATCTAGCTCCTCCCAGGAAGACAAGTGAATGCGCTTTTCCTTCAACTGGGGCAAAATAGATGTTCTCAAGAGTACTTCGACCCGATCAAATAGACCCAGAACCTGAAAGCGAATATTTTCAAGTCGATCTTCGACCGATAATCCCGTGGAAAGAATTGGAATATTCGCAAGCTTCTTTTGCTGAAGACCTCCGACCCGTTTCATATAAAATTCGTTGAGGTTATTTTGAAAAATATTGAGAAAACGAACACGCTCAAGGAGAGGTGTTCTCTCGTCTTCTGCCTGAAAGAGAACTCTCTCATTAAACCTCAACCAACCAATGTCGCGATCTAAATACAATTCCATGCCTTGAACCCAATGTATATGATACTCGTACAATCTTTCAAAACAATCTTTCAAAACAAAGTCTTGATGCACATATTCAATCCAGGAGGGCCTCACTTCACGGGGACCTCACTTCACGGGAGCCTCACTCAGAGTCGCTGCAATCATAGGTGCGGTACTCGAAATCCTTCTGACTCTCACCCTGCCAAATCAAGAGATAGGAGGATCCTCCAAGATTTTGCCATATTAAGCGGGCTGGTCTGTCCCCTCCTTCCTCAAGGATTATTTGATCCTGCATTTTTTCAAGATCTATTCGAGAAATACGTATTAAGCCGGATGAAGTCTTTTCAGACTCCAAAATCATCACTTCCCTTTTTCCGCTCGATCCCTGAATGACTCTGGGATTTTCCTTGTCCTTTAACTCCAGAAGAGACTTTGGCCTTTTGTCATCTGGATCTAAACTAAAAATAATTGCTTTCCCAGTTGAACTCAGTAGCGATCTTAAAAAAACCATATAAATCCTCTTGGCCACCAAGTCCATCCGTTCGATTCGGGAATCAAAATTCTCACTCGATAACAAAGCCTGAGTTTCAAGAAGCGATCCAACTTTTCTCTCCCCGATCCAAAATTGCTTCGAAAACCCCTTTTCACCAGTCAATAGAACTTCCTCTCCGAGGACTGAAATATCTTCGAATCCCGTATGCCCGCTGTCTTTGCATTTGAATCCTTGAACGCCTTCATCCGATATCACCTGGATAAGATCGGCCTGCTTTGGAACATAGCGCTCACTTGGAAGACCTCGTGCTTTTCTCAAATCAAATGTACCAACAGTTCCCCTGTCTGGGTTCAGGTACACAATCTTCTCAACCTGATCGGTCACTATACCAAATTTGCTCTTCGCCCCGAAGTCCTCCCCACATTCACCAATAAAACTCAAGACTCTGGCGGCCTCAGATCGGCCTTGCTCGCTTGCGATCCCTACTGAGGAATCAGTCCTCATGAGAGACTCAGTCTTCGCCCCTCCCATTTTTGGGCTCCCTGAATGTCCCAAATCAAGAATCAGAAATGAATTTCGCCGTCCCCACTGAAGATTCCAGATCAAGTTAGAACTTCCAAAAGCTACGACTTTGCTGCTCTTTAACTCGCTCTTTATGCCGCTTGAATTAAGACAATATCTATCACCGGAAGGGGGACACAAGATATCCTTTCGTCTCGCCAGTGAGGTCGAAAGCTTCCATTGATTGTCAAAAACCAGTTGATGCTGAAGAAGTGCCAAATCATTTTCGGAGTAGGTCCACAGGGACATTTCGCCACCAAAATTTCCCCAAACTAAAAGTTGCTGAGAACTTGGTTTAAGGTCTCCAAATTGCAGCTGACCCTGACTTTTCAAGGAACAGAGCCTAGAGATTTTTGACTTTTTATCTGGCAATTTATTATCTGGCTTTTCCAAATATCGACTTTTCGTCTCAGGCCCAGTCCGCTCCTTGTTTGAGCTCAATCTGTTGAAGATATCAGGATATTTCTCCTTTAGTATGCCAACGAAAAGAGCCATCGCAACAATCAGCGACGCCCCCATTAAAATCCAGAACACTTTCGGTAACTTTCTATTCTTACTCATTGTATCTCTGCTCGAATATTTAAAAAATTGAAATTCCGGTCATAACCAAAAATCGAAGGTCTTTGTAAGAACTCGCGTCCCGAAAAATAAGATCTGAAGCGATATCAGATCTCAACTCAGCAAAAAATCCAAGTTTCTTGCGAAGAGGATGCTGATAGGTTGCCGTCACTGACATCAGAGTTCCGCTAAGATCAGAGGTAGGACTAGCTACAATACCAGTACCCAAGACCTCCGCGCGAAGAGAATAAACTGCCTCCTTCTGTCCCAGGTAATTCATTGCACTTATCAGACCCCAGCTAAAACCTGTTGATAACTCAGATCCCGAATCATAAAAAAATTGGCCCATGACAGCCATTAATTCAACATCCAGCTTTGTAGGAACTATTTGATATCGGGACCTCAACACAAAGGAATCTCGAGATTTGATTCTCACGTTGTCCTCTGAATCTCGAACATGAAATCCCCCCAAGCCAATATCGAATTGAGGGGTCAGTCGAGAACTATAATTAAATCCACCGCCCAAATCACCTTCACTGTTTGCGATCTCATTCCATCCATTAAATATGGTTCCAGAGATTTCAGAATAACTCCAAATTCGAGAATACATGATCCCTGTCAATCGTTGTGGCAATATGAGGCTGTCAACAAAACTAGGAGTGTAGAATCCTTTCAACAAGCCTTTTCCTTCACTCATATGCCAGGACCCTCGAAAACGGCCAGCAACAAATTCGCTCGTTGATGATCTCCCAATTTTTACATTTGCCTCAGAAAATAGATGCTCCAAGCTTGGCTCCGTGGGAGAACCGTCCATATTTCGCCATAGGACGCTAGCTCGCGATCCAGATTCTAATGAGACAAAATAGGAAAAATCATCTTGTGCAGAACTCTCCACGACAGCTTTGATCTGTCCCAATCCGAATCCATGATGCGGGACTCCAACATCAAGAGCTGAGAATTCGTTCTCCTCTCCGCTCACAAACGAATAAACGGCATCCATAAAAAAGCTAAATCTGTCCGACGATGACAGAGAATTAACAGAGGAACCAGCCTTAACTGAAGCACCCTTCTCTTCTGCGAGACGCTCGGCACTTAAGACATTTTCTGCAGGAGGTTGAGGTGTCTGGCTTGAAACCGCTCGCGACACTTGTGATTTGTCTTTCTGTTCAAATTGGTTCCCTGCCAACTCCCAAACATCCACTCCCTTCGTCGGCAATTTTTGGGCCAAAATTTTCACCTCATGACCCTTCCATGGAAGAATCAATTGTGCAGATCGCGAAGTACACTGCTTCAGTTTAGCCATGAGACGATGCCTCGAAAGCTCCGTCCTCTTTCGACAATCCAAATGCAAGATCTGCAAAGCTGTTGACTCGCACTGGCTGGTATTAACCAGTCCGCCAACCAAACTCACATCAAGGCAATCTTTCCCATGCTCCATCTTCAAACCAAATGCCTCAAAACTAAACCCTGCCACGAGAAATAAAAAAACGGATAAAAAATTTGGTTGAAATTTACGACAGCTCTTCAAGAAGATTCCCCAGGTCACTTGTTCTGAATTATGCTAGCATCTGGCTTAGCATCGGCACAACTTAAATCCCTAATCCCGCTTTCGGAACCGCTGATGCCCACATTTTTTAAAAAGCAAGATTTTTCAAGATAGAGCTTGTAGAAGCCATTCTTTAAGATCAAAGGAAAATTAGAAATATAGGGCCCCACCAAACTGTCCTTGGCATCGTAGACGTAGTAACCAACGGTTTTTGGATAATTGAGCTGCACAACACCCGCTGAGGCAACTTCATAATCATGAACTCCCTTAGGCACAACTAAAAAGGAAGGAATGATCTCGTCAAAGTAAGGCTTCTTAAATAAATGCAATTTATATTTACCTGTTTTAGCCAAATAGGCCTTGTCACTTTTGAAACGATGAATGACTTTTGCGTTCACGTCAAGCAGCTCAACATCCATGAGTCCCTTTACGAATTGCACATTTACCGTACCGCTCCCATCCACCCGCAGAGTGACCTTATTGTTAGCCTCGATCGTGAATTTTGGAAATCGATAGTAGGGATTGAGTGCAACTTCAGCATCATAAATTCCTGGAGGAACTCGAATTGACCACCGTGCCGTGAAAGATCTGAAAAAAACTCTCTTTCCGTCTTCCCAGCGATAAAGGTTAACCATTGCTGCAGGCTCCGGAGAGACGACCTGAAGATTATTTCCAGTTTTGATATGGTTAGAGATTTTCGAAACTGCATCAAACAGCTCCTCTTCGTTATTTGCTGTCGTACTAAAATTGCCCAGACATTTGACCTTTTCGTAATCCTTGGAACGAGGATCGAAGCCAATCCCCACAACAAATATTTTGATGTCCAGGTTTGGATTTTGTTCAACCTTTTTTGCCAATTTACAAGGATCACCTCCGCAGGTTTCCTTCCCATCTGTAAAAATGACGATTCTTTTAGGTCCGTCGTATTTTTTCAAGTCATCAATAGCTGCCTCCATGCTGTCATTGAGAGGGGTGCGACCGATTGGCATAATGACCCCCATCTTTCGTTCAATTTCTCCCATATTTCTTTCCTGAAAAGGGATGGCCAGATAATTATCCTTGCAATCGTTCCTGAGCTTAGATCCATAAACACGTGTCCCAACCATGGCTTTTTCCTTCCACTGGTCAATCAGATAGTGGGACAGAACCTTTTTTGTGATATACATCTTGGTCTTACTGCTATCCATCAACTGCCCCATAGAACCAGACTTATCCACAATCAATTCGACCTTCGGCAATTTGACCTCGGTCAAATCAGGACTCTGTTCTAAACTGACACTCGCTTCTGAATTCACCTCAATGTCTTCTTCGGACTGTGCGGGCGCATGATACTTGTCCTCGTCCGACAAAGTATTGGCGCGAATGAATTCAGGAGTGAGTCCTCTCCACTTGCGCGATTCAGGGTCTTTCCCTGCCCCCCTTGCCGAGCAGGGCACCAGGAACAATGAAGCAACCAAGAAAACTAAAATTAGAATAAGGTTCAAAAAAAAGGACAATCTCATTGATGCCAAACTCACGTTCTTCTACCTTGGGTTTAAAAATTTTCCCACATAATCATCAAATCTCAATCCAAAATTAAGCATCCAGTAGCTGTACTGTTCTTTGTATCGTCCTCCCTCTGGAATAGTATAAAATCCACCTTCTTCGCTTTTCGTGGGTCCACTGAAGGTGAGATCGTAGCTTCGCACCACGTACTTTCCTGAGACTATCCAGCGGCTGGCCATTGGCATCCATTTCAGATAGATCACACTTGTCGCTCCGATCGCATACTCAAAGGCTTTAGACCCACCAGAGGCCTCTCCTCGACTGATTGTAAGATCCGTCGCAGTGAGCGAAGGGACATAACCCGCCTCAACAGAAAGGTTCTGAAGAATAAGGGGAGGAAAATAGTGATCTGTTTTCCATAACTCGCTGCCAAAGCGAGCCTCTATTCGCAATCCAACACCGAATCCATTGTACTGAGACGAGATTAAAGCTTCGTCAGGATTGATTGTTTCAAACTTATCTGTCAAAGAGTAAAATCTAATGACGGGTCTCAATATCCCTGAATCATATCCGCGAAAACGATAATTAAAGCCAAATTGAGAGAAACTGTATGTGGATTCTCCCACATCTCGAAAATAAGTTGACGTTGGGAAAATGCCGGAAAAATTATTGTATTCGTAACCAAAATTCCAAAGAAATTCAAAGTATCAAGCGAAACTGATAGACTGAAAATCAAAGCTATTTGCTTTCTTATAGGCATTAGCTTGAGTTGAGGATGTAGGATAAACTGAACCGGACAGCCTACCAATCAGAAATTCGACGTAACCGGGTTCAGGGGGCAAAGGCACAGTTTCTGTTTCTAACGGAGATTCTAAAACGATTTCTTCATCTTTATCTGATGGCGACCAAGGTGGCGCCATGATAGTAATAAGATCACCCTTATATGGTGCTTTCATGATTGAAGCTGTGTTGAGTTCTACCACAACTTCCTGGCCCTTCTGTCCCACCACAGATCCAGAAGCCACAATATCAACCACATCCCCTTCAGGTCGCATAATCAATATATGAGTCCCCACTTTGTAGGTTGATTTGGGTGCAAGAAAGATCAAATACCCATCCTCATTGATTTTCTCGACATTTTCCAAATTATTCGTAATCTCTTTTGCTTTTTGCTCGTACTCAGCAATACCTGTTAGGACGGCACCGCCGCTCGGAGCTTCTGAAAGCTGAGGTTGCGCTTGAAGCTCAGAGGGCGGTTGAGGTTGCGCTTCTGCAAGCCAGGCACCTGAAACAAAAAATAAAATGGAGAGGACACGAAAGCTCCCCCAAGAGCTGGGTATTTTCGACATAGCTTATTGGATCACAATGAACCAATGAAGGAAACTCTTTAGTTTGCTCAGATTCCAAATTCAAAGGGCCGTCTTGTTCTCATCTCACCTTAAAAACAGTCGCACCCGAACGATTGACCAACAAAATGAGCCCACTGTCGGCAAGAAGCTGAACTGAATCAAACTTCTGAGAAGTGGGAAATTTATAAATAGCCATTCCATTTAGAGTATCTATCGCGTAGACTTGATTGCCATCTCTGCTGATACCAACAATCAATCCCGTATTTGGATTGTAGGCTATTCTAGCTCCAGACATGGGTAAATCTGTCGGTGAAGCCTCTATTTCATCGACTCCCACGAAGGTCAAATCACCAGGTCCCGGAACTGCAATTGAATCCTGAAGCTTCGCAATCCCACCCGTCCCCGCGAGATGAATATACACCCGCGAATTGGCCTGATCCACAACCATGTCAGAGGGCAAACTATCCTCGTGGCCAGGAATACCATCGAAGATATTCAGAACCGCAATGGGCGCGCCTGGACTTGCCCCGGAAAAAGTGGGAGCGATATCAAAGACCAACAAGTTATAAGTCTTGGTCACCTCGTCCCTCGTCACAGCATAAAGACGCGCCAAAGCAGTGTTGACCGCGAGCGATTGAATCTTGGACGTGGTTGTATAAAAAGCCGTGCTCGCACCGGAGTTTTTGTCCCAGAAAAGCTTATTGAGAGACAAATCGGCAAAGAAAAGATAAATCGATCCCGAATTCGTCAATCTGGCCCGTGGTAAGACTCCATAATCACCATCACCATTGTAGTGATTCTTTGTGCAAAGACCCGTGCATCTCTGGGCATTCGCAAGAGGAACCGGCAGAGTTCGATAATTGCCATACAAACGAACCGAATCAGTCGTCGCAGAGTATGGTCCCGCCCGAGTTACAAGTGGCGTCAGTAACAAATCAAAGGCTGTTGCAGATGTCATCTTGTAAGACATATTGCGAGTTCGATTTGCACTGCCCCAGGCAAGATCCTCATAGTAGTTCCAACTCCCCGTTGTCAGCAAGCCATTAACATATTGGAGAGACCAAGCAAAATTTTTGACTGTTGGACCAACTTGATATTTTCCAGCAAAGGCCAGATAGTCAATATCGTCTGCCCCAAATCTCGTGTGAACACTTGTCTCAGCATTCCACTCAACACCTGTCAGAACAGTCGGAGCTCGTGCAGTCACCAAACTGAAGCTTGATTCAGGAACGGGATAGGTGTTCAAAACCTGAGCGATCCAGCTGCCTGTTGCCACATAGTTGCCGTCAGTGACTTCAACTGTTACTCTGTGTTGACCAATCAACAAAGGACCTGTGCCATCGGGATCCACTGTTCCATCCAGATATCCAGGTCTGTAAGCAAACTCATCCCCCTCATCCGAAACGAGAGTGCCATCGACATACCAGCGATAAAATAACTGATCATTTAAGTTTGTATCTGAGCCCACTGCCTTAAAAGTGAAGGGCTCTCTCTCGTCGAGATAAACCACACTCACATTTGGCAGGCGAGAAAGAGTGGGAATCGCTTCTGTTGGCATCAAAGGATTCTGAACCTGCAAGAAGAAAAAGCTCGTATCATAGGCTCCTGTCACCTGATCAGTCACTCTCACCTGGATCCGGTGCCAGGTCAATGGATCAGCAGGATCAGTGACATCCGTTACCAGAGGATTCCAGGTGATCACTCCGCTGGAGTTAATGCAGACGCCGTTTGGCAGGGCACACGAGCGAGGTGCAACTTCAATGGAATAGGTCAAAGGATTCTTGAGAGAATTTTTCACGATTGTTTTGTAAGTAAATGAATTGGCCGTGAGACCAGCCGCCGTTTGAACCATAAAATGCTCAGGCTGATCGCTCACATCCAACCTTGGGCTGACCCAAAAGACAGGAGATGTAACTGTCAACTCAAGAGGAGTTGTCCCACTCAATCTCGACGACAAATCACCACTTCGTGCCAAATCTCCATTGTCCGTCACCATAATGGTAGGACGATGGACCCCAATTTGACCAGTTTGAGGACACCATTCCAGTCTGTAAGTATAATATATATAACCTCCAGATATACTTGGACCTGAAATTCGCGTCAATTTAGGAAGAGCCAAACTCTCGTTTAAGTTGATTTCACCGGCTCCAGAACGGCAGGCACTTGCTCCTACCCCCTTGTTGCCAGAGTAATTACTCAGATAGTTATATACCTCATCTTCCCACAAAAGTTGCGATGCATGACAATCATAGAGAGGCGATACCGGATTTCCATCGAATGAAGAGCCTGGATAATAGAGAAGATTGCTATTGCTGTCTTCGCAGCCAGTGAGACTGGTCACAAAACTACCACCTGTTGGAGTAGCCAAATCTTTATCCCGAACCTGGAAAGTGGTGGTGAAATAGGTATCTGCTTGAATATTGAATTTGTTGTTTGTGCCAATCGCCAATATTTCAGGAGAGTTGTTACGATTTACGGCCTTAACTAAATAATAGGAGTAAGCAGATTGGCGTACGGCCGGCTCGCTGATCGCATCATATGTTTGAACTTTGATGACGAAACCCTCTGAAGTCGAAAGAGCCTTCACTTCGGCATCGGTGGGAGTCCATTCGATCGCACCAGTTGTCTTAGCTCCCAATCCATTTGGAAAGGCCACATAGTTTTCAACTCTCACTGTGAGGCCTGCTGGTTTAGGGACCCAAGTGGATGTTTTCCTATCATAAACCTGGGTATGAAGACTATATCCCAAACGTTTATAATCATAGGTCGCATCCATATCCATCGAAAAAATCTGAAATTTAGAAAAACTCCCTTCGACAGCAGTTCCGAGATCAATCGGTGTGTTCTGATCAGCGCCTAACCCGGGCGGATTCCAATTTCCGTCAGTGAAGTACGGAGCATTGTTTATCTCCTTTACGTTAATGCTGAGCAAAACAGTCCTCACGTTTGAGCCGGCAGGAATGCTAAATCCTGAATCATTCACAGACACTTTGAATTGAAATGTCTTCGACACATCCAAGGCATCTGGGTTGTATCGCAGATAACAAAAGCGCGACTGATGATGGGTATATCCTGTCGTATCGCTACAAGGAGTGCAGCCAGAAGAAAAAGAACCTACCGAAGCAGCGGGATTCCGACAGAGCATAAAGGGACCAACGGGCGGAGTTGTACTCCCATCAGAAACAAGGCTCAAGGAGTAACGATCATCCAGGTCCTTAGCCAATAGTGTATTCGAAGTATTATCCGTGACAGAAATGGGCATTCCCAAAACTGCATTGCCCTCTAATACTTGCAAATAAGTAGGAGAGTAAAAACTGGGAGCATAATTGTAATCTGCATAGTTGGCACAATAATTAAAGTCTGAAAATGCCGCATTCGGATGTTTGTCCATCACTCGCTCGATCTGTACAGTTTTTGTCGCTTCACCTCCTGCAAAACTAACAGCTGAAACCAACCTATATTTTTTCAAATTGCTTGTTTGAAAAGTGTAGTTAGCTGGATCTAAATTGAGAACGCCAGACGGGTTTGTCCGGGTCACTCTTAGGTTTCCGTATCGATAGAACGAGGATAAATTTGTTACCGTCAACGAGGGAGGTGAGGGCAAAGTGCTTTTTACAATTGTAATCTCGTTAGCAAGGGCATCGGCTCCATCAAAACCGCGAATCGTCCAACAAAAGGAAGCGTCGTTTGCGGGCTCACCGTTTGCCTTATATTTATATATGATACCTCCCACTTCAGTATAATTGCTATCCACATTGGTCGTGACTAAGCTCGCATCAGGGAGCACCCCATGCTGAGTCAGGGACCCAACTGGAATTTTGAAATTGATTCGACGAATGTCGACATTCGCAACGGTGGTGCCGCCCGTTGGTATGAGAGCGTTGTTAACGACCTCATACTTCAGAGTGGAAACCGTCCCGCCAAGAAGAGCTTCATTTGTTCGCAAAATCAACCCCGAAGGAATGACAACAGGGACTACTGCGGGAGAAGGAAGAGTAAATGTGGCCTTTCCAAGCTCTGCATTGAGTAAACTTGGATTGGTAACTGTTACTCCCGGCACACTCAGGAGACCCGGATTCTCAATAATCTTTAGCGTGTTGGCCGCTGATGTGCGATTCAGAGGAGTCAACGGAATAACAACTGCATCAAGCGATGATTCCATGGTGACGGCAGCTGCAGTTTGATAATAGACACGAAATCCTGAGGCCACGTAGTCTGTCCAAAACTGAGTTCCGGCATTTATCGTTATGTCACTGCTTCCTGGGCCAGGTCGCTGCACGGTCACCGTCGAGGCATATGGGCTGGCCTCGTTGTTGCTAAAACATTGACTCATGGTCGAGAGCTTTGTTTCATATAGAAAATAGGCCTGTCCTGCTTTGCGTTTTAATACCACGGGTCCGAGTCCAGCTCCTGGATCGCAGGACTGCAAGTGAGGAAGGACTCGAGTGGGAATATTAATCGATTGGATCAAGGGAGGATCAAAATCTCCGTCGGTGTACGGAGCCGAAACTGCTGTTATAGGGCTTAGCGCCTGAACTGGATTTGTCAGCAGCGGAGTTGTTCCTGACTTACAAGGCACCTGATTGACGTCAGCAGCAGTCAAGGTAATTGTCTGAGGCGCCACCACGCCGCCATGATCATCGCTCAAAACAACAACAAAGTTGGCCGTTTTTCCCAAATGCGTTGGCCGCCAAACGAAATGAAAGGTCGTTCTTGATGGCGTAACCGTAGGAGCAGACTGAGTGACCGAAGAACCAAAGTTGCCAGTGACTGTGGCTGTAATGGTATCAGGTGGCGTGGTCGTAGGGTCCTCGTTATCTGGATCAATAACCGCAATATCAAAGCTAAAATCACCAGTACCCAAGGGATTCGCCATCAAACACTGATCGAATTCTATGGGTGTTGATTGATTTGGATTCGTCGGCACAATACCTCCTCCCAGTATGTAAGGAGGAGTGTTCACGTCCAGGACAGTGAGGTTAATTCCGCGCAGAGCCAAACCCTGTTTTCCGTCATCGAGGCGCAAATCAACAAAGGCGCTTCCTTTTTTCGCATCGGCGTTGTCTGGTGTCCACTCCAGTGTGACGGCACTACCAGTCACTGTGGCCGGTCCAACAATCCCATTGATTTTAACTGGCGATGAAAATCCCGTTGAATTCAAAGACCAAGTCAAATTGTCAAAATCTGGATCAACCCCAGTTAATCTGCAACTCCAGGTCGACTTTTCTCGAACTGTTGGAAGACAGGCGCCGCTGATCACAGGCTTGCGATTGAAATCTTGAATAGCAAGCTCCCAATCAATTGTTAGCACACGCCCGCCATCAGTTATAAGAACTTGCAGACCATAGTTATCCCCACCCCCATCAAAGGACCCGGGTGTCCATGAAAAATGCTGAGTGTCTGTGAGAATGATTTCGCCTTTCTGTTTCCAAACATAAAACAGCATATCTCCGTCAACATCTGTTGCTTCGGCATTAACTTCTAAAAGAGACTGCTCCTTTCCAGCTACGAGGCCAGGAGGTGTTGAAGTAAAAATATCTAAGACGGGAGGATTATTCGGAACGCCAAATGGAAAAGGCGCAGTCAAAACTTCACCCGTCGAATCAAAATTGAATTGAGCTCCAAGGCTCGCCAGCAAATTCAGGAACTCCAGGTTATTAGACAGGCCATTTTTATAGAACTTATAGAGTAAATCTGGATTCATCTCTTCGTTCAGGCCAAATGTCGTCAAGCGGTCCCGAGTAAATTTGTCGACATAATTCTGCAGAAGAGAGATTTGGTCTTTGCTATAAGCCTTAATAGATTTCTTGGGGTAATTGGCCAATATTTGATAGACAAGTGTTGATTGAAGAGATGGGTAAACGATTTTATCTTGGTCAGTCACAAGAGCGAATAACTCGGTATCGTGATAATCCATTCTGACCTGGATGACGTAAGGTCCCGTCAAGGTCATATTCTTTGGTGAAATAATTGAATGAACTTTTCCTCTCACGAGTCTGTCAGCTGAGAGCGGTGTAATGTCTAAAACAGTCTCTAAAACAGCATTGTCGTCCGTAGGAGATCGCAAAACAACTTCGTAAAGATCATCTGAATAATACAAAAATCGATCGACATTAAATTGTATTTGTCCGCCAGGAGGAATAACGATAGCATCACCCTCCTTCTTGCAACTAATGGCAAACGCCTGAGCCAAAAAAAGAAAAATCAATATCTTCAAACGTGCCACGTTCATCCCCTGTCAATGTCTGTCAATAAAAGAGAAAAAATCCCCCTAAATCGACGCCCTTCAAATCACCTTCCCCATCGTAGCCAGGTGTCACAATCATATAATCTGCAGAACTATCTCCGTTTACATCACCCAAGGACGATTTTTTTGAAAAAAAGATGGCCCCAGGAAGATCGAATTTTGGAACGATCATAAATGGCTTATAGCGACCTAGACTATCTGCGACAGAATTCAGATCGGGATATTCAGAGGTGAAAAGGCCACGTGAACTGCCAAAATAGATGACCCCTCTTCCGATATCATTATAATCTCTCGTCAGATCATCCCAGTTTCTGCCCCCTATCAAAATGTCGTCATAGCCATCCTTGTTAACATCCCCCAGGCCTTTTCTGGCGCCAAGGACATTGGCCCCATTCATATCCCCGGAGGCCGATCCCAAAACAAGAAACTTCTGCATCGGCAGTTTTGGACCGCCCGGAGTCTGACAATCACTCGCAAAGTTAATACTGGATATCTGCCCCGCATCTGTTGGATTCGACCATAGAAACTGGCGATTGAAGTTCGATTCATTTTGCGTCAACGACAGCATTCCTATTTCATTGTCTGCGCCACAAAGTGGCCCATAGTAAACATAGGCCAAACCAGGAGTTCCGTAACTTTGAGAGCCTTCGTTAGGAGTCGTAACAATGAGATCTTCATATCCATCCTTATTTAAATCACCTGCGACACTCATGAAGGATCCAAAAAGACGTCTCGTGCCGTTGGATGGATTAGACACCTCATAAGCTATTTGTGGCATCAAAGCTCTCAATTTTTGATTTCCAAGGATCTGAGTCCCCAAAGCTTTATCATCAACGGCCGGATTTGTGAGAGTGCTCGGACAAGATGCCAGAGAAGAATAACCCATGTAGTAGCTCGTTTCTGGGCCGGCAACAATACCCTCATCGGATCCCCCAAATACATAAATGCGCCCATAGTCCCGAAGGCTTGAACCTTGAAGACAGGTTAAGTCTTCAAATCCCATGGCTCCAACCAAAAGATCGTCATAGCCGTCGTTATCATGATCCATGACAACAATTCCAGACCCAAATAAATGCCCCAATTCGGCATAACCATAGTTCACGTTCTCAAAAATCGGATTGCGTAAAAATTGTCCCCTGCAGGACTTAGCAGTACCTGGCGAACAAGCCCGCTGGGATACGTTGGATTCAGAATCATATCCACTCACGGCGTAAGTGGAATTCGTCAATGAAAAATCTGTGCCTGGCGAGGCGAGGCCTCTCAGACTCGGCGTTTGCAATCCATTTGCCGAACCATATAAAACATAAACAATACCATGATTGGGGATAGCTGCACCTGTGCTGCATCTCGCATCGTTTGAGGCTGGTGCGGGATTGCAATGCCATCCGGCTCCCGCTCCAATTCCAAGAACATTCAACTCTGCAGGGGGCAGTTTGGGAGCTGCTATCGTATTCATCAAAGGGCTGGACGCCCGCGGGTTGGCAATCACCACGTCTTCAAACCCATCTCCGTTCAAATCACCATGAGCAAGCAGTTCATTTTCAATTGAAGTGTTGATCCCAGAACCTGAGCATCCAATGGAGTTGCATCCTACAGTGTTTTCTGAAATTCCTGGCATAAAAGACTGGGTTACGATCTGAGGATCGTTCACATCGGGAATCCAAGAGGGGTTGGACACAGCCTGAAGTCCGCCTCCAGTCCCGAAGTAAATGATAAGGGAGTTAGAGGTATCGATAAAGGCCACATCGTCAAAACTGTCACCATTCACATCGCCAGTGGGTAAAGCATAAGAGACCCAAAAGTCAGACACATTATTCGGCTTCAGAATTAGTTGCGGCAAACGAATACCAGGCTTCGTTGAACTAATGCTTTGATTAACAGCCGGATAGCAACTGCTCAGATTTTCACTTCCAGCAAGGAAAATTTTTGAAGGGTTATTGCGACAAAGTTCCGTCGTTACCAATCCCACCTTTGATCCATAGTAAACAATCGCATCCATAGTTCTAACACCAGCAGATGATATTCTGACCATGCGCCCAACAGCATCATCATAGCCATCCCCATTCAGATCTCCGACAATTTGAGTCTTGTAATAGAGATAATCGGACAATGTCGCCAGATCGTCGCTCAGCTTGACATCACTTTCAGACCGAATAGCCGGAAGAGTTGTCCCATTTGCTGTGTTGAAGAGGTGGATCATGCCAGCCCCTGGCCGATGGGCCTCATCTCCAGGAGCCCCAACCGCAATATCAATCAAAGACACCGAAGCTCCAAAATCGCCGTTAAAATTGCCCGAGGCAACGGAAGTCCCCAACCTGTCGTCGATGTCTCCCTGCTCGCTATAAAGCTTAGAAAAGACCGAAGTCACCCCAATATTTGGAGCACTTCGATAGACAAAGACAGCTCCTGAAGCTGCTCCTTTTGTGCTATCATTTGGTGCCCCTACGACAATATCTAAAAGTCCATCCCCCGAGATATCGGAGGCAACTAAAGCTCCGCCAGATGATCCCATCTGCGTACCAGCCGCGATGGAATCTGATCGCAGTACTGTGGGCGCGCAAGCCGCTTGATTGGCAACCAAAGCAAAGTTAGTAAAGTCAACACAAGCTGGATCGTTGATCCTGAAATCTCCATTTGGTCCGCTGTCCCCTCCGACAGCGACACCTTTAAAATCAAGGCCTTCAAAAAGTCTTCCACCGTTGCCAAAAAATTGCCACAAATGTCCGACGTCAGCATTGGTCGCATCACCGTAAGGTGCCGAAACAAGGACTTCAGCAAACCCATCACGATTCGGATCTTTAAAGGAAGTCAAAAGAGCGTTGTTCTCATCATACCTGGATGCATTTCCAGCAATCAGTACTGCTGCGCCAAACCCTACTGAGCTGGGAATTCTCGGAAATAAGATCCTAAAACTGGAGGAACTGGTGAGACAGGAGTAATGATCACGTTTCGAAATCATTCCTCTTTCCTGACAGGACCAATAATTGTTACGATAGGGTTTGTCCACGTCTCCTCCGGTAGGAAGAGATGACATTCCACGACCAAAATATAAAAATGAAATTCCGGTTGAGGTCGTCCCCTGGTTCATTCCCCAGGCGTTGGTCGGGTTGACATAGCTTCCGGCAGAACGAGTCCACCCTCCTCCGACCGGAGAAATCCCTTGGTTACCGTTGAATGGAAACAGCCCTACTTGAGGATTCGCATACGAAAAGCCAGGAGCTCCTACCACAAAATCCGATCCACCATAGGATTTACCGTTGGCATTTCTCACTCTGTAATAACCGTCCACGTCACCTCTTCCAGCAATGGAAGAGCCAAATCTCATATTTTGTTCAACAACTGGGGGAAATATTTTGAGCCAACGAAATCTCGCATCTGAGCCAGATGGAATTCCTGTTGCCGTCGGAGTTTCATAACCAATACCAAAGCGCGAACCAAAGTAGATCGCAACATAGCCAACATCGGAAACATAGCCCTGCCCGGCCGGTGCCGCCAGGTCTGCTTTTCCGTCCCAATCGCCGTAAGGGGCACCAATTCCGATATCGTCATATCCATCCCCATTGATGTCGCCCAAAAAAGCAACTGAATAGCCAAACAAATCCCCCGAGGAATAGGGATAAGTGCTCACAAATGCCCCACCTAGGACAGATGAGGGCCACAAGGAGTAATCGGGCCACAGCCTGACGGGCGAACACGTGGCATCCTCGGCCAGCCCATCACAGGTTTCCACGTTCTCAGGCATGTCTGACAAATGGGCCGATCTAGCCAAACCATTGCGTCCGCCAAAAAAGACATAACTTCGACCCACTCTGTACCCGCTATAGTATTCATAAGGAGCACCAACGATTAAATCTTCGCAAGAATATAGGCCCAACTTATCGCCATTTAAATTTCCTCCACTTGCGAGACTAAATCCAAATTGCGCATTACTTCCAAGATCGTCAAAAGTGATAACTTGAGGATCCTTTCCGGGATTAACAGGCTCGAGCACGGGAGGGATACTCGTCTTTAACTCATAGGTCGTATCTGGCTTTCTATAGGAATAATAGACGATAACTGCACCGGCAGTGCTGACACTCACTCCATATCCAGCCAAAGAAGCCTGGGACATACCAACAGCCAGATCAGCGTAGCCATCACAATTAAAGTCTCCGCTCGCCATCGCATTTCCAAGCTTTGCCATCCCGCCACCGACGCTGCTGATTGGGGGAGAGTCAATTTTAACAGATTGACCCTTTACATAAGTCGATAGGCCTGTGGCTTTATAAGTTTCATCGATTGTGCCATCGCTGTAATGCACTTCTAAACTCAAATTCTCCACGGGACCAGGATCCAATGAAACCCCGCTCATAATAAGAGTTCCAGCACCGATAAGTGGATCTGATACAAGGCTCCCATCCCGTTTTAAAACAGATGAATAATGTTCAGACCGAAATAACGAGTTAATGACTGGTGTTACTTTCACGAAGGGCAAAGTTCCGATGCTAATTGGATTTAAAAGATATGCAGGACTTGGAAACGAAGCGGGAGTCTGATGACTTAAGACAGCAGTCGTACGTTCAACGACTTTATCTGCATAAAGTGCATGAACAGAAAAGTAATATTTAGTCGCACCCGACAGCCCCTTAAACGTATAGTTCTGCGCACTGGTGCTCACATAGTTAGTTGTCCAGTTACTTGTGTTACTCGCTGAAGGAGCCGCATCTTTCGTATAAAATATTTGAAACTCAGCATTGTAGGAATAACTCCACTTGACGACGGGATTACCGTCCGGATCAACAGTGATTTCAGTTATACCTTTAAACACGGGCCAAGTCGTTGCTGAAATCTCTTTGTCTCCTCCCTGGGTCCCGCCCGCGGCACTTTCCCCTATGACCTTAAAGGAATAAGATTTCTCCGGGATCAAGGATCCGATAGTAGCTCCCTCAAAAACCTGCTCCACCAATGGCTCAGTTTGAAAATCCGAATAAACCTTGTATCTCATATAAGCAGCATTGTTGATCCAGTTTATTTTAATTGAATAAGGAGAAAGTGCTTCTACATCTCTGACTCCTGTAAAATCCTTGCTCACAGATCCACTTTTTACTCCGTCCTTACATGACCCGAGCAAAACACACACGAACGGCAAAAGCATCCGAGCGGGGAGTTTCGTGAGATAATTCATTTTAAACAAATCACGTTCAAACATATTAAGTCCCATTAATAAATGACGTAAATGATCCCCACAGAATAAGCCAATCCGCTCGGGTGAGTCCTTCCAAATCCTCCAAATAAAATATCCTCAACACCATCTCCATTTAAATCTCCAGAAGAATTTCCTGACATCCAGGTGTGCTCATATGCTTCTCTATTGGGAAGATAAAATTGAAAGGGATTACAAACACCACCCGAGCCCACATAGCATTGAGGAGAAGTTGAAGGTTGCACAAGGGCCTGGAGGCCCAAGTCAGATCCAAAATAGATGATGCCATAACCTGTTTCGCTCAAAGTCAATTCTTCGTTGTAATCGCCAGCAGCCACATTGACAAAAAGATCAAGAAATCCATCCTGGTTAAAATCTCCAGCCGAAGAGAGACCGTAGCCAAATCCATCGCCAGAGCTAACCGAAAGTGGTTGTAAAATTTGGGGCCAAGGTTGGGACGCATCTATATGAGGTTTGTTAAGTGGATTGGCAGGTGCCATTGTCCAATAGTCAGTGGCAACGAGTGTGCTGGGCCCATAAAACGCACCTTTGGTATCAACCAATCCGCCATAAAATACATAAACATATCCTGGTTCGGATCCAGGTGACGACACGCCCAGATCTGGAAAATCATCGCCGTTGATATCTCCCATCTGCGCCAGATTATATCCAAACTGGTGGCCCGCATAATAGGGAACCAAGGTCTGAAGAGACTTCGGACTCAGGCCTCTTGTTGTTCCCTTGAAAAGATAAACTCTTCCGGAATTGGCACTGTATTGGTTATCACCTACCAGAAGCTCATCGAACTCCTCTCCCTGAGATTCTTCAATTGAGGAAAACCCAAGAATACCAAACCCAAAGCCACTGGCATTTCCTTCGGGGCTTGCGATCAACTGAACTTTGCAAACGGGATCAACGCCACCCGCGCAAGGATCGACGGCCACAACATCGACAGTTGTCGTCCCCGAGCCAGTGTCAACGGTAACCCTGCCGCTAGATCGATTGGTTTGAGGACCGTTGGCCCCTCCGTAAACGACAGCCACAGATCCACTGTTCGTCGCTCCGTATAGACCGCTGATACCAGCTGCCGAAAGTGCCGCATTTTGATCTGAGGGTAGAGCAAAAGAATTAGTCATAGCGATTGCCATATCGCTATATCCATCGCCATTAAAATCACCATAACCAACCGACTGGTTGCTCGCATCATAAGTGCCGGTCACCGTAGGCAAACCAAAAACTTGATTAAACCGAAGCGTTACAGATGCGCCACCGACAACCTTGCCAAAAATCAGAGGATTTTTCCCGGTTGGCGAAATCTGCGGCACAGCAGAAGAAATCAACCCGGCAAAGGAACCGTAGAAAATATAGCTGCCGCTATTTCCTATGATCAAAATATCGTCATAGGCATCGCCATTGACGCTGCCAATTCGATGAAAACTAAATCCAAAACTTGAATCGTCCTCATAGCTAATCAATTTTGGACCCAAATCAATCGGAAACAAACTTGGAGCAGGAGTCGAAATGAGACCAGCAATCGAACCATAGAATAAAACCAGAGAAGTTTTCCCCTGCGATTCAAGGTAGGTCAAAACATCATCATACCCATCACCATTTATATCTCCAACAACCTTGGCTCTTTCAAATTTGTAATTCAATTCCTTGCTAAAATTAGGATTTATTTTTTTATCAACATTGTTGACGCTAGCTCCAAATGTACCGCTTGATAAAAACAGGAAGGCCGCGCCATTTCCTGCCACAATCTGGGAGTCCTGAGGGGCTGAGGAGATCACATCTCCCGTTCCATCACCATTAAAGTCACCGCCAACAATACCTCCCAACGAAAAGTATGCTCCCTTGTTGAGGTCACTGGGATACATCATCGATGGACCGAATGGGCTCACTCCACCCGAGTACCAGGTACAAGATGAAAGGCAGTTGCTCAAAGTATTGTCAGAGGCCTGTGTCTGAGTTACCTGAGACCCTCCGTCAATTCCAAACGTTGAAATATCAGCTCGATAAACGTAGATAGCCCCAGCATCGACAAGCGTTCCAGAGCCACCTGAGCTCAAAACATCTCGATAAGGTGCCCCGACCGCCAAAGATGGTATTCCTCGGCCAATATCTTCAAAATCATCGACCACTCCAAGAGTATAACCAAAATGCGAACTTGCTTGAGCAGGCGTGTTGTATAGCACCTGATGTTCACAATGCTTAAGTGGACCCGTCGTCACGTTGTTATTTTGCGGATTGCAAGGCACTGTATTTCGAGCCGTCACCTGATGTTTTTTTGAGGCGGACGCGAGAATTCCCTGAATTCCGCCCAAATCATGATTATCAGATTGAGGTGTCACATAATAGCCGTAGACAGATCCAGCGTTCGTAGCGCCTGATACGGTCGCATAAGGTGCGCCCACGAAAATCGCTCCTGTAATTGAGGGCAGCGGCGGCACGCTCCCCACGGCATTATCCAATGGGTAGCCATTCATGTTTTCAGCACCCACAAGACTTGAACCATATCTGGCATCGAGACCATATAGCTCAGAGGGAACAGTCTCCTCACAAGTCCAATCGTAAATTTTCTGTTTGTCTGGCTTTGTTCCATCAGAATTCAAAGGTAATTTTGCCTTGCAGGTGACAATAGATCCTTGATTATTCATTCTCAACGGGACTCCAATCACGAGGTCATCGCACTTGCCAAAATCAAAGCCGTAGCCGTCAAGTGGACCCAGAGGCCGATAACTGTACGCGCTAAGGCCTTTATTGCAGTTCCTGGAATTATAAGCTGTCGCGAGGGAACTGGAGAAGCTACTCTCGCCCGGCTCCCCATCAAAAACATTCCCGTCAATGAGAGATCCAGCGCCGATGTCGCTAGCTAAAATAAAGTCAAACGCCTTCGACGAAGATTGCGGATACAGGCCCTGACTCGATCCTCTCAAAACATAAACAACTCCCGTATTGCTTTGAACCGCTCCCACGGCAAGGTCATCGAATCCATCATTATTAAAGTCGCCAAAAGTCAGGGCCCTTCCAAATGAGCTCGTGCCACTGACGGACATTCTGACAGACCTGCAACTGTTGGAGACCGCATCGCAAGTGAGTTCATTAACACCGAAATTGTTGCTTCCAGAACCTGCCACCAATCCAGATGTCGGATCGCCAAATGCAACATATACCTGACTCAGAGAATCCGAAAAGGCAAGATCCTCACACTTTTTGATTTTTACCAAATTAGGGGTTCCTGCAAATGTTGAGAACAAGGAATCGCATTGGCCACCATAGGATGAAGCTCCATCACGATAAAAACAATCGCCATTGGCATTTCCAACAGACATATGTTCACCCAGTCGCGTCCCCGAAACAGTCACTGGAAAATAGATGAGTTGTGGATTCGGAAATGTGCCAGTGGCACTGGGCGCTGCTGAGGTATTGAGAGTTGGAGGGGGATCAACAATTCCTAAAACAGGATCCAAATAAGGTGGAGGATCATAAGTGTAATAAATGGCAACGCTTCCCATTGTATCAAAATGCTGCTGGCCAATAACAGGCGTGGAATCGGGTGCGCTCACCGCAAGATCGGAAAATCCATCACAGTTAAAGTCCCCCCGCGCCAGAACCTGACCGAAGCTCTGAAGCCCCTTTCCTCCGCCCAGTAAGGGAGGAGAAATCTCGTGAAAAGATGAGCTGGTCTTCATGTTTCTTATTGAACTAAATGCCCCTTCTGCCTGCCCCACCACAACCTCAGAGCGAGCCTGAGCGCCCGCTTGGTTTTTTATGACCGCATAATATTTATGGGGGCCCACAGTTATCGCGCTGAAGGATTTAAACGGCCCATTGCCAATGCGAGAAGCAATATTTTGATTGCTCGCTAATTCAAAAATGTCAGTGAGGTATGTCGAATCTCCACCAATTGCGGTAAACCAAGGATAATTTCCTGGAATTCCCGGATGCATAGAAATGCTCGGCAGATTATTCAAATCGCTGGAGGTCACCCCACATTGAGTCGAAGCTGCCACGGCGCTGCTATCTGAGGTCAAGGGTTCGGTAGTCCCGTCCAAGTAGACCGCCTGGACAAAGAAGCAATAGTTTGTCCCGCCCTTCAGGCCTGTCACAGAGGCAAGATTGCTTCCAGTCACTCTCAGAGCCGCAGAACTAAAATTCCAGGTATCAGTAAACTCCTTGTAAAACACATCGTAGCTGACTGAAGGATCAGTTAAAGTCCAGGTCAAGTTAATGCGAGTGGACGACTGCACAGACACAGAACCTGCTGATAGGCCAGTAAACGTATTGAATGTCCTTACCTCAGTAAAATTATCCAAACCCTCTTCCTCAAGTTCCAAGGCATTAAATCCCGTCACAGAAAATTGGTAGGTGTTCGCAGGCAACAAACCTGATACAGTTTTTTCTGAAAACTGCTCTGTGCTGATGGGTTGACTGACACCCGCTCGATAAACGCGAAATTCAGAATATCGGGAGGACTGGGTCCAGGTTAATTTGACAGCCGTAGGGCTCAGAACAATCGCTTTTTCAATTCCTGAGAAACTGGGAACGACAGTTCCAGACTGATAACCCACCTTCTTGCACCCGGTGGTTAACAGCCCAGCCAGAACTCCAGTGGCAGCAATGACAATGCGCCATGTGCCGAGATCTAAACAGCGAAAATACGTTCCCATGTTTAGCTTAAACCTCTATTTTATCTTCACAAGGGAGACTTAAATGCCCACCTTGACCTACAACAATCTATCGTCAGGTCCAAGGTCCAACTCAAGCCCCCGTTCTCAGATTAGATCACAATCACAAAAATGCCCTGATGATCGTCCAAGAATGATCCGAAATTGTGCCGCAAACGACAATTCTCAAAATTGAACGTCTCAACTAAAATCGAATTCATTTAAAAAGTCTTGAAAATATGTCGAAGAGATCTATGTATGGATTTTTTTGAATGAGGAATTAATGCCCAATTTTAACTCAAAAGCGATTGTGGTGGTATCTATTTCTATCTGTATTGGGGCTATTGCTGTCTATGGTTTGCGCCATCGATGGGCCACCAAGCAAGAATCCAAAAAGATTTCTGAATCTAAGCAGATGGAGCAAATTCAGTCAGAGATCATCAGAGATTTGAAACGCTCGTCTCAATCAGTTGAGGCACAGCTCGTCCAATCGGGGAATTGGAAAAAAATTGAAGAAAATCTCAATTCACAAAAAGGGAATCATTCAAACAAAATGGCGAAGGTCCTTAAGCACCTTGTCGATAGCTCAGAAATTGGGTTGGACAAGCAGGCGCAATTGCGAGAGCTTCTCACTCGATATCTGAGTCAGTTCTCAGCGAAGCCTGTCGGAAAAGAAGCCAGAACACTCAGACTGATATCTGAAGCACTTAAAAAATTGGGCCCCGCTTTACCTTCAGATCCCAGTCGGGCCAAACTGACAGAACTTGCCCTTGACAAGAGAAGTCAGTCAGAGACAATTATCGGGACACTTTCTCAGGAAATCCTGTTGTCTTGGGGTGAAACACCCAAGGAAATTATCGATATTGTATCCAGCGAATTGGTCAATGGCCCTTCTGAACGATCCCATCAATGGCTCAACCAAATCAATTTCCTCTCGTCAACTGAGAAAAAGAAAACTCTTCTCTGCCCCCTCAAAGATAAGTTTGAGAAAGTCGCTGAAAACCTGCAGCCATCTCTTTTAGCCATTTTGGCAAGGCAAACAAAACTATGTGGAGATATTTCCCATCTCATTAAGATGTCCTCCTCGAAACCAAGCGAGGAATGGATGGAAGCCTTTGCCTTGTCCGTCGAACAAACTTCGACCCAAGGCAAGTTTATAGTCGAGCTCCAGAAAGCCTCGGAGAAGACAGCAAACCCATTTCTCCGTGAAAAAATTCGAGGTCTTTTGGCTCAGAAAACGAAAGTGGAAATGAAAGAGTGAACCGAAGTCTTATAAAATTCTATCTTCACTTTCTAGTCTCCCTATCTGGTCTGTTTTCCTTTGCGCAATATTCGATGGCACAGAGCGAGTACATGGAAGAAGTCGCGACCTTAGAAAGCCTCTACGAAAGCAGAGCGCGGAGCATTCTGAATACCTTTTTGCGACCATCCGAATACACCGTTGTGATTTCTGCCGATATGCGAGCCGATAAAGACAAGATCAAAGCCTACCACGAAGAGGTCGAGCTCCAGTACCTTCCTGGAATGCCCATGGGAAATGACCCAAGCAATGTTCCGGCCAACAACCATCTCCATCAACTTAAGTCTAGTATTTTTGTTCATCTCATCATCAATTCAGCAATTCCTCCTGACAAAGAAAAGCTCATCGTCGAAGTCGTCAAATCAAAGCTTCATATGGACGAGTCAGCTGGTGATAAAATCACAGTTCAGCGTGCCGATTTTGTCACAGAAGAAGCTCAAAAATCTCCGACCCTACTTCCCGAACTATCCTGGAAGATGTGGACACTTATCATACTTATCTCTCTGCTTGCTCTAGCCGCAGTCATTTTCTGGATGTCTTCGAAACAAAAGGCTCAAGATGGGTCAAGCGCAAATCTATCCAAACCTCAAGCCTCCTTCGATCCGGACGATTTTGAGTCAAACGAAAAGGACGAGCTGGAGGACGCATCTCACACTGCGGAGGACTCGGCCCGACTTCAAACACTTTTCCGGCAAGACAAGACTCAAATTGTCACTCTAGCGGGAGAATATCCCTATCTCTGCGCCAGGGCCATTGCCGAGTTTGTCAGCGATGGAAATGAAAAGGACGTAATGATAACTTTTGACTCTATCGGCTGGGATACAGCTCGCAAATTATTTCACCACCTTTCTCCAAAAAATTGGGGCCAAGTGGGAGCTATCCTGACTGATCAGGAAACTGAACTCGGATTGGAAGAAAGAGCCAAAAGTGTAAAAAATGTGACCCGATTTCTTCTCTCACGAATTCTCTCAGAAGGTCTGCACGGCGATCAACAAAATCCATTTCAGTTTATATTCGATATGAAACCTGAAGAGAGAATACAGCTGCTCAAGGATGAATCTACCAAAAATTTAGCCGTCATGGGAATTTTCTCCACAGAGGACCAAATATCCGAGATTTTTGAATCTCAAGACCCCGTGAGAAAAAAGCAGATTATACTTGATATTGCCAAATTGAGTAACTTGCCAGAAAACGCTGTCCAGATGAGCGCAAAACGCCTTTCGGACAAAATGAGAACTCTCAAAGGAAATTCAGAAATCAGGGCCAACGGACCTATGGTGGCGGCAAGTCTGTTGCGCAACCTGGCACCAGAGACCGAAATGACCATTTTTGATGAGATCTGCAAGCTAGATCCTGAGTCAGCTGAGGCCATTCGCAGAGAGAGCATCCAGTTTGCCGATCTTCTGGCTTACCCCGAAGAGGCCATCAAAGCAGTGATAGAGCGCCTGAATTTGGATACTGTGGTTCAGGCCCTCAGTCAGTGGCCGCTTGAGTCTGCTCAAGCTCTGCTCCGAATGATGCCGTCCAAGCGAGCGCAATCCATCAGTAAAGACCTCAGTTATTTTTCAGATAAGACCTCTGTCAAACAGATCGCAAAGGCCCGTCGAGACATTTGCGTCGAGCTCGAAAAGGAACTCCAAACCCGCAGTCTACTCATGAAGGATATTTGGGCTGATATAGACAAATCTGTGGCAGAAAGAACCCAAGCAGCCTAGTCAATTGCGACCCATGTCAGCAAACACCAGCAGACATCAACTCACATCAAGTCAATTTTCTAGAATGCAGTTCCCTTCATCCCAACAAAAATTTGGATTCCAGAGTAGGATAAATTCATTCCATCTATATTGGGATTAGAGAGAAGGGAGGTCAAAAGGCTAAACCGACCTGTCAGCATCCAATCGGAAGTCATGGGTATTTCGACCCCAAAATTCATCTGACCATCAATGACGGCCGCATTAAAGCCCAATTGACTCACTCCCAAAGTGGTGGTGTCATTTATTGATAGATTGCTTAAACCAAAGATAAGTCCAACAAAAGGCGAGGGACCCCACACTCGACCCATAACTTGATTATCAAGCAAAATCTTTGACCCATTCAGGCCACGTGGATACCACCTCACTCCAAGACCAAGCCGAGTAAAGGGCATCGATCCGATCTCGCTTTCCAATATTTCCATAAATGACATTGTGATCGAGATTTCTGGACCGCTCACATTGAGATTGTAGTTGAACTCCAGGGTTGATTCGCTATCCAATTGGGGCGAGTAAATGACGCCCGTCGTATCCTGGACGTCAATTGATATTGAGCTATATCCAAGTGCCATATCAAAGTCAGACGTCAAGTGCGCCTGAGCCGTCAGACTGAAAAAAAGCCAAAATCCAAAAAGAGAAACAATATTTGAAAATGACACATTGCCATTTTGAATCCTAAAGCCCCTGGAATCAAGACCTCAATTTTTCTCTGCCTTCGTATTTTTTCTTTTATTTATATCCAGGACGGAGGACGGGGTTCTCAGATCGGCCGGAGGCGCGACAAGTGGACTGTCTCCCATTCTTTTGTAAACCTCGTTAAGGTATTTAAAGGCAATCTTATTGTAAGGATCAAGTTTGAGCGATCGCTCCCAGGCCGATCTCGCAGACGAATAGTCCTTTTGCAAATACTTAACTGACCCCTTCAACAGCCAGGCCTGAGAGACATATTCGTCCAACTCGATTGCTTTATCAATGAGAGCTATTGCCTTACCAAGTTGATTGCCTGCAATCGCCTGTTGAGCTTGAAACATGTATCCAATCACATTGTCATTTCGATCCCTATCAAATTTTGCAGGCCCCCCTTGAAAGCGAGCCGAGAATATTGCATCTTTGTATAAAACTGTTGTATTTTCTAAGAGTGCCACACGCAAATTGAGGTCAGAAATCTCTTCCTTTAGCTTCTCTATTTCTGCTTTCTTTTCATCGGATTTCGGCTGCCCTGGTGGTGGTTTGTCTTCATTGTCCTTTTTACCAGAATCAGCGCCTTTTTTTCCGTCAGAGTCTGTTCCGTCACTGAGCATGGGATCCAACTGGGCTGCTACGGTTAAACTCTCCCCCGGATTGACCCGAATCATGACCTCTTTTTCTTTGTAGTTTTGTTTTTCAAATACCAAGAAAAATACATCACCGAGCCCTGACTCCTCCTTTATTTGGGCGGGACTCAAGCCAACGAGCTTCTTTTCGTTCGACTTGATATCACGCAAATAGACCTTCGCTCCAGCGGGATAGGTTTTGATGAGATACTTTCCAGAACAACCAAGAATGCTCACGCAAAGGGCAAAGCCCGCCAGCATGCATCCGAATATTTCCTTTGGCATTCCCCTATTCTTCATGGAGATATAATCCTACCTTTGTAATTCTTCGGAATTTCGTCTAGAGTAGACAACAAGATGAAAGTACGATTCTTTGTTCTTGCTGCATTTGCTTTTTTGTTTCTTTCTTCGACAAGCATCAAGGCTCAAGTCCAGGTTCCAAATCTCCGTCTTAAAACAGGGATTTTTCTGACTTCTGTCTCTGCGGGAGATGCTGTTGAGAGCCAGCCCCTCAATAGCGCCTTAACCTTTCAACCAACGATCTTATGGGATTTGAATTCATTTGGTTCCCGAGTGGGAATTCACTATATTGGAGACTTTGACAGTGATTTCGGAATGATTCCAATTTCTGGATTAGGATTTAGCGGATATTTTTATCCCTACGGAATAAGCTCATCAAATCTCACGACAGATGACAACATCACGATTCAAAAGCACAAGACCAGCCCTTTTGTCTACGGCGGACTCACCCCTACCAATTTCAATTTAAATAAAACTGAAAGTGATGATCCCGACAATCCGATCACCTTCAGCTCCCTTGTTTTTGAGGTTTCACTCGGTATCGGGGTAGATTATCCACTCAGAGCCAATACACTGCTCTCGGTTGAGTTGGATCACCGCTTCGGATCAGCAGATGAAAATCAAGGTAAAACAGGAAATCTTCGCTATAGCGCGACGGGGATCATGTTTTCCTTTACAACGAGTTACTTTTAGTCTGAACCTCTTTTTCTATCTCTTTTGCTCGGTTCTCCATTTCCAAGACTTTGGCCTTTAGTTTTTCAATTTCTTGTTTTTCTCTTTCGGCCTTTTGAATCTCCTTCATTTTCATATTGGCTTCATTTAGCCGCGCCTGTGCCTGCTCGGCCCTCTTCTTCAAGTCCTCTGAAGTGAGCCCCTGAGTCCCGCCTTGACCGTCTAATATAAGCTCCCGGCTCTTTTCCTCTGGATCTTTCATTTCCTTCGACGAAAATTGCGGTGAATGCAAGGCCTTCGAAGCAGCGTCTACGTCATGTCCAAAATCAACATTGATGACCACGCGACGATTGATTTTCAGGTTTTCAGAAATAATCCGTCCTTCCTTATCCCGATTCGCCGCCAAGGGCAATGAAGAGCCATAGCCTTCCGCCTTCAACCGATCAGCTGGAAAGCCACCTGCCTCAAACTGCCTCACGACCCGACTTGAACGAGCCGCTGAAAGTTCCCAATTTGTCGGGAATAGTGCCGAAGATATCGGGACATCATCTGTGTGTCCCTCAACCGAGATTTTGTTAATCATCTTGTGCTTTTTTATGCTAGAAATAATCTTGCTTAAGACGGCAATGGAGTCCTGCCCAAGCTCTGCTGAACCTGAGGCAAAAAGCAGCTCGCTTTGAATATTCAGGATGATACTCGAGTCCTTTGCCTGAATGACAATTTCCTTTGGATCTACACCGGATTCCTGTGTGCTTTCTTCAATATCCTTCACGACTTCTCGAACGGCTGGATTTTCCTTTATCTGACCTCCAAAATAGGCGGCCACTTCCTTTCTGATCACCGTAAATTTATCCTTATCAATTTTTGAAAATGAGTAAAGGAGAACGAAAAAACCAAACAAGAGTGTCATCATGTCTGCATAACTGACCAGCCAATTTGACTCGTCATGCGTCAATTCCTTATGCCCTTCCTCGACCTCCGTCGAATGACGCTTGCGGTAGGTTGCAGGTTCCGACTTTAAGTTCTCAGGCTGCATTTTTCTCCTTTTGTCCATCCTGCAAAAGGTCTGCTTGTCTTAGTGCTGGGGCCAGAAATGATTTCAGATACTCCTCAATGTAGAGTGGATGCCTCTTTTCCTGAATGAGCAAAATTCCTTCCTTGATAATTTTTCTCAAAACCATATCTCCATCAGACACCTCTGCTAGGTTTTCACTGATTGGAATCAAAACTAAATTCGCTACGACGAGACCATAAAATGTCGCCACCAGAGCGGTTGCCATTGCTGGCCCAATATTGTCCTGAGCGTTTGGTTCTCCCAGGGTTTGCAAAAGTGAGATCATTCCAACTGTCGCTCCCAGCAGACCAAAGGCCGGTGGAAATCGCGAAATCGTGTGCCAAACTTTAATTTCCTGATCATCTCTCATCTTCTTTCCTTTTAAAGAATTCGTCATGATTTCATCGATTTCGACGGCAGAGAATCCGAATTCAATCATATATCGAATTCCATCCCTAAAAAACGGGTGAGCACTGCTGCTGATTTTCTCCACAGTCGCTTTCGGATTCAAACGGTAAAGGTCCGCTGTCTCAACAATTATTCTGATTTGCTCCAGGTAGTTGTTCCGAATATTTCCAAATAACTTTCGAAATACGATCTTGATAGCCATAATGAGTCGGCTGCTTCGAAACGAAAGAAAGGCGACAGCCACGGTTCCGCCAATGACAATGATCGCGCCGTGTTTATCGGCGAATATCACCGGTGACTTGGCCCCCGTAATGACAAAATACAAAACTGATAGCCCCGATAGTATTCCTAAAAGACCTGCAAAGTTCATGAATTAAGTCCTCCGGTAAATCATGAGCTTAATCGGTCGATCCGATACACAAATCAAGGAGTAGCTTCTCAAAACTAACAATATTGGTATGACCTAAACTTAGGTCTCAACTCCCCATTTGTCTCGTTTGATTACAACGAACTCATTCCGATAATACCTGATAGAAGAGTTCCCATGAAATCGGAAGAGGACATATGGAGATAAACCCAACCGCAATTTTTCTGGAAATCTCAAATCTACCAGCTGCCAAAATTTCAACGAATATCAACTTCAAGGTCTTGGCACTGACATATGCAGTTTGGACAATTTCAGGACTTCTTCTTATCATGTCATTCATAGAGCTCCGAGCCTATTATGAAAGGATGATCAGGTTTCGAAATGAATTCATGAGAGAGTCCGTTTATAAAATCAAAAGTCGGATAGCAACAATCTTTCAGCGGAAGAAAAGACCAAAAATCCAAGAATTCTCTCGGGCCGACTGGCTCCTATCAAGAAATGAACTGAAGAATCTGCAGATTCCATCCGCCCATTCAAAAAATGAAGGGACTAAGACAACTGCACTGGAATTAAGAAAATCCAGCCTGCCTCAACTCCTCAATAAGCTTCCATCCTCTGGCTTTCAGAATGACCTCATTCAGTTCTCCCTCCTTGAAATACTCGACTGGGTAAGAGAACTCGAAACTGAAACTGAAACTATCAGGGAAAATTTAGCTGCGGCAAACAAGGAAAAAGAGCAGCTCTCGAAAGAAGTAACAGGAATCAACAAGCTCTGGCAAAAGTCTCTTGATAAACTCGGTCATGCACAAGCGATTATGGAAGATTTAAAAATAGAAAACAAAAAACTCAAATCAAAATTAAATAAAGTCGCCACGCCACCAAAAAAAGGTAAAAACCGAAAAACACAGGCCGCAGATTCTTTCTATTGAATCGCCGAAAGGCCCGTAATTTCACGACCAACAATTAGCCTATGAATGTCCTCCGTGCCCTCATATGTATTCACAGTTTCAAGGTTTAACATGTGGCGAATAATTGGATATTCATCAATTGTCCCATTCGCACCCAACATGTCGCGAGCCTCGCGAGCAACTTCGAGAGCCATGCGACAGTTATTCATCTTGGCCAATGAGACTTGCCAATGTTTCATTTCCTTTTTTTCTTTGAGTCGGCCTAACTGCAAGACCAACAATTGCCCCTTGGTAATTTCCTGCACCATTTTGACCAATTTGGCTTGAGCAAGTTGAAAACCAGCCAGCGGCTTATTTTCAACGACAACTCTCTGCTTGGCGTAATTGAGCGCTTCATGATAACAGGCGTTCGCTGCGCCCAAAACTCCCCAGGCAATCCCGTACCGAGCCTGAGTGAGACATCCGAGCGCACCTTTAAGACCCTCAACATTCGGCAAAATGGCGCTTTCAGGCACAACGCAGTCCTTCATGTGCAACTCACTGGTCACACTGACCCTCAAAGCAAATTTACCTTTCATTCGTGTCGTAGAAAACCCCGGTGTCTTCGTTTCTACAATAAATCCGCGAACCACCCCGCCAAGCTTAGCCCAGACAACGGCAATATCAGCAACGCAACCATTCGTGATCCACATTTTGTTTCCGTTGAGTCGATAGCCTCCAGAAACCTTTTCAGCCCGAGTCAACATGCCACCTGGATTTGATCCCGCATCTGGCTCGGTCAAGCCAAAGCAGCCAATGAGTTCGGCCTTTGCCAATCGTGGGAGATATTTGTTTTTCTGCTCCTCAGAGCCGTAAGCAAAGATGGGATACATGACAAGAGCTCCCTGCACAGAGCAAAAGGAGCGCACCCCAGAGTCACCTCGCTCCAATTCCTGCATGACAAGACCGTATCCAACCTCACCTAGACCTGGACAGCCATAACCCTGAATATTTGCTCCCAACAGTCCCAATTCTCCAAACCGCGGAATCAAGTGAGAGGGAAAGTCTTCTTTTCTATTTGCTTCTTGCAATGTCGGGATCACCTCGTCAGAGACAAACTCGCGAACTGTGTCTCGAATCATCCGTTCTTCGTCGCTCAGAAGACCATCGATATCCATGTAATTAAGAGATTCATAGGCAGCCATAGCAAACTCCTCGTTGAGCTATTTAAAGGTATGCGATTTTATGAATAAAGTGAAAGTCTTTCTATGGACAAGTTGCATAACACCCGGCACAGCAGTACCGTTTAATAATCATTACATGAAGGATATCGCCTATGTACAACCGTGCTGAGATCATTGACAAAAATTTTGTTCGGTTGGTTCGACAAGGGAAGCTTCCCTTTTCTCCTCACCAGATAAGGCCTGAAAGTATCGGTCTCACCAAAACCGAAATAATGGACCTCTTTGAATCGCAGGTGATGAGTCGGCACCTGGACCTCCTCGCACGAATTTTGAAAAACCAAGGTTTGTGTTACTACACCATCGGGAGCGCAGGACACGAAGGCAATGCTGTCATTGGCAAAGTATTTCCCTATACCGACATGGCTTTTCTCCACTATCGCAGTGGAGCCCTTATGATCCAACGATCCAAACAGTTGCCCGGCACCACTCCCCTTTATGACCTGATGCTTTCCTTTGTCGCCTCAAGTGATGATCCTATCGCAGGGGGTCGGCACAAGGTGTTTGGAAGCAAACCCTTAAATATTCCGCCCCAAACAAGCACCATTGCCTCTCATCTCCCAAAGGCTGTGGGGGCCGCACTCTCAATCAAAAGGGCCTCCGATTTAGGCCTTAAGGGAAATCTGAAAGAAGATGGCCTTATTCTTTGCTCATTCGGCGATGCTTCGATCAATCACTCCTCGGCCGTTGGGGCTTTTAACACAGCGGCATGGATCTCGTTTCAAAAGATTCCCTTGCCCATTGTTTTTATCTGTGAGGACAACGGAATTGGAATCTCTGTGCCCACCCCCTTCAACTGGGTTCAAGAATCCTTTTGTCGTCGACCCTCATTTCAATATCTTCAATGTGATGGCCTGCATCTTCTGGATACCTTTAAGGTTGCAAAAGAAGCTGCCCTGCTGGCCCGAACTCGTCGTCAGCCTGTTTTTCTGCACATGAAAACCGTTCGTCTGATGGGTCATGCGGGATCAGACGTCGAAAGCACTTATCGAAGCTCCTCCGAAATTGAAGCAGCTGAGCAAAACGACCCTCTCCTTCATTCGGCAAAAATAATTATCGAAAATGGGATTGGATCTCCGGAGGATTTGATTTTAATTTATGAAAAAATTCGTGAACAGGTCAAATGGGTCAGCGAATCTGCTCTCAAACGACCCGTTTTGGAATCTCCGATCGAAGTGCGGTCAAGCCTCACGGCCTGTTCCGAAAGGAAAATCGCACCACCACTTCGCTCAGAGAAGGAGCGTTCCGGCCTCTTCGGTCGAGATTTTGACAAGCTCAGTCAACCCCTTCACCTTGCCAAACTGATCAACATCGGCCTGCATGATATCCTGTTGCAATACAATAACGCTCTCGTTTTTGGTGAAGACGTCGCCCAAAAAGGAGGAGTTTACAATGTAACGGATGGGCTCTTTAAAAAATTTGGTCCTCGTCGAGTTTTCAATTCCCCCCTGGACGAGACATCCATTCTAGGAACAGCTATTGGGCTGGCACACAATAATTTTTTGCCAATCTGTGAAATTCAATTTCTCGCCTACGTTCACAATGCCGAGGATCAAATCCGAGGTGAAGCCGCCACCCTCGCCTTCTTTTCTCAGGGCCAATACACCAATCCAATGGTCATTCGAATTGCGGGTTTGCCCTATCAGAAGGGATTTGGAGGCCACTTTCACAACGACAATTCTCTGGCCATTTTTCGGGATATTCCCGGACTCATTATAGCCGTTCCTTCAAATGGTGCCGATGCTGTAAAGATGTTGAGAACTTGTGTCAAAGAGGCTTACGAAAATGGCCGAGTTGTCATTTTTATTGAACCCATTGCACTATATATGACTCGCGATCTCCATACCGAAGGGGACAAACTGTGGGCCCATCCCTACCCAACCCAAGAAGAGATGATTCCTCTCGGTGAATTTAATATTTGGGGTGAGGGAAGGGATCTCCTCATACTGACCTACGGCAATGGCCATTACTATTCAAGACAAGCAGAAGATGAGCTCAAAACAAATTACGGAATTGTCTCCAAAATTCTCGATTTTCGATGGATCGCTCCGGTAAACTGGAAAAAAGTGGCAGAAGTTGCAGGTTCATATAAGAAGATACTGATTGTGGAGGAGTGCAGAAAAACTGGGAGTTTCAGTGAAGCCATTGTCACCGGTCTTGTTGAACATCTCAGTAGGATGCCTGAAATCAAAATCCTTGCAGCAGATGACTGCTTTATTCCTCTCGGCAAAATGGCAGCAGCCGGCTTACCGAAAAAGGATGAGATTCTTTCTGGGGCCCTCGATCTACTCGGCATTAAAAAATGAAATAATTGAGGTTTAAGATGAACATGGCAAAAAGAATTGTCGTCGTGTGTCCAGGACGAGGCAGCTATCTGAAGGAAACTCTCGGCTACTTAAAAACCCCATCGCGAAAGGCTGAATGGTTTCATTGAAGATCTCGATCAGAGACGGCTTGAAGATGGGCTATTAACAATCACAGAACTGGATTCATCAAGTCATTTTTCTCCCCAAATTCACACCAAAGGAGAAAACGCCTCGACTCTCATTTACGCTTGCTCCTATGCTGACTTCACCGCACTTGATCCTTCTCTCTATGAAACAGTCGCAATCGCTGGAAACTCCATGGGTTGGTATATCACCCTGGCGCTGGGAGAAGCGCTCGACCAGGCGGGGGCCTATCAAGTGATAAACACCATGGGATCCATGATGAAAGACAAGACGATCGGAGGCCAAATCATATATCCACTGATCAAAGAAAATTGGCAAAGAGATCCTTCTAAGGAGGAGCTCGTCCATCAGGTTCTTCGTGCCACAAAGGATTTGCCAGGAGTCGAAGTCCATCCGAGTATTTTTCTCGGGGGCTATTTGGTCTTTGGCGCCAACAGTGCGGGCCTGAATTATCTCATGAAATATCTCCCTCCCATTGAACACTTTCCTTTTCAACTTCTGAACCATGCGGCCTTTCATACGCCCTTGCTCAACGAGGTTTCAAAGCGAGCTCTAGAGATGATTCCTGAACATTTGTTTCATCCTCCAAAGCTGCCTCTCATTGATGGGCGCGGTCACATTTGGAAGGCCTATTCAACCGACGTCAAAGAACTCTGTCACTATACCCTTCATCAACAAGTCATTGAACCTTATTCCCTGACTGCGTCGATTGAAGTTGCCCTCAAGGAATACAATCCGGATCACCTTGTCTTACTTGGACCCGGGAATACACTTGGTGGAGCCATTGGGCAAATACTCGTCAATTTGCGATGGGAAGGGATTTTAGACAAGCAGTCTTTCACACAACGACAGAAAACCAATCCCATTTTGATCAGCCTCGGGATAAAATAATTTTTCCCACTAAGAAATCCCAAAGGCACGAAGTCCTTGAACCAAAGCGACGGCCAAAACATAAGCCACAATGTTAAAAACGACCAATTGCATGAGGGCAAAACGCCATCCGCCCGACTCACGAACGGCCACTCCGGTAGTCGATATGCACTGGAGTGCAATCATAAAAAACACAATAAGACCCAGCACCGATGAGATAGTAAAAACTGAAGATCCGTCGCTCATCTTCGCCTCAGACATCTGAGACAAAAGAGAACTTTGCATGGATTCCTCATCTCTATCGGCAATATTGAAAACAATTGCCAAACTCGAAACAAATACCTCTCGCGCGGCAAAAGCAGATATCAAGCCTACGCCAACCCGCCAATCAACTCCCATGGGAGAAAAAACAGGCTCAACAACCTGACCCGCCTGTCCAAAAAAACTCCTGTTTAACTTATCTGAATCACTTGCCACATCATAATGAGGAAAAGTGGTTCCTATCCAAACAACAATAGACAAAAGAAAAATAACGGGACCTGCTTGACGAATATAGTTTTTTGTTCGGCCATAGGCCTGACGCAAAACGGAGCCAAAAAGGGGACGACGATAAACAGGAAGTTCGAGACAAAATAGCGATTTTTCTCGAATTTTAATAAAGCGATTGGCGATTACGGCAGCGAATGCACCAACGAAAATGGAGCCAACGTAGATTCCTGCCAATACGAGGCCCGCCTTCCAGGCTGGGCTACCCCGAAAAACAAAAGTCAAAAGAAGGGAATACACCGGCAATCTTGCGCTGCAACTCATCAATGGAATAATAAATAACAAAAGCCAGCGTTCTCTCTTGCTGTTGACAGTTCGAGCCGCCATCATGGCTGGAACTGCACAGGCATATCCCGACAGCAAAGGGACAAAGGATCGACCACTCATCCCCAGCATTCGCAAAGGACGATCCATCAAAGTGGCAGAACGAGCCAGGTAACCAGAATCTTCAAGCAAAGCTATCCCCAGAAACAAAATGAAAATTTGAGGGACAAAAACTAAAACAGCCCCAAAGGAACTCACAAGTCCGTTGGCCATAAAATCAGACCACAGAGCTCCTGATCCGAGTTCACTAATAAGGTGGGAAAGCCAGCTAAATCCAGAGTCAACCAAGTCCATGACCGGAGTAGCGAACCAATAAATTGATGTAAACAAAAGAGACATAATCGCAAGAAACATGAAAAGACCCCAAAAAGGATGAAGAAGAACTCCATCAATTTTTCTTGTCCTTTCTGCGGCATCAAGCCCTCGATGAACGCGAGTGCGCCGAACATGCTTTCTTTCAAGAACTCGAGTTTCCCCTAAGACGCGCTCGATGTCCGCCGCTTTCCAGGGCTCAATGCGATGAGTGCGCTTCGTCCTAAGATTGCCTGATAAAACTCTCCGTGTTTCATCCACCAGGGTTTGAACACCGCCACCTAAGCGCCCATCAATCGGCACAACAACGCAATCCAAGTCAATTGCGAGGGCTTCCATGTCAATTTCGAGTCCCTTTTCGGAAAGTAAATCCATCATTGTGACAGCGACAATCACATGAAAACCTGAGGCTAAGAGCTGACGAGTCAGGAGCAATTGCCTCGAAAGATGAGTGGCATCGACAACGGATATAACCAATTTTACGGAGCCCCAGTTGAAATGATGCTGAAGAGCATTTAGGGTCACTTCCTCATCAGGTGATTTTGGAGAAAGGCTATAGACTCCTGGCGTGTCCATCAAATGGACCGGTTCTCCGTAGCGATCATGACTCATCCCCACAGAGTAATCGACCGTTGATCCAGGATAATTGACCGTATTGTAACGCAAACCCGTCAGCCAATTGAAGAGAGTCGTCTTCCCGCTATTGGGTGATCCAACCAAAGCGGCCGTTTCAAACAAATCTACAGATGAATGCATAGGACCTCTTCCTTGCGCAAAGCAACGGCGAGTCCTCTGACTTCAACCAAATAGGGGTCACCAAAAGGAGCTTGTCCCCTCAATACAATCGTTTCTCCGCGAACAATACCCAACTCCATCAGGCGGGAAACCAGAGATTCTTCACCCACCAAGCTTTTGATCGGAGCCGAAAAACCCTTGGTTTTTCCCACCAGTGTATCAAATTTCACTGTTTCGTCGAAGTCCATGAATTATCACCCCAAGAGATATCGGCATCAATGCCCTTCAGTGGCCTGAGCATTTCGCATGCTAAAATGGATACACCATCTCACTCTCTGCTGACAACAGAGACATCGTTAACGCCAAAATACCTCCTGATTCTCAGGTTTTTGCAAACCTATTGATAAGGCTCACAATATCCCATTGCCAGCCTCGGATCTATCAGGTAGTCGATCAACGGCAGGAGTCGCTCTGACCCAATTAAGAGGAGAGGAACGAAAGATGAGCCCAGGTCTGATTTCTCGTTTGTTGTTCGTCTCATTTCTTGGGACCCAGTGCTATCTGAATTGCCGTGCTCAAGTGCTCTTATCTCCAGAACAGGCCGCAAAAGCGGCCTTTCCAAAGTCCACTGCTGTAAATAAATTGAGTCTTGCTTTAACCGAAGATGAAAAAACTCGGGCCCAACAACTCGCACAAGCTCCCATTGAAGAGAATATTTTTACATTTTATGAAATCAAGGCCAAAGAAAAAATCCTGGGACATGCTGGGCTGCATTCAGCTAAGGTACGAACCAAAGATCAAACGGCCTTTGTCGCCATTGACCCAAAGGGCGCTATTGTCAGTGTCGAACTCATTGCCTTTTATGAGCATCCAGAATATTTGCCTCCAAAGGGCTGGAATCAAGTATTTGTTGGAAAAAACCTCAGGGCCAGTTTAAAATCTGGGCAAGATATACCAATTATAACGGGATCAACTTTGACAACGGAGCGACTCGCTCAAGCCGCTCGAATCATTCGTGGAATTTGGCAGGTTAAGCTTCAAAAGAAGAAAAAATGAAAGTTAGGAAATTGCCGTGCAGTTTTTAATGAATTCTGATCTTCGCCATAATTCCTACCTTAGAACTCTTCTGATTTTATTTCTTATTTTCACGTTCTTCTATTTGTCTCTCAATATCCAGCTGGAATACTCACGCCTGGGTCTCTTCCCGGAGCAAATTAGAAATAACCTGTTGGGAAATCCTGAGTCTTTTCTTCCCGCAAAAGATCTCGCTACTCTCTTTACCGATCTACACGTCAATTTATTTATCTATCCTCTGATGATCATGACAGTTGTTTCGATATTGGTCCATACGAAGATTTCCAATAAGGCAAAAACTCTTTGGATCATTGTTCCTTCTTTAGCTGTCCTGATCGAAATCTGCGGACTGTTAGGGACAAGGTTTGTCCATCCCTTTCTTGTTTGGATGAAGATTGTTGGTTTTTTTCTCTTTGAGATATCCATGTTCGTCATGTTGTTCAAAGTATTTGTCTATCTGATGGGTCGCCCAGACGAGCATAAGCCTAAGGATCATTTCCATCATGGCTAGACAGTATCATTTGATAATTGGAATTTATTCTCTTCTGATGATTTTGCATTTGGGAACTTCTTTTTTGTTGTTCGCAACAAAAATGGGATGGTCACTTCCATCTATACAAGAGTTTTACCTTGGCAAAGTCGAGCTCAATTCGCTTCCCAAGTCCACATCGGGATTGTTGGAAACCGCTGTTCCACATTTGGCCACTGTCGGGATCATCACTTTCGTCCTCGGCCATTTCCTGATTTTTATTCCACAAATCACTTCTGCGACAAAATGGATTTTAGGCCTCAGCTTTCCTCTCGCAGGCCTGTTAAATCTGGCTTCTGGCTTTTTTATTATTTATTTTGGTTCTGCATTTATTATTTTAAAGCTTCTCTCATTTTTCCTTTTTCAAGCAGCCTATGTCGCAATCCTCTGGATCTTAATTCGTGCGGCTCTTGTTGAAAGTAAAATCAACAACCCAAGGACTTCTATCAAGATTTGAGTCTATTCGACCATCTGAGAAGACAATATGATATCCCAGCCCCGGATGTGCGCGGAGAAACTGGCGCAGTCTCTTTAAAGGCATCACGGCGAGAGCTGTCGCCCAGGCATCCAAGTTGGTGTTGGTTTCATTTCCAAGCAAAGTTAAGCTGGACAGGTTCGAAACAGATCTCCCCGTTTTTGGATCAATCAAATGATGAAACACAGGAGCTCCAGAAAAACGACCATAGCCTCCACTCGTAGAAATCCCCACCTGAGGGCCTCTGACTCTCAACTCTGCAACGAATTTAGAATCACTCAAAGGATCATGGGGATCCTGGATTTTAATCAAACACTCACCAAAGCAACGGATATCACCGCTCAGACTTAGGCTTCCGTCCCGAAGTCCATCTTTTGCAAGGATCGCACTCGCTTTGTCGATGGCATAGCCCTTACCTATACCTCCAAAATCCAAGCCCAATCCCTTTTTCAAAATTCTAATTTCAGTCCCCTTGACTCGCACAAACTGAGAACCCGTCTGTCCCAAGGCAGTCCGAATGTCCTCAGAACCTGGGCGAGGAAGACTCCTGGAATTGAGGTGATTCAGATCTTGAAAATGATAGGCCCTCAGAGTGAGAGCCGCCAATGTCATATTGAAGGCTCCTCCGGTTTCTCTCTCAATTTCACGAGATTTTTGAATAAGATCCAAGAGATCTCGATGGGAATCTCTCAGAACTCCCTGTTGATTGAGCCGAGACACTTGAGAGTCCGACTTATAAACTGAAAGAATTCGATCAAGTTCCTCCATGACTCCGAATGCTTCGTCAATGCTTCGCGCACCTATGTGGCCCGATACGCTTATCCTTGCGATCGTTCCCATGATCTGCTTTTCCCGAAGAACGAAATCTGGCGGAGCTGACAGATGATAACAGGAGATTGTGGCTATCGAAATAAACCAAGCAAAAAGAAGAAGAGATATCATCTTCCGGCTCATTGCCACTCTCTAGCGACCCTTCATCTGTGGATCAAAAGCATCGCGAAGTCCATCTCCCAGAAGTTGAAAGGCAAGCATTGCCAAAAACAAGGCTAATCCAGGCCAAATCATCAGGTGAGGAAAAGTTTGCAACGAACGCCAGCCCTCATTTGCTAAGACACCCCAACTGGAAAACGGAGGTTGAAGACCCAGTCCAATAAAGCTGAGGAAACTTTCAAATAAAATATTGCTCGGTATTTGATAAGACAAAATAACAATAATTGGACCCAAAATATTAGGAACCACGTGCCGAAGCACAATCCCAGAACCGGAAGCTCCGAGAGCTCGGGCCGCTTCAACATAGGTCATCTCACGAACAAGAAGAACCTGGCCTCTTACCAATCGCGCGAGAGTCACCCACCCGACTACGCTCAGTGCCAAGACAATTCCAGTCAGCGCCTTCAATTCAGCATTTTCAAATATCTGAACACTGTCAAAGACAACTTTCACGAGAATTAAAAGGACAAGCGTTGGAATCGAGTAAAGAATATCCACCGACCGCATGAGAAAAGAATCGACCCTTCCTCCGAACCAACCAGAAACAGCTCCGACAAAGACCCCGATGACGAGAGAGGTTATCGCAGTGAATATTCCGACTGCCATTGACATTCTTGCTCCAAAAATAATCCGAGACAAAAGATCTCGACCAAGCGAATCCGTCCCCAGCCAATTATGGGTACTTGGGGCATGAAGAACTCTCGTCATATCTTGTTGAGCAAAAGGAAAAGGAGCTAATTCTTCTGCAAAAAGAGCAACGAGGCAGACAAAAAGGATGAAGTAAGCCGAGGCCACCGCCCCCTTGTTCTTTTTTAGACGTCTGTAGGACTCTCCCCACAAGCTTTGAGGTCTCCTGACCTTCTTTACAACAACAGAACTTGGAGAAGGAATCGTGTCCGCGGTGACAGTCTGATTCATGCGAGCTTTATCCTTGGATCAAAATAAGCGTACAAAAGATCCACAATCAAATTAGCAAGGACAAGAATGACAGAAAAGACCAGGGTGGTCCCCAGTATCAAAGGATAGTCACGATTGCTCACGCTCTGAATCAAATGAGGGGCCATTCCTGGAACTGCAAAAATCAATTCAATAATAAATGAACCAGTCAGAACACCCGCGGCGAGAGGTCCTGAAAAAGTCAAAACTGGGATCAGCGAATTCTTAAGAACATGCTTATAGAGGATGGCCATTTCGCTCAAACCCTTTGCTCGAGCTGTCCGAATATAATCGGAGCGAATCACATCCAATACACTCGAACGCGTCAATCGTGCAATCACTGCCGCCGGGCGAATACCTAAGGTCAGAATAGGCAGTATATAGTAACTCGGTCCTTCCCAAAGTGCGGGGGGCAAAAGCTGCCAATAAAAACAGAAAATCAAAATTAGAATCGGTGCGACAAGAAAGCTCGGCAAGGCAACGCCACTGATGGCCGTCATCATCGTCAACGTATCAGCCCAGGTATTGTGTTTCGAGGCCGCATAGACTCCAGCTGGAATTCCTATCATAAACGATAGAAGCAAAGCATAAAAGCCGAGCTGAACGGAATTAGGCAATGATTCGCTAATAATCTCATTGATCGGTCGACCTATGTATTTATAAGATTCGCCCAAATCTCCCTTCAATAACTTAAAAACGTAATCTCCATACTGCGCATACAAGGGGGCGTTCAGCATATACTTGGCTTCGATGTTCGCTTTGACCTCGGGCGGAAGAGCTTTTCCTGATCGAAAGGCCCCCTGGTACAATTCTCAATAACAGAAAGGTCAAAGTGGCAATCACCCACACCACAAAAACAGCCTCGGCCACACGTTTAAAAACATAAGCACTTAAACCTTGGGTCAAAGTGTAGTGAACAAAAGAGCCGAGCAAGAGAGTCCCGTCGATGATCCAAAGAGCTGTCGGAACTTCAAAGCCAAAAAAATTTAATGTCATGGTAATCATTAAGACAACAAGAAGTGGCAACCCCACCCACAGGGTCAAATTGAGATCCTGATCTCTTACATGCTGAAACCATTTAGTCACTTCAATGACACTCCCTTAAAGATAAATCTCTGAAGAGGGCCAAAAGGGTACCCAACAACTCTCGGAGAAAACAAGCCATGAGCTACTGCCGCATAAACTGGAACCACAGGCAGATCTTGTTCGGTCAAAATCTGCTGTGCTTGAAGATAGGCTTCATGACGGGCGTCCCGCGACTCTATTCCCACGGCCCTTCCAATAAGCTCATCAAATTTTTTATTTTTCCATCGAGTGTAATTGTTCTCCGAATAGGAAGTCATTAAATTAAGAAAATTGTCAGGATCTGGATAATCAGCCAACCAACCCATGCGAAAAATATGGGGAGGTTCAGTACGGAGATTTTTCAAGTAAACCTTCCATTCTTCGTTCTTCAGTTCAACGTCAATCCCGAGATTTCGCTTGAGTTGAGCCTGCACATTTTCGGCAATGCGCTTGTGATCTTCATTCGTATTAAATCCGATCTCGATCTTGGCCAACTTGCTTCGATCTTTAAATCCTGCCTTATCCAAAATCTCACGGGCCTTGATAGGATTAAAACCAATCCCCACTCCAGGGGCATAGCCGAACATTCCAGGGGGCACCCAACTCGTCAAAGGTACCTGCCCGCCGTCCAACATCTGAGTGATCTCCTTGCGGTCGATCGCATAGCAAACGGCCTTGCGGACCTCTGGGTTATCAAAAGGAGGCTTTCTTACGTTAAAACCGTAATAATAGATCGAGAGAATTCCAGTCTCGCGGTATTCAGGTCTCTTGCGAAGTTCACGCAATTCCGTCGAAGGGAGTTGTGTTTGGGCGTCAATCTTTCCCGCGTTAAAGAGATTAAGTGCCGTGGAGAGCTCATTGATCATATAGGCAAGAATATTTTTTATCTTCGCCTTCTCACCGTAATAGGCCTCGTTTCGCTCTAAAACAATAGCCTTGTCATGATCCCAAGTCCTAAGTGTATAGGCCCCCAAAGTGACGATATTTCCCGACTCCGTCCATTTGTCTCCATGCTTGGCAATGATATCTTTCCGAATAGGGTAAGTCGAATGGTGAGTCAAAAGATAGGGAAAATAAGATGTGGGGCTCGTGAGTTCAACTCTGATCTCTCCGGCATCTGTGACTTTCACTCCCACTTCGGAAAAGTCTTTGATTTTTCCTTCATTGAAGGCTCTGGCATTATTAATGCCGTAAAGAAAGTAAGCGTATTCTGAAGCCGTAGCAGGGGTGAGTAATCTTTCCCAACCATCCAAAACCTGTCGAGCCGTAAACTCCTGGCAGTCGGTCCATTTCACGCCAGAACGAACCTTGAAATACCATATCTGACTATTTTTTTCTGAAACGCCATTCGGTTGCCAACGCGGGAGTCAAGCTGAGATTTGGGTCTGCGAGATTGTATTCAACAAGTCCCTCCATGATATTGTCCTGAATCAACGCACTTGTCGTATCCCCAGATTTATTCCAGTCTAAGGATGGTGGTTCCGTTAGGATATTAATTCGTAAAGTTGATTTTAAATCGAGGCCATAATCACCATTCCTCTTCTTGGTACAGCCGCAAGCAAGGACAACGAAAAAGAAAATGAGAACGGAGAACAGGGCTGGCGAGCGATTCAAAAATGCGCGCATAAAGGCCTCCTTAATTGAAGGCCTGTTGTCCTGTCTTTGACTTATAAAGTCAAGATCCGGCAAATAGAGATCACCAAATAGTGAGTTCTAGCTAGAGAGTTTCCCAAGTTTCTCTTTGGGAGGGCCGGGTCACCTCCACCTTGATCGGCTGAACCAACCAGGTCAGTTTCGTTGTGGCTTTGGCATAGAGACTTTCATAGATGCCAAAGTCCCGAACGACTTTTTTTACATAACTTCGCGTCTCGATAAACGGTATATGCTCAATAAATTCGTCCATCTCAAGCCTTCCAAAATTGGCAAGCCAACCTTCGACACGATGAGGACCCGCATTATAGCTAGCGGCAGCAAGAGGAACCGAACCTCCAAATTTACTGAGCAATCGCTGAAGATATTTCGTCCCCAATCGCAAATTCACGTCCGGATCACCTAACCGTCGCTCGTTAAAGGTCTCATCACCAATAAGGCGAGCCACCTGCTTGGCGGTATTTGGCATCAGCTGCATCAGGCCCTTTGCTCCCACCGGCGAAACGACATCGTAGCGAAAGGAACTTTCGGTGCGCATGATTCCCCAAATGAACTCACTGGGCACATTAAAGGTCGTCGCGTATTTTTCAACAGAATCCTTGTAGGCTCTGGGATAGGCATACTCCCACAAATAGCGGCTGCCTTCAATTCCACGTTGAGAACGAATATTAGAAAAATTAACGACACTGATGTAGGATGACCGATGGTAAGATCTGATTTGCTCATAAGAAGCCATTAACATCTTCAGGTAATCTTGATTGCGGGTCCGACGTTCTATTTCAAATAACTCCCATCGAGCCCATTCACCCAGACCAACCTGAATAAGTAAAGTGGCCCTCTCAAATCTCAAGCGCAATTCAGGGTCGCGAAAGTCCGTGGCGACGACGGGCTTCTCATCATCCATCGAATTGGATCCTTCTTCTGCAGTCACAACCTCAGCAGCTTCTTCTTCTTCATTCGAGTCACCGTCCAAGCTCGTGTTCAAGCTTTCTTCGGATTCAGCCTCTTGAGCTTCCTCTCCCTCTCGCTTTCCGATGATCTCACCATTGACGTCGAGCTCTTCTTTGAGAGGTACAAGTCCATCCCCGTCCGGCATTATTCCCAAGTATGTAGAGGTAGGTCCTTCGGCGACTTTCCGAACCGTCTCCAGGTTCGAAATACTTTCTAAGCGATATTTGGCAGTAAGCGTGTAATAATCCAACATTGGATCTTTGGCGATCGATTCAAAGAGAGTCCTCGCCTCGGTGTACTTGTTCATTCGCAGAAGCGCCATGGCCTTCCAGTAATTAATTCTTTCAATGGCGATCTTGTTCCAATTGCGACGGGTTTGACGATTCTTTTTTTGATTCAAGATTCGATCAAAACCATTTAGGGCTCCAAGATAATCTCCCTTAAGATAGCGAATCCAACTCATGTGCCACTGAGAGTCCCAACTCAAGCCTGACCGCGGATATTCCTTCAAAAATTGCTCAAACTTACGAGAAGCTCCGTCATAATCTTGAAACTGATAACTCAAAAAGGCAGCTTGATAGAGCGCCTCACGTCCCGATCGAGATTTTGGACTTGATTCGTGTGCTCGATGAAAAGCCCCGACCGCAGTTTGATATTCTCCCGCTCTGGCTGCGGCCCTCCCTAACTGCATAAGATACGCAAAGTTCTTTTGGTATTTTTCATAATGTTTAATTAGGAGCTTCAAAGCCTCATCTACATAGCCATCATTTACCAAGAAATTGGCCAAAGTCATATCCACTGCATAGAGAGGAGCTTCACCAGTAGCTCGCTTCCTCAATGTTTCAAGTTCAGATCGAGCTCTGTCTGACTTCCCAGCCCACTGCAAACGACGAATTCGCTTTTGCTGATCTCCCGGCGTTGCGAGGCATCCGAGCTTTTTCCCGTCAAATGGTGACGAGGGCAAGTCGATTCCCCAGTCATCAATAATCCCGTGCTGCGGGTATTTGCTGTAGAGCCGCCGAGCCCAAGCACAAGCTCTCCACTTTCGTCCGATTTGCATCTCAACCTTCACCAGGCGCCACAAAATCTCGGGGTAGGCCTCAGAAGATCGCCAACGCCGCTCTAAATAGGCCAACTCAGGAAGAGCCTTACTCCACTTTCCCTGATCAATTAACATTTCGCTCATCTTAAATTTTGTCTCGTAGGCCAATTGACTGGGAGGACGAAGCTTCAAGAGGCGATCATATTCTCGCTGGGCTTCTTTGAATTCACGCTTAGCTTGAAGAGAAAGTCCCAAAAAATACCGCACGTAGTACTCGATGGAACTTGGAACAGTGAGAGCTTTTTCCAGATGGCTTTGTGCTTCGTTGTATTTTTGAAGCTCAAATGACAACACCCCGCGAACAAAAGAACTCAAGGCCATATCCGCGGGTGCCAAAGGGCCTTTTATTTGCGTGAGAGCCTTCTCCGCGGCCGAATAGTTTTTTTCTTCAATCAGAGTTCTTACCTTGGCGAATAAATTCTGCTGTCCTGAAGAGGGAATGACGGCAAATACCAACGGAGTGAGAATAACAACCGAGCCGATCCAATGGCGCAAGAATGCCTCCCGTAGCGGGCGCCGTGAGAGACAGCCCGTCCTTTATTTTATTAGACTTAGTCAGCATGTAAACCTGGACCCTCAAATTATTTGCGCATGGTCATTTTATGCTATGCGCTAATTGAGATACTAAATCGAAGAGACAAATAAAAATAGAGACTTTAAATTTTGTATGCAGTCCTAGCGGATGGTAGGGGTACAGACGAGTCAAAAATCTGGAGTTCAATTGTGGCTAAAAATAAATCCCTATTCGTCTGTCAGGAGTGCGGAGCACAACGCCAAAAGTGGGAGGGGCGCTGCAATGAATGCGGGGCCTGGAATTCGCTCGTCGAAGAAAAGGTCATTGCTCCCTTGGGCAAGGCATCGGGTCGAGGATGGACAATCGGAAACACCGAATCAGAATCTTCCATCTCGGGACTTCGGGCCTATCGCCTCAATGAAAGCTTCGATGAAGGAAAGGCAAAACGCCAATCTACCGGAATTGGAGAGCTCGACCGCGTCCTCGGTGGCGGGCTCGTTTCAGGAAGCTATACTTTGCTCGGAGGAGATCCTGGAATTGGTAAAAGCACCTTGCTCCTTCAAATGGCAGGAGGGCTAGCCAAAGAGGGGAGCCAGATTCTTTACGTATCGGGCGAAGAGAGCGTACCCCAAACGGCTTTGCGCGCTCGTCGACTCGGTATTCAATCAGAAAAAGTTGCCGTCGCGAGTGAGAGTCGACTTGAGCACATCATCGCACTCGCCCGCTCCCTTCAACCCGAGGTTCTTGTGGTCGATTCGATTCAGACCGTCTACCTCGCCGACATTCCATCCGCACCGGGATCTGTCTCTCAAGTGCGAGAGTGCGCAAGCCAGCTGATGAGTTTGGCGAAAAGCTCAAACATCGCTGTCCTCATTATTGGTCATGTTACCAAGGAAGGAAATATTGCAGGTCCAAAAACCTTGGAACACATGGTCGACACCGTCTTGTCATTTGAAGGGGATAACAACCACCAATTTCGTTTGCTCCGCGCCCTCAAAAATCGCTTTGGAGCTACAAATGAATTGGGCGTTTTTCAGATGGCGAGCCAAGGAATGACCGAAGTGACCAACCCCTCTGAGCTATTTCTAGAAGAGCGCGGCGCCAATCTCATTGGCTCGAGTGTGTTTACCGCAATGGAGGGCAGCCGCCCTCTCCTGTGCGAAGTCCAAGCGCTGGCCTCCTATTCTCCGATGGCCATGCCTCGCCGAACTTCTATTGGATTTGACTTAGCGAGAATCCATCTTCTTGTTGCAGTCCTAGACAAACATTTGAACTCTCACCTTCATCAAAATGATGTCTTCGTCAATATCGTGGGAGGTCTTAGGCTCACCGAGCCCGCTGCCGATCTCGCTGTTGCAGCAAGCCTGATCTCGTCGATGGGTCAACAGGAACTGGATCCGCGCACTTGTTTTTTTGGTGAAATTGGCCTCACAGGAGAGATCAGAGCAGCCAGCTTACCCGAAGAACGAATCCGTGAAGCCCTTAAATTAGGTTTCATGACCTTTGTCCTGCCAGAGTCAAATCGCAAACACGTCGCCCAGCAAATAAAAGAAAAAAAAGATCCGTTGACCACCTTTAAGTTCGTCAAGCACATCCGCGAACTGGAACGAGTCATAGGTAAGCGCACTCAAACGGCGCGAAAGGGTAAATTGCCCTTAGAAAACTGTCCCCCAAATTAAGCCACGCTTTACTTAGAATTTATAATCCGTTCAATTTCTTCAATCACAAGTGAATTTCCAGGCTCTTTGAGGAGAACTACTCGATCATTGCGAATGTTTTCAGAATAAGTTTCCAAATTGGCGAGAAAGGTGCGCAAACCGCTTTCTGTTATACTTGGCTCACTGATCCCAAACCTATTTTCTGCGATTATCCTTGCATTGAGTTGTTGCTCATAGATGGGTAACGGCAAGGCATAAACAGGTTTTCCTAAGTACATCGATTCCGACAAAAGAGTATGTCCAGCGGTTGAAACGATGCCGTGGGATGCGATCAGAATAGAATCAAACTTGGGATCTCCGTGACGGTAAAAGCGAACATTCTCAGTGTTGCCCGGCAACTCAAACCTTGCTGGCAGAAAAACATGGGCTTCAAAATTTTTTTCAGGAATTGTAGATGCAATGATTCGCATCCATTGACCAATTGGCTGATTGCCAATTTGCTGGGCTGTAACATACACGAGAATCGACGGTTTTGTGCTCTTTGGACTTCCTTTTGCCGCAATAATCTCTGGTCTGATCATAGGTGGCAAGATATCGACGTCTTGGTCCGTCTTTCCATGAGCAGGCTTGACATAAAAAAAAGAAACCGCAATTCTCTTTTTGGCAATTGGGAAAAACATGCTGAGACGTTCCACTTCGTCCAAATAGGTGGTACCAGCTAAATCGTCGGGAAACTGGCCCGCCAAGTATTTACTTTGTTGGTCCAAAGTAACCAATTTAGCTCGTTTTGCGTAAGCATACTGAGCGCTTACCAATTCGTAGTCACTGATCACCAAATCTGGATTGCCAAAACTCTTTGCTGCTTGGCTCATGGCTTCTGCGTTGATACGGTTGAAATCGACTTTGTTTTTATCTGACCGTGCCGTTTGCTCGAAATCGAGTCCACTCGATGTCCCAACATAATACGGATTCGCAACTTCAACTACTTTCAAGTTGGGATAATGAGGATATCGATTTCTAAAAAATGCAATACCCTCGCCATAAGTGAAAACCATGACTTGATCACCTTGATCCAAGAAATGCCGCAATACGGGTAGTTGTCGGCTTATGTGCCCATTTCCGATTCCACAAATCCCGAAAAGAATCTTCCTGGGCGTATCAGCAGCTTCAGGATTCGCCTTTCCCGGAGCGGTTGTGCGATGTTGCCTGCGAATAAAAGAGGTCACGCCGTTTAAAGAGGCGGTTACTTTATAGACGGGAATATTTTGAAGGCTCGAAAGCAGTTCCTTTGAAAGTCCAGCCCTGACATCCGCGCCAGTCGTGCCGTCGAAAATGGTTCTATCCCCATCGATTAAGATATCTTTTTTCTGCTTATCCATGAAAAAAGGATACAAGGTGTGAAGGGCGCTCGTGGCGCTCAACTGGGCGTAATCTTCAACACCGTCATTCAATCCCACAAGAAAAATTTTTTTGATTGGAACACGTGGCGATTTTGCGTAGAATTCGGATGGTAACTGAAATGCAAGCCGATCTCCGAACTGATGGGCATTCATTTTTTTAACGGCAGACCATCGCCCAATGTCTTGGGATCGAACAGTAATGGTTTTGGTTCCTGCGATGGCTTCCATCACTCCATTGCTACCAATGGTAATCAATGTCTTGTCACCAGAAAAGATTTTCTTTCCGTGATGGATTGCATGATTTAAAGCAAGAGATGTCTTACCCGATCCTGGTGCGCCAACAAGTAGAACGTATCCGTCTTTTTCATTTCCAATGCAGGCTGCATGGACTGGATAAATTCGATTGTTCAGCCATTCTTTGCGAGCAGCACCATATAAGAGATGTATGAAATCAGGGGGCAGTTTCGAGCCCCAGCGAGCAGAGATGGTCACTGCGCCTCTCTGTTGCTCCAATCGTATGCTCGAAGAATCAGCTTCAATATGGTTCAAAAAAAGATTTGGCCTACAAGTTCCTGAAGAACACTCTCTGAATCCTGGTAGATGCGCTGACAAATTCACCAAGTCTTCTCGAGTCAAATGAAGTGGGGTGTTGCTTTTAAATTCGACGGTAACACCGCCCCCCAAAGTCCAGGTCTTTCTCTCTAATATTTGCTCCTTGGACGACCCTGCAAACTCAATGGAACCACCTGATAGGAGTGCGCCACACTTGGCTGCAGAACCAGAGGTAGCACTTGGGGGTTGGCCTGCCGGCTCAATTGCGTGGGCAGAGCTCGCGAGAAAAGAAGATGCTGAAATGGCAGCGAACAGCCACAGACAGAAAACATTTTTGAGGGGGCTAAGTTTACCTTTTATCATGGTCTTGCACCCATTTCCTCACGATTTCAGCCAAGTCCTTAATTCCATTTTGGCCATATTCATCAACAAGCCTTTCAATTTTCAGACTCGACTGCGGGTGCAATGAGGACCTGACTTTCTCCGCCAAGACTTGGAGCAATCGTTCTTGATACTCACGACTCTCTAGGACCATGAGCATCTTGGATTTAATTTCTTTCATCACCGTTTCTTGTGGACGAAAATAATCAATCTCCGGCCCGTCAGTGAAATCATTCCAGTCTAGCGACCAATCCACCATATCTCGGCGTTTGAGCAGTTGAATTTGCTGTCCCTGTGAATCATTCGTCGGCGGTAGCCACACGACTGGAACGCCTGCCGAGGAAGCTTCAATTAAGTTGCCTAGTCCCGAGGTCATGAATGCTACGCGCACTTGTTCTAAATGATTTTGAATATGACCAGGGCTTAACGTCGCAGCATTCAAGCGCTTTGGCATTTCTTTTGCGAACTTTGGATTGGTTGCGACGATGATTTCTCCGGTTTGATCTGCGACAGCCAACGCACAGCTTTCGGCTAGGAGGTTCGAAAACTTGGACATGAGATCATTTGAAACAAAGGGGTTGCTCAATCCGCCCAGGTTGACAAGAACTGCTTGTTTTCGTTGATGCAAAGAACGCCGGTTCAAGGGCTGAACGATCGGTGCAACGACTGCCGTCTTTTCCGGAAAAAGAAAACGTGCGCCTTCAATTCTTTCTCTGACTCCCACAAAATCTTGTGCCACATAAAGATCCACATGCGCGGAGTTTTCAGGAAAGGGCTTCCAAAACCATGTGAGTGGATCGTAGACGCCCACCTTGTATCCTTCTTCCTGGGCGACGCGTGCGTATCGAAAATCCGAAGAGGTGAAAAAATGGGTGTACCGCGATAAAAGGCGGCGAAGATGTTCACGAATTTTGGAGTCAGAAGCCTGGTCTTCCAGCCTGACAATATCGTCATAAGGAAGAGAATTTTGAAGCGCCAGCGTGTGGCCTTCACCAAGGTAGCCCATGCGTTCCATATGAGGACGCAGTTCCAGAAATAATTGCGCAGTCGCTGCCGATGGGCCAAATCCAAAAGCCTCGGCATTCATGAGGAGTTTGCCGCATTGACCGTTTGCCCAGCAAAGAACGCTGGAAAGCAAAGCACAAAGAAAAACAAAGCTCGCTTGCGTTTTATTTTTCAATCCCGTTTTATTCATCGCCAAACCAACTGTCTAAACCGTAGAGCTTGCGTCCAAGCATAGTCAGTTTTTCCTCACTGTGTCGAAGGCTGAGTTCATGGCGAGGACTGGCTGTCGCTCGAAGCCCTGCATCGTGATTGTTCCAACCAATCCCTTCGCGGTAATATTTGAGCCTCAGATCCACGAGGATTGGATCATTCTGTGCCGGAGTAAAGGTCAATAGAGCCGCATATCGAGTTCCACTTGGGTTCCCTCGAAATCGGCTGTGAGTTGTCCGAGAATCCCAGATAACGATCTGCCCTTCTCTCAGTCTCAGCGCAACAAAAGGCAGCGCCTCTGTTCCCTGATATTCTACAAACCCAGCATTGGGTTTGGTCCACTGACTATATTCTTGAAAGCAAAGATGGGACTTAGGCACCAAAGCCAATGTGCCGGTGCCCTCATTCATATCGCGCAATGCGAGCATTGCTTGAACATTGAAAAATCCAGGGTGCTGAATTGGATTCTGGTCCACGTGCGGGGGAAGCGGCTTTTCGCCTTCGTTCGAGTTCCAATACATCACTCTGTCAAAAACGACCCAGAGCTCTTCTCTCCCAAAAATATCAGCGAAAACTTGATACAAAGATTGATTTTGACGCATTTGAGCCAATGCATCATCATGATAAAGGTCCATGAAGCCAAGCCGACGCGCTTGAGGAACAGCCTCTGCGACTTTATCCATAAGCTCAACGACCGCGTTGCGATTTTCGGCTTGCGAAACATGGTCCACAACGACGTATCCATTGTCTCTGAAAAAGCGGACTAAGCCTTGTTTGTCGGTCGGCTCAAACACTGCAGGGTCGATCACGCGAAGCGGATGAGTGCCAGTATTATCTCGATTGGGAATCGAATATTGGGACAGGTGGGGCAATATAAGTTCTGGCACGACGGGATCCGCCCTAGTTGAAAACTCGTGCGCTATCGCTACTTCAGGGACTCCCTCGCCAGACTGTCTCCTAGAAAGAAGATCACTGCATCTTGCGGCAGATTTGGTCGGAGCAGGTTTCTCAAGAGGAGTAGCAGCGAACACGACTGAACGAAAAGGAACAAACATAAGGATGGGGAGAAAACAGGATTTTTTCCAAGAAGGTGCCATAGATGTCGCACCGCTATTATATTTGACTCAGTATGTCAAGTATAATTCGAATTGAATGGGAATTCCGGTAAAAACTCTTAATTTTTCTCATGAATAAAATGGAATATTTGGGCTCAGATCGCACTCTCGACCATCCCCCTCCTTGAAGGGCTTTTATAGCTCTGAAAATCCCAGACATGGGCAAGACAGAATCTAGCGAAAAAGCTGACCCAAAATTGCTTTTCGACAACTGAGCTTGAGCTCGCCAACTCTTTCAGGATCATATCCAGCATTGATCATTCTCGCTCTGTGCTTCCCGATAGGCCCGAGACCATTCCCTATCGATTGGCGAAGTGCCCTTTGCTCAGCCTTTTGTGATTCCAATTCATCCGCAAAACCAGAATCCGTTTTATTCGCCTTTACCAAGCTTGCTGGATCGAGGAGAGTTCGCACCAAGTCCCGAAACATAAAGTAACTCTTGCGAGTCCTTGTCAAATATTTGGTGACGACTGCAGTTGTGTAACCCGCAAACAAAATAGATCCAGACACAAGTGCCGATCCCCAAGCTCCGTCTGTCATCCATCCCACAAAATCAAAAGGAACCATTGGAAGCACTTGCGGATGAAGAAGATTAAGTCCCATCATAGAGGCATAAAACACCAAGGCCAGATTTTCAGAAATCAATCTCTCGCGCCGCAAATCGCGGCTTTCCGTCGCAACTTTTTCAAGTTGAGTCGCGAAGTAATCAAGTAGATCATCAATTTTTTCGTTCTTATCTGCGTACCCAAATAGATCAAAGAGGCGAACAGCCATATTGCGGGTCACTTTTTCTCTATTCAAGCGATCAACAGGAAGGTAAAGAAACTTTCCATCCTTTGTCTTTCGAATTGAAAAGCCGGCCCGCAAATCGTTTAGAACCTCCAAAAAAGCATACTTAAAATTTTCTAGAACTCCGACCTTTCCGTCATATGTGTGGGTTGGATCAAAACTGTGGTGAATGAGAGAGGAATAGATGAGAGTCGCAAGAGAACCACGGCTCTGATTGTCTCTTTCTCCAAAAATAACTTCTTCGTAAATCCTCCCGACTTCTGGTTCAGTCAATGCCGACTCGCCTTCGGCCCCTCGGAGCGTCACATCACGCAAAAGGCCCATGGCGTGATCAATTGCAACGACGACCTTGATCACCGTTTCCTCGTTCATGGCTCCGGTAAAGGCATAGGCCTTTTCAACCTCATCCTGAACGACCCGCACTCTCGCAATATAGCCATCCAGTTCAGACGTTGTCTGAGCAAAGCCTGGAAATGCAACCAAGAATAGACCCAAAGTAAGAGCGACAAACTTCTTGGTCAACATCAATTGCAGTCGAAAAATTTGTTCCACGGCTTCCTCCCATACCAATTTTCAAATTTCTGAAGCCATCCACGTTCGTCGTAGCCGGGTTCAGCGTAAAACTCGATTTTCAAATCATCACTGTACATTTGAGGGTTCGCGTCCGCTTTTTCGCAGGTTTTAGCCCCGTTCAAACAGCCGTTCTCATAAAATGGTAAGCCCTGCTGAAGCATTGACACGTGAAATTCGTAGTGCTTTCCAGGGGTCGGATACAGATCAATTCCACCATCTCCCATAAAAAATCCGAGAAATTTTCCGATAAAACCAAAGGGGCGGTAAAAGCTCGGCACCCCTGATTGCTCGCCATCGAGTTGAATCACCAAACGATTTCCTTCGGCCTTTGTCAAAGAGGAGGTGGTATCCAGGACATCAGCAAACAACTTATCCCCTTCCAGAAAACAGGAATTCTTTTCAATGAGTCTTACCTTCAATAAGGTGTTCTTCCAAAAACCCAGATCTCTTGCTGTCAGTACTTCCTCTCCACTTGGATGATCCGTCGTGACAGCTCCCTCATCAAGATCTTTGAATTTCCGACTCTGTCGAGCTGCTGTGAGCATCATGTCATTGCTGCTATCTTCCAGCTGGACTTTGTAGGGTCGCAAGCGAACTTTGTGATCACCGTCCAAAAATTTTTCTGTCGCCCGAAGAGCTTCTTCTCGTCCCAATCTATCTAATGGAATGGCAAGCGCATTGGGAGCCTTTCGAAGGATCCGTTCCTCTGTTGCAATCCTTGCGTTGATCACAACAGGAGTGTTCATTCGACACTGAATCTCTGGTTGATCAAAACTCGCTCTGTATTTGTTCCAACCCTGATTTTCCATGCCTTTGCTTTCAAATTCAATTGATGGCTTCACCACACTCGCTCGACCAAGACTCCTTTTCTCCAGCGATTTGTCAATGCCACTCTCATGGTTGCCCTTGTTCAATAGCAGGTGGACAACTTCCCACTCCCCGGGAAGGAGATCGTATTTGTTTGGCAAAAGATCATGATAGCCAGGTTTTCCCGGAGCCCATTCGCCATTTGGCTTTTCATATTCGACGGAATAGCTGACAGGCTCGGTCGAGCAGTATTCCATCTCAAACTGCTCCTCTTCCCATTCACATTCATCAACTACCCGTTCATCACAAGTTGATTGATAGGACTCATCTCGATAGCCTACAACCTTATTTGAACAAGTCTCCGCCACAGCCTTTGGAAACAAAGAAAACTCTCGAATCCAGCTTCTGCGGTTTGACTTACCCGAGCCTGAGGAGGAACCACCAGACTTGGATCCGCCACCAGAAGACGCTCCGCCTCCGCCAGATTTTTGCTTTGAACCCTTATAACTATCGTAACTCTCTCGCTGTCGATTAGAATCCATTCTAGGTCCCGTCGACGGCCCCTGTTCTCTGCTGCGTCCCGAATCTTTGGCCCACGGATCAGATCTCTTTGTCGATGAGCCGTCTCCTGCCCCCCCTCCTGATCGAGGCTGACTCCCTAGACCGGAACCGGTTCCAGCTCCACCTGGTCCAAAACCAGAAGCAGGAGCCCCACTGAAATTCTCAGAGTCATCTTCATCTGTGCAGACCCGTCGTGTGATCGGAACTTGACGTGTCTTCGTGCAAGGAACGTGTCTCGTCCACACGCGACATCTATCCGGGTTTTTCCCCCGTTTTCGCACAAACCAAGACCAAGTTTCATAGGTCTTTATCTGACTCTGGCCGCTCCATTTTATGGGCTCGTCGCGAAGTCGAAGCTCCTGCATTTGCCGACGGGTAGTGAGAGCCCCCGAAGCATCAGATCTCTCTAAAACCGACCATTCATTCCAGAATGGGCTCTTCACCGGACGCCGGTCAAAATTAACCTGCGTCCCGCCACATAAGAGACGAGTCCCGCGAGCTTGACGAGAACGATCCAAAGGCAAAGGCCTGCCACATGCTCCAACAATTTCAGGTCCCGTGTGAAGCGTCTCTATTACTTGATATTGGGCCTCCGACAATTTTGTCAGAAAAAGTATTCCAAAAAAAAATGCGAGACGCCACGACAAGACCAGTTCCCTATTTCTCACTGTACGACCCTCATTTCAATAGGACTTAAGAATTCAACCAGCTTAGTGCCCACGCCTTCGGCTCGGTCCCGTCGATTTCTCTCCATTTGAACCGACCAACGAACTTGCCAATTGGGCCAATCGAATCTGCTCACGAATCTTGAACGCATTCTCAATCTTGGTTGACTGAGCGTTGGCCTCGTCATTCAGTGTAACAAATACCCCTTTGATTCCGGATTCAGGATTGCCTTGATAGCAATTGGAGTTTCCTCCCCCATTTTCTAGATTTGCCAGATGATCAAAAGCACAAACCCGCTTGTCGGTCGCGGCCTGATCCATCTCGGTTGCTGTCCAACGTTGATGATATCCAGCCACCAAAGCCTCAAGTCCCCCGCCAAGACTCAAATCAAGTTCTTCCTTTATATCTGCGGCAACGAGGGCCATGACCAAGACCAAACATTCAGCAGTAGGACGTTCGCCTTTCAAAAAAGTGACAAATGAATTCACCTTCGCAAGGAAAGAGGCATCTCCTGTCATGATTTTGGCGGCTCTTTCATCAACCGTTTCCATCACCTGACGAATGTTCTCTGCTGCATCCGCCAAGGTGCCGTCATCGACTTGACTCGGCCCCACCTCTTCCTTGAACTGAGTTAACTGATCACTCAGGACCAGATATTTATCAATATTGAAATAGCGCTTTTTATAGTTTGCTGGAATCAGTGCGCCAACTCTGATACCATATACTTTGCGAAGATAGGATCTCATCCAGAACGCATTGACGACGTTAGTGAAAGCCTCTTTCCTTGCTTCTTCGTCTCGTTCATCGCGAGGCCGATATTTTTCTGATTGCCCATAGTTTTTTATAAACTTCGCAATCAAGCCTTTTGTCAAATTGCCATGAGACTCTGCAGCCAGCTCAAACTCCTCTGATGGTGTAGTAAGAACTCGAACCTGAGCTTGTAACTGCCTCACCCGTTCTCCTGTCATCAGTGGAAAGTTCAAGACGGGATTGAGAGCAGTCCCTGAATTGGCTTCAATGATTTGTAAGCCCTCGGAATGAACGATCACAAAGGGATAGTTATTTGCAATTTTCTCTACCGCACTGACCCTTCCCATTACGGCTTCTGTGACCTTCGAAAAATCGATATTTCGAGGAGATGGAAGCTTATTGCTGACCTTTCCATCGTTAATCACGGCATCGGAAGGCAATGCACCTGAAACTGAAGCCAACAGCTGCAGATTTGTTTCAATGGCCAAACGGGCTTCCCTCACTCGGTTCAGAACTTCAAGAAACTCCTCTACCGAAACTCCCGCATTTGCACTTGTGACTTTGGAATAGGTCTTATCAGAAAGCTTTTTAAAATCATCCACGGCGAGTAGTTTATTGTAAGCATTGGCAGATTTTGTTAGCTCGCTCACAACACTGTCCAGGTATATCCTATCACTGTCCTGAACCTTACCCACTCTCTCAATCACTTCGCTCATCGCCTTGGATACATCGCGACTATTGATCTCATACTGTCCCGGCTGAGCCACAATAGGCGTGATTCCCACAAATGGAGCTCCGCTTCCTGCGGGTGCCTGCTGCGCCTGAGTGACGCAAACCATGAGAGCTAAACCAGATAAAGCCAAGCCTTGTGGAACCAAACCAAATTTCATGCTTTTTACCCCTGATACGAAATTTAAAAAGGATTAAGGTTAATTTTCGATCCTACTTCTCTAAAAAACTGAGGCTTTGCAAGGGTTACGATACTTTCGGCTAAATTAGAGGCTTTGGAGCCCCCAATTCCGGTGAATCTTGAAAAAAATATCCGGGTCAAATCAATTCGCAGGCGCTTCTTACAGGGTTGTCATTTGACAAAGCAGGACTCTCACGGACATTTCAAGAAATGGACCCATCTCAATGACGAAGGAGGGTGAGACTTCCGGCCTTGCGATAGCTGCCAGGATTCTCTCTTCGATAATACAGTCCAATGAGTTTTTGAAGTTGAGGAACAGAATAGAGTTGAAAAAATCCTTCACCCCCAAGAATCTCAATCAAGACACCACGTTGCCCATTGGGCAAGGACTTTAAATTACTCAAGTTTCCGTTGCTACGAGAATTTGAGAATATCTTTCCGTCTTTTGCCAGCTCAACTCTCGATTTTCCCACCAAAGTACCGCTCTCCAACCTACCAGAGAAAATCAGCTTTACCTCCCATTTTTCCTGTAAAGGAGAATCAAAAACCAATTCCCCCGAAAAGGTTCCTCGCAAGTCCCGAATTTGTTCCATATCCATTTCATTGGCATTCTTGAGAGAATCAAATAAATTGCCTAAGCTCACAGATTTCAAAAAGGTCTCAATCTCATTATCAGAGCGAAGCTCACTTAACACTTTTTCGGCTTCCAAAATTGATTTGGCTTCTGAAGATGATTTCAATTGGTTCGCAGACTGAATAGAAGTGGATTCCAAAGAATTTGGAGCTACCTCATCGGATTCGGTCAAATCAACTGGCGCTACCATATCCTTCCTCTTTCGACCCTGGCTCACCGTGCGGGCAAAGACCATCTGCTCCCCCGAAGTCTTGATGCCCAAGTCCACCAGGAAAAGAAGCATGATTTTGCCAAGGATTTCCTCAGCCTTGTAATAGCGATCTTTCTCACTTTTCAGTTTTAAATAATCACTGATATCGCTTTCGCTAAATTTGGCAAATTGGTCTGTAACTCGGTTCAAGGCCAGCAGCTTTTTTTGAACTGAAGATGCCTCCGTTTCGGCCAACTTATTTTCGGCCTCTAAAGATGAGTGACTACCAATTTTCTTTCCATGATTACCGCAACCTCCCAGGTAGTAGCCAAATACAAAGGCCATAGAAATAAGCGCCAAATAGAAGAGATGAAGCCGACCCAAAAAAACCTCTCCGTCACCTTTTACCAAGGCTGTCTACAAAGCTTTAATGAAAAGAATTGTGCGATATGATCCACTAGTCAATTCATTTAGTGGGAACACACGCTGAACTGATTTTGATGAGCCTGCAAATTTGGGCTTTCTTCTCTCACTGAAACTCCAAATCCCACCACACCTGAAACTCAGCGCAAGGACTTGAATTAATTCCTCCACTGCAACGGTTTCCCCCTCCATGACTTCGACCACTGGCTTTGTTTATTAACTCATTGCTCAACCGAGTGCCTCCCTCAAAAGGGGTTGGATTGGCGAGGGGATAATATTGAGACATGTAGTCAACCCCGTGGCAACTCGTGCACCGACTCAATAACATTGGTTTGATAGTTGATTCATAATAGGCTTGTCCAGCAGCTTTTGGAATGTAGGCCGCAAACCTGCGGGCCGAAGCCAAGGTAACTTGCCGACCAGGCCGAACACCGTAAACGTAAAGTTCAGCAACCACCCCCGTCCTAAATTGAGGAGGCAACTCAAACACAAAGAAATGGCCATTGTGCGAGCCTCCGCCAACGGAATTCGCAATCGTGGTCCCGGCCAATTCGCCTCCCTCATTCTTGGGCCCGTTCACAAAGAACTCGACTGTAAGAGTCGCCAAGTTATCTTGATTGTCTATTGCCCATCCAGAGACACGCCCAAAATCTGAAATAAAACTCACCTCTCCACTCAACTGCGCTGCTGTCTGAACACCCGCCCCATCTCCCGATTGATTCGAATCGGACGATTTACTCTTCTCAACCGAACCGACGTCGCCGCAATTGTTATATAAAAATAATATTGGAAATGTTAGAAAAATTAAACTCAGAATTCTCTTAATGATTTTCTTATTAGTCATTTGGAAATATCACTCCTCAATCCAGATTCATCTCAAGACTATTCCTATTTAAATTGTCTCCCAAAAATAGCCATAATAGAACAGAAGGAATTGAAATGCCCCACAATAAAACAGTTATTTCCCCCTTTTTGAGTCAATTGGATTCGCTTGTTGGTTTAGCTATTCAGGTTCGAATTTCATTTTGAATCAATTGAGGCATTGACCTATCTGCGCCATAGATGGCCCTTAAGCAATGTTCTTGAATTCTGCCAAGGCTTTTTCTAAGTTTTTAATTTCTTTTTGTGCTTCAACAAATTTGGTTCTCCAATCTTGCGACTCCTTCCTCAGATTCCATTCTCTCTCCTGAACTTTTTTTAGCTTGTGCTGTAAATCATCTGCTGACTGCTCTCCCGCTGTGACTTGACGATCAAGAAGACTGGCTCGTTCACTCATCGTTCTGTATTTATTCAAAGCCTCATTGGTTTTTCGTATATAGGTTTGGCGTTCCTGCCGAAGACTGTCTGTGAGCTGGGTTAGCTTGCCAACAGACGACTGGGACTGCTTCAACAAATTGCAATTCATTTCAAACTTTATCGCGATCGTTCTCATTTGCCTCTCTCGCTGGTCTTTGTCCTTCGCAAGCCTATCCATATCTTGGATCAAGCGCTTTGTCTCGGTCTTTGCCTCAAGTAATTTCGAATTAAGATTGATAATTGTTTTTTTCGTTTCGGATAATTCATTCTGCTTATTTTCATATTTTTGCAGGAGAGAGTTAAACTGTTCCTCCCTCAGCCTAGCTACCGATTCATTCCCTGTTCCCTTTCTGATGGCTTCAATCTCAAGCTTTGCCAAATTTATCTGATTACCTAAATCCGCGGCTCGTTCCTTGCCTGCCTCTTCTCCCAACTTGGCCAACTTCGAACTGCGATGAACATCTTCAAGGGTAGAATCAAAATCAATCTGAGACTGGAGAAGAGAATCAACTCGCTCTTCAAGAGCCTCAATCGTTTTGTGATTTTCACTGTTCGCAGATTCCAAATTCTCAGTGTATTCTCTTGTTCGACTCAAAATCAACTCCAGTTCCTCGCCCTTTTTTGTCATTGACTCAACGAGTGCCAATAGATTTTCATTCTGAACCTTCAAGATTTGATTTTCTGATTCGAGTTGCTTGAGATTTGATGCACTCTCATCAGTAGATAGCTCTGATTCTGTGGAATCAATTCCATTTGACAAATCGTCCTTGCTCTCAGTTTGATTGGGATGTTCTGAATTGAAAATCAAATTTGGATTTATTTGAACCTGTTCGTCAACGACAGAACGGCTGACAGTTTTATAATTGCTAAATAATGAAGTCGAGTTTTCAAAGAGTCCCTCATTGGCCTTTTCAATTTTTTTTATTTCATCATCTAAATCATTGGCAGCCAGAACTCCAGAGGGATCAAGACTCTTTTTTGTCTGAAGATGGAAAAGAAACCATTTGTCTCTGAGACTTCGATAGACCGATCGCACAGCTCCACTTTTGGCTTTCAAATCCTTTATAATTAGGCCTTGCTTAAGAATTTGATGTTGAAAATGCTTTACATCACTGCTGTTGCTTCGCATCAGCTCCTTTAACGTCAACATTTCTCGAAGGTAGGAAGGTACTTCTTCGTATCTTCCGACATTGGATTTTAAAGGAACGGCCTGGCCCAAGTGATTTTCTGCTCCCTCAATTGCCATGCCCAATAGCTGAGAAGCCAAGGATGAGGATAGATTCGTTGAAAATGGCTTTATTCGAGCGGCTTGCCTCTTTAGAAGCACAGTCGCCTCAGAACTGGAGATGCCATTCTGGTCTAAATCTCCGAGTTGACGTACTTCGGAACTGATTTTCTCCATCATTCGACTTAAGCCCTCAAACTCGCTATGCTTCTTGCTTACGCTAGAAATTCGAATCAGTCCGTCATCTATCACTTGAGTCACGCCCTTAATGCGCTTTTCGAACTCGTCCTGAACGAGAGATTCAGATGAAATTTTGATCAGTTCATCTGAAATTCGTAAAGTGACGTCCCCGATAACCAAGAGGTCCTCCTCCGGAACCTGATTGAGTCTTGTAAGATTCTCCTCAATATCATTTACCTTGCCCTTTAAGAACTGGATCAGATCTTCTTGTTCCTGCTCAAGGGAGCTCAGGGAGTTTGCCTTTGGTTCAGATGAAATCTCCGATTGAAGTGCTGTTAAACTGAATTCCTCAGGGTCCGGAATTCCATCTATATCCGGTTTTCCCTGTGATTTGATCAACTCCAAAATCCGTCGTCCGTCCGGGGACTTGAGAAAATCGTCAAGGTAAGAAAAGTAATTCTTCTTATCAGACTTAAGAACGAATACTTTCTGTATCGATCGTCCCTCTAGAAGAGCATATTTAGAGTCAGGAAAAATCTCGTTCCCATTCACCCACCGAACAATCCGATTAACACGTTCTAGCAAGATAAAGCAGTCAAACGGAATCACTTGCCCCGGACGAATCGAGGACGCCAATATTGGATAATAGTCCTGTGAATCAAATTCTGGCAACTCTAAGCACTCCAAGCAGTCAGGGTCTTGAAAACACATCGGAAACTTTGAATATGCCTTTTAGGTATTCAATTCGGGAAATTTAAATAGATGCCCCCAAGCGACAAATATGAGGGGAATTTCAAGATTCCGAATGGTACATGGCCCGACCAACGGCCTCATGCCAATGAGACAAGCGCTTGGATCTTTGCTTCTTGGTGAGGCTGGGGGTAAATTCCTGATCCGCTTTCCAAGCCGCTTTTATTTCATTCAAATCACTCCAAAAACCAATTCCCAGACCTGCCAAAAAAGCAGCACCAGCCGCCGTTGTCTCAATCAGGCTGGGACGTAAAATGACGCTACCTAAATAATCTGCCTGCAATTGCATCAGAAGATTATTAGCGCTTGCTCCCCCATCAACCCGAAGACCTTTGAGGCGACGACCAAGATCCTTCTCCATGGCTAATAAAATATCGACATTTTGGAGGGCCATTGATTCCAGAGTTGCTCGAGCCAAATGTGCTCGCTTTGTTCCACGAGTGAGTCCCGAAATAAGACCTCTGGCACGAGGATCCCAGTACGGAGCTCCAAGTCCAGTCAGAGCAGGGACAAACTCAACTCCATCGGAACTTTCCACTTGGCTTGCCAAAATTTCAACTTCACGACTATTCTCGATAAACTCAAGACCGTCTCTCAACCACTGCACCGCTGCTCCACAAATAAAAGCTCCACCCTCAAGAGCATAGGTGAGCTTCTTTTGGCCCTTTAACTGCCAGGCCACGGTCGTCAAAATTCCAGATTTGGACCTGATAGCTTTATCTCCGGTGTTCATTAAAAGAAAACTGCCCGTGCCAAAGGTGCATTTGGCTTCACCCGGAGTAAAACAGGTCTGGCCAAATAAGGCTGCTTGTTGGTCGCCGGCAATTCCCGAGATCGGAATCCCGTCGGGAAGTCCTGGACAATTTTTTGTGTAGCCAAAAATTCCAGACGAGGGAGAGATTTGAGGCAAAATGGCATCAGGAATAGAGAAAAGTTTCAGCAATTCGGTATCCCAACTTCCTTTGTGAATATTCATCAGTTGAGTTCGAGAAGCATTGGAAACATCCGTGCAATGGGATTGTCCGGAACTGAGACGCCACAAAAGAAACGAATCAATCGTTCCCCCTGCAAGTTGGCCCAAGCTTGCGCGCTTCCGAGCCTGACTGACTTCATCTAAAATCCAGCGAAATTTTGATGCTGAAAAATAGGGATCAACAACCAAGCCTGTTTTACCTTGAATAAGCTTGGCTTTTCCGTTCTTCTTAAGTTTTTCGCAAGATGCTGTGGTCCTGCGACATTGCCAGACAATGGCGTTATATATTGGTTTCTGAGTTTTTCGATCCCAGATCACCGCCGTCTCTCGCTGATTGGTTATTCCAATTCCGGCGATTTTCTGCCCTGAAATCTTGGCCAATTCCAATGTTTTGCGAATACTTGAAACCACTGAGAGCCATATTGCCTCGGGATCGTGCTCGACCCAACCCGGCCTAGGATAAATCTGCTCAAATTCCTCGTTGGTTTTTGCAAGACACTTCCCGTCCTGACCTATAATACTTACAGTTGTGCCGGTTGTTCCTTGATCGATGGACAAAATGTACTGTGTTGACATATGAGAACTCCACTCTCTCTAACATAGGTAGTCTCGATGAAAAAATCACCTAAAGATAATGCGAAAATTCAAATACCCCATTTCGGAATTAAGAATTTTCATCATGAAGCATTATTGTACCGCGTAATTCCTCGAATATTCCTTGATCTCTTGGCGAGATATTTCCGTCTGAAAGTTGAGGGGGGTGAAAATCTACCTCGCGATGGGAGGGCGATCATCTGTCCCAATCACTCTGGTTATGCCGGAATAGATGCACTTATTCTTGCGAATCAAATCCGCAAAAGTTCGGGCCGAACACCGAAAGTTTTAACCCACCATTTGTGGTTTCTTACCAAAAAGACAGCCGCCCCAGCGAACAAGCTTGGATTTATCGAAGCAACGGCAACCAACGGTATTCGGTGCTTACTCAAGAATCAGCTTGTCGTTCTTTTTCCTGAAGGTGAGTACGGAAACTTCAAGCCCACAAGCAAGGCTTACCGACTGCAAGAATTCAAGCGAGGATTTGTGCGAATGGCCCTTTTGACGAAGGCACCAATTATACCTGTCGTTGTGATTGGTGCTGAAGAAACTCACATCAATCTCTCACGCTTGCGCTTACCAAAGGCTCTACATGGCCTCGTTCTTCCCTTACCCCTGAATTTAATTCCGCTCCCAGCAAAATGGAAAATTAAATTCTTGGAACCGATCTACCTCCCCTATAAGGCAGAAGCTGCCGACAACAGAGAACTCGTCCATGATATCTGTCTTGATATCCAGGAACGTATGCAGAAAGCCATCAACAATGAACTCGCCAAACGAAAGTCCATTTTTCTTTAGTCATATTGTCTTATCATTTTATTTAAACTCCATTCCAAGGCAGAATTTCTCTTCCTCGGTTGAACCATTCAAGATTGAGACAGTTCATCCGATAAGCAACAATGACAGGCGCAGTTCAAAACAACCGGGGCCAAATCTTGGTGGAGTATATCCTCTTGATGGTCATTGTTGTTTCAGTCGCCCTTCTTATCACATCCTTCATGGTTAGTCGAAATTCGGATCGTCCGGGATTTCTGATTTCAAAGTGGTATCAAATCATTCAAGTAATCGGTGAAGACTCGGCCGACGACCTTAAAAAGCCATAAAAGTCCACCCTTTCATGGCGCAAATAGGGAGCTTCAGTGAAAGCCCGACATGGGACCCTTGAATCCAATCAAGCCGCCAGGCGAGACTCGGTGATGCCATAAAGAGTGGAGCCTATTTGCTATTTATTATCGTTTATCACTCATGATTTATCACTTATCATTTATCATCTGGATCTGGACCAAGGCTTGATTCTAACAGCAGAAAGAGAACTGCGAGGCGAGCCCTCGGTAATCCTTTTCGTATAGACCATGTAAACGACAGTTTGCCTTTTGAAATCAATAAATCTCTCGACATACATTTCCTTGAAAACCAGCGATCTTCGCTCAGAGAAAATCCTCTCAGAGGCGCCCAATTTATTCGCATCCGAAAGGTTGACCGGTCCCACCTGGACGCAAGAAATAGATGCATCCGACTGGTTATCGGCAACACCAACAGTACCCTCAAAGCCACCGGCCTGAGGCCTACTGATATAGCAACTGATACCTTTTATATCCGGATCATCAACGATCTCAACTGCAATCTTATCATTTGGAGTTACCCAATGAAAATCATAGCTGACTTTTCCAAGCTCCTCTGCGTGCACTAAGGACGCCGAACCACCCAACCCAAAAATAAGCGAAACTACCAAGATTTTTCTTACTGTTATCAATATGGATTTCATTTTTTACTCCCTGCTTTGATTCTGAAACACCAAGTTTCTCGGCCAGAAAATATTCGCCATGCAACTCAGCCTTGAGCCCCTATGCCTTTTTTAGAAATAAGTCAATTCAATTAGTTTTGGAGACAAGGCGACCTACACTGTCAGGGTAGGGCCCCCAGGCGCAAATATCCTCCAAGTATCAAAGATATCGGAAATTTCATCATATATTTTCTCAAATTCCTCATCAGGAATAAGACCACGAATTCCTACAACATCATCATCGCCCAGACGACTGCGACAGACCGTGCAAGGAGCCCTCTCAGGAAAAGAGGTATCAAATGCCTCTGAGGATGGATAAAGCATAACAAACAGATGTTTTCCTACCTGTCGATGCAGTTCCCTCGCCCTCTGATAGCCTTCCTTTAGCTCATTTTGCATCCGAAAATAAATTTTCAATGCGACGGCCTCTTGGTATTGCGCAAAATAAAGACGAATGGGACCATCGAAAATCGCAGCATTAAAGGCCGGTGAATAAAAATTGGACTGAGTCAAGCTGGTCACTGATTCGTTCATCATTTTTTCCATCCAATGAATAATGGTGAAAGTACCCCAAGACTATTCAAGGTTACTTCTCAAAAGCAAAACTTATTTAAGATATTTTAAGCTTTTTTCTATATCATCATCTGGAACTGAAGATTCTTTTTCCCTTTACCCAGGATTCAACCACAGGAAGATGACCCACCTGCATAAATAGGTCCTGCCAACGCCCGTCTATCAGTATGAGATCAGCAGATTTTTCGGCTTCAATTGATCCGCAGACATCGCCTAACCCCAAGGCTGCCGCTGCATTTACCGTGTAAGCTGCCAAGACTTCGGCTAAAGTCATTCGCATCTCTACGCGCGCAAGCACCCCGACCAAAGCCAAGTCCCAGCTTGGCGAGCTGCCAGGATTAAAATCCGTCGCCAGGGCCACTCTCGCCCCCGCATCCAGAAGGGCCCGTGCAGGCGGATAGGGCATGCGCAAATAAAAATCAGCGGTGGGCAGCAGAACACATACTGATTCAGATTTCGAAAGCTGCTTCACGTCTTCCGGCGAAATCTGCACCAAGTGATCCACTGATTGAGCTTCCAGTTCAGCCCCTAAGATACCTCCCCCTAAGCGCTGAAGCTGATCCATGTGCCCCGTCAAACCAAAACCCAATTCTTTGGCTGCCTCTAGATACCGTCTGCCCTGCTCAAGTCCAAAGAACCCTTTCTCAATAAAAATATCCGCTCGCTCGGCGAGTTTGCCTTTAATAACCGCAGGAAGCATTGATTCGATCACTTCGTCCAAATATTCATCACAACCAACAGCCCCCTCCGGAAGGGCATGAGGTCCAAGGAAAGTTCTGACCACACGAGGGCCTTTCACTTTGCCCGCGACACTGAGCATTTTAAGTTCAGTTTCCAAATCAAGCCCATATCCGCTCTTGATCTCCAAGGTTCCAACCCCTTGACAGATGAAAGCATCCACGCGCGGTTTAAGTAGTTCAATGAGCTCTCTCTCATCGGCAATGCGAGTGTGATGAACCGTGGACAGAATTCCCCCACCTCTCTGAAAGATTTCCTGATACGTCGCACCCTGCACCCGTTGCTCAAACTCATCCGCTCGGCTGCCCGCAAAAACACTGTGCGTGTGCGCTTCAACAAAAGCAGGAAGAACACTGAGGCCACTGCAGTCCACCTCCTCCAAACTTGCCTTTCCAGTCAGACTCCTAATCACGTGGCTCGACAGCTGTCGCTCAGGGCCCGCCCAACGAATTTCACCCGCTTCAACCACCACCGCCCCGTCTGAAATGATACCCAGATCCTTCGTTGTGGAGCGACGCCCCTTCTTTTCTGACACACCACTCATCGTCAAAAGCTCGTCGATACGGCGAAAAATCACAAATTGAGCCAAGCCTCACCCCCATTTGAAGGTCTGAACCGGTTAAAAACTGCAGAATCCCAATTGCTCTCTCACATCTCTAGTGTACGTGTGACTTCTGATGCAACAAGGAAATGGATCCAGAGAATGTTTTGAAGAATCGTTCGAATTCAGTACCAGGGCTCACTCTGGAATAACATAGCAGGAATCATTCAAAATCTAGCGAGCTGCATCTGCCCCGGATGAGCTTCTCGCCGGGTCGGAGTCACTCGAGGACTCTCCCACCTCTTTTTGTCGCTTTGCCAGTGCCGAGCAAGCAATGGTTTCCAGTGACTCATTCAACTCAAGTTTTCGGCAGTTTTTCTCGCCAAATCTTGCACCAACCCATTGAGCCTCTTCTGACCATTCAAAATCTACTTCCCAGCTATCCATAACGGCAATTGCATCAAGGCAGCGATCACTGGTCCAATTCTCCTCACAATCGGGTGTTTTGACAAAAGGTGACAAATAATGGGGGGCCGAACTCCAAACTCGTTGATCCTCAAATTCAGGCCGACGAGCGCGATTAGGCAACCATACTTCCCCGACTCCAGGCATCGAGCTCCTTTTGTACCATTTTTTCCAAAGCTTCGCAGCGTCCCTCCGAGAGACTTGCTTCCAGATGTACTGGCGCCAGTCTTTGATGCTCATCTCATCAAGTTCATCATCCCTCAGCGTTAGAAATAGATCCTTGAGGTACAAGTCAAATTCTGTTGCCGACTTGATTTTGGAGAGATCTGCGCCTTTCCGCAACGAAATCAGAGCACGGATTTTTTCGTCTGAAAAATACTCCAGCGTAAGCGAATCCCAAGCCTTAAGGTCGTCGGGAAGCTGAATATTTAGCCATTTTCCACTCAATGACTTTGCTCGATAGAATTTTGCGCCCGCGCGAGTGATATTTGAACCAACAAAACTATAGCCAGTCTCCTGCTTAAAGCGACACCCGGTAGCGGCACCTGCGATCAGATGGTAATATTTTGCAGGCAACGCAGAAAGTCCCTTGTTAGGAGCTTGCAGCCTACCAATTCTTGTTTTCAGATTTTCATTTATGTCGACGTCGAAACCCAATGATTTTGGAAGATATAACGCCGAGTTCGGCAGACAGCCGAATTCGACACGATTTGATTTTTTATTTCTTCCAACCATTCCGTAATGCCCGCTGGGCGATCCTGCCAAGATCTTTCAAAAAATTCTATAATTCGTGCTTGGCGCTGCTTCAATCGCGGAAAGGCGCTGTGGTGAGAACTCATCTGCGGCTTTTGGTTAATTGCATCATCGTGCCCGCACAGCTTAATGATCGCAATAGCCAAATTTGGGTTACTGTCAGTGATTTCCATCAATCTCGTCCAGACAAAGCCAGGTTCCTTATTTTTCCAGAAACCCTTTCCTGCTTCTTCATCAAGCGCAATTCGATAGCTTAATAGTCGATTGGGTCGGTCAAGCTGGGACTTAATTCGCAACAAATCCTCCTTCATAAGATCGAGATAGAACTCTGCAGCTATTTCAGCGATGCAGGAGTTTTCATCCAAGATTTTTTGGTTTCCGACCTCAAGACTTTCATTTGCGCCGGAATGGATCTGAGAAACTTCAGCTAAATAGGACGAAAGTGCTCTTTTAAGGTTCTTATCAGGAATGAGTTTGAGGTACCTATCATAGTAAGTGTGAAATCCCTGATCTTCGCTTTGTCCATATTCTTGATTAATTTTGAATTCCTCAGATGATAGTTCCCGCGATTCGGACTCCTTACGAGAAAACGAGTCAAGCATCGAAGAAAAATGAGTGCTGTTTGGTTTCAAAAGAAAAAGTAATAAAATGAAAGAACCTAAGATTCTATGGCGAGTCCACATTCCATTTTATCGGGAATCCTGCTTTACAAGTTAACTGATCAAGTACAAGACCTAGATATTTGTCTGATCCTTCGGCTTGGACAACTCGGCTCAAATAACTGAAGGTTCGATCAGATTGGCTTAGATGGGCACCGCATTTTTCCTATCCACGTATCTAAGAACTTTCCGATCAGTTTCCAAACATAGAGGCAAGAAACTCGATCCAGAGAATCTTTTGAAAAATGAGCGCAAGATTATCAATTTTTTCTAGTCAAGGACGGCGGCGAAGAAGGAGTGCAAGCAGCCGCATAAGTAGCCGGATCTTTCAATGATATTTTTAATGATTCTCTCAATGAAATTCGAAAACCAACTTGCACAGGCTCAATTGTTTTAAGCTCGGGCAAGAGTGGATCGGAGTATTTCACGGATCTGCTATAAGTTTCAAGGAATATCTCCACCAAGACAAAAATCAGAGACGAACCGCCAAAGTCTGCGAGAAATAATGGCCCGGCGACTACTCAATTAATCTGTCTGAAAGGTCTAGCAGTGATTTCAAGGTGCCCACGATTTGCTCTATGCAACTTCTGTGATTGGCAACAAGTGGACGAAGCAATTTTTAAGGCACTGATTAATTCTTCAAGTGGGGTGCGCACTGTATCCCCACGTCTGAAGCCATGGGCTTTGCGGCACGTGCGGTAACCAAGCATCCCTTCTCCAGGAAGCAAGGTCTTTTTGTACCGTTTCTTCCAAAGCTTCTCAGATTGCCTCTTAGAGACCCGCTTCCAGACGTACTCGCGCCAGTCTTTAATGACCAATTGCGTTTATAACAGGACCCATTTTCACTCGTAACACTACTGGCTCAAATTTCTCTATCTTTGTTTGTCGAACCCAATTCTTAACGCCGACAGGAGGGGCTTCTACCCATTCAATTTCTCCGAGATAGGTCAGCTCCCAAGGGAGTGCAATCATTTCAAACCTAGAATAAAAATTGAAGTCTGCGATCTTTCCAACTGCATGTTCAGCATATCTCACATCTTGTCGTGAAATTGTATGAGCCATTGGACCTCGCGGATGTGTGTGTAAAAGTTGAATTGAGACAGGTGCCTCTTTGAGAGCCCCGATGAGATTCACTAAATTAGCATCAAGAACCTCTTCTGAAATTCCGTCGGATGAGCCAGAAGTCATATAGTTGGATACAACAACCGATCCGTCTCTTTCTATCGCAACAAAAACTCCAACCTCTCGAAAGGTACTTAGCCAACCGTCACCTGACAAAGATTGAAGGGTATGTACGACCCCTTTGAAATAGGGTGGAAACGAGTTTAAATGCAATTCCTCTTGGACATAAGTACGTCCGTCGACCTCTATGGTTGCTCCGGAATATCTCTTCCTGGCATGCGTAATTTCAGAATTACCTTGTGACAATAGAGGTTTTAATCGCAGCAAATACGGACATGACATGGCGTCAATAACTTCAGTTGCAGGCACCCTTGTTGCCGAAAAAAGGACAACAAGTGTCAACGCCGTTGACAAAAAAAGAGCCAAATTTGACCGTTTCACCCCTATGAATTTCATCATCGTGGAATTCCCCAGCAAAAGTGGATAGTTTCTCAGGCGGCATTTAGTGTTGATTCATACTCCAAAGGACTCTGATAGCCAAGCGATGAATGCAATCTCTTTTTGTTGTGCCAATTTTCTCAGCTAAATCAACGGCTTCGGTCTTATACTCTTGTGAAAAAGCCCTTCTCTTTGAACTCATTGTTATCTCCTATCGGTTTGATTAAACCGCTCGAAGAAAACTGTCCACTATTATTGGGGAACTCTATCGTAATGCAATACAAATACCAGCCTAAATTCACGACATTTTCCCCGAATTGACTCATAGGAAATCGTACCGAAAGGGGTAGTTGCCTCGTGATGGGTGCACCTAGACCCCCGATTGAATCATAATCCCAGCACCGAGGAGGGCTTGAGTTTAAACGCATTCATGGTATTGAGTACGTTTTTCGTTGACGTAAGTTGCGCTGGATCAGCAGACAAGCCAGAAGAAGGCGTTATGAGAGAAATAAATTCTGATGAATGTGAAGTTAAGGAATTGATAGCTCATGCCCGTGCATCGGAAGCCTCCAAAGCATAGATTACTCCTTCGCAACACATCTTAAGTGTGAGCACTTCGCCTTGGCAAACGAGATTAAAGCTGGCCCAAGACTCTCATAGGTCGAGGAACTGTCTACTACGGCTGGCTTCTCATCAAGTCTCCTCCTCGAGCAATCCCGAGCTCCCCAATCAATCGCAAGGCAATATGACCAAGCTGGCGCCATCGAGACGAATCGCCAAAGTCTGCGAGAAGTAATGGCCCGACGACCACTCAATTAATCTGTCTGAGGGCTTTAAAATCGATTTCAAGGTGGCCCACGATTTGCTCCATGCATCCTCTGTGATCGCAACAACATGTGTGCATTACGCACAGGAGGAGATATACATATGAAAAATCCGCTTGCCACTTTACCAGAAAGATTCCGCCGACGGGTTCCAACAGCTATGAAGGCTCTGCTAGAAATTGAAAATGAGATGGATCGGGCTTTTCAGACCTCATCCCTTTGGCCGGAAGAGGTTGGTTCCTTCGACTTCTCTCCAGCCTGCGATTTTAAGGACACTGGCAAGGAGTATGTCATTAATTTTGATATCCCAGGCGTAAAAAGGGAAGATGTGAAAATTGAAATGGAAAACAGTAGACTTACCGTGAGCGGAGAGAGAAGTGTTCGCCGAGACGAGAAGGACGCAAGATATCTATTGTCTGAGTCTTGTTCTGGGTATTTCATGCGCTCATTTAGTTTGCCGAACCTGGTGGATGAGGGCCGAGTCGATGCCCAATATGCCGATGGCGTTTTAACTATCACAGTTCCTAAGATAGAGGCATCGAAGGCCAAACAAATCAAGATTCACTGATGGACTCCCCCCTTGACCTCTAAGTCTCAGTGCCTGCCACAGGACTAGAGAAGAAAAGAACGGGAGAGGAAATCAAAAGAGAAGAATTAAAAAAGCGGCGAAGCTTGAGGGTTAGGTTGAGGGTCAGCTCCGCCGCGGATAGATCAGGTCGCAAGTCACAGTGTTTAAATAAAGAAAGTGGACACAATTCAAGCGCGCAGCTTTCGAGCAAATTTGCTAAACTATAAACTAAAGGGCAAGTTGTTCGTTGTGCTGGTGAAGGTCCAAACCAAGTTTCTCTCCATCGACGGAGACTTCAAGATTCTCAATTAACCGAACCAATTTCAGTCCAATCCAGGTCATCACCAATACAAAAGCCACCACAACAAACAAGGCCCCTACATGTTTCAACAAAAGAGCAGAACTACCGTAAATCAGCCCACCCTCTTCTGCAAAAACTGCCGTGAGTAACATCCCGACGATTCCGCCCACTCCATGACACGGAAAAACATCCAAGGTGTCATCGATTCCCTTTTTTGCCCGCCAAATCACCACTGAATAGCTGATCGCCGATGCAATGGCCCCGATAAAGAGACTTGCTCCAAACGAAACATAGCCAGCTGCTGGAGTTATCGCCACCAATCCGACCACAGCGCCAACACAGGCACCGAGGCAACTTGGCTTTTTCCGCAGTTTCCAATCGAGAAGAACCCAAACTAACATCGCCGTCGCCGATGCCGTGTTTGTCGTCAAAAACGCCTGAACGGCTTGTCCATTGGCTGCCAGGGCCGAACCCGCATTAAAGCCAAACCATCCAAACCAAAGCATGCCCGTACCCAAAAGCACAAATGGAATATTTGAGGGCGCATGCGTCCTATCCTGACGTCCCCTCATCATCAGTGCAGCCACCAAAGCTGCAATTCCGGCCGAAATGTGCACGACCGTGCCTCCTGCAAAATCTAAGACGCCCCACTTTCGCAAGAAACCATCAGGGTGCCAGGCCCAGTGGGCGAGTGGAGTATAGATGAACAAACTGAAAAAAACGCAGAAGATAAGATACGATTTAAATCGAACTCTTTCCGCGAATGCCCCTGTAATAAGAGCTGGAGTGATGATTGCGAATTTCATCTGAAATAGAACAAATAAGGCGAAAGGAATTGTCGCTGCGAAAGTGGGATTGGGATGCACTCCCACATTTCGGAGCCCAAGGTAAGTGAACGGATTTCCAATCACCCCTCCGAGGCTTTCCCCAAACGCGAGACTAAATCCCACAACAACCCAAAGAACACTCACCAAACCCATTGAAACGAAACTTTGGAACATCGTGGAGATGAGATTTTTCTTCTTCACCATTCCACCGTAGAAAAAGGCAAGTCCCGGAGTCATCAAAAGAACCAAACCCGATGCAGTTAGCAACCATGCCGTATCACCAGCGTTGATTTCTTGGATTGGCATTGCAAGCCCCCTCGTATCATGCGATTCAAACACTCAGATAAATGATTGAGTATTTTCTAGATTCAAGATCCCTGTCAGAAACCATTATTCAAAATTAAAAAACTCGTCAACCCATCAATATAAAATAATTTGGAGAGAAAATTCGCTCGTACCAGATATTCACTAACAGAGGAAATTCTATTTCTGGGGCGATGCAAATTTGACTCTTGTGGAATCTCTAGATCTTTGGGATAAACATTTCTTCGGAACGAGAAAATGCAGCAAGTACTGCAGGGTTTCGAACAGTTGAGGGCTAGGAACTCCCAGGTCCTCCGGCCGCTAATATATAACGACAGTAAAATGAAAAGACAAGAACTCTCCATTAATTAACCATCATTCAAGGAGCTGGTAAATTGAGGAACCATGGAATGCCCAAACAGCAGGGTCTCTATGATCCAAGTCTAGAAAAGGGATCTTGCGGCGTAGGATTTATCGCGCAAATCAATGGCCAGAAATCCTCGGCAATTGTTCGTCAGGCTCTTGAGCTACTTAAAAATCTTGAACACCGAGGGGCAGAGGGCGCTGATGAAAAGTCAGGAGATGGAGCTGGAATTCTGTGCCAAATACCTCACGACTTTCTTGTCTCAGTCACTCATGGGATCGGAATTCAACTGCCTGCGCCTGGCCACTACGGCGTGGGAATGATGTTTCTCCCACGAGATGATTTTGAAAGAAGAACAGTTCGAAATATTGTTAAACAAGCCGTCGCTGAAGCCGGATTCAATTTTCTCGGATGGCGTTCCGTCCCTGTTGACGGAGAAACAATTGGCCCCTTAGCGCGGTCGTTTCAACCCCGGATCAGGCAATTTTTTGTCACGCACCCCCATGGTCCCGGTCCTTCCGAAACCTTTGAAAGACAACTATACCTCATCAGAAGACGGATTGAAAAAATGGTCGAAGAGGCGTGTCTGCATCCCTCGCAATGCGCCTACGTCCTGTCTTTGTCTGCCAACACTCTTATCTACAAGGGAATGCTCAAGCCGAGCCAACTCGATCAGTTTTTTCTTGATCTTAAGAATCCCTTATTTTGCTCTGCCCTCGCATTGGTACACTCGCGATTCAGCACCAACACCTTTCCTTCTTGGTCACTCGCTCAACCCTTTCGCCATCTTTGCCACAACGGCGAAATCAACACGCTCAAGGGCAACCGAAAGTGGATGAGAGCCCGTGAAGGCCGGTTCGCAAGCTCATCCTTGGGCGAAACTCATGTTCAAACTCTGCCTCTCCTCCACCCATCTGAAAGCGATTCGGCAAGTCTGGACCGCACTCTGGAACTGCTTTACCAAAACGGCCGAAGTCTCGCCCACGCTGGCCTGATGTTAATTCCTGATCCCTGGGAAAACCTTCGACAGCTCTCACCACAAGAATACGACTTTTATCGGTATCATTCTATGTTGATGGAGCCTTGGGACGGTCCTGCTGCTGTCTGTTTTACAAATGGTCGACAGATCGGAGCCAAACTTGATCGTAACGGTCTCCGACCTTTGCGGTATTTCAAAACAAAGGATGGACGAGTGATTCTCGCCTCCGAAGCGGGAGCTGTTCGTGAGGACGAAGATCTGATTGCTCACAAAGGTCGAGTCGCCCCGGGACAGATTCTCATTGTAGACACCGACAAGCAAAAAATATTCAATGATCGAGAGATTAGAACAGAACTTGCCCAAAAAGCTCCTTACGGCGACTGGCTCAAAGAGAGCGCTGTGCAACTAAAGCAAATCACAAGATTCGATCCTGAGCCGAGCAAGATCAGCAACAGACCTGCAAAACACGACACTGGGGATAAGAGCCAATTTGAAACCAATGAGTTCGCCAGACTCCAAGGTGCCTTTGGCTACACAAGAGAAGAAATCCAATCCGTTCTTTTGCCTATGGCTCGAGAGGGCAAAGAAGTTGTCTCTTCGATGGGAAATGACACTCCCCTTGCCATCCTCTCTGAGCAACCTCAATTGCTCTTTAATTATTTTCGCCAATCATTTGCGCAAGTCACAAATCCACCGATTGACCCTATTCGTGAAAATCAAGTGATGTCTCTCTTGTCGTGGATAGGCCCGCTGCCTTCTCTTTTATCAGAAGGCGTTGCTACAGGAATCAGAGTCGAGTGTCCCAGTCCTCTCCTGAACCAAGACGAACTCGAGAGCCTTCTGGGTTGGGAACATTCAGATTGGAAGATTTATCGCCTTTCACTGCTCTATAAAGCACAAAACGAAGACAGTTTAACTCATGCGCTCGATGACTTGATCCAAAAAGTGGATCAAATGGTTGCTGACGGCGTCACTTGTCTTGTTCTCAGTGACCGGGGACTTGATGCTCATCATTTGCCAATTCCAAGCCTACTCGCAGTAAGTGCCGTCCACCAGCACCTGATTCGTCAAAAGGCGCGTTCGCAAATTGATATTTTAATAGAGAGTGCAGAACCTCGAACCGTTCATCACGTGGCTTGCCTGTTGGGTTATGGGGCCAGTGGCGTAGTTCCCTATTTGGCTTTTGAAACTCTTCGCCAAGAGCTTCTGCTGGATTCAAAATCTAAAGAGTGGCATCAGGCTTTGGATCGATACCGACATGCAATTGATACTGGACTCCTCAAAATATTTTCAAGAATGGGTATCTCGACAGCTCAGTCCTATAAAGGTGCACAGATTTTTGAGATCATCGGAATCAGTCGCCGCGTTGTAGACACCCATTTTTCAGGATCTCTTTCTCGGTTGGACGGATTAGGCTTGCGTGAAATTCAGGAAGAAAGCAAACGTCGGCACGATCTTGCCTATACCACCCGCTTTGATTCTATTCCCGCTGGAAACGATATTCATTATAGACCCAAGGGAGAAGTACACAGTTGGCGACCTGAAGTAATAGAGAATTTGCAAGTTGCGGTTCGTACTGAGAGCAAAACAGCATATAAGAAGTATTCCGAGCTTCTGAACGAAGAATCTCAGCATCCCACCAACCTGAGAAATCTTCTCCGCCTGCGTTTTGTTCCAACACCTTTGCCCCTCAATAAAGTCGAATCGGCTGCGAGCATCGTCAAATGCTTCACGACGGGCGCGATGTCGCTTGGAGCGCTCAGCGAGGAAGTTCATCAAACGCTGGCCAAGACAATGAATCGACTTGGAGCCAAGAGTAATTCTGGGGAAGGAGGCGAAGATCCCCTTCGCTATCCGTCTTCGGGTCAAACTGAAAATTTGAACTCAGCTATCAAGCAAGTGGCTTCTGGGAGATTTGGAGTCACGGCAGCCTATTTGCGGAGCGCCCAAGAGATACAAATCAAAATGGCCCAAGGAGCAAAGCCGGGCGAGGGAGGACAGCTACCTGGCGACAAGGTCGATCGAACGATCGCTCGGTTGCGGCACGCCACGCCAGGTGTTCCGTTGATCTCTCCACCTCCCCACCACGATATTTATTCGATTGAGGATCTCAAGCAGCTCATCTTTGATTTGCGAAATCTGAATCCTAAGGCCGCCATATCTGTGAAACTCGTCTCGCAGGCCGGAGTGGGAACAGTCGCGGCCGGAGTTGCTAAAGCCTACGCCGATAAAATTCTCATTAGTGGTGATACAGGTGGAACTGGCGCAGCACCTCTCTCGTCAATTAAACATGTTGGAGGACCCTGGGAGATGGGTTTGGCCGAGACTCACCAAACGCTGGTTCTCAACGGAATGAGAGACAAAGTTCGGCTTGAATCAGATGGCCAAATGAGAACAGGCCGCGACATCGCGATCGCCTGCCTGTTGGGTGCTGACGAATTCGGTTTTTCAACAGCACCCCTTATTACTCAGGGCTGCTTGATGATGAAAAAATGTCATCTCAATACTTGTCCAGTCGGAATAGCCACTCAAGATCCAATTTTGCGCGAACGATTTAAAGGTTCCTCAGAGTATCTGATCCGATACTTCTTTTTTGTTGCTGAGGAAGTTCGGCAAATCATGGCTAAGATGGGATTTCGAACTCTCAAAGAAATGCGCGGACGAGTCGATCGCCTTGATTGGAACCAAAATCATCAGAATTGGAAGATCAAAACTTTGGACCTCTCGACTCTCTTACATCGAAGTCAAACCATCCATTCTTTTCCTAAACGGACCCATTCGCGTGTCGCACATCCTGATAAGGTATTGGATCGCGAACTCATTTCTCTGACTGAAAAATCCGTTGAACAAAATGAATCCATCTCTATTCGCATGAATATCAAAAATACCAATCTTTGCACCGGAACGCTACTCTCCGGCCATTTGGTTGAAAAATACGGAGCTTCAGGTCTGAGCGAAGATAGCATTCGCCTTCTGCTAAAGGGATCCGCCGGACAGAGTTTGGGGGCCTTCCTCATTCCAGGAATTTCGATACAGATCGAAGGTGAAGCCAACGATTACGCTGGAAAGGGACTTTGTGGTGGGAAAATCGCCATCTTCCCACCGGCTAACAGTCCTCTCTTGCCGTCTGAATCCATCATCGTCGGTAATACATCTCTCTACGGGGCGACATCTGGTGAGTTTTATGCCTATGGGCTTGCTGGAGAGCGTTTTGCCGTACGAAATAGTGGCGCCACCGCTGTCATTGAGGGAGTGGGAGATCATGGCTGTGAATACATGACGGGCGGAACTGTCGTCATTTTGGGTCCTGTGGGACGAAACTTTGCCGCAGGAGTGTCGGGCGGTCAAATTTTCGTCTGGGATCAAAGCAAAACGCTCTTGGACAATATAAATCCAGAAATGGTCACGGCTTTGCCACTTCACAATGACAAGCAAGAGCAGATTCTAAGGAAGATGATAGAAAAACACTATTCCTACACAAACAGCCATCGAGCTCATGAAATTTTAGAAAACTGGGAAATCAATCTGCCTCTCTTTTTTGCAGTCACTTGGCGCGGGGAAACTATGCCTCAAAAGAAATATTCGAGCACAACTTCAAAACTTGACATGACCAAACAGCCACTTGAGGTTCAACATGGGTGATATTCGAGGTTTTCTCAAATATCCGAGAAAGGGCCATACCTACCGACCGGTAGAGGAGCGAAAAAGGGATTGGAAAGAGGTGGAGGTCAAACCTCCGGCTGATAGCATTCAAAAACAAGCAGGCCGGTGCATGGACTGCGGTGTTCCCTTTTGCATGAGCCACAACGGTTGTCCGCTCGAGAACTTGATTCCTGAATGGAATAATCAGTTTCACGCGGGAGACACTCTTTCTGCTTGGCAGGCGCTGGAGGAGACAAATAATTTTCCAGAAATAACCGGACGTCTCTGCCCCGCACCCTGCGAAACATCATGTGTTGCTGGAAAAGACGGTGAACCCGTTACAATTCGGGCCATCGAACAAACTCTTGCCGATTTAGCGATAGCAAAAAACTGGATAAAGCCTTTACCACCAAAAAAGCGCTTTTCTCAAAATATTGCTCTGATCGGATCAGGCCCAGCGGGCTTGACTGCCGGCCAACAACTCAACCGCCTCGGATACAATGTCAGTATTTTCGAGAAATCCCCCCAGCCAGGTGGACTTCTTCGTTACGGCATTCTTAATTTTAAATATGAAAAATCAGGACTGGACGTGAGAATCCGCCAGTTGGAATCTGAGGGAATCAAATTTCGCTGTGGCATTGAAATTGGCAAGGATTTCTCAATTGACCAACTCACCTCCGAGTTTGATGTAATTGGCCTGACCATGGGAGCGGAACAGCCAAGAGATCTGATCATACCTGGTCGCGATCTCGGTGGAATTCATTTCGCCATGGAATTCTTAGTTCAGCAAAATATCCTCAACTCCGGAGAAAAACTGGCTCCCGACAAAATGATTTCTGCATTCAATAAAAACGTGATTGTCATCGGCGGAGGAGATACCGGCTCAGATTGCGTTGGGACCGCAATACGTCAGGGAGCAAAGAGCGTTCTTCAACTAGAGGTGCAACCTCGCCCCCCGCTTTTGCGGAGCACTGGGACCCCCTGGCCTCAGTGGCCCATGAAAATGAGAGTTTCACACGCTCACGAGGAAGGGGGAGAAAGACAGTGGTCGATTCTCACTCAGGAGTTTCTCGGCAATGACAAGGCTCAGGTCTCTGGACTGCGAATCATGGATGCAAAAACAGATGGAAGTGGCACCGAAATAACCAATTTGAGTTCTGAACTCAAAGCTGACTTGGTTTTAATTGCGATCGGCTTTAGTGGTCCTCGGCGACAAGGAATACTAGATAAAATAGGCATTGAGCTTGATGCACAAAACCGCCCCATCACAAATAAGACCTACCAAACATCAATTCCGCACATTTTTGCGGCAGGTGATGTTCGCCGAGGACAATCGCTGATCGTTTGGGCTATCGCTGAAGGCAGGAAAATGGCTGAAGCCATCGATACCTACCTCCAAACAGACGGAATAGATCGCCTGAGCCTGACTCGCTAAGGGCAGCTTTTCCCTGAACCTCTATTTTCTTTGGTTCGAACAGGCCAATCCGGAGCTCCCAAGTAGGGTGGTTCGACTATTTGCTGCCGTTCACGATGGAAAAGACGGTGAAATGCATTCCGTATGAGAGAATGATCTTCTTCTCTGTAAGCCTGTTGGCGATTGCGTGGATAATTAGAGCTATCAGTTCTATAAATCCAATCCCCATGTTCCTTACCGGAATGAGCAGCCGAGGCCTGTTTGGTTTGAAAAAATACAAAAATACTGGCGCAGAAAAAAAGCAAAAAAATCCCATTTCTCATTCAAAACCTCCAGAATCTACTATTATTTTGTACCCCGCCGGGACTGTAACCGTTCTCATTAAATAATGAAAGAGTGTCGATCTCATATTTTTAGTTCCTGAGAGTCGCGCACAGATAAACCTACATTCGTGTTCCAGCTCGGTCTTCCGACTCCAGGAGGCGATAACTAAAACCTAAGGCAAAGGTCAAATTAAGAGGATCCCTAAATAGGGGACTGTGATCATTTCTAGAAAAGCCAAAATAGTCCATTTTTACACCAACAAAAAACCTTGTGTCTTCTGTCATTTCACGTGAAGCACCGAGGGTCAAAGAGGTGCCTAAATAGCCCCCGTGTGCTTGAAAAGACGGACGATCAGGGCGCGAGTGTTCGGCCGGAACCTCATAAAAGTAATCCATCAACTGATCGCTTGCAAAAATCATTGAAAGGAGAATCGTTCCTTCCAAATCTTCATCAAAAATATTGCTATTGCGATATTCAAGCTCCGGTTGAAATAAATAACCTCGGTCATCAGCTCGTGTAAAATCAGTAGAAAATACGTAGCGAACAGGAAGATTAAAATTAAGCCGGTGTTTTCCTTGGTCGAAAATGTGTACTCTCAGTCGCGGCCCTACCTCTCCGATCCAATCAATGTCGGGCATTCCCCTTCGGGCCTGATTATCACCGCTATCGGCTGGGAATCCGGCTGAAGCACTCAGGTCAAATTCAACTTTTTCGCGATCCACGAGGCGCCCACGAATTCCACCCTCATCATCTGCCCTTAAAACCTTACCCCGATAAAAGACATAGGGAACCGCCAGGGCCCGCAATTTTCCCTGCTCTGCCGCTGGATAATCTGACATAAAAAAAGTGGCTCCGGCCAATCCAATCTCGTAGAGAGGCAACTGACTTTCATGATCACGTATATCTGCACTGCTATTGAAACAACAGACAAACAGCCAAACAGTGAAAGGGATTCGCCTTGAAAAAAAACGAATCAAATCCAAAAAGATTTCACTCCCCGTTCTCGTGCCATGGCAGCGGCATCATTGTAGCCCGCATCTATATGACGAAATAGTCCCATGGCCGGATCTGCGTTCAAGACTCGCTCCAAGCGCCGTGCCGCTGCAGCCGTTCCATCGGCGACAATCACCTGTCCCGCGTGAAGACTGTAGCCCATACCAACTCCACCACCCTGATGAAAACTCACCCAAGTTGCACCGCAAGCGGTGTTCACGAGGGCATTTAAAATCGGCCAATCGCCAACCATATCAGAGCCGTCCTTCATACCTTCTGTTTCACGGTTAGGACTCGCCACAGAACCGCAGTCAAGATGATCGCGACCAATCACAATTGGAGCTCTCACCTTTCCCGTCGCAACGAGTTCGTTAAACCTAAGACCTGCCAAAGATCTTTCGCCGTATTCAAGCCAACAAATGCGAGCCGGCAATCCCTGAAAAGCGATCCGCTTTTCTGCCATATCAAGCCAGCGCAAGAGATTTTTTTTGTGAGGAAACAATTCTCGAAGTGCATCATCTGTGACTTGAATATCTTTGGGATCGCCACTCAGCGCCACCCAACGAAAAGGTCCACTGCCCCGACAAAACAAGGGGCGAATATACTCAGGAACAAAACCGGGTATTTTGAATGCATCTTTCTCTCCACCCTCAAAAGCCACTGCCCTTATATTATTCCCATAGTCAAAGGTAACAGCTCCGCGCTTTTGCATCAAAAGCATTCCCTGCACATGAGCCACAATAGAGGCCTTTGCTTTTTCCAAATACAGTTGAGGATGAGATTTTCGCAATTGAGCGGCCTCAGAAATCGAGTGTCCCTCCGGAATATATCCGTTCAAGGGGTCATGAGCAGAAGTCTGATCGGTCAGGAGATCGGGTAGAAAACCTCGCTCATTTAACTCCCTGATCACCGTCGCCATGTTGCCCAATAGAGCCACACTTCTGGCAACTCCCTCTTTGCGATAGCGAGCCACACGCTCAAGCGCATCATCAATGCCTTCGGCCACTTCATCGATGTACCTTGTATCAAGTCGCTTTTGAATGCGAGCGGGATCAACCTCAACAGCAAGAACATTGGCACCAGCAAAAACGCCGGCGAGCGGTTGAGCACCACCCATTCCTCCAAGTCCTGCCGTCAGAATCGTTCGTCCTCGCAAATCACCAGAGAAATGCCTTCGCCCTGCTTCAACAAATGTTTCAAAAGTTCCCTGAACGATCCCCTGAGACCCAATATAAATCCATGATCCGGCCGTCATCTGCCCATACATCATGAGACCTTTTCTTTCGAGCTCGTCAAAAACCTCCCAAGTCGCCCATTTGGGCACGAGATTGGAGTTTGCTAAAAGCACCCTCGGCGCATCCTCATGGGTTTTGATCGTGCCAATCGGCTTTCCAGATTGGATGATGAGAGTCTCATCAGATTCTAACTCCTTCAAGGCCAGCAAAATGCGATCGTAAGACAGCCAATCCCGGGCTGCCTTGCCCCGCCCTCCGTAGACAATCAATTCATCAGGATACTCTGCCACCTCCGAATCAAGATTATTTTGAATCATTCGGTAAGCAGCTTCTTGCAACCAACCCTTACAATTCAGCTGAGATCCGTGAGGTGATCTGATGATACGCTTTACCATTCCAAAGCTCCCACACTTGACTGGATGCAATTGAGCAAACTTTCAGAGCGAATCAGTTTTTTGATCGCCTCGATATCTCGATAAAAAGCCCGATCAGTTTCGGCAAAGGGAACTTCCGATCGGATCAGCTCCAAAGCTCCCAAAACTCCTCCAGCTGGCTTTAAAGGCGCCAACAACTCCAAGCCCTGAGCTGCGCACAAAAACTCCATTGCCACAATATTTTCAGCATTGCGAATAATAGCCCCAAGTTTTCTGGCCGCGATCGTTCCCATGCTCACATGGTCTTCTTTATCGGCAGAGGTCGGAATGCTATCCACGCTCGCCGGATGTGAAAGAATTTTATTTTCGCTCACCAAAGAAGCTGCCGACACCTGGACGATCATCAGCCCGCTATTCAAGCCTCCCTTCGGAGCCAAAAATGCGGGAAGCCCGCTCAATGCTGGATTCATGAGCTTTTCAATTCGACACTCTGAAATACTGCACATTGCGCTCATGGCAATTCCCAAAAAATCAAGGGCAAAGGCAACTGGCTCACCATGAAAATTTCCACAAGACAAGACCTTGTCCTCATCGGCAAACACCAAGGGATTATCCGTGCTCGAATTTGCCTCTATCTCAAGAGTGCGACAAGTGCTTCGCAAAACATCTTTTGCCGCTCCATGGACCGCCGGTATGCAACGAAGGGAATATGCATCCTGAACTCGACTGCAATCGGCGTGAGCCTCCGCAATCGATGAGGTTGGGCCTAAAATTTTCGTTAAATTGCGGGCCGTTTTTGCCTCTCCAGGATGAAGACGTGTCGCCGCAATGAGAGGATCAAAGGCCTTTCGAGAGCCCTGAAGGGCCTCAAGTGACATGGCTCCTCCAAGATCAACCATCCAAGCCAAGCGCCGTCCCTCATAGCAATTCAAGAGGCCCACCGCCGTCATCACTTGACATCCATTGATCAGAGACAATCCCTCTTTGGCTTCTAACTCGAGAGGCTTAACCCCCCTTTTAGAGAGGTATCCCAGTGCTGCAAGCTTTTTTTTGCCATCCCATACTTCTCCCTCACCCATGAGAGCTAAGGCCAAGTGTGAAAGTGGAGCCAGATCCCCACTCGCTCCAACTGATCCCTGCTGTGGAATCACTGGAATAATATCTTGGTTCAAAAACTCCAGTAACTTTTCAACAACTTCAACACGAACACCGCTGTGGCCTCGAGCCAAAGCATTCGCTCTCAGCAGCATGATCGCACGCGACTCGGCTTTGGTGAACGGCTCACCCACTCCAACGCAATGAGAGCGAATCAAGTTTTTCTGTAACTGTATTGTATCTGACTTTGAAATCTGAACCCTGCTAAAAGCCCCAAATCCGGTGTTCACCCCATACATCACATCGCCCTGTTCGATGCGCTTATTGATATACCCACGTGAATTCAACATCCCCTGACGAGCCTTCTCTGCGAGAGTCACTTTTTCTATGGGCAAACTGTAGGCTATCTGCCAAACTTGATCGACAGTTATCTCCTCCCCATTAATTTCCATCAGATTTTGCCTCCTTCAAAGAAGCGATCGCCTTTTTATAATCATTTTTGAAGATATAGGAACCTGCCACCAAAACGTCAGCATCCCGGCAGGCTCGGGCCGTCTCAGCGTTGACTCCCCCATCAACCTCGATGAGCGCTGCCGATCCTATTCTGGTCAGTTCTTTGCGAACTCTGTCAATTTTAGAAGTCTGATCATGCATAAAACTCTGACCGCCAAAGCCGGGGTTGACCGTCATAACCAAAATCAAATCCACTTTTGGCAGCAATGGTAAATGTCACGGGCCTTAAGGACTTCACGACGGGTGCACCAATTGTTATGTTTGGAACAAAATGACCATCCATCACGTCGATGTGGATCCAATCGGCTCCGCATCTTTCTACCTTCTGTATTTCATCTCTCAATATTGAAAAATCAGCAGAAAGCAAGCTCGGTGCCACCAAAAATTCGTTCTTATGAGGATTCACCTAATTTTTCTCCAAGCGAAAAAGGGTAGCCACGCAGGTAGTCCTTGGCATTCATTTCGGAGCGAGATTCTGGCTGCACGATCAAAATCTGCAAAGCCCCGTCTCCGGAAGAAACGACAAATGAGTCAGCCTCAATTCCAATGACCTTTCCTGGAAGATCGTCTTTTGATTTTGGAATCACCCGTGATTTTATGAGTTTCAATTTCTTTCCTGCACGAACAGTATGAGCTCCAGGACCAAGAGCCAATCCGCGAATTCTATTATGGATTTCAACGGCCGGGAGGCGCCAATCAATTTGAGTTTCGGATTTTTCAATCTTTTTAGCGTAGGTAACCAAAGATTCTTCTTGCTTTAAGGGAACCAAGTTTCCTCGCAGGTAATCCATCAGCTCAACATGAAGCAAATCAGCTGCAAGGGGCTTCATTTTCTCATGGAGATCGAAAGCACTCCAGTCATCTTCGATATCAATAACTCTTCGACCCACAACGTCACCTGCATCCAGCTTCTTCACCATAACCTGAAGACAAACTCCCGTCTTGTGATCTCCGGCCATCACCGCACGCTGGATAGGAGCAGCTCCCCGCCACCGTGGCAAAAGACTCGTGTGAACATTCACCACAGAGCGCGGATAAAGATCCAAAAAAACTTGAGGCAAGATCTGTCCGAAGGCGACAACAACGGCCACTTCAGCTTTCCAGGACGAGATCGTTTCAATAATCTCATCCTCATTCACTTTTTCAGGCGTTAACACAGGAAGCTGATGGGAAAGAGCTAGTTCCTTCACCGGAGATGATTGAAGTTTCATTTTGCGCCCAGATTGACGATCGGGTTGAGTCACAACACCCACAAGCTTAAAGTGTTCATCCTTGATCATCGATCCCAGACAATACGCTGCAATGTCAGGGGTTCCTAAAAAAACGGTTCGAATGAGGCTCATCGGTAAACTACTTCTTCATCCTGCTCCTCGACTTTCTCCGGACGAGCTGGATAACCTGCCTTTTTTATCCGTGATTTGATACGGGCGGACTTGATCGGACTGAGGCGGTCGATAAACAATTTTCCATCAAGGTGGTCAATTTCATGTTGAATACAGATAGCGAGGAGCCCATCCACTTCAAGCTGAATTTTTTTCCCCTCTAAATTAAGCCCCTGAACGACGATCAGTTCTGCTCTCTGGACAGATTCATAGTAGGTTGGAACACTCAGACAGCCCTCATCGTAAGTTGTTTTCCCCACCTTCTTTATAATTTCAGGATTAAAAATAACAAATGGCTGAGAAACAGCCTGCTCCAGAGGAGACATGTCCTCAAGCTTGTAGCGTCCATTTTCTCTTGGTCGAGTATCAGCAACAAAAAGTCTCACAAGATGATTTACCTGAGGAGCAGCTAAGCCAATTCCAGAGGAAGCATACATAGTTTCAAACATGTCCTCGACGAGCTGTTTGAGGCTGGGCGTCACGGTCTTTACCGCCACCGACTTTTTACGAAGCCTCGGATCAGGAAATCTCAATACTTCCAGTTTTGCCATATGTTATCCTCAAACTCATAGGCTCTGCTTTTCAAAACGAAGGGCAAATAACCAACCGCCATTCTACCGCAAGAGGCTCACAAAAGAAAGACCACCTTTTCCTAGGAGGGGCTTTTCGCTCAATTCAGAGCCGAGAGACTCAATCCAACCGTCTGGGCAATGTTGCTGAAGTCGGGAGCCTGATCGTAGGCAGCACTTAAAGTGATGAATCCCAATCGAACCTCAACCCCCATCGTATAATGAAGGCGATTTTTAGAAAAATTTAGACGCGGTGGTTCTTGATAACCTCCGCCCCTCCAAACAAAGGCAATGTTTTTATTGTTAATGACCTGATATTCAAAGCCTCCGTGAATCACGACTTTCTGATCACTTTCAACTTGATCCGAGGGATCCGTACTTGATCCCCCCACATAAAAAGCCCTTTTTACGGGATAATATATATCCACATCTCCCACCCACATCAGTCGGCCTGTCAGTTTAACAGATCCTCCCAAAACCAATTTTGCAGGAACAACGACGTCATGAAACCATTCCTCAGAGGGCGTAATCTGAGTGTCAAGGCTCTCATCAAGGTTATAACGCCGTTCCGGAGAATAGGTCACACCCAACCCAATCTTCCTGTCATTGTTGTAGCGAAAGCCAAAAGTGAGGTAGAAAGCTTCTGCCTGAGATTCCAAATCCAATGGCATGGCCTCATCTTTGTAACCTAAAACCACTTTTTCCTGATGTCCTGTCATTCCAAAAGAAACGCTCTCCCAAAACCGCCACGAAATTGCCAAATCCCGGCTTTCTATTTTGAGAAGCTTAGTCACTCCGTTCGCCACAAAATTCGAAGAAAAGTCCAAATTGTAGGGTTGAGAATATCCTCCCCCAATTCCAAACGGACCCAAACGCAGGCCGAGAGAGGAAAACACAAAGTCATAAGGCAATCCGTCAAGCTGAGTGTCCCCATCAAAGTCCACCTCACGATTGACCACGCGATTCGTGGTTCCAGCAAGATCAAAAATCCATCGAGACATTGATAGCCCGGCCGGATTGTAAAGCACGGCCCCCGCATCGTCACTCAATCCAACCGCAGCTCCTCCCATCGCCAAAACTCTCGTTGTCCCTCCGGGAAACAATCCATAGGCCCCATAGGCCGCGTCCTGAGCAAGGGCTGTGTGCGAGCCAAACTGAATGGCCAGGTGTAGCAAAACAAGCACCACAATATGGAAGCAAAGCCCTGCCCACGATTCTCCGCACGTGGAAACAAAAAAATGACCGGTTCTAATGGACATCACCCCCCGCAGTCTCAATAATTAAAGCTATGATGGTTCGACATTGGACTCTAGTGTTTTTTGCTATTTTCCTGATGATTTCCCAAGAGAGTGCGGCGAACCTCGCTGTGGAACCCTACCTTGGATACAGTCGCTTTGAGTGGTCCACCGGCGGGTACTCCGATTCAAAGATGGGAACCGTATTGGGTGGAAAGGGCGGGCTTCAGCTAAACGGCGGCACGTTCGTAGGTCTCGATTTTCACCTCGGCGGCCCCTATTTGCTCGATACTTCAAACAGCGATAATGAATTCATGAATCGCATGTGGGGGGTGGGGGTGAGATTTGGAAAAAGCAAAACCCACCTGTGGCTCGGATATTACTCACTCAATGAGCTCACCGACATCAACGCAAATCTCAAATACTTGGGTCGAGCAATCAAAGCCAGCCTCGGGATAGAGTTCCAATCAAAACTCAGCCTCAATTTTGAATTTGTAAAACAGGAATTTGACCAAATTGAAGGGGGACAGATCTCTGCGGAAAATTTTAATCTGGACGTCACTCTCTTGATTCTTTCGATTAGCGCTCCTCTCGAATTGAAATAAAAAGCATAGAGTTTCGCTCGAATTTGGTTGGAAGGAATCACGAACTGGACTCGACTTTAAATCAACCCGCGTTAAAATGTCGGGATGCCTGCCTTTTGCAAAGCTCCACTTTTTTCGAAGAATCTTGAGTACTTGAATCTTGCTATTCCCTTTATTTGGTATCCTCTCATTGCCCTTGATCTATTCATTTTTCCCGGAGCGCTTGGTCTCCCAACCGGATCACAACAGAATACCTTGTGGGATTTCGTACGTAATATCATTTTTCTGAACAGTATTCATGCGTTGTTTCCCTACATCTTTCTCTTTCGGAGCGAAGAAATTAAAAACTGGATTCTACTCCAAGGTGGTGGGAAGTTTGGATTTTGGAGTAAATTGGTTGGCGTTCAGTCTTTTTTCTTTCTGTTCTTTTTCAAAATTCAAATAATATCTCATTGGGCAACGAATAGCTTGGCAGTAGAATTTATCGTTGCTGTGGTAACGATCGGCCTATTTAGTCACCATCCTCTGGCGCAAATCAGAGGAATCTCCAGGCTCTATGACATCAGAAATGAACCAACAGATCCTGTAGGGACTGTTAATCTTCGAAAAAGCCAAAAGAGAGAGAAATACCTATTTATTTTATACACCTGGGCATTCGTGCTTTTGATGGTAGTTTTATTCTCAAATTTGATTGGCCCAAACCGTTTTTTCTGGCTTCACTACGCCTTTCTATTTCTATTGCCTTTCTGCTTAGGAATAATCTTGAATTTTTTCAGTTATCCAAAGCCGTGGAATTACCTTAAGTTACTCTACCTTTTGAGATCTTTCGCTTTTCCACTCATTTTCTTATCTCCGGCAGCCAAAATGGTGATCGGCACATCTCACGGAATTGAATCCTTTTGTGTGTATCGCCATGTGAAAGAAAGATCTAAAAGCGGAAAACAATGGATGAATATAACGGCTTACAGTCTCTTTTCGTTCGTGCTCTTGGGACTTCTTTTCAATTATCGCAATCTCTCATTCTTGAACTGGCTGCGCATTGAGTCCGAGTTCACTTCAAGAGCCATCACTTCCCTCGGCTTAAGCTTTATTTTCACTCACTATTACATTGAAGCCATTTTGTATCGATTCAGAAAACCTGATTGCAGAGAGCATACCTTGCCTCTGTTGGTGAACCCGCCTACAAACCTGGTGAATGCACCCGCCCACTCTTAACTCCGGACAAGGAGGAGCCTTGACCAAAAGGCAGGTTAGCTTATCGAATTCAAATGTGACCCTCTCAACGATTCTCTGGTTTCGACCGAATGGAAATAGGTGAGGATTTTGGCAATGCATCTCAAAATGAACCAGTATCTGAAGGACGGAGTCCCTCGCCTTTTTCCTCTGCTCATCTGCGGTGTTTTTAGCGGTGCCTCTGGTGGTATTTTTGGTCGGGCCCAGGCGGATGGACCGCTTGAGACTCTTTCACAGGTTGCATACAAATTATCCGGAGGCGAATCCTGCTCTCTTGTCATCGAATCCAAAGCCCAGTTGGCTCTCTCCAAACTTGAACAGGAGTGCGAATCTCGAACTCCACCCATCGCAAGACTTAAATCAACTCTCGCTGAGATCACCAATCACTCCGTTCAATCCTCAGAAGACCGCTTCTTTGCCACTCTCGCAAATCAACACTCCCTCGAGCTTTCTTGTGCGGCCGATTTCGCCAAACAAGTTGCAGAAGGAGAAGAGATTTCGAATAAGAACATTCTCTCCTTTTTACCAGAACTGAGAAAGCACAAGCAGGCATTGGCTCAAAGCACTTCTGAACTCGCCAGCAGTCCCTCCATAACCAACAAAACTTGTCCCCTCAAGCTCAAAGAGCTATCAGAGATTCCAAACTCTTCACAAAAGATGATTTTCAATTCCAATACTGAACTTTGTCGTAATATCATTCGGCATCGATCCGCCTTCCAAGCAATTTTGAGCTCTGTGCCATTATCCGGTACTCCCGCCATCCAAAGTCTCATCAACAGATATATCAGTCTTCCTGATGGCGCCGATCTTGAGGCCTTGGAAAAATCCCTGGGACAGGAAATTCAAAAAGCCTATCGCTCGACCGAATCTCTCCTTCGCAGTGAGTCCTCAAGTCTATCAAATGCCGCGAAAAGAGGAGGTCAATCCTTTGATCGCTCTTCACGCAAATCCCTACTCAGCGATCCGGCAGTAACAGAAAAGGTAATTAATAGCAGCTCTGACAGAGAGACAATGAAGGCCCTCGCCTGTCACGCCGATGCGAGCTATGGGAGTGGAGCTGAAGCACTTGATGCCAGTGTGATGATCGGCTCATTTGTGATGAGCGGTGTCGCTGCAGTGGCAGTTCGTGGAGCATCCATTGCATCACGCATTGGTTCCGTCGCCCAATCCGCAAGAGCGGGTGGTTTCATATCAATCAATTCGGCAAGAGCTCTTCAAGTAGCAGCCCTGGCAATGGATTCAGAATTAGCCCTCACTCAAATAGATGGCGAGTGCTTGAGCAAGAACAGTCCAAAAATAGTCGACCTCAATTTAACGAATGACAAGGGCCAATGTGTGAGTGCCCCAACAGTGGGACAATTGAGGGCAGACAATTGTATTTTAACAGCAACGCTGGCAGCTCTTTCTTTTGGATTGGCTGTTCTTCCGGATCTTGGAAAACTTGGATCGAAGGCCTTGGGCCATACACAACTCTCCTCACCTGTCGCCCGCTCAGAGATTTCTGAGATGCTCAAGCGCGAGATCACCGAAAATGAAATGAATGCGATAGAAAAGGCACACTTGGAAGGAGCCGGTGAGATTGGAGAAAATGGAGGACCAGCCGGGGTCGGGAACTACACTTTTGGACAAAAGCGAAGGAAATCCAAGATCCTAAAAGAGGCGGGGCTGAGCGACTCCGAAATTCGTGTCCTCATGGAAAAGGGGCGGGTTGGATTCAGCCCCTCTGATGCGCGTCAGCTCTTTGCCCAGAGATATCTGAATCCGGAAAGTTCCACCCTGCCGAGACAAAGAGAATTTCGAGAGGTCTGGGCAGATACCAATAAATTGAACACCGCCATCTTTGAGAAGAGAGTTCTCTCGATTCCAATCGATGACAGTATGGTTGCAGCTCGTTTGATCTCAGAGAATCCAAACGGCACTCTGGTCGTTGAGCTCGTTGATGGCCAACGTCGAACGCTCGGAAGTCGCGATTTGCCTCTCGTTCGCTTTGCCAGCGATGATACGGCCGCACAATACAATAAATTGCGTTTGGAGAGCCTAAACAACCCAAATGCCATTGCCGAGGAAAGAAATATTCAATTGAGACGCGCAATGAGTCCGCGTTCTGATCTGAGCAATGAAACACTTCAGTTGCGAAGAGATTGGGTCTCGGGTGATCTCGGTAGGCAAGAAAACGGACCAAGGATCATCGACTTTGTTCCGGACGGAAAAAATCAAAAATACCCGGGAGTTTTAAGCAAGGTTTTTAATGACGGCCGAATTCAAGTGATGACACCAGACGGAAAATCACGAGTCCTCAGCGAATCAGAAATGGCATCACTCGAATATTCAAAGAACAAACAGAGTCCACTCTTCTCCCAGCCAAGACTTCAGCCAGGAAGATCCGCACAAGATTCCATACGCGGCCTGTTCCAAGACCAGCCCGGCGTCACCATAGGGCCAGGAAGTGGGAGGGCGATGTCCTACAGAACTGCGATGGATTCCTCTGGAAATCAGGTCGAATTCAATATTGTTCCCACGCCGGGCCTTCGCCAATCTGCTGCTAATTCGGGCCTCATCAAGGAATATACTGAACCCATTTCTGCCTCACAGCTGAAACCAGGAAACTACACCTACCTTTATACTCGGGATGGGAAATTTGTTATGGGAGAAGTTGATGATAGTTTTGAAATTGGGGTCAAGCACGTTGACCTGGCGAACGGCCGCGAGGGAGTCCTTGCTGGAGAACTGAGGGTCTTGCAAGATGGAAGCTATCGCTTCAACATCGAAAGCGGTGCCTTTACCCGTCAATTGATCAAAAAGCACAAAGTACCTGAGGCTGACTTGAAACGAAGAGCGCAGGAGACACTTGAATTTCACATGGGGCGACCAGGTGAGTACAGTCAAGGAACTTTTTTGTCAGGACGTACTCCTGATATCAAAAGGATAACCGATCTATGTCGCAAAAGGGATTTTTTTTCGTTCAATGAGGACGGCTGCTGTCGTGTCGCCAAAATTGGGTGCCACTGATGACTGAGCTCAATATCAAAAATCGACAAGCCTGCCATATAAATCAGGACGTCGATCTCGAAAAAATCCAAAGGAGGCTCGATTTCTCGCGACCTCCTCAAGGTCAAAGTGGCAAATATCGGACCTGATTCCTTTGCCCCCAATTCAGACACCTTGTTGCCTCTCTGATCACAGATAAACGAATGACCGTAAAATTCCTGACGAGGCTCCACTCCAATTCGATTGGCCGCTACAACCGGAATCACATTGCTCACGGCATGCCCAATCATGGCTCGCTGCCAGGGGTCCTTCGTGTCAAGCGCGGATTCCTCTGGCTCCGTGCCTATGGCCGTTGGGTAGAGCAAAATTTCTGCACCCATGAGGGTCATCGCTCGGGCGCATTCAGGAAACCACTGGTCCCAGCAGATTCCCACTCCCACTTGTGCATACTTTGTTGACCAGACCTTAAAGCCCGTATTGCCCGATCGAAAATAAAATTTCTCTTCGTAGCCGGGGCCATCAGGTATATGAGACTTGCGATAGACTCCCAATAAGCAGCCATCCGCATCGATCATCGCAAGACTATTATAGTAGCACTGATCTTCTCTTTCAAAAAATGAAACGGGAAGCACAACTCTCAACTCGCACGCCACCTCTTGAAAATGTCTTATCGTGGGATGATCCTTTACGGGTCTCGCCATTGCAAAAAATTTATCCTTTTCAAAGGTACAAAAATAGATATTTTCGAACAGCTCAGGCATCAAGATAATCTGGGCCCCCTTTTTTGCGGATTCCCTGACCATCCTGTCCATGACTTCGATATTTCGTTTCAAGTCGCTCGTAAATGCACTTTGTAAGGCAGCGACTGTTAGATTTCTTTTGCTCACCTTCATCTCCTGGCTAACTTCATTGAGTCAATGATCGAACTCTGTCGGCCCTCCCACAACTGACACAAATCCATTTAAATTGGTACCTGCTGGCTAATGCAATGAAAGGCTCCTCCACCATTTAAGATCGCATTTGCGCTCAATCCAATGGTCTGTCGGTCAGGAAAACAGGAACCAATTACTTTCACAGCCTCATCGTCCTGTGGACTGCCGTAGATAGGCACTATCACCCGCGTATTCGAAATATAAAAATTCAGGTAACTCGCCGGCATGGGACTTCCGTCCTTATTGTAAATTGCTCCGGGAGAAGGAACCTCAACAATCTCAAAACGCCGTCCCTTCGCGTCTCTCATTACTTGAAGATCTTGTTTGATCCGAAGGTAAACGGAGCTATTCGGATCTCCCTTCGATACTGCTTTTGTGCACAGTACAGCTCCAGGCGCTGAAAAGCGAGTGATGGTATCAATATGTCCGTCTGTGTGGTCATTGAGAAGTCCCTCGTTGAGCCAAAGCACTTTTTCAACCCCCAAAGCCGATTTCAACCCCAACTCAATCATTGCTTCCGTTAATCCCAGATTTCGATTCGGATTGAGTAGGCACTGGCGACTTGTCAGACATGTTCCTTCACCATCCACTTCGACAGAACCCCCTTCTAAAATCCAAGGGAAATTAAATTGCCGAATCTTGGCCCCGACCTGTTCGGCCAAACGCAACGCAACCTCAGTGTCATGAGGCAGAATATATTTTCTTCCCCAGCCGTTAAACGCAAATCTCACCGAGGCTCTCTCTCCCGATTTATTCATCAAAAAATTGGAGCTGTATCCCGCAGCCAAATGTCACCAAACGGTATCCGAAAAAAGCGAGCTGGCAAGTCACCCAAGGCCCTCCTCGCTTCAGCTTCCAATTGTTCGTCCGGAACCAAAATCCAGAGATTCTCGCCGTGAGCCACCCGAGTGACGGGATTGTAGTCGACAATGGTCCGGCAAAAAGCGACAAATTCCTCTTGCGCCAGAAGCAAATTCTCTTCCCAAAGCTCCCTGTGACTGGGCCATGCCAACCACACCGCTTCATGGGAATTCCACTCTCCAGGCTGATAGAAACCTTCAGTCTGTGGATTTGATTCAAGCTGGGAAGTAACAGACATGCATTTCTCCATTTTTTTGGATTTGGTTCATCCAACTCAAAGCGCCAATATAGCCTTAAATCAAGATTTTACTCAATGATCCACAAAAAAATGAAGCTTCTCAATCTTAACGTTTTGACTTAATCATTAAAACGCCTGCCACTGCTACCATAAGAAAATTAGGGACCCAAGCGGCAAACAATGGAGGAACGGCACCGTGTTGCCCCAGGGTCACAGAAGAACTATAGAGCGCCCAATAAAAAAATGTCAGTCCGATACAAAGAGAAACACTCAAAAAGGCCCCGCCCGAGCGCTGACGGCTCACACTGAACGGGATACCCATTAACGACATCACCAGGGCGGCAAATGGAAAGCTGGCCTTTGAATGAAAGTCAACTTCATAGCGAAGCGTGTCCAATCCCGCTTCCTTGTTCTTTTTTATAAACTGATTGAGGGAATTCAAACTCATTGTATCCGAGGAGTGTTCAGAGGATTGAAGATCAGCTACCTCCTCATTCATTTCAATGACCTTGCGATCGAAGGCCTTTGTCAGGGGAAAAGATGACTCCTCAGCAAACAGGGTGACCGTGCCATCTCGAAGTTCCCAAGTGGAACCCGACATATGGAGCGTCTTGGCTGCTATCAATTGAACGAGATTCCAATCCCCATCAAAATAATAAAGGCTCAGCCCCTGGGCCGACGAAGTCTCAGCGTTGAGAGTCTTTATATTAAATAGAACATTTTCAGAGCGATACCATATTTTATTTGTCTTAACGGTTGAATAAAGACCCGGCTTTTTTCTGATTTCAACGTAAAACACGTAATTTTTTTTCTGATTGAACTTTGGAAGGAGTCTATCTCCCACCCAGAAATTGAGACCCCCAATAACAATGACCATCGCTAAAATGGGAAGACTGATTCTCCACAAGCCCAAGCCCATAGAAAAAAAGGCGACCAACTCCTGCGTCCGATTCAATGAGGACAAGGTAAATACCGTGGCCAACAAACATGCGACCGGAGTCATTTGATAAATGATCGACGGAAGATAATAGCTGTAATAGTGAACCAAAACAGAAGTTGGCACCTCAAATCTCACGAGTGAGGAAAGAGAGTCAAAGGCCAAAAATAGGGTCGTAAAAACAATGATTCCACCTGCAAAAAAAAGGAGGAATTTTTTCGCAATATACCTATCTGCTAAACTGAGCATCTCACTCCTCGTTCAAGAATCCCTTGCTTGACTAGCCACTCCGTGATCGAGACGAAGACACTAAATAATTGGCTGCCGATTTAGCATCGAGGTCCTTTGGGACGAATAACGCGACTCAGCTTAGCATGCGCCACCTGGAGTTGACACAAAAACTTGGCCCCTTTCGACAGGAAGATATTAAAAATGAAATATGAGACCTCTTGACTCAAATGACTAAAAAGACTTAACTCATTGGATGGCTTTGCGCGTCTTACTTGCTGATGAGAGCAGTACAATAAAAAAGGTTTTTCAACTTGCCCTCCAGGATTATGCAGTTGAGGTTAAGTCAGTCAATCTGGGCATGGATGTCTTGGCTGTGGCCCAAAAATATAAGCCAGACGTCATTTTTGCAGATGTTCTTTTACAAAAGCAAAGTGGATATGATGTGTGCGAAGAGATCAAGCGCGATGCGCACCTCGCTCAGACACCCGTGGTCCTCATGTGGAGCGGGTTTATGGAACTTGATCAGGACAAGTTCGATGCTTCTGGGGCCAATGGTCGACTGGAAAAACCCTTTGATGTAAAGACGCTTCGCCAGTTGGTCCAAACCTTGGTTCCAAAGACAAAGTCACAAGACATGTCCCAGTATCTGCAGTTTCCGAAGCTTCCGGACATGCTTGAAAATAGTAAACCTCAATCGCCTCCCCCTAAGACGACATCGCCACCAAAAGGGGCTCGCCCAACTGCACCATCCTTTGTTCCGCCACCGCCTCCGGATATTCATTCTGAATCAAACTGGTCGATGGATGACTTTGCCACCGTACAAGAAGTAACGAGGTCGACTGTCGAACTCATCGGCCCAGCTAATGAGCCAAGCCCAGTTGAAAATCCAGGCGAGGGTTTTGAACGTGTCAATCTGAGCGGTCTCTCACGAGTGGCTTCGAACTCTGACGATAATTCTGATGGAGACCTGCTCATAGATTCTCCAGAAGACCAAGAGTCTTCATGGGCCCAGGAAAACTTGAAGCGGTTTAGGGTGTCTGTACCGGAGGATGAGGAGTCTTCTGAAATGCCCCAAATTGAATTCACTCAATCCGATGATCAATTTAATCAGCAAGAATCTTTTTACCAGGCTCCCTCAAAGAAATCTAGAACCAATACGCCACGGCTCAACGTAAATGATCCTCCCCCTGCACCTGCCCGTTTCTTTCAAGATCAGACAGGTTCTGTGCCCAAATTAGCGGATTCTCAAGGGTCCAAGGGATCGGCAGAAGAACACATAGAATTCGAGCTGGAACTAGAACCTGTCGATTCTCCAACCGATCAGGTGGAAAGTGATTTCTCTCCACCGGGAGGAAGTCCAAATTCTCGCCAAATCGAGCAAATCATCAAGTCTCAGATCGAAGAATTTATGCGTGAAAAGGCAAGCAAGTTTTTAGAAGAAGTTGCCTGGAAAGTTGTCCCTGAATTAGCTGAAAGAGTGATTGAAAGAGAACTCAAAAAACTTTTGGAAGAGTTTGAACCTCAACAATATCGCTAAAGTGAAAATATTGTGACCGCAATCGAACTTATTCGTGCCTCTCTCAAAGAAGATATTCCCGCCGGGGACATCACCACGGATTCGCTTGGAATCAAGGAAAAAGTCGGCCGGGCCCGTCTTGTTGCCAAGGAAGATCTCGTTTTGTCAGGTCGAGATTTTTTTTCGGTCACGATGAAGGAAATGAATTCCGAGCTGATGATTCATTGGCAATACGAGGAGGGTGCTTTTGTCCTCTCCGGGCAAACTCTCGCAAGTATCACCGGAAACCTGCTGCCTGTGCTCCAAGCTGAGCGCGTCGCCCTCAATTTCTTGGGACACTTCTCTGGAATTGCAACCTACACTCGATGTTTCGTTAAGGAGGTAGAGGGGACTCACTGCCAAATTCTGGATACCAGAAAAACTCTCCCCCTCTATCGAACCTGGGAGAAGCAAGCGGTCCTGCATGGCAGGGGCCATAATCACCGCATGAATCTAAGTGAAGCCGTACTGATCAAAGAGAACCATATCAGAGTCGCCGGGGGGCTTCGGGAAGCAATTACAAGAACAAGGGAAAAAACATCGAAGCCCATTGAAATTGAATGCTGCACTCTAGAAGAAGTGCTCGTCGCAGCCAACATGGGCGTTCAAAGAATCCTGCTCGATAACATGAGCAATGATCTCATGAGGGTAGCCCTGGAGAAAATTCCCAAATCAATAGAAGTTGAGGCCAGTGGGAATATGAGCCTGTAAAGAGTCAAATCGGTAGCCGAGCTTGGGGTCGATTTTATTAGTGTTGGCGCAATCACGCATTCTGCCCCTTGCGCTGATTTTAGTCTGCAATTTGACTGGAAGAATTCCTAAGGAGTGCCCTTGGCAAAGAGCAGGCCATGTGACATATTTGAAGTGAGCAAAGCATGGGCTCAATGCCAAAAGCAGCTTTATTGTTGTTTTTTAGAAGAGATTGAAAGCACAAATACCTTTGCGAAGGACCGCCTCCTTCCGCCGATCCAAGACCAGGGCTTGTACCTGGCCCGCCACCAGACGAAAGGTCGAGGAAGATCCGATAATTCTTGGAAAGACACAGGAACTGGAAATGCCCTTCTTTCAAGTTGGATATTTCGGCTCCCGCAGTCTCCCCAACATATTACCGGTCCACTGTTTGGATTGGCCTTGTTTCGATCTGCCCACAGGATATGGCCGAACTTAGAATTCAGTTTGAAGGCTCCAAATGATCTCTACCTTCGTGGAAATAAAATTGCGGGTTTGCTATTGGAAACGCTCAACGACAAAAATGAGTTTTATTTGATAGCTGGCCTTGGTTTCAACGTCTTTGATTGTCCACCTGAATGTCCCGAAGCGACTTGCCTCGCTCACTCTTTGGGCGGCCCTGACCATCCGGATCTAAACAAATGGTTTGATTTTCTCGATTGCCTGCGGACAAATTTTACATTGGCTTCCCATAGCTCATTCAGATCCTACCTTGTTCCAGAGGACCAGAATGACTTACAGATGGCTCTCAATCTTAATCCCAAATTAGCAAATCCAATTTCTGAAGTTCATCCTGATGGCAATATGTTGAGTGGTGGAAGCCTAATTAGGTGGACAGAACTATAGAGGATCATTACAAACGGAGGAAAAATGGCTTTAACCTACACTCCAACTCCCCAACTCGGACAGAGATGTCCTCGCTTTTCACTTAAAAGCCTTGATGGACACTCCTTCAATAACGATAGTTTCTCAGGGGCACAGGTTCTTGTGGTGCTCTTTATTTGCGGCCATTGTCCCTACGTTCAGGCGATCGAGCTACGACTCATTGACCTAGCCAGAGAACTCTCACCAAGGGGGGTTCAGTTCGTGGGTATCTGCTCAAACGATTGGATGGACCATCCCGAAGATAGTCCTGAAAACCTTCTTCTCCGCTGGAAGAACAAAAACTACTCTTTCCCGTATCTTATTGATCCCGATCAAAGAGCAGCAAATGACTTTGGGGCCGTTTGTACTCCTGATATTTTTGTGTATGACTCCGATCGTAAGTTGAGCTACAGGGGGCGATTCGATGATTCCTGGAAAGACCCAAACAAAGTCAAGAGACAAGAACTCAAGATGGCAATTGAAGATACCCTTGCAAAGAGAAGCCTGTCCGGCGAACAAATTCCCTCTATGGGTTGCTCGATAAAGTGGAAAACGTGATACGCGATAAAATATTAGGGGCTCTTACAGGCTTTCTTTTTCTGAGCGGGATATTAACGATCACATGGACGGTCTATGCAACCTGGTTGATCAAAAGGCAGTCTGTTTATCCTCCTGACCTGAAATGTGTATATACGACTAAAAACGATACCATGGGGACTTCTGAACTCGGTCACTTACTGACGAAAGGTCAAACGTATAAAGTACTGATGGGATACTACAGATGCAATGAAGTCTCCCGAGGAGATCTTGTGCTTTACCAATTTTCAGATGAGATTCTACCGGTAGTAAGAATTGTGCGTGGAATTCCAAACGACCAAATCGAAACAAGGGAAGTCTCAAAAGGCCTCTGGGAGATTCGAGTCAATTCAATCCCCACCCCAGGACCAGACGGGGGAAATTTTCAGCTCACAGAGCTCACTTCGCCTCCACCTTTAAATACCTTGATGAAATCCCGCAATGGAATCCTCAAAAGTGATGAGTATTTATTGATGACCCTTTTACCTCCAGGCTCAGACGATAGCCTCCGGCTTGGCCCCGCGCCCAAGTCTCGCCTCCGAGGAAAAGTACTAGTCAGACAGAGGATGATGTCCCAAAATAAATGAATATATTTCATAAGAACCCCCAACTGCAGGTAAGGCTTTCCGCAGCCATTGTTATCCTTGAACACCTGCTCTATAAGGATTCAAATGAAGAAGGCTCACCCGCATTTTCACTTCTTAGCAATTGTGTTTGTGGCTGTACTCCTAGCCCCGATCAGCTCTTTTACATTTCAACGGAAAACACCATTGGAGTGCTACGTACATGGCAGCGTAGCAGGAGATAGCTCCGAGTTTTATCGCTACGCCCAGGACACGTGGACCGGGGTCGGAGTCATCGTCTGCGATACGAGCAAGGGAGACCGAAAAAGCTTTTTTAGCACCCGTTTGACCTTGCGTTCTCTTGTCACTGGAGATGGTCCTGATGCGTCCGACCGAATGACATTAAAATCAGAGAGGATACGAACTGAAGATATCAATAATTTTTCTGACGAATTCAGGGTCAAGAATACCGAAGCTGGAACAAATAGAAATACAAAAGAGCAAAATCTGGATAGGTGGCAAATGGCAGTGGGAAATTCAAAATTGGATTTTCTCATGTCAGTTGAAGAGTCTACCGGACCCTCCGAATCACGGGCCTCAATGGAAAATGGAATCATGACCTTTGATAAGTTGCTCGAGATAAAATAATGGTCCTTAGTTCCAGAATTGTGCTTATTCTTATTGAAGTTTTTTCTTGAGTTGGAGAGAGCATGCTGAAATGGGTTTTCTTTTCTACGTTTGCAGCAATATTTGGCCTGGCAATCTATTTGTTTTTTTACCTCGGTGGTTACAAAACAGTCAAAATCAGCGAAATCAATTATCCTGAATTTCAGGCTATTTACCGAATTCATCGAGGCGCCTACCATAAAGTTGGACCTGTGATCGAAGATGTCGAAAATTGGGCCCGAAGCAACAATGTCTTGTGTAACAAAACCTTCGGAGAATATCTCGATAATCCAGGTAAAGTTGACGAAACTCGATTGCGCTCAAACCTGGGGTGTCTCGTTGACCGAAAAATAGATCCTCTTCCAAAGGACTATTTTTATCGGGTCTTCAGTCCCCACTTGGTAGTGAAAGCGGAATTCCAAGGAGCACCTTCAATTGGTCCCTTCAAGGTTTACCCGGCCGTCACCAAATACCTTTTGGCGAAGAGACTCAAATCATCAGCCCCTCCTATCGAAATTTACCAAAGCTTGCCTGACGGAAGTTTTCTGACGGAATTCATTTTTGCCTTAGATACGCTTGCCAACGAAAAGTAGGAGATTTTCATGTTTCGCTTTCTTTGCCCAATCACCCACACTGCTGTCGGCCTTTTGATTTTTTCAATCATTGGGTGTTCAACTCAAAAAACCGTAGAGTCCAGTGAGACTGCCAAGATTATTCAAGCTGAATTGGCCGAATCCAATCTCAGCCTGCAGGCGGCGATAAGTCGCGCACAGCATGTCAGTCAGGTCAGATACCAACTTGAATTCTCCCTTCCCGAGAAGGAATCCGAGTACAGCGGGACCAGCCAAATTCAATTCCATTTTTTACCTGGAGCCGCCGAACCCTTAAGAATAGATTTTTACGGTGGTAAAATCAAAAAGCTGAGTGTCAACGATGGGCCAGTCAATCCTGACTACAATGGTCGAGAACTCTTCATACCCTCGTCAACTTTGCGCGAAGGGGCGAACACCATAGAAATATCGTTCACAAAATCTTACGCTCGTGATGGTCGTGGGTTGGCGAGATTCGAAGATCCCGAAGACAAAAGGGTCTACACCTATTCAAACCTCGAACCATATGATGCCAATCGGGTTTTTCCTTGTTTTGACCAACCCGATCTCAAGGCAACCTATGCCATGAGGGTCACTGCGCCCAAGGCATGGCAAGTCATCAGCTCAGTTCGGGAATCAAGCGCAAAAGAGAATTCACCCCATTCGAAACTCTGGATATTCCCCGAAAGTGCTCGTTTTTCAACTTATGTTTGGTCCTTACATGCTGGTCCCTACAAAGTTTGGACATCATCTGCTGGAAATGTTCCATTGCGCCTTTTTGCCAGACAAAGCTTGGCTAAATATGTGAAGACTGAGGAATGGTTCCCGATCACTCAAAAGGGGCTTTCTTTTTTTAGCAGATATTTTGACTACCCCTATCCTTACGGAAAATATGACCAGTTGATCGTCCCCGAATTCAATGCAGGGGCCATGGAAAACGTCGGTGCCGTGACCTTCAACGAGAATTTTATTCGACGGGGACCTAAATCAGATCGAGAAAAGCTCGGACTGGCCGACACCATTCTACATGAAATGGCGCATATGTGGTTCGGCAACTTGGTGACCATGAAATGGTGGAATGATTTGTGGCTAAACGAAAGCTTTGCAACCTATATGTCTTATCTCGCTCTTTCGAAGGCCACAGATTTTAAACATCTCGCCTGGCGCACATTTCACGGAACAAAAAGTTGGGCCTATTGGGAAGACCAGCTGGTAACCACTCACCCGATTGAAGCGCAGGTACCTGACACTCGTCAGGCCTTTGCAAACTTTGACGGCATTACATATGGTAAGGGTGCGAGTGTTATCAAACAGATCTCATTTTTTATCGGTCCAGAGAAATTTCAGCAAGGCGTCCAGAAATATTTCAGAAAATATGCAAATGGCAATACGGAGTTAAAAGATTTCATGAATTCGCTGCGCGAGGCTTATGGAACAGACCTGAGTGCGTGGCAAAGGGAGTGGCTACAGACGGCATCGCTCAATACGGTTGAATCCACTCTCGTGTGTGACAAGAACAAAGTGAAAATGCTAAACATCGAACAGTCAGCTCCAAGCGACTATCCCTATCTCAGAAGTCACCGTTTTAAATTGGCCTTCTTTAACCCCAAAGTAAACGCCAGAAAATCAGGGGTTCATGCCGATCAGATCTTTTCAGTTTTGCTGAAAGACAAGCAAATTGCGGTGCCCGAAGCCGCTGGTAAACCATGTCCTCTCCTCGTCTATCCAAACTATGAAGATTATGGATACATGAAAATCAAACTGGACGAGCGCAGCCTTGCTGAACTTCCAAAACATATTCATGAGATCACAGATCCTTTTGATCGTCAGCTTTTTTGGAGCGCCCTCTGGGACATGGTTCGCGACGCCAATCTTAATCTGTACAAATTTGCTGACCTTGCCATTGAAAACCTGAACCAAGAAAAGGATCCCGATACCCTGAGAGATATCGTGAGATATCTTCTCGGACGAGGCTCAAACCAGGCCTCGGTTCTCTATTACCTGCCAAATTCAAGTCTCGGCGAAAAGAAAATCTACGATGCCTTCGCTCAAAAGATCGAAAGAGCAGTTTTTCGCCAACTTTTGATCGCTCATCCTTCTTCTGAAATTCAGAAGGTTTGGTTGGATAGCTTTATTCGATCGGCGCGAACGGAATTTGGCCTCTCAAAGTTAAAAGCACTTCTTGCAGGAGACTTGAAGCTCACAGGGCTCCCTATTGACCAAGACAAGCGATGGGACATCATCGAAGTGATGGCTTCACACAATTATTCTGAGCCTCTCCTCTTAATTGAAAAGGAGTCGGTCCGCGACCCTTCTTCTTCAGGAAAACAAAATCGGATGAATGCGCAGGCCTCGATCGCGACCTGGGAGGCAAAACAGCCCTGGCTCAATGAACTCACGAAAAAAAGAAGTGATTACAGCTTTGATCAACTGCGAAACATCATTTCAAGTCTCTTCCCCCGCCACCAGGTAGCCCTGAGAGAGCTTTACGCAAAAGATTTTTACCAAAATCTGGCTGTGATTTCAAAAGAACGAGATGGTTCTTTCGCAGAGGAATATGCTGAATTGGCCCCAAGCGAATGCTCATCTCAGGAAACATCGAGAATCTCAAATTTTCTGAGAGACCATGGTGCAGGCCTTCATCCTTCCGTCGAGAAAGCCTTGAAGGTCGCACGGCAGGAAGACGATCGCTGCCGCAAAATACAATCTCTCTTAAGGGATAAAACGCCAAATTTGAATTTTTGAATTCTAGCTGTTTATCCTCTGTTAAGCCTGCATCAAATTGAGAGCAGATCCGGCCTTAAACCATTTGATTTGCTCTGAGTTAAAGGAGTGCTTGAGTTCAATCACGTCCTTCTTCCCGTCCTGGTGAACCACTTCAAGCTGAAGATTTTTCCCAGGGGCAAAACTGGTTAGCCCAATGATCGCAAACCGGTCCTGCTCCTGTATTTTATCGTAATCAGCTGGATTTGCAAAAGTGAGAGCCAACATGCCTTGCTTTTTTAGATTCGTTTCGTGAATTCGAGCAAAGCTCTTTGCAATGACCGCAAGCCCTCCCAAATGTCGAGGAGACATGGCGGCATGCTCACGGCTTGAACCCTCCCCATAGTTCTCATCTCCAACTATGATCCAGTGACATCCCTTTTTCTTGTATGCTCGGGCAATTTTCGCGAATTCAAGATTTTCCTCTCCCGTAAGAACATTTTTCCCTTTCCCAATCGCACCACCAAAAGAATTGGTTGCTCCCAGCAGAAGATTATCTGAAATATTATCGAGGTGGCCTCGATATTTCAGCCAAGGTCCCGCTGGGCTGATGTGATCAGTCGTGCATTTTCCCTTTGCTTTCGCAAGCAGGAGCAGTCCCTCCAGATTCTTCCCGCTCCAAGGGGCAAAGGGCTGTAAGAGTTGTAGCCTATCTGATTTTGGAGAGACCTTTACCTCGATTCCCTTGCCGCGCGGTTTTTGGTAGCCTTCCGTATCAGCAACAAAGCCTTTGGACGGAAGCTCTGGCGCCTCAGGCGGACTCAATTTGATTTTCTTTCCAGAGGGAGTCTCCAATTCATCTGTTGCAGGATTAAAATCCAAACGACCAGCAAGGCCCATTGCCATTACGATTTCGGGACTTCCAATAAAAGACAGTGTCTCAGGATTTGAGTCATTACGAGCGCGAAAATTCCGATTAAAGCTTGAAACGATGGTGTTGGGCGTGCCCACTTTTACGTCGTCTCGCTTCCATTGCCCGATACAAGGGCCGCAGGCATTGGCCAATACAGTGGCTCCAGTCGACTCCAAAACTTCCATCTGTCCGTCGCGCTCAATCGTATTCTTAATCAAAGTTGAACCCGGAGAAACAAGGAAGGGTTGACTCATTTTTACTCCTGCGGCCAACGCCTGGCGAGCAACAAAAGTCGCCCGACCAATGTCCTCATACGAAGAGTTGGTACAGGACCCAATGAGTGCGGCAGAAAGCCTCGTTGGCCAACCGTTCTTTTTTGCCTGCTCTTTGAGGGAGCTCACTGGATGGGCTGCATCAGGTGAGTGCGGACCCACAAGGTGAGGCTCTAGCTTCGACAAATCAATCTCAATTATTTCATCGTAGTACTTCTCAAGATTCTTTAAAACCTCTGGATCTGCCGTCAAAATATCAGTATTCTGATCAGCAAGATCTGATAGCACTTTCCTTCCAGTTACTTTCAAGTAGGCGGCCATGCGCAAATCATAAGGAAAAACTGAACAGGTCGCGCCCAGCTCAGCTCCCATGTTGGCTATTGTTCCCTTGCCTGTGCAACTGATCGACTGACAGCCCTCGCCAAAATACTCAATCACTTTGTTCGTTCCACCCTTCACAGTCAGGATGCCGAGAAGTTTGAGAATAACATCCTTGGCCGAGGTCCACCCTGAGAGCTTTCCCTTCAGGTGAACTCCGACAATCCCAGGATTTTTCACTTCCCAGGCCAAGCCCGCCATCACGTCTGAGGCATCTGCTCCGCCAACTCCAACAGCCACCATTCCCAAGCCACCTGCATTCGGAGTGTGAGAATCTGTTCCCAACATCATTCCGCCTGGGAAAGCATAGTTTTCGAGAACCACCTGATGGATAATTCCAGCACCCGGCTTCCAAAATCCCAAGTTGTACCGAGAAGACACTGTCGCCAAGAAGTCAAAAACCTCTTCGTTCTCTCCCATCGCGGTTTTCATGTCCCGGTCTAACCCGTACTGGGCACGGATCAGATGATCACAATGAACTGTCGTTGGAACGGCAGCTTCATCTCTTCCTGCCAACATGAATTGCAAAAGTGCCATTTGGGCCGTTGCGTCCTGCATCGCCACCCGATCTGGATTCAGCAATAAAAAACTCTCACCTCTCGCAAGGTCCTGCGACTCTGGGTCCTGCAAATGTCCAAAAATAATTTTTTCAGTTAGAGTAAGAGGTCGGCCCAATCGCTTGCGAACTACCGCCAGTTTTTTGCGCGTGGTCTCATAAACCTTCTTTACCAATTCCGGAGTTGTTTCGATCATCGCCATAGCTGAATGTCTCCATGTTAAGTTTCAATCGAATACCTTCATACGTCATATCCACTGATCCACTGATCCACTGATCCACTATACGTAAGATCCATTCTGAATCTTCTCAAGAATAATCTTTTCCGGCATCAGCGGATCCTTCGGATTAACAGCAAACAAAGCTTGCTGCTCACAACGCTTCTTTTCTCTTGTCAGCCAGTTTAAGATTTTGACAAGTTTCTTGTTTCTCGGCGCTAAAAAGAAAGGATCATTTTGCAGCACGTCTCGGGCTTTCTTCAGAGATCTTGCTTCGCTCGCATCATTCTCCTTCACATCATAGCAGTCCAGATCATATCTTTCTACGTCCTCGGGCAGAACTCCAAGAAACCTTACATCTGGAGCCGAAAAATCAGAGTTTCGAATTAAACTCGCCGCAGAACCAGCCTTTAATGTACGAAAAATATTTTGCAAAGTGTAGGCATCAAGATCTCCGAAAAAATAAATGGGTATCTTCAACTGATCTTGAATAGCTTTGACCCAGCCACGAACTCCGTTGCTGGGAACCCCTTGAGCACCCACCACGATGCAATTGTTTCGCTTTGTGAATCCATTCGAAACCAAGGTGTTTGCGGTGCCTTCGGATTCTATCACCAAGCAAAAATCAATCTTTGATTTCGCTTTCAATTTAAAAGTTTGTGGGCGATTCTTCGGCTGAAAGGGTGTTGTTCCAAGGCCACTGAGATCAACCACAGCCTTTCCTCCATCCGAAAGGGTTTCTGTAACCACCAATTGCTTGGAATAGGTTTGGCCACCACGGTCGTTAGCGTAACAATTCATTTCTTCGCGATAGACCTCAAGCATATCGCAAATAAAGTCAATAATCGCATCGCTCTCGATCTGATCAGCGAAATCAAGAGGCTTCAAGAAGGCATCTGACTTCACGCTTCCTTTCGCCATGTAGTAAAGTTCGCGCTTAGTGTTCACCGCCCCGCTCTTGATATTGCCAAGGAGTATCTCAAGTAAAAAAATCGTCCGCGCCATTTTTTGAACCGAAGACACATTGAGCTCGGTTTTTACTTTTTTGTCTCCCGGCGTGAGAAAGCCAACCTTGGGGTTATAAAGCGAATTATCAAGTGCGCACTTGACAGCTTCCAGCACAGGCCTCCGTGAATGTTCCAGTTCTTTTAGCATCTGATCACAGAGGACCTTTGCCTCTTTATTGATATCCCTATCAAACTCCCGTATCTGAATTCGAGTCCCAGCCATAATTACTCCGTCCTACTTTTTTTTCGCAGGTTCAGCCTTTATTTTAGTTGTCGCCACTTTTTTAGAAGTCGAGGATCTCGCCTTTGCAACTTTCTTTGTCGTACCCCTCTGTTTGGTCTTAGAGTTATCGACGTCTTCAGAGGAAGAATTCATCTCGATTTCCTCTTCAACAAACTCTTCCCCCATGTCACCATCCTCACCAGCATCAGCGGCCTCGTCGCCTAATCCCAAACGATGAGCCTGCTTCGCTTTCAGCACCGAAAGTTTTCTTTCTGCAACCGCCAATTCGCTTTCTGCCACATCCGCATCTCGGCCAAGAAGTTTCTGAAGTCCATCTTGAGCATTCTTCTTTCGCTGCTGACTTGCTCCGCTGATTCGAACCAATCCGTCCACAAGAATAGGTCCAAACTTTTCGATATGCAGAATTTTTCTCTCGAGATCGGCAGCCTTATCTTCAGCTCGAATGTGGCGAGAGAGCTTTTGTCCCGCCTGCATCAACGTCCTTCGAATTTCCTCAACAAGCTCATCGCTTGCATCAATTGTCTCTTTGGAGGCGTTCTTAAATTTGATAAAGGGTGAAGTCACGCTCACGGCAAAAACAAAGGATCCGAGCGGCAGGGAGTTCTTTGCCTGCTGAAGGCCGTAGGCTCTCCAATTGACCGATTCGACCGCTTTGGTTATCGCGCAGGCTGCTTTGTCAAACTGCAGAGGCACTCGATTGGCGAACCTCAGGAGTTGAATCATCGAATCGTTGGCATCGGAAGGCTTATTCAGGAAACGGGCAATAGCGACCTCAACAACTGTCGGCTTAAAATCACATATTCTCGGTTTTCGGGTCACAACACTAAAAAAATCGACATCTCCCAATCGGTGAATACTTTTTGACAATCCCTCTTCTCCAACCGTCAACACGGATTTTGTCGAAGGGCTGACCAATTCAGTGTTCTGGACGACTTGAAAAACCTTTTTGAATTCATCTTCCTTGAAGGAACTAAGTCCGGAACTCAAAAGTCCTTTGGGCAAACCATTTTTCACGAAATCCTTGATCGTTGCATCAGTCACCCGAGAAAAGCCCTTTCTCAGAAAATTATCAAGTGAGATACGTCCGTAAAGATGAGCATGAGTAATGAACTCGCCCAACTTCATGGTGTGCGGATGAGGCAAGGTTGCCGCAGGTATGTGGGGAACTTCATCGGACACTCGCACCACATGAACCAAATCATTCTCCAACAGCTTGTAGTGAAGAGTCATATGTGGGTTGACCAGTGTTGTCCCATCAAGGTACGTGATCACTCCACCGTCTCCATTGAGTTGAACACGCCCATCAATTCGAAACTCAACTCGAGTCCCATGCGGCCTATCCCAATCAATCGTCTCTTTGTTCTTCACGATCCCCTTGTTACCCTTTATATCAACGTCAATCTGGGCTTTGGTTGCCTTTCGCATCTTTGCCGTTTTGCTGATAACCTGAACACCTGCCGCATTCGTCAACTGAGCCCAAGTCGTTGCGGCTGAAATTCCAATCCCCTGTTGGCCACGAGAACATTGTCCCCGACCGAATTTGGAAGAAGCGAGGTATTCACCGAAAACCTTGGCTAGATCTTCAGATTCTATTCCAGGTCCATTGTCTTCGACTATGATTTCAATTAGATCAGATGTCTTTGAAGAACCCTTATCGAGCCGATGAATAAAAACACTGAGCTCGGGAGCTATCCCGGCCTCCTCACAGGCGTCCAGGGCATTGTCAACAGCCTCCTTCAGAGTGGTTAAAACAGCTTTTGTTGGCGACGAAAAACCCACCTGCTGAAGATTTTTCGCAAAATATTCTGCGGTGCTACTTGTTGTGATCTTTGACACTGGCAATCTTCCTTTGGTTCGTAACAAGGAAAAAGTAACTTCTTCCCAGAACTACTTTAAGGGGAAAAGCCTGGTAATTTGCAAGGATAAAAAAATAATAGCCCCCCATTCATCGCGCAACGCAAAGCCAAAACTCTAATCCCCGGCGGGGTGCAACTCATTCTTTCGCACGAAATGCTCCCCGTGCAAATGGTATTTTTTATCTTGATTGCATTGAAGGCAGGCGGCGACAACATTTCTTCTCGTGGTCATGCCTCCTCGCACAATGGGAACTTTATGATCCATCGTCAGCTGCCGAGGAGCAAATGACTGCTCACAGTAATAGCAACGACCTCGGCCAACTTGTTGCCGCCACCATTGGCTCTGACGCAAATCTCGAGCCTTGGCACGTTCACGCTTTTGATGGCCCTCATCGGCCGGAGTGAAGAAAAAATCCATTGGCCCCCACCTACCACATTAATTGGCCCTTTCCCAGAACTATTGCGCTACGTATTATCAGAGGGCCCAAGATGTCAGCTACCCAGAGCCATCCGGCTCTCATCTTCTGCAAAATGGCGATTTTTGGAGACATTTTTTGGTGAAATTCTGAGGACTGCCTTGTCAAAAAGGAGAGAAGAGAGTTAAATGAAGGCTTTCTTGGCACATTGACGCGTTAGCACAATGTCAATTCTCAACTGCAGGAGGACTGAAACCATGACACTGGAGCAGATCGAGACACGTATTCGCCAGGCTTTCCCTGATGCCGACGTTGCCGTCTTTGACCTGACGGGCGGGGGTGACCACTGGGAGGTTCGCGTGGCTTCCTCCAGTTTTTCTGGAAAAACTCGAATTCGTCAGCACCAGTCTATTATGGATCTCTTTGCAAAGGAATTAAAATCAAACGAAGTTCACGCCCTTTCTATTAAAACTTTGATTAAAACCTAAACGGAGAACAAGAGATGAATGAACAGACCAAAGAGAGAATTGAAAACCTGCTCAATCAAAATAAAGTAGTCCTTTTTATGAAAGGAACTCCCCACTTTCCCATGTGCGGCTTTTCAGCAAGGGCCATTAGTATACTTCAGGATCTCAAAACAGATTTTGCTACTTGCAATATCCTCGAAGACGAAGAGATTCGCGCGGGAATAAAGGAATATGGCAACTGGCCAACCATACCGCAACTTTATATCAACAAAGAGTTGGTTGGTGGTAGCGACATCATGATGGAAATGTTTCAATCGGGTGAGCTTCTCCAGTTGCTCTCTACTCCGCAATCTGAGCCAACTCCGCAAGTACAGAGTTAAACAGAGTCTCCAAACCCTCTCTTTCCTTGTCGGTGGGCACGCGCTCACTGGTCAGGGCAGAAAGCACGTAAGTCAAGGAACGCTGGGCATTTACGACAAAGACCGATTCGAAACCAAACAGCCCGTGGGCCTCCAACACAAAGGAGCTCTCTGCCCGATCAGGAAAAACACCCTTAATTTTAAGGGATTTAACAAGAGAAGAACCAACTGAAACAGGGGTCAGTTCAAGGATCGCATCAACTGTTCCGTCTGGCCTGACGCTATGATCAAGGCTCAAATTATAGAAGCCTTTGCCATTGATCTTTTTTATGACGTCTTCAATGGACTCCGCATATTCGGTGAAGATGTCCTTTGGATTTGAAGTACGTATTGAAAGGCTCGCCTGACCAGAAGCAAAACTTTGTTGAGTCTTTTCATCCTGGTAAAGAGTCAAATCAATCAGAGACTCGCCGGGCCCAAGCGGAATCCCCTCCACCTCTGCCCAACTCCAAATCAGACCACCGCCGGTAACAAGCTCTTCTGTCCCATCCGGTGTCGGAACATTCTCCAGCTCTCCCCTTGTAATCCTGATATCAAAATGGCTTCTTCCATTTCGATTCAACTCTCTGCGAATATAACTGTTTGCCTTATAGAAGGTCGAAGGGTCAATGGGTCCGGCGGCCGCAGATAAAAAGACACAGGAACCCGAAAGTAAAATCGCAAAATAAGAAGTCCACTGAACAAAAAATCGCTGAAACATTCACACCCCCCCCGTGAAAAGTTGGGATACTATGCTTCATAACAAAAGGAAAAATCAACTCTCGCGAAAGGATTGAAGGAAAAAATAAATAGGGCAAAATCCCCAGGAAGCTGACGCCAAAAAATAAAAGCCCAGGTACGACCAAAAAGGACCACCCAGAAAAGACCAGGTCAAAAGGAAAACACCGAAAACGTATCTGAGAACCCGGTCCCAATAGAGCATATTTCTGCGCAAACCCGCCTCCCGTACCATTGGAGCTTTTAGCCCATTAGCCCATTAGCCCATTAGCCCATTAGCCCATCAGTGTTAACATTGGCAATATTTCACGTCTATATCAATATTCGTCATAATCGTCCCGCGTTTGCCTTTATTATTCCTTCAAGGGACGTAAATCTGTTGGCCCAAGCCAATCCTCTCTTTACAATATCTCCCATGTCGTTGCACCTTGCCTTAAACCACAAAAAATTCACTCCACTATTTTGGACCCAATTTCTGGGAGCCCTCAACGATAATTTTCTCAAAAATTCTTTGGTATTAATGATTACATTCAAGAATGTGCAAGTATTCGGATTGGGTGCGGGAGAGCTCGTTGCCCTGTCTGGTGGGATTTTTATCCTTCCCTTTTTTCTCTTTTCCACACATTCGGGCCAATTAGCCGATAAAATTGAGAAAACTCTTTTGATACGCGCCACTAAAATAGGGGAAATCCTCATCGTAACTCTTGCCGCAATTGGTTTCTATTTTGAATTCTACACAGGCCTTCTCTTTGTATTATTTCTCATGGGCGTTCATTCCACTTTTTTTGGGCCCGTAAAATACAGTATAATCCCGGATCTAGTTCCTCATACCCAGCTGACAGCAGCCAACGCCTATGTAGAGCTTGGCACCTTTATTGCCATTCTTGTTGGAACTATTGGAGGTGGATTGGCAATTAACTTCGGTGGCTCATTGTGGTTCATCATCACGGGGCTCATTTTTGTTGCGGTTTTAGGTCTGTGGGCGAGCACGAAGATACCTCCCGTTCGAGTTGGACAACCCGATCTCAAAATCAATCTGAATCCCTTCCCTACTATGTTTGCGTTTGGAAAAATTATTCGGGAACAGAAACTCATTTTTTGTTCCGTCCTTGGGATCTCCTGGTTTTGGTTTTTTGGAGCCGCTGTTTTAAGTCTCCTTCCTGTTTATGGAAAAGATTTTCTCGGAGCCGGACCCGCCGTCATCACCGCCTTTTTAGCAAGCTTCACGGTGGGAATTGGATTGGGCAGCATTGTCTGTGAAAAACTCTCCTCAAAGCGAGTCGAATTGAAACTCGTGCCGATTGGATCATTAGGTATTTCAGTATTTCTCACTGATCTTTTTTTTGTTTCGCCGTCTTGGACTGCTGATTCGAAAGCCCCATTGTCCCTTCTTCTCTTTTTCCAACATTTCGAGGCCTGGAGAATTTTTGGTGATTTTTTTCTCATGTCTGTTTTCAGCGGGCTTTTCATTGTCCCGCTCTATACTCTGATCCAGCAGCGAAGCAGATCCGAATCCAGGTCTCGGGTCATTGCTGGAAACAACATTCTCAATTCTGTATTTATGGTCACCTCAAGCCTACTGGTTATGTCCCTTCACCTTATGAATCTCAGCCTTCCTCAAATATTCCTCGTCCTGGCATTTCTCAATCTCCTATTTTCGATTTACATTTTTTCGATGGCTCCTGAATTCTTGCAAAGAGCGATTCAGAGGGAGGCCTAAAGGCGTCGCGTCGGAATCTCTTCTGTTCTTCTGTGTCCGCAAACGACACGCTGCTTTATCCTCGCGCAACATTTTCGCTAACTCCTCCTTTTCCCGTTTAAGAGTTCGTCACTTTGTGAATATTTTCTCTTTCTCCGCAGAGCTGATTTTGCCCCTCTATTAAGGTCGCAGTCACCCCTCTCACTTAAGCCCAGTTTGTCCGATGAATACAGTAGAAGGAAAGACAAAGGTCCCGATTAAGGACCCATGAACAAAGATTTCTCAGGCAAGGGAGAATAGCCTTGGGACGAATACTTGTGGTTGATGATGACAAAGACATCCTAAAGTTCACAACGGCCGTTCTCTCTTCTGCAGATCATGTTGTGGCAACGGCAGAAGAGGCCCTTGGTGCCATAGAACTCCTCAACACAGGCTACTTTGATTTGCTCCTAGCTGATGCCAATTTACCTTATTGCTCGGGATTTGATTTGGTGAGAACGCTCCGAAAAAATAAGCGTTTTGAACAACTCTCTATTGCTATGCTGTCCGGCAGAAGAGAGAAAAGAGACATTGAAAAGGGAATTCTCGCAGGAATTGACGACTACATCATCAAACCGATTGATGTTCTCATTTTTAGTAAGAAGGTGGAAAACTTACTTAATAACAGGGCTCCTGCTGAAATGCCGGAGTTGCAGATTCCGGCGGATAGCGAGTTCAAACAAACCTCGCTCATGATCGACGCCGACGTTGTCTCCATTTCAGAATTGGGAGTCACTGTGGTGTCTTCGCAGGAGCCAACACTTCATTCGGTCCTTGAAATTGGCAGCTCCATATTCTTTGAGATCGGCATTCCCTCTCCTCGTGGACGCGTTGTCAGAATAGAACGCCTCAAAGATCTTCGCAGATGGCAGATCAAGCTCAATTTTGTAGGGGCCGACGTTGGAATGTTGCAGAAAATTCGGGCTTGGATTTTCACGAAAGGTTCCTACCGCGACAAAGCCGCTGTTTAACTGGAGTAGCATTGATGAAAATTTTATTGGCTGAAGATGACCCTAACATTTCACTTATTGCCAAACTGGCCCTTGAGCAGTTAGGCGGCCATCAGGTCCACGTCGCAACCGACGGGAAGATGGCACTGGAAATGGCCCTCAGCTATGATTTTGATCTTATACTTCTGGATGAAATGATGCCCAAAATGAATGGATTATCTGTCTGCAGAAAATATCGTGAATCCCATGTCAACAAGGTTCCTGTCATTTTTCTAAGTGCCAAGTCGCAGGAGTCCGATATTACTGAGTTCAGAAACGAAGCATTGGGGTATATTCCAAAACCCTTTGACCCCTCCAGCTTGTGCCAAGACATCATGTCCCTGCTCAATCAAAGTGGAAAGGATATCCCATGAAATCTATTCGCTTTAGACTGCTATCGTTTACTATATTTGCAACTTCCATAATAGTTTATTTCGGAAATCTTTGCCTCACCTCATTTTATGAATACAAAAATGCGCAGGGAAGTCTTCGACAGAGTTTCGACTTGCAAGATCGCATTAAACTTCTAGATGTATGGAAATATCAACGTTCAGTGGTCGAAGAACTTCAAGCCATTCGAAGTACAATAGAACCAGAACATCGAATGACGAGCCTGAGTAACGTGATACAATCTTATGCTGACAAAAATCCGTCGGCTTTAAGTCGTCGAATCGATCATTTTATTCAGAATGAAACAGAATATAGAAAACATCAGCTGCCCCTCACCACTTACTTTGAAAGACGGATAGAGTATTTCTTCGTTGTCATTCTCTCCGTCATGTTCATCACTCTGCTGATCATCTACGCCTATATTCGCGAAACTGTTTTTAGGGAAATCGATTCCCTCTCCCGTAAAATGATCGACTTTCTGAATCAAAAGTACACCTACCAGTTCGCCTTACCCTCATCTAACGAAATGGGTGATCTGCAAGCGACATTCAACTCACTGGCTCAGAAAGTTCTTAGCCAAATGGATGAGTTGAAAACTCTGGACAGAGCCAAATCCGATTTTTTAAGCATCGCAAGCCATGAGTTGAGAACTCCCCTGACGTCAATCAAGGGTTCACTCAGTCTTCTAAAAACCGGCGTCGTCGGGTCTCTGAACGAAGCGTCGGGCAACTTGGTGAGAATTGCGGAAAGCGAGACCGATCGCCTCATTCGACTCATTAATGACTTGCTTGATTTGGCAAAAATTGATGCTCACCGCCTGCCTCTGACAAAAAAATGGTGCTCTCTTAACGAAGTCATCAAACCCACCCTAGAGGGCATTCAAGGGCTCGCTAAAACGGCGGGAGTTCGCCTGATGCACAATGAGCTCCCTCCGGTAGAAGCACTGATGGATCGCGATCGAATTCAGCAGGTTCTGACAAATCTGATTTCTAATGCAATTAAGTACAGCTCAAAAAATAGCTTGGTTCAGATAAACGCCGAAATAGATGGTTCCCAGCAGCTGGTTATATCTGTCCATGATCAAGGAAAGGGTATCGCACCCGAAGATCAAGATCTCATCTTTCAAAAATTCCGACAGGCCACCAATTCAGAAAACCCACTTGTCAAAGGAACCGGCTTAGGTCTAGCAATCGCGAAGGCCTTGGTCGAGGAACACCAAGGAATTATTGGCGTTCACTCAACGGCTAAAAAGGGAAGCACATTTTATTTTACACTTGGTGAATGGAGATTTATTCTGGATAAAGACGAGTCGACCGAGGAGCCTTTCTCAAATGGAGTGGCGGCATGACCAAATTCGATGATTTGATGAAGAATCTCCGTGTTGAATATCTGGAAAGTCTTCCCTCCAAACTCAATGAATTGGAGACTTCCCTCCGAAGCCGAAATTTAGAATGCTTGCGAGAAGATTTTCACAAGCTCAAGGGAACAGGAAAAACCTACGGCTTCCCAGAAATCTCGGAGTTGGGCGAAATGATAGAGCGCCTGCTTATTGAACAACCTCAAAATTTTGATCAAATTGTGCCGGAGGCCATAGAAATTCTAAAAGATATTCACAAAGAACGTCTGGCTTCACGCAGCTTTGACCTGCGAAGCGATGGACGATTTAACGAAATTCGAGCCTTATCTATTTAATTCAGTTTTGGATTGATAGTGATCGTGATATGACCTCCCGTCGGAGGTGAGAATTTATGTCCTTTTCTGATCTCAAGAATTTTTTAAGACCCGATCAAATGAGTCAAAGTCCACAGGACCTTGAAATTTACGGCAAAGACTGGACAAAGCACATCCTGACCAGATCCATCGGTGTTGTGTTCCCAACAAGCACAGAGCAAGTCCGAGACCTCGTTTTATGGGCACGGGAAAATAAAACAGCTTTGGTGCCATCGGGCGGCAGGACCGGCATGAGTGGGGCTGCAGTCGCCACAAAGAGCGAACTGATCGTCTCATTCGAAAAAATGAATAAGATCCTCGAATTTAACTCCATCGATTTGACCGTTCAGTGTCAAGCCGGTGTCATCACAGAGCAGCTTCAAAATTTTGCTAAAGAAAAGGGCTACTATTATCCGGTTGATTTTGCCGCACGGGGTTCCAGTCATGTTGGGGGGAACATCGCAACCAATGCGGGCGGGATCAAAGTTCTCCGCTACGGGTTAACCCGTAATTGGGTGGCTGGAATAAAGGTTGTGACCGGACAGGGACAAATTCTCAATTTGAACAACAGTTTGGTAAAAAATGCGACCGGATATGATTTAAGACAGCTCTTTATTGGCTCAGAGGGAACTTTGGGTTTTATCACGGAGGCCACATTTACGGTCACCCATTCACCTAAGGATCTGACTGTATTTTTGCTCGGAGTTGAAAACCTCGATAATGTCTTAAATATATTTCAAGCCTTTCGGCGTGAAATTCCTCTAACGGCCTACGAAATGTTCACAGACAAGGCTCTCGCTTGTGTTTTAAAACAAGGGCATTTGAAAAACCCATTGAGTGCGGCTTGTCCTTTTTATGTATTGATCGAATTTGAACACGAATCTGAGACGACAATGGACCAAGCCATGGGACTCTTCGAACTGTGTTTAGAAAAAAATTGGGTTGTGGATGGATCCGTTTCTCAGACAGCTCAACAGGCCAAGGATTTTTGGAGATTGCGCGAAGATATATCTGAATCGACAGCTCCTCATCAACCCTACAAGAACGATATTTCTGTTCGTGTCTCGGATGTGACGGCCTTTTTGACTGAACTCAATCAGCTCCTTACAACTGAGTATCCTGATTTCGAAGTCATCTGGTTTGGCCATATCGGAGACGGCAATCTTCATATCAATATTTTGAAGCCGCCTTCTCTCTCCTCTACTGAATTTCTCAACAAATGCCACAAGGTAGATCAGCACTTATTTGAAATGATCGCGCGCTTTAAAGGAAGCATTTCGGCTGAACACGGAGTCGGTTTGACGAAAAAGCCCTATCTGGAATACACACGAAGCGCCGAAGAAATTCAAATCATGAGAGAAATAAAAAAGGTTTTTGATCCGGATGGAATCATTAACCCTGGGAAAATCTTTGATCCTGCTTAAGAACGGCCTCTCATCAAAAGCATTGCTAAAAAAGAACGCGAGTCTTTATGGCGGTTGGAAGATGGCGAATCTCGTCAGCGACTCTTTCGGCTTCACCTTTTTCCATGTCCATAATCAAATATCCAATGTTGGGGTCCGTCGACAAATACTGAGCAAGAATATTTGCTCCATATTCAGAGACAATATTATTAATATCGCGCAAGACACCTGGAACATTTCGATGAACATTGATCAATCTCCGAACTCCTTTTGAAGGAGGAACTTCCAGGTTTGGAAAATTCACTGCACCAAAAGTAGAACCCAGACGCAAAAATTTAATGAGACTCTCGGCAACTTCCTCACCAATGGCCTTTTGAGCTTCCTCGGTGCTGCCCCCCACATGCGGCGTCAGAATCACGTTGTTCATTCCTTGCAATGGGCTCACAAATGGGACCTTATTTGAAGAAGGCTCCTCAGGAAAAACATCAATGGCCGCCCCAGCAAGATGACCAGACTTCAGAGCCTCCACCAAATCTTCGATGTGCACAACAGTGCCGCGACTCGCATTGAGAAGATAACTTCCCTTTTTCATTTTACTTAACTCTTTGGCCCCTAGCATATTTTGAGTGTAAGAAGTTTCAGGAACATGAAGAGTCACAAAATCAGATTGCTTAAGAAGCGTCTCAAGATTTTCAACCGATTGGGCGTTTCCAAGAGGAAGCTTCTTGATAATATCAAAAAATACAACTTTGAGTCCAATGGACTCTGCCATGATGCTCACCTGAGACCCAATGTGTCCGTATCCCACAATTCCAAGGGTTTTTCCGCGAACCTCACGAGAGCCATCAGCCGACTTCAGCCACTGTCCCTGGTGAGAGCCCTGACTGCGGTCACAAAGCTGGCGAGAGAGGGCAATCAGTTCACAAATGACGAGTTCTGCCACACTTCGAGTGTTACTGTATGGGGCATTAAATACCGGAAGTCCCTTTTGATTAGCTACTTCCACAGCAACTTGGTTGGTTCCAATGCAAAAGCAACCAATCGCAAACAGAGCTCCATGATTTTCGAGGACCTTTGGATTCAATTCTGTTTTTGAGCGAATACCCAGTGCTTGATAAGTACCTATCTTTGCACATAGCTCTTCCTCGCTCCAAGCTCCAGACATTCGGTCAACTTTGAATCCTGCTTCTTCAAGCTTTTCTTGAGCAGCGGGATGAATATTTTCAAGCAACAATACTTTGTATTGACTGATCGAAAGCCGAGGCATCATGAGATTGTTCTCCAAACCGAAAAGTTTTGTCGATTCTATCGCTTCACGCGGGGACATTCAATGTTGATTCCATAAAACCATGAAAAATAGTGATTCTTATAAGCAAAATCTGCCAAGAAGAGTTGTCTCAATGAGGACCACGATGTAGCTTAAAGTGCCGCATAATACCAGGGAGATAAGGTGTCAGAACCGCTACGACTGTTGCTCATCGATGACGATCCCTTGGTGGGAGATGCTGTCCGCATTCTCTTGCCTCGCCACTGGGTTGTAACTTTTCATGATAGACCAGAAGAGATTCCCTTTGGTTTTTTTCATGCAGCTATTGTTGACATTCATTTAACTGGGTCCGTCGAGTCTTCCGAAGGCTGCTCTGTGTTGGAGCAACTTCGCAATCGAGATCCGCATCTATCCTTGGTTGCAATGTCGGGAAATATCAATCGTCAGATCATGGAAAAATGTCTGCAACTCGGAGCCTCGCGATTTTTGGCAAAACCTCTTCATGCAAACGAGCTGCTCAATTGTTTGGATAAAATAGAGGCCTCCCTTCGGTTAAAAGGGAGGGTTCAACGCAAATCTAGCTCCGAATTGCGGTGGCTGGGCCGGTCAAAGCCCTCGAGGCTCGTGTTGGAGTCAATCGCCCGCCTTAAAGGAGAAAGTGGACCGATACTTATTTCAGGCGCCACCGGGACGGGAAAGGAAGTTGTTGCACGCCTTCTCCATGAACAGGAAGGACCTGGACGCCCATTTGTAGCAGTGAACATGGCTTCTTTGCCGGAACATCTTTTTGAGTCCGAATTTTTTGGGCATGTGAAGAATGCCTTCACAGGTGCCGATCATCCAAAGACGGGGCTTGCAGAAGCGGCCGAAGGAGGAGATCTCTTTCTTGATGAACTGGAGGCTCTTCCTCTGAGTCAACAAGCCAAGATGCTTCGATTTCTGGAAACGGGTGAAGTGAGGAAAGTGGGGTCTAACCAGGTTACTCGGGTAAACACGAGAGTTCTTTTGGCCACGAATGAATCCCTTGAAACACTTGTCAAAGAAAAAAGATTTCGTGATGACCTGATGTGGAGGCTCAAGGGAAAATGTATTCAGCTTCCGACATTATCCGAGCGGACCGATGATATTCAGCCTCTCGCAGAACATTTCCTTGCAACCACAGGAAATCGAATGAAAACTCTTAGCTCGGATGCCCTGGAAGCCTTGATTCTCTATGAATGGCCCGGAAACGTGCGTGAACTCAAACGTGTCTGCGAGCAACTACTCCTTGTTTGCCCTCTTCCGATCATTCGTGGCGAAGATGTAAAAAATATTTTACCAAAGGCAAAGGCTTCGTTGAGTGCCAGTCTTGGTTTACCGATCGAATTGGGTGAACTCTCTCAAATGCTGAGTCAATTCGAAAAGGCAGTTTTAGAAAAGGCCTTAACTGAGTATTCTGATCTCGGTGACCTCTGTAGAAAACTGGGTCTCTCGCGTTCTACGATTTACAAAAAACTTAAGGATCATCAAGTGCAATGGAGAAATTTGTGAGCCATACGAGCCTTTTTGATCATAGACTTTATCTGGAAACTGGTCTTCTCGTCATTGGACTTATTTCCATATTGGGAATCGGTTTGTTTTTTCTCAGAAAAAATTCAACTCATTTTCGAGCTGGTTGGGCAAGTGTTAAGAGTTGGTTCTTTTTAGCCCCTCTGATCCTCTTTGTTCTGGCCTTACCCTCTCCTTGGCCTCTGTTAGCTCTGACTCTCGTCTCGATTTCTAGTATCAAGGTTTTTTTTCAGATGTCGGGAATGTATCATAGAAGCTGGTTCGTTTGGATTTCCTATATTTTCACCCTTTTGTTGGGACTCACAATCTATCTCGGCGCCGATGAGATTTTTAATATTCTACCAATGATTTTTTTGGGAACGATTTGCTGGATACCTTTGCTGCGCAACAGTTACCAGCGTATGATCCAATACATTGCTTTGAGCCTCATGGCCTTCACTTTTTTTGGATGGTCCCTGATGCATTTGGGTCGGCTGCTCATGCTTGGCTCGGGTCCCTATATTGTTCTCTATCTTTACCTCCTCACCGAGATCAGTGAAAACGTTTCACTCTCCTCGGGTCGATTTTTTGGTAAAATAAAGCCCTTTGCGACAATATCTCCCCGGTTGACACTAGAGGGAGTCCTTATTTCTTTGATGGTCACCCTCCTCGTCGCCTGGGGCATGCGTCATCTTCTCCCAGACCGAAGTGAGCGATTCTGGATTGCAGCGGGACTCGCTGCGGCGGTTCTCGGTCGCTTTGGTGATCTTTTTCTCTCGGTGATTCGCCGCGACTTGGGCATTAGAGATACGGGTGTTTTCATTATAGGTCGTGGAGATATACTTGCGAGAGTGGATAAATTGATTTTTGTCGGGCCAATCTACTACTATCTCTATATTTTTCTTCAAAGACTCCCACATCCATGACTAAGCGAAACTGGAATTGGAACTATGAAAATGAGCAATGGACACAACTGCCCAGCCACCTCAAGCATTTGCCACTTTTCACCCGCCATTTTGACTTTACCAGCCTTATTTTTAGGGCACTGTGGGGATTTTTTTTAAAGGCTCTGGCCTTTCGCTTTTGGATTCGTCTCGAGGTCAGGGGAGATTTTCACAAGATTTACCAAGAACACCCGCGTCTCTTGGTAATTTCCAATCATGCGAGTCACCTCGATGCGGTGTCGATCGCTGCGGCGGTTCCATTCAAATACTGGCTTGATCTCTATATTTCGGCGGCCAAAGACTATTGGTTTGCAAATCCTGTTTTTACTTTTTTCTCCAAGCACTGCCTAGGAGCTATCCCGATCGATCGAAAGGATCGCAAAGGCGAGGCTCTAAAACTTTGCACAAATCTGTTGAATCGACTTGATCGGATTTGGCTGCTGTTATTTCCAGAAGGCACCCGGTCTCCGGATGGCTATATCCAGGATTTCAAAAGAGGAGTATCCGTCTTCTCCGAGAGAACGAACACTCCCATTCTATTTCTCTATCTCGAAGGAAATGCAGCCTTGATGCCAAAGGGGGCCGCTCTGCCTCGCCCGGGAAAACTCGTGGTCCACATTGGTCCCGTGCATCCTCCTGCGCCAATCCAAGAGATCGATGAACACTACCGAAAATGGGTACTCGAAATCAACCCCGAAGCCTACGGTCCAAACTTGAGTTCAGAGCAGCCTCATTTGATAACCGAGGGCATCAAAGACCGTACTCCTGATCCCAAAAAATGAGGGCTCAAGAATTGAAACTCCTCTGAACTTGATCCCACGCACCGTTTGCGTATATTGTAGGACTTTGCACTTATGGACAAGCCTCTCTAGCGAGGAGAAGTTATCTCCTACAACCTCTTAAACGAAAGATGATTTCAAATGGGCAGAATGATAAATGACTTTGTTCTTCACGTCGCCACATCTAATGGAAGCGGAAGTCAGAGCTCGAACAACACTCTGGTGAGAACTTTATTTCGCATGGGCATCCCAGTAACAGGAAAGAACCTCTTCCCATCAAACATTTCCGGACTTCCCACTTGGTTTACGATCCGCGCAAATCCTGAGGGCTTCACCGCCCGACGTGAAGAGAGCGATATCGTCATCGCTATGAATCCAACCACAGCAATTGAGGACCAAAAGAGCGTCATATCAGGTGGCCATTTTTTTCTTAATGATGAAATTCAGTTTCCTGAATCTTTGCGGCGGCAAGACATTAATTTTGTTAGTATCCCTTTTAAAAAGATTGTTGAACCACTCACTGAGTCAGGAAAACTCAAAAAACTTCTTGTCAACATGATCTATGTTGGCGTTGTCGCCGAGCTTCTTGAACTTGATTCCCAGGTACTAAATGATGTCGTCAATACTCTTTTTGCGGACAAAGCTGAAGTCATAGAGCTCAATACCAGATCAATAGCTGCTGGACGAAATTGGGCCAAAGAAAATTTGCAAATACAAGAATTCCCGATCAAAGCCAGAATTGTTCCTGGAGGCAACGAGAAGAAAATTTTAATAGACGGAAATTCTGCCTCAGCGCTGGGATGGCTGTTCGGAGGCTGCACAGTGGCAGCATGGTACCCGATCACGCCGTCATCCTCTTTGGTTGAGGCCTTTCAAAAATATGCGCACAAATACCGAGCAAGTGAAAACGGAAAGAGACGAGCCGCTATCGTTCAAGCGGAAGATGAATTGGCCTCGATATCTATGGTTCTTGGTGCTGGATGGGCAGGCGCTCGTGCTGTGACCGCGACCTCAGGACCTGGGCTTTCGTTGATGGCCGAAGCCGCGGGTCTCGCCTACTTTGCAGAAATCCCCTCAGTTATTTGGAACGTACAGAGGGGGGGACCTTCTACAGGATTGCCAACACGCACCCAACAGGCCGACCTCTCGGCTGCTCAAAACCTGTCTCACGGAGACACGCAACACATCGTCCTTTTGCCTGCTAATCCAAGTGAATGTTTTGAATTTGGACAAACGGGGTTCGATCTGGCTGAACGATTGCAAACTCTTGTTATTGTCTTAAGTGATTTGGATTTAGGAATGAATCTCTGGGTGAGCAATGAGTTCAGCTATCCACAAAAACCTTACGATCGTGGCAAGGTGTTAAGTCATGCGGATCTCGATCGCGTGGGGACCTTTGCTCGCTACCGAGATATTGACGGCGATGGAATTCCTCAGCGCACCCTTCCCGGAACCCACCATCCCCTTGCTGCCTATTTTACCAGGGGAACTGGACATGACGAGAAGTCAAACTACAGCGAAAATCCTCAGGTCTACGCGGCCATGCTGGACCGCTTGAAGGCAAAATTTGAAACGGCAAAGACACTTGTTCCAAGTCCAGTCATAGACAAAGATCCCAAAGCACAAGTGAGTCTGATTGCTTTTGGCTCGACTGATTTTGCCATATCTGAGGTCAGACGTTTACTCAAGGAAAAGCAAACTCCGACCAATTATCTGCGGTTGCGTGCTCTCCCAATGAGTGAGGATGTCGAGAAGTTTTTGATAGAGAGTAAACGTGTCTACATTATCGAACAAAATCGCGATGGTCAGTTGGCTCGGCTGATCAGGGAACAGTGGCCACAACACCATCATAAATTAATTTCTGTCCTTCAGTATGATGGGATGCCAATAACCCCTTTGAAAATTTTTAATCAAATTGCTCACCTGGAGAATCAATTATGAATTCGCTCAACTCCATTGGACTTTCAAGAACTGACTACTCCGGAAGCAAGTCAACGCTTTGTACAGGTTGCGGGCATGACAGTGTGACCAGCCACATCATTTCGGCCTTTTACAAGTCAGGAGTTGTTCCCTATCAAGTGGCGAAACTCTCTGGCATTGGCTGCTCGAGCAAAACACCAGCTTATTTTATGAACAAGGCTCATGGGTTTAATGCGATTCACGGCCGGATGGCTCCCGTCGCGACGGGAGTTAAGGTCGCAAATCCAAGTTTGGTCTGCATTGGCGTATCAGGAGATGGCGATACTGCAAGTATCGGTGTCGGGGGTTTTGTCCATTTGCTAAGACGAAATCTTCCTCTCATTTACATTGTCGAGAACAACGGTGTTTTTGGCTTAACAAAAGGGCAGTTTTCGGCCACCGCTGACAAAGGAAGCCGACATAAATCTGGAGAAAAAAATCCATTTTCAACAATCGATCTCTGTTCCATCGCAATCGATCTTGGCTGTTCCTTTGTGGCAAGGTCATTTTCTGGAGATGCGAAACAATTGGTCCCTCTCATTGAAGCGGCTATCCATCATCGAGGAACGGCCCTCATTGATGTCATTTCGCCTTGTATCACCTTTGCTAACCATGAAGGCTCTACAAAAAGTTACAGTTCCGTTCGAGAACACAATCACGTCTTGCAGGAGCTTGGTTTCATTCAGGCCTTTGAACAAATTAATGTTGATTACAATGAAGGCGAAACACAGATCGTGCAAATGCCAGATGGATCAAAACTTAGTTTGAAAAAGCTGAACTCCTCTGAGCACGACGTCAGGAATGCAAGTCAAGCAATTCATTTGCTCACTGAATCCAGAAATCGCGGAGAAATTCTCACCGGGATGTTTTATCTCGATGAAACTCATGAAAATCTGATTGAAACTCTTCAACTGGATGCCACAAAACCCCTGGCCTTAATGACCGAAAGGGAACTGAGGCCTCCGCCTGAGGCCCTCAAAGAGATCATGAGCGAATATCGCTAAAGCTTTTTCTGTTCAATTTGATGAAATGGTTTGGAAGCATTTTGATCTGCTTCTGCTTCGTCAAAGCTCCATAGCTCTTCATAGCTAAAGCTAAGACGAGTACTCTGTGGAGGCTGACGACTGTGAAATCTATCAGCAATTTTTTCTCGCAAGAGAACACGCATCTCATCGATTGATTTTGCCTCAACGCGAATCGATTCACCAATCGTCTCCGCAACGCAGTCTCCTTTTTCTGTGCATCTCACTCGAACAAGTAAATGCTTCACCAGAGGATGAGAGGCCCACCGATAGATGAAAAACCAATGCAAAGTTGCTCCAACAATAACAAACACATGAAATATCTCATGCGGTCCAACTACCCCAGGGATAAGGATTGGCCATTTGATAAATTCAAGAATTGCTCCAACCGAATAAGCAACGCCACCCCAAATCAAAAAGTGATAATTTTCTTTTCCAAAGATCTGAACAAAACGCCAACCCGTCATCACTCCTATCCAACCTAGCCCTAGGTAAAAAGTAAGACTCAACCAATCCGGAATTTCCTTAAAAAAAATAGTCTTGAGTACCAGCCCCGTAACGGCGATAGACCAGATGACAAGCAAAACCCCCCACCTCCAAAATCCTCGAAATAAAATAATGTGAATGGGAGTGAAAGTTCCCGCAACCAAAACCCAAATGGCCGCATGATCAAGACGCTGCAGGACCATCCGCGGGTATCCTCCCGGTTCGAGAAGGTGGTAAACTCCACTCATAGAAAAAAGAAAAACTAAAGAGCAAGAAAAGACCAGAAGACTTGATTGTCTCCAGAAATTTCCTCTGCCCCTTTTTAATAGAAAAAATGTGCCGACTAGCGAAGCAAAGGCAGCTAACAAATGAGACCAGCAGCTAAAAGGTTCGCTGAATCCCGGAATAGGAATGACGGCCATATCCATATCCTCCTCCTTATCCTTCTCCTTTTTTTATCTTTATCCTTACCTTTACCTTTTTCCAAAAAAAACTCGGTCCCTCTCAAATAATTTTCAATAAATTATTATAGACTGAGATCATGTCATGCAATTATTTGTATCGCAGTGACTCAAAAATTCTGACCTAGTTTCACTTTTGCATTTAAAATCACCGCGCAAGTCACAGGTCACTGTGACGCTACTCGAATCCTCTACACCTCGACTGGCCATACAGTGATGCTTAGCTGAAATGTGAACGGCCACATTCTTGGTATCGAGAACATAGGAAAGACAGTCGGCAATCTGTTTCGTCAAACGCTCCTGAACTTGAGGACGACGCGAAAAATATCTGGCAATCCGATTAATTTTAGAAAGTCCAATGACCCGATCCTTCGGAATATATGCAATCGTCGCATAACCATCAATGGTCTGAAAGTGATGTTCGCAGGTCGATTTGATTTCGATTCTTTGACCGACAATCATCTGATCATAGGCCATTTCATTGTCTATAACGGTTATTTTTGGAAAATTTTCGCTCCAAAGGCCTGAGAAAAGTTCGTCCACGTACATTCTGGCGACCCTCTGAGGAGTCTCTTTCAAGCTATCGTTGGCGAGGTCCAACCCCAAGATATCCATAATTTCCGCCACTTTTAGCGCAATCTTCTCGATCTTCTCGGCCCGGTTCAGCCCAGTGGATACCATGGGCGTGGGAGTTATTTGGGCCAGGATTTCATCAACTGTGTAAGTCTTTTCTGGAGCCATAAAATTAATTACCTCATAAGGAAATAAAGAGGAGCGGAATGTAGCAAAGTTAAAGTAGGGAAGAAAGAAAGAAGCTGTTTCACAAAATCGAAACGAGAGAAACAACAAACGATATAACGCATTACGTTATTATGTTTCAGACGGAATGCATTGATTAATGCTTCTCACGGATAGTAGAGATTGCAGGTGGCTTTTGAATATTTGAATCTCATAGAGAGCGGCTAAAATAGATCAAGAGAACTATGAACTGCACAGAAAGGTTTTTTTAGGATGACAGACAAATTGGGACACCGGCGCGCGCAGAAGATTGTTTCCACTATCCTCTCTCCGATCGAAAGGTTTCTCCAGTTTGAATCAGCCAGCGGAATCATTCTGATCCTTGTGACGATATTAACCATGATCTGGGCCAATTCTCCTTGGGCAGATGTTTATTTCCATTTGATTGAAACGCCTATCTCATTCCGGATTGGGAATTGGAACCTAGAATTGAGCCTCCATGCCTGGGTGAATGACGCCCTCATGGTCATTTTCTTTTTTGTCGTGGGACTTGAGATAAAAAGAGAATTGGTCATGGGTGAACTGGCTTCGCCGCGAAAGGCCGCCCTGCCCTTGTTCGCAGCTCTTGGAGGCATGCTATTCCCTGCCTTGATTTATAGCGCCTTCAATTTGAATGGGCCCGGTCACTCTGGATGGGGAATACCCATGGCCACGGACATAGCTTTTGCCGTGGGAATCCTTCTTCTCATGGGTAAAAAGGTACCCTTTCCTCTCAAAGTATTTCTATTGGCACTCGCGATAGCTGACGACCTCGGCGCTGTTTCGGTCATTGGCTTTTTTTACACCTCAGATGTTTCCCAAGTTTTTTTGTTTTTTGTGGCGCTTGGAATACTAACTGTTGCTTTCATTAAATACTTAGGAGTTCGTAAAATTCCTATTTATACCATCTTAGGAGTTCTGATTTGGTTTGCCATCCTCAGAAGCGGAATTCATGCCACTATCGCGGGAGTCATTCTGGGCCTTATGACTCCTGCGAAACCCTTCCTTCGCAAGAAAGAAGCTCCTGAGAAAATCAAAAAAATCGTTGATGATCTTGATAATTACCTAGAGGGAAAAGACACGGAGGGAAACAAAACTTCTCCGGTTTTGAGTCCCGCGACAGAGTATCTCGACGAGAAGACCAAAGGGATGCTGGAAAAGCTTCACCACCTTTCAAATGAGGCGCGCTCACCCCTGGATCGGTTGATTCACGTCCTGCATCCGATTGTGAGCTTTGCAATTATGCCTATTTTTGCCATTGTCAATACAGGCATCAGTTTGGCAGGCTTTGATTTTTCTTTGCTTTTGCAAAATCACATTAGCCTTGGCATTATTTTCGGACTCATGGTGGGAAAACCAATCGGAGTGATGCTTTTCTCCTGGTTTGCAGTTCGGATGAACCTGGCGCAACTACCTCGCGGTGTTACCTGGTATCACATAGCATGCGTGGGCTGTCTGGGAGGAATTGGATTTACCATGGCTTTGTTCATTAGCCATATTGCTTTAAAGACCCCTGATCTTGAAATTTACTCTAAGCTTGGCGTTCTTATCGGTTCATTCTTATCAGCTATCTTGGGTATGTCTCTTCTTGGATTAGCTAAAAATAGCCAATCTACAGATGTCAGTCCTGAGTTGGCGAGAGAATAGGGAGTGTTTTTTTCAAGTCCAAAGGTTTTGACAGAATGATGTTGTCCGTATATCGATAGATTGTCGTTTCTAAGGGTCGCGTAGCTCAGTTGGATAGAGCAACTGCCTTCTAAGCAGTAGGTCGCATGTTCGAGTCATGCCGCGATCACCATTATTTTCAGGCTCTTCTCTTTTTACTGTTGGTCTTTTCAAAATAACATTCAAGAACAGGCATTTAACGTTCTCAATCGGTAATTTTTAAAGCTCTTATACCCGCAAGCCCGTCTCTGGACAAGCTTTGCTGTCTTATTAAAGGCTTCAGTTCTAGCATTTGTCAGCCCTGTTGCAAAATAAACTAAGACCTCCTTTTTCCAAGACTCCAGTGTTTTCGCTAATTTTAAAAGCGTTGCGTGATTGGTTTGTTTGAGCTGGCTCAGGAGACGATAAAATCCCTTTACAGGGCGGCAACTCCCTTTGTGCGATAAAACTCGTAGAGTTTTTCTTTAAACCGGTAAATCATGTTTAATTCTGGATGCTTCTTTAGATAACTGTCCATATCACTTCGTAAGTAATAGTCGAGACGGATTCGATTTTTCAGAGTCAGCCTTTTCAAACTCAACTCCTTTCGATGCCCATGGATTTGTTTTTGCAGTTTCATAATGGTTGGGGTCAGCAGGCGCAGCACATGGAACTTATCTGCCACGATCTGTGCGTTTGGAAAAAACTCTCGTACAAATTTAGATAGGATGAAGACATATCCATCGCCACCCAGCGCACGTTTTCTCGGCCCGGTAAATGAGCTAGCTGTTTTAACAGCCCTTTTACATCCTTTCCCCGCACCATCTCAAAAAGACGTTTGTGGCACATATCTGTGAACACCGTTGCGTATTCGCAGTAACCTTTCCTTCGGGTAAAAAAATGCTCATCAATGCCAATTGCCGCCGGCCATGGATAATTGATCTTCTCTTTTACTTTTGTTTCCTGATGTTTATAAAATACCTTGTAAGTAAAACTCGACGAACATTGATACCTGGTTTGAATATCCTTAATACAACTAAACTGCTCACACATCTCGGCAATGAATTTCATAAATCGGCCCGTCGATCGTTGATTCTTATTAAAGCCCTCGATTTTCTCCGTGAAAGGCTTGCGACAACTCTTGCAGTAATAACGTTGCTTTATAATCTCAATGTATAAAGTCTCCGATCGTAATGGCTCGTCCCGGAGGCGTGTGCGGGCCCGGCCATAAAATGTCCTACTCTCAACGCCACACCGTGGACAAACTTCCTGCCGCGTTGGTATCGTCTCTGTTAACCAAATCGTACGTCCTGAATCCTGCCGAGACCCTAAAAATTTTAACTTCTTACTGGGTAAATAAAATGATAGATCTTTAACTATAGGCATAGCCGTTCTCCTTTCGAGAAAAGTGTTGTGGTAAACAAATTTCACCGAATAAAACGGTTATTGCCTATTCTCTTTTAATTTATTTTGACAACTCGCTTCCAACTTTTAAAGGGGAAGAACCTATCCTTTTAATATTCCCAGACTTTTCTCCAGTTTTCCAAAAACGCAACATTCCGATATGTATGCTTATAGCATACAATTGTATGCTATAAGCATACATATGAACTTACTTGCTCAAATTCTTTCTAGCCAAGTTCGCGCTGAAATATTTCGTCTCTTATTCAATAGAGAAGAAAGTTCTATTTATCTTCGGGATCTGGAACGAAAATCAGGCTTCTCTATCAGAACCATTCAAAATGAAATTACTCATCTTAAAGATCTCGATCTGATTAATTCAGAACGCGATGGAAACCGCATTTACTACTCCGCTAACTCAAATCACCCAATCTATCCGGAAATATGCGGGCTTGTTGAAAAAACATCTGGCATTAAGGAAAAACTCAAACAGATTTTATCTTCCCTCACTGGAATTCAGTGTGCCTTTATCTTTGGATCATTTGCGAAAGGCGAAGAAAAATCCCATAGCGACATTGATATCATCATCATTGGAGACATTGGTTTGCGTGCAATTTCTCCAGCCTTAAAATCAGTTACTGAACAAACTCAGAGAGAAATCAATCCTCATGTCTATTCCATGAAATCTTGGAAGCAAAGGTTGAATAAGAAAGATCATTTCATTCGTAGTATCATGAAGGACAAAAGGGTTTTCCTGATCGGAGATGAAAATGTCATTAGTTGACTGGGCCAAGAATGGCTGGCTTCGCACACATAAACCCAGTAAGGAAGAAATCCAAAATCTCCTTGAAATCGTTGAGCGCGATCTAAAGGATGCGTCTGTAAAAGGAATTTCTGACGATTGGAAGTTTGGTATTGCTTACAATGCCGCTCTTAAAATCTGCACCATTCTTCTCCATAGTTCTGGTTATAGACCAGAAAAAAATCTCGCCCACTACAGGACTCTTCAATCCATACAGCTTATTTTAGGCAAAGATCACTCAGATAGCGCTAGCTACCTGGAAACCTGCAGAAAAAAGCGCAATGAAACAGAGTATGACTTTGCCGGAACTGTCAGCGAAGAGGAAGCACACGAGCTGATCGATTTTTGCAAAGAACTCAAAACCGAAGCAATGGCTTGGTTAAAAAAGAACTACAAAAATTTGCTGAAGTAAGGTACCCGTGCACTGGCCGTGAATGAAATGGAAAATTTTTTTAGTAAGATCCGCCGACTAAGGCTTTCAAAAGTGGTGGTCAATGAATTCGGATTCTTTGCAGAAATTGAGGAGAGATCTCGAATCCTGACGAGCGAGGGCGAAATCTCCCCAAGAGAATTTTCCAGATGAACTCAGGAGTCCTGATTCGGTAATACACCGGCCTCCGCGATCCTATACCTAAGCATTTTGTATCAAATAGTGCTGTCACGAGAGCAAGAAGAAGAATTCTTCAGAAAACAGCCAGCAATCTGAAAACGAAGAGACGATTGTCTGATACTCTTGCTAAATAATGGTATCATCATCTACATTTACTATTTTACGCCTGATTTACTGGTATTCCCTAAGGTGCTTTCTGGCATGATTTTATTCAGCAGCCTTTGTGGATTCTGAAACAAAATTTTATCAATTTCATCTGCGGTAAAAACTTTCGATTTCTCAATATCTGAGTAGTAATCTTGGTAATTTTCTCGCCTTGGAGGAGTTCCTCCTATGCTATAATCCGAACCGTATACGACATTGCTCATTCCGAATTTTCGATAGGCCACGACCAATTCATTGTCGGAATATCCATGGTGATTTAGGGCTGTTGATGTATCAAGAAATAAATTGGAACGCTTACGAGCGGGAGTCAAAGCAAGTGCTTCAATAAATTTCGGGGAATAACCACTGTGACCTACAATAATTTGAACATCTGGAAATTTTGTTGAGATTTTTAGATAGGCTTCTGCTTCGGCTTTGAAGTCCTTCTCTTGAAGAAGACTTAAGGGATGAATAAGAACAACTTTAAGTGATGGGTTTGAATTCAGAATACTTTCCAGTTTTGAAAAATTAACAGGCACAGCAAGTGAATGGGTAGGTTCACGAAGCTTCAGACCAATCATACCTGTCTGTTTCAGGCAGCTCCGTATGACTTCTTCTCCATCTTCAGATTCCAAATTTCCTCCGCACAAACCAAGAAAACTCTCAGGATGCTGCTGGACAATTTGGCTTGTTCGAAGGTCAAACTCCTTTCTGTAATCTCTCCACTCTTGCTTTTCATGATCAAAAATTCGAGACTGTAGATATCCTGGAGAAATCAGTAGGGCTCTGCCGAACTGTTTAGAATTAAGAACAGCTTTTAAGTCTTCGGCGTTGTTTCCGGACTTAGCAGTTGGAGCAGAGTACAGATCGTAGTGCAGGTGAACATCCAGAGGCACTTTTCTTGTTGTTGTTGCGGCACTGGCATTAAATTGAAAAATGAGAAGAATCCAGCCAAGCACGCGCGAAAACCAAAGTTGTTTCACAGCACCTCCTCAAAAGATTGTAATGTCAGATCAACGACAAAGCACCTAAAGGACGGGTCCAATTTTGTGGAGCTCGACTTTTCGTGGGGTCGATCGAGCGACCCCACAAAATATTTGTTAAGTCAGAGCTTGTCTCAGATATTTCCGCCAATATGAAAATGCGAGAAAATAGTAATTACGGGGTAACAGTTCTTCTTTATCGCTGAATATTTCTATCACACTGTTCTCAGACAAGCGTGCTGTTAGGCTAGTGGGCCAATTGCTCGTTGTGCTGGTGAAGATCCAAACCAAGCCTCTCACCATCCGGTAAGACTTCAAGATAGTGAACATGAGACCTAAAAAACTTTGACTTTACAAGGACTTATCAAGTAGCTTGATGTTGGGGGGGGCTGCATGATTCATTTGGCTGGCTTTGCCTCCTCCAAAGCGGAAGATTGATTGTTTGAGTCGATCTGGAGTCAGCAGTTTTTACAGACGTCTGTAAGGAAAGCTGAACCAAATTGAGCTTATTAAAATTGGTCCACAATTCAGAGATGAATGCGCGGGCTCAAAAAAAAGCTATTGAGATTTTGAACTCCATTCCTTCGCAAAATTTGATTTTAGAAGCTTACCTTTTTGGTTCTGCTGTTGGCGGGAATTTCACGATCGTCACCAAACCTCTAGCATCAAGGATTTCTTTGAAGACAGTCGATTTCGATACTACATACGATATTGACAGTTCAAAGAACGCGATGTTAGGGGTCTTCCAGAACTCATTTCTTTCTGGGGGTGGAGGTGAATATTCGTTTCATTCTGGCTGCGTGTATTTTCTTAGTTTCTCTCCACTCGATAGGAAATGAATCTCCTCACAAGAAAATTCGTGACACTCGCGGACCTGAGTATTTACACCGTGCAATTGAACTGTTCCCCGAAATTTTGTTGAGTTCGGTTGATAACCGTTTGGATTTTGTTGGCTTTCTTGAAAAACGCGCCGAGCTAATCCAGAGAACCAAACCATTGATCACAAACCAAGATCGATCCCGTTCACTAAAAACCATAGTGATTGAAACTCAGGAAAATAAACTTACTCGGCTAAAGGTGATTGATCTTCAATTGTTTAAAGCAACTTCAGCTGATGAGGTCGCTTCTATTGGGGCTTCGTTGCAAATTAATTTGGAAACTCTGTTGAACCTAAGCAAAGGCGAAACTCTGCGCATCACGCTGGCCAAGCTCCTGAAGAATCATCCTGAAAAGGCCTCCTTGCTCAAGTTGCCTGACGAACAGTTATTGGACAAGCTGTCTCAAGAAGCGCAGATTCCGCCCAACACCTTAGCAGGCCTCCGGATTCGAAGAGAACTTGAAAATGAAGTGGTCACTCGACTTGTTCAAGTTCTTCGGGAAAGTAATCTGAAATCTATTCCTGAAAGGGCCTTGCGATCAACAATCCGAGATGTGCTGCAGTCTTTTCCCTCATATGAAGATATCTACAGCCTCGCTCTTAATATGTTGAGTGCGCTAGCGGCTAAGGAATTGAGCACTGCTGCAGTGACAGTCGAAGATTCAGTTCAATCGCGACAAGGACTGGTTCTCTACGAGTTGCCTGCTGACCTCGCGCTCATCAAGGGTCTGCTTGCTCGTGACTGTAGCTCCACGACTTGTATGGGCTATCCGATGAGCGCAAAGGAGAGAGTTTTTCTTGCTGTCGATCTAGCTACCGAGACACGACTCGGCATAGCTGTCGGAACCATGGTCAACCATCCTGAGCACCCAGACTTCTACCTTCACACCGTCAATGGACTTCGCTTGACCGCTTCTCATATAGAGTTGATTTTAAATGGTTTTTTTATGTCGAGACAGACTCTTGGATTCTCGAAACTACTTCTCCCCCCTCCAGATAAGATCGATGAAAACGTGAATTTTTTGAAAATTGCTGAAGTCCTGAAGCACTATTCAATCGGCGCAATGGATCAGCCCATTGACTTTATTGATGCTCCTTTGCGAAATGTCATCGAGGAGTTCTCGACTCGTTCTTACGACTCGATGACAGAGAACTCACTGGGCCGAAGCATTGAACCGACTGCTGACCCTACACTCAGCATTTCCGTTCACGACAGCAACCCGTATGCTGATGAGCCACCAAATATTCATGAGCTACAGCCAGAAATGTTTCGTCCCCTTCTCCTTGTTTTGGGGGCGTCGGGCGCAGAAGGCCCAGCTCAAGAACTTGCGAGACTCGTCGGATTTGAATACTCCAGCTTGTCGCCGATTTTCAATGCACTCAAAAATACTGAGAGAATTCCTCTCATGGAATATCGCCGGCAACGCAATCGCTTTCTTGACCAAGAGGATTTGTCGACCAGAAAAATTCTACTCAGCTTCCAACCTGGTGCCTTGCTTTCGCCAGATGCCTTTGCATTTGAAAATCTTGAGGAAATTGCGCCTATTTTAATTGGAAGAATCCATCAGATTTTTTTTCTTAATAACGACCCCACTCTGTTTGATTTGCTAAAAAAACTGGATGCACCTATCAGATTTAATCTGGCAAAATATATTCTATCCTCCTTGGAAAAATTTCGTTCCCCTTCGACCCAAGAGGAATTTCAAATTTTGGTGCAGAGAAAGCGTCTTCTTCAGGAATTGATTCCGTTTGTCGAATGGATCGAGTTCATCGACAAGCTCCTTGCAAGTGGCATGAGCCTCTCAAGCTGGTTGGATTTTGCCTTTGATTATCCCGATTCTGTAAGTCAGGATATCTCGAATGCAGTGGCCAATCATGTAAAAGGCAAGTCAGGGCTTTCTGAATTAATCGAACAGGGCCAGAAACACCTTGACGAGGTAGCGCGTCTCGCAAGCAACTACACAGAGATAGAACTCGCCGAGATTGCCAGACAAGAATGGTCGAGCCAAATCCTGAGCTTAGCGCTCAACATGGTCATCGAAAAAAGGCTCACCCCAGCCGAGATGGCCGAAGTGGCGATGATGCTTCATTTGCCTGACGCACAAGCTATTGTTCCCTATTTTCCTTTTCTGGTCCCCCATCTCAATATCGAATCTCTTGAGTTGCTGCTTAATTCTCCGCAAACAATAAGGACCGATACATCAGACGAGATACTCTTGAATCTGGCTTTAATTTCGTTGTCAGCGAAGATGAACTCCGCAAATGAATTCAGAGATTTCAAGCGTCGATTGTTCAAGCTTTTTATTAGAACTCCTTCACTAACGAGTTCACTCATTGATAGTGCAGGCGATCTTAGGAGTTCGGCCGATCTTCAAGATTGGGTCGAATTGCTTTGGTCTAGAATGGAGTTGCTCCCCTATTTTGACGAGAGACTTGTGATGAATTCTATTTCGAAGGTAACTGACGACAAGTTTGTAGCTTGGGTCAAGGAGCTCCTTGAAAATAAGCCGCAATTCTTAACCTCTCCGGCGGTCCAATCCCTAAGATTAAATTTGCTATTATTACAAACAAAGTCCGTTGATTCATTTGTAAGTCTCTTGGAAGTGGCACTCCAGACCGGGAGACCAATTGTCCGTTTGGGCGCCGTGGCACATCTTTCAAGAATCAGCTCCTCCGTGGAAGACACTCTTCGAGCTTTAGTCCTGCTCAAACCAGATCAAGGGTATTTTAATTTGGTCATGAATCACATCCACTCTTTAAATGATTTTGAGACTCTTCTATCATCCCACTTTCAGGGACAACCATTGAATCAGGTTGAACTCTTCAACTTGTTTTATCTCTTCCTCGTGACCCAAGAACCGCAGGGGCGTGGCCAATTCTCGGCGGAAAGTTTTTCCGTGCTCTTACGAAAATATGGGATAAGTGAAATGGCAGCCTATTTACCAGCCCTTGAAGATAAAAAAATGGGATCATGCATAAAAAGGCTTCTTTGACCGGCGACTCGGGGAGCGACCCTTACCTAGACATAGACATCATCAAGTTTTATGCTCGGATAACTGCCCAAATATTAAATTGCTTAAAAGGAATCATCTCGATGCTAATAAAATTGTCGCCAAAGAAATTGTCGCTTTTCATTGGACCTTTTTTGGGTGTCACAATGGCGATCGCCTGTCTGTTGGTAGGCCTTCGCGCTCAGGCTTGGGGTGAAAGGGGCCACCACCTCATTGGGCACACAGCCGCACTTCTCATGGAGAGTTTTTCCGACAAAGAAGCCAAGGATCGCGGTCTTCCCACTTTTTTCAAGGACCGCGCTCACCAATTTGGTCATCTCTCCAATCTTCCCGATATTTCTTGGAGAGAAACCACTCGGCAATCCAAAAGCGCGATGCTGGCCAACGGCCCCACTCACTTCATTGACCTGGAGCTTCTCGTTGGCTTGCCCACAAAAGATAACAAAGCCTCCTACCAAAAACTCTTGCTCGGTTTGCCCTCTGATTACTCAGAAGTTCTGGAGAAATTCGATGGAAAGCCAAATCCTATCTCCGCAAATACCGCCTCCCCTCAAGTCTTGCGGGTGTATTTTGACGTGGGCTCAGCGCCCTGGCGTGTCCGTGAACTCTTTGAAAAAATGGCTGCGGCCTTTGCCTGCGCGAAAGGAAAAGAAACCGGAGTTTCATCCCAATTGATCGACGAGAGACCAAAATGGCATCTGCCAATCATTTCTCAAGAGAAGCCGCCAAGCCTCGGTTTTAATTTTTACTCTTGCACCAAAGAACAGTCTCGACTTGAGGCGATCTCCGCAGCTTTGGCAATTGGAGGAGTCATGGGACATTTTGTGGGCGACCTCACACAACCCTATCACACAACGGTTAACTACGATGGCTGGGCCACCGGAAACGGAAAAGCACACGAGTACTTTGAAAGCACTGTCGTTGACAGTCTTGAGCTCTCAATTGAAAATCAGGTTTATAATCGTGCAAAGTCCTCTTCTCTCAAACACATCATCGAAAAAAACATTGGTGTTGACTGGAAGACCAAAGGAGCCGCCTCTTCCTTTGCCTTAGCCCTCGCGGCAAATTCCTGGAGTCGGCTTGACGAAGCCATTCGTATTGATAAAAAATATGCAATTATTCAAGCCATCTCGACCAAGGATTCTTCTGTTTCTCAGCAGAACGAAGCTAAAAATGGATTGCCCCCTTTGCGCCACCCTGCTTCTTCCCAAAAAGTGATCAAAGCATTTACCCCAATCTTAATTGAGCGCCTTGCAATCGGATCTCGAGCTTTGGCAAAAATTTGGTATCAGGCCTGGATCGAAGGCGGAAAACCCAACTTGGCTGATGTTCGTCCCACTTCCATTCCCTATATTTTAGATGTACCCTTCTTGTGGCCAACCTATGATGATGGGGCCTTGAAAAACCTTAGCTCCAAGAAGGATGAGTGATCTATGGCTATAAAATTTTTCATTCTTTCGGCCCTGCTTTTTCTCTGCCGAGTTACGACCACGTTGGCACAGGAAGTTCCCTACGCACTCCCTCAAAAAGCCAGAATTGATACGGGACCCGATGAAATTTCACCCGAGAAGGGAAATTCTGATCCTCTCAATAAGCAAACGAAACTCTTAGAGTCAAAAAAAATAAAGATAGCTGAAAATCAAGTCAATGAATTCGTCGGAGTGGTTCAGTTTGTTAAAGGCTCAGTGACCTGGTCAGGAACAGAACGCAAGGATCCCATTCAATTCAAAACTCTCTTCCGCTGGAATGAGAGTGCTTTCGTCGATCAAGATTCCTACATAAAATTTATTTCAAGAGGTCGCTGTACGGCGGTTGCCTACGGAAAATCACAGATTCAATCTCCACTGCCTTCTGCCGATAGCTCCTGGAATTTTAACGGAGGATCAGCCCGATGGATATGCGGACCCGATCAGTCGGATCATCTCCGCGTTGATGGACACGCTTTGAGCCTGAGCGATGCCGAAATCTTCTATCATCGCCTCCAACTTTACGTCTTGAGGGGAAGAGTCTTGTCTGAATCTGGAGAACTCCCCCCTGGAGCAACCTACGTTTGGGAAAAGCAGGGCTGGAAAGTAAAACACTCAAGCGAAGAAGCCTTCCTGAGCTGGAAACTCAACCAAGATTTAGAAGCTCCGAAAGAAAGCTACAAATTGACTCAACCTAAAAGGAAAGTCAGCAGCCGATGGTCTTTGGGGCCCTTAGGAGGAAACATCCAGTTCAACCACGCCAATTATCTCTTTGAGTTGGAGGACAATGAGAATCACGGGGCCCGTTTGCAAACTAACTTTAAGTTTGGTGAGAAGTCCTATTTGGTCGGTCTTAATTTCTATGAGTCGGACAAATCGGATAATGATGCAGGATCGAAATTTCATTCTGGACCTCCGTCGACATTTAATGTTTCCAATCGTCTTGAATCTTTCGTTCTTGATGTGGGACTGCGCTCCGAGTTTGAGCGCGAATGGGCTTGGTTTTTTCGTGCCGGAATTGGACATGATATTTTGGGAATGGATAGTTACGGCCCCAGCTTTAGTGTTCATCGTGACATTTCTTCTCTGAGCGGAAGACTCTCATTGGGGCTCGATCGAATATTTTTTTACAGAAACACTTGGCTGGGGTGGCTTGCTTATTTCAGCTGAGATCTATTTTCATCAAGCGCTTCGGTATCAAGGCACAAAAAAACGTGAGCAAGAGTACTTTTCAGGACCAGAGCCAACGGAATTGGACAGGGACAACGAAAAGTTCGCCCACAACGCTTGGGGTCTATTAGTTCATCTCGCGCCACTCGTTCAGTTTTAAAATTCTTCCTTAAGTCCGTTGAGGTCAAATGGGACCTCTTCGACGGCAGGCTTCCAATCATCTGGCGCGCCTAGGATCTTAACGGCCTCAGAAGATACAAACTCTCGATCATTTTTAACCAATAGAGAAGTTTGTTTGATCTCGTTGACAAGAGCTGGAGCTATCGCATTAACGATAAGAGGCTTCACCTCTTCTCTTTTCTCTCCCTCTGAGGAACCCTGTTTGCTCTTTTCACGAACTTGTTCGACGACAACCTGTTGACCAGAATTGACGAGAACACTTTGGCCCGTGTCGACCTGCTCAACTTGAACGGCCCCATTTAGAGTTGCCTGTTCAGTTATTTTTGTGTTGGGCTCAAAACTCAGATAGAAATCGGTTCCTCGAACTCCCGCAACGGCAGTGGCAGTCCTCATCCGAAATCGACTCTGTTTTTTTTCTGGTTCAGTCTTTTTAGCATCAGATTTTGAATCTGGGCCTGAACCTAAGCCTGAACCTGAATCTGCCCCTAATCCTGAACTTGAACCTGAGCCTGAATCTGAACCTGTGCCTGGATTAAACAATGTTCTGATTTTACCGTAGGCCAGATGTACCAGAGTCGGGCTGCCTGAATTACTCGCGTATTCCTCAATCGATATTCTGGTGTGTGGCCCCAGTGTCAACAGGACGTTGCCTTTCAATCGAACTTTCGCACGAGCAGATTGCAAAGTGACGATGATATCTTGGCAGTCCACAACTGCCTTTCCATTGGCCACGATCGCCTTGCGGACGGCGTCCGCTTTGCTTTCCGCTCCACCCTTCAGTCTGAGTATTTCCACCCTGCCTTTCGTCAATTCAATTCGCCCACAGTCGAGAGCCTCGGCGTGCACGGGAATAAAAAACATCGAACTCATCAAACAAACGGGAAAGAGAAAATAAAGGCCACGCAAACCATTTAAAGAAAATAGAATCACTCCGTCCTCCTTCGCTCTCGGTTTACTAAAGGGTCATATATCCTAGAGCTGAAAAAACTCGCTCCGTCTCTCCTACCAAAGTACCCACGTCCTCACAATGCCCGTCGGCCCCAATCTCGCGAGCAAAGTCAGAGGTCACTGGCGCACCTCCCACCATAACCCGAAAATCCAAGCCCCTGCGACGATTTTCTTCTACAAGTTGTTTCATTTGGACCATCGTTGTCGTCATCAATGCAGAGAGGGCGATAATTTGGGCCTTATTCTTCTCGGCCGCCAAAAAGATTTCATCCATGGCGACATTGCGACCCAGGTCGATCACTTGATAGCCAAAATTTTTCAACATGAGAATACAGATATTTTTTCCAATGTCATGAATGTCGCCCTTCACCGTCGCAAAGACAATCGTACCACGAGCTTCTCCACTCCCCCCGCTGGTTTTGAAAAAAGGCTCAAGAAGGGCCACTCCTAATTTCATTGCCTCAGCCGAAGCAACGAGGTGAGGAATAAATCTCTTTCGCTTCGCAAACAGATCTCCCAAGTACCTAATTCCAGGAGTCATGATCTCCAAAAACAAACTGAAAGATTCATCTGACCTCGTTTTTAGAAACTCCCTAATGTCAGTTTGTATTTTGTCTTTCTTCCCATCAACAATATCCCAAAAGATCTCCGTTTCAAGCGCATCAAGATCCAATTGCTTAACGAAATCGTCTCCTTCTTCAGACTTCGTCTGAAGGGGCTGAACCCCTGAAGAGGCAGAGTCGGTTCCCTCGCTGATTGGCTGAGACCACTTATCTAAATAATTTTCGACTGCGGCTCCCCTGGGACCAAATAGTTCAGCCGCCGCCACTCTGGTGGCTATCTGATTTTCAAGTACGTTCATGATGGCACTGTTCAGCCCTCTTTGCACCGCCATCATCAAATAGGATTGGTGAACAAATCTTCGGTTCGGCAATCCAAATGATGAGTTGCTCAAACCAAAAGTTGTCGCACAACCCAGTTCCTTTTGAATCAGCTCAATCGTTCTCAAACTTTCTCGAGCTCCTTCTCTCATTGCCGAAACAGTTAAGGCCAAAACATCAAAAACGACATCGTGCCGATTAAATCCCGCCTCTATTAGTCGATCCAAAATTTTTCGCGCATAGATCAGGCGATCTTCCGCTTTTTCAGGAACCATCGTCTCGGTGATCAAGGCGAGCATCGCTCCACCGGTGCGCTTTGCAATTGGAATCACTTCTTCAAGTTTTTCATCTTCAGCATTGATTGAGTTGAGAAGAGGTCTTCCGTAGTAAACTTCTCCCCCCATTTTGAGAGCCAATGAAAAGCTTGAATCAATCACCAAAGGCACTTCGACCGAATTCTGTAATGTCGTGATGACCTCTCTCATCATCTTTGGCTCGTCAATCAAAGGGACTCCCACATTGACATCCAGGCACTGAGCCCCATTTTGAATTTGCAGATGAGCATCGGCCAGTAGTGCTTCGATGTTTCCTTGCCGGATCATGTCGGCCACTTTTTTTCGTCCTGTGGGGTTGATTTTTTCGCCGATCATCACAAAGGGATGCTGAGGTCCGATTCCCACGGCCCGTGTTTTTGAGGCGATCAAAACACGTTGATCGTCAAGAGGTTGGCTCGCTCCAAAAACTCTGTCTCCCTGACTATCAACGTAGTGCCTGATAGCTTTAATATATTCTGGTGTTGTTCCACAACAGCCACCCAGTATTCTCGTCCCGCGCTCAAAAAACTGTGGAATGTATTCGGCCATTTGAACAGCATCCATCGGAAACACTGTCTCGCCATTTCTCAACTCTGGCATGCCCGCATTTGGCTGGATGGCGATTGGCAATCGACTCCAGACCTTCATTTTCTCGACCACCTTCAACATCGCCTGCGGACCTACCGAACAATTGGCACCAACTGCATCACAATGGTATCCCTCCGCTATCGCCACACATGCCTCAGGGCTAATTCCAGTGTCTGAAAAAGTATCCGTGTTAAATGTCATCAGACCAATCAGCGGGACTTTTAAACTGAGATCGCGCACGGCTGCCAATGCCGCTTTGAAATCCATCGAATCAAACATTGTCTCAACAACAATCAAGTCGACGCCTTCGTCGATCAAAACTCGAGCCTGTTCCCTAAAGATCTCAAAAACCTCATCAAAAGATCGCGATCCCGTCGGAAACACGGTATCCCCACAAGGACCCAAATCGCCCGCCACGAAACACCGCTCACCTCCCGCTCGTCGAGCGATCTCCACGGCCCTTGCATTGATATCAACAAGTTTCGAGTGAGCCCGATATTCGTCGAGGCGCCAGCGCGAAGCTCCAAAAGTATTTGTGATAAGAATATCTGCTCCAGCCTCAGCATACTCTTTTTGTACACCTTCAATCACTTTTGGATTTTCTAAATTCCAAAGATCAGGGGCGTGTCCGGGGGGGAGTCCCCTTTTCATGAGGAGAGCTCCCATCGACCCATCAAAAATCATCAATCGAGAATTCAAAGCCTTGCGAAATTCCTGGTAGCGTCCTTTTTGTATCAAAACTCTCTCCCTTACTTCAGATAAATTCAAACTTATTCAAGCACCATCACTTCAGTCCTTATGGGATGTAAATTCACTGCAAATTCACGGAAAATTCACGGCAAATTTACGGATGCAAATTCATGGATTCAATAAACATCGCTTGGAACTCATCTTTCAAAGCCAAATCGACCGGAGTCTTGACTTTATCGATCCAAGCAGCAAACTCTTCTTTTTCCTCATTAGAAGCCAGACCCCAAGCAATAGTTCCTTTTAAACTGGAATTGCCGATCGCTTCCATTTTCATATTTGGTAGGAGTCCCAGCTCAATGGCAGAATCTATCGGCAGATGTTCTCCAAACGAACCCGCCAAAATCAAACGCTCCGCTCTTTGACCGCCCTCTTTCATAATCAGCTCAACACCAGTCCGAATGGCTGATTTTGCTAACTGAAATTCTCGAATGTCGTCTTGATTCAAACCCAAGTCTGGATTCAACGAAATCTTCTTTGCATCGAGGATCTCTCCCTCCGTGTTAATCAAATTAGCTTTGAGAGCTTGGGCAACGGCCTGAATCAAAGCCGAGCCACAAATGCCGCGCGGGACGTCCTCATCTACCACATCAAATGTCCAAGCTTTCTCCTTCGGGTCATAAAGAGGATTGATGATTGCTCCCGACTCAGCCCTCATACCAATACTGATATTCGATCCCTCAAAAGCAGGTCCCGCAGGCGTACTTGAGATCAAGAGTTTTTCCCCAGTCCAAAAAATAATCTCAGAGTTGGTCCCAACGTCCAAAAGAATCCAAGAGGGTCTACTCATTTCGCCTTTCTTCCATAAGAAAAACAATCCCGCCCACAGATCCCCTCCCACAAAACTATTCAAAAGAGGTAGACTTGTCCAATCGCCCATACCCGCCAGATTTGTCTTTGCCTCTTCGAAGGAACAAGGTTGAAACGGAAAAACGGCCAAGCTATCGATCGACCACTGATGCAAAAACGAAATCATCGCTGAATTGCCAGCAACAAGACCCATATCAGAAAAATGATATTGCCCAGCCTCACTCTTGATTGTTTCCAAAAGTTTTTTGATTTGGCGAACCAAGCGATAGTGAAGCGGCTCAACGCCCAGTCTCTGGGCGTATTCGAGCCGAGTCATGACGTCGGCTCCCATAATCACCTGACTGTTCAAGCCCCGCACTCGACACCATTCTCCATTCTTATCTATCGCGGCCATTTCCAAGCCCGTTGTCCCCGCATCAAAAGCGATCCACCAATCTGAAACAGGAAGCCGCAAAACTTCAAGATGCTCTCCCACTTGATAAACCTGTGGAAATTCAATTTCCATTTGAGATTTTGGCCGAATTTGGCAACTCAATCGCCAACCATCTTGAAGAGCCGTTGCAGAAAAAGCTTTGCTATCTGCTCCGGACACGGGCGCCGTGCCTTTGACAACTTTCACTCGGCACTGACGACAAACACCCTTGCCTATGCAGCTCGAACGAATGGGCACCTCATGCGCGTACAATATATCGAGCAGCGTCGGTCCCGCGAGAGAGACCTTCATCTCCCATGTCTGCCCGCGAGAAAAAGCCTTAATTGGAAAGGGCATGAATCACATCCAAGGCAAAACCCACACGATTAAAAGGAGCGCTCACCTGAAAACCTGCCACCAGATTCTTTGCCTCGCTCATTGTCTTCATAGCGATGTCCATTCCTCTCTTCATCGATTCTCCCTTATCACCCTGAGCTTTCTCCATTTCACAAATCACCCAATCGGGAACCGACACTCCAGGTACCTCATTTTTTAAAAATTCAGCATTGCGCAGACTCACCAGAGGCCAGATACCCATAATTATGGGAATGGGTGAACCGCCCAATTGATCCATGAAGGTCAGATAGGCTTCAAGATCATAAATGGGCTGAGTGATCGCGTAATCGGCGCCCGCCTCAATTTTATATTTGTAACGATTGATTTCTAGTTCCCGATGGGATGCCGTTGGATTGAGTGCCACTCCAACACAGAACCGAGTCGCTGATCCCATACTCGCTCCCCCAAGATCAAGTCCGCTATTCATGCGCGAAGCGATGTGGGTCAATCCAATCGCATCAACATCATAAACTCCGGTTGCCCCCTTCATGTTTCCCAGTTTCGGAGGATCTCCAGTTACCAAGAGAAGGTTTCGTACTCCCGCCACATGACAGCCCAAAAGATCGCTCTGTAAACCAATAATGTTGCGATCGCGAGTGGTCAAATGAGGGATCGCTTCTATTCCTATTTCGCTTTGAATGTGAGCCGCCAGATGAAGAGAGCTCAAGCGAGCCACTGCACGCGCGCCATCCGGAATATTCACATATTTGACTCCACCCGCTTTGAGTTCGCGACAGTGTTCTAAAAAACTCCTGGTGTCAGCCCCTTTTGGCGGGATGATCTCGATCGAAAATACCTTCCGACCAGCCTTTAAATCTGCCCCTAATTCACTTCTCTCACCTAGATCCATCGGCTTTGCTGGCTGATCCACCAGTGGAAGCGAAAAATCAAAAGTGGGATTTTCCTTTCGCACATAGTTTGTCGCCATGCGAACCGCGTTCGTCAGAGCACGAATATGAAGAGAGTGCACTCCGCAGTGTCCCCCAACGAGGTTAGCTCCCTGCTGAATAAAGCGCTTACCATATTTTGCTAGATAGTCTGGATTACAAAGATAAATCCATTGATCATTGACGTATTTCGGCATTCCCGCATTGGGCTTGAGGCTAATCAATCGCTTTGTGAGTGGCCTTGTTCGATCAAGAGCCGTTAACATTCCGCTCGGACCCACCTCTCCGCAAAATCCCAAGACGTCCAGGTCATACTCTTCTGCGAGGCGAACCAAGTCTTCTGGAGTGCTTCCGTAGGAGGAACGCATGTCTTCATTTAAGCTCAAATGCGCAAACACAGGTTTATCGGAAACCTTCTTGATTGCGACGATGGCGGCCTCGAGATTTCTCAGGTTGTGAAATCCTTCAATTGTAAATCCATCCACCCCTGCCTCGTCGAGAGTGCGCGCAACTTCTTCATACAAAGCCACCGCTTCGAGATAGGCCGTGGGTCCCAATGGTTCAATCATGACAGGCAATGGTCCCATCAATCCGATCACGTAGGCCTCTTCACCGGCCACTTCTTGAGCAATTTTTACTGCAGCGTCGAGTATTTCCTTCTGCTGACCTTGCAATCCGTACTCAGTGAGCTTTGGTTTCGTCGCGTTAAAGGTATTTGTGGTCAGCAGCTCAGCTCCGGCTTTCTTAAAGTCAATCAATACCTCTTTGACAGCCTGAGGGTCCGTCAGGCAAAGCTCTTCGAAACTCCGATTGATGTAATAACCTCTCTCGTAGAGAGAGGTTGCCATCGCCCCGTCAAAAACAATTGGCTTTCCTGTCTGAAGATACTCCGATAAAGAAATACGTTTCAATTTTTTCGCCTCCCCTATTTTCTCATACTCAATTTTGCCTCAAATTCGACAATAGTCGTCCTGGTATCTCACAATGTCATCCTCACCAAAGTAACTGCCCGTTTGAACTTCAACAAAAATCATTGGCATTGAACCCACGTTGCCAATACGGTGCTTTGATCCAGCTGGAATATAAATAGATTCTCCCGCTTGGATTCGATGAGTTTTTTCGTCCAGAATGACTTCGGCCTCTCCAGACACAACAATCCAATGTTCATTGCGTTTTGCGTGGGATTGATAAGAAATCTTTGCTCCCGGATCAACTGTTATCCTTTTGGCTTTAAACTCCTTTTGGTCAGCCAATACCTCGAAGCCACCCCAAGGCCTAATTTCAAAAGGATGCTCCACTGCTTCTGGCAGGCCCGCCTTCTTGATTTGATCCAATAAATCTTTGACCTTCTGACTTTGTCCCTTCTTGCAGACAAGCAAGGCATCGGGAGTGTCGACGATAATTAAATTTTCGACCCCAATCAAGCCCACAACTTTTTCTTTGATTGAAAACACATAATTATTAACTGCATCCTGAGTATAGATAGACGCTGAAGACTCCGTTTTTGAGGCTCTCACTTCTTCATCCAAGCGGGCCAGCTCGTCCCAAGATCCCACATCACTCCAACCCATCGAGCAAGGAATACAAACCTGCTCCGTCAGCTTCTCCATGATTCCGTAATCCAAGCTAATCGACTCAATCATCGCATAATTGTATTTGGCGTTGCTCCAGTCGGGTTTTATTCCTGAGATTTTTTTCCAAACCAAGGGAAGGTGTTCTGCAAAATGAGAAATCATCACCGAAGCTCTAAAAACAAACATCCCCGCATTCCAAAAATGTCGCCCCGATTTCAGAAATTCCTCGGCGGTCGCCTGATTTGGCTTTTCACGAAAACCCAGAACACCTCGGGCCTGTAAATCATTCTTCGTCTTAACGACTCTCTCTTCGATTTCAATGTATCCATAGCCTGTTGAGGCCTCAGAAGGATAAATCCCGAGAGTCGCGACTTTTCCCTCTTTCGCGCACTCAATAGCCAATTCAACGGCTGATTGAAAACCCCTGGTATCGATGATGAGATGATCCGCTGGGAAAACTCCGACGATCTCGTCTTCTCTTCCCTGAGTTTTCAACCAATGACAAATCAAAGCCACGGCCGGAGCCGTGTTCTTTCCCATCGGTTCTGAAATCACGCAGTCGGCCCCCAAGCCCTCCTCGGCCAAGGTTCGAACAGAAAGTGAACGCATGGACTCAAGAGTCAAAATATAAGGGTTTCCAAAGGGTTTTAAACGTTGAATCGAGTTCCTCAAAAAACTCTGATCATAAAAGTCGCAAAACTGTTTTGGATAGGAGGCGCGCGAAACGGGCCATAAACGTGTTCCACTTCCACCAGACAAAATCACAGGAATCATATATTTTCAACCTCACACATGTTTAAATCGTTGCTCATTTAATCCCTAGGTATCAATGGTTTATCCTATGAAAATCAAGACCTTACAAGTATTCTTCGCAGATGTCGCCAATTGACCCCAATCTCTGACCGGACAGAGCAAGAGATGTGGACTGATCTGATCAGAACTTTCCCTCTTGCTTTGATTGTCCTGCTGTGAATATGTTAAGGGCCAATTCAATGCTTATCACCCAACGAAGGGATCGCACCATGTCCTTGCCGTTCATTGACCTCAAGGCCCAATACAATTCACTCAAAGATCAGATTGATGCTCGGATTCAGACAGTCCTCAATCACGGGCAGTATATTATGGGACCCGAAGTCGAAGAATGTGAAAAGGCTCTTCAAAACTTTCTTGGATGCCAATACGCAATCACCTGCGCAAGTGGAACGGACGCAGCCCTGATGTCCATGATGGCCCTCAATATTGGTCCCGGCGATGAAGTGATCACAACGGCATTCTCATTTATCGCGACGATTGAGACCATCGTGCTTGTGGGCGCGACCCCTGTTATGGTCGATATCGATCCCGCGACTTTTAACATGGATGTTCATCAAATCGAATCGGCTATCACAGAAAAAACGAAAGCGATTGTCCCTGTTTCACTTTATGGACAACCAGCCGACATGGATGAAATCAACTCGATCGCAGCAAAGCATCGACTTCACGTCATCGAAGATGCCGCACAGAGTTTTGGAGCTCCCTATAAGAGCAAACGCAGCGGAAACCTCTCTGAAATCGGGATCACAAGTTTTTTCCCTGCCAAACCTCTCGGCTGCTATGGCGACGGCGGAGCCATCTTTACAAACAACAGCGACTGGGCCGAAAAGCTGAAACGGATTCGCAATCACGGCCAGTCACAGCGATATCATCATCCCCTGGTCGGCTTGAATGGACGCCTCGATACCCTGCAGTGCGCTATTCTTTTGCCAAAGATTGAACGCTACCCTTGGGAAATCGAACAGCGTCAACGGATCGCAAAGAATTATTCCGAGGCCTTCTCCCAGATGGAACTCGCCATTCCTTTTGTCCGTGCTGATCGAGAGAGTGTCTGGGCTCAGTACACCTTGCGAGTTCCCCGGCGCGAGCAATTTCAAAAGCGCATGAATGAACTTGGAATTCCAACAGCTGTCCACTACCCTAGCACCATGGCGGACCAACCAGCCTATCAAAAGATTTCAAGGGTACACGATATCAGCGAGGCCCGAAAAGCCTCTCAACAAGTGGTGAGCCTCCCAATCTACCCAGATATGTCACCTCAGATACAGGATAAAATTATTGAATCTGTTCGTCAGAGCCTTTGAGGCTGACTGAAATTCATTAATAAGGCATGAGAAGATAGATAAATAAAATAAAGAAAATCGTGAGACTCGCCAAACTGTATTTGAGAACCTGATTGAATAAATCATTTTGATCCCTGCTCTGTATCTCCCGATCCAGGCGAGCATAAGCAGGATAGGAATTGTTCCAATAATCTATTCCTCGAGAAACCTGGCCGCCTGAGGATGAGTCCCAAAAATCAACGCCTCCAATGGTGTTCTTCACTTTCTGTGTGAGGGGAGAGTCCGCCAAGTAAAGATAGAGAACTTTTCCACGAGGTCCAAAAGGTCCTTCAATCCAAAAATGAGACATTCTCTTTGCTTCTCGGTAGAGGCGATAGGACCGGCCCCTTTTCCTTCGTATCGCAACCACACTCAGGCGAACGCCACGATTCAATATGTCCTGAAACGAGTAATATTTCCCCTTCATAAATGAAAACTTAGGTGAGCTCATACCAAACTGAGAAAGCAAACGAAGGGCCATCTCCTACTCAATAGGCGGTCTCGCAAACGCGTTGCCACCCCATGGGGTGTCTAAAACTTCGTCAATTGAAAGAGATATGAGGGCCCTGACGTTCTTTCCTTTTTGAACGTTCTTTCCCCTTTTTAAACGTAGGCCCAGGGTAAAACGGCTAATGAGGTAACCACACTTCCGCATGATTTTGAGGGCAAATAGGCCATGTCCTTTTGTCCATGGGCCTGCCATTTGAGACACCTTTATGGCTCGGTTAATTACCTCAGACAGAATCTATAGGTGCTCGATCAATAGCCTATGGCAATCAAGAGTTTCTGGATTTTCCGGAGGAACTAATTCTTCAAGTTCTTTGCGTTCATCATTTGATGTCTTTGAATTCTCTATTCGATTTTTAAGATAAGAGCGAATCAATCCAAGCAAAGTAATACTGAGAGAATGGTCTTGTTCGCTGAGAGATTCAATCTGATCTATCTTGAGGATCTTCGGAATGACTTCTCGAACTTCTGCGGGATTTCTACTCATAAGCAGTTTTATTATCTTTTGCGAGCCGCCTTGTACCTCAGAGCTGACAAAAGATGTTCGTTACCCTGGACACTTGAATCGCCTTGCATTGCATTCAAGCCTTCTTGGATAACCTCTTCTGGATCTTCCGAAATATAAGAAAGCGCTCGATCTACTAGATTATAGTAGTCTTCCGATTGCTTTGCCAGCCGACTGCCGTCCAGTAATCCGCGCACCACTGGAGCGATTACCGTGTGAGGCTTTTCAGATTGAAAAATGGAATCAAGGTGGGAGATCATTTCTGGTAAACTTCTTTTCAAAAATGCCTTGACCGCAACTTTGCGCACCTCAGAGTCGCTATGAGTAAGGCAAAACACAATAAAGCTCAAACTGCGAGGATCGGGGTCGTCCGAAACCGCCTCAATTAATGGATTTAAAACAGAATCACTCATGCGATTACTGAACCGCCGTGCCTTTTCGAGAATTTCATAATGACGGCTATCATGGAGAGGGATCCTTTTGTCCGCAAAAAGCGCCGATAAAACAGCTCCACGTACAGTCTTTGGGAAATCAAGCTGAAGCACTTGATCCAAATGAGACCAAATCTGAGCAATATCACTTTTCAAATATTCAGCGACAGCGGCCTTTCGCAAATCATTACCTGAATCCGCCATTGATCTTAAGATATACTTCATCGGAACTGGTCGACCTGATTCCCTCAGCCATACAAATACAGGATATATTGCCCGGGCAGAAGTGCCATCCGGGGGAAGAGAAAAGGCTCTTTCTACAACATGGTTCAAATCTGCAGGACTCAGTCTTGCATCTCTAACCAAAGCATTCAGATAAAAGTCGGTTCCTCCAAAATAATCGGTTCTCTGCTCAAACATTTGATCGAGAAAAGAGAGGATCGTATGGATTTCCCGCTTGAAAAGGATTTCAACTGCCTTAGCTTTGATCTTCTCATTCCAATTTTGTTTGAGCGTTTGTCGAATATTTTCTAAAGTTTCAGCCGTTTTTATGCCCTCGACGGCTTCTAGGTAGATAAATCTGGCTTGGCTTGATCCGGACCCTCGCTCACTGGACTCGAAAGTAGCAGTGAGCAATTCTGAATACCCGGGAACTCCTGGCGAAATTCGTCCTTTGTTTAGCAATGCATCGGAATAACGTGCAATATTACTCACTGATCCCTTGGAAAAAATCGTTTTGGAAAAACTTAAAGCCTCAGGTGTTTCTCGGTCAAGTACGGCTTCCACGATATAGGACTTTACATCTTCGCTTTTCGTTAAAACGAATATGTTTTCAAGGATATTCAAAAGTTGTGGGTCGTTCCTTTGCCTTAAGATATCAATAGCTGGAATTATAACTGCGGCTTGAGACTTGAATTCAAGAGATCGATTGAGGACAGATTCGTATTCATCACTGCCCTGTTGAAGCCTGCCATCCGTTAACAATCGGGACACGATCGGGCCTATGACCGAAATTGGATAATCCACGATCTCGAATACCCGACCTAATCCAGGCACAATTTGTCCAATGTCACGTTTCAGAAAAAGACTCACTGCTTTGGCTCGAATCCCTTCATCTGGATGACGTAGAGCCCGCGTGATGTGTGTTAAGGATCTGATATCGTAATAGCTCGCCAAGGCATCAAGCGCTGGGCCTGTAACAGCGGCAGATCCCTCGACAGCATATCGATAGTCCAGCCCCATTTTATGAAGCTTCTTGTACTCTGGACTACCCGGCTTAATTCGTCCGTCATTGAGAAGAGTTTGGAGAATTGGGCCGACAACAGAAATTGGTAAATTGAGGCGAAACACGCTCTCAAGATTGGAGAAAATATCGGCAATATCCAAGCTTAGAAATTTCTCGACAATAATTTTGCGCGATCTTTGATTTTGAATTGTGAATCTGGAAACCAGGTAGCGTATATACTCTCTATAAGAGTTAGGACGAGGAATGGTTCTATATTGTGGTTCAATCGGTGCCAACATGGTCGAAATATGCGCATCAACCGCGCGTCTTGCTTCTTTGTAATCATGCTGGACGACTTGACTAACATAGAATGCAGTATCATGTCCATACTGCCAAGCATTACTTGCTTGTGGATCAGGATCCTTATCTGTCAATATTGATCCAAACGAATCTTGCAGCTCAGGGTGCCTGATGATGGCACCACCAAAATCAACACTGCTTTCATAAACTGTTCCCTGTTTGCCTCCGAAGTCATCTGTATAGATAGTACGCGGAGTCTCAAGACCAGAGCTACCACGCCAATGAGCCTGCCTACCGACAATTCCAGATGGAACTTTTCGTCCTCCCTCCTTCAAAATATCGATATCAAGTGCGATGATAAAGTAGCTTTCTACAGTCTGAAAATACGTGCCATACTTGGCATTGTGAACATCGAAGGCTTTTTGAATTGCAACTTGCCTCGACACTTCTGCGATGGCTTCTCCCAAAGACATCATACCATCTCTGTGACCTAATATCCGGAGTTTATTTAAAGAATCCGTTTTGGTTTCACTGGCAGGGGCCGCTTGTATGCGCTGAAATTCACGCACTTGATTTTCAACTTCTTTCTGATTACTTGTTCCCGTACCCTTAAGATCTACCACACCAGCATTTGCTTCGCCTGCAGAGGACTCCAAACTTGAGGTTATGCCTGCAGGGGCCACGCTCGCTCGATAGTACTTATCGGGATGCGCAAAGATTTTTCGTTGCCCCAAGTCAGGAGAATACTCAGAAGTCCTAATCCCTCGGAGCAATAACTGCAATTCACTGAGATAGGCAAAACTCTCCACGATCCACAAATCGATTTGATCGTCCGTATAATGGCGCAGCTGTGGAAAATCCGACCTTAGTCGAAGATAATTCGCCCACGCAACTCTAGCGGCAGGGATTCGAAAGTGGGTTTGAAATCTCTTTTCGCTAAAATCATCGATTGATTTCGGACGTATGATTTCATTTGTGAGAGCATAGTTTGCCTTTATCGCGAGCACGGCAATTAAGGCTAACTTCAAGCACTTAAACACGCAGCTTCTCCTAAAGATTCAAAAAATCAGACGCAATATATTCAACTTGCATGCCAAGCCAACAGCGCACTCGTGCACATTTACTGCCGCATGAACAACTGGTTCTCTGCAGTTTCTTATCAAATTCTAAAAATTTTTCACTTTGGTCCCAAGTTCAGTCATTGCTGGGAAGGAACTGCCACTGAATGGATATTGCGGACATGGCCTGACTTTCGTTAATTGAAAATCATTTTCTTCCGTATTTTCGGCGAAAGTCCATGAAGTCATCATAAAAGGAATTCGCATCGAGCACACGATTGTAGCGAGGGCGCGGACCCCTTGGAATATACTCGCCCACAGATCCTCCTCCCTCATCTCCCTTAGCTCCTAAAAACAAAGCGGCATAGTGAGGTCTGCCATTTTTCAAAAGTGCCATGGCCGAGCCCGAAGCCCCGGGCATAGCGTCCGCATTGGTCATTAACACATTGGAGTTGGGCTCAAACTCGCGAGGGGCCGAAACAAGTTCAAAAGGATCACAGTTTTTATATGCGCGTCCTCGAACTTTGTCACCTTGAAAACCAACGGTCATAGCAGTCTTTGGCAGTTTGCTGCGATCTAATTTTTCAAAGGCCATGGGCTGAATCTGATGCTCGGGATCAATCGCAATTCCATCAACTTCCTGAGACACCGGCTTCTTCAGCTTGATAAATGCAACTTCGTCACGGTCACCCGCAATGTCCAGAAATTCAATTGCCTCAATATCGTATGCACGTCCCTCATAGGCTTTGTTTGGATCCTTTCTTTGGCCTGGAGGAACCCACACTTTGACAAAAACTTGAATTTATTGACATAATCTTTTGTGAGGCGACTTGTTTTATCATCCCAAAATACATGACCAACCGAAATCACCATGTCTTGATCAAGGACCAAATGCCCCGTCGCCATGCATCCTTCAACTTCAACATAGCGACCATCTTTTCGAGTCCCGACATGACAGTCACTTCCTCGATACGATATCATACCAACACCGTAGTATTGGGCATCAACTTCGTTCGGTTCCTCGTCGGCCTCCGGATAACTGAGAGGACAACGACTATCGCGGCCCATGAGGCTCGTTTGTATGACCTCGCCCAGACGCCAAACATCCTTGGTTAAGCCGGGTGCATTGCCGCATATGACTTTTCCTTGATCATCTATCACAAAGGGATCAGAATTTGGTTCGCCCAAAGCCATTGGGATGAGAACCAGCAAAAAGCCCAATACCCAAAGCCGAAGAAAGACGCAAACAAGGGGCCGATTTTTTTTTGAAGGAGACGATTTTAAGCACATTTTGATTCACCTATTCATTTTAACCCCGTAATGACGGGGAATGATTGATTGGTGAGCTAAAATCGTGCCAAGTTTAGCAGGCTTGACTCACTTATTCGCAACCATAAAAGCGCTTCTGTTTGCACATAATACGATAGCGATTACTTATTTTCTCAAAAATATTTTCGCTGGCCTTACCAATCGCAGCAGCGCCAGACTCAGACCCAGAGGGTCCGCGCCCGCTCGAATCCCGCTCTCCACCAGGAAGATACCTTTTCAGATCAAATTTCGTAAATGGATTGGCACTTCGTTTGTCTGATTCGCTCGGGGGACCGTTGTACCCCCCTCGAGTTTCAGTGGCCACTGCTCCCTCGCCAGAGCTGTAGCCCCCTCCTCCTCCGAGACCCTTCAAAACATCAGTGTCATAGCCAGGCCCCTGCCCTTGACCCCCTCCTCCGCCTGCGAGGGGAGATCCTCCTCCACCTTGCCCACCGGCAAAGCCACCCCCATTGTTCGGTATTTGATTCGCTCTTGCAGCTTCCCCCGCACCATTACCAAATTGAGGACCTTGCTGTTGAGCAGAAAGGTCCGTCACATTCAGATCGCTCCCATCCACACTTCTCACCCCAAAGTCTGGCCCACTAAAACCTCCTGCAGCTCCAGATGAATTATTGTTGCCCGTATTCAATCCCGCACAAAGCGGGTCAGAAGCTGCTGCCGGCCCTCGACAATTCACACAAATAGGATTCGAAGCGTTGACCGGATCATTGCAGTCTCCGTTGAACACTGGCTGCGGGTCAATATTGGGGTATTCTTCTTGAGCTGAAGCAACGTCTGAACAAAGACTGGCGAAGCCACTCGCGGCTGCAGATTGAGCAGCCTGCCCTCCCATCTGAGAAATATTTGCGTTAAATGCTTGGCAAGACCCCATCACTGCACCACCCAGTGCCATAGCCGAACGATATTCACTGACTAGACTTGTCCCGCATCTTTGGCCGCTTCCGCCATTGGCCTTCCAGGTTTTTTCAAGTTGATCACAAGCACTTATGACTTTTCGATACTTGTTTGAGAGCTCCTCGCAATTGCTTTCACAGGTGCTCTTATCCGAGTAACATTTCGCTCCCAAGGCAGTGTTTGCCGCAGCTCCACCAATGGCGAGAATCTTCATGAGCTCGCAACTTTTCTTAATTCCAGCCGTATCAGCTTTTCCGTCAGATCCGGTACTGGCTGTGCCTTGCATGGCGAACATACTCATGGCACCCATCGCTATTGAGCCCACGGCCGTGATTGTTCCAGCGCTAGGACCGCTCAGGCCTGTCACACACTGGACCGGATCATTGCAACAAATGCTCGCCTGCTTCTTTGCGAGACTGCAGTATTCTCTATCGGCCTCAATTTCAGATCGCTGAGGAAATCCCCAGGGGGCACCTGAAGCAGAGTCTCCAGCAGAGCCACTCCCATTTGATGTCTGATTGTTTTGGGTCGCTTGGAGCTCACTCCGGTCAACACCTCGGTCTCTTGCAGGGGAAGCCCCCTCTGATTCATTCGCGTAGGTGCCATCCTGACTTTGACCCTTGGTAGGCTTTCCAGTTTGGCTCCCTCCGCCAGTTTCCGCGCTCCGGCCGCTCGGTTGGTTCGCCCCGCCCGCACCTCCCGCAACACCGGTCCTTCTCCGATCATCACAGCCCATATCACACTCGACCCCATCTAAGGGCGCAGCCTTTTCGCTGCTCGTGCTGCCACTCCCATTGCTACTACCCGCAAGAAGGTTTCGGTCGATAGGTTGTGGAAAGACAGCTCTCTCCCAGTTGGGATTTCGTCCCTGCCAAAATTCGGAGTAAACAAACTGTTTAGAATAATCAATATTCGGTTGAGTGAGTTTAAATACGGGACGAAATTTTCCATTACTTCCGATAAACCCACAGTGGCCGTTGTAAAGGACGAACTCCACGGGACAGGAAAGCTCGGCTCCCGATCTCTGATGAAAGAGGAGAAAACAGGCGCATATCAAAATAGCTTCAATTCCAATCCGCGTCGTTCTCCTGACAGACCTCGAAATATTGCTTTTCAAATATTAAACCTCACAGCGACTTCAAAGCCTCTCAAGAAAAACGAGAGGAGCCACAAGTACTTATCGTCATGAGGAGGGTATCACTTTAGGACAAATGACCAGGTTCTGACTCCGACAAAAATCGACTCAATCTCAGGGCTGATCACCAACGAGATCATATTTCAGCCTGCAATTCACTGGTTTCGTCATTACGGAAGTTCCTAGCTTCGAAAGAAAAAATGAGAGAAAACCCTTAAACTCTGCCTCATACGAAGTCGCGGCCGTTTTAGTTACTTTCAATGTTTTGGGTAAGGCGTAAAGTTTCACCCAGCGGGGATCGCCCCCTCCATTGCCATGTTTTGAAACAAAGAGCGTATAAACGCCGCTTCTAAAATCCCTTATCACAACAAGTTGGGCACTCTCTTTCATCGTACGAGCGATCTCATCGTATTCGCCACGCAGAAGCTCGGCCGTCTGACCCACGGTAATAACCAAATCAAATTCGTACCCACCAGGGCCTGCGCTGTTTTCTACCAAGTTGGAGACTGGGATAAAACCTTCGAAGATCAGCCCATCTCTTGAAGAACAAGCCAGGTTGTCAACTCCTCCGCCTGCAAGGGCAATTGCGGAAAACCCGAAAAATGAAAAAAAGAACAAAAACGTAGGCCTGATTAATGTCATAATCACAAAATTCATCATGTAAATGGCATGAAGGAAGTTAAAGCTCACTGAATAATCGCTCCCTTCAAATTTGTAAAGGCCTCATTTTTCCAGTTTTTACAACTTGCCAAAATCACATTCTGGAGCGCAATGGAATCACTCGAGACCCCTTACAGATCTCGTCTCCCGAGACATCCAATGAACTCCTAAAGCTCACAAATTCGTTATAAAATTCCTTTGCATCAACAGCATAATTAAATTGATCTCTGCCATTAAAATTTACTTTGGGAGCATTTACAAATTCGCCCGCAAGAATAGCCGCCAAATGTGGCCTCCCCCTCTCGTCAAGAAGGGCGATGGACGATCCGGATGACCTTTCAACAAAGTCACCATCGGTCATCAGTAGGCCTCGCCGTCTTTCAGATGAAAGAAAACTGGGAGAAACCTCCGAAGTCTGATCAAAAAGTGAAAAGGGCTTGCAGTTCTTTTGGGCCCTCCACTTTTTGCCACGATGAAACCCCACAGTCATGGCAAAATTAGGAAAACTCTCCCTGCCGCGCCCGTCGAAAGCCAGTGGCTCAATCCAATGTTGGGGGTCCACGGGAATGCCATCGACAACCTCTGAGACTCGCTCATCCAGCTGAAGCAATGCAAAATCACGAAAATCACCCTCAACGCCACTTTTCGAACCAAAACAAATTCTTTTGATCCCAAAGGGTCGAAATTCATAAGGCCGATCAGGAGATTTTCTATTTTCCTCAGGAACCCACACTCTTACATAAAATTTATATTTGCGCCAATCACCGTAGACTCTGGTTACCGGGTTGCGAAAAATATGGGCGGCGGTGACCACCAAGTCTCTTCTTCCGACCAAATGACCTGTCCCCTTGTTACTATGTTGATTCTCGGTCGCTGTGGACGTGTAGGTTCTCGGCGCATAGAGAGCACCGACTCCATAAAATGCCTTTTCGATAGGCGTCGCCTGAGACCCATAAGAAAGTGGGCAACGATCATCAGTCCCCATAATGGCAGTTTGAATAAATCTGCCCTCTGAGTCCGATTCATCTATTTCTTCGCCAAAGGCATTGGAAAATCCGACTGCCAAGAACCCAATAACAACTACCAAACAGAATAGAATTTTCGATTTCCGGACTTTTTCCAACCTGAACAACAATTTCGATTCAATTTTTTCCTCGTTAAACATAGATAAGCCCTAACCAAAGATCTGCGGGTTTGCCACAACTGTGCCAGTCTCCCTTAGCAGAAGCTCAGTCCTCGGACCCAAAGCAGCGAAAAAATTCTTGACGGAGTTGCAATAATAACAAAGTACTTTCGATCCTTCATCGCCCAAATTCTTAGTAAAGTGATTGTTCTTTTTACAGATTTGAATTAGCCTGCTCGATCGGAGTCAATCGGGTTTTTTAATGAGTGAGACCAGAAGACGGGGTAGTATCTTGAGAAGTAACCAAAATCATTCGATGAAGTTTCAGAAACTGTCTCATTCAAAGGGAGTTCCGCCCGAAATGGCCGGTCTAACGGTTAAACTGCTCAGTGAGATGACCATCAATGAAATCAAGAAATTGATTGGAGAGGACTCGTTTTTTGCCTCTACCCAAATTATCAAAGGCCTATTTTCCGATTCCAAGGCTCTTTTTGGTGATCCGCTCTTCACGAATGAACTGAGAAATTCCTGCTATTGCCTCGGAAAGCGAACGCCCTCGTCTCAAGACTATTATTTGAGATTGTTTGATCGAGCCAATGCCGAGATATCGAGCTTAGAAATCTCAAGAACCGGGATCATTCAGTTTGAGAACCTAGATTCTGCCGTGGCCTTGATTTTTCTCTATTACGTCATCATTGATGAGGCGTTCTTTGGCGAAAAATCCGCAAGAATTGAAAGAATGAGAACTGTGCTCAGACTCCTCTTTCTCCGCCCGTCAGAGGTGAATACTGATTTGAATTCAGATTTGAATTCAGATTTTAATCCAGATACCAACACCGATGTTCCTGTGAAACTAATCCGCGTGATTCTCCAGTCAAATATATGGCTTTCAGAGAAAAAAAGCGCGCCGTCTGGCCCTGGTTCATCACCCATCATTGATTCTTTTGACATGGCTTCTTTGGCAGTGACTCATCATGGTCATGGTCAGCCACGAATTGCCGCTTTTAAAAGTAAAAAACTCATGAAAGCCATTCTCTTCGAGTTTTCTGATGGGAGTGTTTTTTCTCTGGCGAGCCTTTTTTATAGCCCCTACATTTGGCTCATGGAGAAAGAAGGACCTCTGCGAATTCTCTCTGAAAATCTGCCCGAATTAGGCTGGAAGCTCACCTGCCGATCTTCAGAATCTCAAAATCACGATGAGATGATCCTCCTTGGAAGCCTCAATCCGAAATTTCAAGACTACGGGGAACTGTCGACACGATCAGGTTTTGATGTGAACGCGAGGCGATTGTCTTTTTACAATTTAGCCCCGACCCTCAGTTCTGTCGATTTTTCGTTGAACCACCACCACGTTTGGCTCCAAGCCAATTTGGATTCAATTTATGATTCCCTGAGATCCGGTGAATTGAGCGTTCGTTTAGGACAAGAATTTGACTACCTGACGTTCAGCGATAGATTAAAAAGGCAAGGAATCAAGCTTGATCTTGATTTTAGCGAAGTGTTTATCAGTAAAAAGGATAGAATTCAGGCATATTTTGATGACGAAGCACCAAACGCCGCAAGGGTTTGTTTTGTGTCGAAAGATGATGAGGGTGAGGATTTTCCTTTAACGGGTCGGTTTATTCCACTCGTTCAAATTTTGGCGGGACTTCGCGACGGAATTTCTGGCTTTTTAGGTACAAGTTCGACAGACTTAGCAAGTCGCAATAGATTTACCCGATCAAGTGAATTGAAATTATATAAGCATTCGGGGTTTTTCCTTTTTCTTATTCTTGAGTACGCTCAATTTTTGGCACATCGAACAGAAGATTCAACCCCTGAAAAAAAATCTAATGATCAGAAACTTTTTATTAAACAACTCACTGCAAAGCTGGAAGCCGTCGGATTAAGAATTTTGGGAATTGCAAACGCCAGCGAGACCGGAAGACTTCAACTGGCAGATTTGGCCGGTCAAAAGTTTATTCGAAAATTAAAATCAACAGTCTCTGAACTTGTTGAAGAAAGCTCTTTTGTCGTCACTCGTGTGAGAAACGGAAAAGTTTTTGTTGTTGATCACAGTCAAAGTTTGTTTCAGTTTTTGGGAGTCTACGCAGATCAAATTTCTTCCCACTACCAAGGAAAGACCTTTGATCGCAGTAATTTTAAGGCTTTCAAGACCGAAATAGTATGGTGTAAATCCTATCCAAAATTCACTCCTGTTAGTGAAGATGAGTGGTCTCCTTTTATGCAGGATGGCTTCATCTTAAGCGTCAATATTTTAAAGGATGATGGACCTGTTGATCGCCTTCCTTTTTTCGCTGCTAATCCACAGGCTTGCTTTATTTCAGGTGTTCTTGTTGAAACCTTGTCACCAGAAGATCTCCAGACAAAATTTGAAATGCTTGAAAACAAAAACAACATCGATTGGTTTGAACTGAATCCTCAGGTTTATTTTAAAGGCGAGGAGATTCCCAGAGACAAAATGGTGAATTTTCTCCGCGATCCCGTGGTAGCCTACAAGGGCCGCTATTATTACATTCCACGAAAACAAATACCGAGCCTCAAGTGGCTCAATTATTTCTGGAATAAACTCTCTAATCAGTCAGAAACCATTGGATTTTCGAGAGGCGAGGGCGGGAACGTCAAATTTCAGAAATCAGAGATTCTCAATATGTTGGCTCTAAAACGGGCAGGAGTTCCCATTGAGGGAGGACCTCGGTGGCAACAAATCTGCGCCGAGTACGACCGCTTAGGCACTCACTCAGAGGCGGACACCTTGGGAATTCAAAATGTTCTCAAGAAAAATCTTCTGACAGAGCTCAAGCCCTTCCAACAAGATGGCGTCCAGTGGATGCTCCAACTTTATAAGCTTGGCTTAGGTGGCATCTTGGCTGACGACATGGGACTCGGCAAAACAGTTCAGACTATTGCTTTCTTTTCAATTTTGCGCGAACAGGGTCTACTTGGCCAAGCCTTGGTCGTGGTGCCCACTTCTCTTGTGCACAATTGGCACGAGGAATTTGAGAGATTCTCTCCTAAGACCCGGGTCGAGATATTTGATTCACGAAAGATCGACCAATATCTAAAAGAGTGGTCAGTATCGCGATCGGCGAAAAAGAAACCAGCACAGGAGCGAGTTATTATCTGTACTTATGGTTTGTTGACTGATCAAATCGATTTTTTTAATAAGTTCAAATGGTCGATTGGAATTTTCGATGAGGCACAAAATCTAAAAAACATCAACGCAAAGAGAACTGCGGCTTCTCGGCAATTGATCGCCGAACACAAATTTTGCCTGACGGGGACGCCGATGGAAAATCACCTTGGCGAGTTCTTTAGCCTCATGGATTTGTGTGTCCCAGGTGCGCTGGGGTCTTACGCCGATTACAGCAAACGATACGGATCCCTGAAAAAAGCAGAAATTAGCACGGAAGATATCGACTTTTTGAGAATGAAGATCAAACCTTTGGTCTTAAGAAGAACGAAGGAATTGGTGCTCAATGAGTTGCCTGAAAAAGTTGAAACTGTCATCCACATGGATTTCGATGCAAAACAGGAAAAAATCTATAAAGACATTGCCGTTTCATGGAACGACCGAATCAGAGAGCTCATCGACAGTGATGGGCTCCCAAAAAGTCAGCTCCAGATGCTGACGGCTCTTCTCCGCCTTCGACAAGTTTGCTCCTTTCCTCAGACGGTCCCAAACGTCAAGTATCAGCAGGATCCTCCCAAGTTAAAAGCTTTGATCGCCAACGTAAGCGAGCTTATCGAAAACGGTCACAGCGTGGTTGTTTTTACGAATTTTGTGACAACACTGGAATTGATCAAAAAGCGCTTTGATACCGAAGGCCTACCGGCCATGAGCTTTTCTGGAAAAGATGGAGCAAACAAGAGAAGAGAGATCCTCGCAAAATTCAACGAGTCCACCCAGGCCCAGATTTTAATGATGACGCTCAAGACTGGAGGAGTTGGCTTGAACTTGACCAAGGCTAACTATGTTTTTCATCTGGAACCTTGGTGGAACCCGGCAGCCGAAAATCAGGCCTCTGATCGTGTGCATCGAATCGGTCAGACGAGATCCGTCCAGATTTACCGCTACATCATGAGAAACTCAGTGGAAGAAAAAATTCAGGAACTGAAGAAAATCAAATCCAGCGCCTTTGCTGCGATGTTTTCAGAATCAGAGCGAGAGCTTTCGGAACAGAATACACTCTCAGGATCAAGTCTGTCTCGAGAGGACTTTGAGATGCTTTTGAGCTAGATCTTTTTTTGGCGCGACTCTGCTCGGACTAGACGATCTCCAGCTCTTTCTCGTAGCGCTGACGAAGGGCTACAAGCATGGCAAGAATAAAAACAAAGTTGTGGGTGACTTCTCCATCTGAAAAATTATTTTGAGTCAGACCTCCGACGTGAAGAGATATTTGTGCACCCAAAGCACCCAAGGCCAAAGCTCGGGCCCAAGTTTGATCGAGTGGAAGTTTGCGCCACAAACGCAGGGCCAGGAGAATAAAATATCCTATAAAAAACAAATAACAGCAGAGACCAAGAAGACCCGTTCCTGCAAGAAACTGCAGATAAACATTGTGGGCATGTCCCTTAAAGCCATCGGTGATTTCCATCTTCTCATAATACTCACCAATCCGACGCTCATTTTCTGTGTAGCCAATACCTAATAGGGGATAATCCTTAAAGATCTCCCAATTGGCTGCCCAAAGGGTGACTCGATCACGATTTTCAATGTTTTGAGTTCCAAAGATCGACACAACTCGCTCGCGCACCGGAGGAACAAAGGCCAGAGAAAGCCCGAGAACGATAGCTACGGCCAAAGCACCCCGATAGAATGCCCGGCGCCTCCAGAACCAAAGCATGACCATGACAGACACCGTGCCACTGATCCACACTCCTCTAATCAAGCTCAAGAAAAGACCAAGGCCAATCACGACAGCCACAAGTCTTAACCAGTTTTTTTGCTTTCGAGGCAAATCTGCCACAAAAATCAAACTGAGGACCACGCAAAACCACATGACAAACAAATGGGCGTAGGTCATTGGATTATTGAAAAAACCAGAGGCGCGAAAAATCTGAATTCCAGCCAAGTGCAATGAATGCACCTCTCGACCCGGCCGAATCAAATCGATTCCGGTAAAACTCTGCAAAATGCCATAAAGACTCACAATCAGAAGGACCGGGGTCAGCACCCGAATAAACAGGGCATTCAAAGTGGCATTCAAGGTGGGATTCAAAGTGGCATTCAAGGTGGGATTCAACAAAGTGGACTTCTCTGATGCCTCTGACTTGTCTGGGCTGCCTGACTTCTCTGATGCCTCTGACTTGTCTGGGCTGCCTGACTTCTCTGACTTCTCTGACTTCCCCTGATCTGACCTGTTCGCAAGCAGAGATTTCCAGGCCAAAGAATAGCCGTAAAGCAAAACAATCCATCTGAAGTTGCCGATGACGTAAAGTCTGTCGGTCTCACTGTTTCCGTTAACGTACACTCCCAGTGTGGCTATCAGCCACAGTCCCCAGAGCGCCCCATCGGGCCCAACAGAAATCTCCCGCAATCCGCAAAGAACATTATGAACACCATGAACTCTAAGAACTCTATGAACACCATCAACGCGCGCCTTGAAGTCACCGCCACTTTTTAACTTTAACAACAAAGGTCTCAGGCCAAAGAGGAGGAGAGCCACCAGGGCCGTCAACCATCCAAACAGTTCCATTCCCGCGATCGATACGGGAAGAAAAAACGAGAGCATTAGAACCAAGATTTTCATGAAAACTCCCCTTTTCCGTTTTGCATGCCCAAGCCGGACTTATTTCACCCCGGGCTTATCAAAGATTGCAGGCATCCTTTGAGTAACTCCTGCTGCGAAAAATACCCACAATCCATCACAAGGCCCGTTACCAATTCGACGGGAGTCACATCAAATGAGGGATTGTAGGCCGGTGAATTCATTGGTGCCCAAGTGACAGTTCCGAATGAGCCCATGGCACCTCGAACTTCATTGGGATTGCGCATTTCAATTTCTATTTCAGCGCCCTTTTGAGATTTCACATCCAGAGTAGTGAGTGGGGCCACCGGATAAAATGGAATTTTATGGAAATGGGCCAACACCGCAACGGAATAAGTCCCAATTTTATTAGCAAAATCACCATTGAGCGCGATTCGATCAGATCCAACGAATACTTTATCGATTCGTCCCTTCTGCATGAGCGAGCCCGCCATATTGTCACAAATGAGAGTATAGGGAATGCCAACTCTCTCCAACTCCCAGGCTGTGAGTCGACCTCCCTGGAGTAAAGGCCTCGTCTCGTCAACAAAGACATGGATTTTTTTACCTTGTGCGAACGCAGATTTAATCGCAGCCAGCGCCGTTCCAGATCCAGCGGTAGCAAGACTGCCGGTATTACAGTGCGTGAGAATGTTGTCTCCATCTTGGATCAGCTCGGCACCGATCGCTCCCATCTTATTGCAAAGCTCAACGTCTTCTTCGAGAATATTTTCGCCCGATTCCCCCCGAAGAACTCGGTCAATGGCATTCATCAGATTGACTGCTGTCGGTCGCGATTTGCGAATGCGAGCGGCCATTTCATTGAATACAGATGCAGGCTTCCCCTTCTGGCGCTCAAGTTCAAGAAAACTTGCCGCCACAACCCCGATCAGGGGTGCGCCCCTAACCCGAAGTGATTGAATGGCTTCGATCAAGCGATCAACATCCGAGATCTCTAACCATACTTCGTCTGCGGGCAAACGCGTTTGGTCGATGACATGAAGACGGTTATTCTTTAGCTTCAGCGAGAGAGATTCAAAATTTTTCATTGCTGCCATTCTTCCTATGAGTTGTTAATGCAAACAAGCCTTGGTTCTTGGCCTTGTCTTCTGGCCTTGTCTTCTGGCCTTGTCTTTTGGCCTTGTCTTCTGGCCTTGTCGTTTAGGCATGCCATTCATGCGTCCCTTTATCCATTCGTTTGATCCATTCGTTTGATCCTTGCCATATATGCATGCATTTTATTGGGAACTCCGAGCGAAGTCATGTTGGCATGCAACTCAGCAAAAACCTATCAAGGAATAATTCAAGAGCCTCTAAATTCCACGGAACTTTTCTTTGTGTAAAGGGGTATATATTATTTGGAAAACACCATTTCCACAAGCGAAGCCATGTTACCCTGCCTTCGGCCGCAAAGAATTCCCAATTTCAAGCCAGGACAAGTCGATGTCTTGAATACGATAAATAGGACATTTATTTGTCCTATTTACTCTTAATTCAGGACAAATATAGAACTGGAATGTCCTAATTAGAGCTATAATATATTCATATACTTATTGGATTGCTTAATCGCGTCGAAGATGAGTTTGAGCAGTCTCTCTTTTCACTCATTCAGCTTTCTTAACATCCGAGCATTTGAGGATGTGAATAGAAGAACCACCCTCCTTGTGGCGAACATTCCACTGATTAAAAAGAATCTAAAGCAACTTTCTGACTCTGGATCAAAAATGAAACAAACCGAAGGTTTGAGCCCGAGCCTAAGGTTTGAGACCAAACCGAATGACTCAGATAATCAAAATCACAAGATTGAGGCATCCCATGACAAACTTTGCACCATCCTATGAGACTCCTATTGCGCCATTCTATCAGAGTCCTGTTGCGCCATCCTATGAGACTCCTGTTGCGGCGTGGCCAGAACTTGGACCTCGGACTTCACATCACACAGGAGATCAACTATATCATTCCAATGAACATTCAAGATCCAAGGTATCTCAATCACATATTTGATGGAAATTCCGCTTCGGCCTATTTTTCTGACTATAAACGATCCCTTCATCTCGCGTTAGAGTCGGTCGACCTGAAGAAGGTCGATGAAACCTGTGAACTCATCCTGATGGCAAGTCGCGAAGGGAAAAAGCTTTTGCTGGCGGGCAACGGCGGTTCGGCGGGAATTTCAGATCACCTGAGTTGCGATTTAGGCAAAGGAACATTGAGTGAAAAGCAGCCTCCTATCAAGGTCATGTCACTGAGTGCCAACGGGCCTATTCTCACTGCTATTGCAAATGACTATGGCTACGATCAAATTTTTGCCACTCAGGTAGAGATGTATGGTGAAAGGGGCGATATTCTAATCACCATTTCCTCAAGTGGAAACAGTCCGAATATTATAAAAGCGCTTCATACTGCAAAGAAAAGGGGTCTTAAAACCATTGCATTAACTGGATTCACGGGGGGCAAATGCAAAGACCTCTGTGATATTTCGCTGCATTTTGAATTTAAAAACTACGGAATCGTCGAAGACTGCCATCAGATTGTGCTTCAATCGATAGGACAGTATCTCGCTAAAGTCCGCGACGAATTCCCAATGGCTAAACCTTGAATAACGGTCGCAACTTGGGTACCAATCGCAACTTGACTACCAATTCCAGCTTGAATAACGATCACGACCTAAATACCGGTCAAAGCTTGAATAACGATCGCAGCTTGAATACCAATCGCAATCGGCTCGTTTCCATCATTACGCCAGCCTATAATTCAGAGGCTTTTATCGAAGAAGCCATGCTGTCTGTGCAGGAACAAACCTACCCCTATTGGGAGATGCTCATTGTTTATGATGCAGGCACTACAGATAGCACTCCGGAATTAGTTCGAAAGCAGGCTGAAGGCGATTCGCGAATCCGTTTGATTCAGGTCCCAAGGGGAAGGGGCTTAGCCCTTTCACGAAATTATGCCATCGGCCAAGCTCAGGGACGCTACCTGGCATTTCTGGACAGTGATGACCTTTGGTTGAAGAACAAACTTGAGCTTCAGGTTAAAAATATGCGGGAGCACGGGCACGCTTTCACTTGTACGGGGTTTCGGCGCATCGACGTGAGTGGAGCCGAGCAGGGGCGCCTGATTGAGGTGCCACCTGAGATTAATTATCAGCGGCTCCTTCAACAAAATTGCATTGGTTGTCTCACCGCCATGCTCGATCTTGATCAAGTCGGGGCGGTGCAGTTTCAGGAAGCTAAGCACGAAGATTTTATTCTGTGGCTTGATCTCTTAAAACGGGGCTTTCTTTGCTACGGCATCAACGAAGATTTGGCGCGCTACCGCATCGTGGCCCACTCGCGCTCAGCCGATAAGTTTGAGAGTGTCCTAAACACTTGGCGCATCTACCGCGAAGTCGAAGGCCTCAGTTTGCCTCACGCCGCTCTCCGCATGTCCCAGTTCGCCGCCCGCAATCTAGCCAAATACAGGCGATTCTGATCATGGCGAATCGGGTCCGAGGTTTTTTTTTCGTGGGAATTCTGACAAGCTTAGTCCCCTACTTTATTTTGGCTTTCTTTTCTTATCCTTCAACTGACGACTTTGCCTACGCCACAAAGGTTTTAGATTTTGGCTTTTTGGCAGGACAAATTGAAACCTACAACACCTGGTCAGGAAGATATTTTGCAACCCTCTTATTGAGCTTCAATCCCGTCGCTCAAAAGTGGATATGGGGATTCCCTCTTCTTCCAATTGCCCTTCTTTTAGGTCTGTGGGGCTCTCTTTGGTATGCTCTCAATTCGGCCCTCCAAGCTGCAACTGATGCTGCTGCTGATCATACTGATCATGCTGATAATGCAGATAATGATCGCAGCCCTTCACTGCTCTCAAAAAAACAGATTTTTTGGCTTGCAACGACACTATTTTCTATCTTTCTTTCGCATATTCAGACGCCTGTTCAAGCTTTCTATTGGATGGCAGGCGCCGTGACTTACACCGTACCTCTCATTCTTGTGAGCTTCGCAGTAGGTCTTTTTTTCAAACTGTACCGCCAAGGAAAATTGTATTTTCGTCATTGGCTTGCCCTCTTGATATCTGCCACGATCATTGTGGGCTCCAATGAAACCATTATGTTGCAATGGATGGCGCTACTTTCTCTGCTGCTCTATTTCCTGTTTCGTAAATACCGAAAGGTCAATCTCGGATTGCTCGGAGTTTTCTTATTGAGTTTCATGGGTTCTCTCGTGGTCATTCTTGCCCCCGGAAACAAAGTGCGGACGAGTCACTTTCAAGATGCCCATCGTCCCTTTTATGCCATCTATCGAACGATTGGTGCCTGCATTGAGCATTCGGTTCAGTTCCTCAGTCTACCCCTGATTCTTTTATCCTTGGTTGTTCTTGGTTGGACTTTGCAAAATCGCGAAGCAGTTTTAGCTCGAATTCCAAGTCGCATGCCCAAGTGGCTAATCTTGGGATTTTTTTCTACAATGATGATCTCGGCCTTTTTTCCTTCTATGTGGGCGATGGGAGGCAATCCTCCCGAACGGGTTGATAATACGACCTATTTTTGGTTCCTCCTTTTCTGGCTCGTGACTTTGGTCATTTGGGTGGCGCAACACCCAGAGAGATATCAAGGCTGGCTGAAAAAGCGGCCCGAACTCTTTAAATCTGAGCGTCTTTTGTTTTTATCGGTACTCGCTCTTCTTCTGATTGATAATCATCGAATCGCATATTCAAATCTGTTTGTTGCTGAGGATTACCAGAAGGAATGGATGGCCCGTCAAGCGCAGAGCGAAAAAGCAGGCTTTGCAGGATTAAAAGGCACAGAAGGGCTAGAAGGGCTAGAAGGAAGAGACGGCCATGGCAAGATGAGGCTTGAATTTGCCCCTCTCAAAAATAAACCCAAAATCATTTTTAACGAAGACCTTAATGTCGATCCAACCCACTGGAACAATGAAGCCTGGTCCAAGTATTTTGGTTTGGCATCAGTCAGAACACTTGAGCAATGAGCTTTAGGCGCTAAGATATCCACTTTTAGTCGTTCAGTTCACCCAGTGCGTTCGCCACAAGTTTAATAATCATTTCAATTGATTTGGGATTCGAACCCATTACGACATAATCCTTTTTTCTAAAAATTGCTCGGCTAGCTTGCGTTCGCGAGCCCGACCGACTCGAAGAATTTCAACTGCCGACATCAGGTCATAAAATTCTTTATCCTTCAGCACGGCTTCTGCCAATTTAGGATAGAGTGGCTTAATCACCTGCCCTCGCTTTTTACCCAAAGAAGACGGCCAAACAAAAACGTCCTCGTCACCTTGAACCACCATTTTCTCGTGAGCTGGTGATGAAATACTGGTTGGCACTCCCACCGACAACGGTCCCAGCTGGACCGGGAACACATATTTGATCGCGTGAATCAATAGTTCAAGTGAGGCTGTCCGATTGGGACGTTTGCCGTGGACCAAGCCTGACTTTGCAAGGCGCTGAAGGCTCTTGGCAACCTCCCCTTGGCTAAGGCCCATTTCTTGGGCGACATCAACCTGACGCCAATCCTCTTCGCGTTTTGCGAGTAGCTTCACCAAGAGGGCCACATCTTGAGGTTTTAAAAAAGATGACTGCTGCATGCCCTTAGTATCGGCTAAATCCACAAAATATTCAATATTCAAATATGGAATAATGAATATATGTGTATTTTCAAATAATTAAGTCGTATTTTCAAAAGCCCTAACACCATCGCAAAGCGGGGGGCTTGCCAGTTGTGAGCAGTCTAGAATCAAATCTTATTTTTTCCAAAGTACAGTTCGATCTGAAAGCTCCTGACATTTAAACCCAAGTTCGAAAAAATATTTGGTCAGCCACTCCCATTTTGCTTCTTTTTCATGAGGTTGAAAATGCCACTCCATCACCACAAATTTAGCTCTACCAACAATATCGCGACTCGCGGCTAGGACATCATACTCTGCTCCTTCAATATCCATTTTGATGGCAAAATCCCCATGAGGGGCATATTTTGCGACAAGCCCAGGCAATGAAAACCCATCGACAGAGATGGCTTTCCCGGTAACGGCCTCTCCACCTTGAACCAAGGAGTGAGCATTGTTGTGATGGGCCAAAAATAATTCGACTTTTTGATCTTTGCTCGTCACGGCCCCTTGAATCACTTGGGTGCTCTTTCCGATGCCATTCCTTTTAATGTTGTCTTGGAGCAAGCTATAGTTTTCAGGATTAGGCTCCAAGACAATGACCTCAGCCTCAGGAAAAATTTGTTTGATCCAAACTGAAAAAACCCCGATGTGCCCGCCCAAATCAAAGATGCAACGGGGTGCAATAACCCCAGATTCGATGATCCCACGATACTCCCAGCCAAGGCCAACTGCCATGACCTCATTGAGATCGCGGGTATTCGGCCTCACCGCAAATTGACAACCATTGTCGAGTTCTACCCAGCGCTTCTGTTTTGAAGGAATTATTTTTGCCTGGTTAGGAAATACAATCCACCAGGGTTTCACTCTCGTGCTCCATTTTCCATACCGAACAAAGGACTCTACGATACCCATCTATCAACTCCCCGAATTAAAATATATTCGTTTCGACAGTCGTTGCTACAGTCAATGCCACAGCCATTGCTACAGCACATGGGACCCATCTGACCATCTCAATTTATTTAGTCAACCCCACAATTTGACAGCATATGAACTGTTTGACTCGAGCTTCGAATGACTACAGAATGGACCCCCACGTTTTGGATTTTGGAGAATTATTTGACAACCACACAACCAATAAGGATTCGCAAGATATCAACAACTCGCCGGGGATACGGAGGCAATATCTACGAACTATATTTAGAGGAGTTTTTGGAGGAATACGGAAATTTTGAGCGACTCGATTTGAGCTTTCAATCAAGCGGGTGGTTTCGCCTCTTTGAATTTCCAATCTACCTCTTTCGTCTGTTGTGCACCTCCCTTTTTACTCACGGATTTCTCATTCGAAATTCTCAGGCAGCCCTATTTCCACTAAAAAAAAAGGGTGGTCTGACGATTGTCTATCATATTGATGAAACCCTGAGCCCTCTCGCATCGAGGCTATACCAGCGGCTTATGGCCACCTGCTTTTTTTTCTTTTCCCGTAAAACTGATCCCATCGTGGTGATTGCTCAGTACTGGAAAGACTATTTCCTGAATAAGGGATTTACCAATGTTCACTTGGCATATTGTCCGTTTGATGTCTCCAAATATCAAACTTCTGAATCTGAGATTGAATCCTTTAAACAAAAATATGGGCTTGACTCCAAACCGTCCAAACCTCTTGTTTATATCGGAAACCCTCAACTGAAGAAGGGCACCCATCTAGCGTATGAAGCGCTAAAGAACGAGGGCTATGAGCTTGTTACGTCGGGCGAGGGACCTCTTATTTTGCCTGGAACAAAAAACCTATCTTTAAAATTCGACGATTATATCACTCTCCTCGCAGCCTGTGATGTTGTGGTCACCTTCTCTCAGTTTAAGGAAGGATGGTGCCGCGTGGCTCATGAGGCCATTCTGGTAGGCACTCCGGTTGTCGGATCCGGCAAGGGCGGCATGACAGAAATCCTTGAACAAACAGGGCAAATTGTTTGCCCTTCCACTTCATTGCTCAGGGACTCGGTCAAGCTGGCACTGGAGCGTGGGAAAATACTCAGCCCGAAAGCTCGAATATGGGCTCAGTCATTTGACATTGAGCGCTTCAGAAAAGAATGGCAATGCATCCTATGCGAACTCACCCCTAATCTGCCAAAATTTGGAAAAGCCCTTATGGCACTGGACCGCGAGACTCAGTTATGAGGCATTGCGGGATGATCCATTCAGACTCATTTTCAGCATACTTTTTACAATAGGCACTTTGACAGATTAGAAACCATGCGCCATCATTGGCAATCGCGATAGGCGTATAAATTAGGAAATTTCATGAGTCGTGTTTGGTTTGAGGTATCGAGCCTAGTAGGGTGGTCTGGCCCATTGACGGGAATGCAGAGAGTAACTGTATCCTTGATACTCGAGTATATAAAACTCGACTCAAATACTGGTCTCGTGACCTTCAATCCTGACACTAAATGTTTTTACGAAGTGCCAGAAAGCCTTGTTTTAGATCTGGCATCGGCGATTAAGGAAAAGAACCAGGGAAGCTTAAGGCGAAGCTGGAGATACCGCTTAAAATCATTTTTAAAAGGACAGATCCCTGAATCCTTGTTTCCCCTTTTGTCAGAAATTCGTAAAATCGTTCTCGGGTATTTAGGAGTTCTACAACGTTTCCTTCAGGGCCATATCCCTGAATTTTCCTCCCCATTTCGTTCGGGGGATAAGTTGATTGCTCTAGATGTCACATGGGGACGTCATAATTACATACCCTACCTGCCCTATTTCAAAGAAAAATTCGGACTCGAGTTTTTTCACTTGATACACGATATCATACCGATAAAATTTCCTCATTACTACGAGCAGCGTTTTAGCCCACATTTTCGCGAGCACATTCGTCAAGTTATTCAGTTGTCGACGGGGATACTTGTATATTCAGATAATTCTAAAAAAGATATTTACGAATGGTCGCGGCAAGAAGGCCTTAAACGACCACAAATTTCTCGCATTCATTTGGGATCAGACTTTGAATCTATTGCAGGAGCCAATGAGGTGTCTGAACTGGTCGGCAAGAAATACTGCCTTTACGTTTCCACCCTGGAAATCCGAAAAAATCATATTCTATTGCTTAAAGTTTGGAAACAATTAATTGAAAGCATGGGTGATCATGTACCTTTTTTAGTGTTTGCCGGCCGACGCGGATGGATGATTCAGGAGACTCTAGATTTCATAAAGGAAAACCCTAAACTCACCCAAAGGTTAATTTGGCTGCAAAATACCTCCGATAGTCAACTCGATTGGCTTTATCAAAATTGCTATTTCACTCTCTATCCTTCATCATATGAAGGCTGGGGTCTCCCCATTATTGAAAGTTTAGCAAGAGGCAAGCTTTGCCTCGCCTCCAGCACAGCCTCAATGCCTGAAGCTGGACAAAACTTCGTTATCTATTTTGATCCCAATTCTGAAGCGGATTGTAGAAAACAGATATTGCCCTTTATTTTGTCCCCCGAATTGGTAACTGAAAGAGAAAACTTTATTAAAATCAATTACCTCCAAACGCGCTGGTCCGAAACCGCAGCGGATCTTTATGACATTATAAGAATGAATCCCAATAGACCCACAGCGAGACTGGTTCCCTCAAAGGAAAGACTCTAAAGTAGCATGACCTTAAATAGAGAGCCCTATTGAGGAAATGACAAAAATCAACCTGCGAACTGTATTCATGCGCGTTAAATAAGTCTAGACAGATGGTTCCCCTATCCAAGTTACGCGAACAACCAAATGCATTTGCAAATGTTTTTCAAGTCCGCGATAGTAATTCCTGGCCAGCGTGAGACAACTAGAATATCTCTCTCAGGACTTGAATATGCTGGAGACCTCAGATGGGAAGTCACAAATGAGCTCATATATTTGGATAGATGTTACAACTTCATTTCGATGGGCTAAAAAACCGACCGGCATACCTCGCACCAGCAACGCAATTGCCTTCAGATGGGCTAACTTAAAACATCCAAAATTAAAATTTTGCATTTACAATCAAATTGACAGGTCCTTTTCAGAAATTGACAGATCAGAAGTCTTGCTTCACCTAGCCTCAGCAAAGTCAGACTCTCCAGAAAAATTCGATGCCTCAAGCTTGATCAGAACGATTTCTCAGGCAACAGCATCTGCTAAAACCCCTGAATTATCACTTCTGCGTTCAATTGTAAAAAAATTAATATTATCGCTGCCGCCAGATATACGGGAGGTTACAAGAGAACTTTTGCGAAATGGACTTGCACTGGTTAGATATACGACCTACCTTATAAAGTGGCTGTCTACCCAGTCACCCATTGTTCCCAATCAATTCAAGCGATGGGTTTCTCCTTTCGGAAAACTGACTAGTTTACGAAAGGCGCGAATCTCCAACAATGATTCCTTGGTCTCTTTAGGTTCCTGCTGGTCTGAAACTGGTTACATTGAAACCATAGATAAATTATCAAAAAATATCGATGTAAAATACGTTCCTCTTATTTATGATGTCATTCCTGTCATTTTTCCTCATTTTTTTGATATTGGATTTAGTGCAACCTTTAAAAAGTGGGCCTTGGAATCAATTAGGATTTCAAGTGGAATTCTTTGTATTTCCGAAAATACCAAGAAGGACATCCTCGATATCTCAAAAACCATGAATACTTGTTTCTCCAAAAGTGCTTCCTTTGCGTTTGGGAATGGATATTTCTGATTCAGCTCTAGTTGCTGACCAAATATCCGGATTCCGCAAGGCCATTCATTCTATGTGTGGGCACCCTTGAGGTCAGGAAAAATCATTGGCTTCTCTACCACGTTTGGCGCAAATTAAGCCTAGAGTTGGGAGAGAAGGCTCCAAATCTTGTTATTGCGGGACAACCGGGCTGGTTATCTGCCGATGTTATCCACCTCTTACGCTTCGACCCACTAATTGCCAACAAAGTAAAAATTTTTAACGATTTGGATGACAAGTCTATTTTATGGCTATATGAAAATTGCCTCTTTACTGTTTATCCTTCCTTTTATGAAGGGTGGGGGTTACCTGTGGCAGAGTCCCTTGCCTGCGGAAAATACTGTATCTCAAGTAATACGTCCTCTCTAAAGGAAATTGCAGGAGAACTCATTGATTATTGTGATCCAACAAGTATCGCCGCCTGGACAAAGGCCATCATAAACGCTCATAATGACCGCGAATACATTAAAAATAAAGAGGGCCAGATTAGGTTGAATTTTAGACTGCAAACTTGGGACGAAACGGCGAAAGAGGCACTTCAGTTTGTGATGTGTGCTTCGATGAATCCGCAGGCACCTGAAGAAGGGCTCAGGGCTGGTGCGGCTGAACTGCCAGGCGTTTCATTTGTCGAAAGTGTATGAGATGATTTTTGGTTCTTTTCTCCCACTCGGTGTAGACATCTTTTGTACCAAGAAAAAATTTCTAGTACTCAACCTAGTAAGTAGAAATTTAAAGCTTAAGTACCGAAGGTCAATACTTGGAATACTTTGGACCCTGCTAGTGCCTGCCGCCTCTGCAGCAACCTATTACCTGGTTTTTCAGTTTGTCATGAAAGTTCCAATTCCCAACTATTTGTTATTTATTATTTGCGGAATTTTGCCTTGGAATTTTTTATCTCAGAGCATTACCCAAGGAGTTGAGTCAATTGTCGCTAACTACCCGCTGTTGTCAAAGGCCCCTATCCCAGGGCAGGTGTTTACCTATACAGAGACAATCACATCGTGGGTAAACCTCATGCTTTCTACTCCGGTTGTACTAGCCATTGCCTTCGTCACTGGCGCTCCCATTGGATGGCAACTGGTTTTATACTTTCCTATGATGGTACTTTTATTCATCCAAGGCTACAGTCTCTCTTATATGTTCGCGGTACTTTTCGTTTATTTTAGAGATTTTCGCCACCTTAGTGGTATTTTCATTCAATTGTGGTTTTATGCAACACCCGTCCTTTACAGCCAAAATCTCATACCTCAAGATTATCGATGGATAGTTGCGATTAACCCCTGCGGATATATTTTCACGGTTCTTCATAAAATATGGGTTACCGGTGAATCTATAAATCTCTCGGAGGTATTTGGTGCCATTGGGTGGACTTGTTTTCTGTTTATTCTCGCCACTTTGATCTGTAGGCATTTTTCCAATTCATTGGTAGAAAAAATTTAGTATGGCCAAAAAAGAAAGCGTCATTACCATCACAAGTGTTTCTAAAACATTTTCCATTAAACACCAGAGGCCCAACAACATTAAATCTTTTCTGATTCAGCTGAGTCATTTCCAGTTCAGTTCCGGAACAGAGACGTCGATAACGGTGCTTAAAGATCTGTCTTTTACAATTTATGAAGGTGATTTCGTCGGCATAATGGGAAAAAATGGGGTTGGCAAGAGCACTATCCTAAAGATTATCACTGGAATTTATACGCCTACTACCGGTATGGTTTCCACAAGCAAAAAAATTGTTCCCCTGCTGGAACTTGGAGCTGGATTCCACCATGAGCTGACAGGATATGAAAACATTTTTCTAAATGCGGCAATACTAAATTTTGGTAAGAGAGAAATCCTTAGCAAGGTAGACGACATCATAGGATTTTCGGAACTTGGTGAGCATATACATCAGTGCGTTCGTAACTATTCGAGTGGGATGCTTATGAGGCTAGGCTTTAGTGTTGCGGTGCATCTTGATGCTGACGTTTTTATCTTCGATGAAATTCTAGCGGTTGGGGATTTAGGGTTTCAAAAAAAATGTCTGAATAAAATTCATGAACTTAACGAGAAATACAAAAAAACTATTATCCTAGTGACTCACAGTCCAGATCAAGTCCTCGTCCATTGCAATCGATGTATTATTTTGGACCACAGCGAGGTGACCTACGATGGCTCACCCAAGATAGGAACGCAAAAATACTTGAGTCTCACCGGATCAGCTCTCGCGCCACAATGATAAATTTACAAGAAAAACGGTGCTTAGTTATTCTGCTCTTCCTCTACTTTAAATACCGAAAAGTCTTCAATCCAGGAGATGTTTCCAATCTCGGCGCTATTTGGACTGAATCTCTGCGTATGTCGATAAGATATGTGAACTTTGCATGAAAAAATCGCTGTCAGGGAACACGGCACTAGATTTCGATTTGTTGATTGTCAGGGGAGATGTGGCATCCTTCACTGGATATTCCAATGCTTTAAGGACTCACGTTGAACTTCTGAAGCCATATTTTAAAAATATTCTGGGAGTTAATATTCATCCAACACTGGGAAAAAATGTAGTAGATCCGTCCTTTGAAGTCATATCCGATGAACGAGCCGATGCCGAGATGCTCGTATCAAATCGAAAGTCTATTCTCCTGAACTACTGCCTACCTACGGAGGCCAGGCGCAACCCGAATGCTCACAACATTTCCCTTTTTTATTGGGAGACCAACTGCCTCGATTCCAAAAGAAAATTTCCACTTTTTCTCAAGATGATGGACTCGATTTGGGCGCCATCTAGCTATATCTTCGAGTCAATAAAAAATTGGAATATTCAACGCCCCATAGCAGAAATCCGCTGGCCCTTTGCGGCGGGATTGAATCCCTCAGAATGCCTCAATCCTGGACCCAATGCCGCAATTTCTTTAGATGAAATCAACTCTTGTTTTCTTAAGCAGGTCACTTTGCCCATGAAAGTGAGCAGAAGAATCTGCGGATTCAACAATCCTCACTTTTGGTGGAATACAACTATAAAGCAATTCGAGAAAAATCGTTGTCTGACCCCTCTCTCGGAAGTTTTTCGTAATTCAAACCGCCCCTTTCTGTCGATTCTTATAAATGCACCGAGAAAGGGATTGCCGGTTTTATTAGCAGAATGGTTAAAGTTCAAATCTGTGACAAACGATAGATCTCCGCTTGTGATAAAAATTTCCAACATGAACGCTCAAGAGGGCAATCTTCCATTACTAGAGGGAATCTGGTCTTTGACTCATTCTATCAAGAAGCGCCTGAACTTTTACAAGTCCGACATTTTCGTCATCTTTGATCCGCTCACCGCTCACGATATTAACGCCCTTTATCGTTTGGCAAGAGCCTATATTTCTACTACTTTGGGAGAGGGTTTTGGTGGCACTATCGCGGAAGCTATCTCTGCCGGCTGTCCAGTCATTTCACCCAGACACACTTCTTTGACCAAAATGATCCCTCAGAACCACCCATTCATAATTGAATCCAAACCCATGTCCGTCTCACTGCAAGGGCAACCAAATATCTATCCGATATCATCGATTTGGCAGATTCCCGCCCCCGGCTCCCTTTCCAAAACTCTCATGCGCTTTGTTAAAACCGATCCTGAGGAACTGGCGTGTTCCGCGAGGAACATAACAACACAATTCAAGAACTATTGTGATATCGATTCTATGCGAGCGGCGCTGGAAGATGAGTTGAGGAGGATACGTGCACATTGGGATTGATATGAGCCCAGCCGTAATAAACAAAACGGCAATCCATCGTATTATTTTCGATACTCTTGTCCACCTGAAGAGCAGCCATCAATCAGTTAAGCCCAGGATCTGCGGAATTTCTTTACCATACGTAGCTATCAAGAAACGTCTCTTGCTTTCTCTCGTGCGACGCTGTCTGCAGTTCTTATTTTCTCACCCATTTCTTCTCTTCGTACTGCTGCCAATTGTGCGTATGCCAAGCCTAATGACAAAATACAGAACCATTTATTTTGACCCGCTCTACACTCTTTTTGAAGCACGAATAGATCATTCTACTGTTATAGTCTTGGATCTAACACCGATTACTACTCCAGAATTTCACCATCCCAATACCTGCCAACTCTACCGCTGGGCTTTCGCTCGACTATTAACTTCGAAGTGCCGCTTTGTTGCTATCAGTCAGAGTACACAGCAAGATCTATGGGTTAATTTTGGAATCGACCCTCACTTTGTGACCGTCATTCCACTCTACGCGCCACTTAACGGACCAATTGAAAAACCTATCAAGCCTAAAGACAGAGGAGACGATTATCTCCTTGTTGTCTCTAGCCAAGAATTAAGAAAGAATCTCAAAAATACCCTTCTCGCTTATCAGGAAGCAGACCTTTATAGAAAAGGAATTAAACTTAAAATCGTCGGTGGGCCTGGGTGGGGACACGGGGAGATTGCGGCTCTGGCACAAAATATTGCAGGAGTTGAACTTTTGGGATCTCTTACGGACAACCAGCTTCGTCTCTTATATATTCATTGTTTGGGGTTGGTTTTTGTTAGTTTTTGGGAAGGATTTGGTCTTCCTTATCTTGAAGCCATGCAATTTTCTAAGCCAATCCTTGCCTCAATAACAGGGGCGGCCCCTGAAGTATGTGGTAGACGCGTCTACTACGCCGATCCACATTCCGTTCATGAAATCTCTGAAAAGATGGTCCGACTTTCAAATATTGGTTCAAATGAAGTTTCGTATATGATGGAATCATACAAAGGTATTTTGGAAAAGTACTCAAAAAGCAAATACTTTGAGGCTCTGGAAAAGGTCATAGATGAGATATCGATCTAAAACCAAACACCTGATTCTGGCTATTTTAATGCCACATCAAGCGATTTCCCGTCTATTTCTTGTTAAGGGGACCTCTCTGGTGAAGAACTCAGAAGAGGTACCTGATTCATTTTCTCCCGACTTCTACCTGCTCGCTCTCAGCAAGGAACGGCACCGAGTTGTTAATTTTTTTTTGTTTAAAACTCCCTTACATTTATTTCTTTTTCCGTTCAAATTGATCTTGGCACCTTACTTGATTTTTCGTCTGATACTGATGAACCAAATGGTGGCTTGTTACATCAATGAACACCAACTTACCCATTTGGATAAATTACCAAAAGAACAAGGACCTGGTAATGAAAGTTGCTCTTGTAAAACCTGACCATATTGGTGATTTAGTTTTGTCGATCCCGGCCATCAGAGCTCTCATTCCACACTATGATATCACTCTTTATTGTAATCCAAGCACTCTATTTTTAGCTGAGTATCTGTTTCCTGAAATCAAAGTCAAAATCTTGAGATTCGCCCATTTGGATCGAACCCACAGAGTAGATCTAACTTCACCTGATCCGCAATTCGAGAAAGGAGATGTCACCGTATTTCTTCGCAAGGATTCCTATCTCGAAAATTTTGCGGACATGTACTGTGGAACTGATTACATTATGGTTGAACCAACAACCCACCAGCACGAAACTGAAATTCAAAAAAAAGCAGTCTGGCCATTGATTGGCAACTACAGTAGAACAAAGCACTTTCTGCCCAAAAAGTTCGAAAACTTCGACTTTGCTAAACCTGTAACATTAGGGTTATGCCCAGCAGCGGGGTTCTCTGGTAATGTGTGGCCATTTCACAATTGGGTCCAACTAGGAAAATTGTATCTTGAAACTGGAGCTCGATTGTTACTTATAGGAGGACTGAAAGAACAAAAGTTAATACAATCAATAAGATCTTACTTAGGTTCAAGCAAAATGGTTGAGCTCGCTATTGGAGACGGAGACATCAATGGGTTTCTTGCTCACGTAAGCGAGGCCGATTATATTATCGCTTCCGATTCTGGAACGGCTCATCTCTGTTCATTGGTCCGACCTATAGTTTCTATTTTTGGTCCGAGCCCCCCAAATCGTTTCGCTCCGTTTGGACGCTATAACCTAGTTCTATTCAAAGACTACTACTGCAGCCCTTGCCTTCAGCATGATAAAAAAAGAATTAATCACTGTATATCCAGGGAGTGTATTACGTCAATTTCACCCCATGCAGTGAATTTTTTTTTAACAAATGCGCCCTCCAAGAAACTCGAGTTCAAGGTCATACGCGGTGCGAGCCACCAGCGCTCTTAGCAAAACATCTCAAACCTACTTCGAGTGCCTTTCCTCAACCTGGTGACAATGTCCTAGGTCACTATCGAAAAGAATTGCAAACATCAAGAATTGCAAACCAGCGAGAATGACCATTAAGTCAAGAACCGCCCGCGGACCAGTAACCGCATTGCCTCCCCAAAACATCCAATCGAAAACGAGATAGCCACCAAAGAGGAGCCCCAATGGTAAAAATAAAAAAGAAAAATAAAAGAAAAACACCACAGGGTGAAAATCATAGAATAAATATTTGAAATTAAGCCTCCACAAAAAACCTCGGAGTAACATGGGGCTCACTCTCAGTGCATATTGGATACCCTTAATTTGAGATTGACGCTCTCCTTTGGTATAAATAGCTGTTCTTGGAACATCCCCTACTCGCATCCCATAAGCATTCAACCGAATAAGGAAGTCCATAGGGTAGCCGTACCTCTCCCAAGCCTTGTTCCAATTGATCGCACGCAAAGCCCTCGAATTGATTGCCGTGTATCCATCAACAACATCCATAACTTTATAATAACCAGAGGCAACTTTTGTTAATAAGGTAATAATCCAATTACCTATCAATCTCACCTTGGGCATTTTTTCAAGAGTATCCTGCCATTGAGTTGAAAAGAAGCGATTCCCTTTGGTGTAGTCATAGAGCCCATCAACGAGAGGATCCAGGAAACGCTCAACTTCAGAGAGATCCATCTGGTGGTCACCACCAATGACGACAGCGATATCAATACCAAGTTCAATCGTCTTTTGGTAACCTGAAATAATACCTCCGCCTGGCCCTTTATTTACCTCATGCCTTATCAAGATTATCCGAGGATCGTCCTGCGCTAGCCTCTCAACAACCTGTGCCTGATTGTCAGGACTCTTGTCATCGACGACAATAATCCGATCAAAAAGGGAGGGTACATTTCTAAGCGTTGGCTCGAGGAGTTTTTCCTCATTGTATGCCGGAATAACTAAAGAAACTTTTTTTTCTCGATACACTAGACATTGCCTCCTAACCAATCAACCAACGTCTCACAAATTTTTTTGACTTCCTGATCATTTATCGACTCGCAAATCGGGAGACTTATTACTTCTTCAGACATTCGCTCTGCTATTGGAAAGGAGCCTTTGCCATATCCAAGACTCTTAAGTGCAGGCTGCAAATGACAAGGTACTGGATAGTGGACCCCGGCTTGTATCCCATTCGATTGAAGGCCCTTTAATACCCCATTTCTGTCTTTCAAGCGAACAACAAACAGATGAAAGACGGCTTTAGCATTGGGCGCCTCCTCAAAAAAGAGCAATTCCGCTCCCAATTCACCAAGTGTCTCACGATACTTCAACGCGACTTTCCTTCTTCTCGAAGTCCATTCCTCAAGGTGAGGCAGCTTTACGTTCAAGAAAGCAGCTTGGAGGTTGCCCATTCTATAATTAAACCCCAAGGTATCGTGATAATATTTATCAATCCGCCCATGGTCAGCAATCTTTTTCATTTTTGATGCTAAATCCGCATCTTCTGTAACGACGATACCGCTGTCTCCCAATGCTCCCAAATTCTTTGAAGGAAACAAACTAAAGGCTCCCGCGTCGCCAAATGTTCCGACTCGACGACCTGCGACCTCGGCCAGGTGGGCCTGTGAGCAATCTTCAATTACAAAAAGGTCCCTTTCCTTCGCGATTGCCATCAGATCAGGCATATTTACAGGATATCCGTACATATGCACAGGCACAATGGCCCGTGTTCTTGGCCCGATTGCTTCCTTTACTTTCTCCAAGTCCAAATTTGGGCAGTTAGGTTCAACATCCACCAAAACAGGCCGAGCTCCCACCCCCATGATCGCTTCAATAGTTGCGATAAAGGTATGAGTAGACGTGATAACCTCATCACCAGGACCAATCCCAAGTGCCTCCAAGGCCAACAAGATGGCAGAAGTCCCGCTAGAACACCCGACTCCATAACCAGCCCCACAAAGCCTACTAAAATCTCGCTCAAAAGCGACGACCTCAGGTCCCTGTATGAACTGGCACTGACCAAGGACCCTCTTAAAGGCAGTCTCTAAATCAAAATTAAGACCGGCCATCTGCCGCTGCAGATTCATCAATGGAATCATTTTAAAACCTCCAACCTGACATTAACGCTGCCTACAAACTTACTGCTTGCATCAACATACTTCAATGAGTACAAAATCTCACTGCTTTAGGGGGCTCAATGTTAAAACCACTCAAATTTGGTCTTGTTGGCTGCGGAAGAATTGCAAGGAGACATGCTGACTTACTGAGTCAAGGCCTTGTCGAAGGAGCCACACTGGGAGCCGTGTGCGATCTGGATCGGGATCGTAGCTTTGGATTTGCGGAAAAGTATCGAGTTCCGTTTTACACTGATATGGCTGAAATGATGGATTCAGAGAACTTAGACGTCGTGTCAGTTTTGACCCCAAGTGGATACCATGCGGAGCATGTTATCAGATTAGCGGCATACAAGAAACCCATTGTCGTTGAAAAGCCTATGGCATTGCGTTTGTCGGATGCAGATCAAATGATCGAAGCTTGCGATCAAAATGGAATTAAACTTTTTGTTGTGAAGCAAAATAGATTTAATCAACCTATTGTTCGATTGAAAGATGCCGTCACATCAGGGCGATTCGGTAAACTTGTACTTGGCACAGTGAGAGTTCGCTGGTGCAGAACTCAAGAATATTATGATCAGGATCCTTGGAGGGGCACTTGGGGTCTTGATGGGGGAGTTCTCGCTAATCAAGCCAGTCATCATATCGATCTCTTAGAGTGGCTCCTTGGAGATGTTGAAAGTGTATTCGCCAAATCAGCAACAGCACTCGTCAATATCGAAACAGAGGATGTCGCCGTAGCCGTGCTCAAATTTCGCAACGGTGCGCTAGGCCTTATTGAGGCTACAACTGCGACAAGACCAAAAGATCTAGAGGGCTCCATATCGATTCTGGGAGAAAAGGGATCGGCTGAAATTGGGGGGTTCGCAGTCAATGAGACAATAACTTGGAATTTTAGAGATACCAAGCCTGATGAGCTTGAAAATCTCGCAAAAAGCAATGAAAACCCTCCGAATGTGTACGGTTTTGGCCATCAAACATATTTAAACCACGTAGTTTCTTGTATAAATACCGATGGATCTGCCCTTGTCGATGGCTTGGCAGGGAGAAAGAGTCTCGAAGTCATTAGCGCTCTTTATGAATCAATAGAGACTGGAAAGGAAGTCCGCCTTCGCTTCCGGCCTGACCGCTGCCGATTGGGCCTGACATGATTTCTCCGACTGCTATTATATACCCAGGTGTTGAACTAGGTAGAAACGTGATTGTTGAGGCATTCAGTATAGTTGGGCATCCTCTCCAAACGGGAGAAACCCCCACAACAATAATTGGGGATAATGCGATCATCCGTTCTCACACTGTTATCTATGCAGGTAATCAAATCGGGCGAAACTTTAGTTGTGGCCATAAAGTCAATATTCGAGAATCAAATATTTTTGGCGACGATGTCAGTATCGGAACACATTCTGTAGTCGAGCATCACACTGTCTTCGGTCATGGAGTACGCCTTCATTCAAACGTCTTTGTTCCCGAATATACAAAAATTCATGATCGGGCATGGCTGGGTCCAAATGTCGTATTGACCAATGCTAAATATCCACGATCAAAGAATGTGCTCAACGAGCTTAAAGGCCCGACCATCGGTGAAGAGGTCATAATAGGTGCCAACTCGACGATTCTTCCGGGAATTCACATCGGAAGACGAGCCCTAGTGGGGGCAGGAAGTGTTGTTACCAAAAATGCCGACGAAGAAACCGTTTTATTTGGAGCACCAGCAAAGATCATGAAAATGAGAAAAGAACTCACTTGCTACCAGAAGACTTCCTCTTAGTGGTAATCTTTTGAAATGCCAAAGAAAAAACTGCCCTGATATCGTAAAAAAGAAATCTCAAGCCATACCGCCATGGAACAGGCTGGACTCGTTGACTGAGTATCCAGGTAGCAATAAAACTTATAAAAAATGCAATACAAGTCGCCTGTGCAGCTCCCTTCGCTCCATTCAAGATGATCAAAAAATATGAAAGTCCCAGGTTAAGAACTCCCGTAAAAAAGGTCACCATTGCAAGATAGCCAGTTCTTTTCGCAAAAAATAGGAAATTAGCCACTAGAAAATACATCCCATAAAATGCGTTACCAAGGCAAAGCCAAAACACAAACTGAGATGCTTGCTCGTATTCGACAGGGACAAAAATAGACATAAGTGGAATCGCTATCAACCAGTAAAGAAGAGCCAGCAGAATCAGAGCCAAACCCCAAAGATAGCAATACCTTACAATCAAGTTACTAGCACTCCTCGAATTCTCTTGGAGCTTTTCATAAAGCCAGGGAAACCATGCCTGATTAAAGGAACCCGCAACCAATTTAATGGGAGCACTTACCTGGGAACCAACTTCGAAAAGGCCTGAAACTGAAGTACTTAGAATATTTGCAAGGAGCAGTCGGTCAGAAAAGCCGATGAGAGCGCCTCCAATAGCATGAGGAACAAGAGGCACCCCGAACGCCAGCGCATCGCGGAGATGATGGTTCGACCAGGTTGAACCTATCCAGCCATTTTTATAGATAATCGCCACGCCTAACAGGGAAAACACCATTGAAGTACCCAATTGAGAGAAAGCATATCCCTCCCAAGACCAGCCTTGTGAGATCACCAAATAAAGCGTCAATGAGGCCGACGAAAATGCTAGGAGAAGCAGAAAAGCACTGTACTTCTTAGTCTCCTTTGCGCTCTGAAGAAGAGCTAACACAATGTTTATCACACATTGAGTTCCAGAATTTAAGACAGCAATAAACGGCCAAAAACCAGGCAATTTTAGATAGCTCGCAACAGCATCGTAAAATACACCAAATAGTCCTAGCGAAATCAAACATGTAAACAGAGTTGCTACGATAGCAGTAAAAACATAGGACCGCAATTCGGGAGAACCTACTTCAAAGAATCTCCTAGAAACAGCTCCCTGGAAATTTAATCCAACCAGTGGAGTTAAAAATAATACGGCAACACCATACAACGAAAGCAAACCAAAATCGCTCGGTGACATATAATTGGTTAACAATGGTAAGAGAAGAAGAGGGAGACCATTCACCAAACCATTTGCAAAAGTATAGACCGCAGTCGTTCGTAGAATATTCCTAATCATCAAGAAATGTTCCAAAGATCAAAGAACATAGCCGTCTCAATCAGAGGCTCTCCCCTTTGCCAGTGTTTCAAAAACCATAAAATCAAATTCAGAATCAATATCTACCGACCTTTCAAAGGGCATAACATACGGAATACAGTCACTTGTCATGAGCCTCCTTTCAGCTAAAAGCGCGGAACAAGACACAACATAAACAGCGCCATTTAGAGCAAAAACCTCAGGCAAATCCTGTCTCCGGTGAATATCATTCCGCTCGATCAATGGTCTCAAATATCCTTCACTTGAAACCTGATACATCCAATAGGGACTTTTGCTAGGCTGGTTAACCGAAATGCAACTCCTCACCCCTCGATCCACACAGAGCCTAATTGCACAATCGATATCATCAGCTGATCTCAGTGGGGAGGTCGCTTGCAAAAGAACAACATAGTCATACCCTGGCAAGGATTCAACAGCATGAATAACTGGTTCTACTCCAGAAACATGGTCTTCTGAAAGTTCCGCAGGGCGAACGAAAGGAACCTCACAACCAAAGCGTTTCGCAGTGAAAATAATATCAGAATTCTCACTCGAAAGAATAGTCCTTGTCAAAAGCTTTGAGTTTCTTGCAACCTCTATTGTCCAGGAGATCAATGGACGCCCAAGCACTTCGCGAAGGTTCTTCCCAGGCACGCCCTTTGAACCACCACGAGCGATTATGACACCAAGAATTTTTTTACCCTGGTACATTAGATTGACGCTCTCTTCTCCTCCTCGATGGGAGCCTGAACTTTTTTTGAAATAAAATTAAAAGATTCTTCGTGCACTGCCACGGGCTCAATCGTCGAATCAGATTTGGCCCAATGCTTTTCTGCCTGATTCAGAAGACGGAGGTCTCGAAGATAGATTATTTGTTGTAATCCAATAAGATCCATTGCTGAGAACTTGTGAGATATGACTGCGGTTATAGAAGATGCATCTCCCAACTCGAGGATAAACTTTTCTAGATCTCCATCGTACTGATTTATAATAGATTTTTTGTAATTGTAATACCACTGGGATCCGGGATAAGGGGTCGCAAAATGAGGCTTAGCATACATTCCCATTTCGATCATTCCTTCTGCAGTCTCTCTAATTGTGGTAAAATCTTCTTCAGGGAAACCAATAATGACATTTGGAATTGGCTTAATACCCACTTCCAAACATTCTTTGATGGCCCTAAAATTAGCTTGGGCTGTAGATCCTTTGCCCAGTTTCTTAAGAATTTTTGGTGAAAAGCTTTCTATCCCATAGACGAGATGAGAGCAGCCCGCCTCATACATGGCCGCCAAAGATTTCTTATCTGCAAGGCCCGCATGAGAAGTTCCAGCCCAATGAACCCCTCGACAATTTTCATCATGAGGAACGCCATCCCTTCTACAAGTAGGTTGCAATCCTTCCTTAATCCAAAGTTCTGACAGCTCAAATAGCCACTTTTGTTTACTAAAGACGTGCATGGTCATCATGTTTTCGTCAATGAAGCTCGCAAAATCTATCCCATGCTTACTAACAAGGGTTTTAACCATTTCGACAATGTATCGAGGCGAATGATACCGAATATTTCTACCATAAGAAAATCGAACATCGTTTTCCCCTTTTTCGTCTGGCTCAATGACCATATCTCCAGTAGTTCCCAAGTGCCAACAATAGCGACACACCAGATTGCAACCCAAACTCCCGTTGATATCCATTCGCTTTTTTGAAGTAAAGATTTCTTCACTAAACAAACCTTGGGAGTTTTCAAAATAAATGTCCAGTGGCAAAAAATCCCATGCAGGATACGGCAAGCAATCGAGATCTAAAATATTCGGTCGCACTTTTGTTAAATGAGGATTTCCAGAACCATCTCTAAAACAAACGCCCAATGTTTCACTAAAATTATAATCCCTCGCATCTATCTTCTCGAGAACAACCGGAAAGGTAATAAATGCTTCACCCACAACGCCTAAGTCGATCTGCGGAATCCAGGTCATTATCTCGCGGGGCATAGAAGTCAGAACTCCACCGCCTAAGACTAAAAAAGATTTGGGTCTCTCTTCTTTGACAATCCGACAGATTCTCTTCACATGGCCATAAGTCGTAATTAATCCACCCACACCAATCACATCCCAGTCATCAGCGTTTATCACTTGCCTTAAAACCTCATCACCAACACGCCAAGCATTGGCATCAAAAATCTGCACTTGGTGTCCCTTTTTATCGGCTATCGCAGCCAACAGGGCAATCCCATACGGAATATGCTTTGGAACATCTTCTTCTCTCACTATAGGGTTAATCAATAATACCTTTGCCATGATCACCTTTCCTCGGTGTTTGAATTCAACTCAAAAAACCTTCCAAATCAGATATAACAATTCCTTCACCGAAGAGAGTTCGTCCCTCCGTACAATTGATTGTCCTAGATTCAGATTTCAAAACCATCGAGAGAAAATTGCACCGATACCAATAGTAGGTTGGATCAGTATAGTATTCCTGTCCATCAAAAGGAAATATCACTTGTTTAAAACAAGCAGCAATTTCCTTGTCTGACCCCAAATGCTTAATGTATTCATAGTAAAGTTGAGTATTCTCATAAGGAGTATCGGCATAGTATCCCATGTCCATCCCCACCATTCCTATTTCTGGAATTTTTAATATCGTACTGGCGAACACCCAAGCTGCTGATCCAACATTTCCGCCGGTATTCATACTCGGTAGCCGGTTCAGTTGAAAAAGACGACGGGTCAAACTGTTCTCAGATCCTGGATTATCCACTAAAGGGTTCCACCAAAATGCCTCAATCCCAGCCTCGTTGATTCTCGCCACAACATTCCGAGGTGCGGTCGAGGCTACGATAGCCCTTGTTTGCTTTCCATACTTATTAATCAATTCTATCGTGTCTGCATTCCTCTTGACCGCATTAGCTCTGAATTCAACATCTAAATCCTGTCGCAAAAAATAATCATCGTTCTTAGAATTTTCTTCAAGCTGGGGATCGCCAAACCATCTTACCATCCTGGTTACATGAGGATCAAGAGTCAGCACAAAATCTGGAATTAGCCCCTCTCTTAAGCAGGCTGACAATGATGCATCTATAGCAACAATCACGCCATCGAATTTTGATTCTCTTATTCTCTGGATTGACTTTCTTTTAAAAAGGCTTGGGCCCGCACTGATGACCAATCCACGTTTAGGATTTTTATTCTGAGGAAGTTTTACCTCCCTAATTGTTTTTTGAACCCTCGTAAACTCCAGGTTTTCCTCTGCATTCCTAAGAATCCCATTCTCGTGAAGCTGCCGACCACCTGACATGACCGATTGAAACACGGAGGAAAAGATGTCAGCCACGCTCAGAATCCTGGCTGGCTTCATTGTCATTAAATCCTTCTTCTAACTCTTTATCTCCGTCCCATTCCAAAGCCGTATCATCAATATAGACCATGCTCCCACAAATATTAGCCATAGCCCTTACTCTTAATCGATCCTTGATTGTCGTGCTGGCGTTACCATCGTCCGTTTCCTTCGTCGGCTCGACTTTATTCTTCACAGTAAAATTTCCCTTCAAAAAATCGCTCATTCCCCTGCTCCTCAAATTGATTTGTGACGAGTTAAAGAGTCTCACCAATATCACCAGATCTCTCTCAAAACAATAAAAGCCTCCGCCGCAGAGGCGCCAGAAGTGGCCCCACGTAAAAGCGCCAAAGCTCTTATGGATTTTTCACTGCGAGGAAATGGGTGCTCGGCTAGCTCACCCAAATAGAGCCGCATAATTTCAATTTTACGCTCCAAAAATTGACTAATATCAACGAAAAGATTCGGGCGAAATCCAGGATCCTCCGGACGCAAACCAAATTCTGTTTCGGAAAGGGTCTCATAGGCTCTAATTGAAGTAATAAATGGATTTCTAAACGATTTAGTTGCGGATAGAGAAGCATCAAATACGGCCGTATGATCACTGTGGGCGTCAAGACGATGAGGCACATAAACAATATTTGGCCTAATCGTTTGGATAACACGCGATATTTCGCCGACAATATCCTTCTTCGGGTATGTATCCAAAGCCATGGCATCAAATTTTCCCAAAACAACCTGAGAAAATCCATACTGGGCTGCCACTAGGTCTATTTCATGAGCACGTTCTGTGATCTTTTCACTGCTAAATCCATTATTGATGTTCATTCTGGAGATAATCAGCCAATTTACGCTGTCTCCAGCAGCTTTGTGTCGCAGCAGTGTCCCGCCGCAACCCAATGTTTCATCGTCTGGGTGCGGCGATATAACCAAAACAGATTTCATAAATAACTCCCCACCAAGGGCATGTGTTCAAACTCATGTGCAACAATCCTGATACCGCCATCGGCGCACTTTACAACGATTTCATTGTTATGAGTATTTAATACTTTTCCGGGTTCAATGTTTCCTGCGATTGTCTCCCCCACGATTTGAACTCTCCAGATTCGAACCATCTTGCCATTGAAAATGATATGAGCCCCAATGTATGGACGACTCAACGCTCGAGTCAAATTGTAGATTGACCGACAACTCATCCTCCAATCAATTTCACCATCTCTCTCGTTTCTCTTTCGCCAAGAATTCGCTTGAGAATTATCCTGCACAATACGCTCGAAATCTCCCGATCGAAGTCTTGGGGTAAACTCAGCGATTTGAGTCAATGCTACTTCGGTCACGCGTGAATACAAGTCAGCTGCAGTATCGCTGTCAAAAATGGGAATCAAATGTTGACTTAAGATATCACCGGAGTCGGCACCTTGATCCATGAAAAAAAATGTCGAAGCCGTCTGACTTAATCCCAACGAAAGAGCCCACACGAGAGGGTGTCTACCACGATTTTGTGGCAGACAAGCAGGATGGAATCCCACCACACCCAGCGGTGGTAAAATTAAAATTTCCAAATCCAACAAATGGCTCCAGCCAAAACAGTAAATTACCGTGGGCCCCGTTTTCTTGAGAAACTCCTCCATCTCACCCGATTTTGCCTTGTCAGCAAAAAAAACGGGGGTCCCTCTCGCCTGTGCAATAGGAGATAGATCTCGAAAATCAGAATTAAATTTTGACTGAGTCTTGGTGATTACACCGACTACCTCTACGTCATCTAGGTCATAAACCATCGAAAGGGCGCACTCACTAAACTCCACGCATCCTATAAATGCTATCCTCACAAACTAAACTCGATATCATAAAAGAATTTCATCAAAATCCCCTTTAGATCAACAGTCTTAATTTTCTCGATGATTTTTCTGCTTGTATCGCCGTCGCCATAGGGACTTCTGTAATCCTTTAAGCTCCCTTTAAACTGAACACTCATTCCCTTTTTTATAGCAGCAGTGATTTCTTCATTTTTTGCATCACATTGAATAATGCTTTCTCCCTGAATTCGTCCCCGCTGCCTTTCTCCAATATTTACAGTTGGAATTTGAAAAAAAGGAACCTCAATCAAACCACTTGATGAATTGCCAATAAAGACATCCACGAACTGGAGAACACTCAAAAAAAGATGCCGTCCCAAAGACGGGGTCAAATAAACCCTACCACCATTCTTGCTAGCATATTTTTCGAATTCCTCTATTAGCTCTCTTCCTTGCGCATCAGCGTTGGGATAAGTGATTATTAGGTTTGAATCAGGAAACTCATCCAATGACTTAAATAACTCCGAAGCCGCCTTTTTTTGGGAGCCTTTACTCAGTGTGACTGGATGATAGGTAATAAGGAAACTGGATTTTCCTAAATCAAATCCAATTCTTCTGACGACTTCATCCCTTGACAGCAAAACCGATCGCTTAATAGCCTCTACACCTGGTGCACCGAAGTTAAAAACGCGGTCGGGCTGCTCTCCTAACTGAATCACCCTCTTTCTATACGCCTCTGTGGCCACAAAGTGCAGTTGTGACATTTTGGTAATTGAATGCCTAATCGCCTCATCAACAAGTCCCTTAGTCAATTCGCCACCATGAATATGAGCTATAGGAACGTTTGCAACCATTGCTGCTTGAGCTGCAGCCAAAGATTCAAATCTATCCCCAAGCAATACAAGTAAATCGGGCTTAAGTCGCTTGAATAGGTCCGCAAATCCGATTGTTCCCAATCCAATAGACTTGGTAATTGAGCTCCAAGAATCCCCTGAAAGGAGGATTTCCAATTTATCCGCAATTGGAATACAATCCTCTTCTATTTCACGATAAGTCATACCAAACTCAGAAGATAAATGCATCCCCGTAACAACAAATTGAAGCTCTAGATCCGGATCATCTTCGATCCCCCTGAGCAGCCAATAAAGCAAACTATATTCCGATCGAGAACCCGACACTACACATATTTTTCTCACTGCCATATCATCTCTCTGCCTACTTGGCACCGAACCACGATTACCCAAACAGAAATTATTAAAACAACACTATTGACTCAATATCTAACCCGAGAGTCCTGGCGTCATCGCCCAATCCTGTCTTGGAAGGGACAAAAGTATTGGATTTAAGCATAAGACGAGTGAATTCCTTTATTGAATCCGGAAATTCAAATATCAATGATGTTCCCCTCTTCTCAATAAATCGAATCACACGATCATCAACCTTCACTTCTGGATTCAAGTTTCCAAATCCTTTATCTTGAAATTCAGGTTTCAGATAAGGATTCCACCCTCTAGTTCGAATCTCTAAAAAATGAGAAGGCTTTCTCACCTTAAAATCACCGTAAATCACTCCCTCACCTGTTGTCCAAATTTCATCTGTATGAAATTGCGCAATCCCGACTCTATGAGGATACACCGCCGGAAAGAGCTGATAGCTGATATTGCGAATATGTATTTTTCCAATACATTCAAGGTGTTCCTGTGTGAGGTTCTTAATCTCCATTTTGTTAAAAGGCTTTCCAGAACTGTCAAAAGGAAAAAGATATTCCATTTTATTGTTGTCAGCAAACCCCATCACTCGATTGCCACTCAAACGAAGATCTACATTTGATATATTTTCACATTTTGGATTATTTCGATTGGTCAATTCTATCGCTATTCCTTCCGATATATTACCTCTGTACATTCCTTGCGCAAAATTAAAAGCAAGAGACCGGCCATCGCCATCCAAAATCCATCGATCGGAAGTGGTTTTAGGCCAATAAACCAATCTTTCTTCCAAGCTTTTTCTATCAATATCGTAAAGGTACCAGTCCTGGTGAAGATTCACATAATTTCTCGGAGCCCACCGAGTGGCCTCCAGTCTCGAGGCAGCAAGATCAAAATGGCCAGATAACTTTAGAAAAGGCAATCGAGTCAACTCGAGGGGTATAGGCGAAAAAACCCGCGTATTATCCTTTCTATTCAAAACTAGTGGACTTAATGATAATGCAATATCCAGAGGATCGTTAATCACCGCAACAGATCGGTCAAAATAATAGCTCAGAGAAGCGACGACATCCATAAATGGGCTAGCTGGCTTTAAAATAAGCAGCAAATCACTTTTGTCCACTCTGTTCACTACTTGCTGCAAGGAACTCGCCAATCCCTTCATCTCACTGCTTTTAATTTGATTAAAATCGCGCTGCAATGATTGAACAGAGAGCCAAACCAGCGAGAATACCGCCACACCTGCTTTCCATTTTCCAGCTTCGATCCAACCCGAAAGAAAAACCGTGCCGACCAAAATAGTATAGGGAATCAATTCCATGATTTGATAGCGAAGGCAGTAGTATTGAAAAGCGACAAAATCCTGATGGTATCCGGCATAAAACCAGGAAAATGCAATTATGAAGAGAACGAAACCAAATAAAAGCGACCGCCTTCGAACAAAATCCCTCAGGGACCCAACAAACGCCAAAAAAAATAATGGCGTCAATAGGTCGATGATAACCGCCAAAGAGGACGTCTTCATTGATTCTAAAGCAGTCAGTCCTTTCAACCAATTTGCTCGATCAGAATTCGCAGACCCCGAACCAGGAAATTCCCAAAGCGAGTAAGCCTGGTAAGCATTTGCAATGAGGGCCAAAACCGCCAGAAAGAACACAGTTTCTTTGCATATGCGAACCAGTCTAAATCGCAAATTGGCATTTGCTCTAGCCATTCTTCGCATCATCAACCCTGAAAACACGATCGAAGTCAGACTTAGCGCCATGAAAGGTAACCAAACAGAAATGTCTGTGGTCTTCATAAATCCAAATAATGATCGATGTAATTCATAAAAATAGGGAAACGAAAAGAAATACCCATAGGCTATCGAACTTCCATCACTTGCCAAAATTCCTAAGAAGAAAACACTCCACCATTTAAATTTAATTGCAGATTCCTCAAAAATTGCAGCGACTACCCAAATCAAGAAAAAGAAGGGCATCCAAATAAACCCACTGATACGAGTGAGAAAATAACAACAGAAAAGTCCTAGCGAGAGAATCAGATAATAAACGAAGGAAGCCCCCCCGCCTCTGAATCGATACCCTCTTAACAAATAATAGACCCCTCCAGTGGTTAGAGCCAATGCCATGATTTCAGTTAAGGGATAATTAGAAAAATACACATGAGCGGGGTTTATAGCGATTAAAAATCCAGTCAAAAAAGAAGGCAAACGTTTGCCTCCCGTCAGCTCAAATGCAATCAAATATAAAAAGGCTATGCTAAGAAGGCTAAATAGGGTCAATGAATAGACCCGATTGGAATCACCAAAGATTTCTCCAAAAATCGCTAACCATGCGGGATGCAGGTGATAAAACTGAAATAGAAGTTCAGAGGAACCCTCTGCCTTAAAATAGACTCCAGGCCTTGCTATACCGCCATATTTGCCCCTAACCGTGTCCATCTTACTGTGGACTCTATTGAATAAGTCATAATATTCCGCTAGCTCGACGTTTTTAAACTCTTCTCTCACCGGATCAACCAGTGAGGTTGCACCTGTCCGACTCATAAATGCGGACGCAATAACATATACACCCTGGTCCTGCCCGCCCGTGACAAAAAGGGAAGGAGATGCCCTAAAAAAAATCGCTATCAGTAATATAACCAAAAGTTCAATCTTAAATTCTTCAGTTTTAAAAACGAATTTAAATTCATACTTGAATCGCAATATCCCTATTACGAATAAAAAGGCAACCAAACCTACACCGATTGAATGCAATCCACTAAACAGACCAAGACAGAGAAGTCCCAAAGCGGCAGCGCTCGTTAACACAAGCCAAATACAAAATAGATCGAGAGCCGATACAACTTTATAGAAACTTTTATCGTTCATCTGTCCGATCCATATTTAGCTTTGGTAATCGAAAACACCCTCAAAATCGCTATTAACACGCCGCAATTCCTCGTGTCGACCGATATCAGCCCAGTAACCTCGAATCGGGTAAGCTGCTGTCTTTACCTTTCGGTCGATGAACTGATGGAACAAAGTAGGCATGTCCAAATACTCATCCTTTGCTACCATGCCAACTGCGTCTGAACTCAATACGTAAATGCCAGCATTAACAAAAAAACTTTTTGTTGGTTTCTCGCTCATTTCAGTAATAAAATCATCTTCGACTCTAACGACGCCATAAGGCACTTGGACTTCGTATTTGCGCACGGCCATAGTTGCTATGGCTTTCTGAGCATCGTGAAACTCAAGAAGTGATCCAAAATCCAAGTTAGTTAGGACGTCGCCATTCATAACTATAAGCGGTCCGGGCGGAAGCTCAGGGAGTAGGGACAGAGAGCCTGCTGTCCCAAGCGGCTGCTTTTCATGTAAATATTCGATACTAACATTCCACCGGGAACCGTCGCCAAAATAGTCCCGAATCATATCAGCACGATAATTCACTGATACAAAAAATCGCCTGAAGCCAGATTTTGAAAACTGCTTAATAGTAGTCTCAAGCATGGGCTTGCCACCCACTTTAATGAGTGGCTTTGGACAGGAATCTGTCAATGGACTTAGTCGCGTGCCAAATCCTCCTGCCATGAGCACGACCCAACTTTCTTGAAAACCGTTAACCAATAGATCATCCATAAAAACGACATCCTGAATTTTTCCATCATCAGTCAGAATGGGAAGACACCTTACTTCCTTTTCCTTCATAAGGGCCATTAATCCGGCCGTCTTAATACGAACGCCAGCAGCAATTGGACGCGAGTGCATAATATTAGAAACGGGCTGGGCGAGTGTTGCACCCTTAATCAAAGAGCGACGCACGTCGCCATCGGTGACTGTTCCCATCAAACGATAATCAGAATCAACGACAAACCCTATTTGAATAGAGCTGCGATCAATTACTCTTAACGCGTCCAAAATGGTCATAGAAGGAGACAACATTGCCGCCTTCCAATCTTTAACCGATGTCATTTATTTTTCTCCGCTTCTCGAGCTTCTGCAGGCACCCCTAAAATAACCACATTGTCTGGGAAGGATTTAGTTACAACAGCACCCGCGCCAAGAAGACATCCCCTCCCAATCTGCACCCCTTGAATAATCGAAGCTCCCACCCCTACATGGGTGTTCATTCCGATAACGACACCTCCTGATATCACACATCCAGGCGCAATATGGCAGTGATCCCCGATCACGCAATCGTGATCGATAAGCGAACCTGTGTTCAAGATCACATTCCGCCCAATACTTGTCCCCGTCTGGACTACAACACCGGCTGCAATCTGGCAGCCTTCACCCAATACGACCTCTGAGTCCACAATTGCCTTTGAGTGTATGACTTTGAGGAACGAGTATCCTAGATCTTTAAAGCGCACAAAGCAATCCCGCCTTGCGGTGCTTACGCCCACTGAGCCAAGTCCATTTACTAAGGAAATCTCTTTTGGGGAATACTTTAAAACCTTACTTTCGCTGCCAATGATGTTTGCCCCTAAATGCACTTTCTCACCAATTCGTTTATCGTCTTTTTCTACACAGCCGAGGACCTTGATTCCCATTGAAAACAAGGCACTCAATATTACCCTGGCATGACCTCCAGCCCCCAAAACAATGACAGGCAGATCTACCATACAATCAACTCATCTTGTCCGTAGCTACGATCTGACTTCAAACCAATTAACTCATAAACACGAAACGGTGACACCCCCACACCTGGGCGCTTGAAACTCAGGTTATGCCATCCAAACTCCTCGCCTTTGTCAATGGGTCGAGAGGCCACTAGGCTCTTACGAATAACTGAGATGTTTGGTATCTCTTCAGGGCTTGGCACCTTTTTGCCCTCTCCCAATGCTTGACTCACCTGTCGTATGGACGTCACCATTTTTTCGAATTCATCAAATTCAAGAGATGCTTTATGATCGGGTCCCGAGAGATTTCTATCTAAAGTCACATGCTTTTCAATGACCAAAGCACCAAGAGCTACTGCCGCAATAGGGACAGCAATCCCCTGAGAATGATCAGACAGTCCCACGGGCAAGTTGAACTCATCTCGAAGGGTTTTCATTGCGTTCAGATTAATAGAAGAAAATGGCGCTGGATACTCCGAAGTGCAATGAAGCACAGTTACCATACGAGCCAAGGCATCCCGACCTAAATCAGATTCTAAAATTTTGCAGAACACAGCCAGTGATGGTTTCTCACTCTCCGGCGCCACCATCCCAAAAGCAAGAGCTCCCAAGGCCAATCTTACTTCTTCAAGATGACTCATACCGGTAGATAGGATAACTGGTTTCTGGCTCCTCCCGGCAGCCACAAGCAATGGAGCATTTGTGATCTCGCCCGAGGGAATCTTAATGCGATCGACTTCAATTTCGCGCACTAAGAACTCAAGTGCCTCTTCGTCAAAAGGCGTCGACAAAAATTCAACATCTAAATCGGAACAAATATCACGCAACAAAAAGTGCTCTTGACGAGACAATTCAAGAGCTTTCAGCATTTCAAATTGGTTCCCAGCAGCTCCCAAATTTAGTTTTTGATATTCCGCCTTCGGCGCATTTGCCGTCACCAGGTTTTCTGCCTTAAATGTCTGAAATTTAACCACGTCTGCCCCACATTCAGCAGCTCTCATGACGTGTTGCTTGGCCAATTCGAATGACCCATTATGGTTCACCCCAACTTCTGCAATGATCAGACAATTTTTCATGAGTTTAGTCCTTACTGGCTAACCGATTGTAAAGAAAAGCGCTACTCGGCAAACAAATGATCGCTCCCCTAACTTGGTTGGCCGTTTCCAATGGCATCTTAGGATATTCATCCAAAAATTTTAGTTCTGGCAATAGATTCCAAGCGGGACGCACCATTATCCGGTTTGCATGACACTTATCGATAATTACGTCCCTCAAGTACGATAAATTGTCATTCAGCTGAATAGAGTTGAGCCAATAATTACTTCTTCCAAAACTTGGCTCTCTAACAAACCGAACCCCAGGCACCCCACCAAATGCCCTCCCATACTTTTCCGCCAGTTTTCGTTTGGCGTCCAAAAAAAGTGGCAATTGCTTGATCTGAGCGCAGGCGAGCGCGGCATTAATGTTTGGCATGCGGTTATTAAAACCCATCTCATCATGAATGAATTCCCAAGGATGAGGTTTCTTGGCTGTGGTTGTCAAATGACGAGCCCGTTGCGCCAGCTCCCTTTCCTGAGTGAGAATAACGCCACCTCCTCCCGCTGTAATAATCTTATTACCATTAAAACTGATGGCTCCCAGCTTTCCCCAAGTGCCTGTATGGCGATCTTTGTAAAACGAGCCAAGAGACTCAGCCGCATCCTCAACGACCACTAGCTTCCAACGGTCAGCGAGCTCAAGCAGGCATGTTAAGTCCACTGAATGACCAAATGTGTGCATAGGAACGATCGCTCTAATTGGACGGTTAGTTTTTCGATTCCAGCATCTATCACCCCTCACTTGGCCAATATCTGAAAGATAGGATTCCAATTTCTGCAGATCAATTCCAAAAGCCTCTGAGTCGGAATCAACAAAATGAGGAATAGCCCGGCAATAAAGAACAGCATTTGCTGTCGCAACAAAGGTCAGAGCAGGGATTAATACTTCATCATTCTCCTCAATTCCGGCCAAGAGCAATGAAACGTGAAGAGCGCTAGTTCCGTTCACTACAGCGACAGCATAAGCGCTACCTGTGTAATCCCGGACAGCTTTTTCAAAACGATCCACGAATTCTCCAACAGATGAAACAAAAGTTGATCGAATACATTCACTCACCAACTCAATTTCATCCCCACAAAACCATGGTTCGTGGAGCCCAGCTCCGCTTGGGAACAAGGACACCAGTGTATCAACTATTCCATCAATAACTTCGTAATGGTGCTTTTGTTTTTCCATCATAAGCTCAAAAAATTATTGATCATCTTGAGACCCGCAGGACCGCTCCGTTCAGGATGAAACTGACATCCATAAACCTTCCCGATACCAACCGCAGCGACTATCTTATGCCCGCCGTAAACCGCATACGACATCACCTCACTCGGGTTGAGAACAAAAGCCGAATAGGAATGTAAAAAGTAAGCTGAAGTACCTCGATCAAGCCCACTTAAAATTGAGTTCTCCCATGTCCGTCCATCATCATTCGGCAAAAGTGAGTTCCATCCAATGTGAGGTATTTTAAGCGTTCGGCCGTTCGAATCCTGATTCATAATCTTTCGAACTTCGCCTTTTATTATGGCCAATCCCTCAAATCTACCAAACTCGAGGGATCGTTCGAACATCATTTGCATGCCCAAGCAAATTCCCAAAAATGGCTTACCTTGAGCGGCATATTGCTTTAATGGTTCAACCAATTCAAGGCTGATCAATCCATTCATTCCATTGTTAAAAGCCCCCACTCCTGGTAAAACCAAACGCTCAGACTGAAGTATTTCATCCGGATTGCTTGCAAACCTAACTTCAGCCCCTTGAGACTCGAACGCTCGTCTCACACTGAATAGATTTCCCAATCCATAATCTACTACGGTTACTTGCTTGCTCACGCTTGTCTCACTGGTATTCCCTCTTGTTTTGCGTAGTCACGAATATCTTTAAAATTGCCACGTCTATAATGGAGAAAATCAGCCATAGCGACAGATCCAATTCCTGAAAGGAAAGCTTCCCGAATGTGACCCAACTCTCCCATTCCACCACTAGCGATCACTGGGATCGTAACGGCATTGTTTACGTGCTTCAAGAGGTCAAGATCAAATCCCTTTCTAGTCCCTTCACGATCTACTGAAGTAAGAAGGATCTCGCCAGCCCCAAGCTCCTGTCCACGTTGCGCCCACTCGATGACATCAATCCCCGTACGTTCTCGGCCATTGTCAATAAAAACCTCCCATCGACCAGAGGCTATTCGCTTAGCCTCGATCGAAAGAACCATGCATTGGGATCCGTAGCGATGGGCCACATCGGAGATAATCGAAGGGTTTCGGACGGCCGCTGTATTGATGGCCACTTTATCAGCACCAGAACGCAAAATCATAGAAACGTCCTCAGTAGTCCTAATACCCCCACCCACGGTAAAAGGAATAAAAATATCACTTGCCGTTTTTCGGACGAGGTCAACGAGACTATTTCGATTATAAAGGCTGGCGACAGCGTCCATGTATAAAAGCTCGTCCGCACCTGAATCGTAATATTCCTTTGCAAACAGGTAAGGATCGCCTAACACCCTCAATCCTTCCAGCTGAATTCCCTTGATTAAATTTGGCGCCTTGACATCTAAACGGGCTATCAATCTAAGGGTTGGAAGAGTCTGCATCACACCCTCATTATTCATAAACTGTTTTACGAAGTCCCCACTGGCCTCCCTGATACTTCCATAAATGAGGCGATCTAAATTGATCTGCCAGTCTCATAAAATATTCCTGATCCATGATAGGTTGTTCAAACGCTTTCGATGCACGAGGAAATTCTCGTTCAGAAATGCTTAAATACCTGAATATCTCTTCACAAAAACGCTTCGGCCACTCCCCGTCAAACTTCTTCACTAAGGCGACCGCCTCTTCGCGACTAATCTCTCCTGAACGAATTTCCTGACTCGCATCATAGGTTGCTCTACCAATACCAAACTTGATAAAGGTCGTATAAAAATGAAAATCATCAATACGATCATCGATACTGTTGTATTTGCTATAGGTGCCTGGCGTTCTCTCTGGAGATGGTTCGAACCCTCCGTGTTCTACTGAATAATAATAACATCCCTGGGGATGCCATTTGAGGTAGTACCCAAGATAATGAACCTCAATCCCCTTCTCTCTCACTTTTTCTTGGTCAACAGGCATGTAGGGTTTTAGATCCAGATCATGCAACCCAAATTGGTCCTTCAGGTCCCTAACCGAAACACCGCTGATGAACATCTCCTCGGCGGGGCGATCATTTACAAAATAGGAATTGTCCCTAATTGCCCGCGAGGATTCTGCGTGTGGATTGCCATATTCAGCCTCATTTTCTCCATAAAATATCAATTGAATATTAAAAGCCTCAGCCGCCAATCTTGGCGCTAGAGCCTTTTGACCAATAATAAATGGCTGAAATGGATGAAATAATTTATCCACCGCAAGGCGAGTCAGTAGGCGATGTACCCTCCCGTTGGGAGTACAAAGGTAGTTATCAAAACCCGCATGTATCCAAGCTTGAAAATTCTTCCATCCCCATTCGGTATAGATGTGTGGAGCCCATGTCACGGTCAGTGGATGCATTCCATACTTTTCCTTCAGGACGTGGGAGGCATAAAAGCTATCCTTCCCGCCCGATCCTGGGACCAAACAATCGTAGGACCCATCTTCTTTTCTAAAACGATCACAAAGATCCCGCAATTCTCGATCACGGTCGGACCAATCAATGGTAATTTTTTTTTGAATTGCAACCCTGCAAGCATCACAAATCCCATCACTACCGATCTCAATCGTCCTTTTTTTAGATTCTGCAGTATGCATAAATTCGACCGCCGAATTAGGCCTCTGGTTTGAAATTACGCAATTTTTACAAAAACGTATCTCCCTCGGCAAACCATACTTCGCCTCAAGAGAACCCTCAGCCACTTCAAACTTTTCTAAATCAATCGTACCAGGACAGGGAATTATTGCCATTTTATGCCGAATCCTTTCAGTCGCTTCGCAGTGAACCCAACCACTTTGTGCTATAACACGACTCTATCAAATAGTTAGAGGAACTTACTCCGAATTATGAGATGCAGCAATATTCAAAAGACAAAATTAAGGTGAAAGTTCCTACCGGTTCGCAAGTTCCCTACTCCACAAGAAAGAAATAAAACTCATTGGTCAAAGTGCCACTGGTGCATAGCATAAAATGCTCATCCATTTTAGCAACGCACCCTCTCTCCTCAATAGCAACTCCTCGCCAATACAGGGTTGAGTTTGACCATCGGAAATAGAACATGCTAACTAGGATTCAATTTAATTTCTTTGGGGGTATTTTGAATCCCATCGTAACTTGTGTTCGTTGCCTGTGTGATACGACAATCTCATCTATCACCTTCGATGCCTCCGGGGTTTGCAACTTCTGCAAGAGCCACGATCGGGTTGCATCAAGATATCCGCTTGATTCCGATAACTTAGAACTTTCTAAATTGGTAGATGCAATCAAAAAAAGCGGATCTGGCAAAACATATGACTGTCTCGTTGGAGTGAGCGGTGGCACCGACAGTTCATTTACCCTGTGGTGGACAAAGCAGTTGGGACTAAAACCTCTGGCTGTTCACTTTGACAACGGGTGGAACACCGAACAGTCTGTCAGAAATATCAAGCGTATAACTGATAAACTCGATGTGGATCTCATTACCTACGTAGTGGAATGGGAAGAGTTCAAAGACTTGCAACTCTCTTTTTTAAAGGCAGCGGTTCCATGCATTGAAACGCCAACAGACGTTGCTATTCATTCGGTTCTATATCAAACTGCTGCGAAGGAAGGAATTCAGTACATTCTCGGAGGGCAGAGTTTTCGTACCGAAGGCACAGTTCCCCGTGAATGGTCATATTTGGACAGCACCTACATTCAGAGTGTTCACCGCAAATTTGGTAAAGTAGCTCTCCACTCCTATCCGCAGTTGTCTTTGCCAAAAATTTTCTATTATACGTTTATCAGAGGTATCCGAAATATTCCGTTACTTAACTACATAGAATACAACAAAATCGTTGCAAAAGAGAAGCTAAGAATAGAGTTTGACTGGTCCGATTATGGCGGGCACCACTACGAAAACATTTATTCCCAATTTGCGTTTGGATGGTACCTCCCTAGAAAATTTGGAATTGATAAAAGAAAGATATCTTTATCAGGCCCAGTACGCAGTGGACAGATGAGTCGCGAGGAAGCCGTCAGTAAACTTGAATTAGCCCCTCCGGTTAGCGATGACATCATCGGGTATGTAACTAACAAACTTGGCATCACTCAAACTCAATTTGATTCCTTCATGACCTTGCCGCCGAGATCTTTCAGGGACTATTTTACCAGCTATGATTTTTTGAAGCACCTTAGGATTCCTGTCAAAGTAGCTGTGAAAATGAAATTCTTTACTCCCGTTCTTTACGAAAAGTACTATGGTTGAGGCCAAAGAGTGATAACAATTGTTGATTTCGGAATGGGTAATTTGCGCTCAATTCAGAGCAAATTCGACATGATGAAAATACAAAATAAAATAGTAAGCAAATCCGAGGATCTCGCAGACGCAACAAAGATCATTTTGCCCGGCGTTGGGCATTTTAGGGCAGGAATAAACAATCTTAGAAGTCAGGACCTAATAGAGCCACTGAGTTGCAAGGTGATGGAAGAAAAAGTACCAATCTTGGGAATTTGTTTGGGAATGCAACTATTAGCTGAATATTCTGAAGAGGGAGATTGCGCGGGACTAGGTTGGATCAATGGAAATATTCGACGATTTTCTTTTGAAATGGATCCACAGTCTCCCCGAGTGCCTCATGTTGGCTGGAATCAAGTCCAATGGAAAAGGGAATCCATCCTTATGAAGGATATACCCGAGGAAAAGCGCTTCTATTTTACTCATTCCTTTTATTTTGAGACCTTTGATGAAAATTTGATTCTTGCGACCACGAACCACGGGATTACCTTCACTAGCGCTATTTCCTCAAATAATATTTACGGAACACAGTTTCATCCCGAGAAAAGCCATTTGACTGGGCTTAAGATCCTAGAGAACTTTGCGAGGCGAACTTAGATGGTACGCCCTAGAATTATTCCGGTTTTACTTTTAAAAGGTAAGGGACTCGTCAAAGGAATCCAATACAAAGACCACGCCTATGTTGGTGACCCAATAAATGCTATTCAGATTTTCAACAGTAAAGAAGCTGACGAGATATTATTTCTCGATATTACTGCAACTTCTGAAAATAGGTCTACCTCCCCAGAATTTATTCAGAGTATTGCTGACCAATGCCTGATGCCTTTCGGTATAGGAGGCGGCATCAGCAATATGACGCAAGTACAGTGCGCACTGAGGGCCGGGGCCGAAAAGGTATGCATTAACACGGCTGCTTTAGAGCGGCCTAAATTTATTAAGGAGATTGCAAGTCATTTTGGCTCTCAAAGTGTGATGGTCTCTATCGACTACAGAGTTGAAAACGGCGGGAAACTTTGCGTATACACACAATGTGGGAAAAGAAGATTTTCCGATGATTTAGTTGGCATTGCTAAACATGTTGAGGATATGGGAGCGGGAGAGATTGTCTTGACCTGTATTGACCGAGAAGGCACCGGTACAGGGTATGATTTAGAAACGCTCGGTCTAATTCGAAGGGTTTTGACGATTCCAATTATTGTGAATGGTGGAGCCGGCAACTATTCCCATTTCCGAGAAGCATTTAAGATCGGTAACGCGGATGCAGCTGCTGCCGGGAGCTTATTTCTATTTCATGGCCGGCGACGTGCAGTCCTTATTAGTTATCCCGAAAACAAGGAAATAGAGGAACTTACAAGATGAAGAAGATTCTTGTGACCGGTGCCGATGGATTTATCGGCTCACATCTTACTGAAAAACTGGTTTGTTGCGGATATTCCGTCCGTCCCTTTGTAATGTACAATTCAACCAACTCCTGGGGCTGGCTAGAAGCGTCTCCGCCTGAGGTAAAAAAGGAGCTAGACGTATTTGCCGGGGACATAAGGGACCCAAATGGGTTGCGGGAAGCAATGAAGGGCTGTAGCCAAGTTATTCACTTGGCAGCGCTTATAGCAATCCCGTACTCTTATCATTCGCCAGACACCTACATCGACACAAACATCAAAGGAACCCTCAATGTACTCCAGGCCGCTCGCGATTTGAATGTTGATAAGGTGCTTCATACCTCAACAAGTGAAGTTTACGGAACTGCGCGGTTTGTACCTATCAGTGAAGATCACCCTCTGCAGGGACAATCTCCCTATTCGGCCTCTAAAATTGGAGCTGACCATCTTGCCTTTTCATTTTTTTCTAGCTTCCAATTGCCGGTGACTATTGTCAGGCCATTCAATACTTATGGTCCCAGGCAATCAGCACGGGCCATCATACCTTCGGTTATAACTCAGTTATTGAGCGGTGCAAATAGCCTTTCCCTCGGCTCCTTAAGCCCAACTAGAGACTTCAACTACATCGCAGATACGATATCTGGTTTTTTAGCAGTATTGAAAGGTTCCGATACAGAGGGACAGGTGTTGAACCTGGGTAGCAATTTTGAAGTTTCAATATTTGATACAGTCCAATTGATAGCTCGAATTATGGAAACCGACATCACCATCCTAACTGACCAACAGCGGGTCCGTCCGGAAAACAGCGAGGTTAACCGCCTCTGGGCGGATAATACCAAGATCAAAAAAATCACCGGATGGGAGCCAGAGTACTCGGGACTGGGTGGATTTGAGATTGGACTCAGAAAAACCATCGAATGGCTGAGAGATCCATCAAATTTGCGACTTTATAAGCCGGAAAGGTATAACATATAAAGTGAAAGTCCATGAGTACATTAGGCTTTTGCAGTCCGCAGAAGATAAATTTCCTGTTTATGAATGGAAATGGCTCAACATTGACGTATGGCCGTTGTTGAAGGTCGGTTTGGCTTTTCATCTCGACGATCACGCTAAAACTTATAATTCTGCTTCGCTATTACACCACGGCGCCCAGATGCTTAAAGATAGGGTTAGCTCCTTCTTTGCCAAGCTAAAAGATGCAGAACATGAAGACACTTTTGAAACAAAAGCTGAAGTTGTTTTTTTATCCCTCACCGTTGAAAGAGGATTTAAAGTTCGAAACCATTGGTATAATCTTTACTGTGATCCCCTCATAGAAAAGTACAACAGCGAAGGCTATTCGACTCTTTTGCTAGAATCAGCTTTGAAGGGTAGATATCGCTATCCAAGGTATTCACCATCCGTATATGTTCAGCCCCAATTAAATATTTTGGCAGCGAAGTCCGTTCTCCGTGATTCGTCACCTGACTATTTCAAATGGCCAGAATTTCGATCCTTTGCTCAATTTATGGAACAAGAGGCTAAGGTCACAGAAGCCGAAATTCGATCGATCTTGAAGCGTCTCAACTTGGTTCGTAGATGGGCTGATTTCTTCAGACAAGTTTTCAGCAAAGTAGCCCCTAAACTAGGAATTGTGGTTTCCTATTATGGACCATTGGGGATGAGCTTTGTTCAGGCCTGTCACGAATCTGGCATCCCATGCGTGGACCTGCAGCACGGGGTGCAGGGTAACAACCACATAGCCTATGGCCGATGGCATAACATTCCTCAAAGAGGGTACTCCCTTCTGCCCTCAATTTTTTGGTGCTGGGATGATACCTCTAAGTCTAACATTGATAATTGGAGTTATTTTGCAGGAAAAAACCATCGTTCAGTTTTGGGGGGAAATCCCCTTATGTCTGAATTCGCCAATAGGAATTCATCGCTCACCAAATATTTTGATCCTTTGATAGATGAGGTTTTCAAAAGCTACCAAAATAATATTTTGATCACTCTTCAACCAGGAGAAATGAGTCAGATTTTAATTGATATCATTAAGGTGTCACCCTCCGATTGGCACTGGTGGATACGCCTTCATCCTACAAGTCAAAATCCTCCCTCTGAACTTATAGAATGTTTAGAAAGGCACGCCCCTGGCCGCTTCGATTGGCAAAACGCTAGCCGCTTGCCGCTTTATGCAATACTTAAGAAAATAAACGTCCACGTCACCAATTTCTCTTCCACAGTCCTTGAAGCTGAGAAGTTTGGCATCCAAACTGTATTGCTCCACAAAACAGGGGAGGAGTACTATCCGAATCAAATCAAAACCGGAACTGCAAGCCTAGCCCTGACCTCAGAACATGGCTTTTCGCTCATCAGTGATTTTCTTCGGCAGACAATTGGAAACATGAACGTTCCCGATCCATTCAATGCTACTGATCTATTTCTCGAGTCTTGGACTGCGGAGTAAAAGAAAATTTGAATAGTAACAATGTGGAATCGTGTTTTGATTCAAATCAAGACGTATTTAGTCATCTCCTTAATACTATCTTCATGATAAGCTAGCCTTGACTGGATTTTTCGCCGCCTGGCTGGAAGCTTTTGTAGTCCCAGGGGGTAACGTGTGAAGAGAGGTCTTCGCTTAGCAACCACAATTCTCTTCACATCTCTATTTCACTGCTCAGGCAAAATCAAAACTGAGGTCCAACCGTCAATTCGATTTTCCAATTATTCGGAAACATTTGATTTCCAGAAGCTTGAAAGTGGCATGCTCATACCTCCACAAGAATTCGGTTACTGGAATGCATAAGGCGAGACTTTCCAGCTGACCAAAGATAAAATACTTGTGCTTTGGACAAGGCTACACAATGGAGACGACCATGCCCCGGCCGCATTTTGGGTCGAGTTATCAAGTACGGCGATTCAGATTGCGCGGTATCGAATGCCCTTCAAGTCTTGGGTCCAATCGGAAACGACTACCATGCAGCCAATCCGAATATTGTTAAGGTTGGCAATCGCGTGGCCCTGTATTACATGGAGAAGTATCTGGGAGGAAATTTTCACGAGTTTCAATCACAAATTAAGCTCTTCTGGCTCAACTGGGACGAGAACTCAAGCCAATTGAGTTTCACATATGGAGGTTGCGTCACCTGCGATCTCCCCGAAGGATATTACTAACGGCCGGGTTAATAGGAAGTCGGATGACACGATTTTAATTTTTTGGAATGACAACCCATCACACTCCCACGGTCCGAGACGGCCTCTGTCCTATGCTCGATCAATTGATCGGGGAAACAGCTTTTGATTGAAGGCGTTTCATCCAAACGAACGCGCCCGGCATCTACTTCAAATACTATGCATTTTCCAAGCCTACTAGCCAGAGTTTGTGCTAGGCTGCGTAAGTTTCGTGACTGGCCACTGCAAATATTAAAAAGCCGAACGAAACTAGACTCAGAAAAGTTCGCCCCCGATTTAACAACCAATTCAAATGCCCTCACCAAATCAAACACAGAACCAATGTCCCTACGGACGTCCACATTCCCAACAGGGACCCTCACTTCCATGCTTTCGGACTGCATTAAAGCGTTGTAAACATGAGGGAGAAAAAAATCCCCGCCCTGAGACTTGTGGGAATGGTTGAACAGCCGCAGAATTGTTGCCCTGCCACCATATATTTCCATAAAATCCCGAATGGAATTCTCAGCATACAATTTAGAACGGCTATAAACATTGCCTGGTCTAACCGGAGATTCTTCAGTCAAGACAACTTCTGCATATCCTTTAACCGAGTCATAGACTTGAGCCGTACTCGCAAAGATGAAATGAGCCTTTGACTTGCACTTGAGCATTTGCTCCAACAGATTGGCCGTGCCAGCCAAATTGGTCTGAAATGTTTTTCCGGAATCCGCCTCGCAAATATGATATGCGCTGAGAGCAGCGAGATGCACAACAGCATCCCAATCCCCATTTTTAAGAGCAGCCGCCAAACCGCGAGAATCTAAGATATCCCCTTCAAACGGAAAAGCCGACCAACCAAGTTTTTCAAAGTGACGATTGAGACCTGATCCAACAAATCCGGAGGCTCCGGTCAAAAAAACCCTCACCCCTATACTCCCATCCTACTCTTGCCAACAAATGCAAGATCTGAATCCACCATCATATTGACGAGGGTATTAAAGCTAGTCTTTGGCTCCCACCCCAACTTTTGCTGGGCTTTGGCACTTGAACCGATCAGCAAGTCAACCTCAGCCGGACGATAAAACCGTTCATCGATCTTGACATACTTTTTATAATCAAGGTCTGCTCTTGTGAATGCGAGCTCCACGAACTCACGCACAGAGTGAGCCTCATCAGTTGAAACAACATAATCGCCAGGAGTATCCTGCTGCAGTATGAGCCACATGGCTTCGACATAGTCGCCAGCAAAACCCCAATCCCTTTTCGCATCAAGGTTTCCCAACCGCAACTCAGTTGCCAAACCATGCTTGATCAACGCCACATGGTAGGAAATTTTTCGAGTAACAAATTCAATTCCACGACGAGGAGATTCGTGATTAAACAAAATACCGCTGGACGCATGCATATCAAAAGACTCACGATAGTTGACAGTGATCCAGTGTCCATAAAGTTTCGCTACACCATAAGGTGATCGAGGATAAAATGGCGTAGCCTCACTCTGAGGCACTTCTTGCACCTTCCCAAACATCTCAGAACTAGATGCCTGATAGAAACGAGCCTTCGGGGCAACCCTTCTGACTGCTTCCAAGAGGCGAGTCACTCCTGTTGCAGTGAACTCTGCCGTGAGAACCGGCTGATGCCAGGAGGTTTGTACAAAGCTCTGTGCTGCCAAATTATAGATCTCATCAGGTTTCGATTCCTCCACTGCTGCTAGCAAGGAAGACTGATCTAAAAGGTCCCCAGACAAGAGCTCTATCTTATCCAAAATATGTGAAATCCGGTCGGTTACGATAGTGCTTGACCGACGTGTCAAACCGTAAACCTTGTAACCCTTTTCAAGCAAAAGCTCCGCAAGGTAAGACCCATCCTGTCCTGTTATTCCTGTAACCAACGCCTTTTTCATACCACAAGCCCTCTTCCCCATTTCGTTGGATAGTTCTTCCCACTTCTAGAAACAAGCAGGATGCCAGGAGTCGAATACCCGATGAAGCCGAAAAGATCGAGTAAATTTTGATCTTCCTAGTAGAATTATTTTGTATTTGAAACCGTCTCTCTTGGAGTTAGCAGATCTCAGCTCATCTTCAGTCCCATTCCCTCGATACATCTTCATTCCCACCAAAAATGGGAAATAAAGTTAAGCCACTAGCAATATAATTGCGCTCGCGTTCATTGAAGGCAAAGGCTAGATCCACCTCTCCGCGGCGGGTCAGGCAAGTTCGCTTGTCTAATATGCCTAAATTCCTACGCGGTGCTTAACTTCACTCCTCAAACTGACGAAAACGGAGAGGCGGCACCAAGAATTGTTAAAGATCAGGAGGATAATGAGAGCTTAGCATTCGAGTCACCAGCTTTGGGAAAATTATCCCAGCCATCCGCCCCAAATGGACAACCTCGGGATGATGCCATGCATTTTGAAAAATGTTGTTAAATCTCTTTGTCTATTGATGTATCCCGAATACCCAATTGGAAGCGGATGATCTAGCCACATCTTACGACCGAGACTGGTGTACAAATGATAGGAATTGTTATTCCCAGCTATAATGAGCACGACGGGCTTGTAGCTCTTTGCGAAAGTGTAAAAGCAACAGTCAAACAATCTCACATGATTGTCGTCGTCGATGATTCACCAAATCTAAAAACTGTTGACACCCTGAAAGATTTTAAACATCCAAAACTGATTGTCATCCACCGAAAAACAAAGGGAGGGCGCGGATCAGCGGTCATCGAAGGAATTGAAAAATGTGTCAATTTAGGCTGCACACAGATTGTAGAAATGGACGCTGACTTTTCTCACCCGACTGAAGAGTTGTCACTTCTGATGACTGAGGCGTCTCAACAAAGACTCGGACTCCTTATCGGCTCCAGATATCTACCACAAAGTCAGATTATTAATTGGCCATTGTCTCGTCGAATTTTTTCGCGATGTGCCAATTGGCTGGCGAGGCGAATCCTTGGGGTCCCCATTCACGATTACACCAACGGTTACCGTTGCTACTCGCGGGCCGCGGCCATTCACATCGTCAAAACCTGTGGCAAACTTGGAAAAGGCTTTATTGCCTTAAGTGAAATTTTAGTTAATCTCTATTTTTCCGGATTTACGGTAAGTGAGAGACCAACTGTTTTTCGAAATCGAGTGCGGGGCGAAAGCTCTGTTAATTTGACTGAAATCAGTGGGGCCCTGGTTGGACTCATGCGTATTTATGGACTCAAACGAAAGTTGCAGGCTCAGAATGAACAATTGGCAAGAAGCAATAGTTAAGGAATTTAAAGCTCGCCAAGCACTTCAGTTGGCAAATAGCGCTGAATTCCCTCTCATGGAAAACTGCTTTAACGAAGACGAGATCCTGGCCGGGGTTGAGGTCATGCTCTCCGGGCAGTTAACGATGGCCAAAAATGTCGTAGATTTTGAACAAGACTTTTGCCGCCGCACAGGCTCTCCATTTGCAGTGATGGTAAACTCTGGTTCTTCGGCGAACCTTCTCGCCGTAGCAGTCGCTATGAATCCCTTGCGAAAAGGATATCTGAAGACCGGTGATGAGATTCTCCTCCCTGCTGTCTGTTGGTCGACAAGTCTCTGGCCGCTCGTTCAGTTTGGCCTTAAACCTGTCTTTGTCGATGTGAATCCTCGAACACTCAATATGGATCTCAGCGATGCTGCCAAAAAAATCACCTCGAAAACCAGGGGTGTTTTCACGGTGCATATTCTTGGCAATTCTCCAGATATGGGCGCTCTTCAAAAGTTTGTTTCAGAACATGGCCTCATTCATATCGAAGACACTTGCGAATCTCTGGGCTCGACCCATAATGGTAAGTTCCTCGGAAATGTCGGAGACATGGGTTGCTATTCATTTTACTACTCCCATCACCTAACCACTGGTGAGGGCGGAATGGTCACCTGCAAGACTCAAGAAGATGCTGACTTGCTGCGATGCCTACGTGCACATGGTTGGACTCGAAACTTATCTAATCGCCAGGAGATCGAGAACAAGCATAGCGAAATTGATTCTCGATTTTTATTTGTTAATTCTGGATTTAATCTTCGCCCAACAGATGTCGCCGCAGCAATTGGTATCGTTCAGCTAAAGAAGATGGGAACGATGAATAGCAATCGCGTCAAGAATTATGAGAACCTGCGGCTGGCTTTGACGAACCATCCACATTGGAGAGGTCAGCTTGAGTTTATCGAACCAACCCCTGGCACCAAGCCTGTTTGGTTTGGATTTTGTGCGCTTTTAAATCAAAAATTTGCCAGTGATAAGAAAGAGTACCTGTCCGAACTTTCAAAATGTGGAATTGAAAACCGCCCGATTGTGAGCGGCAATTTTGTCAGGCAGCCAGCGCTCAAGCTTTATGGGCTCGAGCAGAATCCAGAAGACTTTCCGGGAGCAGAAGAAATCGATAAAAGAGGTTTCTTTATTGGACTACACACCACTCCCTTGAATGCAGAAAAGATTTTGCGCCTCGCCGATCTTCTTTTGAAACCTCTTTCTTAGGGAAGAGGGTGACTTCTTGCGCGTTTCTTGGTTTCGATATGTAAATCTCTGCCTCAGTCTTTCCTGGTTAGCCCTCGTCTATTTTTTTTTCGATCGGCACCCTTGGCCTTGGCCAGATGAGGCGCTCTACGCAGATATCGCTCAAAATTTTGTTGAGAGCGGCACAATGGGCATTTCTTTTTTTAAAGGATATTTTACCCAGATTGAGTCCCACCAGCACTTCTATCCTCCCTTTTATTTTTTGAGCTTGGCCTTATTGCTGATTATTTTTCCTCTTTCTCTTATAAGCTTAAGAGCCTTTTCTCTTTTTTGTTTGGTCGGAACCATTTTTTGGATTTGGAAAGCATTGAACCGGCAATTCAAGCCGATCTCATTTTTGGGGATGAGTCTCCTGATCCTATTTGACCCCGTCGTCTTGCGTGGCAGCCTGGTCGGTCGCATGGATACCCTTGGCGTCTTACTTATTCTAGGATCTTTGCTCACCCTGCATGTGGCCGAAAGGGATTCAAAAGGGAAAAAGAAAATCTATCATCTTCTTTTAACGGGGATCCTTGGCAGCCTTGCTTTCCTCACTCACCCAATGGCTTGGACCGCACCCGCAACATTAGGAATTTACTCTCTTTGGGCTCTTTATAAAAAATCTCTCACGATCCATGAGGTTTTATTGATTGCATCCTCCGGATTGATCGCATCAATGCCATATGTTGTTTGGGTCGCTCTTGATAAAGCTTATTTTTTTGAGCAATTCCAAGCCCAAGTGGCTCGTAAAGCTTTTGTATCGCCAAAAAGCATCTCTGAAGGAATGAGTTCTTACGAGGTTCTTTTCAAACAATACTCCCTGATCAAGCCTGCCGGAATATTTCTTGCGGTTCTATCTTGGAGCGGCCTCATTTGGTTTTCACTTAAGGATTTTAAAGCACTTAAGTTTGTCATAGCTCATCTCATCGCGGTGTGCCTGGCCTCTTACAGTCGCGAAATGTGGTATCCTCTTTATTTTATTTTGACGGGCTCAATAGGACTGCTTTATCTCTTAGATCGGTGCAAACCACAGGTCTCTTCATTTTTGATCTTGTCTCTTTTGATAATTTTTTCTTATTCTCACCTCAAGAAAATTGAAGAACTCAGAGGATTTAACTATGGACTCTATTGCGCTGAAATCGTGAAGATGGTTGGTGCCGAACAGAGGGTTTTCTTGGCCTCAGTACCAGATCCCTATTTTTGTTTTGCTTCAAAAAAGATTTCATTTGGGCAGTTCATTCCTGGTGCAATCCCCGTCAATGTCGAAAAAGCATTTAAGAAATTTGACGAATACAAAGTTTTTATTGGCGGAGAGGACTGGTTCGGCGAACACCTCAAAGAATATTTAACTGAGCGAGCTGGCCAATTTAAAAAACAAGAAGGTCACTTTGCGGGCTTTCCATTCAAGGTTTGGAAGCGTGAGTAGATTAAAAGTACCCGTATTGAAGCGCCGCTTCCTCCACATGGCAGTTCTCGCTGCCATTCTTGGGGCTGGAATTTTCTTGACATCTTATAGCCCAAATGTAAGGGGCACTCTTGTTGGGAAGTGGAACGATCACACCTCAAATATTTTATCTGCTCAAGTTTTTTGGAAAAAGGGATTTCGAATATACACAGAGCCCACTGAGGCTTTCAAACAACTGCTGGCCCCCCACTTCGATGAAATAGTGAGCCCAATCCTACCTCGCCACTACCCTCCGGGCCTTTGGATCATATTGTTTCCAATCACATTTGCAGAACAACATCAATGGATCAGCCTCGACCTCGCAAGTCGGCTGAGTCTCGCTCTTTATTTCCTATTTGCTTTAACGACGATTTGTTTAATTTTCCAACTTACGAGCGCCTACTGGGCCTCGCTCTCTTCGCGACTCGCACGGACAAGTTTGGCGGCTTTTACTATTTTGAGCGCTGTCGAGCTTGCAAGATGGGCCCTAAATGGAATGTACGACCCAGTCTCTGTCCTCCTTTTGCTTTTGTCGATAAAAGCCTATGAAAGGAGTCGATTCTCTCATGCGCTTGTCTATTATTCCTTAGCACTATTTTTTCATTTTCGCGCCTTGTGGTTGGCTCCTCTCTCGCTCTTTGCCTTCGTTAACTACTTCAGATCTAGTTCCGATACAGCATTCAAGACTATCCTGAATCCGAAAGTTATTTTTTCAGGAGTTCTTACTGTTTTAAGTCTGGTCAGTTTTGTTTTAGCGGCACCTGGTCTCAAAAATTTGCCAATTAACAATTATTTTTTTATGGGCCTTCCCTCCGAAATTCACTGGTGGAGATTCTCCCTTTTTATCCTAATGACTGTAATCGTGGGCGGTAATTGTTACAAAAGCGGAGGTTTTTTGGCATTGAGTTGTATCGCTTGGGCAAGTTTTATGTGGCTGCTCACCCTCTCATTCAACAATGGTACGTTCTTTTTCTTATACCCATCGCCACTCTTTTATTTTCTCAAAATTTCGAAACCCAACGTCGCGCCCAGGTTGTTAATCTGATCGCACTGTGGTGGGCAGGAACATGCATTTTGCTCATGCGAAATTCTCCATTTGAATTTCGATTCTTCCATGAAATTATTGATCTATTTATTTAACTCTGTATGGCACTATTTTTTCTTGGAATACATGCACTTTATATTCCATAACTCAGCAGGTGCCATTAAAAAATCACTCAGCCTGAGCTTTGAACCAGCAATGTCATGCCATTGATTCAAGGGAAGCTCGTGAATGATTGCAGAGCCTTTTTCTTTGTATTGTGGAGTCGTCATTATTCGAAACAATAGCTCGATATCAAAAAGCCAGCGAGACGTCAGAGGTTCTAAAAATATACTTTGTGCGATTTCTCTTCGAAAAATTTTTGCCCCACATTGGGTGTCGTAAACTGGGAGGCCTAGCACCAAACTCGCCAAAGTAGCAAATACTCTGCCGATATAGTGTCTGTACCAATGTCGCACAATATTGGCCCCAAGCCTTAGAATCCTCGCGCCCATGACTAGGCTGACCATGGGATTTTCCTCAATAATTCGCCGAAAAGATTTTATTTCAGAGAGAGGAGTTGCGAGATCCGCATCCCAAAACCCCAACCAATCACACTGAGTTTCCGAAAGTAGTTTTAATATTCCCTCACGTACGCTGGCGGCCTTGCCTAAGTTGTTCGGTCGATCAATAACCAGTGTTTGTTCTGGATACTTCTTAGAAATACCCTTAAGGACCGATCCCGTCTCGTCTCGACTGCCATCATTGACAAAACAAAATACCAGCTCGAAAGATTTATCTTCGTCGAGAAATTGGCTAAAGGATTTCACATCGAGGCGCTTCGCCTCATTAAAGCATGGAATCACCAATCCAATTTTCACGGCATCTCCCGTAAATGATTCACCCCTGAAGCTTCTGCCAGGTCACTGTTCGGCATAGATCACCTTCGAACCATCATTTTCAAAGCGAAACGGTCGATGGTCCATGCCATTGGCTTCAAGAACTTTGGCTATTTGCTCGCGCTTTTCAGGGGGACAGCAAACAAGCAAAAATCCACCTCCGCCGGCACCAAGTACCTTTCCACCAAAAGCTCCATTGTCCATTGCCAATTGGTATTGAGTATCAATGTCACTGCTCGACACTCCGCGAGCCATTCCTTTTTTTAAGACCCAGCCTTTATGAAGGAGATCTCCAAAGGCATCAAATCGACCCGCGTGAAGTGTCTCTCGCCCTTTCGAGACCAGCTCAACCATCTTCTTGAGGCGTTCAATTTTTTCAGGAAACATCATGTTTGCCTTTTGCTCACTCAAAATCGCAGAAGCCGGTCGATTTTTACCCGTGTAAAACAACATGAGGTGTTCTTGAAAAGCCTCATAATAATCTGGATTTAAAAATAAGGGCTCAACCTTTACTCGTTCATCGGCTGAGTATGAAATGACGTTAAGTCCGCCATATGCCGCCGCATACTGATCTTGCTTCCCGATTGGTTCTCCCAAATCTTGAATTTCGACCTCGCAGGCCTCACGTGCGATTTGCTCTTTTGTGACAAACCGACCTTGTCTCGAATACAAATTGTGCAAAACTCCCACCGTAAAGCAGGAAGAAGACCCCAACCCCGTCCCAGAAGGAATATCAGAAATCGAACTGACTTCTAGTCCACCTTTAATATCCAATCTCTCTATAACTCGCCGTAATATCGGGTGTTCAATTTTGGCGACTGAATCCACAGTCTCCGTTTTTGAATATTTCATACGGAATTGATTTCGCTCAAAAAAATCATGAGACGAGATGTACATGTACTTATTAATGGTCACACTTAGGGTCGCCCCGGGAGATTGCTGGTAAAACCCAGGGAGGTCGCTTCCGCCGCCTAAGAAGCTCATTCGAAAGGGAGTTTTGGTAATAATCACTTTTTCAACTCCCCGTTTGGAATACTCAAAATAAAATCAATGGCCTCGCTCAGTTGCACAAACGTTCGATCTGGTTTCTCATTTTTAAACTCACCGACTCTGCCCGGACCTTGAGCTAAGCCAAAACACATTCTCAACTCAGCGGCCCGTCCGGTACCGATGTCCCGCCAAGTATCGCCTACAATAAAAGATTTAGATAGGTCGATATTAAAAAATTGGGCCGCACGTTGAAGCATTCCAGGTGCGGGTTTACGGCAATCACAGAAGCACGCGTAGGCATTTTTTTCGCCTCCATCCTGCCCGTCGGGATGATGGGGACAAAAATAGATGGAGTCAAACCATGCTCCCTTTTCGCCTAAAATGAACTCCATCTTTTTGTGGAGTTCCCTGATTCCCTTTTCGGTCCCGAAGCCTTTTGCAACCAGTGGCTGGTTGGTGACCACAATGGCCAAATACCCAGACTTATTTATTCTTTTTAATGCATCCGCCACATCATCAAAAAGTTCTAACTTATTTGCGTCGTAAAGAAAATCAACGTGTTTACAAACAACTCCGTCACGATCTAAAAAAATGGCTGGACGAGGATTGCGACGATTGAGTTTCTTAATCTTGCCACTCAAATAATCCTCTTCTACGGCCAACAGACGATCAGGGCTTCCCATGTCTTTAAGGTACTCGGCCGAAGGATAAGCATAAAAACTCTCCTTTGAAACCAAATAGGGAAAAACGTCTCTCCCCAAATCCAAGGTTTTGCCATTGACCAAATAATTAAAAATGCGAGGGTTCAGCAAATACACGGCGGCATTCACTTGGTTATGATAAAAGCGACCCGGATCATGCGGCTTTCCATGAAACACCGATATTCGAAAATCATCTTCAAACTCCACAAGGTCGCTATCATGGGGATGGTCGTTTGGATGAACCATTAAAGTCGCGCAAGGATTCTGCTTCTGAAAATGAAAACGCCATAGAGATTCAATGTTCATATCAACCATGACATCCCCGTACACGACCAAAAATGGAAGAGATTCACCCTCAGGGAGCGGGAGGGGCAGCGGCCACGACGAAGCACTCTGACTTTCCTGACGAATTTGAGTCTCTGCTTCCTTCAATGCGCCCGCCGTACCAAGTGGCTCACTCTCCACACAATAGGAAATTCTCAACCCCCATCTGTCACCATTTCCGCAAAAGCTTTCGATATCTTTATGCAGGTGACCAGTTAGGATAATAACCTCTTTGAGACCCTCTCTCGCCAGCCACTCTAGCTGATGCTCTATGATCGGTTTACCACCGATAGGAACCAATACTTTGGGGAGCTTCTGAGTTAATGGTCCAAGACGTGAACCTTTCCCACCTGCCAATATGACTGCCTTCAAATGAATACCACTTTCTACCAAAGACCAAATAACCAAATGACCAAATGACCAAATGACCAAAGACGGCCTAAATTAATTCTTAGGCACAATTTTGACAAGTTGTGTGATTTGGTTGCAGAGCGCAAATTGAAAAAATATCTGATCCGCCTCAGACCAGCGGAACAGTAAGAGGCACGAGCTGTCTATTTTTTGGAATAAGCCTGCTGATAAAGTTCCTGTACAAAGCATTCCTTGTTGAACGATATTGAGATCCCGTATTATGACTAGTTAACCACCAAATTAAAGGTGAAAAGGCTGAATGAGCAACCAAAGCGAGCAAATTCCTGCTCCTGATCATCCAACGGATCGCAGTCTCGTGACACGAAAAATTGCGATTGGGGGAGTGTGGGCCTTTTTAGGTCGTATTGGCTCAGTTCTGCTCGTTGTAGCCGTTAATGGCCTCGCATCCCGACTGCTTTCACGCGAAGAAATGGGTGCTTATTTTATATGTCTGAGTTTTGTTGCTATTCTGAGCATTCTTGCTCAAGTGGGATTGAACCACAGCATCGTTAAGCTACTCGCGTCAGAGATGGCATTGGATAGAGCTGACAAGGCGAAGGCGCATATTCTTGCGGCCTTTAAGCTCGTTTTATTGTTGTCCTTGGGAATTGTTTTTTTATTTAGCAGTTCCCTCACGAAAGACTTTATCTATCGGTTTTTCAGTTCGAACCTGTTAAAAAATGAATTGGGTTGGGTTTCCCTTTGGGCTGTACTTTATTCCTTTCAAACACTCCTCGCAGAGATTTGGAGGGGACTCCAAAAAATTGATCATGCGACGGTATTTGGAGGTCTCTCCACCCAGTTTTTTACTTTAGCTTTTTTAGGCATATTAATTTTTCTCGGCCACTCAACCCATCTCCACGGTGTCGTTCTTATATCCATTTGCTCAATTTTTATTTCGATTCTGCTCAGTTTGTTATTGATGCTTCCACTGCTTGCCGAATTTGGAAAAGTAAGTCTCACTTCAACCAGGGAACTCATCGGCTTTTCATGGCCTTTTTTGTTTACCTCTATCACTTTATTTATGTTAAGCCAGGCTGATCTTTGGCTCGTCGGCTTTTTAAGCCCAGAAGCTGAGGTTGCCTACTACGGAGCGGCTGTCAGAATTACCCTTTTAACCACCATGCCACTCGCAATCGTAAATGCCGTCATCCCTCCTTTTTTGGCTGAAAGACACACCATCGGTGACAAACAAGGAATGGAAACCATCCTTCGCAGCTCCGCTCTCATCGCATTCCTCCCGGCTTTGCTTTTGTTCGTGATTTATTGGTTTTTTGGAGCGCAATTGCTTGAACTTGTGTTTGGCCTTGCTACGGCCAAGGCGCCCCGATACTTTTGATTTTAACTGGAGGCTATCTTGTTCACATTCTAGCCGGCTCTCCTGGATTCACGCTGATGATGACAGGCAACCAGAAGCCGATGATGATCATCACAATCACCGCAGCGATGAGTATGCTTCTCGTCGGTTACCTAGCGGGAAAAGCCATTGGCCCAATTGGAGTTGCCTGGGGGAGTTTTTTTCGGCCTCACTCTCCAAACACTTGGCATGTGGACATTCACAAAACTGCGACTCGGCGTTTGGACCCACCCCAAATTTGGTCGCATCTTTTTATTACGTGAAATCCTGCAGGGTCTCTTAATTTCCCGTTTACGTTAGTTGGGATAGAAAAAGGATATCTATCTGTTTTGACTAGATAAATTAATTTAATGCTCTACGCAAAACCTAACTTGAGGCTCATCCCTTATTTTGTTCACAAAGGCAGCAGGGAGCTGCTTGGTGTTTATATTGTTCTATGTATAGATCATATGATATGATATGATCCATATAAAGACCAAAAGAGGTACGCATGCCTTTAAATAGACGGACTTACTCGAAGGTTACAAGGACAGCACTGGAGCTATTCGGCCAGCACATCTGCTTGGAACGAAAAGCTAAGAAAATGACCGCTCAGGAGCTTGCCGATCGAGCCGGGATTTCTCGGGGCTTGCTGCATAGGATTGAGCAGGGAAATCCCACTTGCGAAATTGGCGTGGCTTTTGAGTTGGCAGCGATCTTGGGAGTCCGACTATTTGATGCTGATGAAACGAACATAACCGCTAAATTGGAGCGGATTAAGGATAAAGTGGCCTTACTCCCCAAACCTACCACGACGACCAAGGACTTTAATGATGCCTTCTAAAAATCCTAAAGAAGCCTTCGTGTGGATTTGGTTGCCAGGGAAGACTTCGCCCGTCGTGGCTGGGAGGCTGGTTGTCACGACTAACGGCATTTACGAATTTAACTATGGACAATCGTACTTAGATTCCAAAGATGCGATTGCCATATTTAATGACGAATTGCCGCTAAAGAATGGAATTCAATACCCACTGACTGGTTTGTCGATTCCAGGCTGTCTGAGAGACGCGGCTCCCGATGCATGGGGAAGGCGAGTTATTATCAACCAAATATTTGGAAGAGCAACAAGAGATATCGACATTGATCGACTCGACGAACTGACTTATTTGCTCAATTCAGGCAGTGATCGTATCGGTGCCTTAGACTTCCAATCGTCGGCTGATAATTATATTCCGCGCCTCTCCGAAGGCGCGACTCTTGAAGAGCTCCTGAGTGCAGCCGAAAAAGTTGAAGCTGGTGAAGCACTGACCCCTCAATTAGGGCAAGCCTTGCTTCATGGCAGTTCGATTGGAGGCGCTCGACCAAAAGCCCAGATCGAAGAGACGACTAAAAAATACATCGCCAAGTTTTCATCTTCGACCGATATTTTTAGCCTTGTTAAAGCGGAATTCATCGCCATGCGTTTGGCCGAGAAAGTTGGATTAAATGTAGCTCCTGTTAGGTTAGAGAGTGTTATGGGCAAGGACGTTCTTTTGGTCCTTCGTTTTGATCGACGCCGTCGAGGAAATTTGTGGGAAAGACGAGCGATGGTTTCGGCCTTAACTATTTTAAGACTCGATGAGATGATGGCAAGATACGCAAGCTATGTGGATTTGGCCGAAAAGATCAGGCACCAATTTACCGCCCCTAAGGCTACGCTAAAAGAACTATTCGGCCGATTGGTTTTTAATATTATTTGTGGCAACACCGATGACCATGCTCGCAACCATGCCGCTTTTTGGGATGGAACCCAACTAACACTAACCCCAGCATATGATATTTGTCCCCAAATCCGGATCGCCAATGAAGCTTCCCAAGCGATGAAAATTCATGGCAACTCCAGTGCCAGCCAACTGGCCTTAGCAAAAAAAAGCCATAGTTCCTTTTTGCTATCAGAAAAAGACGCCAAAAAAATCATCGAGCACCAAATAGCTACCGTAAGAGAAAATTGGGAATCTGTTTGCGAAGAATCAAAAATAAACCAAGTAGACAAAAACCTTCTGGCCAATAGAATCTTTTTAAACCCCTTCATTTTCGAGTAGGTGCCAGGTGTTTTTAAAACTCTCAAATTTATGGTAAAGAATGAAAAAGGCTATGGCAACGTCACCTTCAACGCCAAGGCCGTCAAAGACGCATACTCAAAAGCGAAGACGAAACGGAAGCATCCAACCAGCGTGAATTTGCCTGAAGAGGTCATCACTGAAGGTCTCGCCAAGCGAAAAAAAAGGGCGCGTAGAAGCCAGGGCAAGGTAGGGAGGACTTCATTTTGGTGTTGTCCCTGCTCAAGCTTGATTTTGTTGCCAAGTAACTGAATGAGGACTTGCTCCCTTGCCCCATTCACTTATTTCCCTAGCCCCCAACCAGTTGCTCCGATTGCCCCATTCAGTTGTTCCCTTGACTGCATTGATGCATTGACGTTGATAGGCCCCGCATGCTACGGGAGACTCACTATTTTGAGGAAATCTTATGTTTCGCTTAATTCTTATGGCTGCGCTAAGTCTTCTTCCTTCTGCCACACTGGGCGCCCAGGCCGGCGACAGACCTCCAACAAATGAGACTGGGCCTTGCGCGAAGACCCTCGCAAAAGGTGAAGCCGCGTCGAAGGACCTGTATGAAGCTGCGCCGCTGGCCGTGTATGAGGCCGCTCTGCGGGCCCTGGAAGCGCTCAACGCCGAAGCAGAATCTCAGCTTGGCGTGGCTTCCGATACGGCTAAAGAAAAAAATCAGACTCTCTTGATCAAAGCCCTGAGAGATAGGGCCAACGAGGTTTTGTCGGCCTCTGAATATCCATCCAACGACCAAAGAAGAGGGAATCAACAAACAGAGGTTCCACAAATCGTTTTGACGGCATTTGAATTGGCCAGAAAACTCGAATTTCTTCAATCGCAGCTCTCTCCGCACCGCTTGGGCAGCACATGGTTGCAAACCATTGTCCCTATTGATATTCCTCGATCTGTCCTTTACGAAAGAAATGATTCCTCAGACACCCCATCACCTGTTCGCCGAATTGAAATTCTTGCGGCAAAGGAACTGCTCCTATATCGAGGTCGGGAGCTCGTTAGCACTCTCTACGGAGCTGTTTACCTTTTAAGCTACAAGGAAGGCGACGATAGAACTCCTCTGTCTATTGCGGGCTCGGATCGCAAGCGATTGGCATTTCGCAGAGTTAACATTCCAGCCAAACCATCCTCTCAACGCGCAAAACTGTTGCGTATCACTGAATTATCGAAGTCTCTTTGGGAAGGAATTCCTGAACCATCCGAAGGACGAGAAGTTCAGGTTATTTTGATCTCGGATTCAGTTAAAACAGCAATCCCTCTCGCAGCTACCACCGCCGCAACCTCTCGCAGTAAGGCTGGGACGAGAGAAGAAGAGGGAGCAGATGACTTTCCGGATTTCTTCTGGAATTTTGTGAAGGAACCGCTACCATACTAAATGCTAAACCGCCAAACGAGTGAGGCAGTGCGCCCCACATAAAAAGCGTCGCGCCATGTGAACGCCATGTGAACTACGTCCGTCGCACGCAGCAGAGCCAACCTCGAGAGGCTGTGGTGCTTCAGCGTCCCTTGCCAAACATAACTACTGTTGCAGTTTTAAGGATCACCAATAAATCAAGCAAGATTGAATAGTTTTTTATGTAAAAGAGCTCGTATTGGAGTTTCTCTTTCGCGTCTTCGACTGTGGCTCCGTAAGGATACATGACCTGAGCCCAACCGCTAAGACCCGGACGAACGAGGTGACGAAAATTATAATAGGGAATTTTGTTGATGAGATCTTTGATAAACTCGGGCCTCTCTGGTCTTGGGCCGATAAAACTCATGTCACCACGAAAAATGTTCCATATTTGAGGTAATTCATCAATGCGGGCCGCGCGCATAAATCGACCCCAGGAGGTCACGCGAGCATCGCTTTTCTGAGCCCACTTAGCACCGTCCTTTTCGGCGTCAATTCTCATCGAACGAAACTTGTAAATTGTGAACCCATCGCCATTGAGTCCACAGCGTTCTTGAGTGTATATGACAGGGCCTCCACTTGTGATCCAAACCACAAACGCAGAAAAAGCCATTAGCGGAAATCCCAAAATCAATATGACACCCGCGCAGAAAATATCGCCCACACGCTTGAGTCGAAGACCGATGGGATTGTGGAGAAGATGAAATCCCTGACTTAAAGCAAACCAACTCCCCTCTAGATAATAGACCGGCACTTTTCGCCAGACTATTTCGTAAAAATCTGAGAGATCATAAATATGAGTTCCGTGAAACCGAGCGCTCATCAATTGACCAACCAAATCTTCTGGAATCCGCTGACCGGTGGCAATCACAATGCCGCGCCATTCCTCCTGGAGACGCGAAGAAACCTCAGCCCATGTTCCCTTCACATATTTTTCAAAATATTTTTCAAAACCCCGATCGCCCACAAACTCTGCTTCAAAATCAGACGGCTGTTCGGTCAAACACACCAACTGAACATCATGAGAAGACTTCTCGTAATCGTGCAAAAAATGTTGAAGGTAATCTCGCGTGCCGATCACAAGCCAGCGGGATTTTTGCTCAAGACCCTTCACTCGCGCGTGCAGAATCACTCGCCACACACCAGACCAAATCGCAAAAATAACGTAAGCGCCGAGCAAAACACCTCGGCCGGTGAGGCCACCAAAACCCTTCACTCCAAATAAGTAGGCGCCCAAAATAACTGTCGCACCCGAAATCGCAAGAGCCAGTGTCAATCGCAAAAGATCTCGAAAAAAGTGCAACCTGTCTTGGAGTTTGTAGACATCAAAGATGTACATCAAAATAAGAGTCAAAAGCAGGCAAGGAGACAACTTCACGAGAAGTTCCGGACCGACCCAGCCTCCCAAACGAAGATAATAGGCCGCCTGAAAAGCCGCGTAAAATCCAAAACAATCAAGAGCAAGAAGTACCAGCTTATAAAATGGGGCAGGTGAAAATCGATTGGACATATTGCAGCTATTCTTACCCCAACTCCAGAGAGAGCGCCAGGCCGACCACTTGGAGACTTCCGCCCTTGGACGCCAGGCGTCCAAGCAAGAGTCCAATAGGCTGAATGAGCCCAAGGAGCCAACAAGTGCAGAGTCCAGAGGAACTTGCTACCCCAGGATTGAAGGAGTAAGTTAGCTCGATATGGATAGTAAAAATTGTTATCCTAAAAGCAATGATCCGATCCTTGCGGCCATCATCCAAAAATTCGACCATCGAATTTCTAAGGGAAAGCTTTTCCTCTTTGGTTCGAGAGCAAGAGGAGATTTTCGCGACAGGTCAGATTATGACCTTGCCGTCGCAGATGCATTAGATGACGAATTCAATTACTTCTTGATGGACATGACTGAACCAGATTTTACGCTTTTGAAAATTGACGTAGTTAATCAAGCCCATTTATCAGACGATTTCAAGAATGTGATCGCACGAGAGGGAACCCTACTTTATGAAAAGCCATAAATTTTCAAATTTTTCGATTGCGCTCTCAGCCCTGGAAGAAGCTTGCAAAGAACCCATTGTAAATGATCGCGATGTTGCTGGAATAATAAAGTCCTTTGAATTTGCCTATGAGCTATCTTGGAATGCTCTGAAGGAAATTTTGGCAGATCAAGGCATCTCCACGACAACTCCGCGAGATGTCTTTGCAAAGGCCTACCAAAATCAGTTCATCCACACAGACTCTGAGTGGATTGAGCTCATGAACGATCGAAATCGGACTTCGCATACCTATGACAAAGGATTTGCACGGCAAATGGTTGAACGCATAAAGCTCAGTCATCTTCCCCTGCTCCTGAAGCTGAAGGAAGACCTGTCTAATTTTGGAAAACAAGGACCTAAGACATGATTCCTGGATTGTGCGTTTTGGAAACCGAAACCGAAACCGAAACCGAAACCGAAACTGAAACTGAAACTGAAACCGAAACTGAAACCACACCTCCAGAGCACTCTGATTCCAGCTCTCCCTGTGCCCCCAACATAGAGATTGCGCCACGCACAGGAACCCCCTATAATTTGAAATAATTTGAAAACTTGTTAAAAGGCATTCAAATTGAGTCACTGAGCCTTGGGGCCAAGGCTCGGATCTAGATGAATGTGAAATTTAATTTTATGGAGACAAAGTGAACCTTACTCCGCCAGAACTTTCATTAGCACCTCTCAAGAACGCTATCTCTTCTTTAAAACGCTCTTTGGAGCAGCCAAAAGATGAGTATACGAGGGATTCTTCAATACAAAGATTTGAATACACCTTTGAGCTCTCTTGGAAAACTCTTAAAAGGTACTTCTCTTGGAACCAAAGCCTTGATGAATCGAATATTAGAAATCTCTTTAGAGAAGCCGGAAAGCAAAGCTTGATTCAATCGGTGGAACAGTGGTTTGGGTTTCACAGAAGTCGAAATAAAACGAGCCATATTTACTCTGAAAAAGTGGCTGAAGAGGTTTATGAAACAGCAAAGGAATTTTTACCAGAGGTCGAATTCCTTCAGTCCCAACTTGAAAAGGTCCTGAAGTCGTGAGGCCCCCCATCGTCGGTCTCAAGAATGAAGAGTGGTCTTTCATTGAGCGGAATCTTGAAAGATTTCTGCCCAAGGGAAGTACCGTTTATCTCTTCGGGAGCCGCTACCGAGGGGACCACAAACTTTATTCAGATTTGGATATGAGCATCCACACACAAAAAGAGGCAAAATTAAATCGTGCCTGGCTTGGCGCCCTTGAAGATATTTTCGCCGATAGTGATATTCCATACAAAATTGATCTTTCGGACTTTGACTCACTTGACGAAAAATTCCAGGAACACATTAGGAACAACTCCACACAGATTTCTATTTAGAGATTGGCACAGGGCTTGCTACAAACTTCCTCTTTGCGGAGGACTCACATGGATTTTAAAGGAAAACTCACTGTTGTCACAACATGCATGAGCCTTGTCTTTTTTTGCGGGGAGTTCAGCCACGCCGAGAACAGAAAGGAATCTTGCCCCAAAGCAGCCAAAAGCATTGATTCCAGCCTTGAATTGATGCTGAACTCTCCCTCCGAATTTGCTCATACGTACGCAACTGGCTATTACCCAAAATTGACCAAGGGGCCAAAAATTGGAATCATAGGCGACAGCGTTGCGACCGGCGCTATTGCGAGTCCCAACATCGAGGCAACATTCTCCAGCCTCATCAGCCAGGCGCTCATTAAAAACACATTCGATTTGATTAGCTATGGCAGAACCAACAGTCCGGGGCGGCCTTTGAGCGATACCTTTGTTGATTCTCATCTCCTCTCTTTTGGACAAATCATAGGACATACTTTAGGGGCCGGGCGCGATCAAATAATCAATCTTGCCGAGGATGGTCAGCGAATTGAGAAGATGATTGTTCAGCTACAGCATTTGATGGGCGCTCTTAATGATCGGTTTGGACACCTCCAACTTCCCGAACTTGTCTTTTCATCTTTCAATGCCAACAATATGTGCCACCCAAGCATCTTTGAGAAATCGGCAGAAGAACTAAAGCAAGAGTACGTGAATCATTTAAGAAATTCCTACGAAGCCATTTCCAAGATGGTCCCAGCGACACTTGGAACCGACTTCTTTGTTATTGCGAATTTAGATGCTGTTAAAGTTCTTACGAGCCAGGAAATTTTGAACAAAACAGTGAATATTTCAACTGAACAACGGAGCTGTTTAGACCTTCGCAAGCCCTATTTAGAGATGAATCTGAGTGCAAGAAAGAACAATGACCCTCAGACTATTTCTGATAAATGGGCAAACGAAATTTTTGAGAAGACCGCGAAGGGCTTGATTGGTATGTGTCCGGCAATATTGGGGGTGGATATCACTGACAGCAAAAAGATTCAGCACTTAAAAGATATCTATAGATCCTACCTTGAAGCTCAGGCCGAAGTTGCCTCAGAATATCAGCCTCGGCTATTCAAGTTTGGAATTCGACTGCATTTCATAGATGCCGCAAGCAAAATCGAGTTCCTGTCTCAGGATGTCGGCAACGATTGTTTTCACCCCAATTTTATGGGTCAGATTAAAATCGCCGCGACTATTTTGAAGTCACGATCAGAGCTCTTTCAGAATATTCAAGATCAGTATCAGCATAGCCCCGAAAATTAAATGGTCTCGTGTGAGTGAGACCTAAAGTTTATCTCAGTTTGTCGAGAAAGCTATTACGAGGCAGTCCCTATCTCAGCCCCTTCACGAATTGTACAATTGAGGGCATTTCGACTTTTTCGGTCTGAAAACCGAACTGAACTTGACTTTTTCGGCTTTCAGACCGAAAAAGTTAAAATGGACAGATATTTAAAGACGGCTCTTCTCTAAGATCTTTCTAAAAAAATTGTGATCATCACAGGGCCACGGCAAGTGGGAAAAACAACTTTGTCCAAGGCTCTACTGAGAGATTTTGATTATTACAATTATGACAACCCTCAAGATCGCAAAAAAATTCATCAAGGGCCATTTCGACACTCGAACCGCTATCCATCCGATTTTGGTCACTGGTAGCGCCCGTATCGACACTTATTAAAAAGTTGGAGATTCGTTGGCTGGGCGATACTACCAATTCCGACTTCTTCCCTTAGACGTGAAGGAACTTGTAGAAATCTCTCATGCGGATCCTCAGAAGGCTTTAGAGTCAAGTTTTCAGCTAAGTGGATTTCCCGAACCTCATTTATCAAACGATGTTCGTGAATACAGGAGATGGAGGAACTCTCATCTCGATATCATTTTGCGACAAGATCTACTCGAGAGCGGTTCCATTAAAAGTATACGATCAATAGAACTATTGGTGGAACTCATGGCCGAACGAGTTGGAAAATTCCTATGTATTTTTCAAGGTGTCCCCCTATTCTAAAAAAATAAATCGTGCCGTTAGCAAGGCTCCCAAATACTATTTTTTCGATATTCCAAGAGTCGTCACTGAAGAGGCTCGATTTGAGAACCTCGTTGCTCTCTCCATTTACAAAGAAATTCTCTATCGTAAAGATGTTTTGGGTGAAGATTATTCCCTACATTTCCTCAGAAACAAGAATCAAAGCGAAGTGGATTTCCTGATCTGTCACGAGAAACGTCCTTTGATGATGGTTGAAGTCAAACTTTCGGATAAGAACCTCGAAAATTCTTTTCACATTTTCGAAAAGGGACTTGGGGTACTACCGAAAATAATACTTGTTAAAAACCTCTACCGCAATTTCAATCTAAAAACCGGCATTCAGGTAGTGAAAGCCAGTAGATGGTTGGAAAAAATGGATTTTTAGAAATTCACAATTTGAAGCGCAGAAATTCACTATTTGAAGTGCCTACTTGCTTAACACAATTCGCAGCCGGCACTTCTTCAAATTGTAATAGGATAAACAATTTTTGATTGGATACTGCATTAGCTTCATAGTTCGACACTGGACAATAAACGCATGCCAACCTAGTGGTCCAATGAGAATGGCAGGTCCATTTTTCCCAACTGTAGAAGCTGTCATGGTATCAATAAGACTGACGGCCCGGTGCCATCTCCATAGCTTCCGATAGTCTCGATACGAGACATGGCTTAGAACTAAAAGGCAATGAGGATCTCTATCTTCAATAATATTCAACGTTCAGAATGGGTCCTGAATTCCAGCCCACTCAATGCCGTCAAAAAGTCGGCCACAAAAGACAGAGCTATTTCCTTGTCAACGATTAAGCCAACTTGAGTCAATTCCTTCTGTAATAACACACGATAGGAAGATACTTGTTGCCTGACAACTATCTTGACGAATGTTAACTTCTCAAATGTCTCTAGTTATTTATATTCACCAAAAACAGCAGCTTAGACGGCATATGGTCTGGCATATCCCATGCACTGGTAATCCCTGAATTCAAACCAAGTATGGGAAATTGGCGCTTTTTTGAATTTTAAAATTATTCTGCTTAGCCGTGCTTTGATTTTTCTTAGGATGGAATCGCAGGAACGGAATAGGGTGGGAGGGGATACCAATGAACTTTTATAAGATGCAGTCAGATCGCATGAGCAAAATACTCAGCAAATATCGAAAAGCACGAGTTGTCCAGGGCGCCGGCCTACTTCTGGCTGCCGGTGCAATCTCGATTTTCTATTCGAATTGTGGCAACCTTAATGCTTCAAAAAATAGCGAATCACCCTCTTCCTTGATCAATAATGGGGAAACAATCAACAATGGATCACTTCTTGGAAATATTGGATCTGTTATTGGGAATGTGGAACGCCTGGTTGACACCGGATCGACTCTTGTTCTCAGCGGCTGGGCCTGTGAGGTGGGAAGTAATACCTCCGCCGTTCTTGAGATAGGTGCAGGCGATGGATCAATAGGCACAACGACGGCCGACCTCGTTCGCGAAGAAGGCGTAAAGACAGCTTGTCAGTCGACTAGCAATAATCATGGATTCTCTTTCGAAATTTCCGGTCCTTATCGCAACGTATATGCAGGTAAAGAACCGTACGTAAAGCTCAACGGAATCGCCATACCTTCGGAACCCAACTTAATAATAACAGCTGTGCCACCAGAGCCCGTGACTCCAACATTGGTTGGCTATTTGGACAGTGTCACTTACCAAAGCAATGGCTCTGCCACTGCGATTGGTTGGGCTTGCGTCACAGGACAAAATGAACCTGTCAATATAAGTATCCTGTCAAACGTGGGTGACCTGGCTGTTTCAGGCGTCGCGAATGAGCCAGCGGGGCTTGGTGTTCAGGCCGCCTGCGGAAGTTCTACGATAAATCATGGATTTACCATCCATATCCCTTCCGCTGTTGTTCTAGGTTTTGATGGATCGATGGTGATTGCGCGTGGTTCATCAGGAAGCTTAACTGCACTCCTCAAGGGCGAGTTTCCAGTAGAGAAAATTCTAACCGAACGACCGGTTCTTCCCTTCACTGCTGAAATGTCTCCAGCATGGACCGGCCCAGGAGGAAGTACCTGGAATCATAAAGCCACCCTTATTTCTGCAGAATTCGGCAGGGCTGCCTTTTCTATTTATTCAGCTTCATCAAATAGCGGATTCATTCCCTCCTTTCTTGAACAGAGAAATGACATTACAATTACGACGAACGGCTGCCATGACGTCGGACAATCGAACAGAACATCGGCCGCCACCGGTGAAGCTTATGTGGTCACAGTGCGGGTTTGCTTTACAAAAGTGAGTAACGATAATACCTATTGGGACATCAGCTTTACTCACCGGGCCCTCAATACGACAACCAACCTTGATGGAGGAGAAAGCGCCAGTCACGGTACGATCTCACTTCGTCCTCCACGAAATTGATGAACTCGCTGTGCCGATATCAGCAAGCCTGATATCGGCTTGATGTCCGGTCGCCTTGTCCATCGCCTTGTCCAATTCAATGTCATTTTGCGCCCGATCAACAAAGGAAAGTGGCGCGAAAGCCGCTAAACTCTTGGGCAAAAGGCGAACGCCAAGACCCAGAGACCGAGATCGGACATGGGGTTCTTCATATCTCGATGTGACTAATATGGATTGAGCTGCGATCCCAGTTTCCTCAATGAGGTCCAGACCATCTCCAGACTCACCTAGAAATTCAAAATCAATCAAGTAAACACAATTAAGATCGCGATGCTCCAAAATCCACTTCATAGCCACAGCCTTTGAATCGAGACTCACATGCTGAACACTTGAATGCTGAGCGTTTGAGTTCTGAGCGTTTGAGTACTGAGCGTTTGAGTGTTGAGAACTTGAGTCCCGAGCCTTTGAGCGCTGAGGCTGTGAGCGTCCGGCACTTGAAAGACGCATAGCCCAGATCTGGTGAATGGAGGGGTCGTCATCGACCGAAACCACGACCGCTCCCTCAGGCACTTCTACGCAACGAGCAAACCAAAGGGGCTCCTCAGCACACGGAAGCAAAAGTGTCACGATCGTCCCTACTCCCTCTCGCGAATGAATTGAAAACTCCCCACCCGCCCGCAGGATCGTTTGGCGGGCATGTTGAATTCCCAATCCCGTTCCGTTCCCGAATCGCTCAACGGGGCTCTCGCCGCTTGTTGGCTGAGCCTGGCGTCCTCCGATCCCCAATATTTGATCGCTCATCAGCTGCCCGTGCGCCCGTATTCTCTCCAAGACCTCAGAACTTACCCCTCCCCTGATCAGAAATAATAAATCGCACCAACCCTTATCGGAGAATATTGACGAACTGCGGTTGCACGGCCCACAACCCACCCATCGACCGACGGGAGGTGGAAACGGGGGTGGGGACGGGTGCCTCGACCGAATTGTTGATAAGATTTGAAATCACACGAGATAACTCAATGGAGCTGATGGCCACAAAAAATCCAAAACCATCACTCAATTCCTGATGAATTTCCAAATTAGAATTTTCGGAAAATTGAAGGGCGCTTCTCGCGTACAACAGAATCAAGGAGATCCGCATCAACACCGGCTCTGAGAGCCTTGGAGCTTCCATTTCTTTGGTCGCGACCACTGCTGGCCCCTCGCCCTCATTCCCCGACCTTCTTCCCTTCCCGAGGCTTCCGAGGTTCCTGAAGATATTTCCTCTCAAATCATCTGGCGCTCCACAGGAAGAAATGCCGAAATCCTGAATTTTGCTTTTGTTCAACAGATCATTGGCGATATCGTTGATCCTCTGAGTGGCTTTGCGAATCAAATGCCTCTGTTCCTCGAGCATATCGGGCCATCCCTGCAAAGTGCTCACCGCTAAATTGAGAGCAGAAAGGGGAGACCTAATATCGTGAGAAACCTGAGCCGAAAGCGAAGTCAACGTCTGTGCGGCCTCAAGCCTGAGCTGAGCCAATTGATCATTCTGCCGGCTTCTCAAATTTTGAACAAAGTAGATGGTGCCAAAAAAAATCAGCCCCCCAAGGCGCATCGCCCATAAGCCCCATAAAAATACGATCTGGTTGCGAGTCGAAAAACTCACGACAAAAAGATCATTGTTAATCGCGCGAACCTTCGCTGAGAACCGACCACCACTCAGTAACCATGAATTCTGTATACAGTTCCCACGAAAACTCAAATCAAGCAAAACGCGACGATGAGGTTCAACTTGTTCCACCATCGGACATTGTATTGTCGCGAGACTTTCCAAATCTCCTACGGAGCGCAACAAATATTCAAAATCCGAAGAAAATAAGTCTGAACGAAATTGAGATTGAAGAGCTCGAGATAATTCAAGTCCATGATTGTTCTGAATGAAGAAAAATACAAACTGACAAACAATGATCCAGATCAACATGACTATCGCTGGAACGCCAATACAGACAAGCTTTTTATGGCTTGTGTATAAATTAAAAACTTTTTCAATCTTGGCTAAAAAACGCATAAAAATAAAGAAGTGAGAAAAATTTTATGATAGGAGTGCCTCAAGTTTGTTACACCTCAATCTGATAGGAGACGTCAAGTGCAGACATTGAGAACCTCAGTGGCCATTTTCATCTTAGCCTATTGTCTGGTCGCCCTCGGTGAGCCGAGCTCCGTTTACAAAGTCAAATCTGATTTTTCACTGCATTCAAAACTGTCCGACCATTCCGGACGATTTAGTGTACCAGCGCAATGTGAGATGCCAGGACAATTTGAATACCACCAACAAACAAGGAAGACTCCCCTTGAATCAGGAATTTTTGTCTCGGTTCAGAAAATTGGGAAAACTCAGAGAGCGACGATCACTTCTCATGACGAAATGGCCTTTATTGATCTCGGCTGTCTTGATTGTGACGTGCACCAATTGGACCCCTCCTCCACGCAACGGTCACCGAAAAATGACTTTTTCTTCTGCTGAGATGGATTCTCAAGAGAGCAATCATCTCAATTATATATTTCACCGTCCAAAGATGGCGCCTGAAGTGAGTTTTTCTCTGGCTCCATCTCACAGCGATTCATTTGAAAATCAGACGATTTTAAACGCCCTGGTTGGAACGCTTGTAAAATATGATGTCTCAGGGAGAATAGAACCCTATCTTGCGTCCTCTTGGTCGAAATCAAATAATGGTCGACGCTGGGAATTTTCGCTTCATGATCATCTTGAATGCGAAGATGGCACTCCAATTACCGCCAAATCCTACGTCCTTAAACTTCAACAGCAACTCAGGACATATGCAAAAAGTGGAAGGCTGATGGTTTTTGACCAACTCGAAGGTTGGCTTGAATTTACGAAAGGCAGAGCTTCTTCAATTCTCGGCCTAAAGACTTCTGGAGAGAATAGCATTATTTTTGAATTTACCAGGGAGCAACATGAACTTCTTGAATTTCTGAGAATGCCCTATTTTGGTTTTTGGTGTGACCGAAATTTTGTTGACGGCAAGTTTAGAGACGACAACAAATTTACGTCCTCCGGTTCCTATCTGTTGCGGTCGAATGACAATGGCCGACGACTTCTCATCGAGAAAAATCAAAAATGGTTCTCTGTTTCAAAGTCCTCACCCGATGTGATTAGCTTTTCTGCTAAAGACATTGATGAAACTATTGTCAACAACTCTAGAACGATCGTACGTCTAGGAGCCTCAGTTCCAGATTTTCCTTCAAATCATATTGGAAGTGCCTTTCATAAAGTCAGAACGGCACCGTTTCTCCTCACGGCTTTTGTTCTAAGCCCTTTAACTCCTTCCGGCTTTTTTAAAAGCAAAAGGAATCGACAAATACTTCAGAGTCGTCTGCAAAGGACGAGTTTTCCGGATTGGGTCTCCCAAAATGCGATCTACCCATCGGCGTCGTTTTACTCCCATTTGCCCTCCATCGAGAGACAGAATCCACGCCCGCCTCCATTCACTCATTTCATTAACGACGAATATCTTTATTCTGACCAGAAAATAATCGTAAGCCTTCCCAATAGACTCGGTTCTCTTGTATGCAATTACATTCAGACCTTGGCCAAGGAGCTGCTTTCGGGCATTCCAGACAACAGAATTGTCTTTGAAACTGTAGACAGCAGCGACCCAATAACCTTCAATAAATTGATATCAAATAGGGCATTTGATATTCGTGTTTCTACTGTCGATATAGGTGGAAATATCACAAACTCGATCATCGACATGATGTTTTGCACGAAATTGGGAGTGAGCTTTCCAGATCCGTCCGGACGTATTTGCGAGCTTGTCACAAAGTACAAGGAATTTAGTCGTGAAGCAGATGAGGAATACATTCAAAAATTCAATCAAGTTTTAACTGAGGACGCCTTTGTCCTGCCATTGTTTCACAGTGGCCTGACATCTCTTTTTTCTGAAGATATTGATCCCGAGACGATTCCCAGCGGTACGACCCACCCAAGATTTGAGGACTTTAGATTCATAAATGGAAAAGTAAAATATAGCACAGAAACTTTGTGAAGGATTCACCCCATGGAGGCTGCCAAAAATCTCCTTTCAATTCTGCGAGAACTAGATGACTCCTACAGGGAGATTACTGAGCAGGCGCTTATCGATTCGGAGGGTTCGCTCATTGGGTGGCGCTCCTACGTTCTTGACCATAATCTGGATCCAATCGGGGGAGGCACCTCGCCAGATCGTCTGAAAGCGCGACGTATTGCCGTCGCAGAATTCATCGAGCGAAGAACCGTGGCCCAAGTCTTTGGAAATTCAATTCAAAAAAAATGCTTTAAACTTGATGTTGTCCCCACGACAAGCGGTTTTGCTGCTGGATTTGATCGCGAAGCGACCCGATTTCGATCTATTTGCGAAGGCATCGAAAGATGGGCCTGGTCCTGCTGGATAGACCAAGGTTTTCTCATGCCAGAAATTTCGCTCCCAGAACTCACGCCCTTGGGCCGTTTCCATACGAAGCCATTTTTGCAATTAAGAGCCTATCAGCGCCAATTTAAAGTCCAAGACAAAGTCAAAGACGCAAGCCCATTTCAATTCCCACCCCGCAGTCGGGATTGTGTCCAGCATTGTGTCCAACATGGTATTTTTGTTTTTAGCGTTTTATTGGGATTGACTGAACAGGGCGTCTTCGCCGGATCCCGAGTGACATCTCCTGAAGATGATTTGTGGACACATGCTGCAATCGAGGCCTGGAGAAACCACAATAATTTTTACCTCGCTCACTTGAGTCACCCAAATCCCCTCGGTTCCGACTGGCTGGAGAAGCGAGTTCTTTACTTTGGAAAAAATAAACGAGAGGCCCTGAGGCAAATTGGCCAAGCCAAGAAATCATCCTGGCCGCCCCTACAATTTGACATCTCAAAGGGCATAGAGCCCTTTCCCGGCATCTTCCTTTGGCGAACGCTTTGCCTTGATTGTCGGCCCTGGCACGAAGGACCAGATCATCGCTTTGTCTATTGAAAATAGTGACACGGAGACAAAACCCAGGTGCAGTTAAATTATGAATTTCATAAATCTTTATAAGTCTATCCCATTCCTTCTTTTCTCATGTCTGGCCTCCGCATCTCCCAGTTTAGACGAATTAAATCACTTTTTTGAAAATGATAGTTTTCACTCGTCTTTTAGAATAGGAGATCAAGTTATCCTGGTAACCAAGAGCTGCTTGGCTAGCCAATGTGAGCCTTAGAATACCAATACGTTGTGGACGCTGTAAGTGGAGGTCAAGCGACAATCATCACTCGCCAAAAAGAGGGAGCTGAAATCTCACGCGCTCTCCTCACCGAAAGTGAATGGAGTCAAAATGCACACAATCGAGTACTCATAAAAATCAAGATCATGGAGAGCTACGGATTTCAAACTTCTATTCAGAGTATTGAGCCTGCCTCAAAGACCTTGAGAGTCAACGGACAACCAAGGCAACTTGAAACTCGCATAGTCAAACTGCTTGGACAGAATGCCCTCGGAATGAAATTGAATGTTAGGATGGAAGTCACAGCTGGCCTCGGCGGGATCGCTCAAATCCTCAGTTTGTCCGAAACCAAGGGATTGGGCGTCGATTCTTTTGAGATTCAAGAAGCCAATCCAAGCCATCATTAAAAAAAAATGCAAGTTGCCAGAAAAGAGATGGCTCAGTTTTTGACAAGAATCTCACTTGACTGCTCCTCTCGGCTTCGAGTTCGTTTTTGGCTTTCCTAAGGATGTCCCCATAGAAAAATCCTGAAGTTTGGAATATTTAGTAAAGGTAGACTTCATATTATCCAAATCCTCCTTCCACCACGTGGCCTTGCCGGACTCATCGCTCTTTTTCCAGTATTGATACCGAGATCCATAATAGATGTTTTTTATAACAGGATTATAATCGTCATACTTAAATAGCATTTTCTTTTTCCATTCCTCCAGCGTCACTGGACTTCTAAATAGGGAAGGATCAAATACCATGATTCTGACTTCTCCATTTGGTTGCTTGACATAGGTTACGGGAGCCACATGCCATGCCCAATTCACGATTGGATATTTTTTGCTCGAGGTTTTGACCTGCAAATGTCCCTCAATGAACACTTTGCCCATTTCAATATTTTTTGTTTCAGCTATTTTAGTCATGGCGGTGGCCCGCGCGTAGCATCCGTCGATGGGATATTTGTATGGAATTTTCCCATCGCGAGCAAACTCATCAAAGATTTTTTTTGCCTCTGAATAATCGAGAACCGAAACCTTGATTCCGCGCGGATCCCCTTTCTTCTGGCCGAAGGAGTTTTCAATTTCTCTTTCCTCAAAATCACCAGCCAGAGAAATGAGGGAAACAAATAAAACAAGAAAACCGACTCTTCTCAGATTCACCCCCCCTTTTCCTCCCATTTCTTTTAGAATTTCAAAAACCTCAGCAAGCCTTTTGAGAACGCATGCCCTTATCTCTTAGGGTCCTCAATGCTCATGATTTTTGCCGTCACGGCATCGACATGAACAACGAGAGATGCCTTAAGCCTCACACATTTATCCAGAAAATTTCGAATCTGCGTGGATGAATCCAGGACCTTGGGAAAACGGTAAAAGGCAGAATGGCGAGAAAATGCAATAAAAAATTCCTTCTCGGTTTCATGAAACTCATCGATGGCCTCGTTCAACACAAGAATTTCACCATTAGGATCTTTCTCGTAGCCTTTAAAACTGGAGGCCTGAGTCTTTGGACTAAAAAACATGAAACAAAAAAACAAAATTAGAAAAACTTTCCCAACTTTTATCAAGTCTCTACTCCTCTCTCTCGGATGGAGGTTTGATCCTGTCCACGCCCACGCCAACGTCCACGTTAACGTCCACGGTTTTTAAAGGCCTACTGAGCCTTCTTCAAAACTGCGCTTCGGCATGTTCCCCCACCGGCAGTAGCATTCGTCTTCTCAAAAACTGGAAGATCGGGTGGCAACGCAACTTCTGAAACCTCCATTTCCTTATGTTGTTTAAGAATTGAAGAAATGTCAGCAACACTTTCTGGAGTCGAAATTCCGGGAAGAAGTTCTGGGACCAAAGTCGAGGGCGAATGAATGAAGGGACTCAACCTCGCTCGCAAAGCCGTGCCTGTCCACCTTCTCAAGGGATTCCTGTATTCAGGAGAACCCTCAGCAAAAACTTGGTGAGTTTCATAAAATTTGTCGAGATCCTCCCTTTCCATTGTAAGCTTCTCCAGTAACTGGGATCCCAGTGGAATGACCAGGTTGTCCAAGTTTGCCAAAAGAGCTCTCCTTGCAAGTTCCCTTCCTTCGGCCATCCATTGATTGACTTCTCTAGACAATAGTTTCTTTCGCTCTTCGGGAAGTCCAGCGATATAAGACTCCATCGATACATTTGGGTCGCTCGGCATCGTTTGTGGCCCCCATTTTTTTGAAAGACCCCATCTCAGTATGGCCGTCTGGGCAAGGCTGGTGGCTCGTTCCAAGTCATTGCTCTTACCGGCGTCCCCGCTTCCTCCCTTCGTCAAAAGAGACTGAGCCACATCTCCTCCAAACTTAGCGGCGATTTCTCTCAAGACGACCGCTCTGGAAAAAGTCAACTCCTTCGTAGGATTATTTACGGCCTCTCCCAGAAAATAGACAATCTGCTCTCCTATCTCTGTAACACCCGGTTTTAACGTTATTCTCTTGTGGGAGCGTGTATTTCCAAACAAGACTTTTCTCACCACCTCATGTCCGGCTTCGTGAAAGGCGGTCAAGACTTCATCAACTTGAAGTCTCGTTGGGATATCTGGCGTTTCCTTTCCTTTTAGAGTCAACCAGAGGGTCTTTGATGGAAGAACCCCCGTACCTCTATCAAACTTTCCAGAATCAGAATCCGTCCTGTTTGGCTCTCCAAAAATATCCACCCTTAAATGTAGAATTCTGACATCCTCGTTAAAAGTATCTCTTGTCATTCCTGTCACGGGATCAAAATCAAGAACGACCTTCGAACCAGTCGAAACCAAGTTATGATGAAGAAGCTCACGCAATCGAGCTCCGAAGTCCTGTTTGACAAAAAGATCAATTGAACTGCCTTGCTCCTCTATTCTGTACCCATTGTCCTCAAAGGCTTCTATGATTCGAAGGAATGATTCCTTATTTCTGAATTGAACATACCAACCCCTTCGATCTGACTGCGGCTTGAGCCTTTCAATCTCCTCCATCATTTTTAATTGAAAAAGACCTCGGATGGCCTTGAAATTGAGCGGACCATAAAAGAAGATATTTTGAAACCCCACTCGCCTGAGAAAAGCGGGGGTCAGGAATCTCTCAAGCAATCTTCGACGTTTTTCGGGATCTTTCATCATCATTTCATGAATATCCTGGAAAGCCGCCTGACGGTTGATATCAGGAATGTTCGTTGGAACTGCCCCGTAAAAGCCTTCTCCAACATTTCCCGTCATGACAAAAGTCACGTGAGTCATCACTCGCGGTTCTCCGTCCGTGAAAGTTCTCACAACCGGCTCAGCCAGAATATCATAGAGAGAGGGCAAAACGGTGAGTGCATTTTTAGCGTTGACTATTTCATCTAAGATGACAACCAACCTGCCATTGCTTCGATCATAAACCTTCATGAATTCGGAAGAAACAGAATTACCTAACGAATCACGCATACCCAAGATTCTTGCTTTGACGTCACTCACTGACTGTATCTGAGAGCAATCGATCGTTTTTGGCTCAACTCCTAAGATTTTTGCAATTTCCTTTCCCGTCTGAGTCTTTCCGTTGCCAGGAGGTCCCACAAACATGAAAATAGTGGCAGGTGAAGTCGCTGTGTCTGGAGTGAGTCCTCCTGTTCGACTTTCTTCTGCGGTTAACAATGCCGTCCCCAATCTATCGACAACCCTTTCAATTCCAAAGACTCTTTGGTTCAGGAGACCTGGGATTTTAAGAAGCTCTCGAATTCTGGCGTCCGAAATCGGTTCTTTTGGCTTATCAATTTCAGTCACTGTGATTCTCAGGCGAAATTCCTGAGCGGGTCTATTTTGATCTCTGTCAGGCGGACTTCCATTTTCATTTTCATTTTCGTTTGCTGTTAATTTAAACAGCAAATCAAATGTCCGATCTGGATTTTCCTCGACGTCGAGGTGAATTGCTCTTGGATGATCAGAAACTTCAATCCTCCCACTTCGAAAAGCCTCCGTCAAAGTTCGCTTAACCAAATCGGCGATCCGACTGTTAATAGGGGAGGCATTGTTCTCTGCTACGTAGTGATACTCCTGCAAAAATCTAACGAGTTTCTCGGACCACTGAAGAGAGAATTTTCCAAATGCGCCACCGGCGCTCAGGCTTTCACTCAATTCTTGCAGTCTTTGTCTCACAATCTCTTGAAGGGTTTCAGGTCCCAGAGGACGCATCCGCACAAGTGAATCATCTGGAAAACTATTTAATAGGCTTTGCGAAAATCCTCGATTTTCGCCTTGTTGGTGCACATTGACTGGCCCATGACTGGCCGCCAAATCCTTTCGAATACGAGCGGGATCGTTCCCCACGGCCCTCCACTTCTCCATCATTTGATCAAAACTGAGAGGTCGACCATCCCTATCCCCGTTTACAGTTGTGGATATGATGAAAGTGATCGGCACAGAGATCGATGAAAGCTCAGGCGTTGGATTGTTCAACTGAAATATTCCTGTATCTAGGGCTTGTGCCAGAAAGGCGTCCTTCATGTCAGAGGACCAATTTTGAAAACCATCAAGAAAAACAATCCCCCGCTCCGGTACCGTTTTGGGATCCCAGTTCTGATCTTCCTCCAAGTAGGTTTCCGTATTTCCACCAAGGAAGATTCTCTTCTTGACCTGATAGCGCCCGCCAGAGTGCTCCGCTAAAAAAGCCAAGAAATGAGGAAATTTGCCAGCGCCCTCATGGCCTACGACAGCCCCCATCACTTGCCAAAGATCTGCATGTCTTTTCAAGATAGGAACGCGAAACATATGTTTTTCATGAGCGCCTTCGTAACCATGAAGAACATCCGTGTAGGCTTTCGCAATTGTTTCCTTCCCCGTTCCATCAGGCCCCACGAGAACCACGACTTTGGGCTTCTTGCGCCGACCATAAATAAGAAGCTCACTTTCGGCATTCACCAAGGCCTGCACGGCTTCAGGCTGCCCCTTTATTCGTTCCTTCAGAGCCTTTTCCAAGCTATCCAATCGGTCTAAAACAAGCTTGTGGGCCGGCACCTCGGGCGTGACTGCCCTGTCGTCCCCAGAAGATTCAGGCGCAAGTTCCTGCGAAAAAGCCTCACTCGTCTCAGGCTTTGCCGCTGCGGAGGGCAATCTCGTGCGTCGTTCATTTACTGAATTTAATATTCTATCGAAGCGCTCTGGGAGACCCTTCAAGATATCGTCCGTTTGTGCTTGTAGAAGCTCGTTCGTGGCTTCCCTTAGATCAAAGATTCTGTTGGTATTGTGAACAGTCGCCAAATCTTCAATTGCATCTACCAGTCGATTTAAAACATCAAAAATATCTGGACGCCCGCTGGTGGTCTCGGCATCTCCACCTTTGTCTAACCGCTCTAATTCTACGAGATAACGATCACAGAGAGCCACAAAACTCTCCGAGTAGCGGAATTGCTTGAGATCATTTATTGCTTCTACCAGCGAACTTGAATCTAGATTTGGCCGGTTACTTCCACTCACTGTATTCAAAATTTCTCTGTATTTATTTGGCACCTCGGCACGAACAGAACAAGGGTAGAATAAATATCCAACAAAAATCGAGGTGATCTGGATGAAAATCATAAAGTTTCCGGCAAGTCCGACTGAGGTAACTGAAGTCATAGATACTCTTTTCAATATTTTTAAAAATTAGCCAAAAAATCCGAGGAGCAGCCCGCTAATTTTGCAAGAGCAGTGCCACGCGGGTTCAAAGCCTGAAAAAATATCTGATGATTTAAAATTTTTTTCCAAAACCCATGTGAGAGCACCTTCCATTTTGGCCAATGTACCAACGCCGATTTGAGTCTTCTCTTCCTGAAGCACATCCTCTTCATTTTTGAAAAGCTCCTTTATTGCAGGTACATACAGAATCATCAGGTCTGGATACCAGAAAGTCACATCAGGACAACGACGAAAAAGAAGTCAATCAATCCCGCATCGGATCGACATTCATTTTGGGCGATCGCAAAAAAAAATATTTTTTGCCTTTGGCCCCTCAGCAATAACGCGATCTTTTGCTGGTTATAAGGCAAGGGCCGTGACTCGATACATCATCATCAATACCACATGTTGTTTTTACATCTTGTCACTTTTTTTGAAAGAGGGCATTTCTGGCTCTCTTGTCACTGATCACCGAGATTGTCGAACAGGCCGATGAGACCGTCAGAAAGGCGAAGTCTGGGATTAAATCCCAACTCCTTCCGAGCCAATTCGTAGCTTCCGCAAGATCTGTAAATATCTCCATCGCGAAAGCGACCGTAATGTATCTCGGGTCTTGGAGCCTGAGGGAGCCTTTTACTCCAAAGGCTCACGAGCCCTTCCGCAAGCGAACTCAAGGTCGTTTCCTCACCACTGCAGATATTATAGCTCTTACCAAACGCACTTTGCCGGGTGACGGTGGCTCCCAAAATATTTGCCGCCACCACGTCATCCACATGACAAAAATCCCGCGTAGTGGTTCCGTCTCCGTGAATCAAAATTGGATCACCTTTGCGAAGGGCTTCAATCCATTTTGGAATGACCGCTGCATAGGCCCCTTGCGGGTCCTGCCTCGGCCCATAAACATTAAAATATCTCAGACCAAGCGTTTCCATTTCATAGTGACGATGAAATTGCGCGGCATATAACTCGTCAACGAATTTTGTCACGGCATAGGGCGAAAGCAACTGCCCCAAATCACCTTCTGACTTAATCGCGGTGGGATTATCTCCGTAAACAGCACTGCTAGAAGCATAAACCACGCGCTTAACACCCTCATTCCTGGCTGAATTCAAAATATTCAGAAAGCCTGTTACGTTCGTATCATGGACGCAATGTGGGTTTTCGATACTCAGGGGTACCGACGCAACTGCCGCCTGATGAAGAACGACATGAACGCCCCTCAGGGCCCTTTCCATCATTCTCACATTGCCGACGTCATCACAGATAAATGAGAAACTCTTCTGTTGGCCGTTAGTTAGGCGACCCAACACCTGCTGGAGGTTCTCCCACCTGCCGGTAGAAAGATTGTCAACTCCGACCACTTTTTGGTTTTCGCCGAGAAGTCGTCCCACTAGGTGGGAACCAATAAATCCCGCCGCTCCCGTAACTAACCATGTCCTTCTATCCATTCTCTCCATCTGACGACTTACCTCTTTCAAGCCCACAACCTACACCCATCAAGCTGGAGATTCCATACCCCCTTTTCTGAATGCGTCGCATCTCGTGCCTTTCCCCCATCGATCCGGTTACTCCCATTAACTCTGTTCAGTTCTTGGCCAAAAAAAGGATAGAAGGATAGATTTGACTCGGAAGGAGAATACCGGAAAAATGATGCACAAACGAAACGGAACAAAACGACGCTGGGGTGGACTGAATTGAGCCGAGCCGAGTTGGACCGAAGAAGCAGTCTATAACTTTAGGAAAAATAAATAGGAACAAAGATATGGGATTAATCCTTAAACAGGTCTTTCAATTCATTAAACTCTTGAATTCTGAAAACGGAACCAATCAAATTGCAGCAGGTCTCGCTGCCGGATTCATTTTGGGAATGACTCCCGCGCTATCTCTTCAAACGCTTTTCGTCTTTGTTTGCATCTTCCTTTTTAGAATTCAAGCGGGAGCTGCAATGGTTTCTGCTGGATTTTTTTCGTTTGCGGGCTATCTCCTTGATCCTGTTTTTGACCTGGTTGGAAGGAAGGTTCTCGAGTTGTCACAACTCCAGGAGACATTTGTTTTTTTATACAATCTTCCCATTGTTCCCTTCACTCGGTTCAATAATTCCATCGTCATGGGCTCTGGTGTTTTTACGATCGTCGCCAGTCCCTTTGTTTTTGTGATCGCCCGTATGTTAGTTTTGAAATATCAAAAGGTCATTTTGGAGCGGTTTAAAAACACCAAGATTTGGAAGGGCGTTCAGGCTACTGCACTTTACAAGTGGTATTTCAAATACGACCAGCTTTACGGAGCCTGAGGCTGACATCGATTCCTTCTTTCATTGATAAGTGGACAAACGACTCAAAACAAGGACAACCAAATTGAGCTCATCGAAGACACCAGAAAAAGAGAAAGATAAAGCGAAAAAAGTGAAAGGGCCCGTGAGATGGGAAGCCGTCGTTCCGGTTACAGTTATATGTGTCTGTGCTGGATTGTATTTTTCCTTCCTGTTCGATAGCCATCTTCGCTACTTGATCGAATATACGGGAACCCATGTTCATGGGGCCGAGGTGAATGTTGGCCGAGTGAAAACCAGTTTTTTAGGTGGAAGCTTTCGTCTTTCTGAATTGCAGATCACTGACAAAGAGGATCCTTCTCGAAATATTGTCTCTATCGGAGAAATTCGCTTTGGTTTCCTGTGGGACGCCCTGTTACGCGCAAAATTCGTTGTCGAAGAAGCCTCTATTGTTGATATCCAGGCATTCTCTCCCCGAATGAGGCCCGGAAAGATTCTTCCTATCGAAGTCAGTGTCAAGGACGGGAAATCACCAGCCCTGGCAAAGCTTGAGAGTGGAATTATCGATCAAACCAAAAAGGAATTTGAAGGAAATCTTCTGAGTGATTTGGCCAATATCATTGAAGGAGCCGATCCAACCGCTCAAATTAAAAATCTTGAATCTAATCTTAAATCGAGCCTGAAGATCAAAGAACTGGAGACCAGTCTCAAAGAGAAGCAAGCCCTATGGGACGCACGTATCAAAGCGCTCCCAAAAAGTGAAGTGCTTAAAGATTTTGAAGCGAGAGTTAAGGCCATCAAAGTTGACACCAAAGATCCTGTCAAATTTGCCGCCTCCATCGGAGAAATCCAATCTCTTGTCAAAGAGGCCGATCAAAAGATAAAATCTGTCAAAGAAACAAGTGATGGCGTTAGCAACGATTTAAAAACCATCGACACAGCATTTAAAGACCTCGATCAGGTCATTAAGCAAGATATCCAGGACTTAGAAAAACATTTCAAGATCCCTCAGATCGACGTGGGTGATTTCTCAAAAAAATTATTTGGAAAGATGTTTGCGAATAAGCTCGTAACCATTCAAAAATACATGACGGTGGCCCGCGAATACCTACCTCCCCAGAAAACTGAAGAACAAAAGAAAGCTTCAGCTGATGAACAAATTGTCCCTCGCCCGCGAAGTGATGGCAAAACCTACCGTTTTCCTGTCACTCGAGGCTACCCTCTGTTTTGGCTAAAAAAGGCCAGCATTAATTCTGAACCCAGCCAAAGCAACGAATACAGTGGACGAGTGAGAGGTGAACTCCTTGATTTGACTTCGGACCCCGCCCAGATTGGAAAACCCACCGTAATCAACTTTGAAGGCGATTTTCCAAAGCAAATGCTCATGGGCCTCGTAACAAAAATTACCTTGGATCATACGACAGATAAGCCTAAAGAATCAATGCAGGCAAGCATAGCTTCCTTTCCAGTCCAACCTCAAAAATTTTCAGACAGCCTGGAAGTTAAGCTTGTACTCACTCAAGCCAAAGGAAGTTCTGATCTCAATGCTGTTCTCGAAGATGAAGAACTCAAAATCGCAGTTAAGAATAACTTTGCTGATCTAAAATATGATATCGAAGCCAGATCAAAAATGGTCCATGAGATTCTGACAAATGTAACCTCTGGAATACCCGTCATAACACTCGACGCAAGTGCCACTGGAAATTGGAAGAAGCTCAATTTAGGACTGCGATCAAATTTGGGTGATGAAATTGCCAAAGGTTTTAAGAAGCAACTGGACGAAAAGATTGAACAGGCCAGAGCCAAAATAAAGGCGCTTATAGACGAAAAAATCGCGGGGGAGCGAGCCAAATTTACCGCTGAACTAGACAAGGTCAAAGCACAGGTCAATAAGGAAATCGAAAAGGTCAATAGCGAGGTCAATAGGGCCAAAAAGGACGCTGAAGACCACCTTACTGGAAGCAAAAAGTCCGCTGAGAACGGACAAAAGAAAAAGGTTGAAGAAGCAGGAAAAAAGGTCATTGAGGATTTGAAGAAGAAGATAAAATTTAAATGAGAATCCATATTCGAGATGCAGACAGATCTAATTTCAATGAGATTGACCTCCTGATTGGCCGGGCCATGGAGGCGGTTCTCGAAACAATTCCCGAGTTCAACAGCGATCCAAAGCTCGCTCGCGAGGTGTTTCCTGATTTTACCTACGAAAAGACAAAAGGCATCATCCTGGGGTCAGACTCTACTGATCGGCATCATCGGATTCTAGTCGCCTCTGATGAACACGAAGAACTTATAGGACATTCAGTTTTTTCTATCAAAACCGATTCTGACAACTTGGCTTACGGAAGTTTTTTTAGTCACTACCTCACACCGGAACATCGTCGTTTTGGAATTGCTTCACGATTGTTAGCTTCGGCCGAAGAATGGATGGTGGCCCTGGGAGCCAAGTATGCGAAGGCCCAGGCACACGTTAAAAATATAAAAGCACAGAACTTATTTCGTAAATGCGGCTATCAGGTAACGGGGTCTCTCATCGGTCGCTGGCCCTATTATGAGCTAAAGAAAAATTGGTAGAGATCCTTTTTCACGTCTCGCCCACTTCTGACTCTTCAACCTCTTCGCCTTCCTCAGTATCGGTATCCGTACCCTCTTTTATCTTTGGATTTCTCAGTTCAACCAATTCCTTAAAAAAAGAAATGGCCTGTGGGCCATCCCACTTGTCCACGCCTGCTATTTTTCGGATCACTTTATTTTGATATCCCAATATATATGACTCTGGGAGAATCTCGGTGCCGTAAAGTCCCGCCACTCTCTGCGACTTGTCCCACATAATTTTGATATTCGGATCCTTCGCGTCAAAGGCCTTAATGAACGCCTGAAGTGCTTCGAGGCTGTGGTCGGCGCTGATCGCAAGCAAAACAACGTCTCCTTTCATTTCCTTGATCAAGTGAACCAAGGACGGAAACTCCTGAACGCAAGGTTCGCACCATGAGGCCCAAAAGCTCAGAATAACAATTTTGTCCTTGAAATCAGAGAGCTCTACACGATTTCCGTCAATATCCTCGATGCTAAAATCAGGGACTCCCTCCGCTTCCATCTCGTTCAATTTCTGAGTTCCGGGAGGAGGGCGCGATCCTTGAGTAAGAAAGTCCTGGTATTTCCACCACCCCAGCCACATAATGCCGGCCGCAAAAGCAACAGCAATCATTCCATTTAATCCGTGTCTCATTTTACCCTCTCCTCGAACTTAAGCTAAAGTCTGTTGCGGCAATCGGGCCTGAATTATTTTGGAGCCTCCAAGAGGGCGGGTATAAATCCGATTTCTAAATCCGTTCCGGGGGATTGTTCTTCAAGTTCAATTCCGGCCCCTAGATTGATTCCAACTCTTTCAGGATCATAACTCCAACCCCGCTTTAAATCCTCGGGGATGTCCTGTTTACCATAGCGAATCCGGATCGTCGAGACCACAGGAAGTTGCTTCAAAGGAATAAACATTCCCACTTTCTTAACGAGGTCGTCCCCGATTGCCCCCAAGCGGTCACCAAAATCGGGAGCACAAAGACTAAAAGAAAGCCCCTTGGTCATGTGCAAAAACTCTTCAATGCTCAATGGCTTCATTGCTGGATCATCCCTCTGACAGATATCATCGGCCGAGGGCACTATCACTCCATAAGTGATGAGCTTATCCTTGTCCCAGCTTTTTAGATTCATCAAAAACTGATAGAGCGCGTCGGCTCTCATCGAACTTTGATCAGCTGCATCTGTTACAAATACCAGGGCTAAAAAGGCTTGACTGCGATAGAAGGATCGATTGGCTCCGCTGAGATTTGGCTCAGAAAGAGCCAGTAGAGTCGGGTAAAAAACGCTTTCTGTCCCGGAACCACTGGTCCCGACAAGGAGGTTATTCCCTAGTCTGACCAATCCATCGGGAGTGCTTCGCTCAACAAAATTTGGAGTCCCTTGCAAGACTCCCGCATCGCCGTATTCGAAGTCAGTCGTGGTCACTCCAATGTGGTAGTCAAGAATCTGAGTCCTTGAAAGACCCTTTGTGAAAAGATCGATGTTAGACGACAAATTCCTCTGGTGCGTCGACATACTTCCTGAGCTATCGACCACAAAAAGGATATCCACCTGAGGCTTAAAGATCAGTTTGATGTCTCCAATCCTATTTTTGACTTCCACGGCTGGATCAGGTCGAGGGATGAGAAACTCATTGGCAGGAGGAGAACACCCGCTTACCACCGAGACCCAGAGGGCCGAAAAAAATGAGAAGCGAAATATCATGTTCAACGGGATCCTCCACGTGAGGCCAGACAACCCTTCTTGATGTTCACTTTATAATTGGTCAACTCATCGAACCATGTTTCGCCCTCAAATGGATATTTTACCGCGTGCTTCGCCTGACTCCCGGTCGAACCCAATTTAGCCAGGTCATCGCTCCTGTGCTTATCTTGATCCTGTATTTTCAAATTTGCTTTAATAATTCGATCGGCCCTTTCTATCTGCTGAATAACCTCCGCATCTACAATTTGCATCTTTTGCAAAATCCTCTGAATTTCGCTTACTTCTTCGCTCGCCAAGTCTTTAATACGAGCATAGGTTGCGCTTTTTGCACTCTGTAACTTCTGTTCCGCTAGCTTTTTAAGATCCTCCAATCGGGCCTGGAAACCAACCTGATCGCTTCCTCCGGTCAAAGACCGGGAATAAAGATCTCCTGCTAACTGAGATTCTTTTTCAAGAGCCTTCTGTGCTTGCACGAGATCAAAGAGAACCTCGTCACGACTCACGTAACTAGGTATTCTGCCTGCCGAGGGCCCCAAACTAAGCAATCGAACCCTTCCTTTTCTCAATTCGGTCATCAGCTTTTCGATATCAGGCGATTGACCCGTTTCCTTCAACGACATCATGATCTGTGCTCTGACTTTAAATCTTTTCCTAAATTCATTGATTGTATTCACAACTTCCGGATAGTCGCAAACTTTGAGAAAAGCCAATGCTCTCAAAAATATTGTCTCAGGACCGACCTGAGGAGCAAAATCCTTATGCATCAAGGTCTGGGTTACAGCCAAGGTATTCTGTGGCTCTCCCTTTCGAATATAGGACCAAGCCATCTCCTCTTGAGCCGTATACCAGTATTCGCTCTGCATGGGTATTTTGGAGTAGTAGCTGATGGCGGGACCCAGATAACCTTGCTGATAAAGCAGCCGAGCTGCGGTGACATTTTGTATATCTTCAGAAATCAGCTGACTCTTATCCTTCATTAAATGGGACAACACCTTTGCCGCTTTGGCAACATCCCCAACCAGCGAAAGGCCGAGTGCCATCTGCCACTCAAGCCAAGAACGCTCACGACTACCAACTCCAGTTTTTCTCAACAATTCAAATATTTTTCCTGTATCCGCCAAATCATGCATTTGTCGACTACGTACCTGGATCTCTGTTGCGACATCAAAGACAGACGTCCATTCGTCGCTCCAATTCACTTTAACTAGATTCCAAACAGGACTGCCAGCAGGAACCAAAAGCTTCCAAAGTTTTATAAGATCAGAGTGAATTTCATTTGGCTTTTCAATATCCATTAGATTTTGAAGACCATTCACCTCCAATTGGTTCTTAAACAAAAGAAATGCGTACAGAGCTCGCCCGGAAGACGTTTTTCGAAAATCACTTGTTTCAAAGGCCGGCCACCACTGATAAATCGCTTTCTCATATTGATTCTTGTCTAGAAAAGAAAGAAAGATATTTTGTTCAGCCGTGAGATTTCCCAATTCCTTTCGCAGAGAGGTGGTCCACTCATGCTGTTCTTGAAAGAGAGCATCATCCGGCTCTGCACCAAGAATATTCAAAAGCTCCTCTTGTTCAGTTGAATTGCCGACGCGTGCGCCTCGTTCCTTGGTCCCAGTCACCGTGGCATTCGGAGTCGAGGACGCAGTCGCAGTAACAGACGCAGACGCAGACGCAGACGCAGACGCAGACGCAGACGCAAGCATCAAGACCAGAGAGAGTTCAGTCAACCAAAAATGCTTCCTATTCATAACAAATACCCAAGCCCAAAATTTGCAACCATCAACTTCATATTTGCCGCCCCAGCCAATCTCTCGCTCTCATAATTGAGATAGCGTAGTTCCAACCGACTGGTAAGGTGTTGAGAAAACCAAAAACCAAAACCACCACCGGCTGTTACCGCCGCCGTGTTACCTGATTTCAATTCAATTTCGCCGTATCCAGCCAGAACATAAAAATCGAAATGAACGATTCCAATACCAAAGAAATTAAACTTTCCGTAGATAGGATAATAGTTGATGACCCCTTGATAGGACTGCTTAGGCCAATCCAATTCAGGAATGTAACCAAATTGGCTTATTAAGTGCTTTCCCTCTGAGGCCAATTCATTCATATAGTAGGAATACTTGAATCCTAAAGACCATCTCGGATTAAAATGAAAACTGTAGTCGAGGCCTGCATACTGACTATTTAAATAGGCATCTCCCCCCACGACATTGCCATATCCAAACTGAAATTCATTTCTCAAGTGTCGATTGACGATACGATTTTGAACAATTTCAATTTTAGTGTCAGGGTTGAGTGCCTTAGCTTGTTCCAAAAGAACCTTGTTTCCACCCAGAGAATTAAAATCCTCCATCAGATCGGCGATGCTCGTGTTCATGATAGCGAACGAAGTCAAACCTAGAATGATCTGAGATATTCTCTTTCTTTGCATTTTTATCCGTTCCATTTTTTCATCCGTTCCATCCATTCCATTTATGTCATCCCCTCCAACCTAAGGCTATTTCAGCACAACTGGGTCTTTGACAATTTCAACATGCCTCACAAATTCGCTGACTTCAAAATCGGAGGGCCGATAGGCATTTCGATTGATCACCCGAAAAGCAATCGGATACCTACCCAAGTCTGCTCTGACATCTAATTTGACTTCTAAGGATGTGAGTCGTGCCGAGGGAAGGGTAGGCGTAGGATCATTCGGTGGAGTCTCCTGCGATTTCGGCGGCTGCCAAGTCATGGTGCACTGGTATCTCCAGCTTTTATCTCTCACACACTTGCATTCAGCTGTCCCAGGCATCAGCGGATGACAATTTTCCTTGATCTCCACGGGATCAAGAACTCCATCTCCTTCGGGCTGCGCCCGAAAGCCAAGTGCCCCTATCGGAGCATAGACATCGAAGTTAATCACCGTTCGCTCGTTTTCTTTAACCTGCAAAATTGCATCTGGCCAAGTCGTGAGGGCCCTTGGGACTTTTGAAATAATAGGTAATGATACAAGGCGCGGTTTACTCGGCACGCCGCCCTCCGCAGATGGACGACCAAATCGAGAAGTGGCGATGAGACCAAAGCTAAAGAGATCTCGTCCCCCCGTTAGCTCCTTATCTCTTGCGTCTACAATTAAGCTATAAATCCAAACATTGGGATCATATTTTGGGTCCTTAGGGTCCATCCGAACTGGGTTTGGTTTCGATGTTGTTGAATTGGCCAGTCTTATCAAAGATGATCCGTCTCGCAATGTATTTTCAATTTGCACAAAAGTGAGATGAGGCTCTCGAAAGATGAACAAAGTACCATCACTCGAATCGAGATCGCGCACAGTGACCGTCATTTTTGCATTGTCCCTTCGATCACCTCCACTGGAGTATCTACCGAGATGATCTCCGGGCGTTCCACATTTCTCTGAACGAACAGGGGTATCTTGCGTATCATCGACAGGACTGGAGATCTCAGCGTGCTGATTTGTACCACCAGTTCATATATTGACATGTAGTCATTCCCAATCACAACATCCGCCTCAGGCGTCCAGACCATTATTCCAGTACCCTGATCGTAGCTTGCCCCTTTGGGGAGATTTTTGATTTCAATCTCAAAGGTTTCATTTGGAAATCCAAGGATAGTGCCACTGATTTTCAAAACACCTTCCTGATTCTCTACAAAATTTGGAATTTCTGGCTCTATCTCAAGCCTCATGGCCTCACGAGAAATAGGGTTTCGATCCTCTCTTGGTTTATCGCTTGGTGGAATGCCTTGCCTCACATTTTCAGGTTGCTTTGCAAGCGGATCTTGAGTCGTTCCTCCGCTGCAGCCAAAAAGAAAAAATACAATGCTGAAACTGAACAATATCACTCTCTGCATAACCATCCTCTTGAACTCAGCCCTGGCCGGTCCTACGCAATAGGAAGGGGTATGATACTTTGACCTCAACTCCCCCCTCGGGTAACGGAAATTTCCATGTTTTCAAACGAAGCAGAATGCAATCTTCAACGATCTTTGAATTGAGCGATGTGCTCCCTATGTCCGCGATTTTTACCAAACCACTTGTTCCAATAATGAAATTTATGGCCACTCTTCCCGAAAGCTTTGGATCACCCTGCAATCCCTGCTCGTAACAAAATCGGACTTGTCCCATATTTTTTTGAATCACCGCCGAGATCATCTCACTATCGAGACCGCCTTGAATGATTGCCTCTCTTCCCAAAGGAACAGGAGCGCCTCCGGCCGAACCGATCATGGTATTTTGTCCATATCCGTCTTTGCCTCCGCCTTTACCTTTGGTTCCATAACTACTGGTCCCATCTCCGTTCGCTCCATAGAGAGCGATTTGGCCCCCTCCGTCTTGACCTCCACCCTTGCCGGTCGAGCCGATCCCATCGGTCCCGATGCCTCCCGAGCCATAAATATTTCCTCCACCACCTAGAGGTGCCGACAAAATCCCTCGACCATAGAGTGTTGTCTGAACTCCTCCACTGCTCGCCGTTCCTCCCCCTCGCCCTGGGCCCGGAGAGGTTTTGATAGCCCCCAAGTTCACTCCACCAAACTGCTTTTGACCTGTGCCTGTCAAAGTTCCCAATACTCCGAGAGCACCCATACGCTTGATCCCACCACCGCTCCCGCCTCCACCTATGAGAGGCCCGCCTGAAGATTTCCCAAATGAATGCGGCAAGGCTTGTCTCGGTGATACCACCAGAGGTTTAGCAGGCTCTGGCTGTTCCACCACTTGAGGTTTCTCTTTGATTAGTTTGACGACATGTTCCACTGTTGGCGCCTCAGCTGGTTGAGGAATCTCCCGAGGCATTGATAACGACAAAAAAATCAATCCACCAATACCGACTGTCGACATTGCAAGACTCCGCCACCAGTGTCGACTTCCATCCTCCTCGACTATTTTGATATTTGATTCATGGCTGGATACATGAGGAACGAGTGCCAAGCGACCAATTCCTTCTATCTCAATCGGTGTCTGTTCAAGCTGAGTGCGAGAAAATTCATCACGGATAATTGTATATTCGATGCCTTCCTGATCTAGCCACCTTAGATCTGGATGGATTTCAATGCGGTTGGTATCGTGCCGAAAAACGAGAACAGCTGATTCACTCTCCCAGTCAAGAGTTCGAACAACTCGACCCATTTCATTCTCTAAAATCAACCGCCGATAAGTTTCCTGCATCACATCTCCAAAACCTAAAGATTTAAACCTTTGTGTCGCTACACATCTGATCAAAAAATGCCACTAATAACGGCTTGCACTCCTCTTGATTCTATCCTTGAAATCCTTGCGTATCACCAATAGTGAATCCAAGACTTTATCTTCCTCCACCGTCGCAACAGCTTCATCTGAAAAATGATATGTTCCCTGTACCAATAAGTCTTCAAAACTAAGACTTGTTGATAATTTATCCGAATTTTTATTGCCTTCCTGCTTTTCAATTTTCCTTACTTTCTCATCTTTCACTTTTGCTTCCATACCAACAGACGAGAGCTGACCACATGCGAACCCAATCATGAATAGAAAAACAAAAATCAGTCGTCCCCTCAAGAAAATTTGTCCCATCCTCACTCCCTCTTTGTAGACACCTGTGGCGAATCCGAAAGCTGGGCCAGGCGCCTCTCCAAATATCCGACCATTTCTTCCTTTCCCATCTTTCTTTCTAGAACAAGCAGCTTTTCAAGTGGATCACGATCAAACGGATTGTCTCTCACCAAGCTTCTCGCCCCCTCCAGTTCCACCAAAGATGGCAATGCAACTTTATTTGGATTCGGTAGCGACGTGTATAGTTCCTCCAGAGACTTCTTCATTGAATCAGGTGCCACGGCAGCCACCATTTTTAGTTCCGACAAATATCTGTCTCTCTGAATTCCTACCTGACTCGACAATTTTTCTCGAAATCCTGCAAGTAAATCTTCATGACTCCAAAATTCCGCAAACTTTGTGGTCAATTCAGATCCTCTGATTTGATGAGGAGCTGCCTGTTGAGAAAGTAATTGCAAATACTCTGTCTGCTGTTGCTCATTCATTCCAGACGGAACCGGAAGAGCCAGAATATCTGAATAGATTCGATTTGATTCTTGACCTAACAAACCAACTGTCAACATCTGGCTGGTCCAATCTTCCTTGGCCATTGCCTCCTTCAACATAACTTCTAACTTATTTAACATCGCCATGCGATCTTTTAGGGTACGTGCAAGAACTGCGTCGTTCTTGAAGCTGAGCGAATGAAGCTGAATTTTATCCTTTATGGCATTGTATCGTGCAAGATAGTCTTCGCGCCAAATAGACTTAGCTGATTCCGTTTTTGATAACACATCACCCGACAGACGCTTCAGAGCCCCAAGACGATCACCAAACTTAACATAAATCTCGTACTGTAGCTGCGCATAGGCCTCACTATCTGCTTTCAATATTGGTGCAAATTCATCAAATACCTTCTGCGAATAATTTGATTCCCTCACCAACCTAACAGCGAGACCAAATCGCCTCGCCGGGTCCTTTGTCAGATGTAAAAACTCCTGATAATAAGGTTTTGATTCGACTCCAACAAGATCAGCATACATCGCCAACTTTAGAAATTGCTCTTCTAAATTCTCCGAGCTCTTCATCTTTTCAGAAACCTTCAGTGCAGTCTTAAAATCAAGTTTAAGTTCGGCAAGCCAAGCTTGACTTGCCAAAGCCACCTGAAGGTCCTTTTCGTTGATCGATTTGATGGAAATTAGCTTTTCGATAGCAGCAGAAATCTGAGAAAGATCTCGCAATTTCTCAGCGTAGATCAATTTGGTTTTGTAATATGAAATCAATTCAGGATCTTTGGCTCCTTGGATTTTGAAGCGGTCAAGAATTCTCCAAGCTTTTTGTATCTTATTTAAATCGACCAACCGATCCGACTCTGCCACGGCCTGGTTGAGCACTGATCGCCGTGCCAAATCTTCGTATTCGTTCGCTTTGTCTTTAAATATTTTGGAGAATTCCAACGCCCATTTCTCTACCTCTCCATCTCTTTTTAAAATAACGAGAGAATCCATCGCAAGGTCAGCAGCCTGAATTTTTATTTCTAATGACTGATTTTCAGGCATCAGCGCAACATCGTGCAAGGCGAGGGCAGCATTTGTATAGTCCGCCTTTTTATACAAACGATGAGCTTTATGATAGCTAACTTCTACCCACTTGCTCCGTTCCTTACTTTTACGGACATAGTTGTCAAAAGAATAATCAAGAAGTTCGTCGCTTCCTGACTTCTCTCCAACTTCGATTTGACTCAAAAGTAATTTTTCATAACTTGGCATCTCAGTCATGTAGTTAGGCTCTGTCGTTAACCGAAGCATAGCTGCGCGATCAAAAAAATTCATCGCCTTTTTCCAATCTTTTCTCTGTTGGGCAAGCAGGGCCGCCCACACCACCATATCAAGGTCACTATTGAAGACCTCCAAATATTTTTCGTAGGCCGTTAATAAATCAGAGCCCGGATTGATTTTTTCCTCGCGATTCCAGTCAACCACATAGTTCTTAGTTCTCTGTTTGAGTTCTTTGCAACTGCCATCGACGCAGTTTCCAATCTGCCTCCAAAGGTTCATCGCCTTTTCGAATTGCTGTATCGATTCATCTCTGTGATTTTGAATTGATTCCAACTGTGCCAAACGAACATGGCCCTCTAAGCGCTTCACAGGATCCGACTGCTTATTCAAAAGAAATTTCCAAACACCGGCACTTTGACTCGCCTGTCCCAACCTTTCCAACTCGTTGGCGAGAAAAGTGACATTTTCAACTCGCGCGCTCTCGGGGCTTTGATTGTAAATCATCTCAATGTCAGCCATCGTCGTCCCCTTGCGGGAAACAAAGGTCGCTAAATCTCTCGAAACCTCCTCTTGAAATTGCTTATCGATGGAGATGATTCCGTCCTTTCTTGATTCCGACCGAGTCAGTAAATTAGGTGACTGTAATATGTCCTCTAGAATTTTCTTCGCGGTATCAAGCTCGCCCATATTGAAATGACACCATGCTTGTCGATACCTGACATATCCTCGATTTGCGAAGTCCTTGAAATTCAGGGCTTCCTCGTAATACTTGAGTGCCTCTTTGAACTGACGTCTTCTGTACATCAAATCTCCCTGAGAATTCTGGGCCTCCGCCAAGATTTCAGGATTTTTGTCCGTCTCAATGATCTTTCGATAGAGATCGAATGCCTTATTGGATTCCCCGTTTAACTCGTAAAGGTGACCCATTTGTGATAAAACTCTGCTCCGTCTGTCCTCCGAAAGTTTATTTACAACCTCAGAATAATAGCCGATGGCCCTCTCTCTCTCCCGATTTCCCGAACCGCAATCTGTACAGCCCTTGGCTGCTTCCTCATTTGACAAATGACGGGCCTTTTCTGCCAAGAGATCAGCCAAACGCAAAGTTACTGGAATCTTTGACTCGTCTTCTGGAGGAAGATTGAGATACACCTTTTCAAATTTCCCAATAAGAAGATCTGTCGTTCCAGAATCTTGTGCCTTCGACTTGTACTCAGAGGAAGGTGCCAGCGTGGACGCAGCACTTGGAACAACAGAAATTGATCGATCTGAGGCCATAGCGGATATTGACAGAGAAAAAAGATGAAATCCCAGAGCGACTGTCGTCACAATATGAATATTCAACACACCCAACCCCATTTCAGCTATTTAGCTAGTACAGCAAATCTCACTTCGCCAAATCCGGACTGAGCTCCAGCCAAAATAATCTGACTCAACTCATGATATGGTACGCGACGATCCGCTTGAACGGTCAGGGATGGCTCAACATTTTGATCATTTCCGGATGAAGCGAAAACTTGCTTTCGAATTCCAATGAGAATTTTTATCAAGTTTTTGATGGTCACCTCTTTGTCCTCAACAAATATCTTTCCAGAATCTAACTTAATCAGCGTTGTTCTCTTTAGTTCATCGGAAAGGCTTGCGGGCGGCAGCTCCATGTTTTTTGATAAACTGAGAACCTCACCTGACTTCGAGAAGCTAGCCAATAAGAAAATCACCAGAATTGAGAAGGCGTCGACAAGTGAGGTAATCATGAGGCCCGCAACTAAACTTTTTCGATTCTTGCCCTCTTTGGGAGAAATATTGGAGGCCGCTCTAATCGGGCTCGACATTGCTGTTTGCTGGATCACACTTCGAACCATTGCTTCGCCTCCATTTTCCCTCAAAGAGGAGCTATACCTAAATCAACCAAACCCACCTTCTTGCAGAGATCCATTAGAGCTATGATTTGCTCAAAAACAGAATTGACCCTGGGTTGAATCAGCACCGTTTTCAGCTCCGGAACAACGTCCTTCAGAATGCCCAATTGGCGCTCAACTGCCTCGAGGTTTAAAAAGCCGTCTATCCCCTCAACACGTGTTTTCTCAAATTTCCCTGACACCTTCCCCGCGTCCTTGAGAAGAAAAGTTAATCCACCATCCTCTTCCATGTGCGCCCAAACAACTGGAACCTTCTTCGTTTCGGCCAATGACTGACCGCCAATGGCATGCTTAACATTCATGGAACCAATGTTTATCAGAGTGGCCGAGAGCAAGAGCGAGCAAATCAAAGCGGATAAGAGCGAGATAAAGGGAATCAGATTTAACTCAAAATCAAGATCCTTCTTGTCCCTGGCCATGCTAAATCCCCCGACAAACGCGAATATTAAGATGAATATCCAAATTCCAAAAAACTAAGCGTCGATTGTGTTGTCGACAATCTTCTCAGTTGCTGAGCGATGTTTGGTCCGTGTGGCCGTTCTGCGCACTTCCACAGGTTCATAAGCAAAGCTCAGCCAATTGTAGATTTTAAGACCCGCCTGATTTAAATCTTCGCTCAAAGCACTGGCTCGATTTGATAAAATTGCGTACATGATCAAAGTTGGAATTGCCATCACGAGTCCATAGGCAGTCGCATTCATCGCCTCTGAAATTCCAGAAGAGAGAACTGCTGTCTTTTCTGGACCAGCCTTGTCGCCCACTGCAGAAAAGGAAGTTATCATCCCCGTAACCGTCCCCAAAAGTCCTGTGAGCGTGCCCACATTTGCCAACATCGGAAGAAAGGAGGTCCGCTTCTCAATCCGAGCGTTCTCTGCTAATAGCGCCTCGTCCATCTTTCCCTGAATCTCATCCCTGCCTCCGAGATTCATTGCAGCCTGAAGCCCATTCAGCACAGCTCCCGCCAAAGGCTGTTGGGCCAGCTCCCTCTCGGCCAACTGACATGCCTCACTGAGCTGACCTCGCCGAATCAGGGATTCAAATCCAGCTGCAAAAGCCCTCTGGTTGCTCTTTCTTCGAAAATAGAGATAGCTCACTCGCTCAATGATAATCGCGGTCGCAGCCACTTGAACCGCCAAAATCAGCCACATCCAAGTGCCGCCCTGTACAAATGCTTCTGAAATACCTGCAAAGAATTTCATCGCCACTCCCCAAACAAGTTTAATGTTTATGATCTGTGGCTGTGCTCCCTAAGATCGCACAAATCTCCCCCCTCAAACCCAGTTCCCACAGGCCCCCATTTGTTCAATTATGGGTATTGAATTTTTTTCTCGTCAAGGTCTTGTTGAGAAATGTACTGCGTCTTAAAAAATAAGCTTCACAATCAGTTCATTTTTTTTAATCAGCATTTTTTAAACGCACGGCGTTTATTCATGTAAGAAAGGATAGGTCATCACATCCGTAGAGGAACGGGATAGACAGATTTGTCCCAGTATTAATATCACTATTCGGTATTTATTTTTCAGTACTTAGAATCGGTCCCCTTTAGCGGCAGACCGATCGAGTGAGACCCAAACAAAAAGTCTGTTAGAGGCCCCGATTCACTCGCCTTGCAGTTCCTTGAAGCCTTCGGCTCACTTTTCTCGCCTTCTTTACCGACTTCGCAACCCGTCTTGAGCGCTCTCTGCTACCAGCATCACCCTTCACAACTTCAGCTGAAGTTGCCTCAGGAAGCTCGAAATCTACGAACTGAATATATGCCATTTCCGCCTTATCTCCAGCACGAGACCCTAACTTGATGATCCTCGTGTACCCTCCAGGCCGAGTCTTAAATCGAACTGACAGATCACCCACGATCGTCTTCACAGCCTCCTCATTAGGATAACGTGATAGCAACAATCGCCGTGAATAAAGTGTGCCGCCCTTGCCTATCGTAATCGCCCTCTCGACGTGGCGCCGAAGTTCCTTTGCTTTTGGCAAGGTAGTCTTGATCCTACCGTGTTTAACTAAACTCGAAACTAAACCTCTCAATAGTGCAATCCGAGGTCCTTGTTTACGCCCAAAAGTATGCTTATCAACATTATGTCTCATCTCTTACTCCGAAAAAAATTTACCCCAGCCTTACAATTACGCAACTGGAGCCCGTGGACCGCCACTGGCTGGAGCAGCTGGCGGCTTTGGAGGACTGTTTGGATCCCATCCAACTGGCGGCCACCCGTCAATCTTCATTCCCAGGCCCAACCCCATGGTTGTCAATATTTCCTTAATCTCATTCAATGATTTGCGACCAAAGTTCTTGGTCTTCAACATCTCAGCTTCGCTCTTACACACCAACTCGCCAATATACCTAATATTAGCGTTCTTCAAACAGTTGGCACTCCGAACCGACAACTCTAAGTCATCAACCGACCTAAATAAATTATCATTCAATTGAGACGAGAGCACTTCTATCTGCTCGCTCACTGGCTCAATATTCTCATCAAAGGTAACAAAGACCTGCAACTGCTCTTTTAGAATCTTTGATCCAAGAGCAACCGCCTCCTCTGGCTTCAAAGAACCATCGGTCCAGACTTCGAAACTCAAAGAATCATAGTCTGTCCGCTGGCCAACTCGGGCTGCTGATACACTGTAGTTTACCCGACGAATCGGACTATGAATGGCGTCGACAGAAATGAAACCCAAGGGCAAATCCTTACCGGCCTCCCCTGCCTCCCGATAACCACGTTCATAACTAATAACTAATTCAGCTTCAAACTTTGCGTCCCTTCCAAGAGTAGCAATGTGCTGTTCTGGATTCAAAACCTCGACTTGTTCATTAAATTCGATGTCGGCGGCAGTTACCACTCCTGGCCCCTGCTTAACCACACGCACCGTCTTTGGCTCGGCATCAAACTGTCGAAATCGAACCTCCTTTAGATTCAAAATAATATCAGTCACGTCTTCCAAAACCTCTGGAATTGTACTGAACTCATGAAGAACTCCCTCAAACCGAACGGCTGACACCGCAGAACCCATCATGGAACTGAGCAACACCCTCCTCAGCGAATTCCCCAGAGTCACACCATAGCCTCTCTCGAGGGGCCGAATCACGAACTTACCGTAGCTGTCGCTTAAGCTCTCCTTATCGACTTCAAATCCCGCGGGCTTAATTAGATCGCGCCAAAATTTAAAATAATGCGGTTGCATATCGAGTTCACCCACAGCCAAACCTACCTTTCTCTAAACATCTTCAAAAAATAGCAAAGATGTCCCAACGAAACCAATCTAAATTCTTCTTCTTTTCGGAGGACGACATCCATTATGCGGAACTGGAGTTATATCACGCAAGGAAGAAACTCTCAAACCGCTCGCAGCAATGGCCCGAACAGCGGGTTCGCGACCAGCTCCAGGACCCTTAATGAAAACATCAACGGACTTCATCCCCGCATCCACTGCCTTCTTAGAAGCCTCCTGAGCCGCCATCTGGGCCGCAAATGGAGTGCCTTTTCGACTTCCCTTGAAACCAAGCATACCCGCTGTGGACCAACAAACTACATTGCCAACACCATCGGTGATAGTGACCACTGTATTCCCGAATCCCGCGGTAACATAACAACGACCACTGGGGACATTCCTCTTGATCTTTTTTCGAGGTGCAGATCCCTGTGTTTGATTTTGCTGTTGATTCGTTGCCATCTATAATACCTCTTTAAACTATTTTTTTCTTGTTTGCGACCGTCTTCTTAGGACCCTTTCGAGTGCGAGCATTCTGCCGAGTGCTCTGTCCTCGAACCGGCAATCCCTTCTTATGGCGAATCCCACGGTAGCAGCCAAGATCCATCAATCGCTTGATCGACATTCCTACTTCACGCCGCAGATCCCCTTCAACTTTGAAGCTAGAATCCATGATAGATCGGAGTTTTGCCAAATGCTCGTCCGTCAGGTCATCAGTCCTTAACCTAATATCAAAGCCCGACTTCTCCATGATCTTCGCAGCTCTTACGCGGCCAATTCCATAAACATAAGTCAAGGCCACTTCCAGCCTCTTCCCTCTTGGTAAATCGACACCAGCAATACGCGCCATCTTTTATCCCTGTCTCTGCTTGTGCTTGGGATTATCACAAATAATTCTGATAACTCCCTTACGTTTTATGATCTTGCACTTCTTGCAAATCTTTTTTACTGAAGCTCTAACTTTCATCACGCACCTCATCTAGTGCTATCAAGCTATACTCTTAACCACCTAATATCTATAACCAATCCAAAAACATTCCAAATCATCGGCCGCATCATCGGAAAACCAGAGCGCTGAAGCTAGCACCATGGCTCCAATGAGTCCAGGAAAAACCAATAAAATCAAGCGTTCAAAACGCTCTCGATCCGAGAAAAAACCTCGGCCGCTGTTCCTACACCGTTCACAATGCAAAGTTTCCCCGCATTTTCATAGTAGGCCTTTAAGGGTCGAGTACTCTCTTCGTAAGCTTCTATCCGAGTTTGAATAACTGCAGGTTTGTCATCCTCTCGTTGATAGATTTCCTTACCACCACACTCATCGCAAACGCCGTTCTCCTTGGGCCGCTTTGCAGCTACGTGATAGACTGCACCGCACGACCGACAAATTCTTCGACCTGTTAACCTCTCCATGAGCAAGGTCATCGGAATCTCAAGAAACACCGCCCTATCAATAAACAAATTATGATTCCTCAGCATCGCTTCAAGCGACTCTGCTTGATCCACTGTTCGCGGAAAGCCATCCAAAACAAAACTCTTCCCATGAAGGCGAATGAACTCCTCTTCAACCATCCCAACCACGATCGTATCAGGAACCAGTTTTCCCTGATCCATGTACTTCTTTGCTTCCATGCCAAGGCTACTTTTTGCCTTGATCGCGAGCCTAAACAAATCGCCCGTCGATATGTGATGCATTCCGTGCTGACTCGTCAAAAGCGCTGACTGGGTTCCCTTCCCAGCCCCCGGGGCCCCGAAGAGAAGAATGTTCAATATTGCACCCTCCGACTCCGTATCTTAACGCCCTTCATAATTCCTTCATATTTAGCGGTTAACAAATGAGATTGAATCTGCTGACTCGTATCTATCGCCACACCAACTAAGATAAGCAAACTCGTTCCACCAAAAAAGAATGGAAGACTGACTTTACTGGCCAAAATCGTTGGCATAATGCAAACCAGGCTCAAATAGGCAGAGCCACTCACTGTCAATCTATCTAAAACCTTCTTGATGTAGTCAGCTGTGCTCTTTCCTGCTCGAATACCGGGAACGAAACCACCGTATTTTTTTAAATTGTCAGCCACTTCGGTCGGATTAAACACAATCTCAGTGTAGAAAAAACAGAAGAACACGATCAGACCCACGAAAACAACATTGTAGATAGCGCCCGAAGGAGTGAGGCTTTGCTGGATATTTTGCATCCAGGGCTTGTCCACAAACTGCGCCACTGTGGCTGGAAACATCAACAAACTTGATGCAAAAATCGGAGGTATCACTCCCGAAAAATTGACCTTCAGAGGAAGATGACTCGCTTGCTGCTGCATGGCCTGTCTTCCTCCACCCCGTTGAGAATACTGGATTGGTATCCTTCTTTGTCCCACTTCCATAAACACAATAGCTGCAATAACGGCAATCATCCCAACCAGTAGAGCCAGAACGACAACACCACTCATATCCCCATTGGAAACCATTTCCCACAATTTAACTGTCCCATTGGGAACACCCGCTGCAATTCCAGAAAAAATAATTAAACTGGCACCATTGCCAATGCCCTTTTCAGTGATCTGCTCTCCCAACCACATGATAAAACAGGTACCGGCCGTCAAAGTCACGATTGTCACAAGCTTAAAAGAAAGAAACCCCAATCCAAATAGCGGAGTCATCACAAGAGGTGCGCCCCCGGGGCTATTCGAATTGCTTAGCCAAGAAGCCATGGCGTACCCCTGTACGATGGCCAGCGCTATCGTCCCATATCTCGTGTACTGATTCAATTTCTTGCGTCCGTGTTCTCCTTCCTTCTTTAGAGACTCCAAAAAAGGAACAGCTGTCTGCAGCAGCTGGAAAATAATAGACGCCGAGATATAAGGCATGATGCCCAGAGCAAATATACTGAACTTCTCCAAAGCACCACCGGTAAATGTGTTGAAGAGTCCAAAAATACCCCCGCTTTTTGATTGAAAGAACGCCAGCACGGCAGCTCCGTCAACTCCTGGAGTTGGAACCGACACACCCAATCGGTAAACCGCCAGCATGCCAAGAGTAAATAGTATACGCTTCCGGAGTTCTGCCGGAATCGCCAAGTTCTGTGGTGTCGACACTAGATGACCTCGATTTTTCCACCTGCTGATTCAATAGCAGCTTTAGCTTTTTCACTTACCTTATGCGCCTTAATAGTCAAAGGCTTCTTCAAATCGCCCCGCGCCAAAATCTTAACCAAGCCCTTGCCCACTAGGCCAGCTAATTTTAGCGTTTCTGGCGTCACATCACCATCGAAACGATTCAACTGCTCCAAATTTACGACTTGGTAAACTGTCTTGAAGGTCGCGTTCGTAAACCCGAATTTGGGTAAACGCCGAGCCATTGGAGACTGACCTCCCTCAAATCCGCGTCGCACTGTTCCGCCAGTGCGAGCCTTTTGCCCTTTATGACCCTTCGTTGCCGTACCACCTTTTCCCGAACCTCTACCACGGCCAATCCTCTTGCTATTGTGAGTTGATCCGCGCTTTGGTCTTAATGAGCCAAGAATTCCCATTCTATTTCTCCACTTTCACATCTAGGAGATGCTGAACCTTAAATATCTGACCCCTATTCGCATCGTTATCAGGAACAACCACTTCCTGGTTGATTTTCCTGAGCCCAAGACAGCGAACAGTATCCCTCTGATCTCTCGGAGTCCCAATTAAACTTCTCTTCAATTTCACACGAAAGGCCTTAGCCATTTTAATGTCCTTTTCTCAAATTCCCTAATTCCAGCACTATCAAATTCCTGGCGAACTTATTGCTGCCGTTGGTTCAACAGCTGCAGCAGACCATCGAGCGTCGCCCTGACCGCATTATGAGCATTTCTTGTTCCAATGCACTTTGTCAAAATATCCTTGATACCCACAGACTCCAAAACAGCCCTAACCGGCCCACCAGCGATAACCCCAGTACCTGGCGCGGCTGGGATCATGATGACCTTCGCAGCTCCAAAAGTCCCAATAACCTCATGGGGAATCGTTCGTCCGTCCTTCAAATTCACCTGCTTTAAAGCCTTTTTCGCTGTGCGACTGGCTTTTCCAATTGCCTCTGGAACTTCCCCGGCTTTGCCAGTACCAAATCCAACTTCACCATGACCATTTCCAGTCACAACGAGAGCTGAAAACGAAAAGCGCCGCCCACCCTTGACCACCTTGGCCACACGATTAATCGCGACAACTCTCTCTTGAAGCTCTCCGCCTTGATTTTCCACTCAAAATCTCCTTAAAAGTTAAGCCCAGCTTCACGTGCCGCTTCGGCCAATGCCTGTATCCGTCCGTGGTAAAGATAACCGCTTCGGTCAAAAACCACGTCCTTAATATTTTTAGCCAAGGCCTGCTTAGCAATTTCAGCACCAACTGCCTTTGCAGCATCCTTATTTGTTTTGGCTTCCTTCGTTTTCTTCTCCAAAGCCACCTTGAGCGTTGATGCCGAAACAATCACAGCTCCAGTCGCATCGTCTATCAACTGCGCATAAATATTACGCGTGCTCTTAAACACAGCAAACCGAGGCCTTTGAGCTGTTCCGATAATCTTCTTACGAATGCGCGCCCTCAACTTTATGCGCTTCACAACTTTTTCCGCAGTTTTTTTCCGAAATTTAATACGAATCACGGCCGTCCATCCTTACTTTATTTTTTACCAGCTGACTTACCAGCCTTACGACGAATTTGCTCATCTGCATACTTAACACCCTTACCAAGGTAAGGCTCCGGCGGTCGAAAACTGCGTATCTTTGCAGCCACTTGCCCAACCTTGCCTCGGTCCGGACCACTCACCATCAATGTCGTATTCTTCTCGACCTTGATGTCAATTCCATCGGGAATTGGATACTTTATTGGGTGACTATATCCCAAGTTGAGCTCCAACAACTTTCCGCTAACTGCCGCACGATAGCCGACTCCATTTAAAGTCAACTCTCGGCTCCAGCCCTTTGAAACGCCTGTCACGGCATTCTGAACCAATGCACGATAAAGACCGTGGAAGGCTCGACTACGAGGTTCATCATTCACTCGATTAAAAATCACCTGATTGCCATCGACCTTTGCAGATATGATATTTCTCATCGGCACAGTCAGGCTACTCTTAGCACCCTTTACGACGACCTCGTTCTTAGAAGTGACACTTACCTGAACACCACTCTCGAAATAAACTGGAGACCTACCTATACGTGACATAACTACACCCTATTACCAAATCTGGCACAATAATTCGCCACCAATATTCATCTTAACGGCATCATCGCCGCTCACGATTCCCCTATTCGTACTCAACAGTACCAAACCAAATCCAGATCGCACCTTCGGGATTTCATCCGAGCGCACATAAAATCGGCGCCCTGGACGACTCACTCGAGAAATGCTTCCCATCGCGTGTTTGCCATTCGGCAGATACTTCAAATAGACCCGCATAACTCCCTGACGACCATCCTTAGCTACTTTAAAGCTTCGAATATACCCGTTCTCCTGAAGTACCTGAGCAAGCCCCACACGCATATTAGAGCTTGGCACGTCCACCTTTTCATGTGCTGCCGAACCTGCATTTCGAATTCGTGTTAGAAAATCACCGATCGTGTCCATTCAATTCATCTCCTCAACAAGTTATCTCTTCCTAAAAGGCATCCCCAAGCTTTCCAATAAGGCTCTTCCCTCAGTATCATTATTTGCAGAAGTACAAATAGTGATATTCATTCCTCGAATCTTATCCACCTTATCGTAATCTATCTCGGGAAATACGATCTGCTCTTTCAATCCCATGTTATAGTTCCCTCGACCATCGAAACCACGAGGAGAAAGTCCCCGAAAATCTCTTACCTTGGGAATCGAAACATGTACCAAACGCTCCAAAAATGCCCACATTCTCTCTCGACGCAAAGTCACCCGCACACCGAGAGGAATATTCTCGCGCAGTTTAAAGTTCGCTATCGACTTCTTTGACTTCGTAATCACAGCTCTCTGACCAGCAATGTTTGTCATGTCCTCAACTAGAGCATCGAGAATCTTTGGATTCTTAACTGCATCGCCCGTGGTAACGTTCAATACAATTTTGCTCAACCGCGGTACTTGCATGACATTCTTCTTTCCCAACTGCTTCTGAAGCGCGGGACTGATATCTACCTTATAAGTTTCTTCTAGCGACTTCACAGCCACACTCCTCTTCGTTAATCAAAGTACTTCTGGGGCCAGTGATACTATCTTCAAAAACTGCTTAGCACGAAGCTCCCGGGCAACAGGACCAAATATACGTGTCCCAACCGGCTCCTTCTGGGCATTAATCAACACAGCTGAATTCTCATCAAACCGGATATAACTGCCATCAGCCCGACGAATCTTGTGTATTGTCCGCACTATGACCGCCTTAGCAACATCACCCTTCTTCACTTTGGAGTTTGGAAGAGCCTCTTTAACCGACACAACCACGATATCGCCCACCGATGCGTAACGCCGCTTCGATCCGCCCAGCACCTTTATGCACTGCACTTCACGCGCGCCAGAATTATCCGCAACTCTGAGCCTTGACTGCATTTGTATCATACAGTCACCGCCAATTGGTTTCGATTTCGTTCGACAATATCGACCAACTTCCAACGCTTCGTTCTGCTGATCGGGCGCGACTCAACGATCCGAACAATATCGCCCAACTTAGCTTCATTCTTCTCGTCATGAGCCTTAAATACAGAGGTTCTCCGAATAAACTTCCCGTACTTCTCGTGTCGAACTGTCCGGCTCGTCTCCACTGAAATTGTCTTGTGCATTTTATCGCTGACGACCTTACCGATAACTTCACTTTTTCGGCGTCGCGTATCCACCTGTGTTTCAACTCCACTCATCGTCATCACCTCACTGAGCCAACTTGATATTTAATGCCGTCCGAACTCGAGCGATATCTCGGCGCAGAATGCGTATAGACACCGGACTAGCAACCTGGCCCAAGGAATGCTTCATCTTAAGACTAAAATGCTCATCACGCATCTGCCCCAACCGCTTTCGCAACTCTTCCACTGTCAAATCACGTATGTCAGCAAATTTCACAAAACTACTCCCGAGCTAAAAAGCGTGTTTTAAAAGGCAACTTATGTGCGGCCAATCTAAATGCCTCAGCTGCCTGCTCACGCGTCACACCGTTAATCTCAAACAACAAACGCCCTGGCTTTATCACCGCGACCCAATACTCCGGATTGCCCTTTCCAGATCCCATCCGAGTCTCAGCCGCCTTCTTCGTTACGGGCCTATCAGGATAAACCCTCAGCCACATGTTTCCGCCCCGCTTAACGGAACGACTGATTGCTATGCGACTCGCTTCGAGCTGTCGAGCACTCAACCGCCCCGACTCCGTTGCCATCAAGCCAAAGTCTCCAAAAGCGATATCATTCCCACGAGTTGCAAATCCCTTATAGCGCCCCCGAAACTGCTTTCTCCATTTAACTCTCTTAGGACTTAACACGACCAGCCTCCTCAATCTCTCGGGCCGACAGAACATCTCCTCGATAGATCCATACTTTAACGCCGATCAAGCCGTAACCCGTCAGAGCTTCTGCCGTCCCATAGTCAATGTCGGCGCGAAGTGTATGCAACGGAACGCTCTTCTCGTTGTACCATTCCGTACGAGCGATCTCAGCCCCGTCCAATCGGCCCGCCACCATGATCTTAATTCCTCGAACACCACTCCGAACCGAAGCTGCAAGTGCCTTCTTTAGAGCACGGCGCCACGATATGCGCTTTTCCAACTGCAAAGCAATATTTTCTGCTACCAACTGAGCATCAAGATCCGGCTTACGAACTTCCTGAATATTCAAAAAAACTTCATTTGGCGTAAGTCGCTGAATGTCTGCCTTCAGCGAATCAATTCCGGTTCCCTTTTTCCAATCACCACACCAGGTCGCGCAGTCATGATAATTATCTTAATTTTATTAGCTGCCCGCTCCATTTCAATCTTCGACACGCCTGCGTGTTTCAACTTATCTTTGATGTATTTACGCAGCTTAAAATCCTCATGGAGATTAACTGTGTACTGAGGCCCCTTCGCAAACCAACGCGAGTCCCAAGTTCTGATAACACCAACCCTTAAACCGATCGGATTAACCTTCTGTCCCACCGAATCCGCCTTCCTTAATTACTTCTCACCCAAAATCAGGTTTATATGACTTAACTTCTTCTTTACCTGAAAGGCACGCCCTTGAGCCCGAGGACGAAACCTCTTCATCGAAGGCCCTTCATCAACATAAACTGTCTTCACATAGAGATTATCGACATCAATAACCTCTTTATTCTCAGCATTAGCTACAGCTGACTCAATTAATTTCTTCATCAGACCAGCCGTCTTCTTTTTCATAAACACAAGAATCCGAACAGCTTCATTCAAATCTTTCCCGCGAATCTCATCCGCTACAAGTCGAGCCTTCTGAGCCCCTACTCGAGCAAATCGCAAACTTGCCTTCACTTCCATGATAATCCTCTACTTACTTTTTCACCGGAGCCTGAGCTTTTTTCTCAGAATGTCCGTGGAATGTTCTAGTTGCGGAAAACTCCCCTAGCTTATGTCCGATCATATTTTCGTTCACATAAACTGGAACAAATTTCTTCCCATTATGTACAGCAAAAGTAAGACCCACGGCCTCAGGAAGAATTGTCGAACGCCGCGACCACGTTTTTATGACTCTCTTATCACCACTACCTACCGCCTTTTCAATCTTCTTAATCAGGTGGTAATCAATAAACGGACCTTTTTTAACTGACCTTGCCACAATCTGCTCCTCAATTACTTCTGATACCGACGTTTAACAATCATCGCGCTAGTCCTCTTATTATTTCGAGTCCTATACCCTTTGCATGGCTGGCCCCAAGGTGTAACAGGATGATGACCCTTACCCACACCTTCACCTCCGCCGAGAGGATGATCCACAGGATTCATGGCCATTCCTCGAACTCCCGGCCGCTTTCCTAGCCAGCGGTTTCTGCCGGCCTTTCCAATTTTCAAATTTTCATTGTCCGTGTTTCCGACCTGGCCAACCGTTGCCTTGCACTCAGCCAGGACCTTACGTACCTCACCAGAAGGCAATCTAATCTGACAATATTTCCCCAACTTAGCAACCAATGTCGCTTCAGCACCGGCACCGCGTGCCATCTGCCCACCCTTACCAGGTCTCATTTCGACATTATGAATAATTGTTCCAACGGGTATTTTGCTGAGAGGCAAGGCATTACCCGGCTTGATATCTGCATCCGAGGAGGAAACAACAAGACTTCCAACAGTCAGTCCCACTGGCGCCAAAATATAGGACTTTGTACCATCCTGATAAACGATTAGTGCTATTCGACAAGTGCGGTTCGGATCATATTCGATCGCCGCCACCGTTGCCGGGATATTCTCCTTTGCACGCTTAAAATCAATAACACGATATCGCCGTTTATGGCCGCCACCCTTGTGACGCATCGTAATCATTCCCGTGTTATTCCTTGCAGCCTTTCGATTTAAAGGCTCGAGAAGTGACTTTTCTGGATATGATTTCGTTATTTCATTAAAATCGAAACCAGAACTATTTCTACGCCCAGGACTACGAGGCCTAAAAATTTTCATTCCCATCTCTATGCTCCCTCAAACAATGTGATTTTCTGGCCTGGAGAAAGCTTGACCAAGGCCTTTTTCCAATACTGAACCCGTCCCTGTCCAAGCTTAGTGCGCCGGGCTCGACCCCTGCATACCGCCGTTCTAACGGAATCAACTTTCACTCTAAAGGCCTTCTCCACCGCTTGGCGAATCTGAGCTTTTGTGGAGACTTTATCCACCTCAAAAACGTAAACACCAGTCTCATTCAAACGGCTATTTTTCTCCGTTACAATTGGTCTCTTAATCAAATGATACATAGTTAGCTCTCCAAGCCACAGCGAGCAGCGATTTTAGATACCGCATCCTGAGTAATAATGGCGTAATCATGCTTGAGAAGGTCAAATACATTAAGCCCCTCTGGCCCATAATAGAGAGCCTTCGGAAGATTACGTGCAGCTCGAGAGAAAGCTTCGTCCTTATGCCCAGAGATTAACACGAGCTTTTCGACCCCAAACTCTTTGAGCCGCTTTGCCAGTTCATTTGTTTTTCCTGCGGCTGAAGTCATATCCTCAACTACAGTCAAACGGCCCTCTTTCAGCAAAAACGAAAGTGCCGAACGAAGTCCAATCTGCTTCACTTTCTTTGGCAAAGTATAAGAGTAGTCACGTGGAGTTGGACCAAAAAGGATCCCCCCACCTGGCATCAAAGGAGAGCGGCTCGAACCCTGCCGGGCATTCCCGGTACCCTTTTGCTTAAAAGGCTTCTTACCACCGCCACTCACCTCGCTACGAGTCTTGGCCTTATGAGTCCCTTGACGGCGACTTGCCAACTGCCACTTCACGACCTCGTGCAAGATATCCTTCCGAATCGGCGCTTCAAACACAGATGGAGCAAGCTCCACAGTTCCGACCTTTTTCCTATTCCAGTTCACTACTTCTACTGTTGCCATATTTAAACTTTCACCAACTTAACAATTGAATTGCGAGCCCCCGGCACAGCACCCTTAACCATAAGGACACCCTTCTCAGGAATTACTTCAACAACCTTCATATTCATCGTTGTTGCCGTTTCGTTACCAAAATGCCCGGCCATTCGTTTTCCGGGCATAACACGAGCTGGCTCTTTGTTATTTCCTATCGATCCCGGTCTACGGTGAGTCGTCGATCCGTGCGAAGCTGGGCCACCGGCGAAATGCCAGCGCTTGACAACACCGGCAAAACCACGCCCCTTAGAAAGACCTGTCACCTTTATAATATCTCCAGTCACCAAACTAGAAATATCAACCTTTTGACCAACTTCGACCCCCTCAGGGAGAGCCTGACGCACCTCTCGAACATACTGAGCGCCATTCTCAAATCCGCTTTTGCTTAAATGTCCGGCTTGCGCCTTAGTGCGTCTAGAAACACGCTTAGGAGTACAGGCTATTTGGATAGCCTCGTAGCCATCTTTTTCTTTCGTCTTTAACTGGGACACTACCCAGGGACGATACTCAAGAACTGTAACTGGCACCGCTTGTCCCTCATGAAACAATGTCGACATCCCAAGTTTAAAGGCATAAAGGCCACCGAGTTTCACGGTTTTTCCTTTTTCCTGTTCATTTGTTTTTTCGCCTTCGTCGCTCATCATTTAACTCCGTTTTACGTTTACTCAGCTGAGAGCTTGATCTCTACATCAACACCGGCAGACAAATCTAATTTCATCAATTGATCAATTGTCTGCTGCGTAGGTTCAAGAATATCAAGCAGACGTTTGTGTGTTCGAATTTCAAATTGCTCGCGAGATTTTTTGTCAACGTGAGGCGAGCGCAAAACGGTGTAACGATTTATCCCCGTTGGCAGAGGAATCGGGCCGGCAACGCGTGCACCCGTTCTGCGTGCCGTGTCGACAATCTCTCGAGTGGATTGATCTAACAGCTTGTGATCGAAGGCTCTCAATCGAATACGAATTTTTTGACTCTGCATAACTCTCTCGCTTGGCTGAAGACTCAACAAACTAATGTTTGAAAAGACAAAAAAACCACGTACCCAGAAGTCATCCTTTTTCCAGTATCGCTTCGAACCTAATTGATTTCAGCGACTTAGAACAGTAAGACCCAAGAAATACGGGGCTGCAAGTCGGCGAGTATGCATTCTGCTCGGAGTCCTTGTCAAAGAAAATAAAGAGAAATGTTCAATGTGTTCTGGCAAGGGTGCTCTCTTACAGAATGGGGACAGTTATTATTTGCCTAATCCCTGAAGAATTTCCTTCTCCACCTTTGGAGGAACAGGAGAATATTGCTCGAATTCCATGCTGAAGCTAGCTCTACCCTGGCTTAAGGACCTCAGGTCCGTCGCATAGCCAAAGAGTGACATCAGTGGAGCTTCGGCCCGAATGATTTGGCACCCCGCTCTTGGTACAATGCTGTGAACTTTGCCACGACGCGAATTGAGATCACCAATAACATTTCCTACAAAATCGTCTGGCGTGATGATTTCCAATCGAAAAATTGGTTCCAGGATTTGAGATTTGACTACTCTTAGTGCCTCCCTAAAGGCGTTTGCCGCAGCTACTCGAAAGGCCATCTCCGTGGATTCCTTGTCTCTGAGTTCAGCGGCGTCGAAAACAACGCGAACGTCAACGAGCTGATAGCCAGCAATAACACCAACTTCTGCGGCGTCGCGAGTTCCTTTTTCAACGGCTTGAAGCAGATTTTTTGGAAAATCCTTGGCCATTGAATGAGAGAAAGCAAATCCTTGGCCGCCGTCCTGAGGTTCGATTTTTAGGTGCACCTTGCCGAATTGGTGCTGCCCTCCGATTTCGCGGTCAAAAACACCCTCTCCCGAGCCACGCGACAAGATGGTCTCCCGAAACGCCACTTGAGGTTTACCCACATTGGCCTGAATTTTGTGTTCTCTCAAAAGTCGATCAACTAAAATCTCAAGATGGAGCTCGCCCATCCCTGAAAGCAGTATTTGGCCGGTTTCCAAGTCTGTCTTAACTCGGCAAGAGGGATCCTCTCGCTGCAGGCGAGCCAAGGCATCCATCATCTTCTCCTGATCGGACGTCGTCCGAGCTTCGATCGCAACAGCGATCACCGGCTCCGGAAACTGGATCGACTCCAAAACAACTGGATGTCGAAAATCGCACAAGGTGTCACCTGTGATAGTCAGTTTGAGACCAATAATTGCTCCAATGTCGCCCGCTTTAAGAGTGCTCACTTCCTCTCGGGAATTTGCATGCAACCTCACTATTCGCTGGATGCGCTCCTTCTTATTTTCCCTTGGGTTTAGCAAAGCCATTCCCTGTTTTATTTCGCCAGAATACACGCGCACGAAGGTCATCGAACCCGCAAAGGCATCTGAAGCAACCTTAAAGGCCAAAGAGGCCACAGGCTCATCGAAACCTGTCTTGCAGACTATCAGCTTGTTTTCATTGTCAGGATCAAAACCCTCTATAGCTGGCACGTCCAGAGGACTTGGCAAAAACGCTATAACGGCATCCAAAAGTGGTTGGACACCCTTGTTTCTGAAGGCAGAACCACAAAGGACAGGCACGGCCCTCAAGCCGATAGTTCCCCTCCGCAAGGCGTCCTTCAGCTCAGCTTCTGTGATTTCTTGTGCTTCCAAGTATTTTTCAGTCAATGATTCGTCAATTTCTGCGATTTGTTCAACCATCTGATCTCGCAAGACAGAGGCCTGACTTCTCAGATCAGCTGGAATCTCTTCGACAAGGTAAGACTCCCCCAAACCTCCGTCCCTCCAGATGAGTGCCTTCATCGAAAACAAATCAACGATCCCCTGAAACTTATCCTCGCAACCTATTGGCATTTGTATCGCGATGGGATTTCCACCGAGTCTTTGCCGAATGGTGCCAAGGCTCATAGAAAAATCCGCGCCTACTCTGTCCATTTTATTGATAAAGCAAATCCTTGGGACTCTATATTTATCTGCTTGTCTCCAAACAGTTTCCGACTGTGGTTCAACACCGTTGACCCCGTCAAACACAGCAATGGCCCCATCCAAGACGCGAAGAGATCTCTCTACTTCGATCGTAAAATCGACGTGCCCCGGAGTATCGATGATATTGATTCGATGACTTGCCCAGAAGCAAGTCGTGGCAGCGGCTGTAATCGTGATCCCACGCTCTTGCTCTTGTTCCATCCAATCCATGGTGGCATCACCATCATGGACCTCTCCGATTTTATGACTTTTTCCGGTGTAAAACAGAATTCGCTCGGTTGTCGTGGTTTTCCCGGCATCAATATGAGCCATGATGCCGATATTTCGGGTATACCTAAGATCCTCGACCTTTTGTGGCTCTCTCTCTCGCATGTTTTGTTTGTATCTCTTCCTAGCAGAAACCTACCAGTTATAGTGAGAGAATGCTTTATTGGCCTCCGCCATTCGATGCACATCATCCTTCTTTTTGATGGCATTGCCGCGGTTATTATATGCTTCATTAAATTCTGCAGCCAAACGCAGAGCCATCGTCTTTTCGCCGCGCTCACGGGCATACTCAACTATCCACCGCATAGAAAGTGTCGCTCGGCGAGAAGGGCGAACGTCAACGGGCACCTGATAAGTGGCACCACCAACACGACGAGAGCGAACTTCCAGAGAAGGTTTGCAATTTTCAACCGCCTTCTTGAAGACTGTCAGGGGCTCCTCTCCAGAGATCTTATTTCGCAGCTCCTCTAAAGCAGAATATAAAATTCCCTGAGCCGTACTTTTATTCCCACTGTCCATCAATTTATTTACAAACTTTGAAACGAGAATATCGTTGTACACTGGATCTGGAGCTACTTCGCGCTTATAACTGCTTTTGCGACGTGACATATCTTGAGTCTTCCTTATTTTTAATTTTAAGCTTTAGGCCGTTTTGCGCCGTACTTAGACCGGCTCTGTTTTCTGTTTGCTACTCCTTGGGTATCTAAAACACCGCGAACGATGTGGTAACGAACCCCAGGAAGGTCCTTAACCCTGCCTCCCCGAATAAGTACCACCGAGTGCTCCTGCAAATTGTGGCCAACCCCAGGAATATAGGAGTTCACCTCGAATCCGTTCGAAAGGCGGACACGAGCCACCTTACGGAGGGCCGAGTTCGGCTTTTTTGGAGTTGTAGTGAAAACCCGAGTGCATACTCCCCGCCGTTGAGGACAGCTGGTCAATGCTGGAGACTTGGATTTGTTCTTCTGAGCTCTTCGCTCACCGCGAATCAACTGATTAATCGTTGGCATCTGTACCTCTAAAAACCATCAAATGGAATAGCCCTGTTATTCTAATTATTTAGGTCTCATTCAATAACACAAAGGCTTTCCCGTAACAAAACCCGAAAGCTACCGAAACTCGACCTCATCCGTCAACCGAAATTACCTAAACACCACTAAATTCAGAGAGAAACATCAACATTGACTCTTCTCCCGCTGCTATGAATTCAAACTCATTGCACGAATCGACGACATTCCAGGCATACCACCGGGAAGAGAGGAGGATACTGAGTCATTGGCCCTGTCATCAACGATAACCTTCCATCGCTTGTAAGATGATATGCCCGTACCCGCAGGGATAAGGCGGCCCATGATAATATTCTCTTTCAATCCACGTAGCAGATCTGTCTTACCGTTAACTGCCGCGTCCGTTAATACCTTTGTTGTTTCCTGGAACGATGCCGCAGAAATCCACGACTCTGTGCTTAGCGAAACCTTGGTTATTCCAAGCAAGAGAGGATCAGCAATCGCCGGCTGTCCACCGACACCAATCACACGGCTATTTTCCTTTTCAAATTGATACTTCTCAACTTGCTCTCCCACTAAGAAACAAGAATCACCCGGATCAGTTACTTCAACCTTTCTCATCATCTGGCGAACGATCACCTCAATGTGTTTATCATTTATTCCGACACCCTGAAGTCGATAAACTTCCTGGATTTCATTCACAAGATAAGCTGCAAGCTCTTTGTCTCCTAAGACTCTCAAGATATCGTGAGGATTTGTAGGTCCATCCATTAACGCCTCACCAGCCTTGAGGAATTCGCCTTCGCGAACAGCAACGTGCTTCCCTTTGGGAATTAAATATTCCTTTTGTTCACCGATCTCAGGAGTCACGATCACACGTTGCTTTCCCTTGACGTCCTTTCCAAACGTGACGTACCCGTCAATTTCGGAAATAATCGCGCTTTCCTTGGGTTTGCGAGCTTCAAACAATTCAGCCACACGGGGTAAACCTCCCGTGATATCACGGGTTTTTGTTGTCTCCCGATGGATTTTGGCGACCACATCGCCGGCATGAATGTCCTCTCCATCCGTCACAAGGAGCTGAGCTCCTACGGGTATGACATAACGAGCTGGAATATTTCTGCCTGGCAAGTTGAGTGATTCGCCCTTAGGGCCCATCAGATAGACAGTCGGCTTGTTGTCACCAGACTTAGAATCCGTGATCACTTTTGTGGCAAAGCCCGTCACTGGGTCGACTTGTTCGGCCATAGTGACACCCTCTTCGATATCCTGAAATTTAATCGTTGCGCTAATATCTGCAATGATCGGATTTGAATAAGGATCCCACTCAGCAAGAACGTCGCCCTTCTTGATCACATCGCCTTCTTTGAAGTTCATCACTGAACCATAGACAAGCTTAAACTTCTCACGCTCACGCCCTGAATCGTCCACAATAATCGCATCACCATTGCGATTCATAACTGTGAGAAGTTTCTTTCGATTCTCAACAACCTGAACTCCCTCTATTTTGAGCCTTCCATCATAGCGAGCGGTATGAACCGATTGCTCTACGGCACGAGATGCAGTACCCCCCAAATGGAATGTTCTCATCGTCAGCTGAGTTCCTGGCTCCCCAATGGATTGGGCTGCGATAATTCCTGTTGCCTCACCCAGATTAACTGTAGCGCCACGAGCCAGATCACGACCGTAACACTTCACGCAAATTCCACGTTGTGTTCGACAAGTGAGCACAGATCGAATCTTTACGCTCTCTAATCCCGCATCCTCAATTTTTTTGACGATATCCTCAGTCAACTCTTCGCTGGCATTGGCAATAACTTCGTCCGTATAAGGGTCAACGATATCTTCTAGCGCAACCCTACCGAGAATCCTGTCACCCAAAGGTTGGATCACCTCGCCGCCCTCCAAAAGAGGCCGAACTGTCATTCCATCTGTTGTTCCACAATCGATTTCCGTTGTAATCACGTCCTGAGCCACGTCAACGAGACGGCGAGTCAGATACCCTGAGTTCGCAGTTTTAAGGGCCGTATCCGCCAAACCTTTACGTGCTCCGTGAGTCGAAATGAAGTACTGAAGAACAGTCAATCCCTCGCGGAAGTTGGCTGTGATCGGCGTCTCAATAATCTCGCCTGAAGGTTTTGCCATCAATCCTCGCATACCTGCCAACTGACGAATTTGCGCTGCAGAGCCTCGGGCTCCGGAGTCCGCCATCACAAAGATAGGATTGAAACTCGCGCTCTCAACTTCTTTGCCATCAACTTCAAATTTCTCTTTTTCCAAATTGGCCATCATCTCCTTGGCTACTTTGTCGCCGGCTTGGGCCCAAATATCGACGACCTTATTGTATCGCTCACCATCAGTGATCAAACCTTCGTCGTACTGCTGCCGAATCTCTGACACAGCTTGCTCCGCATCCTTGAGAATTGGCGTTTTACCTTTGGGGATCACAAGATCATCAATGCAAATTGATATTCCAGCTAGCGTCGAATATCTGAAACCCATCTCCATAATTCTATCTGCCAGAATGACGGTCGATTTTGCACCAGACATCCTAAAAGACTTATCAATCAATTCAGCAATAGCCTTCTTGTTCATCACACGGTTGACAAGTGAGAACGGCACACCCTTTGGCAATATATCAGACAAGATAGCGCGACCAACAGTTGTCTCTTCCACCTTACCCAAAATACGACTTTTGATTGCGGCCTGAAGATCAACAATACCAGTATCAAATGCGTAAAGCACATCCTGAACATTGCTGAAGATCTTACCAGTTCCCTTTGCTCCCGGCTTACTTCGCGTCATCCAATATATTCCCAAAACAATATCCTGTGATGGATTGATAATTGGCTTACCGTTAGCTGGGCTGAGAACGTTGTTTGTTGACATCATTAAGACTCGGGCCTCAACCTGAGCCTCAACTGAGAGCGGCACGTGCACAGCCATCTGATCACCATCGAAATCTGCATTAAAAGCCGTACACACCAAGGGATGAAGTTGAATGGCCTTTCCTTCATGCAGAACTGGTTCGAAAGCCTGTATTCCGAGCCGGTGGAGCGTGGGTGCTCGATTCAAAAGTACAGGATGCTCCTTCACACAGTCCGAAAGAATATCCCATACCTCGACTGTTTCTTGTTCAACTAACTTCTTTGCCTGCTTAATCGTGCTCGCTAAGCCACGCTCCTCAAGTTTGTTGTAAACAAATGGTTTAAACAATTCGAGAGCCATTTTCTTGGGCAGGCCACACTGGTGAAGTTTCAATGTAGGACCTACGACGATAACGGAACGACCTGAGTAGTCGACACGCTTTCCTAGAAGATTTTGCCGAAAACGCCCCTGTTTTCCTTTGAGCATATCGCTCAAGGATCGGAGCGGACGCTTATTCGGTCCCGTAAAAGTCTTCCCTCGTCGACCATTATCCAAAAGCGCATCGACTGATTCCTGAAGCATTCGCTTTTCGTTGCGAATAATAATGTCGGGCGCATTTAACTCTTGAAGGCGCTTAAGTCGATTATTTCGATTGATCACCCGACGATAGAGGTCATTCAGGTCAGAAGTCGCAAATCGACCTCCATCCAATGGCACAAGTGGGCGCAGGTCTGGAGGAATCACCGGAAGCGACTCCAACATCATCCATTCGGGATGATTTGTAGATCCCTTGAAGGCCTCGACAACTTTCAGTCTTTTTGTCAGCTTTTTGATTTGAGCGTCTGACTTCGTCTCCTTCATGTCCAGACGAAGTTTCCGGGACAAATAGTCAGAATCGACCTTACGAAGCATTTCTCGAACTGCTTCTCCGCCCATTCCAGCTTTGAAATTTGGACCAAATTCGTTCAATGCGTTCTGATATGCCTCTTCAGACAAAATCTGATACTCCTCAAGACTTGTGTCCTGCGGATCAAGAACAACATAGGCCTCACAGTAGAGGATTCTTTCCACCTCTTTGAGCGAAAGATCTAAGAGATTTCCGATGCGGCTTGGAAGGGAACGCAAAAACCAAATGTGCGCGACTGGCGTTGCCAACTCGATGTGGCCCATTCTCTCTCGACGGACCTTGCTCTGAGTGACCTCTACTCCACACTTTTCACAAATAACCCCACGATATTTCATTCTCTTGTATTTGCCGCAGAGGCATTCATAATCCTTTATAGGCCCGAAAATTTTGGCACAAAAAAGACCATCCCGCTCCGGCTTAAAGGTCCGATAGTTTATCGTCTCAGGCTTCTTCACCTCTCCATGAGACCACTCCCGAATCATCTCAGGAGAGGCCAAAGAAATACGAACAGAATCAAACGAGAGCGGATCTTTTGGTTTATCAAAAAAATTCAATAAGTCTTTCAAGGTTCAATCCCTTTCCTTACTGCTCAACAGTATTGTGGGGTTTTTCAGTCAATATGTCGGATTCAATGAGCTCAACATTGAGCGCTAAACTCTGCAACTCTTTCACCAATACATTGAAAGATTCAGGTAGGCCAGGTTCCAAAACGTTCTCGCCTTTCACGATACTTTCGTACATTCGTGTACGGCCAGCAACGTCATCTGACTTCACTGTTAGAAATTCTTGAAGTGAGTAGGCCGCCCCGTAAGCTTCAATTGCCCACACTTCCATCTCTCCAAGTCGCTGACCTCCGAACTGAGCTTTTCCTCCCAAAGGCTGTTGTGACACCAAAGAGTAGGGTCCAATAGATCGAGCGTGAATCTTCTCTTCAACAAGATGGTGAAGTTTCAGCATATACATGACACCCACGGTGACTGGAGTCTGAAAAGGCTCTCCAGATCTTCCATCAAACAAAACTGTTTGACCGTTGAGCGGCAGATTGGCCTTCTCCAAAAAGTCCTTAACATCCTTTTCCTTTGCGCCATCAAAAACGGGGGTAGCCACGTGCACTCCACGAGTCAGCCTCTTCGTCATTTTTCTCAACGAAGCCTCATCCGCCTCATCTATTTTGCGGGTAATCTCAGGTAACTCATAGATTTTCTTTAGAGCCGTACGAGCCTTTTCGGCGCTTTGGTTGTATTGCTCGATCGCCTCTCCGATTTGAGTCCCGAGAGAATGCGCCGCCCATCCTAAATGCACTTCAAGGATCTGCCCAATATTCATCCTTGAAGGTACTCCGAGGGGATTAAGAACCATGTCCACTGGAGTTCCATCCGCCAAGAACGGCATGTCTTCTTCAGGCAAAACCTTCGATACAACACCCTTATTCCCGTGACGACCTGCGAACTTATCGCCGACCTGAAGTTTTCGTTTAATGGCAATATAAACCTTAACCATCTTGATCACACCGGGAGGCAGCTCATCACCCTTTTTGAGACGATCGATCTTCTCGTTAAAGACCATCTTAATAGCCTCAAGTTGATTACGAGCTGAATCCACCGTCCGGGTGCACTGATATTCAATCTCGGTCTCTAGGGGAATATACGCTAACAACTCGAATGGAATCGTCTCCAGATCCTCATTTGTGATCTCTTGTCCCTTGGAAAGAAGTTTGACGGACCCATCTTCGTTGAGCAGAACTCCCGTCGTCTTCTTCCCTACCAAAAGACTCTTTAACTTATCGAGAGCGTTCAAACGAATCACGTTCTGCTCGACATCAAAATCCTTTTCCAATTTCTTTCGCTTGTCCTCGATAATTAACTGAAGACGCTCGTCTCGGTCTGCGCCCTCGCGGCTGTAAACCTGCGCATCAATGACCGTTCCAAACACCCCTGAAGGAACACGCAAAGAGGTGTCGCGAACATCTCCTGCTTTCTCTCCGAAAATCGCGCGAAGAAGTTTCTCTTCTGGGGAAAGCTGAGTTTCGCCCTTCGGAGTTACTTTCCCAACCAGAATATCGCCGGGCCCCACTTCGGCCCCAATTCGAATAATTCCGCTCGTATCAAGGTCTTTCAGCGCTTCGTCGCCAACATTGGCTATATCCCGCGTGATTTCTTCCTTGCCGAGCTTTGTGTCTCGAGCCACGCACTCGAATTCTTCGATGTGAATTGAGGTATAAGTATCTTCCTTTAGAAGCTTTTCCGATATCAAAATAGAATCTTCAAAGTTGTAGCCCATCCAGGGAGTAAACGCGACAACGATGTTCTGCCCAAGCGCCAATTCACCCAACTCAGTAGAAGGCCCATCAGCTATGACATCCCCACGCTTTACCCGGTCGCCAGAATTCACAATTGGCTTCTGATTGAAACAAGTATTTTGATTGGTTCTTTGATACTTGGTCAAATTATAAATATCAACGTTTGCACCGAGTTCTCCGCCTTTAGCAAAACGGCGAACCACAATACGACCAGCATCAACACCCTCAACAATACCATCATTCGTGCACACGACACTTGTTCCGGAGTCCCGTGCCACGTAGTGCTCGACCCCTGTACCAACAAGAGGAGCTCGCGCCCTCAAGAGCGGCACGGCCTGCCTCTGCATGTTGGAACCCATGAGCGCACGATTGGCATCATCATGTTCGAGAAATGGAATAAGAGAAGCCGCAATAGAAACTAGCTGGCTTGGAGAAACGTCCATCAAACTCACTTTGTCTTTTTCTACGAGTTCGTACTCACCATTAACTCGCACTGTATAATTCTCGCCGAATACAGTCTGCGGTCCGGTAAAAGCTCCAGCCTGAGCAACAAAATGACCTTGTTCCTCGAGAGCCGACATATACGAAATATCTTTTGAAACCTCTCCATTTTCAACTTTCCGATAGGGCGTCTCGATAAATCCGTAGTTATTGATTCTAGCATAGGTCGCCAGTGAGGCAATCAATCCAATATTGGGTCCCTCTGGAGTTTCAATCGGACAGATTCGCCCATAATGGGTCGGATGAACGTCACGAACCTCAAATCCAGCTCGGTCTCGAGTCAGACCGCCCGGTCCCAGTGCCGATAGTCGACGTTTGTGAGTGATTTCAGAAAGTGGATTTGTTTGATCCATAAACTGAGACAGTTGACTGGAACCAAAAAACTCCTTCACAACCGCATTCACAGGTTTGGCATTGACGAGGTCATGAGGCATCATCGACTCTACATCCTGCAAACTCATGCGCTCACGGATTGCTCTTTCCATCCGAACTAAGCCTATGCGATATTGATTTTCGAGAAGCTCTCCAACTGACCGCACTCGACGATTACCAAGGTGATCAATATCATCGATTCGACCCTGACCATTTTTTAATTCAACTAAAGTCTGAACAACGCTGAGAATGTCCTTCTTCGTGAGTGTGCGATGGTCTACCGGACACTCTTCAAAAGGAATACTAAATCGATGATTAATTTTCAACCGCCCCACTTCGCTAAGATCGTAGGTCTCAGGATCAAAAAACAGCCTTCTAAATAGGTTTTCCGAGGCTTCCCCAGTCGGAGGTTCTCCCGGACGCAAGCGTTTATAGATTTCAAGTAGTGATTCTTCGCGAGTGACAACCTTATCGATCAAAAGGGTGTTGCGCAAAAATGGACCAACAGCAAGACCATCAAAAAAGATCATCTTAAAGTTGGCTATGCCGGCCTCATGAGCCCGATCGAGGATGTCCACTGACATTTCATTGTTCGCATCAGCAATAATCTCACCAGTTGACTCATCGATAATGGGTTTGGCAATAACCTTAGCCTCTAGATCCTCGCGAGAAATTTCAATCTCAGTGATCTTCATCTGCTGAACTTTTTTCACTGCCGCACGAATAATCCGGCGCCCTGCCTTGACCAAAACCTCACCCGATTTTGGATCAATGATATCGGACAGAGCCCTTTGCCCAGCCATCTTCTCGATGTCCAGGCCCCTGTAGTACTTGCCGTCTTTGGCTCTGCGAACATCCACCAAATCGTAGAACATCTCGAGTAGATTTTCCGTTGTGTAACCCAAAGCCTTTAGCAATACTGTCACAGGAAATTTACGACGACGATCAATGCGAACGTAGATGAGATCTTTTTGGTCAAATTCAAAATCGAGCCAAGACCCACGATAGGGGATAACACGGGCTGAATAGATAAATTTTGCATTTGCACTATTCTTTCCGCCATCATGGTCGAAAAAGACACCGGGCGAACGATGAAGCTGACTTACAACAACTCGCTCCGTACCGTTGATAATAAATGAACCGTTAGCGGTCATCAGGGGAATTTCGCCCAAATAAACCTCTTGTTCCTTCACATCACGAATACTGCGCGCCTCCGTCTCTTCATCCACATCAAAAACAATAAGCCTCAGTGTCACCTTTATCGGCGCCGCATAGGTCATTCCCCGCTGACGACACTCATCTACGTCGTACTTTGGGGGCTCTAGAGTATAGGATACAAACTCTAAGCTGGCCGTGTTGTTAAAATCTGAAATGGGAAATACAGACTTAAATACTCCATTAAGTCCTGCCATGTCGCGTCGATCAGGATCGACATCCTTCTGTAAAAATTCCTCATAGGATTTCTTTTGAAGTTCAATTAGATTGGGAATATCAATCAGGCCCTGGGTCCTAGCATAACTACGTCTCATCCGCACGTTAGATGCTGTTATTGGCGTGTTGCCCATTCATTCTCCTTCTTTCTTCTCGACCAAAACTAAACGATCTCTCTGCCCCTGGATCTACACCTTCATCGTGACAGAGTTCAGCTGAACTCTGTCACTGTCTCATGTAAAACTTAGCTACTTCACTTCAACCGTGGCACCAGCTTTGACTAGTGCCTCTTTGATTTTATTGGCTTCATCTTTAGAAATGCCCTCCTTGACAGCCTTAGGAGCTCCTTCAACTAGGTCTTTTGCTTCTTTCAAACCAAGACCTGTCAGAGCGCGCACTTCCTTAATCACATTGATTTTATTGGCGCCAGCATTTGCAAGAATCACGTCAAATTCCGTTTTTTCTTCAGCAGCTGCCGCTCCAGGACCGGCCGCTACCGCAATAGCTGCAGGAGCTGCAGCGCTTACGCCCCACTTGTCCTCTAAAGTTTTAATCATCTCAGCCAATTCAATCACTGGCATATTCGACAAGAAATCGACTACTTCTTCTTTATTCAGTGCCATTCTATCCTCCAAAAAAATTCATTCAATTCATGAAATAAAAAAAATTAACTCTACTCACTTCGTTTATCGTTATAGGCGCTCAACACACGCGCAAATCCACCAGGCACAGCTTCCAAAGTTCTGACGAACTTTGCCATCGGAGCCTGTAACGTACCCAACAATTGTGCACGTAACTGGTCTTTTGATGGCAAGGTGGCCAAATACTTAATTTTGGCCTCGTCTAGAGCTTTGCCATCCATAACACCCGACTTGACCTGAAGCTCCTCCACCTTTTTTGCAAACTCAGCAAGCAATTTGGCCGAAGCCGATGCGTCCTCGTAAGCAAAAACAATGGCGTTGGTACCTACAAACTCGTCTTTTAATGCAGACTGCGATTGTGGGTGATCCATTAGGGCTCTACGTGCCAACGTGTTACGAACCACCCTCATCTCAGACTTGACGGGGTACAGCTGCTTGCGCAAATCCGTAACCTTTTCAACGGACATTCCCTTGAAATCGATTAGGAACGCAGCTTTGGCTCTGGTGAACCGCTCAGATATTTGAGAGATTTCCTGCGCCTTTTCGGCTTTGGTCATCATACGGTTCTATTCTCCCTTCCATTTGTTTAGGCCGCACATCAGTTAACAAAGAGAGGCCCAGCACATCATGCTCCATTGACCTTCACTCGCTTGTCTAGGCAGGAAAGGGATATCCCAATTAAGCCGTAGCTCCCACTGTCTCTGACTGCGAACGGTTTATAATAAATTTCTCAACTCAACTCATTTCAACTCAACTCAAAATAAATCTACACCAATGCCTGCGTCTCAGGCACATCCATGCGAACACCCGGTCCCATCGTAGATGAAACAGTAATTCCACGCAAATAATTACCCTTGCTGGAAGCGGGCTTAGACTTCAATAAAGTCTGCATAAAGGCCACGTAATTTTCTCGCAAATTATCAACTCCCATAGCCTTCCTGCCAATGGATGCGTGAACAATGCCAGCCTTATCGACTCTAAATGCCAACTTTCCCTTTTTCTCAGCAGTCACTGCGGCACCAACTGCCATAGTTACCGTTCCTACCTTTGGATTTGGCATCAAACCTCTTGGCCCCAGAACCTTGGCAACCTTGGAAACCGTAGCCATCATGTCGGGAGTCGCCAAGCATTTATCAAACTCAAGCCACCCCCCTTGAATCTTCTCAACCAAGTCCTCTGCTCCCACAAAGTCAGCACCTGCATCCTTGGCCTCTTGCTCTTTAGCGCCTTTGGCAAAAACGACCACTCGAACAGTTTTTCCAAGGCCATGAGGCAAAGATACCGCTCCCCGAACTTGTTGATCTGACTGTTTGGGATCAACCCCCAACCTAACAGCAACATCAATGGATTCATCAAATTTTGCCTTGGCTGTATCGACAACCAGCTTAAACGCCTCTGCCATTGTGTAGCGAAAAGCGGGATCAACCTTTTTCCTAGATTCGTTATAAATTTTTCCTCTTTTGGACATCACTCACCTCCGCCTATTTAACTTCTAAGCCCATGCTCTTCGCCGTTCCAATAATTTGAGACATCGCAGAATCAACTGTCATGCAGTTCAAGTCTGGTATTTTTATCTCAGCGATTTCTTTAATCTGAGCCATGGTTACATTCCCAACCTTTTCCTTTTGTGGCATCTTTGATCCGCTCGTCAACTTGGCTGCCTTTTTCAAAAGAACGGAAACGGGGGGGGTTTTAGTGATAAAACTAAAAGACCGGTCCTGGTATACCGTAATAATGACAGGGATAACTGTATCACCGGATTTCTGTGTTTTCGCATTAAACTGCTTACAGAACTCCATGATGTTAACCCCGTGCTGTCCGAGCGCCGGTCCAACGGGAGGAGCCGGATTGGCTTTCCCTGCCGGAATCTGCAACTTAATTTGGCCTGTAACTTTTTTTGCCATCTTCCCGCTCCTGCATTTGAGGATTGTTAATAAAATACTCTCATCTAATTCTATCAGGCCTTCTCAACCTGAATGTAATCCAATTCAACCGGAGTTGGGCGACCAAAAATACTGACCAGCACTTTGACCTTGCCTTTCTCCTCATTCACTTCTTCGATCGTCCCGTTAAAATTACTAAAAGGACCATCGATAACTGTCACAGACTCACCGGGATCAAAGGAAACTCTCGGCTTTGCTTTTTCAACGCCTGTCTCAATTTGACGAGCGATCCGAAGCACTTCAGCCTCTGGAACTTCGGGAGGACGAAGGCTCTTTGAACTACCTCCGACAAACCCAGTGACCTTTGCTGACCCCTTTACCAAATGCCAAGTTTCATCATTCAGGCTCATATTCACAAAGATATACCCAGGAAAAAATTTGCGCGAACGAGTCGCCTTCTTTCCCTTAACCAATTCAACAACATTTTCCGATGGGATAAGTATCTCACCAAAGAGTTCTGCCATCGCCAAATCCTTAATTCGCTTTTCAATTGAGGCCTTGGCAGTTGCTTCGCACCCGGTATGGGTATTGACTATGTACCACTTCTTATCCACTTCTAGTTCCCCATCAGTTAAGAATCATTTTGATCAAGTTTCCTGCAACAAAATCAAACACGCCCAAAAGGATGCCCGAAATCACCAACATAACGCAGGTTACAATTGTCATCGCTGTCGTGTCCCGCCGTGAGGGCCACACAACCTTGCGGATCTCAACGACCACCTCGTCGCCCCACAACAATACTTTCTTATTGAACTGCAAAAAAAGAAAAGTCAAAAGTCCGACCCCGATGGGCAAACCATGAGACACGAGGTCTATAGACCTTATTCGTGCCACCGCCCCAAATGATGCAGCCAGTGATTCCATCACCACGTCAACGACGAGGGCGACAACAAATGCCATCACAATAAAGGAGACAGATAGTACCTTTTTATTTTGCTTTTCCACATTCCACCGCCATGCTCTCATCATTTGGCAGGGTAGGTAGGATTCGAACCTACAACCTACGGATTTGGAGTCCGCCGCTCTACCAATTAGAGCTACTACCCTCCGAAAACATTTAGGGACCCTCTTCAAAAGGTCCCTAAATGCACACTTCAATTTATTAAAAAACTACTCAACGACTTCAGTCACCACACCTGCACCAACAGTTCGGCCACCTTCGCGAATCGCAAAACGAAGTTCCTTCTCCATCGCGATAGGGCCAATCAATTCAACGTTCATTTCAACTCGGTCGCCTGGCATCACCATTTCGGTTCCAGCTTTAAGAGTAACAACTCCAGTCACGTCAGTCGTTCTGAAGTAGAACTGAGGACGGTAGCCGTTAAAGAATGGAGTGTGCCGACCTCCCTCTTCCTTCGTCAAAATATAGGCTTCACACTTAAATTTTTTGTGCGGAGTGATCGTGCCTGGAATAGCAAGAACTTGGCCTCGCTCCACATCTTCCTTCTTCGTACCGCGAAGGAGAAGACCCGCATTATCACCAGCACGTCCCTCATCTAGAATCTTACGAAACATTTCGATTCCAGTAATGGTCGTCTTAGAGGTAGGGCGAAGGCCAATAATCTCGACCTCGTCTCCCACTTTTGCAATTCCGCGCTCAATTCGACCAGTGACCACTGTTCCTCGACCAGAAATAGAAAACACATCTTCGATGGGCATCAAAAATGGCTTCTCTGTCAATCGCTGAGGCTCTGGAATATAGCGATCAACCTCCTCGAGAAGTTTGATGACCGAAGGAGCCCCAATTTCGCTTTTATCACCCTCAAGGGCTTTTAAGGCGGAGCCTTTTACAATTGGGATATCATCTCCAGGGAATTCATACTTTGCGAGAAGCTCCCGAATTTCGAGCTCAACGAGCTCCAAAAGCTCAGCATCGTCAACCATGTCAACTTTATTCATGAAGACCACGATAGCGGGAACTCCCACCTGACGAGCAAGAAGAATATGCTCGCGGGTTTGAGGCATCGGACCGTCAGCAGCAGAAACCACTAAAATGGCCCCGTCCATCTGCGCAGCTCCCGTGATCATGTTTTTAACATAGTCAGCGTGGCCGGGGCAATCGACGTGGGCATAGTGGCGTTTGGCGCTCTCATACTCCACGTGTGAAGTAGAGATGGTAATACCACGCTCTCTCTCCTCTGGAGCCTTGTCGATCTGATCGAACGCAATGGCCGAACCTTTTCCGTATGCTTCTGACATCACTTTGGTAATCGCTGCTGTCAGAGTCGTTTTACCGTGGTCGACGTGACCGATGGTACCGATATTTACGTGCGGCTTATTCCGCTCAAATTTTTCTTTGGACATTTTAAGATCTCCTCCTGGTTCCAGAATTTTTGCATGAAAAACTCAAGTTATCTCCAAAAAATACAAACTTCTTATCTTTAAGGCATCTGTCTTTATGTTTAATTTTAAAAATACTCTCACATCTTGCTGTTTCTTTTTTGTCCTCTGTCTCATCTGCTCTCTCAACGCCCTTCAATTCAAGCCCGTCTCTCACCATCACACAGTGGAGCCCATGGTGAGACTCGAACTCACGACCTCACCCTTACCAAGGGTGTGCTCTACCCCTGAGCCACATGGGCGAAAAGTTGGAGCGGGAGACGGGTCTCGAACCCGCAACCCTCAGCTTGGAAGGCTGATACTCTAGCCAATTGAGCTACTCCCGCTCGCCGATCACCCGTTCAAATCCGAACTTGCAACCGAAGCTGGTGGAGAGGGTAGGATTCGAACCTACGTAGACGTAAGCCAACGGATTTACAGTCCGTCCCCTTTAGCCACTCGGGCACCTCTCCCAAAACATTATCAAAGTAACATGAACTCCCAAAAAATTGGAGCTGAGTATGGGACTCGAACCCGCAACCTGCTGATTACAAATCAGCTGCTCTACCAATTGAGCTAACCCAGCTTCCTTGCAGCACAAATAACTATCTAGCACTAAAATTGCAAGAATAAGAGATATTTATGACACATAAGCGCCATATCTACTTGAAAAAACGGACCCCCGTCAAAGGTTATTTACTTAATATTTTGGAGCTTTTTTGCTGTCTGCATATTTCTCCCATCGCCAAGGATGCAGCAACGCTTGCGTTATAACTGTGCCCCTTGTTGACCTGACTAATGCTGACAAATTGGTCACATTCGCCTCTCAATGAAGACCTTATCCCTCGTCCCTCTGATCCAATGACAAGAGCTACCTTTTCAGAAAAGGAGGTTTCCCATAGATCTGTGGAGGCCTTTTCATCTAGGCCATATATCCAAAATCCCTTTTCCTTCAAGATAGTTAGTGCTCTTTGAAGACTGGCCTGAACCAGCACGGGAACATGCTCTGCTCCCCCAGAAGCAATTTTTGTGACTACAGGAGTCAAGTCGGATGCTCTGTTTTGGGAAGTCAATACGCATTCAGCTCCCATCAGCCATGCCGTTCGGAGAATCGCGCCAAGATTTTGGGGATCTTCAAGTTCATCAAGCACCACAATAAGAGATCGGGATTTCTCCGAAAGGGAGTCCCAATCCAACTCAGGCCCCGTCAAAACACGGCAAGCAACGCCTTGATGTCCGGCGCCAAATAGCCCAAAAGACTTGAGCGGAGGGGTATGGAGAGCCAGGCCATGGGCCTTTCCCAATTCAATGATTTCTGCGATAGCACGCTCTTGAACACTCTCTGCCTTGATCCAAAGCTCCCTCGACCCCCTCGGGTCTTACCTTTAAGACTTCCTTGACGGAGTGGATCCCGATAACCCATCGGCCAGGCCGCCTTAAAATGCTTTCGCTGCTTCCGTTCGATCGAGATTTCGGTCCCTGAGAAGAGGGCCTGCCCAATTCAACCGGTTTCGCCCTTTGAAAGCTCTTAGAGCGACGAGATTCAAAACCTTTGGTTCGAGATTTATTTTTCGGTCTCTTCACAAAATCTCCGATTCTTCATTCTGTAATCACTGCCTCATAAAATTGCTTGGCAGCTGCTCTCGGATCCTTAGCATCCACAATCGGTCGACCCACCACCAAGGCTGTTGCTCCTGCCTGCATGGCTTCTCTTGGTCCCATAATTCTCTTTTGATCATCCGTCTTGCCATCTTGAAAGCGAATTCCTGGAGTAAACACAAACGCGCCCGGAAATTTTGATTTCATCAGTGACACTTCATGCGAAGAACAGACAAGCCCCGCCAGACCACAGTCCACAGAAAGCTTTGCTAAAGACTCCACCTGTTGAGCAATGGGCTGCGCTTGCGCATTTGGAGGCAAATCCTCCTGATTAAAACTAGTCAAAACGGTTACCGCTAATAAGCGAAACGGCCTCTGTCTGTTGAGTTCCTTCTCCAATTTTGCGAGCTCGGTCAAGGCCACCCTACCCGCTTGTGCATGAATCGAAACAAAGTAGCTCCCCCGTCAAAAGCAGCTCGAACGGCATGAATCATCGTATTGGGAATATCAAAATACTTGTTATCAACAAAGACATGACCGTACTTTGCAAGCTCAGAAATAAACGAGGCCCCATAGCGAAAACAAAGGCGCGGTCCAATTTTAAACCCACCGACGTAAGGTTCAACATTCTGAGCAAGATGCAAAGCCTCTTTATCGTCGTCGACATCAAGAGCGACAAAAATGGGTGAGTTCAATTTACGGAACATGAGCGCCAACCTTTTTCTCTCAACCAGTTTTGCACATAGAGACACACTTCGCCCAGAGGCTTTTTAGTGACCAACTTTGTGCTTCTATCGACGACTTCTATCTCTCCCGACTGGAGACCGCGCGCGCCAATCGTCAGACGCAAAGGCATACCCAAAAGATCGGCATCCTTGAACTTAACTCCTGGGCGTTCATCCCTGTCATCAAAGAAAACATCTACTCCAGCGCTGAGAAGTTCCAAATAAATCTTATCTGCTACTTCAACGACGAGGGGATCTCCGATGTCTAGCTGACAAATGTGAACATGATAGGGAGCGATCGAAACGGGCCAAATAATTCCATCCTTATCGTGCTTTTGCTCTATAACGGCCTGAACTGTTCGAGAAATACCAATTCCATAACAGCCCATTTCAATTGGAGCTAACTTGCCCTCTGTGTTCAAATAACTGGCACCCATTGCCTTTGAATACTTCGTACCCAGATAAAAAATATGGCCCACTTCAATACCCCGACAAGACTTCAAAGTTCCTTGACCCTGAGGCGCGAGATCACCCTCTTTTGCCATTCGCAAATCACCCACTTGAGTGACCTCGAAATCACGTCCATGATTGACGCAACGAAGATGTCTCTCTTCTTGATTCGCCCCTACGATGTAATTCCGCAATTTCTCTACACCTTTATCCATGTAAATTGGGATTTTCAGCCCGACGGGACCGCAAGATCCGGGCCGAGCACCAGATACAAGTCTCACCTCTTCATCATTTAATAGAGGTGGAGGATTACTCAGTCCAAGCAAATTCTTTATCTTTATCGGATTGGCCTCATCAATCCCGCGCAACAGAACGGCAATTGGCATCATCTCCGCTGAAAGACCGTCGTTCACCGAGAAAAATAAAGTCTTGACCAGCTGATTTTCCGGAACTTTAGTTAGCATGGACAGATCCGATATGCTTCTCACACCTGGAGTTTCGAAGATCTCCTTCGGACGAGGCGGCTCGACGCTTGGTTGAGACTCAGCTCTATCTGCGGCTGGGCAAATTTCGATGTTAGCAGCAAAATCACCTTCACTCGCAACCAACAACTGGTCTTCTCCGCTATCTGCTAAAATCTGAAACTCGTGAGAAAGACTGCCTCCAATATTGCCCGTATCAGCCTCCACTATCCGAAAATTGACACCCAACCGAGAAAAGATTGCCTGATAAACTCCATACATGACTTCATAGCTTTTCTTCGCATGACCTTCGGTTAAATCGAAGCTGTAGGCATCCTTCATAATAAATTCACGTCCACGAAGAAGCCCAAATCGTGGACGAATTTCGTCGCGAAACTTGGTTTGAATTTGAAAGAGTGTCACGGGTAGATCACGATAACTCTTTACATCCTTTCGAACATAATCCGTGATCGCCTCTTCGTGCGTTGCCCCCCAAACAAAAATCGTGACCATTGCGATTATTGAATTTTAGCAATCCCTCGCCCATTTCCGTCCAACGCTTTGTCTCTTCCCACAGTTCCCGCGGGTGAACCATCGGCATTAGCAGTTCAACAGCTCCGCATCTGCTGTGTTCTTCTCTCACAATTTGTTCAAACTTTCGAATAGACTTCAATGCCATGGGACCATAAGTGAAAATCCCGGGCGCCAATTTTTTAATGAATCCACCCCTAAGCATCAATTTGTGGCTTGGAATCTCAGCATCTGCTGGTGTTTCTTTGCTAGTAAATATAAAACATTTCGACCACTTCATCTCTGTTCACCCCACGCTAATCAATTTTATTTCATGACTCAAATGTCAATCCCATAGGATTTAATTTTTCGGTGCAAATAACTTCGTTCCAGCCCAATTACCTCGGCCGTCTTACTGATATTTCCCTTGTTCTCACTGATCCGCTTAAGGAGAAATTCCTTCTCAAAACGGGCCCGTGCTTCGCGGAAGGTATTGACTTCTGAACCATCCAGATTTTCTGCTCGCTCAATCATGCCTGCAAAACGAAGATCATGAACTTCGACAAAATCGCCAGGAGTCAAAATATAGATTCGTTCGATAAAATTTCTCAGTTCCCTGACGTTGCCAGGCCAGGCGTAAGCTTGCATTTTCTCTAGTGTCCTCTCAGAGAAAATCTTCCGTCGATGACCTCCTTGGGCGGCAATTTGATCTCCAAAATGCAGAATAAGGCCAGGAATATCCTCCCTCCTTTCACGTAAGGGGGGTACCATAAACGGAATCACATTAAGTCGATAATAGAGGTCTTCTCGAAATCGACCCTCTCGAATTTCTTCTTCCAAATTTTTATTGGTGGCAGCAACAACACGAACATCTGCCTCGATGGTCTCATTTCCACCAACGCGATGAAATTTCCTCTCCTGAAGAATCCTTAAAATTTTAGCTTGGGCATCTAGATTCATATCTGCAATCTCATCAAGAAATAGGGTCCCCCCATTTGCCAGATCGAATTTTCCCTTTCTCGTTACTTCAGCCCCCGTGAAAGCTCCTTTTTCGTATCCGAAAAGTTCACTTTCAACCAAATCCTTCGGAATAGCGGCGCAATTCACTTCAACAAGCGGCCTTCCAGCACGTTTGCTCAAATAATGAATATTCTGGGCTACCAGCTCCTTACCAGTGCCATTCTCCCCTCCTATCAATATCCACGAATCAGATGGGGCCACTCTTGCAATCATGTCCTTAAGAATGACTATCCCCTTGCTCTCGCCAATGATTGCGATATTCTTGCGCAACCGATTCAAGAGGAGTCCTTTTTCGCTCTTCTCTGTCTCATAAGACAAAATATTTTTGATGATAATCAGAATTTTATCGATAGACAGTGGTTTCTCCACAAAATCCCATGCTCCGAGCTTGGTAGCCCGAACAGCTGTTTCGATCGTTCCATGACCTGACATAATTATATATTGAGAGCCTGGAAATTGATCTCGAGCTCGCTTCAAAACCTCAAGACCATCCAACTCACCCGGCATCCAAATATCGAGCAAAACCACAGCCGGTTTGAATTCGCCAATAGCTTGAATTCCACTCAATCCGTCCTTTGCCGTTTCAACCTGATACCCCTCATCCCTCAAGGAGGCGGATAACACCGTACAAATCGCATTTTCGTCATCAATAATCAAAATCCTGTGGGATGCCTTTTTCATATTTGCTTAACCTCTTTATTAAGAACTAGCTTTATCATCGGATGAGGCATTTCCAAGTCCTCCACCGGCAATTCGATGACTATTCTTGTTCCTCTCGGGGGATTTGGTAGAGCACGAATAAATCCGTTGTGATCTTCAATGGTTCGTTTAACGATAGCCAATCCCAATCCAGTTCCTTGACCTTTTGTGGTGACATAAGGTTCAAAAATACGATCACGCACCTGACGATTGATTCCCTCACCATTGTCGACCACAGAGATTCTCACTAATCTCAACACAGAATCGAACTCTGTCGTCACCTCCACCCTCGGATGAGTGAGACGTTCAGTTGCTGAGAGAGCATTATCTACCAGATTGGTAATAACCCGCTTCAATTGGTCGGGATCAAAACGAAATTTTGGCAATTTTAAGTCTGGGAAAAAGTGAAGGATATCTCCCCTATCTCCTGTCTTAAAAAGGATCAGAGAATCTTGAATAACTCGATTGAGGTCTCCAGCTACCGGCTGTGACTTTGGCATTCTCGCAAAACTGCTGAATTCGTTCACTAAATTCTTAATCCCATCCACTTGCTCAATAATCATATGAATGGATTCTGAAAAGGCGGGATCTGCAATTTCATGGGCAAACTTCTTGTTGAGCCTCTGCGCGGCCAGTTTAATTGGCGTCAATGGATTCTTGATCTCATGAGCAATCCTCCTGGCGACTTCAGTCCATGCGGCTGATCTTTGGGCACTTAAAACCGGAGTCAAATCATCAAAAACCAATACCTTGCCCAGTTCACGCTGATTATCGTCATATAAAATCGATAGAGTCACCTGCAAGGGAATGGATCTTTCTTTCACATTTATTCGCACTTCCTTCTGTATGCTTGCGGCCTTGTGCTTCTTCATTGTACGAAGCAGCTCATCAAAAATCCCATAGTACTCGACGCTGAGAATATCCTTTGCCTTTCTGCCCACTATTTTTGCAGAATCAACCTCCAAAAGTCGCTCCGCGTGTCTGTTGACCATGGTCACGATACCGCTCTCATCAACCGAAACAACCCCCGTGCTTGCATTTGAAAGAACGACCTCAATATATTTAGAATGCTCATCAATACGCTCCAGCGCTTCCTGCAGCGTCCGATTCGTCTGAAGAACCTCCTTTTCCGATGCTTCGATCTGTCGAGTCATCGAGTTAAAACTTGTGATCAGATGGTTCATCTCGGCTGAACCCGATGCGACCTCTACCAGGCGATAATCGCCCTTGGCCAATCTCCGTGTCGCATCCCCTAATTCTTCCAGCGGGACCGAAAGCTGGCGGGCCAAATAAAACCCAAACCAAGTCGCCGCCAAGAGAATCACCAAAGTCATGAGTATCAAGACGATGAGATAAATTGATTTTATAGGGTATTCAATGGGATTCAGATCTCGAAAATCCTCGTAGGCAACCATAATATCGTCCATCCGAGATAGAAGAGACATTGGAATATAGCTCGATACAACCAGCGCTCCGCGACCTGCTCGCATCGGGACTATGACCCGAACTAAATTCCCCTCGGCAAACTGATGAATTGTACTGCCTTCATGTCTCTGGCTAATTCCCTTTTGCAAAAATTCAAGGGATGCTCTTGGAATTTGCGGAATAAGCTCACCTTTCGCTACTTCTAGAGTTCTTTCAGAAAACAATTGAGGGTAATATTCTACGGCATCAAGCTGATAGAGCCGACGCAGCTTTTTCAGCCGAGCCGGTATTTTGTCATCAGATACCTGATCGAGATCGGCGACAATTTCATTAGCGAAATGATAGTTCTTTCTTTTAGCCGTTAAAACGTAAGCATTCGTCACTTCAAGAGCGCTTTTTAACACACTCGAAATCTTTTCATTAAACCACTTATCGAAGCTGCTATTGATATAAAATACTGAAATCAAAAACATCAGCATGGTTGGGATCGAACTAAATCCAACAAATGCTGCAATCAATTTACCCTTTAAAGAACCGCCATCGCCATCGCTCCGTCGTTCAGCAAAAACTTTGACGATATTTCTGAATATGAGGAACAAAAGAAGCAAAAGAATGACGATATTAAAATTGACTAAGCCAAAGAAAAATATCGAATGAATAAATGGCAGAGTTTGACTGTATCCAAAAAGCTGGACCTCTATCCAAGTTAAGAATAAAAAGAGAAGCCCTAGAGGGAAAAGGGCAATGACTTCCCTTCTCCTCCGTTTAAGCTCCTTAGAATCCTTTAATAGTTCTGTTGTTCCGTCCTCATTCATTTAGGATTTTGGAGGCTACTGAAGGCGAGAATACATGTCTTTTCCAACCTGAAAAGCCGGTCCACCCTTTTTGATAAGTTCTAAGCACATGGCCTTTGCTTCGTCCATATTAAGACAACAATCGTGGTCGTTATCAAGTCCAGACTGAAAAACTGCACGCTGCAAAAGCAATTTGGCATTGTACTCACTTACCCTCGATGCCAATTGGTTGTAAAAATCGTTGATCGTGACACTGGACATGGGATTTTCAGACATCTCGGTCTCCTTTTATCTTCTGGTTGGGTTATTCGATTTTATTAAATTAAAAAGATCAATCATTTCAACGACAACCTCAGCTGCTTCCGCTCCTTTATTTCCCATCGCGCCCCCCGCACGATCTAATGCCTGCTCCTCATTTTCCGTGGTCAGCACACCGAATCCCACAGGCTTCTTATATTTTAATTGTAAATGAGAGCAGCCCCTCTCCACCCCAGCGCAAACATAATCGTAATGTGACGTCTCCCCCCGAATCACAGCTCCCAGAGCAACCACCCCGTGGCAGCCATTTCTCAATAGGACTTGCACAGCCAATGGAATCTCAAGAGCTCCCGGAACTCTCACGGAGACTATCTGCCGGGATGCAAAGCCAAGCGACAAAAGCCGGTCCAGCGCACCCTTTTCCAGTAATTCTGTGACATTAAAATTGAACTTCGCCGTTACAATTCCTATTTTAAGCATCTCATCGACCACGAGACGACCCTGCAAAAAACTCATCTCAGACACTCACTTCTTTCGACAATTGGAAGCACCTGTGCAAATTCTCTCAAAGGACTATCTCCAACATTCAAATCTATCGATTCAACTATTTTCAGGCCATATCCTCCCAGGCCCACCATTTTTTGCGGATGGTTTGTAATGAGCCTAATCTCCTTTACCCCCAATGACCTGAGTATCTGCGCGCCTACACCATAATCCCTTTGATCTTTTAAAATCCTTTTGGAATCAAATCGCGAGTCTTTTCCCTTTTGGGCGAGAAAAGAGAATTCATTGACTCGTTGAGCCAATCTGTCTTCAGTACACTCCGTCCGCAGATAGACGAGTGCTCCAGCTCCCTCGCGGTCAATCAAACGGAGAGCGGATCTGATAAAATCACCGCTTCTTGAATGCAAACTCCCAAAAACGTCACCTAAAACGTTCTCCGTCTGAACTCTTACCAAAGCGGGCGTTCGAGCGCTCAGTTCACCCTTAACCAGAGCGAGATGTTCTCGGCCATCAAGCTGATTGCGAAAAATCCGAACTTCAAATCCTTCACCAAAACTCGAAGGCAAGGGGCTCCGAGATTGCTCAACAACAAACATTTCATTTTCAATCCGATACTCAATGAGGCTTTCTATCGTACCGATCTTAATGCCGTGCCTATTTGAAAATTCAATCAGGTCATCACGCCTGGCCATTGTCCCATCAGAATTCATAATCTCGCAGATGACAGCCGCTGGATTGAGTCCGGCCAAGCGAGTTATGTCTACACTTGCCTCCGTGTGCCCAGCCCTCTTTAAAACTCCGCCCTCCTGCGCCCTAATCGGAAAAATATGACCGGGAACCACCACATCAGATGCTCGCGCCAAAGGATTTGAAGCCACTCGAATTGTATGTGATCTGTCAGCAGCAGAAATACCTGTGGTCACTCCATTCGCTGCTTCAATCGATAGAGTAAATGCGGTCTGATTAGCAGCTCCATTCCGATCCTCTTTTACCATCAAAGGCAAATCCAACCTCTGGACCTGGTCTCCAGTCATTGCCAAACAGATAAGTCCACGCGCCTCTGTGGCCATAAAATTAATTTTTTCTGGAGTTACCCCATCAGCGGCAAGGATCAGATCTCCCTCGTTCTCACGATCCTCATCATCAATCAGAATGACCATCTTGCCAGCGCGCACGTCCGCTAATAGTTCTTCAATCGCATTCATAGCAGGTCCCCCTTCCGTGACAACTCCTCCGAACAGAAACCTCGAACAGTCTCAACCAATCCCTTTGCTAAGTTATCCGCCTCAACACTCACTCTATCACCCTCTTGGAGAGACCCCAAATTGGTACTCCTCAATGTCTCAGGAATCAAACAAACTTCAATCGTTCCAAAAGAATCAACTTGATTGATCGTGAGACTGACTCCATTCACTGCGAGACTCCCCTTTTTCCAAAAATAGGGTCTCAATTGCTGAGGAACCCTCAGTCGGACTTTTGAACACTCGCCTGCTCGCTCAATAGCAGCAACTTCTCCTAAAACGTCCACATGCCCGGTCACCAGATGCCCATGAACTCTGTCTCCAAAACTCAGCGATCTCTCAAGATTCACTGCCCGACCTAGCAAGCTTTTCTCATCCCACTGAGTTACCTGCAAAGTCTCTGCCGCTAAGGCCACAACGATCTTTTCAGAGTCGCAAGATTCAATTGTTAAGCAAACGCCGTCCACGCTGATGCTGTCGCCCACGGATAGCTGATTAAATTGACCCGGTCTCCTTATATGAACTTCAAGCACTCCCTGACGGGGAACAACCTTCAGGACAGGCGATTGGCACTCCACAATTCCCGAAAACATAGGCTCCGATTCCAGCCAACACAAGCAGACGTGTTAAACCGCTAACAAATAGGAAACAATTACAGGACGAACAAGCTTGGATCCTTTAGACCCTTAGACCCTCAGACCCATAGATCCCTTAGACCCGTGGCCCCGCGGATCCGAAAACTACTCTGAGCGGAAGTATTCGTCAAGACTTCTAAACCCGGAACCGCATGAGAAATCACGATACTCAGCTTTCTGCAAATCCACCAAACTCAAGGTTTAAATCGTTCGCCGTGATTTTGAGATGGGTTTCAGGTCTCAATTTGCCAGAAATCAAAAGTTTGGAGAGCACATTCAAAACCTCGGACTGTATCACCCGACGCAAGGGACGCGCTCCGTAGTGAGGATCAAACCCCTTTCTCGCTAAATACCGAAGTGCGCTAGGGTCAAATTCCAGCTCGATGTGTTTGTCCTTTAGCCTTTCCTTGACCTCAGAAAGTTGGATTTCAACGATACCGCCCAGTTGTTCTTCCGACAGGCTATTGAAAATAACTATTTCATCTATGCGATTCAGAAACTCAGGCCTAAAATGAACCCGAAGGGCCTCTTTCGCAGCGTCTTCTCTTTCCTTTGTCGTCAATTTGCTATCCGCGATGAATTGCGATCCAACATTGGAGGTCATAATCAAGACCGTGTTGCGAAAATCCACGACCCGACCCTGACCATCCGTCAATCGCCCATCGTCCATAATTTGAAGGAAAACATTAAATACCTCGGGATGAGCTTTTTCAATCTCATCAAACAAGATGATGCTGTAAGGACGGCGACGCACTTTCTCAGTCAACTGTCCCCCTTCCTCATAGCCAACGTATCCGGGAGGGGCCCCAATGAGCCGGGATACAGAATGCTTCTCCATGTATTCAGTCATATCAATTCGAACCAATGCCTCTTGAGTATCAAATAGAAATTCAGCTAAGGCCTTGGCTGTCTCCGTCTTTCCAACCCCTGTTGGCCCAAGAAAGAAAAACGATCCGATGGGTCGATGAGGATCAGAAATCTCGGCCCGAGCCCGCCTGATAGCATCCGATACCACGACGAGGGCTTGATCCTGACCCACAACCTTCTGACGCAAAAGACTTTCCATCTGCAGAAGTCTTTCTGAATCAGACTGCAACATCTTGCTGACTGGAACCCCCGTCCACTTTGACACTACCTCCGCTATTTCTTCAGGTCCGACTTCCTCTTTTAGCATCCTCGTCTCGCTGGAACTTTTGGTCGTGTCCTCCGCGTAGGTTAAAAGTCGCTTCTCAAGTTCTGGAAGCCGACCGTACTTCAGCTCAGCAGCTCTCTCCAGGTTTCCTTCCCGCTCTGCCCTTTCGACCTCAACCCTCATTCGCTCTATTTCCTCCTTCGTTCCCTTCAAACCGCCTATTTCACCCTTTTCCTTTTCCCATTGAGACTTGAGCTTCTGCAATTCAGTCGATAGACCTCTGAGTTCAGATTCAATATTTGACAGTCTATCCCTCGCCCCCTTCTCCTTCTCCTTCTTTAAAGCCTCCCGTTCAATCTGCAATTGCATCATCTTTCGCTCTATTTCATCTATTTCTGAGGGAACCGAATTGATTTCGATACTGAGCTTACTTGCGGCTTCATCCATCAGATCGATGGCTTTGTCAGGCAAAAAACGGCCCGTGATATAGCGATGGGAAAGTTTCACAGCATTCACTATCGCAGCATCTGTGATTCTCACACCATGATGCACTTCGTACTTTTCTTTGAGTCCACGCAAGATCGTGATGGCATCTTGAACGCTGGGTTCTGCTACCAACACATTCTGAAACCTTCTTTCAAGGGCCTTATCTTTTTCGATGTATTGTCGATATTCATCAAGGGTCGTGGCGCCAATGCACCGAAGCTCCCCACGCGCCAATGCAGGCTTGAGAATCTGTCCGGCATCCATGGCACCGTCCGCCTTTCCGGCTCCCACTAAAGTGTGAAGTTCGTCGATAAATAGAATAATCTGGCCATTGCTACCAGTCACCTCCTTGACAACGGCTTTCAAGCGATCTTCAAATTCTCCACGGTACTTGGCTCCCGCAACCAGTGCCCCCAAATCAAGAGACATCAATTTTTTTCCGATCAAAACACTTGGCACGTCCTGATTGATAATCCGCAAGGCGAGCCCCTCGGCAATGGCCGTCTTACCCACACCTGGCTCACCAATAAGAACTGGATTATTCTTCGTCCGCCGTGAAAGCACTTGCACCACCCGACGAATCTCTTCATCCCGCCCAACGACCGGATCCAGCTTTCCGGCCTCAGCGAGCTCAGTGAGGTCCCGCGCATATTTCCTTAAAACGTCAAATTTAGTCTCCGGTGAATCATCTGTTACACGCTGACTTCCTCGACTCATCTTTAATGCCTCCATAAATTGTTTGGCATCAACGCCAAACTTCCTCAATACATCTTTCAGAATCTGATTCCCCGACTTTAATGCAGCCAACATAAAGTGTTCGGTTGAGATGAAATCATCATTCATCCCCTTGGCCTCAGACTCAGCAGACTTAAATATTTTCACCAACTCCGAACTTGCTTGAACTCGCAAGTTCTCTCCCGACACCTTTGGGAGGCGGTCTATTTGCGCCCCGACCTCACGAACCAAAGGATCTAATTTTAGCTTCATTCCGTCCGTTAAGACCCGCGGAACGATCCCATCCGCCTGAGAGAGGATAGCCTTTAGTAAGTGCCAGGGCTCCACCGAAGGATTCTGGTTGGATTCGGCAAGCTCAGCCGCGTCCTGCATCGCCTGCTGGCTCATATTTGTCATTTTTTCGATATCGCCCACGTTTCACCCCTTTTTTGATTACAACAACCCCACCGCGAGACTAGACTAGCACCACCCACCAAAAAATGTGCGTTGAAAAGGAGATTTGTCAATGTCTGGCCTAATTGCAAGTCGGCGTGTCCACCCCGGTCGCAAATCAATTATATTAGACCCCGTCAATCCAACGGAGTTTCGATCACTCAATTTTACCTATTGCTGCGAGCAGTGTGTTCACCTAGACGGTGACGAAAATATCTGCACCTTTGGGCATGATTTCAATATCCACAGCCGCAATGCTCAGCTTCGGTCCTATGAATTATCCGGTAAAATGGCCTTCTGTCGATTTCTTGAGATTGATTAGACACTAATTGAGTATGTGTTGTGTGTGCATTCATTTTTATTCGTCACGAGGAGACATCCTACTCAAAGGTCGTGAGAACACTCGATTTCAATAGGGAGTACTTCTCAAAATCCGTTGGAGTTATCACGCAAACATTTTTTTCACGATGACTCTTATCACCCCAGCCACTGCCTATCTGACGCTCCGAAAGGCTTGTCCAGAGCCTATTTTGAGCTTGCCTTTAGATCTGTTTTCACCGCTTAAGTCTTAGGACCTCGATCATTCAAAAGCCCAATCTTAGTTGCAGCATCTCGAAAATAGTCTCTCGTCCTGTCAAGAATCCGATATCAGTCCCGAATAGCTACGCAGTGGAAGGGGTGATGCTTTTTGGTCGCCCTTGTGTTTAAGGGGTTAACGGATTAACCAGGGAACACTGGTCGCGTTCTCTTGATATGTGAATTCGAAAGGAGGTCCATCAAGGATGAAATGAAGTACAAGGAAAACTTATAGACAATAAGTTTATTGGTACAATACCAAACCCCAAGGCTAGGAAGCCGAACCCCTTAAAAAGGGGAAATTCAACAAGGAGGAAATTAATGAAATTAAATGGAGGATAGTTAAAATGGGATTTCGTGTTTCAACAAATATTGCGGCGATCAACGCCCAAAGGAATTTACTGAATAGTCAAATGCACATTAACGACAGCATGAACAAACTGGCTTCGGGGAGCCGAATCAATAAAGCAGCGGACGATGCCGCTGGTTTGGCCATTTCCGAAAACATAAAGGCTCAGGTAAGGTCGGCCCGCCAAGCAAATCGCAACGCAAATGATGGTATTTCAATGGTCCAAACGGCTGAGGGAGGCCTCAATGAGATTGGAAACATCATTGTTCGCCTTCGGGAATTGGGGATCCAAGCGGCATCCGACACGGTAGGGGACACTGAAAGGTCCTTCATTGACAAGGAAGTTCAGCAGCTCAAAAGTGAGGTTCAAAGGATCGCTTCGGTGACCACATGGGGTACGACCAAGCTTTTAGATGGTACAACGCCCACTTTTGACTACCAAGTTGGACTTTACAATGACGATTTTGAAGATCGCATTTCCTTCAGCTCTGAAGAAAATGTGGCCACTCTCGATGCGCTTGGCCTTGCTGGTTTGGACTACAACACCAAAGCAGGAGCTCAAGAATCCCTTGGACTTCTCGATAGTTCTCAAACTAGCGTGAACGGAATGCGCGCAAACCTTGGCGCTCTGCAAAATCGATTGCTATCAACGGTCCAAAATCTCCTTGTAGCTGAGGAAAACATGTCGGCTGCCAACAGTCGCATCAGAGATACAGATGTTGCTGAAGCCTCATCGGAGATGACCAGAAACGGCATCCTTCTTCAAGCTGCGACAGCGACCCTCGCTCAAGCAAACCAAGTCAATTCCACCGCTCTGAAATTGATTGGTTAATCAGACTCATTGGCAATAATCAAAAGACCAGTTGTCCCGGGCCTCCGTGCTCGGGACATTTTTTTGTGGCAATAAAAAAAAGGGCTAGGCAAGCCTTTTAATTGCCAGTACCATTTCGATAGCGACGGAATTGGAGATCAGCCCCGGTGGTTGATCATGTTTGAATAAATGGGAACGATGGGGGTTATCTCATGGCCAAAAAGAAAAAAGCGACAAAGAAATCAGTAACGAAAAAGGCAACAAAAAAAGCCACAAAGAAAGCAACTGCTAAGAAAGCCACGAAAAAAGCGACGGTTAAAACAACCACAAAAACTGCAACTAAAAAGGCAGCAACAAAAAAAGCCACAAAGAAGGCAACTGCTAAGAAAGCCACGAAAAAAGCGACGGTTAAAACAACCACAAAAACTGCAACTAAAAAGGCAGCAACAAAAAAAGCGGCGGTAAGCAAACCTTCCGCAGCGAAAGTCATCAAACCAAAAAGCGCAAAGCCAAAGGCACCCAGCATTCACGACATTGCTAGTTCTCCAGCAAATGCTCCTGCAGGGACCAATCCCTTTCGCGGACCGACAGGCGATAAATCACCAGGTTCAAAAACAGAATTTGAATCGATGGAGGGAGACTTTAATCCCAAGGAAGATTTTGCTGAGATGACGTAAGTAATTTTGACGATATCGACGATGATGACGATGATGAAGAACTGGAAGGCGACGACGAAGGTTATTTCTAACCTAGAAATAACTCTCTCCTAGGTAAGAGACTAGCTAAATAAATCAGTCAGAAAAACAAAAAAGCGAGTTATTAAAACTCGCTTTTTTTATGGCTTTTTTGCTTTATACAAAAAAAAGCACATCTGTTGTTTATGATACTAGAATTTTGGCGTGGGTATCATCGGCTTTGTATGAACAGCATACCGATCAAATTCACCATATTCATGCAACTTATTGTAGAGAGTCTTGATGGTAATCCCCAAAGCGTTCGCTGCCTGAGTCTTATTTCCATCAAAATAGTTAAGAGCCTTCAAAATATACCGCTTTTCCAATTCATGGAGAGTCATTGTTGGATCGTAGTCATCAATGATAATTTTATGGTCTGGATTGCGGACATTTTCCGGAAGATCGCCCGGCATAATGATATGACCTTCCGCCAAAATCTGCAATCTCTCGCACACGTTCTGAAGCTCACGAATATTACCCGGCCAATCGTAGCGCATCAAAATTTTAATGGCATCTTCGCTCATCTGACGACCACGATTGAGATATCCGTGAGGACTTTTCGCAAGAAAATACTCCACCAAAAATGGAATATCCTCTTTCCTTCGGCGCAAAGGTGGAGAATGTAACATGATCGTGTTGATACGATAAAAGAGGTCCTCGCGAAAATTTCCACGCATGACTTCCTTATCCAATTCCTTGTTGGTGGCACTCACCAAACGAATGTCCACTCGAATTGGTTCCTTACCACCCACTCGATAAATCTCACCTTCTTGAAGGAAGCGCAAAAGCTTGGCCTGAATCCCCGGACTCAACTCACCTATTTCATCCAAAAAAAGTGTTCCACCATTGGCCACTTCGGCGAGTCCAATTTTTCGCGTGTAGGCTCCCGTAAACGCGCCCTTTTCATGGCCAAAAAGCTCACTCTCTAAAAGAGTTTCACGTAAGGCTCCACAGTTAATTGCAACAAAGGGTTTATTTTTACGAAGACTTTTTTCGTGGAGAGCGTGAGCAATCAGCTCCTTGCCCGTGCCACTTTCTCCGAGGACAAGAACTGTCGCATTAGATGGAGCCACCCTCTCCACCATGCGAATGAGATGGCGCATGACTTCTGATTTGTAAACGATTCGCTTGTCTTCTATAATTTTATTTGGAGTTTTAACGCCGGGTAAAACCTGGTTATCGCTGGGAGGAAGAAATGACGAACTATCAATTCCTGACATACGTACAGCCCCTTGGTTTACTTATTTGATGGAACTACTTCTACTCGCCTACGCGAAAACTTACTCGCTTATTTCATTGTCACGTAGCGTATAACACAGCGTGTTCTAACAAACGGCGCTTTCTCATGCAAGTTATTTTTGCAATGCATCATGAATTAATTATAACTAAATGAAAGGATTGGGTTTTTTGAAGTGAGTAAAGTGGTCATTTTACCAATTTATACGGCCCATTTCCTAAAAAATCTTCATTTCATAGAAAATTCCTCCCTACTAACCATCAAATCATACGCACTCGACCTTTTTCAGGCCTACGGTGCTCTGGGGGTTCCTCACTACATCTGGAATATTGAGAAAAAACAATTTGATACGCGCCAAACTGCCGAGCCATCCTTGAAAAATGTCGGCTCCACAGAGGATCAAATACTGCGAGCTTCCATCAATGCGCAAGGCCAGTGGTCTCATTTGTCTCCGGCAAGTCGACAGAGAAAAAGTGCCACACTAAAGAGCTTTCTGAGATTTCTCTTTCGCGAAAACCTGACAACTCGTGACCTTTCCTCACAGATCGCTCTTCCGAGGATACCAAGAAAGATTCCCCATTTTATCTCCGTGGATGAGGTTATCACCGTGATCAAAGCAACTGCCACAGCTGACGAGAAGAAATCCGGGCCGGGCCTGACTCCATCTTCCAAAGTTCAGTCCCATCAAACAAGGACTCTCATCCTCCTTTTGTATGGCGGGGGGCTCAGGATTAGCGAAGCCTATCATCTTACCTGGTCAAACGTAAAGGTCGATCAAGGGACACTTCTGATCGCAGGTAAAGGGGGACGGGAAAGACAAGTGGCTATTCCCCGAATTGTAATGGAGGAGCTGAAGTCTCTCCCGCGCCTGGGAAAATACGTTTTTGGCGCAACTCCTCTTAGCACTCGCAAGGCTTACTCCCTTGTCAAAAAGGCCGGGATGAACGCAGGACTCATAAAAAGCCTAAATCCCCACGCCCTGAGACACAGTTATGCCACTCACCTGCTCAACGGCGGCATGGATATCCGAATTCTCCAGGACCTTCTGGGTCACCAATCGCTGAATACCACCGAAAAATATCTCCATGTTAGTCTGGAACAATTGGCCAGAACAATGGAAGCTCATCATCCTTTCGGTGAGGACCCAGAAGTTTAGAATAGAAGAGTGGAAATGAGCAGCTCAATAGCCGAGTCGAGGCCTTGAGTTCAAGCATTGAGCGCGCTCAAAAAATGCAAAGAGCTCAAAGAACTCAAAGAGTTGACAAAACACTCAACTCCATCTATGATAAGACAGACAAGGAACCCAAAATGAAGAAAAGAGCTGTATTTTTTGACCGTGATGGCACTCTTATCGTTGATAAATTATACTTGAATGATCCAGAACAAATTGAGTACCTACCAAAAGTTTTCGATAGCCTCAGAAAACTAAGAGACGCTGGATACGTTTTTTTTGTTGCAACTAATCAGAGCGGAGTTGCACGAGGCATTGTACAGATCGAAAAATTAAGAGAAATTCATCGCGTGATGCGGGCCGATTTCTCCCGGGAGGGAATTGATTTTCTCTCTTTTCATGATGCGCCCTACATGACTGACACTGACCACTTCATGAGAAAACCGAATCCGGGGATGCTTCTTGAAGGGGCAAGCTTCTACAATATTGATCTCGCGAGAAGTTGGATGGTTGGAGATCGCATGACCGACGTCGAAGCCGGTCATCGTGCGGGAACTCGATCTATTTTGCTTGGTGGCCTGGAGTCTCCATCTGAATCAGCTTATTCTCACCCTGAGGCTCATGTCTTCTCACTCTCTTGTGTTGCCGATGCCATTTTGAGGCATTCTTCGGGGAAACCTGCCTAGGGCGAAGAAGACCCTCCCTTCTTTTCTGATAATGTAAAAATAAATTCATGAAATGATTCATTCAGGGAACCCCATTTTAGTCCTCGACCAAATAGTCCGAATATCAGAGGTAGCCGCGCTTTAATGTTAAGATTTTCGAGGGAGGCCACATGGCTAAGTTTCCCATTAAGATACTCTGTCTCGTCTTTTTTGCGATTCACCTCTTACTTGGCGCAGAATCCAGAGCCGCCCAGGTTCATGGCATCCTCACCGTGGTTAAAGGAAATGTTTCAATAAAATCTGGAAAGACAGGAAAAGACGAAAAAGCAAAGATTGGGATGAAGGTATTCCCTAAAGACTCCATACTAACTCAAGCCGATTCTCGGGCCAAGATTGTGATGGTAGACAAAAATGAAATTAATGTGTCTCCCAGCTCAAACATTGTTATCGATAGCTACGAATTCGATCCCGCCAAAGACAACAAGAAAGTCTTAATAGATGTTATCTATGGAAAAGTTCGTGCGAAGGTCGAGCAAAAATATGACGGCGAGAACAATAAGTTTCAGGTAAAAACGCCCTCTGCCGTAGCGGGAGTTCGAGGAACTGACTTCTTTACTTCATTTAATCAAGTCACGAACTCCTCAAAGGTTGTTACCTTCAAAGGAGAAGTCGCTTTTGGACTTCCAGGACCAGGAGGAACTATTCTCAATCCTGTTTCCGTGAGGGTTGGCGAGTTCACGGCGAACACAGGAAACAATCCGCCAGCTCCTGCGGTGCCAATGCCCAAGGCAGAACTTGCTCAGTTTGACAAGGAGACAAAGGCAGATGCTCCTGACAGAGAGAAACAAGCTGGGCCTGGCGGAGGGAGCAACCAGCCAGAAAAGGATAAGAAGGACCAACAGAAAAAAGACGAAGGCGGAAACAAGGGCCAAGGCAGTGATCAAAAGAAGGACGAAGGTGGGAACAAAAGCCCAGACAGTGATCAAAAAAAGGACCAAGGCGGGAACAAAGGCCAAGGCAATAATAAAGAAGGCCGTGGCAATGATGGCCCCAGAAATGAACAAGGTGAAAAGGGATCTGAACAATCAAAAAATGAGCCTGGCAGCAACCCAAAAAATGGCACTGGTGCCGCCAGAGGCCCAGACGCTCGACCGGATGGAACATCGGGTCCTTCCGGACCAGGGTCAGGCCCTGGGTCAGGTCCTGAATTTGCCGGTGGACCTCCAACTCCAGGCATGGGTGGGGATCCAAAGCGCGACCCATCTGGAATGATGCCGATGCCCATGGAAGGCACTGGGATGATGAGGCCTGAAGACTTTGCCTCAGCACCAAACATGCCTGCTTTTGTTGGGATGATGCCACCTCCGCCCATGATGCCATTCATGCCACCTCCAATGCCTGGATCAAATATCATTTGTGAGTTCTGCCGTGAGGTCATTCAGGATGGGGCAACGCGCCTGTTTATCCGTGTGACCCAAGGTTCGCAATGAAATGTGCACAGAGGTAGAATTGCCCTTAGGGGCAGGTAAAGTACCAAGACTGAATTTTTAGCCCTGCCTTCGACGAGCAAATCAATTCCCCTTCCCTAAAGGAGGGGTTTTCCTCTTTAATTCTCTCAGTCCTTTCTCAGAAGGCCAACCTCAGATAAAATTTGATGGTAAATCCCACTCCTTTTTTAACAACTCTACCTGGGAGAGCAGCGGTGAACAGTCAAAAATTGATTCGATTTTGTTTGGGGCTTGGTCTGATGACTGGCTTTTTCTGTTTTGAGAGCCGAGCTGCAGAAAAGGAAAATCCGCCATCCCCAGTTAAGTCACCGCAAGCGCCTTCCTCCCCTCCAAATTCAAAAGCTCAAAATCTGAGGATTTATTACGCTTCCTCTACTTGGAACCAAAGCAGCACTGTCCCAGACTCTGCCTTCTTGTTTTTCCGCGATGCAAAGACCGGAAAAGTGGCAAAAATTGTGATCGAAGAGACCGAACCAGATTCAAGCACGTTTCGGGGCAATTTTTCTATCAGTTGGACCTCAATTGAATCTCTTGATCCAGAGGTCTACATCCCTCCTGAAGGGATGCGAGAAGATTCGAAGGATACCTTGGCTAAGTTTTACCAATTGCTAAACAGCAAAAAAGCAGCGAGCAAGCCCCTGGTCTTTCGCACATCGCCAGAAGGACAACAAATTCTTGATGTTTATGACACTCCAGAACAGGCCCAACAGGCAAAAGAAGCCTTTGAACGTGAGGCTGAGCTGGCTCGTCAAGCTGAAGCCACGAAAAAAGCTTTGTCCAAGCCCATACCCGATAAGGCTGCCATTGAAGCCAGCAAAATGGCCGAACGACAGACTGCCCTCGATCTGCTGGCTCAGGAAGGCGCAAAACGGGAGGCAGACAGAGTTCGCCTGGAGCAAATTGAAAAACAAAGGACAGAAGAGAGAATGAGACAACAAAAATTGCTCAGCGAACAGGAGAGAGAGAAGCGCCTTGAAAAGGCAAAGCAATTTGCAGAAGCAGCTCTCGATTCCTATCGATTAGGTCAATTCATACCGGCTGAGGAAAATTTTCGCAAATCGGTAGAATTGGATCCCGAAAACAAGGCCTACTACTTTAAATATGCGATTACTCTCTATCGAAATGAAAAGTTCAATGAAGCCCTGGTTGTGATGAACCTCGCAAAAACTTCTACAGATCTTGATCTCGAAAAAGAATACTACATGGGTTTGATTCACTTTCGTCTCAAGGAGCTTGATTCGGCTCTTAAGAAATTTGCTCAGGTCCAACAAGCAAATCATCCTGAATTGTCGGTGAGCGCCGGATTCTATCGCGGAGTGATCCTGTTTAACCAAGAAAAATTTGAGGAGGCAAAACTCCCATTTGAATGGGTCATTGATCATTCAAATGACTCTTCTTTGGACAGTCGATCCGAGGAATATCTTGAAAAAATCGCCCAATTGATAGTTTATAAAAAAAATCAGGCCAAAAGGTTTCTGTTCAATGCCACGATTGGAGCCATGTACGACAGCAATGTCTTGCTGGCTCCAGACAACGTGAGTTCCCAGGGGTCAACAACAGAAGAGGCCGACTATCGCTCAATTGCTAGCGGAGGAGTTGAATACAGAATTCTAAATGGAAAAATCCATGAATTCTCAGGCAAATTGGCTTCGTCCTACATACGCTCCTCGAAAAGTGATCTCTCCATCGCCGATCCCTGGCAAAATACAATCACTCTTCCCTACGTTTACAAGGGCATGCTTGCAGGAAAGGGATACCGCCTGACAGTAACGCCAGGTTATGAAGCTCTCAATATGTCAGTTGAAACAGATGGTCCCCAGGAGAATATTCTCAATTCCATGATTATGACCGTCGACAATACATTCATCATGAGTGAACAATGGCATGCTTCTTACATTTTGGATGCCCGCCAAGATGATTCCCTCTTGGATAGTTCGACTGGTGATGCCGATGCCGATGCAACTAAGCTCTCACTCAAGACCTCTCAAACCTTCTTCAAAGACAAAACACTTCGAAAAGCTGTCATCCTCAACCTTGGCTTAGTCAACAATGCAGCAGCGGGAAAAGATAAAACATATTTGCGGGTAGAGGGGGGCGCGACCTACGTGGCACCGGCCCGAAAAGACGATTCGTGGAATCTCGGCCTCGCTGTCTACAACCTCAACTACCCCGATGCCTCGAGTTTGCGAAAAGACACCAATATGTCTCTCACCGCTGGATATGGACACCCCTTCAATGAATGGGCCCTCGGTAACCTCAGTTTCAACTACACGAACAACCAGTCAAACGTCTCCACAAACCAATACAGTAAATTCTCAGTCATGGCGACCGGCACGTTCAATTGGGGTTGGTGAACCTGAATCCTGAATCCTGAATCCTGAATCTTGAAGTAAGCTCACTGAAAATAAGCTTCCAAAAAGTGACGAGCCTCGCGTTTGACAAGGAGAAACTCCTCCTCGTTCAAATTGATCTGTTCATGATCTCGAATCGAGAACCCAATGAGAAAGGCTCCTTCGCCCTGACGATCAAGAACACCTTGTTGGTGTAGGAGTTTGAGCTCAAAGAGGAGCTTTAAGTACCTCGTCTTTTGCGAAGACTGAAGCGCATGGAGACTATTGCCAAGTAAATCAAACAACTCACAATTATCTGAAATGGCCTCTTTTGAAACTTTAGAGACCAACTGCAAAAGATAAATTCCCATTTCAAGACGATCATAATCTGCGCGGATTCCATTGAAACACTCAACCAAGTGAGCCTCTTCTAACCAATGAAGAGCATCCTGATCATCAAATGAATGTCTCTCTCGATAACTCATCTGAACGTAATTGAGGGGCTCCAGAACTCCGCCCCAAATCGTCGACGGCTCCGCATGGCACCCTTAGCCATCAAGTTCACGCGACACCCATCACGATTCAGAGCGTGCACGATTAAGTTGGACTCTCCCTGCTTAATAGTACGTAAAATGATCGCCCGCTCATTTTTCAAGCCGAAGTGGCCTCATCTAGAATTTTTGGCCTCTTTCTCTGAGCGTAAATAAATGCTCCAATCAGACTCCAAGAGAGGGTGCCAATCTGAAAAACGGTAATGACTGTCTGTCCCACCGTGGTCTCACTCCCGGTAAACATACGAAATAAAACCAAGAAAGCCACTTGGCCCACACCAATTCCGGCAGGGCTGATCGGCAAAGCCATGACGATAAATCCCAGGGGAACCGCAAAAAAATAGGTTGCGAGAGGTACGCTCTCGCCCAGAGCGAATCCAATGTAAGCCATATATCCTATCGCAATCATCTGTCCTATGAGACTGATCGCGACTGTCAGAATCACCGTCCTGAGGTTCTTACCATAGGAATGCAGTGCCTCATAAAATCTGTTCAGAAAATCTCCTCCCGGCAATCCCTGACTCCAACGAAGCAGGGGATTTTTGGTTTTCACCGTAGAGGATAAAATCAATCCCAACACAATTGTCATTAGCAAGATCAGCAACAGACTCGAAAAAAAGATGTTTCGCAAAGCCATTCGGTGCCACACATTTTCGAAATTTAACAACATGGTGATAACAGCCAGAAGAATCATCGCGTAAAGTCCCACGATTCTGTCCATCATCACTGTTGTTGCCGCAGCCATCCTTCGTTTTGGGTGATCTTGAGCCACATAGTAGGCTTTGACCACATCTCCCCCGACCGCCCCGGGCACGGCAAAATTAAAAAAAAGTCCCACCAAAGTGAGAGGAAAAGTAACGACAAAGCTAGCCGGCAACTCCTGCGAGGCGAGCAACAATGACCAGCGATAATTGTTGATATAGATATTTAAAAAAAGCAAAGTTAAGGCGATGCAAACATGCACGGGAGTGAGAAGCTGACCTAAGGAGGAAAGATCAAGAAGACCCTTGTTGATCATCCAAGCGATGAGGCCCACCGCAACGCCAAACTTCAAAAGTTTTGTTAAGAAAGCCTTGGTCTGGGTCTCCATTGCGCTCCCTTTGAGAAAAGTTGACAGGTCCCCGCATTTGACCCATTACTACTTTGGTTTCAATCACTTGCCAAGGGGAGAACCATGGAGATTGCGATCATTGGAACCGGTTACGTGGGCCTGGTAGCTGGAGTCTGTTTTGCTGATGCTGGGCATCAAGTAACCTGTATCGACTCCAATCGAGAGAAAATCGCGACTCTTTTAGAGGGCAAATTGCCGTTTTTCGAACCTGGCTTGGGTGACTTGTTTCACAGAAACTACAAACGAATGAAGTTTGTATTTGAGGTGGGAGAGGCCTCAAGCAAAGCCGAGATCCTATTTGTGGCGGTCGGCACCCCAGAGGAAGAGGATGGCAGTGCTGACCTGTCTTTCACTTTTGAGGTATTGAAACAGATTTGCCAGGCCCCTCAAAAACCAAAAATTGTCGTTCTCAAAAGCACTGTGCCCGTTGGCACAGCTCAACGGGCACAGGCCTTTTGCGACGCCCATTCAGCAAGTGCTATTGAGATAGTGAGCAATCCAGAGTTTTTGAAACAGGGAGGCGCAGTTGATGATTTTATGAATCCTGATCGGGTCGTTATCGGTTGCCGAAGCGAAGAGGCAAAAATAACTTTGGAAAGGCTCTATGAACCGTTCTTGAAAAATGGCAATCCCATCATGTTTATGGATAATTCCTCGGCCGAGATGACCAAATATGCTGCCAATTCCTTTCTTGCTTTGAAAATAAGCTTCATCAATGAACTGGCCCTCCTCTCAGATAAGGTCGGAGCGGATATCAATCAGGTGAGAAGGGGCTTTTCTTCTGACAGCCGAATAAATCCAGCCTTTTTCGAGCCCGGAATTGGCTATGGCGGCAGCTGCTTTCCCAAGGACCTCCGTGCGCTCCTACACACAGGGCGTGAGCACAAATTGGAAATGAAATTGCTTAAAGCTGCTGACGAAGTGAATGAAAGGCAAAAATCGGTTTTGGTCCAAAGACTTAAGCATCGTCTCGAGGACCTTAACGAGAGGCGTATTGCCATTTGGGGACTTAGTTTTAAGCCAAACACCGATGATGTCCGCCGGGCCCCCTCCCTCAGCATTATTGAAGAGCTTGTGCGACTGGGTGCAAGCGTCTCGGCCTTTGATCCTGTCGCAATGAAAAATGCCAAACTCGCATGCAAGGTATTTTTTGAGGCCGCTGAATCGGCTCAGGATGCCGCCAGAGGATCTGACGCTTTGCTTCTCATTACAGAATGGAATGAGTTCAAAAGCGTCGATCTAAAAGAATTAAGGTCACTTTTAAAAATCCCCCTGATTTTTGATGGACGCAATATATTTGATCCGACAAAAATGAAGAAACTCGGCATTGAATACTATGGAATAGGACGTCAGTCTTTGGACCACTGAACCAGACTTAAGGCTAAGTTCGCTCCATTTTGTTGAGACCTCTTAACGCAAAAACTAAACTCTCAGCTGAACTTATAAAGGAGATCATCATGCAGAAACAAACAAAGAACTTCCTCGCCTCTTCTCTGATTTTTCTATTGTCTCTCATGGCTTACACACCCAAAGTCCAGGCGCTTGTACAGATTCGGGCAAACTACGGTTTACAAACAGTCAGCCCCGATCAGGTCGGGGCATTTCCAACTCTTTCTAAACTGACGGGGTTTGGAGGCGATCTCATTATCTCACCTCCCCTCTTCCCGTTAGCGTTTGGAATTCGACATGAAATCATGAAAGCCGAGGAATCAAATAGCTACGGAAAATTTAATCTCGATCTGACGCGAACCTCTGGACTGATCTCATTCCGACTGATTGATACTTTGATTTTTCTGGGAGCAATTGGAACTATCGGTGTTTCTCATAGCGGAGATCAAACCTTTGAAGTTATTGGAGTCGGAACCACCACCACCAAGAATGACATCAGTGGGTCCTATTCCGTCGGAGTCGAAGGTGGCATTAAGCTCGTGGGTTTTCTCGTGGGAGCTGAAGTCGGATATATGGGACTGAAGATTGGAGGGAGTGGGACTGAACAAAAACTCGATGGAGCTTACACAAAAGTCCATCTTGGTCTTGATTTCTAAGAAGGCGTTTTTTGAAAAGAGCCTCTTCAGATGAGAGGCTCTCCTCTTTGATCACTTCTCATATTCCAAATTTGTGGCGTTCCTCATCATCAACTCGGCTGATGATTCCACCTCTCAATTGAGGTCGATAAGCCAGTTGCTGGATATCATAAATAAAAGAAGAACCATTTAATCCCGCCGTTTGCCACTCAGGTCCCATTCTGACAGCATCAACCGGACAAGCCTCCTCACAAAAACCACAGAATACGCACCTCAAAATGTCAATTTCGTACTTCACAGGGTATTTTTCTACTGTGGGGTCCTCATGTTCAGCTGCTTGAATTGAAATACACTGTGCTGGGCAATTCGTTGCACACAACATGCAGGCTGTGCATCTCAAAGAGCCGTCCTTTTTGACGGTCAGCACGTGATTGCCCTTAAATCGCGGACTGTATTCGTAAACTTCCTCGGGATAATTGATCGTCGGCATTGCCTTTTTGTGAAAGAGATTTCTGATCATATATTTCAAAGTGAGCCAAAGCCCTCCGAAAATCCCAGGAATATACCAATGAGACAAAGCCCCCGGTTTTCTCACGATACTCATAACGGACCTCGTTGGTGGACGAAGAAGTTGGTCTTTTTCCAATTCAGCCCATCCTCATCCTGTTTGATGACTTCTTTCCTTCCAGACAAGAAAGTGACAACCTCAACCAAGGACAGTGCCTCAGGAACAATTGATGCGATTTTTTTGACAGACTGTACTTTGCCATTCGCATTGACATAGCTTCCGTCTTTCTCAAAAAAACTCTTCACTGGAATCTGCCACGTCGGCGTACTTGTCCGATTCAAAGCCTCACATTTCGCTGGCGAAAGCCACAACAGTTGCTTGACTTGACTGAACATCTCAATTTTCTTATCTAAATCAGAAAAAACTCCAGGATTTTCAGGACCAGCAACGACCAACATATCAATCTCTTTATTCTTCAACTTCCGCTCTAAATCCTGCCACTTGCCCATGAGCTTTTCTCGCGCGAGGAGCTGCTGAAGTCCCTTTGTGTTGGGATTACGGTCACCTCGAAAAAGAATTCCGTCAAATTCCTCCATTTTTTCAGGATTATTGACCCAATGGTAAATCTCTCGAGAACCTAAGTCCGCCAAAAAGTAGTTAAGAAGTGCAGAGTATTCTTCCTGACTGTACTGGCCAGTCAAAACAAGAGCTACCTTACCTGGAAAATTCGCCTGTATCGCCTGACGAATCATGACTCCAAACTCTCCGAGAACTTTAGCTGTGGACGTTTCAACCTTCGTGTGAGCACCATCCTTGACAACGACATATTCAAGGCGTGAAGGCCTGTTTAAATGTTTATAAATGTCGCGTCCCTGATCACACATCCAATAACCATTCACTTCAGGATTGTATTCGGGCTTCACCCTGAACAACCCCTCCTCGTTATAATAAATTTTGACATTGCAGCCAGTGGAACACCCCGTGCAGATGCTCTTTCCGTTCTTTAGATACCAAACCCTTTGCCTGAAACGAAAATCCTTAGCCGTCAGTGCCCCAACTGGACAAATATCAACCGTATTAAGTGAATAATTATTATTGAGGGGTTTATCCTCAAAAGTTCCAATTTCGGCCCTGTCACCACGATTGAAGATTCCTAGTTCATTTGTCTTCGTCACCTCAGAAGTGAATCGCACGCAACGCGAGCAAAGAATACATCTCTCAGAATCAAGAACGACCTTCTCCCCTAGGCTAACCACTTTGTGCTTTTTTACTTTCCGCTCGGCCATCTCAGGAGTGTATTTGCCAAATTCCATGTATTGATCTTGCAATCCACACTCCCCTGCCTGATCACAGATCGGACAGTCAAGTGGATGGTTAATCAAATGAAAATCAAGCCCCCAACGTACCGCCTCTTTCACCTTTTCTGATCGATTTGTCGCAACCATACCTTCGGTCACAGCGGTGTTGCAGGCTATCTGTAAGCGTGGGTTACCCTCTATCTCTACCATACACAATCGGCAAACACCGCAACACTCAGAGCAGGATGCCAGCAGTAGTGAGCAATGCTCGCATCTGCCTGCTTTGAAGGCCTCGATCAACTTAGAACCCTCTTTTACTTCAATTTCAATTCCATTAATTTTACATTTGGGCATGGAGTGAACCTCTTACTTTCGAACGCCCTTCTCGGACATAAAATTCAAATTCGTCCCGAAATTTATTAACAAAGCTGATCGCGGGCATCGCCGCCGCATCACTCAAAGCGCAAATTGTTCGACCCATCATCTGTTGTGACACTCTCAATACAAGATCAATGTCTTGCAACCGACCCTCACCACTCACAATACTATTCACAATCTTATGTAGCCAGCCAGTTCCCTCACGGCATGGAGTGCACTGACCACAAGATTCGTGATGGTAAAAGTGCATAATGACTTTGAGCAGATCAACCATGCAGTTTGAATCATCGATGACGATGACGGCACCTGAACCTAACATTGATCCCATGCCTTGCAGACATTCGTAGTCCATGGTTGCCCGCTGCGCTTCCTCAGCCGTTAGCACCGGAGCAGACGAGCCACCTGGAATGACAGCCTTCAATTCTCGACCGGAAATCAGGCCACCACATTCATTATTGATTAAATCGATCAAAGGATATCCTAATGAAACCTCGTAGACGCCCGGTTTTTTCACATTTCCGCTGACTGAAAATATCTTTGTTCCGGGTGACTTTTCAGTGCCAAATTTCCGGTAGGCCTGAGCCCCATCTCTCATGATCGGAACTACCGCCGCCAGCGTCTCAACATTGTTGACTATTGTTGGCTTAGCTAAATAACCCTGAACCGCTGGGAATGGGGGTTTCAATTTCGGTTGGCCCTTTTTTCCTTCAAGAGAAGAAATCATTCCCGTTTCTTCTCCACAGATATAAGCACCAGCTCCCGAATAAACATCTAAATCATGGTCAAAACCAGAGCCCAGAATATTTTTACCCAAGAATCCCGCTTTATAGGCTTCTGCTATCGCCTTTTCAACAGTCCGAATACACATTCGGTATTCGCCGCGGATATACACATAGGATTTCCTTTGAGCCAATGGCAAAGGCTGAAATAATCATGCCCTCAATCAGTTGGTGAGGAGCTCTTGATAACATTGCCCGATCTTTGAAAGTGCCCGGCTCCCCTTCGTCCGCATTACAAAGCAGATACCTCTCTTCTCCGTTTGCAGGAAGAAAACCCCATTTCATTCCCGTTGGAAAACCGGCCCCTCCTCGGCCTCTGAGACCCGAAGCCTTGACCTCGTCAATGATGGCCTTAGGACTTAACTTCAAAGCCTTTGATAGCACCTCGTATCCACCGTATTTTTGATAGCCTTGGATCCCAATAAATTCATCTTTGTCGTAATGCTGAGTGAGAAGCTTGATTTCCATCAGTTCATTCCAATTCTCGCAGAATCTTGACTGCTTTGTCTGGGGTGAGATTTTCGTGGTAGTCGTCATTGACTTGCATCATGGGCGCCGTCCCGCAAGATCCGAGGCATTCAACCCGTGTGACAGTATATCGCCCATCTGGACTCATCCCATCATCACCGATATTAAGGGACTTTACCAAGTGGTCAGCCAACTCACGTCCACCGTTCATCGCACATGAGATGTTGCAGCAGACCTGGACATGAAACCTACCGACAGGCTCCTGATTGAACATTGTATAAAAACTCGATACTTCGTGAACCCAACGTTCAGGAACATCCATTATTTTTGCCAGATAAGCTATGCTCTCCGGACTTACCCAACCACCATTTTCTTCTTGGATTTTGAAAAGGCAAGGAATGATCGCTGATCGCTTTGTCTCATATCGCTTCATTTCCTTATTAACGAATTCAAGGCCATCCTTTGAAAGTTCAAACATATTGCAGACTCCTTAGCGATCCAATTCACCCGCGATTAGATTTTGACTACCCAATATGGCGATGACATCAGCCACCTGACCACCGGTCACCTGCTCCACAAACGACTGGTAAATAGCAAAACAAGGGGGACGAACCTTCAACCGATAGGGATTGGCGCTTCCATCGCTGATGAGCCAAAATCCCAATTCTCCGTTTGCTGCCTCGGTTGCATCGTAGATCTCACCAACGGGAGGACGCAGTCCTTTGATCACGAGCATAAAATGATTCATAAGACCTTCGATATTTCCATAAACGTCTTTTTTCTCAGGGAGAGTTATGCCTCTGTCTCTCACTGTGTAATCGCCGCCTGGAACATTCTTTGCGACTTGTTCGATAATCCTCAGGGACTCCCTCATTTCGGCAACCCGCACCAAGTATCGATCATAGACATCGCCATTGGTCCCAATTGGAATTTGAAAATCAAGAGTCTCATAGCCATAATAAGGAGTCGCTTTGCGCAAATCCAGACTGACACCCGCGGCCCGCAAACAAGGCCCTGTGTATCCCCATTCAATTGCGTTCTCGGCCGTTATCGCGCCCACATCACGGGTTCTTTTAATCCAAATTTTATTCCCAGTGAGGAGGATATCAAGATCATCTACTCCTTTGCGCATCTCTTTGCAAAATTGCAAAACCTCATCAAACCACCCCTCAGGGGCATCCTGGGCCATGCCACCTATCCGGGTCAGTGCAACCGTCAAACGAGCCCCACAAAGTTTTTCAAAAAGAGTATAGACCTTTTCCCGATAGGTAAAGAGATGAAAGAAACCAGTCAATGCCCCTAGATCAACCGCATTTGCCCCAATGCACACAAGGTGGTCGATGATGCGAGACAACTCAGCCAAAATAATTCGCATCGCTTGAGCGCGAGGTGGAATTTCCACGTTCATCATTTTTTCAACAGCTTTACAATAGCCGATATTGTTCATCGGAGCCGAGCAATAATTGAGACGGTCCGTGAAGGGTATCACTTGATTATAGGGATGCGTTTCAGCCATCTTCTCAAAACATCGATGAAGGTAGCCCAACTCAACGCCAGCTCGGTGAACTTTTTCTCCGTCCAAGGCCGCCATCACCCGAAGTGTCCCATGTGTTGCAGGATGGGAAGGTCCAATGTTCAGGGGCACTAAATCGCGACCGTCATCTTTGTAACGATCATCATTATCGAAATGGATGGGCATTGCCTCTGTGCAATGTTGCTGTCTATCTGCTGGGTAGTCCTTGCGCAGAGGGTGTCCAACAAACTGATGATGAACAAGAATACGACGAAGGTTGGGGTGGCCCGCAAAACGGACCCCGTACATATCATAAATTTCACGTTCAAACCAATCGGCGCATTTCCAAATTGAAATCACTGAGTCAATTGACTCATCCTCGCCAACCTGAGTTTTCAATCGACAGCGACTGAAGTCTTTGGAAGAAAACAACTCGTAAACTATTTCAAATCGTCGTTTGCGCTCAGGAAAGTCAGCGCCAGCCACTTGCATCAAGAAATCAAAACGCCCTGAACTCTTTAGATGCTCTAAGACAGACAAGATTTGACCCTTAGGAAGGGACAGCACATTGTTGCCATAGACGTAGGAATATTCAAAAGTGTTTTCGACAAATTTCTTGCTTAGATCCGCACGTAAAGTTTCGATTATATTCATACCAATTACCTATAACTCCCAGGAACCCAGTTATCTCTCCAGGGCCGAGGGGCACCATCCGAAATCATTTTTTGTATCACCATCACTCCGTCAAGAACTGCTTCGGGCGTCGGGGGGCAACCCGGAACGTAGACATCCACAGGAACCACCTTGTCTACGCCCTGCAAAACATGATAGGCGCGATAAAAACCACCTGAAGAAGCACAGGCACCCATCGCGATGACATATTTAGGCTCCAACATCTGCTCATAGACCCGAGAAATAATCGGGGCCATCTTTTCGGTAATTGTTCCAGCCACCAGCAAGAGATCTGCCTGACGGGGAGAAAAACGCACAACCTCAGCTCCAAACCGAGCCAAGTCGTAGCGCGGACCCATAACCGACATCAATTCAATTCCACAGCAGGCAGTTCCGTAGGGCATGGGCCAAAGTGAATTCCGACGTCCCCAGGCAATGATTTTATCTATCTGAGTTGTAAAGGCAAAGGAACGAGTCGCTTCAACAAGCTCCCGATCCATCTGCCGCGTGGCAACCGCTGATTGAGCCATACTCACTCCTCTCTCTCTCCTCCTTCAAAAACGGCGAGATTTTGCCGAAATGTGCTTGATCAAAAACAATCAAGAAGAAGGAACCAAGTTATCTGCAACAGAAGTTGATTGAAGAAGACCAGCAACGACAAACGCGTTCATTAAGACTGAATTGCTAATCTTCCTAAGCCTTTAAGGTACTAACACCCTTCGCATATGGAGTCACGATCAATAGAATTCCCGAACTCATCAGGATCATTTTGTCCCTCACCTGTCCCGATGAAACTCCCTCTTCAATTGATAACGTTATGCATTAATGTTTTGTCGATAGGAGGCCAACTCGGCCTTCCAAATATTTTGCTCTGCTTCAAAATCGGACCAGTTTTTGTCTCTCGCCTGGTTTCAATTTGAAACCAGGCGAAGGTTATAGATAGAATTTCTCATAACGAAACTGGCGGTCTCGCCTGAGTTTGAATTCCGCGGCAGAAAGCTCTCCAAAGGACTGAGAGCCAAAGCCCTGAGAGATCGTCAAAACACCTATGGAGGGGGAAATATGAAAGCAGCTCTTTTTTCCACAATACTGTGGAGCTTCACGGCATGGGCCTCTGGGCCAACGGGTGATTACCTTGTCCAAATATCGCCCGAACTCAGATCTCAACCCTTAAGAATATTTAGCTTCATTCCTGCGGGAACAAAGATAGAAGATCTGGGATTGAACAATTGGGTTCGGATTCAAACGCCTGCAAACAGTCTGTCTGGTTTTGATATTGAGGCCCTGCGACAAAATCCAGACATCGTGAATGTCCAGCCCAATTATCGAATCAGCTTGCTTGAAACCTTTCACGTTAAACCTTCAAGCCGGCTCCAGCTGATAAGGCTAACCGCAGAAAAATTCTTTGGCGGCTCCCTTCTTCCTTTTCCCTCTCCTGAAACAGACCAGGATCGGAACGAAGTTGGAGCTTCAGGTCGAATTGCCGACAATCCTCCCATTCCCATCACAGGAAGCGGAGGTGCCGGAAACGATAATCTCTATGATAGACAATGGGGCATGAACAGTATGGGAGTGGTAGAGGCGTGGAAAATTAAACCGGCCACACAGTCCATCACAGTTGCTGTCATTGACACGGGAGTTGACTACACGCATGAAGATCTTGTCGATAATATTTGGAAAAATCCAGGCGAAACTGGAACAGACTCCCAAGGGAGGGATAAATCCAGTAACGGCCTTGATGATGACAACAACGGATATATTGACGATGTCGTTGGATGGGATTTTGCTTCAAATGATAATAAGCCGTTCGATCTCACTGTTCCTCCGACCGATCTTCTTTTTGGTGGTGGAAACCCCGGACATGGGACACATGTTGCGGGTTGCGTAGCTGCACGATCGTCCAATGGAAAGGGTGTTGTTGGAGTTGCCGACAACAACATTAAAATCATGGCATTGCGCTTCTTAACTGAAAAGGGACAGGGGACGACAGCCGATGCGATAAAGGCAATCCGCTACGCCGTCGACAACGGGGCACTTGTCTCAAACAACTCTTGGGGATCCGAAGGCGAGGATCCGGCCGAGTCAACTGAAAACAAAGCCTTGCGAGATGCTATCGCCTATTCCGAATCAAAGGGAAGTTTGTTCATTGCAGCCGCAGGAAATGGACACAACGGAGTCGGCTACAACAATGATACGGACTCTCTACCAGGCTATCCCGCCAGCTATCCAGACGACATTATCATCAGCGTCGCTGCAATTGATAAAAATGACAGCCTCGGCAGTTTTTCAAACTGGGGAGCTAAGTCAGTCGATATTGCGGCTCCTGGGGTTGCGGTGTTCTCAACAATGGTTGGCAACAAATACAATGATCTCGTCATCGATCTTTTTGGAATCAAGGCCACCTGGGATGGGACTTCGATGGCTTCTCCTCACGTTGCTGGTGCTGCTGCCCTCTACTGGTCGAGAAACCCAACCAAAACTTGGAAGGAAGTCAAAAACGCCATTCTTCAAAACACTCAAAGTGTACCTGCTCTTGGCGGCAAAGTGTCTTCCGGCGGAAAGCTGGACATTCGCAGTTTAATGAATCACTAAATGAAATCGTCAAAGAGTCCCGTCATCAAACGGGACTCTTGATTCGCAAAATGCTCTCCACCCAATAATCATGTTGACCTCTGATCTCGGTCAAATTAGCCATTATAGAGTGGCCTTTGAAAAGTTGTAAAATTGAAACAAAAGCTGAATTCTCAGCTGGTTGTCGCTATGCATGGAGATCACTTGCAGACCTCTGAACAGACCCAGCGCCCTTTATCGCCATCAGAGAGAGAGGCTGATGAACACCTGCTTTTGAATCGCCCTTTCTTTTACTATTTCTCCAAGAATTGGCGTGTTTTCTCTTTGGGATTGGTCACCTTGTTTTTTACAAATCTCTTTGATGCTTTGCCCCCATACATCATCGGTCTCGCCATCGATCAGATTTCACAGCAGGCCGGATGGCAAACTCTTGCTCGAACGGTTGCCTTCTTAGTTGCAACAGCTCTGTTCTTGGCCCTGTTTAGATACCTGTGGCGAGTTTTCTGGGGCAAATTCCACCATGGAGTTGCGGAAGATCTTCGCAATCGTGCCTTCGATAAATTTTTGGATCTTGGCCCCAGCTTCTACCAAAGACGTTCTGTCGGCGATTTAATGAGCTTGATCACCAACGATGTCAATTCCTTCCGCATGGCGATCGGACCTGGGACGCTCGTCATAGCTGATGCTCTTTTTATTCTCCTCATTGTGCCGCCTCTGATGATGTCGCTGTCGGTCTCATGGACCTGGAAGACCTTAATTCTCATGCCGATCGTACCTCCCTTGGTGGCTCGCATCCTCAAGCTTATCTACGAAAATTTCAGTCAGCAGCAAGAACGATTTGCTGCGATGTCAGGGGCAGCCCAGGAAATTGTTTCTGGTATCCGCGTTATTAAAAGTTACGCCCAAGAGATCAATCAAACTCGGTTGTTTGACCAGTTTAACAGAAATTACCAATTAGCCTGCAACCAAGTAGCAAAAATCGATGCCTGCTTTCCGCCTGTCATGGAGATGAGCGTGGCAATTGGTTCAGTGATCCTTTTGGCCACTGGCGCTCCGGAAGTCATGAAGGGCACTGTTTCGATTGGCGCATTTTTTTCCTTTTATCAGTACATTCAGCGCATGATTTGGCCCATGTCGGCCCTCGGCATCGGATTTAATCACGTTCAACAGGGAAAGGCTTCCTTTGCACGAATTGCTGAACTTCTTAGAATAGCAAACGATGTTCCTGATTCCGGACAACATCAATTGGATCAATTTTCAAACTTAGAAATCAGAGATCTTTGCTTTACCTATCCTGGCACAAACCATCCTGCTCTCCGCAATATCTCATTCAAAATTGAAGCCGGCGAGACGATTGGCATAGTTGGAGAAACGGGGGCAGGAAAGTCAACTCTCGTGGATCTGCTCTGTCGACTCTACCCTGTCTCGCCGAACTCCATACTTTATAACGGTATTTCAATCGAGCAACTGAGAAAAATTTCTCTCCGCCGAACAGTCAGCATTGTCCCCCAGGACCCATTTTTGTTTTCCAAACCCATCCAGGATAATATGGCGTTGGCTCGTCAGGAATGGTCCATGGATGAAATCCATACTCTGAGCCAGCTCGTTAATATCGCTGAAGAAATTAATGAGATCCCTGAAAAATATGAGGCTTACCTAGGAGAACGAGGTGTCAATTTATCGGGAGGGCAAAAACAACGGCTCACGATTGCACGAGCCCTGATGGCTGACTCACCCCTCTTGATATTTGATGATTCATTGAGCGCTGTCGATGCAAAAACCGAAAAAAATATTCTCGAAAATCTTCGGCAACGGGTCGAAAGAGACAATTTATCTATCACTCTCCTTATCGTTTCCCACCGAGTTTCTAGTTTGCAATGGGCCGATCGCATAGTTGTTCTCAATGGTGGCGAAATGGAAGCAATAGGCACACATCAGGAACTACTCCTCAAAAGTCCCACCTATTTGCGTTTCGTGACCTTGCAGTCCGAAAACGGGGGTTCTAATGAGTGCTAAAAAGCGCAATTTGGACCGATCTTTCCTTGACGAAGAGCATATCCAACACCAGTTAGGTTTTCTGTCATTTATGAAAAGAATATGGCCATTGCTGTGGAGTCACAGTTATGGATTTGTTATTCTGATTTTGGTTATCCTCAGTTATGTCGTCACAGGGCGACTTATGCCGGTTGTTTTTGGTCACGCCATAGACGAAGGGATAAGAAAAGACGACCTTTCCCTTGTTTATCAGGCCGCATGTGTTTACCTCTTTTTAGAAATATTGAGGTCAAGTCTGCATTTCGCTCAAACCTACGGTATTCAGCGATTTGGCAACCGAGTTCTCTATGATTTGCGTGAAAAGCTGATCTCTCATGTTCAAAGTCTGCCCCTCACCTATTTTGATAAGAATCCTGTTGGAAGAACGGTCACAAGAGTGACAAATGATATCGCTGCTCTCGGTGAGCTCTTCAGTCTGGGAATTACTGCTGTCATCGTCAGTGGTATCGAAATGTTTGCTATTGTTATCGCCATGTCATTCATTTCTTTGAAGCTCGCGTTGATTACAACGGCGGTAGCACCCTTCTTAACACTCCTTTGCGTTCACCTGAGCCGGAAAATCAGATTTGTGTTTAGAGATGCCAAGCGCAAGCTAGCTACAATCAATGCCTTTACGGCCGAAAGCCTCAACGGACTTAAGGTGCTTCAGCTTTTCCACAAAACTGCTGATCGACAGAATGAATTTAATCGCTATTCAGAAGAATTTAAGAAGCTCAATCTCAAAACCGTCCGTTTATTTGCCCTCCTTTGGCCGATTATCGAATTGTTTAATGTTATTGCGATGACGACGGCCTTATTTTTTGGTGGACTCTATCGTGAAGAGCTTGGCCTCTCCTTGGGTACTCTCACAACTTTTCTACTAATGGTTCAGAGTTTCTTCCAGCCTCTCAAGACAATTCTCGAACGATACACTCAATTTCAAAATGGCTTGGCAAGCGCCGATCGAATATTTTCCCTCATGGATGAGCCTCCGGAACCCCTCCATGGAGATTCACTGCCCAGTGAGCGCTTATCTGGCAAAATTCAGATTCGGGAACTCTCTCACCGCTATTCCCAGAACGGCCCGTGGGCCCTAAAAGATATTAATTTGGAAATTCGCCAGGGCGAATCATTGGCCCTCGTGGGACGCACAGGAAGTGGCAAGACCACCTTGATTTCTCTTTTGCAGCGTCTCTATGATCACACGGGCGGAAGCATCATCATTGAGGGACGCGATTTGCGGTCTGTTTCTCCCCGAGAGTGGCGCCGAAGAGTCGGAGTCGTCCTTCAGGAGAATTTTATTTTTAAAGGCACCATTGCGGGAAATATTAGCCTCAATGACCCTCAAATTTCTCGGAAACAAATCGAAAGTGCTGCAGATGAGGCCGGGTGCCTGAAACTCCTCCAAACGCACAAGGGTGGACTTAATGCAGAAGTTGAAGAAAGGGGGAATAATCTGAGCGTTGGTGAGAGACAGCTCATTGCATTTGCTCGAGTGCTCGCATTCAACCCTGATATTCTTATTCTCGACGAGGCCACAGCAAACATTGACTCCATCAGTGAAAGACTGATTCAAGACGCGATACAAAGAGTGATCAGTGGCCGCACGAGCGTCATTATTGCTCACCGCTTATCCACAATTTTGAACTGCGATCGCATCGCCGTCCTTGATCATGGCGAGCTTCTTGAGATAGGCTCCCACCAAGAGCTCATGAGCTTAAAAGCTAAGTATTTTGATCTTTACACATCGCAGTTCAAGAAAGAAAGGGAACCCTCCTGCCTGAGTCAAATCTAAAGTCAGATTTACATTTTCACTTAAGCTCAAGAATGAATTATCAATTGAATTTAAATTCCGATCCTGGTTATCGGCCATTTATTGTTGCAGACGATTTTGGTCTTTCGCCTTCTGTGAATTCAGCGATTATTGATTTGGCTTCCCGTAAAATTCTCAGCGCTGTTTCCTGTATGACCGTCTATTCAGATTTTGGCGGAGACGCTCACCGACTTGAAATTGAGAACCTTAAAATAGGAATTCATTTTACCCTTACGGGAAAAGCAGGAAGACCGTTAACAACACCGTCTCCGAAGAGCGGACTCATTGATCGTCAGGGACACTTTCGGAGCTCGATAGATTTGGCCCTTCGAGCCTATCGTGGGGCTTTAGACGCGAGGGCAATGCGGTCAGAGCTTCAGGCGCAACTCAATAAATTTCGCCAGATTTTTCAACGAAATCCCGATCACCTCGATAGTCACGAACACATCCATCAGCTGCCAATGGTCAGCCAGGCTTTTATCGATTTGATTATTTCTGAGAACCTAACCGATATTCCTGTGAGAACAACAGCTCAAATTCACTCTCCCGGACACTCTTTAAGGGATATCTCAAAAAGATTGTATCTGCGAAATCAAGGTTTCTCTTTGAAAAAGAACCTACACAGAAACGGTCTGAAAGCTCTCGCTCCTGTTATCTGCAATCTGGACCATCGAAATCTATGCCTCAAATCCACCGAAAAGTGCTTTCAGCTAGCAAATAGTTACCCTTATATCTGGATTGTACATCCGGGAGAAATTGATACCTGTCTGATATCCCGAGATAGTCTCACCCACGGCCGACAGCATGAGTATTTGTTTCTATTGTCACTCATCGAAAACTGATGATAAATTGCAATTCATGAGATCGGTCGAATTTAAATCTCAATTCTGGAATGCCAAAATTCTTAATTGGGAGACTTCGCGCTATTTCTACAATCAAGGCCTGTCGAAAACTCGTTTGAACTCAGTCAAAAAGCGGCTTGATTTGGCATCTGAACTTTTGAGCAAACATGCAAAAGGAAAAAGTCTCCTCGAATTGGGATGCGGCAGCGGAGTTCTTCTGTCCAATCTCAACCGCCGGAATTTCACGTCTTGGGCTGGAATAGACATTTCGCCGACCGCAATCTCAAAAGGCCAACAACGCCTGAAGGGCCTGGCCAGCTTCATCCAGGGAGACGTAACAACCTGCTCATTGCCTCAGGCCGATTGCGTTATTGCTTTGGGTCTATTGGATTGGCTGTCTCTGAGCGAGATTAAAGACTTGGCGTCCCGGCTCAATTGCACGTATTTCTTGTTTTCCTTTTCGGAGCGGAAATTCTCCATCATTCGCATGTTGCATCAGATCTACACATTTTTTTCCTACGGTATTTGGAATTCATTTTATGTTCCAAAATATTGGACAGAAGGAGAAATCCGCGACGCACTTTCACCCTTGAACAGGAGAGATTTTCCGATAAAATTTGTTCGCCATCCCGATTTATCCTTCGGATGCTTAGTCACAAATTTAACATGAAAGAATTGCATGGGATTGATCGTCAGAGCAAACTCTTGGATCTTCATTTCGACAAAGTTGCATCTTTATATGTTGGATCGTTCTCGGCGAAAATCATTAAGAAGATTGAACTCGTGTATTTGCTTTCTCTGTTGCCGAAGAAATTGGATGGGAAATTGGTTTTAGATATTGGCTGTGGTTCAGGATACTACATTCGGGAACTGCTTAAACGAAATCCTCAAGGGATCACGGGCGTCGACCGAAGTCGTTCTATGATTGAACAGGTCCCTTCGGATGACCGGGTCAAAACAATTTGTGGAGACTTTCTTTCAACAAAGAGCGATGGATTCTATGATTTCATTCTGGCTTTGGGCGTCCTTGAGTTTTGTCAGGATTCGCAAAGCTTTTTAAAGAACATTTCGTTTTGGAGTGATAAAATCGCGCAAGTTATTTTTCTTTATCCCCCCGACACTCTCGCAAGTCGAATTTATCAAACCTATCATCGCTCTCACGGCATTAAGATAAATACTTCCTTGTCGCGCCAAATTGATGACTGGGCCCATTCTGAGAATTGGAATTTGGCGAAGAAACATCGAATTCATCCCTTTGCCCAAATTGAATTGTATGTCCGAGGCAAATAGGAACTCAGTCCTTTTTGTTGTTTCTGGAGTTGGGCTTGGAAATTCGACCCGATGCCTCGCCGTCATCGAAATTTTGTCATCAAAAGGCATACCATGTGACGTTGCGACCTTTGGGATAGGAATCAAATTCTTCAAAGACCGAAAACTCATACGGGAACTGATTGCCCTCGAACCTATCAGGTATCGCAAACTCGGCATTTTTCTCTCATTATCTTGGGATTCCAATTTGCCAAAATATCTTTTGTTAACGAATTGAGAATATTTAACTTGGTCAGAAAAAAGCGACCAACAGTCCTTATCTATGACTCGATATACGGTATCCTTCCAAAAATTTTTCTCAGCTCAACAGTCTTGACTTTGAATAATTCTAATCAAATTTTTAGAGAAGTCTTAAAGAGAAAAAATCTCCCTCGCTCTAAATGGGCCCATTTTTGTTTGGTTGAATTCCTTGACTCGATATTTCAACGAATTGTTCCCAATTGGGTATTGAGTCCATGGCTCTTGCCGAACAAACAAGAATCAAGAAGTTCTAAAATCAAAAATATCAGCCCCATTGTCAGAAATCAAATAAGGGAATCAGGGAAATTTCAGAAGTCTCTGCGAATGGCAACAGTCACAACCGGATCTGGACTCAACAAAGACCTGACACGCTTTTCTGAAGATGTTGCGGCTCTCCTTAACGGGACCATCCTTCAAAAACCCCCTCCCCTAGAAGAATTAAGAAATAATACTGACTTCCTCAACCAGGCCGACCTCATTATATCAAACGGTGGGTTTAGCTCGATAAGCGAAGGCTTAAAAAGGAAAATTCCTTTGATAGTTGTCCCCCTTTCTGGTCATTCCGAACAATGGATCAATGCAAAATTGATTGAAGAACTTGATGTAGGTATACATATTGAAGAGGACGATCTACCTCATTTGGATTTAGACAAACTAAAGCTTAGGATTGAGAACTTATATTCAAGGTTTCGCGGATACAGTCCTCAGTGTGATGGGGCCAAAAAAACGACGGAATTCATAGAAACGCTAGTTGGAAGAAATGCCAGAATTGATAACTAGCACAGCTCTGGACTCTTTGTACTGAGGAGCGGATCTAAGTCTCTGTCTACTTCTAGCTCCTTGGGTTTAATCCTTTTCAGTCGGGAGTATTTTTGGAATCCACTTAGGTTGGTAATAATGGAAGGTATCAAAGGTGAGGCGGCGGGTATTTTTTCCGTCCACGTCAATCACGTAAATTTGATTGTACCCGGTGCGATCACTCGTAAAGACAATGTGCTTTCCATCAGGAGAAAAATCGGGAGATTCATTGTTTGCTGGGAGTCCCGCCAGATTTTTTGCTCGAGAGATTTTCAAAAGATTTTTCCCGCTGGCTTCAATGACAAAAATATCGAAATGACTTTTGAGGTAAGCCTGAAAGACCAAACGTCTCCCATCTCGAGACCACCTGGGCCGAGTGTTGTACACGCCGGCAAACAGAATTCTCACGTCATTCCCAGTCCTGAGATCCCGAACGTAAAGCGTCGGCCGCCCATCACGATCGGATACAAAGGCCATTCTTTCGCCTTCAGGAGAAATCGCTGGTTCGGAGCTCTGAGTGAGACGACCTGAATTCCGAGAAACACGACGTCCACGTGTGACTCGTTTAAATCCACTTCCGTCGAGCCCGATCCTGAAAACATCAAGTATCCGCCCCTGACGAATCGTGTAATATATTTCCTTTCCGCCAGGAACAAAACTCCCTGAGAGATTCAGGCCTTTCTTATAGGATAAGACCTTTCGTTCACGGGTCAGTAGATTATAAACAAATAAATCAGCATTTTTTATTTTCTCCTTGGCATGAAAAACAAATGACGTATAAGCCAGCCAAGGACTCTGATGCAAAATTTCAGGGCGAAGCGTTACCGTTCCGTGATCCGTCAATTGCCGATTTCGACCCGTCTTCATGTCCAGGATAAAGATTTCCTTTACTAATTCTCTTGGTGAAAGATCAACGGAATCCTTCATTGTCCTTGAATAGACAATTTGACCATCAAAATCGCCGATTCCGCTCTTACTTGCTTCCCAAAGCGGCACTCCAAGAAAATAGAGAAGCCCGGACGTTATCACCAAGACCAAAAGAATTCCAACCGTGATTCGCGCCCAGTTATCTCTCAGCCACTCTTTCACTGAACGGGACTCCTTCTACCAAGACTAAGCTAAGCTGCTCCAAAGAAAGACTGCCTTTAAATATGTTTACCTTTTATCTTCCTCATGGCAACCTCCCTGCGACCATCCCCGGTAGGTTTATTGGTCGAATGAGCGACAATAGTCTGGAATTCCTCCTTCGATACCGGCTGAATAGACAGGCGAGATCCTTTCCTTAGAACCATCATTGCATTTAGTTCAGGAATCTGGCGGAGAAAGTCGAGACTCATGAGACTTGGAAATTTGGACTTAAAAGCAATTTCCACACAATACCAAATGGGATTATCAAGGGAGGCCCTTGGCTCAAAATAATCTGATCCAATTTGAAGAGCAGTGGGGTCAGGCTGATGAGGTGCAGAAACTTCTGCAATACCCACAATTCCCGATGGATTTGAGTTGGAATGATAAAAGAGAACCTGATCGCCCACACTCATCTCTTTCATCATAAAATTGCGGGCCTGATAGTTTCGAACCCCCTCCCAAAGCGTCCTCTTAACTCGCTTCAAATCATCAATGGAAAATACACCTGCCTCAGACTTTATGAGCCAATACCTACTCCCCACAGCAACTCCCCTTCTTATGGTAATTGGAGCGACACCGAATAAAATCAAAGATCCTTTCTATACTAATTTTCTCAAACACGCCAATCTCAAGCTTGCCTACTCAAACAGCTATCATCGCGCTCGCGTTCAGATAGACACTGAGCCACCTCAAGCATGGCTTCGGCAAGACTGAGTAGGGCTGACTTGTCAAACAACCGACTAAAATCAACATCGTTCAAAATCGCTTCCGAAAACTTAACCCATCTCTGACGAAAAGACTTCGAAAAATATCTTCTTTTCTCCAAGAGAGTCCGAGAGACAAGATCCTCAAAGCGAAGATAGAGGTTGGTGGTATCAATCTCACCAAATCCCAAGTTCAACCAAACAGCTTCGTAGCGATCCAACGCAATCTGAAAACCTGCCGAAAAGACTTGCCCTGCATCCTTTGTGCAATATTCACGCATCGCCTTTGGAGAAAGGAGAATACACTCTAAGGGATCTCGATGGAAGAAACCCAGGGCTCCAGCGAGATCTCTCGCTTTGTCTTGCTTAAGAGAATCACTAAACAGTGCATTATAGACAGAATTAAAGGCCCCCACCAAATTCAATATATTACGACCATTGGAATCGGGAAGCCTCAGATAGAGTTTCTCTTGGATGATGTTCCATGACAATGTGTAGAGCCTCAAAGCCCGGCGCAAAAAGACTGACCGCCGGCTAAACTCTTCGCTCGATGAAATCGTAGAGGCCCATGTGTGCTGAAATTCCAATGAAGTGGAGAATCCGATAGCGAGGCGTTCTGTCATTTCCCTGATAATTGGATCACAAAATAAAATAAAATGACCCAAAATATCGTGGTGATTCCCCACAACCAAATATTTATTCTTAAGAAGCAATTGATAATAACGATCAGGCAGTGCACCACGACCATCCTTACCATAGCGAAAGCCCAAAACTCTCTCGTTTAAGCCTTCAGACTCCAAAGACGCGTTAATCGCAGGCAAAATTTCGGATTCAAAGATAGTCTGATATCCTGGAATATTCTCAGCAACAAAGCTCTTCAACTTTCTTCGTTGTTGACGAGTTGATATTTGTTCCGAGGACTCCATGACGAGATCCAACACCTGACTGCAGTATTTATCGTGACGATAAAACTCCTGGATGGTGGCCCAAAAAGGTCCCCATACATCCTCAACCCTCCACCCACGAATCAACTGATGATTGGCCGTCGTGACTGGTATTGCCAAGTTTTCAAAAGCGAGGCGAAATTGGTGAGGCGTCCATTTATTTGATGCGACAGACATATTCATGTTCTCACCTCTAGTAATCGCCCGTCGTGGTCGTCGTGGAGTCCCCAGTTGTAGTTGTTGTATAATCGCCAGTCGTGGTTGTTGTGGTTGTTGTGTAATCGCCAGTCGTGGTTGTTGTGGTTGTTGTGTGGTCACCAGTCGTGGTCGTCGTGATTATAGCAGGACTCTCGCCCGTCGTAACTATCACAGTGACACCTTGGTCTCTGTCGCCATCTCGTCCAGAAAGTGAGTCATCGCCTCGCAGACTATTATCATCAACGACCTCTGGTTTGTTTCCAAAATTCCAAAAGCCGTCTGTTTGCCTACCCAATCCACTTGAATCCTCCGGAACCGACTCCTGAAGTTGAAAACCCTCGTTCCCTAGAGTTTCAGCCTGTGGCAATGACGAGTCTTTGTTCAGATCATCCAGGACAATGACGGACCCATCTGGACCTACGTAAGTCTCAATAGAAGGCGGATGATCCAAAAAATTTGAGTGTTCGAGCCCTCGGTCCAAATCTCCATTGAAACTTCTTCCTTCTGCATCAGGCGATTGTCCGCTTGCCCCACCATGATATGAGGTCAGCTCCTCTAGCACCCACCATGGATACAAGACATTGCCATGAGAAATTCCAGGATATAAAATCCACGGATAGTAATAAGAGAAAATTGGATCAAGCGAACCAGATCTTCCACTCGTTTGAGTTTGAGCCACTCTTGCCGGAACAGCAACACTCACTCTCTGAGGACTTTGATTGGTCGGAGAAGCGGTAGGATCTGTCCGTGAAATAACTTTCATGTTTAGGCGAGATGATGGCAAGGCCAACATCTGAACGTTCATCAGATTTCCGAGAAACAATTTCGAATCAATTACCACCGAGAGAAGCCTGTCTGTTGAGCCCATGGCCAACCTTAAATTTTTCAGAACAAGCTGAAGCATGCCAAGATTCTTCTTATTCTTTGGATCGGTCTTCAATCGAGAGTCCAAACTCAGGGAAGATTTCATTTTGTTTGCTGCAAAAATAAGTGCATTGATTTCGCTTCTCAAGAAACCCTGATTTGCGAGAAAATGCGGCGAAGAGGCTATCGTCATCAATGCCACCACAACAACTTGCTCAGGTGTATTTTCTGTTAAACGGACTGGCAATGTAATATTGATGATTTGGCCTTCATTACCGTGAAAGGAGGCATTCACTCTCAATTCAAGTGCTCCCTGTAGAGCATTGGAATTCTTGAAAGTAGCCTTTTCAATTGCGAGGCGAGTGCCATCTCTTAAATTTGAATGCCGGGAATCTCCGTCAGCCTTTACTGTCTGTATAAAGCTTTCATAAATTTTTGTTCGATCAAGCCCCACAATTCCTTTATTTCCAAAAAGCCTTTGAACAAATCCGGCTTTAATATCAAACAGAAGCTCCACATCCCTTGATTCAGACTGCACCCCACCTCCCGCTATCTGGTCCTCCGGAAGGCCCCTTATTTTACGATAAATTACCTCTAGTCTTTCTGGCTGCGCGTAAACAAGCAATCTCTCCGCAGCCTGTTTGATGGCAGTCTTTCCAGACCCCGATCCCCCCTCCGCTGCAACAACTTTTCGACAGCTCTCCGAAGAAAGAGCACTCACCAGGCTCCCCACTTTTGAAGAATCAAGTCCGGCATCGATAAGAATTCTCCTAATCCGTTCCTGATATTGAGGCTGAGCTAAAATTGTGACGATTTCCTGGGCCATTGCCTCTCTAGATGCTTCTGCTTGAGAGCCCCTCGCTCCCCCAAAAGGTGCTAAGGCTGATGCTGTAAGTCCAATGAGAAGGCCTGATCTAGAATCTCTCTTTGATTTATTCACTTTCCGCTCTCCAAATAATTTTGAAATTAACTCACATATTAAGCATAATTTACCAGCAAACGAGGTACTTCTATGTTTGTGAGGTCCGCATACTTGACGGCTCAAATGCTCGACGAGCTTTATGCAAACGGCGTTCCGATATTTCAAGTGTGCTTGAATTAGAAATTCACAGCCCTCGGGAACAGAGTCTCATCCATCGTTCAGCTGTGATAGAAGTGGAGGCTGGAAGCGGCATCCTGAGAGATGTGGGTCCACATCTGTAAACCTATCGTCGTGAGTTTTTTATAAAAAGTCCGTAAAAATTCTGACCGCTAACTTCATTCAGCCATCTTGCGAAATTCAGTCCGGGATTTGACAGCCAACTTATGTTCGTTCTCCCATCGGGCCGATTCCTTTTCGTAAGATTTACGCTTTGCTCCCCATTTTTCATGGGCTTCTTTGGCTTTGACTTCCTTTTTGTCAATTTCAGTGAGCAATTCTCCCATGATTTTTCTTTGACTATCCCAATCGGCCTTCTCCTGGTCAATCTCTGCTGCCTTCAAGTCATAGGACTTCAAGTTAGCTTCTCTTTGAGCCTTGTTTTTTTCCATCTTTGCAAGAAGCTCCTTGAGTTTTTCAAGTTCCTTTTCCTCTTCGGCCAGCTTCTTCTTTTCCAAATTTTTCATTTCAAATATCTTAATCTTCACTTGATCCAGTGCCACTTTATTCTTTTCAAAGTCCTTGTCATTTTTCTGAAGTTGCCTCTTTTTTTCGCCAGATCTTTCTCTGCCTTGATGGCCTCCTGTTCATTCTGACGAACTATTTCGAGATTTCTTTTGTACTGCTCAAAATTTTCCTTGCTGTTCTCTTCGTTCTTTTTTAGCAACTCAAGATTTGACTCAATGTCGGTTTTAGCATCGACCGAAAATGAAATCCAAAGAGCCATAACCGTCAATGTAACGTACTTCATGATTCCCCCTACTTAGATTCTGCATTAAATGTTTGAACACCTGAAGAACCACCTGCTCCGATCTTTCCTTTTTGAGGACAATTGTCTTGAGCCTGGCTCCGATAGTTTCCAATCTCATCCTCCCAATACTCTCCATCGAATTCCCAATTTAAGATTTTCGTCGGCTTTACGTTGGAAGGTATTCGGTTGGCCGGAGCTGTTTCTCCGCCCGCAACCTGATAGCGAATGTTCTCGCCAGCACCCGCAAAAATTTCATAGCGTAAAAGCTCATTATTCTCCAAATATCTCTTCACTTCGCTTTTCATCTCAACTATACGCTTTCCAATTGCGATTCCAGCCGCCTCCCGCAATTGGCCTTTCTCATTGTTAAGCTGAGAAATGGACTTCATTTGAAAGATTGCGAGTTTTCGTTTGCTTTCATCTAACATATTGAGTTGAAATTTATATCCAACCAACAAGTCATAATCGTTATGTTTCTGAGCGGTCCACTCGTTGACGTTCTTCGCCAAGTCAGGATCCTTTTTCGCCTTCTGCAAGTTTAGAATCGTTGCAGCGTAGCGGGTTTTAGCTCGATTCATTCGAGTTTGAATGTCCTTAACTCCCAATGCCAATTGACCAGGAATTCCAGGATAACGGTCCCCTTCGTCTACCTTTTCATTGATGCCTGTTTGATAATTGAGAAAATCTCGACTTCTCCCCATTTCCCGAACAATCTGGGAGGGCAGCCCGTCTATATTCGAAGAACTTGCGGAGCGGAGATAATTTTTGATCGTATCGTAATAGTCTCCAGGAGTCTTCTTTCTCGCCAAATAGTCTTCCATGGCTTTTGCCCACGGAAGATGCTCTTGCTCCATTCGATGGAGAGACTTATAGGCATCTCCATATTGGCAGATGTTCAGATATCCAATAGAGCGAACCACATAGGACTCTGGTTTATAGACGGCCTTAAAATATGGACTATGCAACGAATGCATGTTGCCGATGGCACCCGAGTTATCTCCGACAAGGACTTGTGCCCATCCCTGTTCGATCAAACCCTGAAGCCACACAGGATGATCTTTGCCTATTTTCTTGTACTCTTCGAGTGAACTTTTGTAATTTCCGAGATTGAAATAAATTCGGGCCATATTGATTGCCATGAGCGAACTCACGTTTTTATCAGATTTCGCCTTCTTTTCCATCCACTCTCGCAATGAGAGAAGCGTCTTCATTCCAGCCTGCCCCTTGTCTGAGGCATATTCCGAAATTCCCAATAAGTAACGAGCTTGAATGTATCTCTTGTTCTTTTCACTTACCTTCTGAGCGCTCGAAATAGCCTGGTCGTATTTCTTTTGCTTAAAAGATCCCTTTCCGATAACGTAGTTGACATCATCTCGGCTCAATTCCGGAATAAGCGCCTTGTTTTTTAAACCATCTAAAATATTCGTCATCTTGACTTCATACTCGGCTGGCAAATCAGCAGCTAAAATCGAGATGGCTTGTGGAGCCATCACAGGATCCTCCGCTTCAATGACCTTAATCAAGCGAGAGAATGCTTGAGAGTAAAGCTTCAATTTTTGGGCGCAAATCCCCAACTCGAAGGAAGCCTCATCAACAAAGGGCTTTTTCTTGGAAAGATCATCCAACAGGCCAATAACCAACGGACATCTATCTCCTTTTCGATTCATTATGAGAGCCGTCAACATCGCTTGCTCGTCTTTGCTCAATGGCCGCACAGAAAGTTCGACAATTTTCGCATCCTCAAGCTCTGTAAGAACAATTTTATCCACCATTTCACGAGTGACTGGATATCCATCAACCAAGCCCTTTCTAATACCTTTGTAATCAAATGGGCCAAGCATCATGGGCTTCTTCTTGATCCATTTCTCGGCCTCGGAGCGATTGTAACCATCCGGTTGCTTCAGCGGTTTTGGCTCGGAGTACTTTGGATGAAAGACAGAAAACGCGAGGTCTATCATGCTCGTTGCGGAGATAGATGGTTCCTCTCCAATGTCCAATAGAGGAATCGCCTTTTTTCTTACTTTTAGGTCCTTACCGGCAGCCTTTTTCCCTGCTGTCTTTTTGGACTCATAGAAGTCATATTGAGGGGCTCCCCCCGCCTTTATTGGCAATTGACTCGTTCCCTGCCGGCCAGGAGAGGTCATCGTTATCGAATTGTTTTCCTGAATTTTTTTCTTAGCGGATTGGATCTCCTCACGAGATACTCCCTTATTTTGAACCTGATATTTTGGAAGGTCGTTGGGAACTTCGGTAACAACTCCAATGTTACTTGAAGGCTGGCTCACCGGGGTTGGGGAGACACTGGGGGCCTGAGTGTTCGAAGATTGTGAACTCGAATCTGCAAGCGAGTTTTTCAAATTCGAATCTTCAGATTTCGGTTGCATTTTTTCTGCTGTCTCTCGAGAGGTCTTTTGTTGGTCACCAAAATAACTTGTCCACAAATTCTGTGCTCTCGATTTGAGGTCCTTCCAAGTTCGTTCCGCTGAGACTCGAGAAACCACCTGGGCCCTTGTCGCCTCTTCGACGGATCCATCGGCGGCAATCTCCCTTGCAAAGCTAGGCCAACTAGCCCCTAAAATGAGACATACAGTGATACCACCGAAATACCATTTTCCCATGGATTGCTCCTTAGTGGTAATAGGTCACTCCAATAAAAAATACCGTCGAGTTTGTCGTCTGATTCTTCTGATGTGTGCCATAGTTCCAGTCCAAAACCTCTTCCGTCCACCAGCGATTCTGAAGATCAGCACGAATCGCAATGTGCTTGTTCAGAAAAAAATACTGAGAAATGTCAAATCCATAAGCGATTGAACTGCCACTTTTATCTCCGCCTTTAGATGTCTTTTCATAGTTCATCATGCCTATCGTCGGCGATATGGCCATATCAAAGTAAATGATCCTCTCTCCCAATAAACTCATCTTTGCGTAGATGGGAACCCAATTGTAGCCAACCCCCCACATCGAAGTGACTCGGCCAATGTTGGGCCTCACCCCGCCGTATTGATTGCTAAATCCTCTCACCGTTGAGTTATCAGAAACATTGAAAGACACATATTCGATTTGTGCTCCCATTCGTTCATTCCAAAAATAGTTTGCCTTCAACCCAAGATTGTAGCCCTCGTTAAAGGCATCATTTATAATCGGACCATACTGCAGGGAACCTGAAAACCTCTTCTCTTTGGTATAAGCGCGGTTCTGAACGACGCTAAAACTCGTATCTTTAGGAGCCCAATATTTTTGCTCCAAGTCCTGAATATTTAGTCTCTCAGAATCCTTGCTGGCGCCGGCCGGTGGGGTGACCCCTTGGCTTTGTTTTTTTGTTTGATCTTCAGTTTGAACCAAAGCCTTTGTGTCTTTTTTGCCCTGGGCTTCTGCACTTCCAATTGAAGACTGTATTCCCACATGTCCCAAAACCAACGACATCAACCATACTCTGAACACGTACTTTGAGCGCATAAGGCCTCCTTCAGGCTCTTGCCATTCCTTCATTTCAGCTTGAACCAAATCAATCTCTCGGCGAGAGACAAGTTTAATTCGTTGCCTTAAATAGGAATGGATATGTCACGACGACAGCCGTCCCACCCTTTGGCTTGGGAAACCGCCATCCTGATACACGCCTCAAAATACATCCCTCAACCATGGCGTTACTAAGTGTTGTCGATCCAATTGACTGTGAAACAACAGATCCCGTTTCACCAATCGTAAATTTTATTAAAACCTTTCCATAAAGATCAGGACTCGCACTTAACTGACGTTCATAGCAGTACCTGATCTGTCCGATCTGGGTTTTAATTACTCCCGCAATGACGTCCTTATCCAAGCCCCCGTCCACTTCCGTCTCCTCTTCAATCACGCCCACTGTGGCGTTCCCAACATTTCCGATACTCAGCCCGCCGCTACCCTTATATTCAGCAGAGCCTCCACCCTTACCAGATGTTGCAACCCCATCTACTCGGTATGCCTGAGTTCCAACCTTAGCTCCAGGTTTGATTGCGGCGGTTCCTGCTACACCCAAGGCCGGTCCACTGGGTACAGAATCCGGCGCCCGGCCAACAGATTCGATATAGTTGGCCGTGGTCGCAGCGCGCTTCGATATCTTTCCAATAAGTTGAGAGAGTCCAGCTGCACGAATTTTTGTCACAACCTTCGCGGCAACTTGAGAAATTTCTGGCCGTTTGCCCTGTTGAGAAGAGGTTGGCTTTAGCCCCTCAGCACCCATCGATTTAGATTCACCGACAATGGTCTTTGTGGCCTTGGTTGCTTGCTCTCTTTTACTTTTTAGTGTTTTCGCGTCAAAGATCATACGAGTGAAATTATTCGCATCTGGCTTAACAGCCATTGAATCTGATGGCTTTCTCATTTCGAGAATCAGAAGAATCGAGATTATGAACCCCAGGGCCACCGCAACCATAAGGGAAAACTTGAGATTAGAATCAAAAAACGGCTCATCTGAGCTCTCCTTATCAGAGTCAATATCAACCCGCGTACCAACCCGCCTCTGCTGAACAACAATGTTACCAAAATTTTGATTTGTCCACTTATGATCTTCCGGGCAATTTAAGCTCACTTCCTTATCAGCCACCATCATTCGGTATGGAGTGCCCAGATCCAATAAAAGCGTCTCTTGTACGAAGCCATCCTTCTTTACAATCACCTGGTGAAAAATTTTGGATCCAGGTGTTATCTCCGAATTAGCTTGTTCAGATGAAAACAAAGTCAAATTTATCTCTCGGGGAATAATGTTAATCGTATGCCCGCCAATGCTAACCAGAGTTGGGGAGCTAATTGTCTGTTCCACAATGGGCCGCTTTTCAATCCAAGTGCCCTTATCGCTGCCCATGTCTGAAATCTTCCAACCCTGATCATTTTTTTCAAGAATGGCATGAACCCCGCTAACATCCTCTCCCAAAAGATGAATATCAGCATCTCGAGATGAACCCAATGTAACGGTTGAACGCCCCTTCAATCGGTGCCGACCGACAAAGCGACTCTTATAGCTGTGAACTAACTCCAATTCAAATCTTCGCATTGGCCTCACCTTAAGTAATCTACAGAACTCTTTATTTCGTCATCAAAATGCTTCTGGACCTTATAAAGGGGCATAAACTTAACTCCCTTTTTCTGCAAGAGGTACGCGCCATCTGGATTTCTCACCTGGCCATCAATATCAGCTCCCTCAAAGTTAACCTCTTGAGTCTTTTTATGACCCTTGCCTTTCTCCCCGTGCGCCACAACGGAAATAAAAAGAAGCGGTAATAGTACCAATATAAATTTCATTTTCCTACCTCTCTGCCAGCATCTTCCTTCCCTCGAAGACTCACCTTTTCTTGAGTGGCTGGCTTTCGTTGACTCAACGAACTCTCTAGAGACTTAATCTTACTGTCAATATTAAATGAAGGAGTACCAGAAAGCTGCCCTTTCAGGATGAGGGATTTGACCTTGCGATACAATTCAAGTGCTCCCTCTTCATCTTTCATCTGCTCTTCAAATATCTGTGCTTGGCGAACTCTCAGATCCACGCGATTGGGCGAATGCCCAATCGCCAAATCGAGTAACTCGAGACTTTCTTTAGACTTCTTCAACTTAAAATAGCAATAGGCCAATTGGTCCACGACAATCGGATCTTTCGCTTTTTCCTTAATCACAAGACTCAAATGATCTGCGGCTTTGGAGAAATCCAAATCCCTTAAATAGATCTGACCTAGGAGGAAATGTGCGGCGACATTGTCCGAATCAAAGCGCAATGACTCCTCGACAGAGGCTAAGGCCGCCACATTTTCCTTCATGAACCACAACACTCTGCCTTTTTGGTAATTAAATATGCCCGTTGCCGGAGCTTTCGCCAGGGCTACATCAATCATCCATAGAGCGCGCCGATAATCCCGTCTCTCCAGAGCCCCAAGACTCAGGTAATAGACACCCCAAGGACTCTGAGGTTCAATTTGTGCAAGCCTATGACCAATGGCCTCCACCTCTTTCCAGCGATTTTCTCTGAGACAACCATTCGCCATTTTTACCAATTCAATCCAGATTGTTTGTTTTTCCAAGCTTACCGACTTCGGACAGCTCACATAGTAATTCGTCGCAAGAACAGAATGGCCTTTGACTGATCTTGTGTATTTTCTCCCATCTACCTTTGGTTTCGATCCCACCGATGCACACCCACTCAAAATGACCAGGGTGACAAGTCTCATTTGAAACACGGAAAATATTCTCATGTGCCGACCTCCTGGCTAAAAACGGGGAGAACAGGGGCCGGTGCCAAAACATCGACTCGAGGTATTTCATCGCTGATCATATTGGTCTGGTTGAGCTTTTGCTGTAGTCTTGCTACTGATCCATCTCTAATTTTTAGCTTTCGCGATAATTCGAGAGATTGAGCCAACGCCTCCACACTTTTCTCTTCAAGTGGAATCGCCAGCTTTTCCATTTCTTCCCTAAGAACAGGTTCATCTCTTGATTCCAGACCTTCAGGGAGCTCCATGTTGCGAAGGCTGTTCACAAAATGCCGGTAAAGATCACTTAGTTTTTCAAGTGAACTTACGGTCGTTTCGGGATCTCCATATTTAATCGAATCCTGGTAAGCTTGTTGGGCTTTTTCTAACTTCTCGGTCTTTAGAGCCAAAACGACAGTTATCCTCTCAGCTTTTGACTTTACGCTTTGATTATAAAATTCCTTTTCAAGAATTTGGGCTTGAATAAATCTGGCTTTTGCTAGGGCCTTTTTCGAAGCGCTTTTTCCCAGTGACACTATTTTTTTCGCTTCATTAAAGGCTTCAGAAGTATCTCCAGCACTATATATTTCTTCAAGAATTTCAAGACGTGCTAAACTTGCCTGTGGTTCGTGCCCGGAATTAGCCACCGCCTTAAGAAGGCCCTTTCGGGATGATCCCACCGCCTTATCGCGAGATAATACTTCGAGTTGCTCGAGAGAATGAAATGAGATGGCGGCGTCCTTAGAGGATCTCAACTCCTCGTACAAAGAGATCGCCAGATCGAGACGTCCAGAAATGGATTCATAATCAGCTGCTAAACTCTTCCATTTTGACGATGAAGAGACATCTGCCTTACTCAAAAGAAGAAGAACACGCGAAGCCTTGTCCAGCTGAACAATTTCCTCATACGTCTGAGCCGCTCTCAAAAGAGCCTCAACGGATTTTTTTGAATTTGGATATCTTTGATAAAATTGCTCGCATGCGTCAGCTCCTCCCAATAGATCTGACAACTTAAAGTGCACCTGTATCGAATTCCACCACGCTTTTTCTGTCAGAGGCGAGGTTGGATTTGCTGAAATAAAGCCTTTATACCCCACCAGGGCTTGACTGAGATCGCCTTTCTCCTCAATCGTTTGAATCTCCATAAAATAGGCCTGCTCATATATCTTCGTGAGCTTGTCTTTTCGATCACCCGTCCCCTTTTCAGACTGTCTCAGCTGCGCGGCATAATTTTTGAGAGTGGCATACTCTTTTTGTATGTTGAGAATGTCCAAATAAAGATCTTGAGACTTACGACCTTTTTCATCTTTCGCAAAATCAGTTCCCAAGCGACGAAAGATAGGAGCTGCATCCCCATAACGGCCTTTATCGTAGGCGATGAGAGCAACTTTAAACTCAAGGTCTAACCGAAATTTTCCGTCCTTGTGGCGATTGATGTATTCTCTCACAAGAGAACTAAACTGTCTTTCGTCCTTATCACTCCACTTTTCTCCAACTGCCTTTTCAAGTGCGAGGGAGGCTGCATACAAACCCTCGTGGCTCTTCTCCGCTCGAGTCGACCCCTTTCCGACAATTGAATAGCTATCGCTCGCTTCACGAAATTTATTTCTTTGAAAAAGAAGTTCTGCATATGAAAATCTCACATCAAATGTTTCTTCAGAAACTGTGGCACGACGTAAGTAGATTTCAAATGCCTTTTCAGCGTTCTCAGCCAAGTTTCCATTTTCATTTTTTGTTCGCCATAGCTTGTGCCATCTCTTTGCCAAGCGCAATGAAGTGCTTTCCAATTTTTCATTACAAAGATCATGTGGCTGAGGAGCGACGTCTGCGCTTGAGCTCTTTGCACCATTCGATTTTTGTGTGGGTGCGTTTGCCGAAATTTTTCCCAATTGAACCATCTCCCAACGCCCTTTGGGCTCGCAAATTTTGAAGAGAGATTCCAATTGAGCAACAGCCGATGAATAATCCTTCAAATTATCGTAAGCTATGGCCAATTCATTATCCACATCAGGCCGTAAATCAGACTCCGGTTGATTCTTCGAAAAATCCTTCAGAACCGCGACGACATCTCCAAATCGACTGTGCCGCTTGTATAGATTTGCCATCTTAATCAAGTAGGGACCCACCTCAAGGCCCTGGGCCTGTTCGCTGAAATAAGTCCAAGCCTTGCTCGCGGGATACACTTCTTCAAAGAAGATTGTCATATCTGAAAGAGCTTCGCGTCGCAAATCAAGCCGAGCATCAAAGTTGTTCTTGACGACAAAACGACCATATTCGACGGTCTTTTCAAGCTCCTTTAATCCAGCAAGTGCATTTCGCATGTTGTAATAAGTCCATCCGGCTTTATACAAGCCGTAGGGATAGACTCTCGAATCTGGATACTTTTTTATAGCATTAAAGTGATCAAGAGCATTCTTAAAATCTTGACGATCAAATGACAACTCGCCAATTGCCAGATGACAATCTGGAACCAGCGACGATTCACCAAACGTCTTAATCAGCAGCCAATAGCGCTGCTCAGCTTCTCTATTTTGGCCCAACTGCTGTCGTGCAAAAGCGTTGTTAAAGAAAACGACATCCATTTGCCCATAATCACGAAACTTGCGCTGGATGGTTTCATAAATGTCAATGGCCGACAGGATTGCCTTGCGAGATGAAACTTTGGTTATCTCTTCGGGAACCAATGTCACAACTGTATCGGAGAGGCGATTCAGCTCAAAGAATGTTCCTGACTTTGCTCTCCGCATATACATCTCTGCCAAACGAAACATGAGGTCCGGCTCCAAAGGCGTACCCCTGTATTTCTTTAGCAAGGACTGAATTTGTTTTACCGCTCGCTCTTCACTTGCTGTGATCAACATCTCTGTTTTGATCGCACGAACTTCATTTCCTTTTTCATCTCCATCAACAAACTTAAGATCCTTTAAACTTCCAGAATCGTCAGGAACTCTCTCCTTCCCCTTGGCCGTTGCCACTTCGCTGCAAAAAAGAGCGACAATAACTCCAAACATCAGAATCCAGAGCCGAAATACGAAATGAATTTTTGGATTCCGAAGATCCCTATTCACTTTCATCACCAATTTTAAGCTGTATGAAATTTTGTTCTAAACTGTCAAAATAACAGATAGACCTGTTCAGAATACAGCATGTACCTATTCTATTTTTATCTTCCTGGACGTCTCATCACGTCCATATCCGCTCTCAAGGTACATGCAAGACTTCGAGCTTTCCTATTTCATCTAACCAACTATCAAATCCCAATCAAAAAAACACATGCAAATCCAAAAAAACTCAGTTCCTACGCCACTTCTGTGCGATTCGTAAATTCCTGCAAAAGGCTCTGAGCTGACGGACTAATATGAGTGAATTTCAGTCCATATCGAATAGGCGTATTGCGATCCTTAACTCCCTCTACAAATTGCTTGCTAACAACTTCACAAGTGGCATTAAATGGCGGGACCTCATCTCCAGGTTTGAAATGAAGATAGAGAATTTGTCCTGGCACTACCATGGCATTTTCCATGACAACGCCTGCTCCTCCTGCACTTATTTCAACCCCCGTCCCCTTCCAGACACTTTTATTATCATGAATAAGTACAGTGCCGCCAAATTTCACACGACGATGACGACGACGGAAAAAAACTTCGGATATATCCGGCATATCCGCGGTTTGAATCTGACTGATATAAGCAGGCTTGAATGCATCAAGATCCGCTATCCTCACCCAGGTCGAGAGGCCAGGGTGCCAAGCAAAATCAAACTCAAAGGCAACCTTTTCCTGAAGCATTTTTAGAACTTCGCGATAAGAAAATGGCCCGAACTTATTGTCACCTTTGAGAACGTACCATTCGACAGCCTGTTGGGTCATCTTCGATTTCAAACCCAATACGGCCTCATCTAATATTGGATCTGTTTTATATTCATCGCCTTGAGGGCCATTCAATGGCGCATGTTCTTTGGGTTTTGGTGGGCTGGAGGGTTTGTGATCTTTTAGCATCAATGTCAGATCGGGATGTTCCATAAGCAATACCCAATCGGACTTGACCGGGTCATAAAGATAATCGAGGGCTGTTAACTCCGATTTTTTCACCATCTCAAAAATGGCATGGACAGAAAAAGGGCCAATCTGATTTCCATTATGAGAAACATAGAAGCTTTCCGAACTCATAAAAAAATCCTTATTTTATTTAACAAAACTCAGCTATCTAGTGTAACTATCGGATTTTGCTAAATCTGACTTAAGCCTGCTCAATCATTTTTCATCAATCTACAGGCTTACATCAATTATCTCGTGCCATTTTGAGGCAAATGAGACCAAACTTTGAACCAGATAGAATTCGAATATCTTGGTTGACAAGATCTCGCTTTCCAAGGAAAGAAGGTCCGAGGCCTATCGATGAAAACGGAATTTTTGGATAAGCTTGCGCATTTAGAAAGGAAATTCGATTGAAGAACGCATTGGAAATTAAACATGTTTTATGTGATTTGGCTCGAAAGCGCAAAGAGCTGAAGGACTCAACACCATTGTTGGCTGTTTTTGATTTGGATTCCACCCTTTTCGAAGTGAGCCCACGAACGCAATTCATTTTGAGAGAATTCGCAACTCATGATGAGACAAAAAGGCGCTATCCAAAAGAAGCTGTTGAGTTGGAACAAATTGTCATACATCCCGTTGACTGGGGAATAAGGCCTCCCTTGGAGAGAAGTCAGATTCGATCGACTCTCGATTTCTTTGAAACTCTTAGAACGTTTTGGGTCGAGAGGTTTTTTAGCAACGATTATCTCCAGCACGATGTCCTTTATGAGGGCGCTTTGGAATTCGTACAGGAACTTCACGAATCAGGTGCCACAATCAAGTATCTGACAGGCCGAGATCATGAGAGAATGGGACGAGGAACGCTGGAAGTTCTCGATCAATGGAACTTCCCCGTTCACGATCCACATTCTCACGTGATCCTTAAGCCACATCAGAGTCTGGAGGATGCGGCATATAAGGTTGAGAGGCTCATCAATCTTTCCAGCCGATATGACGAAATTTGGTTTTTTGAGAATGAGCCTGTGATCATCCATGAAGTGATATCCAAAGTTCCAAAAGTTAAAGTGGTCTTTGTTGACACAATTCATAGCGGAAAAGCCGAGGTTCCAATTGATTTACCCAGCATCAAGGGGAGGTTATAAATAGCAGTCCATACTCAAGAGTCAAACGGTCGCTTAGGCGACTGTATTCTTGGTAATTCCTGTGGAGAAACAATTACTGATTGTCATTTTAAGGGCAAAAGAATGAGGACAAATTCAGCCTTATCGACCTTGAGTTGGCTTAAAACTTTTTTCGCATTTCCCTCAAGAAATACCTCGTCAGTCTGGCTGAGATTAAGCCCCAACAAAATGAGGTTTTCTGGGTGACTGACTGCTAACTCCGCTAGGATTTTTTTTAATCGGTATGGAGTATCCATCAACACAACTGGAATTTTCAAATTTTTTAATTCAGAAAGCTGAGAAATTCTCTCTTCCGTTTTCGCAGAAATAAATCCACGAAAAAGGAACTGATCCAAACGATAACCACATATGCTCAATAGTGACATTAGACTTGAAGGCCCTGGTATGGATTGGATCTTGATTCCCGCTTTCCTGCAGCGTGAAACCAGCTCGGCTCCAGGATCACAAAAACCTGGAGTCCCGGCATCAGAGACCAAAGCAGTCGATCTCGTTCTACAAATTTCCAGAAGCCGGTTTATTTCCTCTCTATCTGTATGTTCATTGAGAACCTCAAGCGGAACCCCAGATATACCATGATAACGCAAAAGCTTGGATCCTTCCTTTCGCTCTTCGGTAATAATGACCTCAACCTCACGGAGAATATTGAGAGCTCTAAGTCCTATGTCGTCATTGTTTCCAATAGGCGTTGCGATCACGTAGAGAGACATATAGACCTACGGTCCTAATCGATTTAGCTGCTTGCGAAATATTTCAAGGTACAGATAACGATCAAATTGTTGATTGTAACGAGTCCATGCCTCTCCCTGATCCAATTCAAATTTCAAGGCCCCAACCATGGTATTTATTTTTGAATCCAGTTCATCAACCATTGCCACCACCATTGCCTCCAGAAACTTAGGCCGCTTGGGAGATCCATACTCCAGCTTTCCATGATGGCTCAATACGATGTGCTTGAGTTCGTCCTTCAAAGCCTTTGGAAAACCCAATATCCTCCCTGCCTTCTCATCAATAATTTGGCAGGCTATTGCCATGTGACCAATTAAGCGACCAGCGTCGGTATACTGAATTCCAGATGAAATCTCGAGTTCCCAAATTTTACCTAGATCATGAAAAATAGCGCCAAAAATCAAATAATCTCGATTCAAAACTGGATAATGTTTCGCAAGAAACTCCATGATTCCGCAAATACTCACGATGTGCTCAAGCAGGCCTCCGATACTGGCATGGTGAATTGTTTTTGCAGCAGGGCTTAGCAAAACTCTTTCCCTAATCGTTTCATCATTAAATGATGATCGAATGAGTTCTCGAATGTGAGGATCAGACAACGAATCAATAATCACACAGAGTTCAGCGTACATTTCTGACGGGCTTCTGAGAGCATCGGCAACAAAATCTGCTCGATTTATTTTATCAACCGGCACCCTCTTTAAATCATGTACGACAAGCTGACGACGATTTTGGTATAAATGGACGTGTCCCTTCACAAAAACAAAATCGCCCTGTTGGAATAATTGAGCTATGGCCTCTGCCTTTTCCCAAACCTTGGCGTCAATTGCTCCGCTGACATCAGAGAGACTGAGACTTAAATAAGAACGCCCATTCTTATCCGTTAATGCAATCTTTTCCTGGACCAGAAAAATAGCCTCTACCGCATCCTTGTCCTTGAGCTCACGAACATATTGCTTAGCTAAATTCTCAGCAAAAATGTCACTCATCGCGGACCCCTTTTCGAAGTGATAATATCAAGAAAACAGAGATCATATTAAAGATCACCTTTCATTGCACCATCTAGAGTAGACAGAGTTGGCTCTTGTAGCGTGAATCTGTGATCGAGAGACTCGTCACTAATAACTCTTCAGGGCTCGTGTATACAAACAAATAGGTCCCAGAAACAGCATAAATATATCTTTGCTGAGTAGAATTAAGTCTCCATCCCAATTGACTCAAAGTTTGGTGATAAAAAGAGGTAATCTCAGAATATTTATCACAGCCCATTCCCCATTTTTCACCCTCGAAATTTTTAGTTGGAGCACGACTGACAAAATAGACCTTCAAATGCTTGGGTTGCATAGATTCGGGTAACTTCACTTTTGCGGACCAATAGAAATCTCCCCGTACCCCCGTAACCCAATCCGCCAAATCGAGGACACCCCCTCCTCTTGCTAAATGAAACTCAGCATTACCTCTTAAGATCCCAGCCCCCTCCGCAACCAGTTTTACGGTCAGCTCAACTGATCGACGAGGAATCTGAGCAATTATTTCACCATCGGTCTGAGAATTTTCTGGCTTCGCTTTCCTGAAAACCTTCAGGTATTCGGACTCAACCTCCTTGATGAGCTCAACCGGGACCTTTACGTATTTGTCGGTCCCATTCATCTGCCCACTTGAAAGATTCTGAGACGATAAAATCGGTGATGATTTCGAACAGCCCAAACCGAAAAGGCCCAATATTACCCAAACAACAAAATACTTCGATAGTTTCACAACTAAAAGCTTCCCTTAGGCATAAGGCCCTCACGTTCAGCCCTCTTCTTAACGCGATAAAGCGGACGGTAATCCTTAGACAAACGAAAACCCTCCACCAGATAACCTTGCGCTTCAGAGTAGTTCTTCAAAGAGAAATGAGCCTCAGCCAGACCAGCCAAACCAACCAGGGATTTTTCGTCTGCGCGATACAGAGACTGCCAAAGCTCTAAGGCCATCTTATGTTTGCCCGCTCGAGCGTAAAACCGACCCTGCAAAATCATCGGCAATGCAAGTCTAATGCTTGCATTTAGCTCTGTCGCCTTCCCCAAAGCCACAGAAGCTCTCGTCTCCTGCCCAATTCCATCAAGAATAAAGGCATAGAGAGACTGGACCAACGCATCCTTCACCCCCTGAGCCGCGGCATCATCAACAGATTTAAGGGCTTCCACTTCCTGCCCTCCCCGAAAATAACAATACCCACGCAAAGCCTTCACTCTTGGTGAAGGCGTCAAGCCGCCAACCATTTGTAAACACAATTGATGGAGCGACTTCCAAGAGACTCGACCACGATACACAAACAAATCGTGACGGTGATCTTCTGTTTGCATGGGGTCTATGTCGAGAATGAGACCTAACTTTTGTTCTAACTGCTCATTTCGACCCGCTATGAAATCAATGTAACCGAGCATCAATGCCGCTTCCTGAAAGTAATCAAAGGATTTCTGCATCAGTCGTGTCAGTTGTTTCTGTGCGTGTTCTAGGTAGCTGGGATCCTTCTCTTCGCGGTAAAGATTGATATCGGCCTCAGCCAACATAAGATAAGCTGCCCCCTCGTCGATACCCTGGTCGACGACAGAAGAAAGCCACTCCCTTGCAATTTTAAATTCCCGACGCTGTAAGGCCGAAGCTCCCAGATTAATCTTTGCCGGCGCATAGTAGGGATCCAGAGCCAGGACCTGTTTGAATTTGTCATCTGCTGAAATTGAATCTCCATCAATCAGGTCGGCGATACCGATGGCAGTCATCGCCAATTTAGGAAAAACGCCACGACCGCTCGAGATGACCTCTTGAAGTTTCCTACGGCCCACGACCGTTTGACCAGCGACTTGAATTTGGAGGGTCCCTAAATAGGCGTAAATATCGCCGTCCCGCGGGTCCAGGCGATAGGCCTTTTGAAAGCCTTCCATCGCTTCGGCATAGTCCCCGACGACAAGAGATTCCATTGCCAAACGTTTGACATCTGTCGCCGTTTCTCTGTTTTGAAAAGGAACAGCCACAAAGCGATTATAAAAAACGAAAGTACCGATGCCAAAAAGAATCGCTCCAGTTACCAACCAAGCCAATCGAGCAGTTGCTCGAGCTTGGTTAGCAATCACCATATCATTTTGATAACCAAATGATTTATAAGGCTGTGACCCACCCGCCTGTGATGAGGGTCTGGATCCGTCATCTATATCCTCATAAACTATTTCAGCCCTGGATCTTTGAAATTTATTTAGATCATCCGTGCGATCATCTAAGACCGCTCCATCGACCGGTTCAGTTACAGTAATTGTTCCTGTTCCTTCAATCGCAGTTGTAACTGTATCCTCACCAAACTTAAAATTCTGAACTCGAACTTCTTCGATTACTTTCGCAAAAAAAGGAACATCTTTGGCGCAGTTCCAACGTCTACATGGCTGTGAAACCTCATCCATCACTGAAATTTCGCGAGATCTTAACAGCTGTTCAACTTGCTGCTTAGAATAGGGGCCCACCACTCTCCCCCCGCTTTTAACCAACCATGGCTTATCTTGAGCTGTCAATCCCCCCCCTATAAGCTCCCTTAGCTCCAATGCTTCTAATGCTGAAAATGCCTTGTTCCTGTAAGCACCATAGTCACACCAAGGTCTTTCGACCTACTGAAGACTTCCTCATCCTTAAGCGAACCGCCTGGCTGGATCATCCACTTGATTCCTGCTGCCGCAGCGATCTCAACAGAATCTGGAAAAGGAAAAAATGCATCGCTTGCCAAAACAACCGGCTTAGTCTTTGAATGAAACTTTCGCATTCGAACAATCGCCTGTTCCACCGCATCGACTCGGTTCACCTGACCCATTCCAAGCCCTACCGTGACGCCTCCAGCAACCAAAGCTATTGCATTACTCTTAAGATGCGCACACACTTTCCAAGCCAAACTGAGGTCGCTCCTCACCTCTACGCTCGGAGATTCTCCGATAATCTTCCAAGCGCTGGACCAACCAACCACCTCGTCCTGCGTTTGAACCAAAAAACCACCGCGAATCGATTTCAATTTTAGTTCTCGCGAGCGATCCACAATCTGTGGCCATTTCAAAACCCGTAAATTCTTCTTTTTTGAAAAAATCTCCAATGCACTTGGAGAATAATCTGGAGCAACGATGCATTCCAGAAAAATCTCGCTGAGTTTTACCGCCATATCGCCATCCACTTTTCCGTTAATGGCCACAACGCCACCAAAGATACTCACTGGATCTGCCTTCAAGCTCCCCACCACGGCCTCAAATGCCGATTTTCCTATAGCTACGCCACAAGGATTGTTATGTTTGACGGCAACACAAGCGGGCTCGCTAAATTCATGAAGAGTGTCAGAAGCGGCATCCAAATCTAAGATGTTATTAAACGAAAGGGGCTTTCCTTGAAGAACTTGGGATTGATGAAGGCCTGATTTTGCGGACGGCAATTGGTACCACCCAGCAAGTTGCTGTGGGTTTTCACCATATCTCAGAGGAAGAACAAATTCTCCGCCAAGCGCAAAAGTAGGATATGTTTGGTCGGCCCCAAGATAACGAGAAATCATTGCATCATAGCTCCCAGTCAAGGCATACACCTTTGCAGCCAAAAACTGACGGTCCATCAGAGTCAGTTCACTTTTTTGGCTGATCCAAGCATAATCTCCAGGACTACATACAACTGAAACCCGCGAAAAATTTTTTGCGGCCGACCGAAGCATCGAAGGGCCACCAATATCGATAAATTCAATCTGCTCCTCTTGAGACTTCTCCTGTTTCAATGCCTCGGAAAAAGGATAAAGATTGACGACAATTAAATCAAAAGGCTCAAGGCGTTCTTCCTCAAGAAGTTCCATGTCTGAACTCACCAAGGCACGTGCCAAGATCGGCATATGGACTCTCGGATGAAGAGTCTTAACTCGACCATCCATAACCTCAGGAGAACCCGTTTGCTCTGAAATATCGACAACTGTGAAACCAGCTTCCTTTAAATAACGAGCCGTTCCGCCAGTTGAAACAATGCGAAGACCCTTCTCAGCAAATGGTCTTAGAAATTCAACCAACCCAGACTTGTCAGATACGCTGACCAAAGCATTTTTAAACATTAGAATGAAACCTTCGAAGCTAAAGCTTTCAAATCATCGTTAGTAATAAAGATCCCTGCTCCAATAAAGGAACTGAATTCACCAGCACGCCCCAAGATGTTATCGCCACCAGCAATCGCATAAATACCAGTCATGAGATTGTATCGAGCATAAGCTCGAACATATATATCATTAAAATTAAAAGCCTCAAGACTTAGTCGCAAACGGCGATTCAAAAGGTGATAATCAAAACCGACCCCTCCTGAGTTCTCAATTATTCCACCTTTTATGGTAAAATCGTGAAAATTCTTTGCAAAAAGGGCATTGAACTTCACTTGATTACGATAGGTTTTCGTCTCATCAGTAATCGTTGGCGCACCCCCATTCACTTCTGTGGATGTCGAAGTTGACTTCACGAGACCCTTCGGGTCATCCACGACACCTAACTCATAATAGCGATCAAGCCCGGGCTGAATTCGCAAAGAAAGAAATGATTTCGCATCTGACATCTGAGTCAAATATTCTGAATGAAAATCAACACTTGTTTCCATCTGGGCGGCTCCACCAATGAAGTCATTCACATTGCGTATGGCGGAATTCAGCTCATCCACGGTTTCTTCGTCGTTGACTAGCCTACCAATTGTACCTTCCCCGCGGTTGACCTTGTCTGTGATTTCTTCGATATTTTTTAGTGTGGCATCGATTCGATGAAGCCCATCGACGGCTTTCTGCCAACCTGTTTTAAACCCTTTGGGACTGTCATCATTGATAAATTCATCCAAAGTTGAGGTGATGCCATGAACCTGGTCCACGATATCATGAATCTTGCTCTTATTCTTACCGGTCAATTCGCTCAGATCTTTAGAGACAGTCTCAATGTTTCTAAGAATACGACCAATGGTCGTGGACTGGTCGCCCTCGCTCGCCGCATTATTGAGCGTATCAGACAACTTTCCCAGCGATTCGGTAATTCTTCCGACTTCATTCATAATCTTGTCCATCGAACCCTTTTCTGAGGCATTGAAAATCTCTGAACCCTCAGGAAGGAGTGGATCGGCTGGATTTCCCGGAACCAGCTCAACGTGTTTGTCGCCAAGAATGCCATCAGCCCGAATTTCAACCTTTCCAGACATCGTGAGTGGAACGCCCTTGTCTATGACAATCTTCACTCGAGCCTTGCCTGCCTCCAATACAATCTCATCGATAACGCCGACCTTGATACCCGCCATCTTTACAGAACTGTTGCGCACGAGCCCACTTGCATCTTGGAGGACAAAACTATGCTTGCTGTTGCTGCCCAATATCCCGGGGCCCTCAGCTACTTTCATTGACATCACGGCGATGAGGCCCGCGACCGTCACCACAAGAACTCCCACTTTAAATTCGGGTGCATTTAAAAACGTCATTTTTTGTAAAAACCCTTTTGCACAAATCTCTTAACCAGATCCACCTCTGAATGCAAAAAATCATCGACCGTTCCCGAGAGAAGCACCTTTCCCTTATCCAACATCACTATGTATTCACCAATTCGAAAAGCAGCAAAAAGATCGTGGGACACAATCACCGAAGTGCATCCTTTTTGACGACGATGAGTTTCCAATATCAAATTATCCACCATTTCAGTGAGAATGGGATCTAATCCCGTCGTTGGTTCATCGTATAAAATGATTTCTGGATCAAGGGCCAACGCACGAGCTAATCCGACACGCTTTCGCATCCCTCCGCTCAATTCGCCGGGTAATTTTGCAAAATGTTTGGCTTCCATTCCTGATATTTGCAATTTATTTACGGCGATATCGATCACCGCCGCAGGACCCAAATCGCGACGATGCTCCTTCAATGGAAAGCAAACATTTTCCAAAACAGTCATGTCATCGAAAAGTGCTGCATACTGAAACAGAACTCCCAATCGGCATCTGTACTCGACTAGATCTTTATCTGACATGTCCCAAAGATTTCGATTAAGCACTTCGATGGTCCCGGATGTAGGCCTTAGAAGGCCCAATATATGCCTCAGCAACACACTTTTTCCAGTGCCCGAGTAGCCAATCAGTACCGTGATAACACCCTTTGGAATACTGAGATTGAGGCCATTGAGAACGAAATCCTTACCCCCATCAAAAGACTTGTGGAGATCCTTTATTTCAATGGCTGAGCCCAATGAAGCTGTCTTCATCGTCATTGAATTCCCATGATAGCGTAATAAAAACGAATCAGGTTGGTCATAAAAAAGTTGGAGCAAATAATAAGAACCATACTGTAAACGACACCCTTGTTGGTCGCTTCCCCAACCCCCTTTGCTCCGCCCGTTGTATTAAACCCCATATAGGTGCACACGGCCGCGAAGACCATACCGAAAACACCGGCCTTTAACAGTCCTTCGTTTATATCTCCTGGATCCAGCCACAAACGAATCTTATCCCAAAACACGGCTTCATCTAGGCTCAAAACATGGATACATAAAAACTGAGCTCCGGCCATCGCAACGAAATCAAAAACACCGCACAACAAAGGCATTGTCAAAACCGCCGCCAAAATCCTTGGACTGACCAAATATTGCCGTGGGTCAATACCCATCACTTCGAGTGCATCAATCTGCTCCGATACTCTCATTGTGCCAAGCCTTGCCGCCATCGCACCGCCAGCTCTCGCCGAAACAATCAATCCTGTTAGGACAGGTCCCAATTCACGTGTGATCCCCAGAGCCACGGTTGGCCCCACGAGATTCGTTGCATTTACCAAATTAAAGCCAAGATAAATTTGGTAAGAAAGTGCCAGGCCAGTAAAGACGCCGGTAAGAGCTATAATGAGAATCGATTTGTTCCCAACAAATTCCATGTGCCTGACCATTTCGTCAAATCGAAAGGGCCTTGTAAACGCCAACCGCACAGACTCAATAAAAAATATTGTGGCTTTTCCACACACAAAAAATATTTCATAGGTGTAGCGCCACAAGACGAGAAAAACTTGATCAATTTTATCGTTTAGGGTTCGGCGATAGGAAATCCATGAATCCAAAAAACTCCGTGAAGCCATATTTCACCTTCATTGTCTTGCCGGTTCACTCTCTCTCTCGTCGTGGAACCCGAGCTGTAATTCCCGTCATGATTTCATAGGAAATCGTGTCTAAATCTTGAGCCAAATCGACAGCCCTCAGAAGCTTAGTTGGATCCCCAAAAATTACCAGCTGATCTCCTACCTTCGGCTGTTCTGGCTCCGCAAGGGAAGACAAATCTATCATTGTGTAATCCATACACACACGACCTATCACCGGAACGGTGTGCCGACCGACTAAAAACTTCCCTCTATTTGAAAATGCTCGACGATAACCGTCCCCATAACCGACGGACACAACGCCAATCCGAGCTGGACCGCCCGCTTGCCAAGTTCCTCCATAAGAAACGGAATCCCCCTTTTTAAGGTCCCGAATCACAATCAATTCGGCATTGAAGGTCATTACAGGTTGCAGCTGCGAATCCACCCAAATTTCGGCCTCTTTGGATCCGCATTCACGGATATCAAGGCCCCCGTACAAAGCGATTCCCGGTCGCGACCCAAGTCCTTTATACTGACCCAGTGACAATCTATCTTCACTGGAGAATCTTCGATTGATCAATCCAGCGCTATTAAGAGCATGCTTAACCAATTTCTGGGTTCCAAAAACTTTCTCAACAGCAAAGAGCTCCTCTACCTGAATCGACGACCTCGAACTTTGACAACCCACATCATCGCCGCTCACCAGATGAGTACAAAGACCGCTTAACTTCAAACCCGAAGATTTTTCAAAATGCCTTTTTATCTCGAAAATCTGACTGAATTGAAAACCGAGACGCCTCATACCTGTATCGATTTTAATATGTACCTTCAGGGTCTCACCCCGCCGCAAAGCCTGACGAAGAAATTCAATTTCATCAAAGGTCGAAATAACAGGCACCAAGTTCTGATCAATAATAACTCGCGCGGCATTTCGATGAAATATTCCAAACACGAAGATATCAACCTGGGTCAGACCCGCCTGACGCAGCTCCAAGGCTTCTTCAATAAGGGCCACCCCCAAACACGAGACACCTTCTGTGGAAAGCCAACGACCCACCCGAACGGCGCCATGACCATAGGCATTACACTTGACCATCGGACAAAAAAATTCATCCCGTCCCGAAAGAGATTTTAAGGCTCTGTAATTCGCAATGAGGGCCTGTCGATTTATTTCCACCGAAGTATTTCTAAATAGCTTCGTGGTCACGTCGGACCTACCTCAAAATCAGCCACAAATCCATCGGGTACCGAAGCTAAACAGACCCTGTTCATGCCAGCCTCTTTAACTTGAAAAAGAGCGTTGTCAGCCGACTGATAAAGTTCGTCGGCATCGTGACAAAACGAGGGATATTCGCTCACTCCCACGCTTACAGTCACGGCCTTTTGTCGACCCAAAACCTTTGAGAAGTCTGCTGACTCGACCATTCTTCTCAATCTCTCCGCCTTGATAGCGGCTCCCCTGCTGCCAGTATGCGGAAGCACCAACCCCAACTCCTCTTCGCTCAACCGTCCAACGATATCATTGATTCTACTGGTCTTTCTCACTATTCCTGCAACTGCTCTCAACAAGAGCCCTATGGATTCACTGTCCGCTGTCTTTTTAATCTCTCCAAATCGATCAATCCCGATTCTAATTAAGGATACTGGCAATTTGGTTCGGCGAGAGCGAGAAAGCTCTTCTCTTAATCGGGTATCAAAACTCCTTTGGTTCCAGACCTGAGTCGTTGGGTCGGATGTCTCCAAGCTGTGAATCCGGCCCCTCAGTGCCAACTGGAGACAATGGCTCCACACATAATTCAACATCAGACGAAAAGGGACTTCATCAATTCCAAGATCCTGTTTGGCAACGACAATGATTCCCTTCACTCCGCCATCCTCGATCAAGGGATAGGATAAAAATTCTCTGATGTTCAAAGCAGATGCTAACATCTCTCGAAATGCTGGAATATCTGCTGGGGCTTTCAGTTGTGCCGAATTAAAGTCCATTTGTCCCAGGGAAAAATCAATTCCGACGCCACGATACTTTTCTGTCGCCAAGCCCGAAGCCAAATTCAAGAAAAGCGAACGTCTCGCAGGCAGATACTTAAAAAAAATCACTGGCTGACCGAGCCAAGCGTAGGCATTTTCCAATAATAGCTCAATGCCTTCCTGCATTGTCCCCGCACCACTCATTTTCTTCATCAATTCACCAAGGCTTTGTAACTGAACAGATACGCGCGTTTCGAGAGGTTGGGTGCCTTGAATATTTTGAGTACCCAATTGCGCGGCCTTCGACTGCTGATTTGCATTTGGGTCCCGATTTTCATCGGCCAATTGGTCCTTCAAATCCTGTATTTTTGCTATTAATTGCTCGTTCTTATACTGAAAATAATCGCGCTCAGCACCCCGATCGATGGCCCCGACTAATTGTGCGCTGTCGATAAGTGGCCAACTCAATACATCGTAGAGACCCTTTGTTACCATTGAGAAAAATTCTTGTTCTTCTCCACGATTAGAAACTGCAATCACATGAGTTTCTGGACACAAATCAAGAAATTCACGCAAGCGATCATAAGAAAGGAGTCCTCCGTCGACAATGATGAAATGGGGTGGGCTCTTTGGCAAGGCGGCCAAAGCCCCTTCGAGTGATTCGTGTTGGTCAACTCGATAATCCAAAGTAGAGAGAACGTCAGAAATAAATCTCCGCCTTGATTCGTTAGAATCAACTGTATAGACGAGAAAGGAACTTCGGTACTTGCGTATATTCAACTCACAGCCTTACCTTGGGCGGACGAATCGTCACTTCAAAATCATCTCCAATCACCAGCGGATCAGAATCAAGACGTGATTTTGGCTCCCCCAGATTTCCCGGTTCAGCATTTTTCGCCACAACCTCCGAAGCTTGATTGACCAAATTGATGGTCATAAATCCACCCTCATCTTCTCCTTCATCGAAAGTCATGGCCACATCAGCATCCTCTGAAACATCAGGGCTCCTCGAGGTCTTAAGAGTTGGAAGAGAGGCAACAAACTCGGATTCGATATTTTGGAAGAGTGATTCGCTCTCCTGCTGAGGAGACTCTCCAAAGTCATTCGAGGATCCAATGACTTGCCCGACCAGAGTGATTTCGTCATCGCTCGGGGCCGAGGGCAGCATTGCCGAGAGACTTCCTGTCAACGGCTTCATGTTGTTCAAGTCAACTCTACTCGGAGAAACGGCAGGATCCTCAGCGAATGGCCCACTTCGAATTGTCGAGGACAGGGGCTGAGCTGGGGCCAGCGTCGGGGGGTCTGGAACCTCCCCCTTGTCAAACCCCATATTCTCGTCAATACGAAACGAAGTAACCGTCAATTCTTCAAGTTCTCTCTGCGGAGACAAAGTCTTCAATGTTCTCTCATCATCAAACACTCGTCGCTCCGTGCCAATGATTGGCAATTCTATGATAACTCGGGTTCCCTTGTTCTCCTCAGATTCGATTGCAATGGTTCCGTTCATCATCACCAACGCCCTCTTTGCCATCGTTAATCCCAGGCCAGGTCTCTCTTCATGTCCCTGGGTTGTAAAAAAAGGATCAAACACCCTTCCGAGTAATTCCTTCTGGATTCCCTTTCCGGTATCCGAAAAAATCAAAGCGATCTTATCACCTCGAAGTTGAGTGGTTACCTCCAGCTCTCTCTTAGGGGCCTCTGTCATTGCAAAGATGGCGTTCCGAATGATTTCCTCAACGACAAAACGAATTCCCTTCATAGACAACATCACTGTCCCATTTTCGTGGAGAGACTTCTTTAATTGCACTCCCTTGTTTAGAAATTCAATTCGCTGAGTAGAGAGAATGGATAACACTACCTCTTGGAGATCAGCCTTCGTCAGATCAGATTTTTCTTCTTTTGAAAGTCCTTCAAGGTTTTCCAATATGTCTCTCAAGCGCCGAGATTCTCTTTCAATAATTGTAAAGTGTTGTTTTAACTGATTGTCGCTGCCACTTTTCGATCGAGCTAATTGCGCATGTCCCAATATGGCAGACAAAGCAGGCCGCAAAGATTCCACAAGACCAAGACCGACCTCGCGAAGGAATTCAATTTTATCAACCGGAGCCGCAATCAACTCTGAGGGCCGCCTCTCTTTTAATGATGATGCAGATGGAACCAGCGGAACCTCGAGAATTTTCTTCTCCACTGGCATTGCGGGTTTCGCCGGACCAGAGCTCAATTTTATCAAGTCCTCACGGAGATCCGAAATATCGGGAATCCGGTCACCTGGTAATAAAAAAGCCTGCCCATTGGCGAGTTGTTTCACTAAACCCTTCAACCAATCAAACCCGAGAGATTGACGTCGAATCAAAAAAGTAAGAAAAAATCCCGCAAAAAGTGCCAAGACGACTGCCATTCCCGCTAAACTGATAAGGTAACCTGGAAAGAAAGAACTCAGTGTGTCGACGGGATTGGTCATCATCACATAAAGATTTGAATCACCCAACTTCTCGGAGGCAAAAATAGCTCTCTTTCCTTCAAGATTTGTCGACTCACCAGATGAAGACACGGACCCAAGTTCAAACATGCGCCCGACGGCAGGATGATTGAGAATCTGAGATCCTACGTATTGTGGACTCGTGTAGGCAAATGCAAAACCCTTCTCGTCGACCAAAAGCAGCTCGGCACTTTGTGCCTTATAAAAGCCACCAATTTCAGAAAATATTTGCGCTGGTAAAATCCCTACAGCAATTCCGCTTCCGCCCGTTGTTTTTGCCTCCAGCAGCATCACAAAAAGCGGCTGACCATTGTCCTCCGTTAGGCGAGCCCAAATGACCGAAGAGCCTTGGGCGGCTAAAACCGGCAATACAGATTTGCGTTTCTCAAAAAAATCAAGACTTATCCTAGTCGCGATCTCAGGACGCGCGGCCAACCACGATGTTGTCCCGCCCTCTGGAAGCCAAGCGACAGCAAGAAACTCTCCAAGTCCTTCCCGTTGACGAAAAACCTCTTGCGAAGAAGAAAGGCCGCCGGAGCCCTCTCGCTCAAGGTTTTGCAACAACTGCCTCGATAGATCACCTATCTGTATCTGAAATGAATGACGAGCAAATGAAACCTGATTCTCCGTCAGAACCTTCAGCTGTTCCCTCTGATCGTTGGCAAAGGTGCCGGCAGATTGAAATCCCGCCAATACTGCCATGAGCAGTATCGCCCCAACGGCAATCGCCACAACCTGCACTTTACGATTCAATATTTTGCTTAGTCCCATCTTATGACCACCGCCGCCAGACCTCTCAACCACGCAATAAGATCCCGAAGTTATTCTACTTTTGTGGGAAGGGATGATCCAGACATCGCCCTTGGTTGAGCTTTTTTTAGAGAATATAATGCAAAGCATTGATCGATTCCATTTAACGATGATGGCCAATCTTAGGTTCCCTGATATAAGATCCAAGATGAATGCTCGCACAGATATCTTAGTTATTGGCTCCGGTCTCGCCGGGCTTGCCTTCTCTCTTAAGGCGGCAGAATTCGCACAAGTCACCTTGATAACAAAGACGCAGATTGAAAACACAAACACTCGTCTTGCCCAAGGAGGAGTGGCTGCCGTTACCTCTACTTCACCTTTAGACAGCGTGGAAAGTCATATCCAGGACACATTGATAGCTGGGGCCGGTCTCTGTCGTGAAGACGTTGTTTCTGAAGTGGTTAAAAGCGCGGCGAATTGCATTGAGGATTTGATCCGTTGGGGTGTGAAATTTGATTTTGAAGCAGGAAGCTTGGCCCTCACTCGCGAAGGCGGACACTCACATCGTCGCATTCTGCATATTGCCGATCAAACCGGAGAGGGAATCCTATTGCCTCTTGTTGAACAGGTCAGAAAGTCTTCGCAAATTCAGGTCTTGGAAAACCATTTTGCCATTGACCTCATTTTAAATAAACAATTGAGTCCCTTTGATTTTAGTCCCGATCGCTGTCTCGGCGCCTACGTGTTAAATAAAGACACAGGTGAAGTCGATACGATCATGGCTCGAGTTGTTGTACTTGCCACGGGCGGGGCTGGAAAAGTCTATCTCTATACATCAAATTGGAGCGGTGCCACAGGTGACGGAATAGCCATTGCCTATCGCGCAGGAGCCAGGATTGCCAATCTCGAATTTATGCAGTTTCATCCCACCTGCCTTTTTCACCCTCACGCGCGTAATTTTTTGATTTCGGAAGCTTTGCGCGGAGAAGGTGGAGAATTGGTAACCTCGACTGGTCAGGCGTTCATGCATAAGTATCATGCCCTTGGCAGCCTTGCACCTCGAGATGTTGTGGCACGCTCTATCGATGCCGAAATGAAAAGAGCAGGTACTGATTGCGTTTATCTGGACATGAGCCATCTCTCTGGCAGTTTTCTCACCGAAAGATTTCCCTCCATTCACAGCCGCTGTTTGGAGTTGGGAATCGACATGACAAAGCATCCGATCCCTGTTGTTCCTGCAGCCCACTATCTTTGCGGAGGGATCTTGACAGATGTGAATGGTCAGACTGATCTTCGCGGTCTCTATGCATTAGGGGAGTGCGCTGCGACGGGTTTGCATGGAGCCAATCGACTCGCCTCCAATTCCCTGCTTGAGTGTTTGGTTGTTTCGCACAAAGCCAGTCAACATGTGCAGGGCCATTTTCACGAATTGGATCATTCTACCATTGGGCCACCCGAATGGTTTCTGCACGACAAAGAAGATCCCGACGAAATGATTGTCGTGACTCACATTTGGGAAGAAATCCGGCGTCTGATGTGGAATTACATGGGTATTGTACGCTCCACCCGCCGGCTAGAAAGAGCGCAACACCGTTTGAATAATATTCTTCATGAGATACGAGAATATTATTCCAATTTCAAAACCCATTCAGAAATTCTGGAGTTGCGAAACATTGCTCTGGTCGCAGATCTTTCTGTCAAGTGTGCTTTGAATCGACGGGAATCTCGAGGTATCCACTATAATATTGACTATCCGTTCTCAGATGAGCCTGGCAAAGGTCGTGATACAATTTTAGACCCCCTCAATTCTGAGTTTAATTTCAGAATCTAGCTGCTCTGATCTAGGTAGAACTCCCGCTGCTCGCTCCCTTGAAGCGAAACTCAAATCCAAACCCGATATAAAGAGAAGTCCCCGGATTGACGTTGAGTTTCATATCCGCCCGAAACCAAACTGTGGGAGAGATGTTGGTCATGACTCCACCACCCAGGTGTCCACCACCAAACATCTTGGATTCTTTGTCAACCCCCTTAAACTGTGTCCCATCGGCTCCGATGTAGACCGTCCCCACAAGACCTTCGATAGGGAAATCTCCACGTAAACTGACGTGGAGATTGGCCCACTCCGCTCCCCGGGCATTTCCCGCAATGCCACCAAACTCTATGAAGGCTTCCCTAAAGCGATAGCCTCCGTGCACACCCCAAAGGGGCATAATTTCAGTCACCCCATCTATTTGCGCGGGAAGCAGGTTACCCAGGTGAAATCCAAACTCAGAGGTTACGTCCTTAGAAAAGTCATCCCCACTTTGGGCGTTGCAAACCGACGTAACCAAAAAGAAAACGATCAAAGTGATGGCCCGTTTAATTAGCGAAGTGTCCATAGATACGATGTTAAGAGTTTCTCAATCCAAAAAGCAAGCAACAATGGCACTTGACCCAAAAACAGGCTACGCTCAATATACGAAACTATGAAGAGATTTGAAGGTACTTTCTTTGGTTCCAAGGGTGCTGAGATTTTCTACCAAACCTGGCAGGTCGCAAACCCTGTTGGGTCCATTCTCGTGACTCACGGTCTTTCCGAACACAGTGAGTGTTATCATTCCTTTGCCCAAGTGATGAATAAATCGAATTGGGATGTCATTGGGTGGGACTTACGTGGCCATGGTCGATCAGAAGGCAAACGAGGGTACGTTGAAAACTTTGACGATTATTGCAAAGACCTCAAACTTCTTACCGAACATTGCGTCGAAACTGGTCTCTTTCACTCCAAATGCCCGCGCGTTCTTTTTGCCCACTCGATGGGAGGATTGGCCGCTTTAAAGGCCATCATTCTATATGGCGACATGGGGTATCGAGCACTTTGTCTCAGCGCTCCTCTTCTCGGACTTTCCGTTGAGGTCCCAAAATTGAAAGAGAAAGTGGCTCAAATAGCTGGGAAGTGGCTCCCCAAAATGACCCTTTACAATGAAATTCATTACGAGGACCTTTCGCGCGACGAAGAAATTATTAAATCTTATGAAAAAGATCCTCTGAGACACGATAAAATATCACCTCATGTCTTTCTCGGAATGGTCGATAACATGCAATTGGTTAAAATGGGGGCAGGAAAATTCAAATCCCTATACTGATGCAGCTCAGCGGCCAAGATCGAATCGTCAGCTCTCAGGATGCCGAGAAATTTTTTAAAAGCCTTTCAACGCCCAGAAAAAAGCTCCATATCTACCCAGATAGTTATCATGAAATTTTTAATGATCTTGATAAAAGCTTAGCTTACCAGCATCTCAAGGAGTTCCTCAGTGGGCTGGTTTAATTTTCTCTGCTTTCCAAGTATTCTTTTTTTGACTTTTGGCCTTTTGGGGCTGGCAGGCTGTGGGCATTCACCCATTCAAAATGGCAGAGTCATTGATCCCGTGGATGAATCTGAATACGCGGCCACGATCAATAAGTATACACGTAGCGATCGGCAATATTCCGGATTTTATCAATCCTATGAATTGGCAGGAACCCTCATTACGAGCGAGACCTCTCAGGCAATCCTAAAAAAGCGAGGAACTTACCTTCAGTGGGATGCCAAAGCCCTGTCGAGCGAAAGAGAAAAGGCTCTGCAAGCCCTTTCCTCTCAAACAACATTTTTGTTTAGCCTCTACACGCCTGAGAGGACGCACAACGATCTAAATAAAGGAACTTCGATTTGGAAAATCTACCTTGATGCCGATGGAACTCGTTACGAAGGAAAAGTAAAAAAGAGAAATGAGAAACTGGTCGATATCATTCATTTGTTTCCCTACCACAGCCGCTGGAGCATTGCTTATAGGGTTGATTTTGATGTTCCCACCTCTGTCATCGAAAGATCCTCTAAGGTCAAGATCGTATTCACCAGCAGCCTCGGAGCTAGTACCTTTGAGTTTAATCCGAAGTAGTCGGCCGTCTGCGGCCTCTTTATGAGCTGAAGACGTTGTTGTTTGGCCCTCAAGAATCGGCCAAATTCGTCACTACCGGTTGGCCAACAACGACAGTACTCGGCACACCAAAAACCGTCAAATCAAAATTAAAACGGTTTGTACACCAGAATTGACGGCATCAATCTTGCCTAAGAAACCTTATGGGTAAAAAAATAATCATAATATTCTTTGTTGGTATTTCTTTAGGCTTCAATACCTATGGATATGCGTCCTCTCAAGAAATTGTACCATCAACTCGTTGTTCTTCAGTAGTTATTGATTCTAATTCTCATAATAATGAAAATAACTCGCGAAGTGATAACTGGAACCAGCATATCGGGCAAATTTGGGAAGACATATTTTTATCAGTATCACTGCCATTGAATGGAGTGGTAATTGAAGTTGCGCCAGGAGATGTTCCCAAAGTTGGAATTGGGTTAGCAAACATTAATTTTCACGGAACTTTAATAATTATTGAACCTGAGAAAGAATCGGCTAAAAAAATATCTGCTTTATATAGGAAACTACTCCCAAAAGCTCAACTAATTGTTATGGGATCAAAACTGGATGACGTGATAAATAAACTTCCAAAAAATGTAGATCTGATTGCATCCAATCATCCTCTTGATGATATGCTCGTAGGAGAGTACTTAGGAAGTTCAGCATTTCAGAATTTTTTCAATGACCATTATAATTCTCCTGCTGAGGAAACTCGAAGGATCTGGCAAGAGCTGGAATTGAGGTCAAATATCAATTTTCTTCAAGCAAGGGTTGCAGGTTCATGGAATCGTGTTTTAGTTGATCTACATCCAAAATTTCTGATCATATCTCAGTACGAAAGTTTCTTTTTTAAATATAATGGAATTGCCTCTCCTGATATCCACGCCCTAAATGTGCTAAAATTAATTAAGAAAAATATCGACCCTGCTTATTACGAGGAAATTCCTGTTCTCAATTCTAGAATTAACCAACCAAATAGGTGGGTTATTTTAAAGAAAAATTCATTAAGAGAAATTCCCTAAGACTTGATTTGTGACTGAGGAGGCAAAGATGGCTTATTTTTCCGCACGAATTCTGATTTTTTTGCTGCTGTTTCTCCCGGCTTCAGGAAAAGGAGAGACACCTCGCGATCTTGTTTTTCATTCCTCGTTTGATGGATCAAAACTCAAAACATTTTCAGGAATTCTATTTGAAGAAGGCCTTCTCATCGCACAATCCATCTGTAATATGAGGGAGTTACCTCAGGCCTACGCTGCTGTCTCTCGTAACGAAGAAGATAGCGCCGGAATCACAGAGTCTGTGTATGAAAATACTACAAAACAATTGCTGGTTTCCATTGGAACATTGAGTTCAGATTCGGACCCTTGGATTGAAATGCAAGATCTGACAAGTCAAAATCTCAAAAGTGCAAAGTTTTATCTGAACAAAAAAAACTGTCAGGTATCGAATTTAGAAACTAAAATTGGGGGCGAATATACGAAAGATTTGGACAACTCCTTTCGGATCTCCTCATTCCCGCAATCCGATCCGAGTGCAACCTCTAAAGTCATCGTTGCCGTAGTCGACGAAGGAACCTTTTACATTGACCATCCCATCTTTGAAAAAAAATGGCATAGAGACAATGATGGAAACTTGGCAAGCCCAAGCTCCCCCTTCAGCTATTCCCATGAAAATACTTTTCTGCCTGCTCACCCTAATTGGGTCATAGATATCGTCTTGAGTGAAACGAAAGGGGTATTTGCCCTTCCAATCAAACTATTTAAGCCACGCGTTGTTGGGTTTAGTGTTCCAGACGAGCCCATTTACGCAAGCCAAGGAGGCCGGCAATTTCTGGATCTTTTAAAAAGAAAGCAATATAACGATATCGATTATGCCCGAAAAAATGGCTCCTCAATAGTCAACATGAGTTTTGGCAGCTACGAAGGATTCCAGGGCTTTCGTGCGGCCAATGGCAATATTATCAGCTGGAGAAAAACTAACCCTCCAGGATTCTTTGATGGGTACAAGCAAGCGATGAGCACGATGAAAGAATTGGTTTTTGTGGTATCTGCGGGGAACGAAGGAGTTAATTTGGATGATGAGAAGACCCGTTGGCTCAAGCAACCTCGAGACAATGTCATTGTCGTTGGCGCAACAGATAAAAATGGTCGGATTTGGAAGGCATCTAACACCGGTCAAATAGTAGATTTTGCGGCATTGGGAGTTGAGGTCGAGGCCATCGCACCAAGAGTTCAGGATGATTTGGGAGTTTACAAATATGCTGAAGGAGTAAAAGCCCTCATAAATGGGACATCCTTCGCGGCACCCTATGTTTCCAGAGTTATTGCTAAAATTTTACAAATCCGGCCGGATTTAGCTGGAAAACCGAAGCAAATCAAAGAGTTTCTTTGCGCCAACGTTGTCAAAGATCCCTCTCTCACTCAGACCACTCGGTGCGGAGGATACATTTCAGAAGACAAAATCCTCTCTTTGCTGAGTCAGCAGAGTCGCTGATTGGCTTTTAGAAGCACCGATATGTCATTCCGCTCATTCAAACAACTCTGGAAAAAGAAGTTTCAGCTCATCTACGCTCGGGGCCAATTTCACATGGCACTTGCAATCAAGAGGATAAACAACAGCCAAAGAAATATCACCCGTGATGCCCAAGTGTCTAAGTGCAAAAGAATAAAGGCTCAGCTGATGAAAAGCCTTGTTTAAGAAACGGTCCGATCCCGATTTGTAATCAACAAGCCAATAGGTTCCCTGCTCATCACGGCCCCAGAGATCAATCTGCCCCTCTAAAATCCCTTTTCGAGTTGGCACCTGAAATCCCCATTCGACATTGCCCTTAGGTATTAGGATATCAAAAGGAGGTGCCTTGCAGGTGCGAACATAGTCTAAAGCATTTCTAACTCTCTCGCTGTCCGATCCAAACCAGTCTGCCAGCACGGGAGTAAAATCAAAATTCCAGCTGTAATGCAAAACTTCCATCAAACGGTGAACAAGAATACCTGCGGCGCTGGCCCGAACTCGCGTCAGCACCTGATCTGCGCCCGGCTGCACGAATTCCAATTGAGGGAGTTCGAGCTTCTCCTCCAAATAATTGCTAACTGAAAACTTGGGACCCACTCCTTGTGTTGACTCCGTCTCCGGCAGATTCAGTAACGCCCGAACTTCATTGGATTTTTCCTCTTTCCTTCGATATTGGACGACAGGCCATGGACCATAGTCCACAAAATAATCATATTCCTCGCGATGGTGGAGTCCGGCAGACTGCACCCAACCACTCAATGCTTCTGCCCAACTTCCCGAAGAAGGACGAGAACCACTCCAGCTGAGTAGAACAGATTCCTTGGCTCTCGTAAGCGCAACATAAAGAAGCCTTTCTTGTTCCAAAATCTCGCGACCTTTGCGTTCCTCGCGGCTCAACAATTCGGGAAGACTCACAATGTTTTCATCGCGCTCCTCGTCTCTATACGAACCTCCCCATGATTCAGATATTTCATCGACTCCGAAGTGACCTTCCCCACGGCCTTGGCGATAGGAATCACAGCGCGGAAGAATCACATGAGCAAATTGCAATCCCTTTGAAGCATGGACCGTCATCAAATTAATTCGGCTTGGCTCTAAAGAAGTGATGGCGTCACTCTCTTCAGATCCATTGTCAGTGCTTCCCTCCTGGCCCTGACCAGAACCTATATTGAGAAACCGAGCGCCCGGCCTTCTCATGACTTCTTCTGTCTGGCAAAGAAGCTTCCATAGATTTGCTTCTCTCCTCCCCGTTCCATCATAAAGTAAGGAAAAATCCAAAAGCCCATCCCGGCTCATCATTTTGCGCAAGGTTTCACTCACCCCAAAAATTCGAGCCTCTTTCAGGTAGGCACGCAAACGATCTAAGCTCGGGTGCGAGATTTCTCCCCGTTCTATTTTTTCCCACAAAGACTGAGGCTTCTCTGCCATCCAAAGTCCAAGCTGCTGATCACTGACTTTAAAAAAGGGGCTCCTCAATATTTCGATTAGGTTCAAATTATCCCTCGGGTTTAGCAAAAATCGAACAAGCCCGATCCCATCGCGCACCTCGCGTCGATCATAAAATCCGCTGGCGGCGTGAAGATGAACAGGATAGCCATATTTTGCCAGACAGCGTGCAATCTGATTCAACTGTAAGTTCGTTCTACCCAAAACACAGATATCTTGAAAACCCACTCCTCTGTCGCAAAGAGCTTGGATGTGACGAAGGATGGCACCAATCTCTGAATGAGAGATGTCTTCCTCATTGATAAAACAATTGGAAACGGCAAAAGTCGCCACGCACCGAAGTGTGTCGCCGTCCATTTTTCTTGCGATCATGGGTTTGAACTGTGGACCCACTTTTGAAAAGACATCATTAAAGAAATTCAACAAAGGCGAAATCGAACGAAAATTCATTAATTTCTCAGATTGAATTCCACCACGCGCTCCGATTTCCTCCCACTTTTTCTGAAAGACTTCACTTCGGGCTCCTCGAAACAAATAAATGGACTGTTGGGGATCCCCCACAAGAAAAACTTTGCGATCTCCAATTAAATACTCTAGAAGCTCAACTTGCAGAGGGCTCGTATCTTGAAATTCATCGATCAGCCAATAGTCCCAGTCCTGAGCAAAGGCTGCACCTACTTCTGGGTTTTTTCTTAGTTTCTCTAAGGTAAAAATCTCAAGATCGCTCATCTCCAATTGACCTGACTGTTCCTTCTTCAACTGAAAGCTTTCATGAAAGCTCTGGGCTATTCTATAAAACTGCAAACTTCGATGCTTGAGGCCTGTCCAACTATTAAAATCAAGGCCCGGCCTTTTCAGTTTCTCAAAAAGCTCCTTGCATCCATTGTCAATGAGGTTTCTTAACTCAACTGAAAACGCCTCCGGAACTGACTTAGTTGAGAACGGAGGTTTGCGGCCCAGTCTCAAGACGAGCCCTTGAACGCCCTCCAAATCGCTAGGAGCATGAAGACGACCGATCGTTTGCACTATTTCGGAAAGCCTCGTGAGGTACTCCATCCAAGATTTTGATTTTACCTCTCTCTGAGCTTCCTGAATCGCATTCAATAAATCGCTGCAGCCGGATCCAAGGTATCGAGTCAGAAGCGAAAAATACAATTCTTCATCAGGAACTTTCAAATTAGGGCGAGTCAATATAGCCGAGTGGTAAGATCTCAGCATTTCAGTTAAATCTTTGATTGTCCATATTTCGAGAATCTCAGCCTGCTGAGGTTCTTCTAAAAGAATTTGTCTCAGAACACTTTTGGCAAGATGACTGGAATCGGCCTCCGAAAGAATTCGAAAACCAGAATCCAAGCTAAATAGATGTCCGTAGCGCCGCAAGAACAAACTCAAAACGCCATGAATGGTCGAAATTTGAATTTTTGACTTTGAAGAAATATAATCCAAAAATTCAGATTGATCGCTCTTAATTCCCTCAACGATCAGTCTCTCTCGCAGTTCCTGAGTCGCCTTGCGTGAAAATGTTGTGACGACCATTCGTGGAAATTCCCGATACACATGAAAATAGTCAAAAGCGGTCTTAAATACCTTTTTGGTCAGAGTGGTCGTTTTTCCCGCTCCGGCTCCCGCGCGCACGATTTCATCATCTAATTGAAATGAGGGGCTCGACATATTTTTTTCCAATTGCACCTGCCACAAGTTTGATTGATATCGCGGGGCCGAGGTCCGAGATCACCCGCCACAATGGACTTCACAACGTTTCCAGTTATTTCACAGGCCTGTTTAAATAAATTCAATTTCTGATCTGTCTCAATGCGTGAGTAGCGGGATGTATCATCGATAAATCCATCCACTCCTCCTGCCTTGATAAATCCCTTATTTCTTTCCATGTTCTGTGCGACAAAGTAGTTGGCCGCAACGACTTCAGCTTTTCCAATCGATGAGAGTCCCAATTCTAACCAATGAGAGTAGAGAGCCAGTTGCAACTGACTGTTTCCAATCCAGGAGCCATGATACTTAAGTTCACCGCCGCTAGATTTATAATCAATGACCACCAGACTCCCTCGATCGTCTGTATCCACACGATCAATTTTTCCGCGAAATATGATCCCATCTATTTCACCTTCAGCCTTTTCGTCGAAAACAGGAGAGAAAGTATTTTCTTCAAAATCAAATTTCCCTCCTATTTCCAACTCACGCCCCAAGGTTCGAGTGAGTGGATATTGACGCCGCCATTCGCTTTCAAAAGCTAAAAATCTTTTGGCCAAATCCACCAGTTTTCCTTGCAATGGAGGCCAAAGTCTCTCGTCAGCCATTTGCAGATCACTCTCCACTCGCGCCCGATTGACAATTTGAACGAGTGCCTCGTCATTAAGGGATGTCACCAAGGGATGGTGGTCAGTGAGAAGCTCGAAGATTTTATGAAGAAGGCTTCCGCGACCCATACGATCAACATCTAAATCCAAATCAGGACGGTCTGATAGCCTGAGAAGCCGACTCGCTGCGACCTTAAAAGGACATTCAAGATAGGCCTCTATCTGCGTCACCGAAAGCGAAAGATTTGCAGGAGGAGTCCACTTCTCAAAAGGCTCTAAACCCCATTCAATTTTCAAATCTCGACACAAATGATCCCTCTGGTCTGGGCTCCAATCCGTTTGATGAACCAAAGACTCGAGCGGCAATTCCTGAATCTGATCCCAACGAGTCGGCGCTGGCGAAACACAATGCTCCCAATCCTGACCTGCTTCAACAACCCTTTTTAACCACATCAAAGCGGGGGTCTGCACATCTCCTGAGAAATTAGCGATCGATGTCGATAAAAATACCTGCACCCACGGACGATCCAACATCCACTCCACCTCAAACTCGGCTTGAATCCGATCAGGATAAACGAGATGAACTCCCAGATCTCTCTCTAAAGATAAAACATCACTCAGTAGAATTCCTGCAGATTCCGTCTTTCGCATCTTCTCGTCAGATAGGCCCATCACCCAAAGATGAGTGGAATCTATCCATTCTCCAGACATCAAATTCAACAAGAGCAGGCCATTTGCATGGGAATCGGCCACCTTGACCTCAATGCGAGAACAGAGCATTTCGGCATACTTAAGCCAATTGAGAATACTGAGTCGAGTGGAAGGCAGAGAATCTTGAAAAATCTGCTGTCCCAAAATCTCCAAGTGCCCAATTCCCGAAGTTGATCGCCATCTCTTTGAAGCCCAGGCAACAAATTCTTCGCAATTTAACTGGCTCTGTGAGTTCATCTCGACTTCATAAAGACGACGAATTTTAATTTCGCGATGAAGATCCTCTATATCGTAAAAATTTGTGAAGAGCCGTTTAAACTCGTCATAATGAAGGGGCGCGGCCAAATGATCGCCGTAAGCGCTGAGTTCGATATCAACACTTGATCCCACTCCCATCTCAACACGAAGCTGAGCCAGCCAAGCCAATATGTCGGGAAATGATTGCAAAGTGGCAAGCCTTTCTTTGGCCGTTGGTATCCCTTCCCTTTCAAAGTAGGCAGATAAAACGGGCCAGTATTCTTCTATGTCTGGAGCCATCACGACTATCTTTTCGACTGGAACTCCAGACTCAATCCACCTTCTCACTTGATTCACAACCTCTTTGACTTCGCCCAACATCGAAGAATATTTTCTAAAATTAAAACTTGGGCCGGAGGCATAAGAGAGTCTTCCTTCTTTTCGAGGGCCGGGTAATCCCATCTTTTCTTCTAGAAGACGATACCCGCGAAGTGAGCTTCCGAAAGTTTCACACCACTGAGAGCCGGGCCTGAGCACAACAACCTCAGTGGTCTGAGACATTCTCCAGACCACCTCTGACTCGACCGCACTTAGTTCACTTCCTAGATCGACGAAAATTTTTCGTGGCCAGTGGTGCACCCCCAGCTCATTTGAATTCAACCAAGAACTCACCCAAGGGGATGGCACCAACTTTGATTCATCCAACTTCGCCCAAGCCCATTTTGATAAATGATACCAATGGCCCCAACGCAAGAGACTCTCCGAATGGTTCTCCCACCACTCCTTCATCACTTCATCCCCATCCTGTTGAACAAGAAGGGGCAGGAGCTGGGCGCAATAAGAAAACAGATTTTGTGCAGCTCCGGGCGAGCGCGCCCAAATAAATTCAGAATCTTGCAACCACTGGGCAAACAAAGCGCGAGTGAGGTCGGCCGAAATGACCCGATGACCAGGAAAACCCATTGACAAAAACTTCAACCAAAGTTCACTTGCTCGTAAAACTGAATCTTCGGCGAGCAAGTGACCTTGACGTAAAAAGCGTTTCTGAATCTCCAGTTTAGATTTCAGATCAGAGACGAGCCATGTTCCCGAACGAGGATCATACTGATCGAATATTTCCAATTTGTGATGGGGATGATGAATGACCTTAATCTCAAGCATCGCAGAATATCCTCGCTCTGATTCGGATATCTCTAGCGTCGCTGCTTCAGATTCCTTCCACCGCCACCACCACGTCCACCACCTGCTCCGCCTCCCGATGAGCCCAAAAATCCAAGGCCCATATCGAGGCCGAGCTCGAGAGTCAACTGCAGTGCATAACGACGATCCTCAAGCTGCCCTGGATATTCTCCCATTTCAACACCATAGGTAGCTAAATCTAATTTCAAAAGTCCCAAATTAAGCCCAGCGCCCAGAGTATAATACCCTTGATAAAATCCGCCCCGAATATCTACCAAAGGTAATCCCAATTCAACTCCCAAGTGAATTTTCTTCCCCAGCTGAACATCATTGCGATTGAGATGCTTGACCTCAAGGGCAGGCGTTATCGAAATAATGCCTGCATCAATCCCAAGAGAGGCTCCAATGGTCATATCGTCTTCTTCGCTTGGAGGTGCTCCGAGTGCACCATCAGAAGTAAATTTTGTTTTCCCCAGGTTTCTCCACAAAGCCGACAACGTGGGCGAAACGGGGCCTGGCACTCGAATATTAATACCAAGATCAGCGGCATATCCTGTTCCGGACTTCTCGATATTGCTGATGATCGCATCTGGATCAAGGCTCGCAATAAAGCTCGGTCCAAAGGGCGCCCTGGCTCCCTGTCTTGTTATTCTTTTCAGCACCCCGCCAACATGGACCATCGGTAAAATTGGAAACCCAAACCCCAGCACATATCCCAAGTCGTTGATAACAGAAATGTCCATTGTTGGATAAACAGGATTATTCACGTCTAGGCTTGCATCGATATCGTCATAGATAGCAAACCCCATGAATGGCAAAGTGATCGCTGTTTTTCCGCCTGCGGCCAACCACACCCTTTCTCCATATAAATTGCCCACGGTATCTGCAAAAGTTCCGCTCCCTTGCAGATCTTGCATCTTAGAAACAACTTCAACCCCACTTGCACCCAGACCCAGATCAAAAATCGTCCAATTGATTCCACCCACTTGGGCCAAGCCGGCGGGATTATAGAACAAAGAGTCCGCATCGTCCACCACGGCCACGTAAGCATTTCCCATTCCGAGAGCTCTCACCGATCGATTCACATTGTAGATTTGATCTCCAAAGGCAGAGGTGGACGCTAAAATGGCGACAAAGACAAGTCGATGGACTAGGGACATAGGCAGTTCCCCAAGGTGTCATTGCACGACCCAATTCCAACAAATTCATTGGCACTCACAAGCGAGCGAATTGCCTGCACATGCAGGGCCGTGAAGCTGCTCGCATCAGTGGTAGAACAGAAGTTAAAGGCAGGATTGATGGTTTCCAAATCGGCGCAAACATCCGTAAAGCTTGTCAACTGACTTCCCCCTACAGCGCCACCTATCGCCGTGAGACTCAGAAGAGCGTTGGCAAGTCCCGTGCCAACTTCTCGAACGCTTGTTTCAGGAAAATTGGAAGCATCATCTGTACAAGCGTTCCATCCAGCATCGGGCTCGCCATCAATTGTGGTCTTGTCAGCGTGTGCAGAGAGGGTCACTCCAATCTTTGCAAAACTAAGAAAGACCATCAAAAAATTTTCGTCGGTTGTTCGGCTAGTTGCATCGGGAGAAATCCCTCTAATGAGCGTTTCTGCCGTCTTGCAATCGTCCCGATTTGTGGTCAGAGCACCGGGATATTGTTGCATCAAAAATTTAAATAGCAAACTCGACAAGGTTCCACTGATCCCCTCAGCGAGAGCCAAAAGATTTAATCCACAGCGTCCTGCGTAGGCAGAAGCGAGCACAACCGTGACCTCTCGGCTTGCCAAATAATCTGCCGACATACTGCTAAATTCGGCAATGGCTTCCGTCCACTCACTGTGATCGATATGAATTTTTGCCGCCTTCAAGAGAGCTTCGTTGGTGTCTTTTTGGCAAATTCTGATAACACATTGGATTTGGTACAAGCAAAATTTAGACAAATGACTAAGGAAAGGATCAGATTCAGACCACCCAAATTTGCAAGAGGCCAAAATGGAAATCTCTTATTTTCGATTTTCTGCAATCCCGGCCTCCTTTCAAGCGACGCGTCCACACATGTCTATTTTTCATATTTTATCTCTATATAAACTGAGGAACCTAGATGAAATTTTAAAAATGGCCCAAGTGCATTCATTCTTTGTCTTAAGGCCAGAGGGCATTTGCCAAACATGAACTAACCCAGATCTAGGTCCAAAAATGACGAGTGGCAGATTGCTCTAGCCGATATATTGCCGCTAATTAAAAAAACTGGTTCCGTAGAAATTATCAGCGTATTCTATCTTCATGAATAATTTCAAATTAGCTGCCGTCCTCTTCATTCCCATATTCATTTTAACTGCCTGTGCAACTTATCGGCCCATACTGGATGAAAACGAAAAGTTCATTCAAGTAGGTGAAACTCAGGCTGAACGCGATATTGACCAGTGTATCGCGCGTGCCGATGCCTACCTCGAAAAACACAAAGCAGAACGGATGAAAAAGGAAGCCGGCCGCGGCGCTGCCTCCGGAGCAATCATGGGTGGCATCTTCGGTGCCCTCTCCGGGGGTGGGCTTCGTTCTGCTGCCGTGGGTGCAGGAGTGGGTGCCGCTGTGGGAGCCGGAGGGGGAGCTGCTGGTGTTGCAGCCGAAGACAATCTCAGTCCTGACAGAATCAAACAAAACTATGTGACAAGGTGCCTGAATAAGCAACAGTATGAAGTGATTGGGTGGAAATAATATTTCAATACTATTTAGAGAAATTAAAGCAGAAAAAATGGAGTTCAACAAATGAAACAAAAATTGCCAATAATCGCCAGATACTTACTCGGACTGATTTTTACTATTTTTGGTGGGGCTGGACTTTTCAATCTTATTCCTCCACCTCCTGACATGCCAGAAAAGCTCATGGCCTTTATGAATGGAATCATGGCAGCCCAATATTTTTTCCCACTTCTCAAAACCACAGAAGTCGCTTGTGGAGTTCTGTTGTTGTCAGGCTTTGCACCGGCTCTGGCCCTCGTTGTTCTTGCACCCATTTCAATCAATATTCTCTTTGTTCATTTGTTTCTCACGCCAGGCTTAGAGAATTTGATCGTGCCTCTGGCTATCATCGCATTGCATGTGCTGGCAGCTACGAAATATTGGAATATTTATCGTCCGCTTTTTGCAAAAAATAGGTAAAGCTGATTTCAAGAAATCATGCCGGTCTTCAAGCTGAGGACCTTCTCATAAGAAAAGTTCACGCCTTGATCGACTCGAACGTGAAATCGAACGAATTAAAAAGAAGATTTCAGCCTGAAACTTCGGGAAACTTGCAAATGCTGCTTTCAAACTCAAGCGCTAAACTCGGGATTTAAACCAACCCAATCAGTGGCCCAACTGTTCATAAAACTGGCGTGCGACCTCTTCCGGCGAGCCATTGGCAGACGTTATAGCCGTATTGACCTTGCTGCAAACGTCCGATGTAGAATTGTCGCCTGTGCAATACGAATCAGCGATCGAAATGACTGCGGTACCAATGGCGGTGTTATTGCAAGTTCCTTGATCAGACCCAGAACCCGCTCCGCTGATACATGTACTGAGAAAAGCGCTCGGATCGCCAGAACTAGCCAGAACTGTCATGTAAGTGCCGATCACAGATAGATTCGCAAGATAAATCAAACCCGGAATTCCTGAAAGCTTACAATAAGCTGCCGCATTGTCGGCCGTACTTGTCTCTCCCAGACTTAGAAAGGAGATCAATGTGGCCTCTTTTTTTGATCCGGCATTTTTTTGCTCAGTAAAGGCCTGAGCAATTTTTGAAGTGATCAATCCTCCCGCGACAAATTCGATGGAACAGCGGACGATATAAGCTTGCTGCGATGATTTTCCCTCAATGAGACCGCGACAGGCCACTGCATCAGCTGCCACTCGAGCCTTGTCCAAACATTCCTGAGCCTTGGCAACGGCGTTTGTGTCTTTGTCTTCACAACCAAGCAAGCCAAGAAAAATAAAACACGCGAGCGTCGAAAGAATTAAAGATCTGACAACGTAAGAAATCCTGTTTTGCATGCGAAACTCTCCCTTTAAAACTTTACTCATTGTGTTTTGATTATATCATCGTGTCCATGACTGAGTGTTATTTTTGCCCAGAGTCCAGTTTTCTCAGCCCTAAGTCTAAATAAGAAATATGCGTATCAACTTGAATCGAGATTCACCGATGAGAACAGAAGAGGAATGAGACATGTCTGATTTCAAGATCTTTCAAACCTATCGTAAGACGAAATCCAAAACTCTCTTCATATGGGCGGTCTCCGTCCTGGCCACCTTTCTTCTCGCCACCTCAGCAAAGGCGGCACAAAATTTTGAATACTACCGAGGAATTCGCCAAATGGGTATGGGTGGAGCCTCGATAGCCGTTGTGAACGATGAAACTTCTCTTCTGCTGAACCCCGCTGGTCTCGGAAAATTGCGTGACTACATTATTACGGTCGCCGATCCTGAAGTTGATATCGGAGCAAAGACTCAGTCGATCATCGGCACGGGAGTCACCACTGTTCTCGATCCGCAGGCCACTTTAGACGCCCTCAACCAAGGCCATCAGAACAAACCCCTTTACCTCCGAACCCAGGTGTTCCCATCAATCGTTGTCCCAAATTTTGGCATTGGAGTTTTTAAGAAATATGAAGTCAGCGCCGAGGTGGATACAACGACCAATCTTTATCGGTACCAGTATTTTAACGAAACGGCTCTTGTTCTCGGTTACGATTTTAGATTTTGGGACGGTCGGATTAAAATTGGTTTTAGCGGCCGCTTTACCAATCGAGCCGTCGCGAGTGACACCGCTCTGGATCCTGCGTCCACAAGCCTTACTCTGGAATCAATGATCAAAGAAGGACTCGGAGCTGCGGCTGATGGCGGTATTATTCTCTCAGCCCCCTGGGCTCTTCTTCCAACTCTGGCTGCGGTTTACCGTGACATTGGCAATACCCATTACAATGTAAATGATGGCATCTTATTTAACGCAACAGAGCGCCCCGACGTCACGAATGGCAGCTTAGATGTCGCTCTGGCCATATTCCCAATTATTGGTAAGCGTTCCCGTTCCTCTTTTACCATCGAATACAGAGATGTTCTGACCACAAGTGAGGAGACCGATCCGAATCGTCGCTACCATGCCGGAATCGAGTTCAACTTCTCAGACGCGCTCTTCCTTCGCGGTGGCTACAATCAACGATATTTTACCTACGGACTTGAATTTTCGATGGCCAACTATCAATTTCAAGCCGCAAGTTACGGAGAAGAAATCGGGGTGGCCGGTTCCCTCCGCGAAGAGCGTCACTATGATCTAAAATTCGCCTATCGATTCTAGATATCGATGGACATCTCGAGCATATACCGTCGGTTTTCTTTGGGGCTATCAATAGTGCCCACTTCTTCTCCGGTCGTGGCGAGATCAAGTTGAAACCAAGCGAATCGAGCGCCAAATCCAGCAGTGGGATATCCCTGATTGATTCCCACACTCCAAGAGCCCTTCCACCAGGTGGTCATCTTCCAATACAATTCAGCTCCCGCATGAATGCCCTTTTTCCAGTTCCAGTTATCGTGCCCAACATCACGAATATCCACCGCTAAACGGGGGTCGAAAACCCAGAAATCGGGAAGATCCCACTTCGATCCAAAATCAAATCTTCGACCAAGTTTTGGCGGTTCACCAGATTCCTTACTGATGACGTGAAGATTTGTCGTGAAACCATAGTCAAAAATATTGCGAACCGTAAAAGCAAAGGTTGGCTTGGCGACACTCAATAAACTAAAAAATCCACTGTCTGGCATAGGTGGATCCCATAAAAATCCGATGTCCATATCGACTGTCAGACCTTCATCACCCTGGTTTTTATCAAATACTTCAGAACCCGACGCCAATTCTCCAGCAGAGACAGCTGTCCCCACATAAATGCGGTGAATCGCTTTGAGAGTGGCTCCAGCATCCAAACGATGACCGCTTGGCAACCACTTCACATCCCGACCGTAACTGTAGGCCAATGTCGAATCCATATATCCATTCACATTAATCATTGGCCCGACTTGCTGGTGTAAACTCAAGTCCAGGCTTAAATCAGCTGGAATAAAAGCCAACCCCCAGCGAGGCCTGACCCATGAAGCTCCAAGAGTTGGAATGCGTGAGTAGAAATGATCACCATAATGACTTTGGAGCAGGTTCATCATGTTGTCCACCTGCTGTGCCTCGTCTCCCTGTTTGTCTGTTTTTGAAATATCATCGGCCAATTTCAAAAAGCCAGGATCAATTGCCCCTCTCAAAAAGAAATGCAAATTTCCGTCTTCGCGTCTGGCTAGACCCGCTGGATTATAAAACATGGCGCTGTGATCATCTGCCACTGCGGTAAAAGCATTTCCCATACCCATTGCTCGGGTGCTTATGTGTGGTTGATGAATTGAAAAATCAAGAGCTGGTGCCGCATCAGCCCTGTTTGTTAAGAATGATAGCAACACCAATCCAAATACCGCGACGCCCATCTTCATATTAGTCATTTCTCCCACCCTCCCAGGTCCAAGAAAAAATTCTATATCCTCTGTATCAGGTTTGGGTATAATCTTATCTATGTATTCTCGATACCTTTCGCTTTTATTGACTTTAGTCCTGGTAAAATTGGCTTCTGCGGCCCCGTCAAATTCTGATTCTTGGATCGTCAACCAAGATCTCCCATCTCAGCCGGGCACCAATAGTGAGAGACATGATAAAATTTCGACCATTGAAGAAATGGGCCTCGTTATTTCCCCCGTAAGCATGTCGACCAAGGACAAAAGGGAGGCCAGCTATTTTTACCCCTACAGGCAGGCCATATCGCCTCGATTTTTTTTTATTGGCGATATCGACCTTATGAGGGAGGGGCAATTTCCTTATGGATTGGGTATGATGTACCTCATCCCAAGCAAAAATCAACCTCAATGGGAGATTGGAGCGGACCTCCTCTCTATTGCAAGTGGACAGATCTCTGTTGGTTCTCGCCATATCTATTTTTCAGACAATTACTTTCGCCCGTTCTATAAAATCAGTCTTTCTCACATCTGGAAGGCCACTGAAAAACTCGCCAGTTTTGCTAATTGGAAAAACTATTTACTCAGAGCCGGGGTTGGTTTCGAGGATGTCATAAAAATACCTATGAGTGCCAGACTTGAGGTCGAGGCAGCCGTTGGATCGGAGGATTTCATTCTCATGTTTAGCTTCGGCTACAGTTGGGGCTGGTGATTTAAGATTCCATCTCCCCGAGAATGTTTTTGATTTCCTTTTTTAAATCCTCAATTTTCCCAGTGTTCTTGACAACATATTTCGACCGCAGAAGTTTCTGTTCAATCGGAATCTGAGCCTGCATTCGCTCACGAGCTTCTCTTTCAGAAAATCCATTGCGAATTATCATTCGCTCGAGTTGAACTCGACTCAGGAGCATAAATAAGCAGAACGGCATCAAATTCAGATTCTAGATTTTTCTCATACAGAAGCGGCACATCATAAAACGCAATACTCTTACCTTCCATCTCAAGTCGAGACTTTTCAAGAAAAGCCAAACTTTTCACTTTTGGATGAATGATTTGTTCCAATTGAACACGCTTCTTTTTGTCTGCAAAAACTGCCTGACCTAATTTTTTGCGATCCAAATCACCGCTGCTATCAAAAAAATCAGGTCCAAATACCGAAATAACTTCCCTATAGGCTGGGCCATTCTTCGCCACTACAAGTCGGGCAAGAGCATCCGCATCAACAACAGAGTGCCCCATCTCGCGGAGAATTTGTGCAACCGTCGATTTTCCGGAGGCTATGCCCCCTGTCAATCCAATCCATTTCATCAGTAATACCTTAGTATAGTTGCCACTTTATCATCAAGCATGCCTCTGAGCCAACCGATAATATAGTGACCGGGTGACCTCACTGAATGAGCCTCTCCATCGAAGGGAAATATGGATAGTGGAGAATAAGTCCTACGAAGTTTTCGGAAAGTACATCCTCCTCGAAAAGCTTGCTGCTGGCGGCATGGCCGAGGTGTTTCTTTCACGAGCTCCCGGGACGAGTGGTATTGGAAAATTTGTCGCCATAAAGCGAATTCTTCCCCAGTTTTACGATACTCAAGAATTTATTGATATGTTTAGAGATGAGGCAAAAATCGCCATTAACCTATCTCATAGCAATGTTGTCAGCATTTATGAATTTGGAGTTGAAAAGAATCAATTTTATCTTGTTATGGACTATGTGGAGGGACGAAACCTTCGCCAAATTCTTAACAAAATGAAAAAGTCCAACAGCACTTTTTCGATCGATCAGATTATTTATATCTGCAAAGAGGTAGCTGGCGGCTTGGATCATGCCCACCGTTGCCACGATGGAACGACCGGGAAGCCTCTCAACATCACTCACCGAGACATGAGCCCACAAAACATCATGATCAGTTATGAGGGAGAGGTAAAGATCGTTGATTTTGGTATCGCTAAAGCCGAAAGCCAACTGGAAACAACTCGAGCCGGTACACTCAAGGGAAAATTCGGCTACATGAGTCCAGAACAGGCCGAGGGACAGCCGGTTGATTTGCGAACTGATATTTTCTCATTGGGAACTTGTCTCTGGGAACTCTTGGCCAATGATCGATTATTTATCGCCAACAACGAAATCAATACCCTCCGAAAGATTCGCGAGTGTCAGATACCTAGCTTGCGCAAAATCAACCCAAATATTCATGCAGAATTGGAGAGAGTCGTTCAGAAAGCTCTGGCACGGGACCGCAATCTCCGGTATCAAACGGCTGCGGCTATGCACAGGGATCTCAGTCGCTATCTCAATCGCCAGTTTCCTGATTTTTCTCCCCACGATTTTTCAGTATTTGTTAAAACTCTCTTTTCAGATGAAATTATCGAAGCGCGGAAACATCTGATTGAATATTCGAAAGTGAGCTTTGATTCACTTGGCGTTCAAAGCGAGGAGCGTGAGAGTTCTGGTCAAAGAACAGTCACTGGACCTGGCCCGACTTCACAGTCCTCCGGCAGCGGCGCCAGACTGCAGAGTCTGCCGGCCCCTGAAGGTGCTGTGCCTGTTATAAAAGGAGAAGTCACCTCCACAGATACGCAATCGCGAGGAAGCAATTCTACCGCAGATGACCGAAACACCCTGTCTGATTCAAATCTATCGATGAATACAATTGAACATGAGGCAATTACTGGTTCTATTCGAATGAAAGAAACTACATCCGTTGCAACAGCTCAACCAGCCTCTGCTAATAAGGAAATTTTAGCAAAACAAAAATTAAGTCAAAACCTAAGGGCCATCGTCGACAAGGCCACAGAATCAGAAGTGATAGAACCGAAATCCCGACAAAATAGCAAGATATCCCCAGCCTATCAATCAATCAAGTTGAAGGGAGGAATAAATGCACAAGAGCCAGTCTACCAGAAACGTCCTCCCTTTTCTAACGATCGGAATCCATCTAAGTCATTAGAGCGATACAACGAGGGCGAGGACAACTCGATCTCCAACCCAGATGATGAAGCGATTGCCAGTGCCGTGAAGCTTCAGCAACAAATGAATCAAACCAATCAAGATAGTGGTTCACCCGACAATTTCATCCAAAACCCAAATACGATGGAACCCACTATAGATGAAAATCAACTTGTCCTCCAGAATCGATCAGCCCCCAATTCAAGGTACACCGCAAACGCCGACCTCGAGGAATCTAGTCCTGGTCGCAAGCTTTTAAATATAGTTACAGTCAGTTTGTTGGCGCTCTTCATTTACGCGTTTGCCGCCAAGTTTTACACTGCCCAAATGGCCCCTCTCATCAGAATTATGGATCCCCATTTAGGAGTTCTCCATTCTGCTATAGGAATTGATCGCCGACAGACATCCATTTCGAGCAAAGAGCCCCTGAAAGATCCAAGGGCGAAGGCTCCGAATCAGGTGAGCGAAATTGTCAACGAGCCGGTGGGTCCACCTATAGCTCCGGATCTCTCAACAGACCCCTCCGGCATCAATGCTGATTCAAACTTGGAAAACCAAGCTTCTGTGCCAAGTGATCTCTTAATTACGAGTACTCCGTCGGGAGCCGAAATTTACCTCAATGGAACAGGTCTAGGAAAGGTTACCCCAAGCAAAATCAAAGTCCCGAGCAATGAAAAATTCATGATCACTCTTAAGCGAGGAGGATACATTGACTATGAGAGGAAGGATCTCCTCAAATCCGAGGTTGGCATTAAGTTCGCAGCCACGCTTCAAAAAGCATTGGTAGGATACTTAAATATCGATGTGATACCTCCACGTGCAGCAAAAATATACATTAATGGACAAAAGCTTTCGGGAGAAATGCTTCCCATTTTTAACTATGCAGTCCCAGCAGAAACGTGGATTGTCGTTCGTGCTGAAGAACCCGTTGGATCGCTCGTGGCAGAAGAAAAAATCTTTCTCTCAAGAGACCAAAAGCGAAGCTTAACACTCTATCTAAAGAAGAAACCACGTGCCAAACGACAAGAAAGTACTGAGTGAGTCTTGCAATCCACACAGTGAACCTCTGTTAACGGAAACCAATTGGATTTTCTGCCTTTTTGCCTTTGCCAATCGAAGCAACCAACGATAATTCTAAGCAATGAGTCAAACGATAATCCACTTTCTTTTGGATGCACGCAAGCGGCCACCTGAACATACGGCGGTCGCGTTTAAAACAGGACATTCTTGGATCCGTTGGAGCTGGAGGGACCTTTACCGAGAGGTAGAATCCCTGGCGTGTTTTCTGAGTCTTCGCGGTCTTAGTCAGGGCGATCACATAGCCATTCTTTCATCGACAAGAATTGAGTGGTACATCGCAGATTTGGCCATTCTGGGACTAGGTGCCGTTACGGTCCCGTTATATACCTCTACTCACGAAAATGAAATCCATCTTCTATTGAATCACGCAGAGGTCAAATACCTGCTCTGTGAAAACCAAGAGGCTCTTTCAAAATGGGAAAAAATCAGGGATAAGTGCCCTGGAGTGAAGGGAGTTATGGTTTTCAGTGAAGGTTCAATAGAGGACACGAGATGGACGGGGTGGCGTGAAGCTATCACTACTGGTCGTCGCTTTTGTCAAAAGAATCCAGATTTTCTCGAGAATTCAATTCGAAATGTCAAAAGTGAAGACGTTGCCACGATCATTTATACCTCGGGAACAACTGACCATCCAAAGGGCGTTGTCCTTGCTCATTCCCAAATCATGAGCGAGGTGACTGAACTTTTCTCCCTCATGTCAGTCGATCATCGCGATATTTCACTCACCTTTCTCCCATTTGCTCACATTTTAGGTCGAGTAGAGAGCTGGGGCTCACTATACTCAGGCTTCACGATGAGTTTTGCGGAAAATTTTGAAACAATTGGAAAAAACATTCAGGAGATTCGACCCACCATTCTCATTGGAGTTCCGCGAATATTTGAAAAGATCTATTATGGAATTCAAACTCAAATCGAATCAAATCCCCTCCGACATCAGATTTTCAAATGGGCGATTAAAACAGGTCATAAATTCAGTCGTTATCGAACAAACAGGTCCAGTCCTCCAATTTTTGATCTGGGCCCGTATCTGATTGCAAAAAGACTTATTTTTGATCCCCTAAAAAGGAAGCTTGGTGGAAAATTGCGTTTTGCCATATCCGGCGGAGCTCCACTTAACGAGAACATTTCTCGCTTTTTTCACTTGGCGGGAATATTAATTCTCGAGGGTTACGGTCTCACCGAAACAACGGCAGCTGTGACGATCAACACTCCTCTTGAATATGAACTCGGCACGGTCGGCAAGCCATTTGGAGACGTAAAAATAAAGCTAGCAGAAGATGGAGAAATTCTTATCAAATCCAAAAAGGTAATGAAGGAATATTACAGAAATCCTATTGGAACAACTGAGGCAAAAACTCATGACGGCTATCTGATAACAGGCGACATCGGCGAATGGACAAATTCGGGATTTTTGCATATAACTGACCGAAAGAAAAATCTGATCCAGACGTCAGGAGGGAAATATATCAACCCACATCGTCTTGAAACGATTCTCAAAATGAATAGATATATTTCTCATGCACTTATTCACGGCGATCGAAGAAAATATATTGTTTGCTTAATCACACTTGATTCAAATGCGATTTCCGAATTTATTCTCCAAAAAATGATCCAGATGAAAGACGGAGAACATCCATCGCAAAATCCACAAGTAATTGAAGCCATCCGCGAGGCAGTTGCTGAGGCAAATTCGGAGCTAGCTAGCTTTGAATCAATCAAGAATTTTGCAATATTGCCCAAAGACTTCTCTGTAGAAACGGGAGAGCTCACTCCAAGCATGAAGGTACGGCGTGGATTTTGTGATGAGAAATACAAGGACGTGCTAGATAGGCTCTACGGAATTGATAAGGAAATCCTATGATTTTTTGGATCAAAGAATCTCATTACTTTACAAAGTCAATGTAAAATCGAAATCCAAGGCTGGCAAACAAGCCCGTCATGTCGATCTGTCGATTGGATCCATCACCATTCAATAGAGTATCATTTTTACTCGCAACACCTTGAGCTATGGTTGTGGCATTGTTTGACATTTTGAATTTTGGGACTGGTAAGTAGCGGTATCCCAACTCAGCCGCAACCGTCACCGTGTCCGTCAGCAGTCTTTCGTAGCCAAATCCTGCATGCCCGCTGATTTGATTCGCAACGGCCTTCTCGGTGAAATCAGTTATCCCACCTAACTCAGATGTACCCGTAGCCGTCATGACAAATTCATTTTCGATTGTAACGGCAGAGAGGCCTGCGCCGGCAAAGAAAAAGGCTCGCGATTCATTAAAAGAAAGAAGGTCGACTTCAAGTGTTGCGGTTGGCTGCAAGATAAGAACATCACTATGAAGAGAAAAAAGGTCAACACCGGAAGCGTTTCTTCCAGGGATAGATGCCAGCGGCTTTGTTTGGAGTAATTCTCCACCTATTCGAAATGTTACAAGCCCCTTGAATCGCAACAAAAATCCAATCTCCCCGGAAAAATTGTATGACACCTCATCCTCGTAGCTAGTCCCGGAACCACCAGCCAAACGAAATGCTTCATCTCCCGCCCTTGAAGTACCCGCTGTTCCTCTCAGATAAGAGGCAAGGTATTCACTTTGAAGATTGAATACCCTTGCTTGAGCTGCCATTTCCCAAAAAACCAAAAAAGCCAAAAGTATCAAAAAAGATGATCTAAGAATAAAATGGAAATCTCGATCACTCATTGAACGATCCTATTTGAAAATTCTTTTGAATGGCACTTCTATCAGGCAAAGTGCGCCCCTCAGTTTGGACAGTCTCTGGCTTCAAATCCAAAATAATTCGCCCTGGCTCCCTTTTTTTCTGAGGACTAAAAACCTCAACTTTCAAGTCCCGCTTCATTTTCAAAATAAAAGATGTGGCTTTGTCTTCCGGATCATAAATAACCCGAGCCAATTGAATATAGGGTGATCCAGACAATTTTTTTCGCAGGTCCTCTTCACTCAGCAAAGAACGTTGAGCCTGCGCCAAATCGACAATAATCTGCTTATTCTTTTTACTGATCTCAATATGAAAATACCCGGGACTCTCACTGACTGGGGCGCCCAATTCATCTCCAATATCAAATAAAATGCGCTCCATCTGGGTGGTTTTGCCCAGCTTACGATCGACGCCTATTAACGAAAAGCCACGGCCAGCTTTCCCACCGATAAAAACGCCATCACTGAAATATTGGTGCGTTTTTCTTTCCAAAGCCTTTCTTTCAACCAAAGCATTGGCCGGATTAACAATTGAAAAGAATCCGAGGTTTGAGAAATAAAGAAATGCAATGAACCACAAAAAATATCTTTCCATTTTTACCCCCTGCTCAGCTCATCCAATCACATCACTGGCCACCTCGGAAGGCAAGGAATTAGGTTCACTTCACTGGACTCAATTGCTATAGCTTTGTCACCATTTTTCTCAATCTAGAAAAATCCTCGGATGTCCCCCTCACTTTGAGTGTGACTCCAGCTTCATCGTAGGACTCGCTCAGAACTCGCATTTTTCCGCGAATCTCGCCAACGACTCCGGCGACAGTGTAGGGCACAAAAATGTCCTCATCTGACATATTTGTTTCAAAAAAAGCAATCACCCGATTTCGCAATTTTAAAAGGTCTTCTTGATTTCGAGTTGAAATGAGCACTGCATCGGGAAACTCCTTGCTAAGCTCCGCAGCCTGCGCCACGCTAATACGATCTCTCTTGTTCAAGACCAGCAAACTTGGCGTATCACCAACTCCGACTTCGGCTAACACTTTTCTTGTTACTTCCAACTGAGAACGAAAAGAATTGTCCGCCGCATCAACCACAAAAAGCAAAAGAGAGGCACTGAGTGCCTCATCTAAAGTGGATTTAAAAGAAGCAACTAAGTCATGGGGCAGTTTTTTTATAAATCCCACCGTGTCTGACAACAGAATCTTCGGACGACTTTCGGGGTATAAAGGGCGAATTGTTGTATCCAAGGTGGCAAAAAGCTTGTCAGCAATTAATACTTCACTTCCTGTCATCGCTCGCATCAAAGAAGATTTCCCTGCATTGGTGTAACCCACAATTGCAACCGTCAACTCCTTCCCCCTTCGCGCCTGCCTGACTTGATGCTCATTGCCGATTGAAGCTAATTCTGATTTTAGTTCCTTAATGCGATCACGAATCTTCCTCTTATCCAGTTCCAATTTGCTTTCGCCTGCGCCTTTGCCACCCACTCCACCACCCAAGCGATCCTCGCCACCGCCGGTTTTTCGCAACCGCGGAGCCACGTACGTGAGTTTTGCAATCTCCACTTGCAGACGGGCAGCCCTCGTACGTGCATGACGACTGAAAATCTCAATGATGACCCCCGTTCGATCAAGAACAGGAACACCGACTGCGCTTTCCAAATTTCGCAATTGAGACGGCGAAAGATCCGTGTCAACGACCACAATTTGGGCGGTTCCCATTTCCTGCTCAGAAATCAGGACTAACTCTCCCTCAACTTTCTCGTCGTTTTCCTTTTCTGCATCTTCTTCTGCATAATCTTCTGAATAATCTTCTTCCCATTTGACCGCCGCTTTACTGAGCTTACGCTCAGCCATCATGGTGATTTCGCCCGAACCCCCAGTCCATAGAGCCAGTTCCTTTAATTTTCCTTTGCCAAGAATTGAAGCCGATCGATCAGATTTCCTCTTTTGTGTGACTTGTCCTATGACCTGGTATCCCAAGGTCGTCACCAAACCCTTGAGTTCACGCATGGAGCCATCAAGATCTTGGACACTGAGATTTGGCAATTGAATGCCAACTAGAACTGCATTTTTTGTATTTGATTTATCTTGCATTTGGGCCTTGCCATTCCTTTTGAAGAGTATTCAGGATAGATCACTTTGTAACTTAACTCTGATAACACACTGAATTCTTACCTCACTCCATAAAAATGACTATGAACGCGCCACATGTCTTTTTTTCAAATATCAGATTCAATCAACAGAACAAACCAATTGTATTCTCAGTAAGGATACCTGTTTGCAAGGCCAAGGTCCTGACCCTAACACGATTCCCTTTACCCGAAGCAGGCAGACTAAATATTATCATCAAACAGGCTCAATGCAATTCGAATAGGAATTCCTCAGTTATGTGGCAGCTTGGCAGACCTAATACTCTCTGGATTGGAATATTTTTTTCTGGAATATTCTTTGCTGTCGTGGCCGCTCTGAGCTCAGCAATGGTCAAGTTAAATCGGCAATCTTATTTGAAGGAAATTTCTGAAAATGGAGTTATTACTTGGTCCCCGGACAGTATACTTTCGGAGAATGGATATATTTTATATAACTCACCTGGAGGGGAATGCCACCTCATTACAATGGATGGAATTGCACGAGGCTTGATTCCAGGCACTCTTTGCAGAATATTTTCCGATGGCAGTGTTATTGCCAGGATTACTAATTCAGATGCTCAGGAAGAGATCGTGAAATTCAATGGAAATTCTGTAGAATGGCGTTTTCAAGCTAGGATAGACCATGACATATCCATTTCGCCTATTGATCACTCGATTTGGGCTAAGGGACTGGACCTAGCTAAAAGGGAAAATCAAACAATTAAAATAGACTATATCCTGGGACTAAGTCCACAAGGCGAAGAGATTTATCGGTGGAGTTTCGACGAACACCTAGAGGAACTAACCGAGTTTTTACGTCCGTGGGGTCCCATACGTCCACCTAACCCCACGGCAAAGGGGAACCCAGACGAAGGATCCCTCAACGTGACGCACGTAAACTCAGTCCAAATAATTCCACCCAACCATTTGGAGAAGTCGCATCCCCAATTTTCTGCTGGAAATATTCTCGTCACTGAGTATCACAATGGCGTCGCTCTTATTATTGATCGAAAGACTCAGAAAATTGTGTGGATCCATAAGGGCGCGGAGCTGGGATTACATTCACCCAGATGGTTGGAAAATGGCCACATTTTGATGTTCATTAACCAGCCCATACCAAATGGCAATCGCCGTTCGGCCTCATCGGTAGTTGAGATCGACCCTCTCACACATCAAACTGTTTGGTCCTTTACTGAAAATCCAATTGGCGCTATGAATTGTGATGTGTTTGGTTCAGCCCAAAGACTAAAGAACGGAAACACACTCATTTCTTACGGTTGTGACCGCAGCTCCATTATCGAGGTGACCCCCCAAGGGTCGGTTGTATGGAAATGGCGCACTCTTATTGGGACTGAGAAACTCGATTTACCTTTCCAAATTTATCGGGCCGAGTGGCTACCAAAAGAGCTTGTTCAGGCCTTTTTCTCAAGCCAGCTGTGAGCCGCCATCTGGCCTGATTTCATATTCATTTTATCCGGGCCTCGGTTTAAGGAATGAGGCAGCAATACGCCTTCAAATCATTTTAAATCTGGCATTTACTGTCACTCCCCTGTGGCTGACTAACCATTTTTGTCACCACTTTTACTTCCTTTCAAACTCAGATTCCTTGGGCATCGAAATGACTGGCACTAAACTTGCCTCTCTATTGATCTGAAAAATTGATCTATTTCAAATTGGATATTGTCTTTGGAGTGGTAAAGTTATGAAAAATCTGTACCTCGTGGGCCTGGGCCTGCTTGCCGTAATGACCTCTTCCTGCACAAAAGATAAGAAGAATTCCGGCAGCACTGTTGTCGCTGTAACTCCGGCTCCCGTCGTTGGCAATGCTTGTTCGAATTACGCCTACCGGAACGGCTTCTATTATGATGCAAATAACAATGTTGTGACCTGCACAAATGGAGACCCGAACAGTTGCAGCAACTTTCGATTTGACGCCTCTCGAGGTTTCTACCTGGACACCGCAGGAAATCGAGTCGAATGCAATTTCAACAATCTTTTTAATAACAATAACGGAATTTTTCCATATAATACCAATACCGGAAATGGATGCGGCGCTTACAACCAGGGGGTTTTTTATCCGGTTCTCATGGGTGGAACTATTGTCTGTGTCAACCGTATAACTCTGGAGGCCACTTTTACGCAAGCCTATCTCAACAGCCTCTACTACGGTCGCGCTTGGGCTCCTGGCAACCCCATTCTCGCGAGCTGCCAGATGGGGACTAGCAACTGCAAATGCAACAGTGTGTTTTGGGGTACCTTACAATGGTGTTGGGCCCAGTTTTAGGCCAATTCTAAATCTTATTTTCACCCTCAGTCGCCAATCTAGAGTGGCACTTGCTCCTTTCTAAATGAAGGAGTAGGTTGAGACAATGAGCAAGAAAAATACGAATCCAAATGAAAGTTTGACCAATCCTCTTCTGAAGCGATCCGAGATTAGGCATTGCGCCATTCCTTTTCCGGAGATAAAGGCTGGACATTTTCTTCCGGCCCTCAAGGAGAGCATAGCCGAGGCTAAATCTCAGATTGAGAAGGTTCGCGATCGAAACGAGCCACCGACTTTCTCAAATACAATCGAAGCCTTAGAATTGATTGGCGACAATGTCGATCTGACTTCGTCTATTTTTTACAACCTCCTCAACGCCGATACAAGTGACGAACTACAGGCTTTGGCTGAAAAAATTGGGCCCCAGCTTTCAAATTACTCCAGCGATATTTTGCTCGATTCTAAACTCTTTGAGAGGGTAAAAGAAGTCTATGAAATGCAAAAAGGGCTGTCTCAGAGTGATCTTACAATTGAGCAGCAAACTCTTCTGGAGAACACTTATCTTGACTTTACGAGGAATGGCGCACTCCTGACAGCTCCCCAAAAGGAAAAACTTCGCGCAATAGACGAAGACTTGTCGAAGCTTTCTCCTCAATTTAATGAGAATGTTCTCAAAGCAACCATGAGTTTTGAACTACATATTGTTGATGAAAAGGAGTTAGATGGGTTGCCAGAGTCATCTATCGATGCAGCCGCATACGCTGCGAAAGAAAAGGGCAAAACTGGATGGCTCATCACTCTCGATGCTCCAAGCCTTGTTCCCTTTTTAAAGTATTCTAGCCGCCGCGAGCACCGTGAAACTGTCTGGCGGGCCTATCATTCCCGTTGCAATGGGGGGACCTTTGACAATTTGGAACTCATCAAAAAAATTGTAAATTTGAGGTTCGAAAGAGCAGTCCTCCTTGGGTACAAGACTCACGCCGACTTCGTGTTACGTCGACGTATGGCGAAGAGCTCAGAAAGGGTTCATCAGTTCCTCGACAAACTTCTTAAGGCATCAAAGTCGGCAGCAGAAAAGGAATTGGCCAATGTTACGTCTCTGGCCCTTAATATGGGTGGTCCCGCTCAGCTGATGCCATGGGATTTCTCTTACTATGCCGAAAAGTATAAGATCTCCCTTTTTGATTTTAATGAGGAGCAACTTCGTCCTTATTTTCAGCTGGAAAGGGTTATCAAAGGGGTTTTCGAACATGCCCGTCTCCTCTACGGCCTGCAATTTAAAGAGACAGTAGAATTCCCCGTTTACCACAAAGATGTAAAGGTGTTTGAAGTCAGCAAAGAGAGAACTGGAGAGTTCATGGGACTTTTCTACGCTGATTTTTTTCCTCGTCCCACCAAGAAAGGTGGAGCCTGGATGACCAATTATTATCAACAGGGAATGTTCGAGAACAAGATGATGCGCCCACACGTTGGAATTGTGTGCAACTTTACAAAACCCACAAAGAAAAAGCCCAGTTTGCTTAGCCTTGATGAAGTTGAAACGCTCTTTCATGAATTCGGCCATGCGCTTCATTCTCTTCTCTCACGCTGCCACTACAGAAGCATTTCTGGAACCAATGTTTTTTGGGATTTTGTCGAGCTTCCATCACAAATTATGGAAAATTGGGTCTCCGAAAAGCAGGCTCTTGATCTTTTTGCCGTTCATTACGAAACGGGGGATAAAATGCCAGAGATCTTTTCAAAAAAGATCAAGGACTCTGTCAAATTTTTGGCCGGATTCAATTCCCTTCGCCAATTGAATTTTTGTATTTTGGATTTTTCGTGGCATGACCTTGACCCCAGAAATATATCAGACGTAAGCCAACATGAAGAAGCAGCGACAGCGAAATGTCGACTTTTGCCTCATATAAAGGGCTCCCTCTCTTCAACCTCCTTTTCGCACATATTTGGCGGTGGTTATTCGGCGGGCTACTATTCTTATAAATGGGCAGAGGTGCTAGACGCAGATGCCTTTGAGTATTTCAAAGAAAAGGGCTTATTCGACTCCACCGTCAGTGAGCTTTTCGAAAAAAATATTCTTTCTAAAGGAGGAAGCGAAGATCCCATGGAACTTTATAAGCGCTTTCGAGGACGTGAACCGGACCCAAACGCTCTCCTTCGTAAGCTTGGATTGATTTAGAAGTATGGCAAACAATTTGAAACCCAACAGCAAGAAGATTGAAAGTGTCCTGATTGTCTACAGACAGGGAACCACAAAGGCCCGCAAAGTTGCAATTGAATTGGTTTCTTGGTTGAAGGCAAAGGGAAGACAGATATACGGAACCCAGGATCAGAATTGGCCCGAAGATGTGAACATTGCAGCGACCTCAAACTTAGACACAATTGATCTCGTTGTTGTGCTTGGAGGAGACGGAACCTACCTCGAAGCCGTGAGGCTCTTGCAAGGCAGGAAAGTACCAATTTTAGGAGTTAACATGGGATCCTTGGGATTTCTAACTGAAACTCGCCTCGAAACCTTGTATGAAAATCTAGAGTTAACTCTTGCTGGCAAAATGGAAATGCGCCCCAGGTCTATGATTCAAGTAGCCACCCAACAAGAGAATAAAGTCATCACTCAGCGCACAGCCCTCAACGACATTGTAATCGAACGTGGTGGTGGAGGGCACATGATCACATTATCAACCTATTGCGAAAACCGCCATGTTTGTGACTACAAGGCGGATGGGCTCATCATCGCAACGCCCACAGGATCGACGGCTTACAACTTGGCCTCTGGTGGTCCCATCCTCCACCCAGAGGTCAGATCGCTGGTCGTCACCCCTATTTGTCCTCACAGTCTGACAAATCGACCCATCATTTTTCCTGATGATAAAATTCTCACCTTTAAGATCAAGAAGGGGCGTCACGACGCCGTGCTTACCGTCGATGGGCAATTTGTTTGCAATCTCACTCATTTAGATGAGGTTTCCGTTCGAAGGGATGCCTGCGATCATTTTGTTTTGCGCCGCCCAAGTCATAACTATTTTGACCTTCTCCGTGAGAAGTTAAATTTTGGCTCGCGGGCGGTCTTCTGATCTAGGAGTTAGAATGCTAGTCGAACTGAAGGTCTCAAACTTCGCAATAATTGGATCTCTTAGCTTACAGTTCCAGCCTGGATTAAATATTCTCAGCGGTGAAACGGGGGCCGGAAAATCAATTTTACTTAAAAGCCTCGCTTTATTGATGGGCGATAAGTCCCACGCTGATAGCGTACGAAGTGGAGCCGAGTTCGCCACAATCGAAGGAGCCTTTGACCTCGAAGACCGATCCGACGTCATAGATCGCCTGCATGAACTCGGAATTGACACCTCCGACGATCAGCTCGTCATTCGACGGCTGATTTCACCGCAGGGACGCAGCAGAGTCTATTTAAATGGCGGCCTTACGGCTCTAAATAGTTTGAGAGAAATTGTTACTCCCTTGCTTGAAGTGAATGGCCATTATGGAGCCCCCTTAATTGAAATGACGGGACAGCATGACAATCGTCACCTCTATTCAAAGTCCTACCATCTTGATATTTTAGATCGCTTTGCTGGAACTTGGGAATTGAGAAAGGAAGTCCAAACCAAATATGGTGAGCTGAAGGCCATAAGTCAGCGTTTCCAAGAATTTAAAGAGGATCGTCTCAAAAGAGATGAACGCCTCAGTTTTTTGACCTTCCAAAGAGATGAACTCTCTCAATTAAATATTGAGCCGGGAGAGGAGGACGAATTACAATCTCGATTTAATCGCGCTAAGAATTCCAACCGGCTCGCTGACTTCTGCTCACAAAGTGAAGAGAGCCTCTATGGCGATGACGATTCAGTTTTAGTTCGAATCCATCGAGTTTTGCAAAGGGGTCAGGAAATTTGTGCCATCGATGAACACTTGATTAAAAAGCTCGAACCTCTCCAGTCGGCGAAAGCTCTTATTGAAGAGGCCGTTTATGAATTCCGCGAATATGGGCGCAGCCTTGAAATCGAACCGGGAGAACTTCAAAATCTTGAGGAACGAATTTCGCATTGTCGCCGACTCATGAAAAAATATGGGGGAAACGTTGCCCACCTCATCGAGAAACTCACCCAGGTCGTGTCTGAAATTAATTCCCTAGAGAATTTTGATGAGTCTCTGGCAAAATTTGAACAGAAGGAAAGGGAGCTGACCGTGGCTCTCAGGATCCTCGCAGAAGAACTTCATGCCAAGAGAGTTAAGGCGAGTGTTCCCTTGAGCAAACAAGTCAACAAGGAGCTCTTTGATCTTAATATGAAGGGAGTTTTATTTGGAGTCAGTATAGCTCAACTCCCAAAGCCCAGCCCAACGGGTATCAGCGACGTTGAATTCACGACCTCATCTGGGGCCAACGACGGACCTCGACCGCTGGCAAAATTTGCCAGCGGCGGTGAACTCAGTCGGATACTTCTCGCTCTCAAAAGAGTTGTAGGGCTTTCTGATCTTCCCCGGACCTACCTGTTTGACGAAGTCGACGCTGGAGTCAGCGGCATGACCGCTGAAAAAGTGGGAAGAAAACTAAAATCCATTGCAAAGGGCCAACAGATCATTTGTGTCACACACCTTCCTCAAGTGGCGGCCTTTGCTGACCATCACTTTTTCATCCATAAAAGTCCTGGAAAAGCAAAGATAGAAGTAGAAGTCAAATATTTGGACAAGAGTGACGACAGGATAGGAGAAATTGCACGTCTTATCTCGGGCGAGAAGATAACCAAAACGAGTCGAGACCACGCCCGCCAATTGCTGCAAGATTCAGAAGCATCGATTTGAAACTTGTCTCTTGAGACTATCGAATCGAAGACAATGAAGAAAAAATAAATCTCAAAACTATCTCCAAAGGAGCTGCACTCCCTTGAGTGATGCTTGCCATAAACAAGAAGGTTGCCAGCGCTGTAATCAAGAATATGACTTTCTCTTCCCTTTTGATCACTGCTATTTTCGACCAGCCTATCTTTTCCATTTGTTTCTCTCCAAAATCAAAAAAAAAGGCCTCACTCAGGGGAGTGAGAGAGGCCTGGGGTATGGGGTGCTTAGACCGAAAGAGGGGCAACTCTGAATCGGCCTATGAACTGAATCAACACGGGGTAGTTGAAGATTCAGTTATGGGTTTCAAAATTAACAATCATCATATCTTTCCTATTCCAAGATACGTACCAACCCAGGGGAGCTCTCAATGACAGAAGGAGCTCAAGCCCATCGCATGATGTCTAATTTTTAGTGAATCAATTTGAGAAAATTTAATTTTTGCTAACGAATTCAGGCCCCTGCACTCAGTGACTAGAATTTGGACAGGAGTAATGGCACTGCCTAGTGAATGATCAAAAGGATTTTGAATTTCACTCCAACATATTGGATTTCAACGAAAAAACTGAAATGCCCGACCCCTCACTTCACTGTTAAAAATCGATACAGAGTCACCGGGGCAACAACCACTCATATGACCAACCAAGCTCTTGCTCAGGTCCTACTCCATCGATCTGCGAATTCAATGGAATTCCGTCTGAGCTCCGTTAATTCGATATTTTCAAAACTTGGGGACTCTCAAGCCAGCTTCCCAAGTTAAACAGATGAATAACACCACCAGGCAATGTTATCTGTTTGTCTTCCTTTACATGCAAATGACCGGCTATGAGAATATCAAAAGGGCGCTCAGAGAAGGTCCTGACCGCATGACTGAACATCTTTTGTTTTGCCAGAAGATCGCATTGTCGCCTCACTTGACCTGTGTACTGACGGCTCTTTCGACTGGCTTTCTCACCAATCTTTACAATTATTTTGCCGGAAAGATGGTAAGCCAACCATTTTAAAACAGGGGTTCTCAAAAACCAGCGCAAAAAAATATATCCTTTGTCTTCGGGATCCATTTGATCACCATGCTCTAGCCGGAGGACCAATCCATCCAAGGTAAAATAGCACGGACCGGAGTGGACCACTACCCCGAGCTGATTCTGCCAATAATCTCTCAAATAAAGATCGTGATTCCCCTCAAAATAGTGCAATTCGATACCCGCGCTCTGAAGGCGTTGAAATTGCTCAATGATAGGGCGAAAGCGGTCAACAAAATAAGAATGATGGGCGATCCATAAATCAAAGATATCCCCCAAAAGAAAAAGGTGGGTGCATTCTTCTCTTCCCACCAGACGACCTAAAAAATTCAAAAATATTCTGGTCCGCTCATCATCTGGATCAACGAGATGAAGATCAGAAATAAACAAGGCCTTAATGCTCAAGGGAAACCCAAATCATGAGGAGCAGGATTTCAAATCCCTAAATGCCATCACTGTTCTGCTCATCTGAGTGCTGCTTTTTGCGCAGATAGGATGGAACCTCCAATGTCTCAGAATCAAATGGAGAGCGAGCCATCTCTCGCGCCAAGCGCCTCGCCGCAGCCAAAGCATCTCCTTCATCTTCGACATCCATACTTAACTGTTCCGGCTGATGAGAGGGATTTTTCGCCTGACTCTCACGATAGGCCTTGGCTTTAGCAAGAAGAATATCGCGAGGCAACCGCGGTCTTTCTGTGCCTTCTAAATCGCCTCCAGAATTCGTCTGAGCCTCTGCGCTCTGACTCTGATCAAGCCCCTCATCCTCTGAAAGTGGAGTCAGTTTTTCAATTCTTTCCTCAGGAAGAGCCGGTGGCGCTTGTTGCGACTGATGCCACGCAGTTGAGGCCTGAGATCTCATCTCGACTTCAGCACTCACTGAGACTTGTGCTATGGTGCGAGATTCCATCTGATCCATCAGTCTTTGCCCCATTGCATTCACCTGGTTAACCTGGGCTTCTGCTAAGGCTTGCAGGCGCATAATTTGGTCCGAGACAATTGTAGTTTGATTGTCCTCGCCAAAGCCTGTCGCAATAACTGTAACTCTCACCTCATCGCCCATTTCTTCATCAATGACAGCTCCAAAAATAATTTCTGCATCTTCATGGGCAGCTTCTGTAATGAGAGTCGAAGCCTCATTTACCTCCCAAAGAGTCAAATTCGAGCCGCCGGTAACATTGATAATGATTCCGGTGGCTCCATCAATTGCAATGTTCTCAAGAAGCGGAGAAGAAATCGCCGCTGTCGCCGCCTCAACCGCACGATTCTCCCCAAGCGCAACTCCGGAACCCATGATCGCCATGCCTTTGGCAGCCATGACCGTGCGGATATCAGCAAAGTCCAGGTTGATCAAACCACGTATATTTATCAGATCAGAAATGCCCTTCACAGCCTGTAACAATACATGATCAGCTTTTTTAAAGGTCTCTAGTAGGGGCGTCTTTTCGCTCGAAACAGAAAGTAACTTCTGGTTTGGAATCACAATGAGAGTATCAACGTTTTCCTTAAGTTCCTGAATTCCAAGGTCCGCGTGACGTTTGCGCTTTTTGCCCTCAAAAAAGAAGGGGCGGGTCACCACGCCAATTGTCAATGCTCCCAATTCCTTGGCAATCTTTGCCACAATGGGAGCCCCACCTGTACCTGTTCCTCCACCCATTCCTGCGGTGACAAAAACCATGTCGGCACCATCAAGAGTCTCTACAATATCATTGTAAGATTCGATCGCCGCACGTTTACCAATTTCAGGATTAGCTCCAGCACCTAGTCCCTTAGTGAGCTCCGACCCCAAATTAATTTTCTTTTCCGCCCGATTCGCAGAAAGAGCCTGACGGTCAGTATTAGCAACGACAAACTCAACGCCCGTCAGACCACCTTCGATCATCGTCTGAACGGCATTGTTGCCTCCACCTCCGACACCTATAACCTTAATGCAAGCTCCGACGCTGGTGTTTTCTTCGAGTTCAAACATAACCCCTCCCATGGAGCCATCCTAAAAAACGCTCACAAAATAATCTTTAATTTTTTTTGTTACATCTGCAAAAGAAACGTTCGTCTTGACCGCGACCGCCACCTCTGTTGCCCTGTGCTTTTCCTGTCTCAATCCGTAAAGAACAAGACCAACTCCGGTTGCAAAGCTCGCACAACGAACCACATCCGTCAGACCGCCAACTCGATCAGGAGCACCTTTACGAACCGGCACATCAAAAATAAAATCGCCCATTTCCACCAAACCTGGTAATAGGCTCCCGCCACCGGTTAGAATCAGTCCGGACCCTATTTTTTTAAAGAAATCCATTTTAGATAATTCAGTCCGCAAAAGCTGCAAAGTTTCCTCGGCTCTTGCTTCGACGACTTCGCACAACTCTCGACGAGGAAGACTTCGGGACTTTCGCCCACCTACGGCCTCCACTTCGATTGCCTCTTCAGCGGGCACCAATTCTGCCAAAGCACAACCATATTTTCTTTTGAGATTTTCAGCGCTCATTTGAGTCGTCCGCAAACCCATCGCAACATCGTGAGTAAAATTATTACCCCCGACAGGAATCACTGCGGTGTGAGCGACACTACCCTGGACAAAACTGACCATATCGCAGGTTCCACCACCAATATCAATGACGGTACATCCAAGACTCTTTTCATCTTCAGTGGCAACAGCAAGTGCTGAAGCCAACTGCTGCAATACCAATCCCCGAACCTGAAGCCCCGCCCTTTCGGTACATTTAATTGCATTTTGAACGGCCGATGCATTGCCCGTAATGATGTGCACAGACGTCTCTAATCTGACTCCTGACATACCAATAGGATCGCTGATTCCGTCTTGGCCATCAATCTTATAATCTTTGGGAAGCACATGGAGAACCTGTCTGTCCGTGGGAATTACGATCGCCTTGGCGGCCTCAATCACTCTATCAATATCATCGGCTGTGACCTCATGGTGTCGTATCGCCACCATTCCACTTGAATCGAAAGACTCGATGTGAGTACCGCCAATACTCAACCAAACCTCCGACGAAACTGACATGCCGGACATCAGCTCTGCTTCTTCACGAGCTTTCTTTATCGCCTCGACAGTCGCCTCAATATTGATAACTATGCCCTGGCGCATACCCGGGTTGGCAGCAACTCCAACTCCAACAATGTCCAACCCGCCAGAAACCCCCACCACACCAACGACACAAGCCACCTTTGTCGTACCGATATCAAGACCGGTCACAACATGGCTCTTCTTAGTCACTTTTGCCATAAGTCCTCAATGCTGCGTTCACTCTGTTGCTAAAACCTTCAACTGCCACAGTTAAGCAGTGCTACTCCCGCACTAGACTATGTTTATAACACCTGCGACTGTTTGAAAGAAACCCAGACTAATGAATTATTCTCACAAACTAAGGTTGATTACGCAGCCTGACAACAACTTTCTTGGAGAATCTGGCGTCAATGACGCGTCCGTCAATCTGATGTTCGGTTAGATAGTTCAACACTTGCTCTACGTGACTCAGCTTAATTCTTGGAATGCTATCGCCAATCAGCACCCGAATCCCTTTTTGTCTTAAAATAAAATGGAATCCCTCCTTGGGGAGAAAGTGTATTTCAGATATTGAGGCAACACTGATCAACCCCTGTGGAGGAATTTGCGCAATTAGGCTCACAGCTTTGGAACGCATTTCTGATTTCTTGAAAAATTCGGATCCCCTCAAATAAGGAAGATCCGGCGCCTCTTCAGGAGGCAGGTCCGGCAGCAAACTGGCATCGTTGGCCACTGGATACACTCTGCCACGGTTATCTACCAAGCCCAACACGGGATCGCGAGGTCGAATTTGCACAAGAATGCCGTCCAGAAATCGGCGAGAAACAGAGGCGCGTTTCACTCGCGAATCCTTCTCTGCAAGAGAGCGAAGATCCTGAATGGATACTTCCCACAACTTCTTGCCATTAAATAATTGGTACTTTTTCCTTAAATCTCCCTGAATTCTCTGAAACAGAACATCCTGACCACTGACTGGATCCATCTCAATCTCTATTTGCTCAATACCAAACCAAGGGCCCTGGATTGCCCAATAGGTACCAACTCCCATTGTCGAGGCAATCAAAAATCCTGCTGTACCGCTCAACAACTTCCTCGACCATTTAGCCACTTTTCCCGTCCTTGTCTCAAAATGAACCATTGAGAGAATTGTTACTCATTATACGCAATAGGATCGAGCACTGGCGATTCATTTTACTGAAACTCGACTTTGATTTACCTAAGAAATCTAATGGGTTCGGAGAAAATAAGGAATTATTTCAATTTATAACGCAACTATCCGTTCGCGGTCGGGCTTCAATCCTGTGTCCCTTTAAATCTAAACGGAGGAATTTATGAAAACGGAATACTTGGAAAAACTAAGATTGCTTGCGGTTGTCGGACTTGCCGTGTGTATCAACGGATGCGGAAAAAAAATCAACCAAAGTCAACTCGATGAATCCTTTGAGTTAACTGCTGAATCCGCCATCACTTCTATCAGCGGATCAGTTGATGACCAAAACGGAATCGGATACACGTCACTTAACTTGCAGCACAAGACGTTTGTTCAATCCATACAAGAGTCCTTGCTTCCAAAAGCCTTTGCAGCAACTTGTTCGCGGGCCTTCTCTGAATCCTGTGTCAGTGGGGTAAAAACTGCCACCTATTCGGATTGTGATATCTCTGGAACTGCTTTGAGCATTGATGGTTCCGTCTCACTTTCCTATTCTGACTCCACATGTGGCATCGGCGCTGTTGGAGATTCGGTTAATAGAACCTACGATTTTAGAATAATTGGACCTCGCAATGGAGAACTACGAGTGTTCAGTTCCGCCCTTTCTGATTATCGTGGAACTTCAATTTCTGGTGGAGGTAAACTCACAAAAACATCAGATGGCTGGGATCTTGAAATCCTCGGAAAAAACAATGAACTGAGTCGTGGAAACAAACTTTTTATGAGTCATTCTATCCGAACTTTAACACCCATCCATATCACTGGAGGTTTAGATCGAGCCAGCCGACTGGTGAACGGCGGTGAACTAGAAGTCAATCACAACCTGGCAAAATACACCGCGATATTTACTCCAAATAATCTCCAATACAGTTCTACTTGCTGCCACCCAATATCCGGAAGCCTATCAGTAAACTACTCTGGTAGCATTTCTTCCTCCGGATCCATCACTTTCGAAGGCTGTGGCTCTGCCACCATCTCGCAAGACGGAAAGGAAAGAGCCATCTCACTCAGTTTCTGCGAATAGATTCATTTTTCCGTTTTACCTGTCATACCAAAGACTCTGCTCAATATGAGCAGAGTCTTTCCCTCAAAAGATCCAACAAAACTCCTAAGGCCAATCGCCTAAATAAACAACCTCAGTAGATAAAAGAACTCCCGTCTTGACCATCACTCCTTGCTTAACCTGTTGGATGACAGAGTGAATATCCTTGGCGTTTGCTCCCCCAATGTTCACAATAAAGTTGGCGTGTTTTTCAGATACCCTGGCTCCGCCGACCGTGAACCCCTTAAACCCGCACTCATCAATCAAGGCCCCTGCTGCCTTTTCACCAGGCGGATTCACAAATACAGAACCCCCGCTCGGGAGGTCGAGAGGCTGTTTGGAAAGTCTTGTCCGATTCACTTCCTTTACGAGAAGAGGAATATTCTCATCGGGCAGATTTGGCCACGCAATACCGACTCTCGTTATCACACCAGGCTGCCAACCACTGCTGTGACGATAGGACCAAACAATATCACTTGCTGGCTTTGTCACTCTCAAGGGTTTGCCTCCCTCCATCCTTATCACTTCAACCCATTCCACAATCTCACAAAACTCGCGAGGAATCCGCTTTTCACTCACTCCGGCATTCATCGCAACGCCACCCCCGACATCTCCAGGAAGACCCGATAGGAACAATGCAGGTGCAAGCCGACGTTGAAGAAAAAATCTCAACAGTTGAGATTTATGAGTTCCAGCCATCACTGTTAATCGCCAATTGCCCGCGGATTCCTTTGCATCTATTCCTGCAAGAAGTCGCATTGATAAAACCAAACCAGATACACCTTCATCGCTCACCAAAACATTGCTGCCACCACCTAAGACCGTGAGGGGTTGATTATTTTGATGGGCCCACGCTAAAATCCATTCCAACTCTTCGATGGTGCGAGGCGATCCAAAAAACTCCGCCTTGCCTCCAACTCGCCAGGAAGTAAGCGGAGCCAGTTCAACTCCCTTTGTTACGAGTCCCTCGGTGTTCACGCTTTCTCACCAATCAATGATTTGCGAACCTTCTCGCCAAATTTCCAAACATCTCCAGCTCCCAAAGTCACAAAGACATCTCCTGGCTTTAAAAAACCAAGAACCTCCCTCTGAGAATCTGCTGAAGTGATGTCAAGACATCTAACATTTGTGATTTCGATCTGCTGAGCCAAAAGATGCGAGGAAATTCCCTCGATCGGCGCTTCTCCCGCAGCGTAGATATCCGCAAGAAAGAGGGAATCTGCATCTCGAAAACAAATCAGGAATTGCTCCCAGCACAGCTGGGTCCGAGAGTAGCGATGGGGTTGAAAAAGTACGACAATTCGTCTCTCTGGAAACTTTTCCTTAAATGCCGATAAAACAGCACGCACTTCTGTCGGATGATGACCGTAATCATCATAAAAGGATATGGACTTGCATTCTCCCATCTTTTGAAATCTTCGATCGACCCCTTGAAAACCGCTGATCCCTTTGGCGCAAACTTCAAAGTCCAATCCCGCAGCCAATCCAGCCAACACAGCCGCCAAAGCGTTCAGCGCATTATGACGTCCCGGCATTGGAACGCTCAGCTTACCCAGAATGGCGCCTGAAGTTTTCACCACATATTCTCCATTCTCACCTTCAAGAACAAAATCGTTCTCCAAATTAAAACCATAGTGCAAAGTTCTTTTCGGAAAATCAGAAAAAACTTCTCGAATTTTTGGATCATCTCCACAAAGAATGACCGAACCAAAAAATGGGACTCGCGAGGCAAAATCGAAAAATGCATTTTTTAAACTTCCGAAATCTTTATAGTAGTCCAGGTGATCATTGTCGATATTTGTGATAATCACAATTTCTGGGGAGAGACGATTGAAACTCCCATCCGACTCATCGGCCTCAGCTATTAAGAACTCTCCCTGCCCCAGTTGAGCCGTCGATTTAATGACATCAAGGCGCCCTCCCACTACGATGGTAGGGTCAACCTCCCCTGCCAAAAAAACAGAGGCCGTCATACTCGTGGTCGTCGTCTTTCCGTGTGTGCCCGCGATAGCGATGCCTCGCTTCAAGCGCATCATCTCGGCGAGAGCCTCAGCTCTTGGAATCAAAGGAATTCCCTTGCGTCGCGCCTCGCGGTACTCTGGATTATGGGATTTGATTGCGCCCGAATAAACGACAACTTCGGCATCGCCAACTTGCTCGGGTCGCTGTCCAATAAAAACCAAAACACCCATTTCTCGAAGTCGCATCGTCTGGTTGTTCTCAGCCGAATCACTTCCCGATACCCGCGCCCCCATATTATGAAGGAGCTCCGCCAGACCGCACATACCTATCCCGCCAACACCGATAAAATGCACTTTGGCATTGGTCAATTTTTGAGAACGAATTCGAATTTCATTCATTGTTGTTTCCCTGAAATTTCATTGATAAGAATTTGGGCAATTTCATCAGCCGCGTGAGCGTGATAAAGTTTTCCCATGTTTCTTGATAATTCTGCGCATTTTTGGGGATTTGCTCTTAAGTTCAATAGCAATTCACGAAAGCATTCTGGACTAAAGTCCCGCTGAAGAACCATCACCGCCGCATCCTTATTAACCGCGGCTTCAGCGTTTCGCTGCTGGTGATTGTCAGAAGCGAATGGAAATGGAATGAGAATGGCCGCTTTCTCGGCCGCCGCCAACTCTGAAATTGTGCTGGCTCCAGCACGACAAATAATCAAATCCGCCCACCTATATTCTTTGAATATCTCCGGGAGATATTCTCTCACGCTAACCCTCGCGCCCTTCGCTTGATATCGTTCTTTGATGGAGGAATAATCCAGCGATCCCGTCTGGTGAATAAAATCAAAATCTCGTAACCACTCTTCTCCTGAAGTCAATGCTTCGCAAACGGTATTATTAATACCTCTCGCGCCCTGACTACCCCCAAAGATGAGAACCCTCATTGGACTTGAAAAATTTCGCGAAGGCACTGCCTCAGATCCGAAACTCCTGAGATTTTCAATTTCCTGCCGAATAGGAAGACCAACAATCTGAATCCTTTTTCTCTTTTTTTCGAAAATGGCTTTTGCCTCTTCAAAACCGACCAAGGCAAGCTTAACCCAATTCACCAACAGCCGATTGGCCAAGCCTGGAAAAGCATTTGGCTCCCAAATGACAGTGAAAAAACCAAGTAAAGCCCCCGTAAATAGAATCGGAGCCGAAACAAAACCTCCCACTCCAATAATAATAAGAGGCCTATATTTGAGTAAAAGAAAAAGGCTGACAACAAACGAAATCGGCAAACTGACCAATGTTTTCAAGCGTTCAGCAAGGCCCACGTTGTGATTGAGTTTTCCTATGGGAACCAAATGAAGAGGAAACCCCTGTTCAGGAATAATCTTCGATTCCAGTCCACCCCGAGAGCCCACAAAATGAATCTGGAGATCAGGGGCCATCTCTCTCAAACTGTGTGCGATCGCCAGTGCCGGGTAAATGTGACCGCCAGTGCCCCCTCCCGCAATAAATACTGCTTTTCTCATATGATCAAAAGTAATCCCTAAGGTTTCAAACGAGACAGAACGCCAAATTTAAGCCTCTTGTTCATTCTGTCGATGTTTAGTAGCCAGCCAAAACCAAGACAAGTTGTCACCAAGGAACTTCCTCCATAACTCAGGAAAGGCAACGTAAGACCCTTCGTCGGCAAAAGTCCCAGCACCACTCCAACATTAATAAACACCGATAAGCCAAAAATCAAAATCCAACCCAAAGCCGCCGCCCGAGAAAATGAGTCCTGGGCTCTGACAGAAATCTGAATCCCCTTAAAAACCAAAACGCCATACAAAAGAAGAACAGCAACAAAGCCCACGTAACCTGTTTCTTCTCCCAAAACGGCGAGGGTAAAATCCGTGTGAGCCTCGGGGAGAAAAAAAAGTTTTCCTTGTCCCTGACCCAAACCCTCCCCCCAGAGTCCACCATTCGAAAAGGCCAGCATGCTCTGAATAACCTGAAAACCCTTTTGAGATGGATCTGACCAAGGATCCAAAAAAGCTCGAATTCTCGCAGCTCGGTAGGGCACCTGAAGAACCAAAAAATAAAAAGCTGGAAGAACCAAGCAGAGGCCCGCAATGATGTATCTCCACCTTAGTCCAAAAACAAACAGCATAAGGAAAATCACAGTCATGCAAATTGCAAAGGTGCCAAAATCAGGTTGCCTCAATAGCAACATGAGAGGAACCCCTAGAAACAAATATCGCAACAGCCACTGGCTTCCGCTCAGAGATTTTTGAGATCGAGAGATAAAGGTGGCCATCAGAAAGGGAAGTAGGAGTTTGATAGCCTCGGCTGGCTCAAATCTTTGATCAAATGGAAGCCTGACCCAACGCTGAGCACCCCCCGCCTTGATTCCAAATTCGGGAATAAATGTAAGAACCAAAGAAAAAATGGCTGCCAACCAAAATAAGGCAGTCCAGTTCCTTAACCACTGGAGTGGCATTTTAAATCCAACAAAGATTGCAAGAACCCCAAGCAATGAAAACAGCAACTGCCGTCGAAAAATATACAACCCGTCGCCGTATTTCTCCATCGCAAAGATAAAAGATGCGCTGTAAATCTGAACTAAGCCTAGCCCTAGAAAGAAAAAAACAATGAGCAATAGTCCTTTGTCAATTTCCCATTTTGCCACATTCTCCCCCACTATTACCACCGGAGTGTATCATAATCCCGGACAATCTCGTAGTTCCTCAGAGATAAATCCAGAAAACCCCACCCCCCCTCCATGGCATAAAAAAATGAGGCCTAACGAAACTTGTTCACCAGCTCCTTAAAATAATTCCCACGCTCAACATAGCTATCAAAAATATCAAAACTCGAAGCCCCAGGGGACAATAAAACCGTATCCCCAATTCTAGACTTTTGGTACGCGATCAGCACAGCCTCCTCAAAAGTTCCAATCAAGAAGGTTTCAGTGAAATCGCCGACGTCCCGATTGATCCGCTCTTTGGCTTCACCAACTAAAATTAAAGTCTTGACCGATCGCTTGATACGGTCTTTCAGGGGCAGATAATTGAGGTTTGTATCTTTACCGCCCATTATCAAAATCACATTCTCATCAAAAGCATCTAGGGCTCGCATGACCGCGTGAACATTTGTCGCCTTTGAGTCATTATAAAACTCGACACCCCCCACCCGTCGCACGTATTCAAGTCGATGGGGCATGCCCGGAAAATCATCGATCACTCTCTGGATGGCCTCATGAACGGCTCCGTGCTCACGCGCAACAAGAATAGCTGCCATTACGTTCTCATAGTTATGCTTACCGCGAATCTTAGCGTTGCTCACACTATAGTACTCAATCTCTGGTCCGGTTCTCACTCGAATCTGGTCTTTGATTAATACAGCTCCACCAATGTTCATAATTTGAGGTTCAAGAGTCGGTCTGCGAGAGAAATAAAAAATACGACCCCTCTGCACGGCCGGATCACGGGCCAGTTCTACGACCGCATTGTCATCGGCATTCAGCACGCTGGTCGTTGATTGATTCGTATTAAGGAAAATTCTTCGCTTGGCGTTCACATACTCTTCCATGCTTCGGTAGCGATCTAAATGATTTTCTGCCAAATTCATAAACACAATATTTGTAGGATTAAAATTTTCAACGTGCTCAAGTTGAAAACTACTGACCTCTGCAATTACGACCGGCGCCCTTTCACCCGAGCGAATATACTCGCTCAAAGGCGCACCATAGTTTCCACCCACCCAGGTATTGACTCCCGAGCGTTTCAAAAAAAGCTCCACCAGATGAGTGGTGGTCGTCTTTCCGTTAGTTCCCGTAATTGCAATTATTGGTTCCTTAATGAGTTGAGCGCAAAACTCAAACTCACCTGACACCTTAACTCCATGACTTCGAGCGTAATCAAAAATCTTCAGATGAGGAGGAACCCCCGGACTGAGAACAATGAGATCCTGCTGCAAAAAAGTTTTGGGTGTGTGTCCGCCCAAGTCATAGTTGATTTGTAGGCCGCTTAATTTTTCAAGATAATTCGAGAGCTCTGCCTTCGACTTGTGATCACTCACAGTGACCTCAGCCCCCTTTTCGACCAAAAGGTGTGCCAGAGAAACGCCAGTCCTGGCCAATCCGACGATCAGTATACGCTTGCCCTTCAATTCCGAGAGTTCCATCGATTTAATCCTTCCTTATTATCGCAACTTGAGAGTGCTGAGACTCAGCACCGCTAAGAGAATAGAAATAATCCAAAACCGGACGATAATTTTTGTTTCGTCCAATCCCTTTAATTCAAAATGATGATGAATGGGAGCCATTCTAAAAACACGCTTACCAGTTAATTTAAACGAGGCCACTTGAGTAATAACTGATAGGGCTTCCACAACAAAAACTCCGCCCAAAAGAATCAGCAGCAGTTCGTTCTTCGTCAAAACCGCCATTACGCCCAAAAATCCTCCAAGAGACAAACTCCCCACATCCCCCATAAAAACCTGAGCCGGAAAGGTATTAAACCACAGAAACGCAAGACCCGCCGCTACGACGGCAGCCGCCAATATCGTCAATTCGCCGGCGCCTTGAACGTAAGGTATCGCCAAGTAGTGAGCGATCTCAGCATGTCCTGAAACATAGGCGAAAATCATAAAGGTACCGGCACAAACAATAACAGGAAATATGGCCAAACCATCCAGACCATCGGTCAAATTGACGGCATTGGCACAACCAACAATCACTAGGCTCGCAAAAAGGACATATCCCCAGCCCAAATCAATATTAATGAATTTCAAAAACGGAACTGAAAGTACGGACGAAAGACTCCCGTTCCAAACTAAAAAAGCCACCGTCAATATTGAAATTCCAAACTCTAACAACAATCGAATCCGGCCCGACAAACCCTTTGAATTCTTTTTTGAAACCTTTAAAGAATCATCACGGTAACCAATGGCACCAAAACTAAAAGTGACAAAAATGACTGCCCAAGCCATTGGATTTAAAACGTCCACCCACAAAAGAAATGAGGACAATAATCCCAATAAAATAAGTCCTCCCCCCATGGTGGGAGTGCCCGCCTTTTTTTTATGGGATTGAGGACCGTCCTCACGAATATTTTGTCCCAGCTGACGACGAAGCAAGTGACGAATAAAAAATGGACCCAATATCCAGCAAAGAAAAAAAGCCGTAAAAAAAGAGATAAAGGTCCGAAAGGTAATGTATCGAAAAACATTGAAGGCTGAAACCGATACAGACGCCTCATGAAGCAAACGATATAACATTTAGTTTCCGCAATTAAAGGTTGTGTCTACCCGTCAAAGTCGACGGGATTCCAAACCCGCAAAACTTGTTCCAGCTTCATGCCTCTTGAACCTTTTAAGGCGACAATATCTGACTCGTTTAACACAGAGCCCACTTTAGATGCAAGATCTACTTTGTAACCATCTGATAGGATTAAGTTTTTACCAAAGCTACTGAGGCCAATACCGCGCTCAAAATCAGCCCGGTGGGGTCCCATAAACCAGATGATTGAGGCTCCCGCATTTCCAGCCCGCCGTCCCAACTCCTCATGAAACCGCGAGGAATCCATCCCGAGCTCGAGCATTTCCCCGAGCACGAGTATTTTGTTCCCCTCGCATGACACTTCAGTAAAATTACTCAGCAGAGCAGCCATGCTCTCAGGATTCGCATTGTAACCATCGAATAGCACCCGGGTACCCGATCGCAAACGCACCAGCTGATTCCGACCCCAAGAGGTCTTCAGACCTGCCAGTGCCTGCCATATAGCATCTGGCTCCATCTCCAGACTGAGAGCCAAGGCAGCCGCTGCCATGGTATTCTCCACATTGTGACGACCAAAAATCGGAATGCGGACCTCTCCCTTTTTATTTCCTATGTGCCCATTGACCCTGATAAAATCAAGGCCCACTTCAACAACGTTCAAGTCGACATCTCCATGACCAGAAAAAGTGAAGATTTTTTTTCTTGCTTTCAAGTTTTTCCCAATACTCATGGTGGCCGATTCATGCATTTTCCTCGTGAATGAATTGGCCAGATTATAAATTTGAATTGAGTCGGGACAAGTTCTGTAAATTTCCCACTTTGCCTCAGCAACAGCCTCTTGCGATCCAAGTTCGCCAATATGGGCACTTCCCACATTTGTCACCATTGTGATGTCTGGCTCGGCAATGCGACAAAGCTCTGAAATCTCACCAGCATGATTCATGCCCATCTCAACGACGGCGACTTCATGCTCTGGGCGAATCCCCAAAAGAGTGATCGGAACTCCCCAATGGTTATTATAGCTACCCTGACTGAAATGCGTCTTATATTTTTTCTGCAAAATACTCGCGGCAAATTCCTTTGTCGTCGTCTTTCCAGATGATCCTGTAATCGCAACTATCTTTGCCTTATTTTTTCGGCGCCAAAAACGACCCAAACTCTGAAGAGACTTTAAGGTGTCGGAGACTTCAATAAGAGTCATCTCCGGCTTCAAGCGCTCCATTTCAGGAAAGGTTCTATCAAAAAGCGCTCCCTTCGCACCCTTATCAAATGCTGCACGAATAAAATCGTGGGCATCAAACCGCTCACCGCGTAGCGGGATAAAGAGCTTTCCAGACAAATCCGCGCGAGTGTCCGTTCCCACTCCATTCCAAGCGGTCTCGTGCCGAGATAAAAGCTGCCCGCCGGTGACCTTCAAGATTTCGTCGAGCTTCAAGTCCCATTTCATTTTAAAAACTCCCCGGCGACTAAGGTATCAGAAAAAAAGATACGTCCCGTACTCAAAATCTGATAATTCTCATGGCCTTTGCCAGCTATAAGCACGACATCTCCTGGCTGAGCAGACATGATGGCCATCTTGATTGCCTCCCTCCGATCCGCCTCAACAACCACCTTGTCCCCGATAAGGGGTTTAGGTGTCTCAGAGATGATCTCGCAAATAATCTTCTCCGGGTCCTCACTTCGTGGATTATCCGAAGTCACATAGATGAGATCAGAGCCATTCAAAGCCGCCCGCATCATCAGGGGCCTCTTTCCTCTGTCTCTATCGCCACCGCAGCCAAATACGGTGATGATTCGAACGGGCAGTTGACCCTCGCGCCGAATTTCATTTAGTCCCTCAAGCACAAACCTCAAAGCATCATCTGTGTGCGCATAATCAACGAACACGTGAACTGGACTGTTTGGGTTACCCACTCTTTCCATTCGGCCCCGAATGCCACGAAATCCAGCCAAAGCTTCACGACAAGTCTCAGCTCCAGCGCCAGCGGCCGTCCCAACAGCAAAGGCCGCCGTCGCATTGTAGACATTGTGAATACCTATCAATGGAATTTCTAACCTGACCACTCCGCCAAGGTATTTCAATCGATAATTTGTGCCAGAAAAATCGGCCTTTTCCACCTGAAAGGAAAAATCCGCTTCCCCCTGACCATAGGTCCAATTCACTGACCGGCTAGAAATCTGAAGTTTCTTTCCGTAAGGATCATTGGAATTGATGATCGCAAAAACCGGAGATTTCGTAGAACGGGAAAGTATCTCATCAAAAAGGCGCTGTTTTGCAATAAAATAGTTCTCCATTGTTCCATGATAGTCGAGATGGTCTCGGGTTAAATTGGTAAAAACGACACAGTTAAAGGGTATCGCATCGACACGATATTGAGAAAGAGCGTGACTTGAAACTTCAAAAACGGCGGCCCTCGCCCCAAGAGAGTTAAACTCTGAAAGTCTCCTCTGTAAATCAATTGCATCAGGCGTCGTCATCTGAGTTTCCCAGGTGTGAGCGCCAACATGATGATCAATGGTACCCATAACGCCCGTCGTCCACCCATAGCGATTGAGAATGGCTTCCGTCAAATGAGTTGTGCTCGTTTTCCCGTTTGTTCCCGTCACTCCCACACAAAAAAGATTCTGAGCCGGATTTCCGAAGAATCTGCTTGCTAAAATGTCGAGGGCCCTCCGAGAGTCCTCCACGACAACGACGGCACCGCGGTAATCAGGGGGCACCTTTGCCTCACTTTCAACAACCAATCCGATCGCTCCCCTCGCGCAGGCCTGAGAAATAAAATCATGCCCGTCCAAGGCCTGACCCCGAATAGCAATGTACAAGGAACCTGAGTTTACGGAGCGCGAATCTCGACAGACTGAAGTGACTTCAACCAGAGGATCATCTCCCCATTTCAATTGAGAATAGACCGACAATAGTTGGGCCAATTTCAAATGACTCCCCCTTTTTTATTTACCCGATCCAATTTGATTTGCTACAAATCAATGCTATCTGCTGGTTTTAGCAAAATTTGGATGGGCTGACCAGGGCTCAGAACACCACCTGGGGCCGGAACCGATGATACAACAACTCCAGACCCGCGAATTCGAAATTTAATTTCCGTTCCCCTCAATTTTCTTACAACTTCTCGATAAGTCAGGCCCCTCAAATCAGGCACTTTGCCCTCAGCTTCCATACGCTTGGATTCGTGCACCGACTCCAAGGCTCGGCGCTTGAGGTCCTCTGACCCAACAATCTCAGGTTTCCGTCTGATAATATCGCCTTCAGACAGAAGGACGGGAGCCAAACCCCATCTCCTGACAGCAAAGGCTCCAAGACGCGAAAAAACAGGAGCCGCAACCTGAGACCCATAATACTTTACGCGAGGATTGTCGACAGCAATGTAAATGACAAACCGTGGATCGTTTGCTGGAACAAAGCCTGCAAAGCTCGAGATATAGGCCCCGGCCTTGTATCCTCCCACATCAAAATCTACCTTCTGTGCAGTACCTGTCTTTCCTGCGACCGGAAATCCTTTGATTCGTGACTGGCTCCCTGTTCCAGTGGCCGATGTCGCGTTCGTTAACATGAGTGTCAGGGTTGCCGCATGATCTTGCGAAATAACTCGGCGCTCAAGCCTGCGCTCTTCCTTGTCTTCGACCTTCAAGTCATCAGAAAAAATCCGTTTCACAAGTCGAGGTTGACGCCAAATTCCGCCGTTCGCAATCGCAGCGTAGGCCGTCGCAAGCTGCAGTGGAGTTGCTGTCATTCCCTGACCAAAAGAAATATTGGCCAATAAATGCTTATTCCAGGTCTCGCGGTGCAAGACTCCCGTTGTCTCCCCCATAAAATCCACGTGAGTCCGTTGGCCGAATCCAAAGTCGTTTAGCGTCCCTCGCAATCGTTCCTCGCCCAACAGGAATGCCAATTTGGCCGTCCCCACGTTTGAAGAGTAAGCAAGAACCTCACTCATCGATAATATTCCAAATTCATGATCCGCTTCGGCTTCACGAATAATGCGGTTATTCACTTCCAAGTGGCCACCTTGACAATCGATGGCCGTATTTGGTTGCGCCACCCCATATTTCAGGGCAGCTGCCATAACAAATGTTTTCATGGTCGAACCGGGCTCAAACGCGTCAACAATTGCCCGATTGCGCCGAACCGACTGGGGATAGCTCTTCGCAGAATTCAGATCAAAACTCGGAACCTGACCAAGTGCTAAAATATCTGAAGTTCTCGCATCGAGAATGACACCAACTGCTGAGTCTGCTTGATATTTCTCCACGGTGGATTCTAGTTCTTGCTCCAACATAAACTGGAATTGATTATCAAGGGTAAGTTCTAAGCTAAAGCCATCGGGAACCTGTGAATAAAAATTTCCACCCTCAATCAAAGGCCTTCCTCTCGCATCTCGGGGAAGGTGAATCCGTATTTGTCGACCATGCAGGTGTTTTTCATATTGCCTCTCCAATCCCTCCAATCCCTGTCCATCTGTTCCCACGAAACCCAAGCTTGCTGCTGCCAAAGAGTTATTTGGATAAATACGCTTGGGCTCTTCGATGAATCCCAAACCGCGAATTTCCCATTTGGCTATTTCATCTTTCTGCTCTTTAGACAAATAGCGTTTGATCCACAAAAAACGCCTGTTCTTTGCTGATAACCTTTTGATTATTTTATGACTGTCAACTTGTAAGAACCGACCCAATCGCCGACCAACAGCCCCCGGGTTTTCAATTATTTTCGGATCCACAAAAAGCGAGTGAGAAGAAACTGTCACAGCCAACTCTCGTCCCTCACGATCATAGATGGCCCCCCGTCTCGATCTCAGAGTGAGCATAGTTTCAAATTGTCTCTTTTTAAGTTCCTCCAGTCTAGGATCTGCAACCAATTGCAGATAACTCCCCCTCAGAACCAAGCCTCCCCACAACATTAGGAACAAAAGAAAAATCAAAGAAATTCGTGATTTCATTTTACATCCAGCGAATTATTGGGGCAGAGCAATCTGAGAACCCATCATCTGAATAATCTGGCCAACTTTTGCGTCATTCAAAGTGTATTTAGAAATGGCGATTCTTTTAACACGATCGGGTCGCGTAATTTGTGCGTATTGCATAACGAGTAGACGATGGCGATCACGAAGGACCTTGTAATTCCGAGACACCGCAAACACCGAATATCCCATTCTACGCACTTCCATTTTTAAAAAAACGAGTGTAAAAAGGGTGGCGATAATAAGAACAATACTCAAAAATGGCTTCAATTCACTCGCTTGTCCCCGATCCATGTTTTAACCCCCTTCAGCTTTTTTTCTCTTTGGCCCCTCTGAAAAACTCGAAGCTTTGCGCTGCGAGCCCTTGGATTGTCCTTCGCTTCAACACGGTCTGCCTGTATGACCTTCTTGTTTACAAGGAATCCCCTATCTAAGTGCTCTCTAAATGCATATTTAACAATTCGATCTTCAAGTGAGTGAAATGTGATAACAAGAAATCGACCCTGATCAGCCAAGCATTCAATCATTGGCAAGATGACCTCTCTCACCACCTCAATTTCACGATTCACCGCCAATCGCAGGGCAAGAAAATATTGTGTCGCAGGATGACACCCCTTTTTCCGCCATCCCTCACATTTTTCAATCAAGGCAGAAAGTTCGCCTGTTGTTGTAAACAATCGATTACGGCGAGCAGCTATAATTGCTTCAGTGACTCTTCCTGGTCGGTGCAATTCGCCAAGGGAGCGAAACAATTCATTCAAGTCATCGGCTTCCCAATTATTAATGATATGGGCGGCGGTGAGGTCTCCTCTTTGGTCCATTCGCATATCAAGAGGGCCATCATGATAGAAACTAAAACCCCTCTCGCCACGATCAAGTTGGGGCGAACTCACTCCGAGATCTAACAAGATCAAATCAAAGCCGCTGCCGCCATGGAATACTTCTGCAGCTGCCTTCCAATCCAAAAAAGATGCGAAATTGGAACGCATTAAAACGAGCCTCCCAGATTTGATTTCTGCGGCAAAGTGACTTTCCCCATACTCAATAGCGTCCGCATCTTGATCAATTGCAAAGACTTTCAGAATCGGAAACAACTTCATACAAGCCTGAGTATGCCCACCACGACCAAAGGTTCCATCAAGCATAAACCGCGGAGAGGCGCCAAGCTCTCCCGCCATTTTAAGAACAGATTCAAGTAGGACGGGTATGTGTTCCATTAGGATTCACCCATTTCTAGTCGATCCAATGCTGCCATTTCTTCCAAAACTTCTCCAAAATTCTCGGCCATGTTATCGTAAAGTAATTTCCAGGCTTCAGCGGACCAAATCTCAAATTTGCTACCCATTCCCACCAATACCGCATTTTCCTGTAGTCCAGCATAGTGCCTCAAACTCTGTGGAATCAAAAGTCGATCCTGAGCATCGACCGAAAGAATATGAGCGCCCGACAAATAAAAGCGCCGAAAAGCCTGGACCTCCCTTCTAAGAGAAGGGAGCCTTCCGATCTTTGACTCCAGAACTTCCCACTCCGTCACTGAACAGATCTCTAGACAACGCTGACCTTGATATTGACCATTTGTGATCACAACACTTGAATCCCTCTCAAACATGCAGCGACGGTAGTTTGAAGGTATCTTGATTCTGCCCTTCGGATCGATTTTACATTCAAACCGTCCTCTGAATACCGCGGTCATCCTCAACCTTCCCGACTGAGAGGAAAGCCCATCCATGGGCTCCCAGGACAAAACAGGAACAAGCCATCCCGCCTGTATTCCACTTTTTGCCACTTCCATCCACTTTAGCAGAGAGCGGTTACGCGTCAAGATGGGGCAAATCCATTTGGGCTCTCTGTCCAGGCGTGTTACCATCAATCTGCGCGGCTAAGGACAGAGGGCCTGCAGACCAAAGATTGGTTTTGATCATCACATGGAGGTAAATTGACGAATGATGCAGGAATGCCCTCGCTGTGGTTTTCTCCAGCCACGAGATCGTTACTGTGCGTATTGTGGTTTAGATATCGAGAGTTTCTTGACTAAACCCCAGCCGTGGTACCGACGGTTGCTCTTAAGCACCACAATTCAGGTTGGTGCGCTGGGTATCACGGTCTGCGCTACTTTCGGATATATTTATTGGCAGCAAAAGGGACTCCCCTCCTTCTCTGAGGTTTTACTCAGAGCACAGCAACATTCTCTTCCCGAGCCAGGATCAACTGCGCCCCCTGTAGCTTCCAATGCAAACGAATCAAACTCTGGCCAAGATTTCGACGAAGACAGGAATGGTCGAAAAAGAGCTCCCAGTTCGCAAAGAGAAGGAGCTGACCAGGAAAGTTACAGCCTTCCAGGCCCGCAAGAGACAGGCAACCAAGACCTCCCTAGCGAAAAAACCGTCGGAGGAGAAATCGAAAAGCCAAAAGCCTCCCAACCTGCAAAGCTGTTCCTTAGATTTGCCGAAATGCCACGCGAGTTTCTTGCACAAATCTTCTCCGACTCTCAGATCATCCTGGAGTCTCAGCAAATCCAAGTTGTTCGTTACCCGACAAATCAAACTATCGAAGAAGTTTTGAAAAAAATCCTAGAAATATCCTCTTGCCAGGAAAAAAAGACGCTGTATTTTTGGAAGGACGCTTGCAAATGATCTTGGGTCAAATGCCGCCCCCTGGTTCCAACGAACTTCTAAACTTCAACTTTGGGATTCAAGTATCGAGTTTGTCACCTCTCGAAATGGTCCTGGAAACAGAAGGAAGCCTGTTTTTAAAGGGAATTTCTCCTGAACAAACAGTACACCTTAACCTTGCTGGTTCGTATCCAATCAGTGTCGGATCTGTCCTGATCCTCACTGGATTCATTCCTCATCGTCCCTTCAATGAAAAGGACCTGGGGGGCTTTCGAGAGACGCCCCTCGTGATTTTGATTTCACCGGAGTTTCAAGCAAATGAATCAGAATTTGCCATCTTATTGCAGGCAAAATGAGATTTTAAGGCCGAGTTCGGTCGAAACTTGAAATTCAAAGGAGATGATGGCAGTATCTGGGCTCTTTTAACAAAAGGGAGTTCCCTATGTCTTCACAACTCAAATTGACTGAGCTCATCTCGGAGGAACGGCTCCAGGAAAAAATTAAGGAAATGGGAAAAATCCTGAGTGAAAAATTCATGGGAGAGCCGCTGGTCGCCATCTGCATTCTCAAGGGATCTTTTATGTTTTACGCCGATTTGGTGCGAGAGATTGATACCGATATGGTGTGCGAGTTCTTTGGTGTGTCTAGTTACCTTAATGCTTCCCGATCTTCCGGTGAAGTCCAACTGACTCTGGACCTCAACACCCCAATTGAAGGCAAACACGTTCTACTCATCGAGGACATTGTCGATACGGGGTTGACTATGTCTTATCTTCAAAAGAATCTCAGTGCCAGAAAGCCAAGAAGTCTTACCACGGCCACTCTCCTGCTCAAACCAGGATGCTTGAAAGTCGATTGTCCGGTTGATCACGTCGGATTTGAGGTTTCCGACGAATTTGTTGTTGGATATGGCCTTGATTACCAGGGATACTTCCGCAATATTCCCTATATTGCGCAAGTTGAGGGTCTCATCTAGTCGGAATATTCTCTGTTGAACGCTGTTATTTTTCGGGAATGCTAATTTTTACTCCAGGTCGAAGAAGCCGCGGATTCCCGATGTCGTTGAGCTCGAGGATATCCTGTACGCTCACATTAAACTGGTGAGCGATTTCACTCAAAGTATCGCCCCGCTCGACACGGTATTGCGCTTCTAGTTTTTGTTCTGTTTTCTCTCCCAGCTTTGGGGGTTGGATTTTATATTCCTTTGATTTTTGAACAAATAGGTCTTTCATGCCTTGTGGGATTCGAATACTTGTACCTTCTCTAAGAGTTCGATTGCCACGCCAAACGCTTGAATGCAAATGTGGATTTGACTCTTGGGCCTTTTGCTCATCCCCATTATAAAGTTCTATTAAATTTCTTGTAAAAATAGTCCGATCCAGCTTCAATAACTCCGTCTTCAGGGTCGGCATCCAAATGGGATTTGAAAAGAATGCCTTTGCATTCTTCTCTACCACAAGGGCCGCAAGAAAGCTGGCATAGAAGTTCGCTGAAGCAAAGCCAAATCGACCCTTTCTCACATCGATCAATTCGACGATATTTGTCGTGCTGAACTTCTGAGAGAGCCGGCGTACTCCCGCCGGCCCATGATTATAAGCTGTAACGGCGAGTGGCCAGGACTCCAACATATTGTAATTGAAGTGAAGCAATCTGGCAGCAGCGCGAGTGGCGATAAGGGGATCATTTCGTTCATCAACAAAAGCATTCATTTTCAAATACTGCCGACCAGTGTACCGCATAAATTGCCAGATTCCCGAGGCTCCGACTCTCGATCTCGCCTTGATATTAAAACTACTTTCAACAAACGGAAGACGAGTCAATTCTATCGGCAACTTCTCATCTCGAAAGATTTGTTCCATCTCTTCTAAATATTTTCCGGAATAATGAATCCCCTGTTCAAATCTATCCTTTTGTCCCAACTGGAATCGGAGACGGCCCTCACGCCCGGCCTCAACAAATTTCCTGCTCCCCTCAACGGACGCGAACAAGTTCCAATAGCGCAAATCCTCACCTTCAAGCCCCTCTGAACTCTTTAGATTCTGCAAACGAGAAAGTCTCTCTCGAATTGTTTTCTTCGCTTGATCCACGCGCTTCTTTCTTGCGCGCGTCTTCTCATGAAGACTCAAATCCGCTTGTGACATCAAGTCCGAGAAATCAACCGCCTCATAAACAATATTAATATATTGACTGTCGTGCAGCAACCCCTGATCTGTCGTGTATTTAGAATATATATCAACCCAAAAAGAAACTCGTGACTCCATCCCTGCCGGAATTCCGAAAGTATCAGGAGTATATCCCAGCGCATCCGACTGCACATCGTATTTAGGAGGAGTCCAGGGGCGATCTCCAGCCACAGACTTCAATCCCTCCATATCGCTCATAACAACGGGAGTTTCCTCATCGAGGGTTCCGCCCACCAAAGCATTGTGATAGCTTCCAACAAATGCGATTGGCGACAAGGATATCCAAAGCGACAGATAGCCCCTAAAAAGTCCATTTTTCATTCTCGTATTTTTCATTCTAAAGAAATAACTCCTTGATGAGAGAATCGAAAAGACGCTTTGCCACGTCCATCTTTTTAGCAGAGCCATTAAATAGGAAAACAAAGGTGATCACTCCTCCATCTGCTCTCCCAGCATAACCGGAAAGCCCTATGGCCCCAGTGAGCATTCCTGTCTTAGCTCTGACCCAGCCCTTCGCTTCTGATCCCTTCATTCTCGACTTCAAGGTTCCGTCAACTCCCAAAATAGGAAGTGAAGAGACAAATTCCGGAAAAACGGTAAAATTCTTGCGTAAATCTTCGAGTATCCGAATGAGCTGGTGGGCCGTAACACGATTGCGACGCGAAAGACCTGAAGGGCTAGTCAAGGAAAAGCTATCAGACTTGAAACCCTTCTCGTTCATGTAGTCAGAAAGCACTTTGATCCCGTTCTCCATGGTGCCTGGAATTCCAACCAACTCAGCAGCAAGGTTCTTCGTTAACATCTCAGCAACATAGTTGTTTGAAAACTTCATCATGTCGGTCACAATTGCACCGATCGGTTTACTTTCAATTTTTGCCAAACGAATGACACCCGCAGAAGGGACCTTCCCCTCTCGAACCTGACCCTTGACCGATATTCCTCTGCTCAGCAGAAAGGAACGTAAATTAAAAGCCGACCAAATTTCAGGCTGCAGAACTCCCTTATAGATAACGACTTCGTCCCCTCCCACCGGAATTTTTCCAGACACAACAATTGTATCACTTTTCGTGCCATTTGGTTTCCGACTCACTTGCAGATCTTTTTTAGAACGAGGCCCACTTGTCTGAGCTTCATTGATAAGGTGAATGTATTCATTCTCGGGATCCGCAAAGACAAAGGGCTTATCCCCTTCCTTTTTTCCGGGTCGAACATAGATATTAACCGAATTCCAATTGAATGACATGGCCCCAATCGGAGCGTCATAGGCTCGATCTACTCTCTCAGGATCTCGACCTGAATCAAAACGTTCTTTATCAAATCGACTGTCATCGACCACCAGGTCGCCACCAATAGTTTTGATTCCGGTGCGAACAAACTCATTCACCAATGCCCACATTGATTCAGACACAAAGCTCGGATCCCCTCCTCCTTTTAAAAAGAGGTCCCCTTTAAGGAGCGGACCTTCATTCGCCTCTGAAGCCACCAACTCCGTTACAAAGCGGTGTCCCGTTGGGTATTTCTCCAAAGTCATCGCAGCGGTGAATATCTTGGTTACAGACGCGGGAATAAATCTCTGGTCCGCATTGATTGACAAAATCTCCTCAGCTTTGCCCTCAGAATGAAGCATCATGACCAGCGCGAGATCTTCCTTTTTCAAGGTTGACTGGCTTACACTCCGATTGAGTCGACTGGACAATTCACTGCCTAACGCTACAGTCCAAAAAAAACTGGCGCAAAGAAGATAGGCACTCAAGCCCAGTTGCCAGATATTGGTCGCCATATTACCCTTCAAACTGACGTGTGGTTGATCTGTCTAGCATACCAACCAAGCGTCAGATGGGAAGCAGATGCAGCGCATAATTTTATCAACTTTATTTTTGTTTGCCCTAAGTCTCCTAGGAGTCTCTTGCACCAAGGACCTAAGTGCAGATCCGGACTCCATTGTGGTTGCTCTAGCGACCGCACCTTCAACCCTTGATCCGCGATTTGCGACGGACGCCAACGGAATGAGGATTGCGGGACTCCTATTTAATTCTCTCGTAAAAATTGGCCCCGAACTCGACGTTGTGGGAGATGCAGCCGAATCTTGGGAATATCAGGACAAAATATACAAATTCCGCCTTCGTCAAGGATTGAAATTCAGCAATGGCCGGGCGGTCACTCCCGAAGACATTCAATTTACTTTCTCTGAATACCAAAGTTCTATCAGTCCCTTTCGCACAGCCCTGACTTCTGTCAAATCTGTTGATGTGAGCGAAGATAGCCGCGGTCTCCTCGTAAAAATCAGACTCAATGAATTTTCGGCAAAGTTTTTAGCATCAGATCTTCCGGCCATCAAAATTCTTCCAAAAGCTGAAATTCTCAAATACGGATTGGAATTCAACCAATATCTCATCGGAACAGGAAGCTTCAAATTTGAAACTCAAACGGCAAATGAGATTATCCTAAGCAGCAGATTTGATCATAATTTTGCACCTCCAAAAATTAAGAGAGTCGTCTTCAAAATAATTCGCGATGACTTTACACGATTTCAGAAAACAATTAAGGGATCTGTCGATATTGCCCAGGCTGAAATTCCGCTTAACAAAATAAAAGATTTTTCGGATAAGCCGGATGAATTTCAGGTTTTTCGGTATCCTGGCTTATCTATGAGTTATATCTTGATTAATTTTGAAGATCCTATCCTTAAGGAAAAATCGGTAAGAAATGCTCTCGCTCAAGGAATCAATCGGGAGGAACTCATCAAATACAAGCTCGAAGGATTTGCGAGACCGGCAACTTCTATTCTTACTCCCAACAATCCCTATTTTGATAAATCTCTCACAAACTCTTTATTTGATGTCCCAAAAGCGAAGGGGTTCATTGAAAAACTAGGACTGCAAGGCAAAGAGTTAGTTCTTAAAACATCAAACAACCAAAGCGCCGTCGACAATGGAAAGATTATTGCCAACCAACTGAGTCTCCTCGGACTCAAAGTTAAGTTAGAGAGTTTCGAGTGGGGAACATTTTATGAGGATGTTCAAAAGGGCAAGTTTCAAATGGCTACGCTTCGCTGGATAGGAGCTCTTGATCCTGATATCTATCGTCTCGCCTTTCATAGTTCAGAAAGACCCCCTGGTCGTAATCGCGGACGTTATGTGAATCCAAATCTCGACAGAATACTAGAGCAAGGCTTGAAGGAACCAAATAAGACCAAGCGGATGGAAATATATCAAAAAGTCCAGAAAATCATAAATGATGACCTCGCAATTATTCCTCTCTGGTACGATGAGCAAGTGGCAATTGTCAATCGCCGAGTAAATAATTACCAACCTCACCTAGGAGGGGATTTCAGTCCGTTGATTCAGGTGAGCAAAAAATAGTGGGACCATTTTGATTGTAAACCCGCCAAAGAAGCCAAAGATCCTCTGTATCGATGATGAACCCGATGTTCTCAAAGCATTGATTCGAACATTGCGAACCGATTTTGAAGTATTGACTGCAGAATCAGCAGAAGAAGGACTTGGGATTCTGGACAAAAATGGAGACATCTCCGTTCTCCTCAGTGACTTTAATCTAAAAGGACTTTCCGGTGGAGATTTCTTGCGAATCGCCAGAAATAAAGCACCCAACGCCGTGCGAGCTCTATTGAGCGGGCACATCGATCTGAAACAAATGTCTGACTCAATCAATCGTGCCGAAATTCACCGTTTAATTCTTAAGCCCTGGGACAATGACTATCTCATTATTCAAATGAAAGAAGCACTCATTGCTCACAGTATCCTGGTGGAAAAGGATCTCTTGCGTCAGCTTGCAATCACAGATCCTGTCACCGGTCTTACGAACCACAGATACTTCCAGGAAACTCTCCAACTGGAATGGCTCCACTCAAAATCAAAAAACTTCACCTCGCCGCTCAGTTTATTCATGATAGATATTGATAACTTCAAATCCTGCAACGATCGGTACGGCCATTTGGCTGGCGACCAAATTCTTGCAGAAATTGCTGATCGTATGAAAGTGACAAAAAAGGGAAATGAGTCGTTGAGTCGATATGGAGGAGAGGAATTTGCTCTTCTTTTACCTAACACTGGGTCGACCGATGCTCATTCCAGAGCCGATTTTCTCCGACAACAAATCGCTGCCTCTCCTATCGCGCTGGAGAAAGGCATCAATCACACTTTGACCGTAAGCATAGGAGTGGCTACCCAAACCAAAAGACGGGAATTTTCCCGTCCGGCGGACCTTATTGCTGCTGCCGACACCGCTCTTTATCAGGCAAAGAAATTCGGCCGAAACTGCACTGCTGTCGCAACCTCGACCCACGACCGGAACTAAAACTTTCGCTGAATCAGCTTTTAAATTCGGTCATCCATCGGTATCCTTATTCCTATGAATAAACGTGATTGGATGATCGTGATAGGCTTGGTTTTTGTGGTTTGGTTCATCGATCGAATCACCAAATCACTTGCAGTTGAATATGTGACCCAACTTCAATTCTACGGTCCCATCGGATTCGTTTTGCACCGTAATCCTGGGGCCATACTTGGAGTGTTCTCAAACCTTCCCGCACTCCTGCGAATCGTATCTCTGAGTACGGGAGGTGCCTTTCTTATTTTTACTTACGCAACTATTCAATATCTGCTGCCGCGCCGATCCTTTGTATTGCGAGCCGGAATGTCGATTCTTCTTGGTGGAATACTCGGAAACGTAACCGACCGGATTATCTGGGGCTCAGTTGTTGACTGGATTTTATTTGGAAACATTCAGTGGACGACCCCTGCCTTCAATTTTTCAGATGCTATTCAGTGGGTGGGATATTTTATGATCGTGGGATCTCTCATAAAAGAGGGAAGCCAAATCTGGCCAAACGAAAATGAAAGAAAAAAGGTTTGGATAAATCCAATTTTTCAATGGAAATATTGCTTCGTGCTGGTATTTGTTGGTTTCGGATTCGGAATCATCTCGGGGGTTTTTTCTTATACCTTTCTCAAAGTGACCATTGACGATATTGTCATCGGCCCCCCCTTGTTGGCTGAACAGAAATTTCTCACTCCTTTTTTATTGACCTACATGTCAATCAATTTGGGATTTATGCTGATGCTCTTTTTGATTGGGCGAGTTCTTTCTCACAGAACGGCGGGCCCTCTTTATGCTTTTGAACGATTCGTCGACGATGTCTTAACTGGTCGAGATCGGATTCTCAAACTCCGTCAGGGCGATGAATTCCTTCATCTTGAAGAACTTGCCAACAAGATTCGAGAGACGTTTATTCGTGAGGGAATTCTTCGTCCCTCTGAAAAACCAATCACCATTACAGAACCTGAGGATATTTCCCTACTCGGGCAGTTGAAAGACGATCCCACTTCTCCGTCCATCGAAAACGAAACCAATGAGAATCTTGACATCCCCATCCTTCCATCCAGAAAAGAAACAGCCAACTCCTGAACTTCTGAGCTTCCTCAATCAATGCCAATACTCACGCACAGATTTTTTGCTAAGATCTTGCCGCCGTTATTTTGTTCAAAAAGTAGCGCTTCGGAACATCGTCAAGGGTCTTTTGAATTCCCTCGGACTCTTCTTGAGCCACTAAGAAATCACCTTGATGATTTCTTACAAGTCCTAAGGGCAAAATAGTTCGTGCTTGACCAGGCCGAGAGCCCCCGGAATAGACGATTTCCACCGCCCGTTTTTCTTCAATTGCAGTGAGAATCTCCGCGATGACCCGATTTGCACGCAAGTTTTGCAAGGAATAGTCTCTCCACTGCAGATCCACTCCCTGTTTCCTCATCAGTTCAGCTATTGTGCAATTTGAACCCATCCTCTCCAAAATCTTTGAAAACAAGCCCAAGCAGGCCTTTGTGTCATCAAGAGCACGGTGGGCCTGGCCACCATCTAAACCTAAAACCTGCACCAAAGTTGCCATTCGATGATTTGGAGATTCAGTGATGACAGCTCTTGAAAGCAAACTTGTACACAAGACAGGGGCGGTGGGAAGGGGGAGCCTCGCCCTCTCGAATTCGATGGCCAGAAACCCCAAATCAAAAGGAACATGGTGGGCAACCGGAATTCCATCTCCGATAAATCGATGAAATTCAGCAATTTTTTCTCGAATTTTTGGTGCCTTTTCTACCATGCCATCATTAATATTATGAATGGCGATCACCTCGGGAGGAATGGGACGGCTCGGTTTCAATAAAGTTTGAAACTGATCAACAACTTTCCCACCTACCCATTTCACGGCAGCCAATTCACAAAGTTCGGCGTCAAGAGGATACTTTCCGGTTGTTTCCGTATCAAAAATAACAAAGGTGGCATCAGGCCACAACTGACTGAGATCCATTGGTTCGGTTTAGGTTGTTTTTATATCTATTACAATGATTATTTTCGTTCGCGCTTCGTTGCTTCTTTTGCAGTTGATTTCTTCTTATTATCTACCAACTGTTTGACAAAGTTATTGTAGACAGATCCTTCTTCCTTGGACTTTCCAAAAACTTCATCTAGCTCACGTGGTTTTCGCCCATCTTGAGTGAGATCCTTTTGTTTCATACGAAATTTTATTTCACCATTAGACGGCTTTTGTCCAGGCCGAATACCTTTTGCCTCCCGCACCTCACTCTTCCCATAAACATCAACACTGGGATGTTCAAGTGAAGATTGTATTTGGCTTGAGACCAAATCGACCCTGGCCTCAGCAACATTGCGTGCAGTGGCCCGGCTTCCGTCGCTCACAGTTTTATCAAAAATCAATCCATCTACGTAAACGTTTGAATCCTCAAGACCGGAAGTAATCGCCTTGAGTTTCTCCATGATACCAACAAAATGAGACGCGGGCTTGCTTGTCCCATACTCAAACATTTGATCGGCCGAAATGTCGAAGACAATTTCATCCTCGTTAATCTCTACCTTTTGAGCTAAATCTCCCAGTTGATCAGCAAGGTGATGAAGAACAATCTTCTTTGAACCCATTCCAAGAATGTTAGGCGTAAAATCAGTGGGAGTAATGAAGGCCTGAAAGAATTTAAGCGGCTCATTGATAATATCGAGGAACAGCTTCTCGAGAGTAAGCTCCACACCATAGTTCGAAAAATTATATTCTATCACACTGGGAGTTGAGAAATAGTCAGAAATATTCTTCTTGACCGGTTCCGACTGACTCACTAGCCACATCACTAAAAAGAAGGACATCAAGGCCGTCATGAAATCGGCAAAAGCAACCTTCCAGGAGCCACCATGAGCACCCGCCGCTTGAATCGTGATTTTTTTCACCACAATGATCGGCTGTTTCTCGGCCACGATCTCTCCTCAATCCTATTAGGCGGCTTTCTTCGCTTCTTTTGTTGCAGTATCCATTTCATCAAAGGAGGGGCGATCCACTGGAAAAATATTGCGACGAGCAAATTCTACGCACACAAGCGGAGGCGCACCTCTCTGAAGTGCAACGAGCGCGGCCTTGATCACAGATAAGTAGCGACCCTCTACTTCTATATCATTATTCATTTTGGTTGAGATTGGACCTATAAATCCGTAACACATCAAGACTCCAAGAAATGTTCCAACAAGAGCTGCAGCGACCAAACTTCCGATTGTTTGAACACCTTGATCCAGATAATCCATCGTATGGACGATTCCCAAAACGGCAGCGACAATCCCCAGCCCTGGAAGAGCATCTGCAACAGCTTGGACGGCATGAGATGCGGCGTGCTCTTCAGAGTGTGCTACCTTGATATCTTGATCAAGAAGATCATCGACATCGTATTGAGTAAGATCCGCCGAAAGGGTGATTTTCATGGTGTCACATAAAAAGTCAACCGCGTGGTGATTCTTCAAGAAGGTGGGATAGGCTTTAAAAATCTCACTGGCCTCAGGTTCTTCAATGTGTTTTTCGACTGCCTGCGGACCATCCTTGCGAAATATCTGAAATAGCTGAAACATCATCTGCAAGAGTTCAAGATAATCCTTTTTTGAAGGACCCTTTCCAAGCATCGCGTGGATGGCTTTGGATATTGCCATCTTGATCGTGCCAATTGGATTGGCCGTAATGAAGCCGCCCAGCGCAGCTCCTCCGATGATCAACACTTCAAATGGTTGCCAAATGACATGCAAATGCCCACCGGCAGCTAGATAACCGCCAAATACACAGACGATCACGATAATGGCACCAACAAAACCCATGGTATCTCTCCTCCGGCCAATCAATCGGAAAATAGGCAATGAAAATGAAGGGAGTGTTCGGATTCCTCGCAGAATCACGACCTTTGGCAGTAGCGTAAGCTTTTCTCGACCTGTCCTTGAATTCCCCTTGGTCAAGAACTTCTAAACCTAGCCTTTCAACAAGAAAACAATTTATAATTCCAATTTGAGATGTTAACTTCTTCTCCCAAATAGACGTAACAAGCTACGTGAGATTCATGATAAAGAAGTCGTTGGCCTTAAATTGCACTTTTTTTTATTTCCGGACGACCCTTAGCTTCTTGGTTGTGGTCGCTTCCCTGAATTGCCTTGGCCAAAGCCCTTCAAGGTTGATCAACAATAGCCCCCTAAAAGCACAGGCTTCTCTCCTCGCAAGCTCCCTTCCACAGGGCGGCAATAGTCCTCTGAAAATCGACTTGGAATTGGCACCCGATTTTCATGCCTACGTGGATCAATTTCAGTTACGCCTGCTTGAACCCGAAGGTCTGCAACTTAGCCAATTTGAAATTTTGCCTGTTGTGGAATTCCCTGATTTTGTGTCAAAGAAAATCAAGAAAGGTGTGAGAACCAGCGCTCAATTGAAATGTGTTTTAGGGATCCCAGAAGGATTCTCATTGGGACCCATCAAGGCAAAGCTGGAACTCACTTATCAGGCCTGCGCACCCACTTTTTGTCTCCTTCCAAAAAAATTGGTGGTACCGCTGGAATTTAATGTTGTTGAAATCAAAGAGGAACCGTCGTCACAAAGCTCCCTCTCGAACGGAGGTATGTTTTCTCAGGCCCATGATAAGGGATGGCCTTTCATTTTTTTAACGGTCTTTCTGGCGGGTTTATTGACAAGTTTTACTCCTTGCGTTTTTCCGATGATCCCTATAACTCTCGCCGTCATCGGCTCGGTAGGAACAAAAAGAAGTCGGCTAAAAAACTTCGGAGTTAGCCTCGTCTACGTGGGTGGAATTGCCCTCTCATATTCCCTGCTGGGTGTAGGGGCCGCATTGACTGGATCAATCTTTGGATCTGTTCTTGGTCACCCACTTGTCGCGATTGGCTTTGCATCTATTTTCACTCTCATGGCCTTAGGTTCTTTCGGTCTTATTGAAATCCAAGCTCCCCTATTTATTCGACGACGTCTTGGAACCTTTCAAAGTAAAAGTCGCTGGATTGGTGCTTTTTTGTCTGGGCTGCTGGCTGGCGTCATTGCAGGCCCCTGCGTTGGACCTGTTCTTGTCAGCATTCTCGCCTTTGTCGCTCAAACCAAAGACCCATTTATGGGTTTTTTATTGCTGTTTACTTTTGCTGTGGGCATGGGCCAACTGTTTCTTGCTTTGGGGCTCTCCACCGAATTCATCCACAAACTTCCTAAAGCAGGACCTTGGATGAATATGACGAAATTTGCGTTTGGAACCACAATGACGGCCTTGGCCTTGTTCTATTTACGGCCAATAACTCACCCGCGGTTGTTTGATGGACTCATCGGACTGGTTTTTATTTTGATCTCGAGCACTCATGGTGCATTTAGCCCAATTCGAAAAATCGGCTCAATAAAAAGTTTGACCAAAGGGTTCCTGTTCATGGGATTCCTTATCGGCGTTCTTTTTATGGTAAAATCTTTGGCTCCTGAGCTTTTCAATGAAGGCTCAAACGGAAATCCACCTCACGAAAAATCAGAATTTCTTCATGGTTGGCAGCCCTATTCCTTGCTCCGGCTGGAAGAAGCCATAGCCCATGACAAGCCTGTCATTATCGATTTTTATGCAGACTGGTGTGTCGCTTGCAAGGAGCTTGAAACTCAAACATTTTCGGATCCGTTGGTCATTCAAAAAATAAGAAATTTCCTACCTCTCAGATTTGATGCAACTCGCACAAGCGAAGAGTTTGAAAGCCTCAAACAAAAGTTTGGCATACTGGGACTTCCCACTATCGTTATCTATGATGGAAAAAAATGGAGATCGGACCTTACCCTCACGGGTTTCGAAGATGCAACCGCATTTCTGAAACGCTTGACGCTCGATTGACTGAGGTTAAACCGCCACCCTAAAATAACGCCACCGCAAACTTCCCTGATCAGATTTTGACTCCAAAAAAAACTATCTCCGACGACACAGACTATCCGAGAAACACTAAATTTTTTTCAAACGGGCAATTTCGCGACGCGCTTCCTCTAAGGAGGCTTTCGCGCCCATCAATTGAAGTTCTTGTTCATGAATAATCTTCTGAATTTGCCCCATTCGAACGTCGTAGGTCTGCAAAACCTGATTGTGCCGATCCATCATTTCTTGAATTTTTGATTCCTGAAGACGCCGTTCCGTCACGCGACTGTTGATCTGCGCAAACTTCTCATTGATCTCGTGGATGGTCTGCTTAAGAAATTGTTCCATTCGAGAACCCGCGCTATTGAACCGATCAAAACGATTCTTGGTGGACTCCATCCACTCGCTCATTCGGTTCTGTGCGTTCTCCTGACGATTTTCCAACTCCTTAAAACGACGTTTAAACAAGTCAAACTGCGCCAGCAAGACGTGCCAGTCCTCTTGAAGAGCTGAGTTTATCTCCGCAGACCCTTGAAGGTTCACATTGAGAAATGAGGAGTCCGTCCTGGCTGGAGGTTGTAAATCGTCAAAAAGATCACGTTTTAACTCTCTTGACATGCCCTCTCTCCCCGTTAGTATCGCACTTTTTACTGGACTCCAACAAGGTCCCAAATTTATCGTTGGGTTATGGTATCTGTCACTCAATTAGCTCAATTTCTTTTGAAACTAAATCCCCAGACACATTCGGCGCGTCTTAGCTTTTACCATTGGGTCAAAAATTTTCTCGATCTAAATGCCGAGCTTCAGGCAGATATGATAGATCGCTTCTACGACCATGCCTTATTGATCTCCCACTGGCAAACGAACTCCCAATTGTTGGGGGAAACGGTCGCCCAAGACCTTCTTCTTTTTTCTCGCTCACATACACTGAATTTCGATCCCAAAGATGTTCGACATGCCCATCAGCTACAGACTGTTGAGCTCAGTCATTCCCGCGATTTGCTCTCGACAATTGAAGCTCACATGGAAACATCGAAGGCTCACGGAAAATTTAAAATATTGCCACTCAACAACCACCAAATTCTCACGATACAGGCCACCCCCAATCAAGGCTTTCTCGTGCGCGTATTCACCAATCAAATGAAAGTTGCGGGCCACCAGCTAAAACCGTTGGCACCTCTGACTCAGCTTCAGTATTCATCTCAATTAGAACTTATTCCGGGGCTGGTTCAGATTTTACAGACAGGCCACACCGCTTGGTCAAAATTTCAGATAGATGATGATGGGTGCCATGGCTTGCTTGTCAAGGGCTATATTTTTCAAAAGGCCGAAGTTTTTGTCGGTAAGAATATGAGCCTTTACCCGGAACTCTATTACGGGCTCAAACAACTTGAGAGGTTTTACATTGACCTAAGGTCAGACCCGCTTTATCAGGAATTGGCATCAATGCTCGAGAAGGCTCTCAATTTGATCGGAACCCAACATCCCGAAGCCTACACATTGGCCGACACAGCACTTCGAAAAGGTCGGCTGGCCCTCAAGAATATTTTTCCCGATGACAAGCTGCTGCGTCTTCTGGTAACCAACCTAGAGTATCGAATAACTGAGGGTCATCAAGTCTTCAAAAATGGACCCCAACCAGAAACTGACGAATCATGTCTCCTGTCCCAACCAGCAAATTAATTCGCCTCAACAAGTACCTTGCAGATTGTGGCGTTTCCAGCCGACGCAAGGCCGATGAATTGATCGACTCGGGTGATGTTCAGATCAATGGGAAAACCGTTTTTGAACTGGGGATCAAGGTCGATCCTCAAAATGATCGGGTCACACTCAAAGGCAAACTCCTCCGCCAGGACAATCAAAAGGTTTATGTGATGTTTTATAAGCCTAAACATGTTCTGACTTCCATGAGCGATCCAGAAGGCCGCCCCACGGTGGCAGATTATTTTCGCAAACTGCCATTCAGATTATTTCCAGTGGGTCGTCTCGATTGGGACACAGAAGGCCTCATTCTTCTAACGAATGATGGCGAATTCGCCCAGAAAGTCATGCATCCTCGACATGAAATACCCAAGGCTTACCTGGCTAAGCTCAATGGCAAACCAACCGATGAGCAGCTCCGAAAACTCGTACAAGGAGTTTCTATCATCGGTGGCAGAGTCAGAGCACAAAGTGCCGATCGCGCCCGAGGCAAGGGCTCTGTTCAATACGATTGGGTGAGAGTGGTTATCACTGAAGGTAAAAATCGACAAATTCGAAAAATGTTTGAAAAAATTGGGTTTGACGTTAAAAAACTTCAGCGAGTTTCTATTGGCCAATTGAAACTTGGAAACCTCAAACACGGCGAACACAAGTTGTTAGGACCCGAAGACCTCCGCAAGATCTTCGCTCGCAAGGTGAAGAAGGAAAAACAAAAATCACTCAAGAAAAATGCACTTCTCAAGCGAACCTGACGCGGATGAGTGTTCTATTATAAGAATCCATAAGGCGCGAAAATCCCTCTATTGCAATAGATTTGGATTTTAAATTTTATTTATTTAAGTCTCATTCTGGGTACCTGAATACAGGGTGAATTAGATTAGAATAGAGGGATGCGGAAACGTCACCTGGGATCGAAAAGATCCAGCTTTTCTTGTAGGAGAAGTCCTCCTTTCTTTGGCCTTCTATTTTTACCGATTTTATTAGGCCTTGTTGCCTCGTCTAGTTGTCGTCTAAATGACAATACAATCAGGGGTCAAATTGGACCCGATCCCGACACTAATGCTGTTACCGATGCCACGCCCGATGCCTTTGGCTTTGCCGATCAAAATAATCTGCTTCTCTCAACTCTATACTATTCAGAGATTGTACAGATTACCGGTATCGACAAGAAAGTTGATATCACCCTGTCAGGAGATGGCAGCTCTGAGTACCGAGTCTGCTCTGATATCTCTTGTACCCAAGAGATACAAGCATGGGGGGCTTTCCCTGCCACTAGTCTAGTCAAAAAGAAGAACTATGTTCAGCTAAGACTAACGTCTTCATCAACCTACAACACTCTGAAGCAAGCTAGCTTGAAAGTGGGCGAGACGACCGCGACTTGGAAAGCTAGAACAATAGCTCTCCCACCTCCAACGGCAGGACCGTGGAAACAAGTGGTTCCGGGAAAGGCCCACACCTGTGGGCTCGCGAGCGGCGGCAAGGCCTATTGTTGGGGAAGAGATTTCGAGGGCCAATTGGGCGAGAATGGGGATGGGGATAACTTGACTGAGAATATTCCGGTGCTCATTGACACATCAAACCTGAGCGCGGGTTCAAGCTTTATCTCTCTTGTGGCAGGAAGCTTCCACACCTGCGGGCTCGCCAGCGACGGAAAGGCCTATTGTTGGGGAAGGGATTTCGAGGGCCAATTGGGCGAGAATGGGGATGGGGATAACTTGACTGAGAATATTCCGGTGCTCATTGACACATCAAACCTGAGCGCGGGCTCAAGCTTTATCTCTCTTGTGGCAGGAAATTTCCACACCTGCGGGCTCGCCAGCGACGGAAAGGCCTATTGCTGGGGAAGGGATTTCGAAGGCCAATTGGGCGAGAATGGGGGATGGGGATAATTTAGACGAGAATATTCCGGTGCTCGTTGACACATCAAACCTGAGCGCGGGCTCAAGCTATCTCTCTTGTGGCAGGAGTGGACCACACCTGCGGGCTCGCCAGCGACGGAAAGGCCTATTGTTGGGGGGCGGATACCTACGGTAAATTGGGCGAGAATGGGGATGGGGATAATTTAGACGAGAATATTCCGGTGCTCGTTGACACATCAAACCTGAGCGCGGGCTCAAGCTTTATCTCCCTGACGGCAGGAATGGGCCACACCTGCGGGCTCGCCAGCGACGGAAAGGCCTATTGTTGGGGGTGGGATTCCGATGGCCAATTGGGCGAGAATGGGGATGGGGATAATTTAGACGAGAATATTCCGGTGCTCGTTGACACATCAAACCTGAGCGCGGGCTCAAGCTTTATCTCCCTGACGGCAGGAATGGGCCACACCTGCGGGCTCGCCAGCGACGGAAAGGCCTATTGTTGGGGAAGGGATTTCGAGGGCCAATTGGGCGAGAATGGGGATGGGGATAATTTAGATGAGAATACTCCGGCCCTCGTTGACACATCAATCCTGAGCGCAGGCTCAAGCTTTATCTCTCTTGTGGCAGGAAATTACCACACCTGCGGGCTCGCCAGCGACGGAAAGGCCTATTGTTGGGGGTGGGATTCCGATGGCCAATTGGGCGAGGATGGGGATGGGGATAATTTAGACGAGAATATTCCGGTACTCGTTGACACATCAAACCTGAGCGCGGGCTCAAGCTTTATCTCTCTTGTGGCAGGAGTGGACCACACCTGCGGGCTCGCCAGCGATGGAAAGGCTTATTGTTGGGGATCAGATTCCTTTGGCCAATTGGGCGAGAACGGGGATGGGGATAATTTAGACGAGAATATTCCGGTGCTCGTTGACACATCAAACCTGAGCGCAGGCTCAAGCTTTATCTCTCTTGTGGCAGGAAATTACCACACCTGCGGGCTCGCCAGCGACGGAAAGGCTTATTGTTGGGGATCAGATTCCTTTGGCCAATTGGGCGAGAACGGGGATGGGGATAATTTAGACGAGAATACTCCGGCCCTCGTTGACACATCAATCCTGAGCGCGGGTTCAAGCTTTATCTCTCTTGTGACAGGAAGCTACCACACCTGCGGGCTCGCCAGCGACGGCAAGGCCTATTGTTGGGGAAGGGATTCCGAGGGCCAATTGGGCGAGAATGGGGATGGGGATAACTTGACTGAGAATATTCCGGTGCTCGTTGACACATCAAACCTGAGCGCGGGCTCAAGCTTTATCTCCCTGACGGCAGGAAGCTACCACACCGGCGGGCTCGCCAGCGACAGAAAGGCCTATTGTTGGGGAAGGGATTTCGAGGGCCAATTGGGCGAGAATGGGGATGGGGATAATTTAGACGAGAATATTCCGGTACTCGTTGACACATCAAACCTGAGCGCGGGCTCAAGCTTTATCTCTCTTGTGGCAGGAAATTACCACACCTGCGGGCTCGCCAGCGACGGAAAGGCTTATTGTTGGGGGTGGGATTTCGATGGCCAATTGGGGGAGAATGGGGATGGGGATAATTTAGACGAGAATATTCCGGTGCTCGTTGACACATCAATCCTGAGCGCAGGCTCAAGCTTTATCTCTCTTGTGGCAGGAAATTACCACACCTGCGGGCTCGCCAGCGACGGAAAGGCCTATTGTTGGGGAAGGGATTTCGGGGGCCAATTGGGCGAGGATGGGGATGGGGATAATTTAGACGAGAATATTCCGGTACTCGTTGACACATCAAACCTGAGCGCGGGCTCAAGCTTTATCTCTCTTATGGCAGGAGTGGACCACACCTGCGGGCTCGCCAGCGACGGCAAAGCCTATTGTTGGGGACGGGATTCCGAGGGCCAATTGGGCGAGAATGGGGATGGGGATAATTTAGACGAGAATATTCCTGTCGAAGTTGATAGCTCAGTACTTACATCCAATTAAATCATTGTTAGGTCCCGAAGACCTCCGGAAAATTTTCGCTCGCAAGGTAAAGAAGGAAAGACAAAAATCACTCAAGAAAGATGGGCTCCATAATAGTCTGATGGTTATGATAATCCACATATAGGTCAATATGGTTTCCTTAAGCCTTTTGGGATCTTTCGTTGTAGGCCAGGTTTTACGGATGAGGCGATTGAGGATTCTCGTCAGAGCAAGGGGCTTGAGCTTATCAAAATTCTTCTGATTTTTGATCCTCGACCAATGGGAAAGAAAACGAAACTTTCGAACGACCTGAGAAAGGATCCGAAGTTCAGATCCTTTCTCAGGTCGCTCGAAAATTTTTTAATTTAATACTGCGGTTGGCCCGCAAAGCCATTGGTGAATCTGTTGTATCCAAGACACAAGGAACTGGCTGAAATAAGTCTCAGGATTTCAGGATCGAGTTCGGCTTGGTGCAGTGCTCACAACGGGAGCGCTGCTGCCGGACGCATGTTTGAAGATCCTGGACTCCTGAGATTCAGTTCAGCCAGGCACCCTTGGAGTTTGGAACAACAAACAAGATAGCCAGTTGATGTCTAACAAGAGGGTCGCTCTAAGCTGCCCGGCTTGAGAATACGCAGAAAAAATGAGTAGCACCAAGTCAATATAGCTCCCATCCAAAAGAATACTGCCAAATGCAAAGATGATTACCCGCGCCTTCTCGGCCATACAAACCAAATGAAACGCGAAAAACCAAGGACAGTCCCATCAGTAAGACCAAGCCCCAAAGAACTGGGGTTTTTAGTTCCAATTCAATGGGATAGGCCCCGTGGGCCAAAGTCACCCGAGTTGCAACCGAAAAAGTGAGAAGAGAAAAACAACCAATAAATAGGAAATGAAGCCAAGTGATCTGCAGGTCCGGGCGCAGCCAACAAAGAAAAAATGAGAGAGGAATGGATGTCGCTACAATTCGCACCCCATATTTAAGGGGTGAGGGGCGCTCTGATCGACGATAAATCCTCCAGATAAATATCAGATAAGATAGAGAAAGAATAAAAAGCCCCAGATAAGCCCATTCGAATCCTAATCCAGCCAAAAACAGAAACAAGACCATCAGAATTCCAGATAAATGAAACAAAGGAGTCTTGAAGGGATTCTTTGAATTCTCAAACTCAGATGGCAGACCCGACAAAAAGGAAAAAAAACGCGTTCCTATTCCCAATATAAGAAGGAGAATAGGGCCCACGTAATAACAGAGAATCCCTAGAGAAGAATCACCAAATGCATAAGAATAACACCCCACCAGCGCCACTAAAAAAGCCAAGCCAATGTGAGAAAAAAAAATGGGCGGCCTCACTCGGCTTTTATAAAGCCTGCGGCCCCCATAAAAAGCCAGGAATAAGACCAACAGAGCACCAGTCATGAAAAACCACTTTGGATCAATAAACCAAGCTAGAAAAATCTGGACTAAAATAAGTCCCACCGAAAGAAGGATTTCCCACCATGATGCGGATTCAGTCCCGGACATTCGAGGAACTGCAGTCATGAGAAACCCAACTATAAAACTCCAAAGAAAGCCCCCCGCCAAAGTTCGAGAATGAATCAAAACAATTGGGGCCGAAAACAAGATATCTTGAAAAAGCCAAACACCAGCCCCAAATAAAGCGCACAAGACTCCCAGTGGAAAAAAAATTTGGTAGGGGGCTTGGTATTTCATTTCCAACTCCTCTTTTTTTTGCCAGGCTCAAACTACCTGACTTTCATACCTCAATCGAACCGTGCGCACAAGCCTCCGATGTCCAACGGCTGCGACCTTCGCAGGATGGGTAGGCAAAATAGTCCTCATACTAAGGTGACGAAGGAAAAAGTTTCCGACCGACTTACGAATTGAGTTGCCCAACTCTTGATAAAGAGTCTTCATAAAATAACTCAGCGTAGATACAATTGAGGTCATGTGGCTTAGTAAAGGAATGGAACATATTCACCCAGCAACCTACAAAAAGCGGGGAACGTTTTTTATTGATCGTGAGTTCCAACTGAAGTACGTGCTCATCGTATTGGCCTCAGGAGTTCTCGGGGCAACCGTTAACTTAATTCCCATCTATTTCTTTCTGGAACAGAACTATCGAATTTTTTATGACCTGGCCTTTCTTAGCGCTCCAGAACTCATTGATCAAATGGGTCGAGAGCGAATTTGGCTTCAACTTTTTTGTCTGAGTTCTTTCCTTTCAACGGCGGTATTTTTTAGTTTCGTCGCGTTCAGTTTAACGTCAAGAGTGCTCGGTCCCCTTAAAGTGATGCGAAACCATTTGAAACAGATCACTCGAGGGAATTGGCGTCTAAATCCTATCAAGGTTCGGGAAACCGACGAATTTCAGGATCTCATAGAAGCCTACAACTACTTCTATTCAAGCTATCGTACCATGCTACAAAAAGATCTAGATCGCCTCAAAAGGTTCAACATCGAGGCCAGCAATCGCGATGCCTATATGGCGTGGAGCCAAATGGTTGAAGAAAAATCCAGCCAGCTTCACCAACCCCACGACTACCCTCTTCCAAAACCAATCACCTTGACCGGCGCAAAGAGCGCTGAACCTCGCGATTCGCGTCGCGCGTCTTAAGCGATTCGCGTTTGTCGTGCCTCTTTTTTCCACGGGCCAAGGCCAATTCAACTTTTGCCTTGCCCTGCTTAAAATAGATCTTCAGGGGTATACATGTCAGACCTTTTTCCTGAATGGCTGCCGCGACTCTGTCTAACTCAGACCTATTCAGAAGCAATTTCCGCAATCTCTCAGGATGATGATTGTTATAACTGCTGGGTTTGTAAACAGGAATATGTGCGTTCTGCAAAAAGGCCTCACTCCCCTGAAATGACACGTAGGAGTCCTTCAAGGTGCATTTTCCTCCTCGCAAAGACTTCACTTCACTCCCCATGAGCACAAGACCTGCCTCCATCGTTTCGAGAACTTCATAATCAAAGCGAGCCTTTCGGTTATCGGCTACAAGCTTTATTCCGTTCACTTTCTGCATTTCACTTTTCCCATCTCGATATACAAATTCCAAAACTGCAAAGGACTCAATTCTTCCGCCCGAGCCAATCGACCGACTCCCAACCTCTCGCCCAGCAAAACCGCATCCTCTGATTTCATACCATACTTCTGATATTCGATATTTAAGTTCTTCCAAATCACTTTGCGTCGATAAGAAAATGCCGTCTTCACAAAATTCAGAAAGGACTGACTATTCGCTACCTCAGACGGATTACCAAAAGCATCCTTGCGATTGAACTTCAGCACCTGACTGGCTATTTTAGGAGACGGAAAAAAACACCTTGGCCCCGCATTGCACACGGAAGTAATCTCCCAGAACGTCTGAGACATAACTGAAAGCATTCCATAATTTTTATTCCGAGGAGAGGCTGTGATACGTTGAGCGACTTCTTTCTGAAACATCAAAATCATTGTTTTTAACTCTGGCGGGCCAAGACACCTGTCAATAACCAAGGAAGAAGAAATTTGATAGGGCAGATTGCTCACCAAAATTGTCCTTGGAGAAAGAGTCAGCGAGTCCCACTCAATTTGCAAGGCATCTCCTTCAATCATTTTTTGGCCACGCTCGCGCCAAAAATCCGCGAATTGACGATCAAGCTCTATCAATACCAATGGCCTATCCATTTTGCAGAGCGATTCAGTCAAGGATCCCAAGCCAGGACCGACCTCGATGATCAGCTCCCCTGGAGATGCTTTGACCGCAGCAATTATCTTAGCGACAACTTGTTCGTCGATAAGAAAATTCTGACCCAGAGACCTTTTTGGAGTCGCAGCATTTGACTCCAAGCGAGACAATATCAAGGATTTTAGATTCATCATGTATCAACCGAATGGATAAAATCATCGGGGAGCGACCTTGGGCAGGGCCCTATGTCATCACTTGCCCGCTCCCCCCTGTTAAGACGCAGTATTCCCGGATAACCAATCATTGCGGCATTGTCGGTACAATAACGGAGAGGAGGTACAACAACAAAAATTTTTCGTTTGCAACCCCATTCTTGGGCCGCCTGTCGTAACCGGGAATTCGCGCTGACCCCTCCCGAAATAAGAACACGATCAACGCCTGTTTTCTGAACTGCTCTTTCTAGTTTGGCCAACAAGACATCCACAATAGCTTCCTGATAGGATGCGCAGATCGAATGAATATTCGCCTTGCGGTCAGAGGCATCCATCTTTAGCCACTGATTTTGTGCAGATGTCTTTAATCCTGAGAAGCTAAAATTAAGGTGAGATTCATTTATCATTGCTCGAGGAAATGCAAACACAGAGGAATCCCCCAACTTTGCAAGTCGATCGACCTGAACTCCACCCGGAAAGCCCAGCCCTGCCATCTTTGCAAACTTATCAAATGCCTCCCCCGCTGCGTCATCTAAGGTTTGCCCGAGTACGTGGTATTCTCCAAGACCCTTAACTAAAATCAAATGGGTATGCCCTCCCGAAATGATTAGTCCAATGAAAGGAAAAACAAGTCCTCCGGGGGCCGGCGTCTGAGAGTCACTTAAGAGTCCGGCCCAGAGGTGTCCCTCCAAATGGTTCACCGTCACCAAAGGCAAGTTCCGAGCTAGGGCTAAAGACTTTGCTGTCACAAGTCCTACCAACAAGGATCCTACAAGACCCGGCCGCGAGGTCACGGCCAAACCATCGATATCCGTCCAACTTCGTCCCGCTTTTGCGAGTGTTGCGTCTACGAGGGGAAGAATACTAAGAGTGTGATTTCTAGAAGCAATCTCAGGAACAACCCCTCCAAAGGGCTCGTGGGCCAAATCTTGATTGGCAGAGCATACGGCTTCAACCCAACCATTCTGCATGACAATTGCAACCGATGTGTCATCGCAGCTAGTTTCAAGAGCCAACACCCGCTCGAACTGAGCTTTCATCATACAAATCAATTAGCACACAGACAACGGAAAGGCGAGAGATTCAGGGACTCGCTCGCAGTCCCCCACCGGCCCCACAAATAGGCCTCAAAGAACTATTTGATCGACTTGAGAAGAGACTTGGCCTGAACGGCTTCCTTCGCCTTGGGAAATTTTTCAACAACCTCTTCAAAGAATGGCTTGGCGTCACTGTTCATTCCAAGTTCTTTAAAACACACACCAATCTTAAAGGTCGCCGAAGCATAGTTCTTTCCCTTGGGATTTCCCTCCCGATATTTTTGAAAACTCACAATAGCAGTTTTCCATTCCTTCTTGGTAAAGGCCTCATCAGCAGCTTTGTAAGTCCCCTTTTCAACAGCCTTAAGATTTGAAGCTGCTGAAGAGGATGCGACCTCTCGCTCTCGTCTCATTTGTTCGAGGTCTTGACTGAACTGCTGAGATCGTGCTTCCAAAGAACGCAGAGCTTCTTCGAATATTTTAAAGCGCTCCTCGGTCTTTAATCTCTCAACATCGCGAGCTTTCATCACTTCCTGATGCTGAGTATTTGCCTCATTCAGCTGGTGTTCTAAATTCTCAACCTTGCCATTGATCACACGAAACTGCGTCTCGTAATCCTGAAATCGCAATTCATCGCGAGCCGCAGTCTGCTGCAAAGTAGAAAGTTGGGTTTTCATTTCCTTTTTTTGATCAGCCTCTTGCATTAAATCCGATCGAGTTCTCAGACAACCAAAAAGGAACACGAGCAACGCAGAAAATGTAACAAGAAGTTTCCCGTGCCTCATGGACCTCCATCTCCTGTTTGAAACAACCTCAACCGAGTCGCATTTTCAGCTTTTTCAGCAAAGATTCTCGCCTTTTCAAAATTCTCCCTGGCATCAACATAATCAGACTCTTGGAAGGACTTCTCTCCCTTGCGGTAGAACTCCTCAGCCTTGTGCCAAAATCCAGAAGCATAGCGAGCCGCTTCTTTGTCACGAGCGGCCTCCATGGCCGCCCTCGCGATCGTGTATTCGGAAATTGGTGGCCGAGAGGCACAACTCCAGCCACAAAAAAGGAGTGGAGAAAATATAAAAAACTTAAGTAACTTCATCACCTATCCCCGCCGTAGGGATTCTCCGACTTCAATTATTCTGGGAGAGGAACAAAGTTAGCGCGGCGATTCTTGGCGTGATCCTCTTCAGTATCGCCCATTGCCAATAATTTTTCCTTACCATAACTAATAATTGTCATCCGCTTGGCATCAATCCCCAAGCTCACCAAATAATTCTTAACTGCCTTGGCTCTTCTTTCACCCAAAGACAAGTTGTACTCGATAGAGCCCCTTGAGTCACAATGACCCTCGATTTGAATTGATAATTTCGGACTATTCTTAATCCACTGAACGTTAGAAGAAAGAGATTTTCGCGCCACAGTGGTCAAGGTCGCCTGGTCGTAATCAAAATGAACGCTGTTAAGACCTGCAATTTTACCACTGTCACTTCCCGTAGGATCAAAGGACATCCCTTCTGAAGAAACATTTGGATCGGCAGCCACATCACCTACTTGAGATGTATCTTCTTTTTTCTTAGAGCTTCCACATGACATCGTGAATATCATGGCTGTGGATACGAATAATAGCGCGAGAAACCTAGACATATGAACACTCCTTATTTTTGGAAGCCCCCATTCTAGGAATTGTGCTCAGAAAGTCAATTTAAACGAGAATCCACAGTCAATTACACTTGACGCCATTCAATAAGATTTTTCCGGCGGGCAAACGGAATCAGACTTTTTTTGCAAATTCTACTTTGTCTGAAGATCGGACCCAATCGGGCTTCTATGAGAATTTAAGCACTCAATTCGGCGACACGAGAATTGCTCTGCCAAGGAAAGCATCGAACTGGCTCAGCTGAGTCTCACCGAACTTCACCCATGGAGGATTTTAATATGAACAGTATCAATAGCGTCATTCTGACCGGCTACCTTGGCACCGACCCAGAAGTCAGAGAAAGCCAGAGCGGCTACTCTTACATTCACCTCAATCTAGCAACTCATCAGTCGCGTCGCAAAGGGGCCGACAAGGAATGGGAAACGCAAACACATTGGCACCGAATACTGGTCTTCGGCAATCTAGCAGATCGCTGTCGACTCCAACTTCGGCGTGGCTCCCCCGTTGCAGTCGAGGGAAGCCTGAGTTCGATGGAAATGAAAAACTCATCAGGCCAAAGTTACCGACAGGTCACAATTCTTGCTAATAAACTGAGTTTTATGTTTTCAAAGCAAAATCAAGATAATAATTGCACCGAGGAAGACCTAGAGTTCAGCGCAAGTCCACCTGAATTGGCAGGAGATCCGACACCTCTTTCTTGACTTTTCTCCCCCCACAGGAAATGATTATGATGTGCTGCATCTATTATGGCAGAGTGATGACTTCCTCCGGGGGAAAGATGGACAAGTTACAGTGGATTCGGGATCTAATTTCAGCTGAGCGGCAAATGGAAGAGTCTGGGATTGTTGACTTTTCGGCTGGATTTGATCCCGCGCAGGACGTCTCATTAACAACAATTGAATTTATGAATGATCTCAAGGCCTCGTTTGTTGAAAGTGCCTCAGCTTTCAATCAGCTCAAAGGATCCTCTATTGGACTCGTGAAAATCTATGGGATTTCAAAAACACAGGCCGACTTTATGCTCTTCCGAAATGGGTATAAACTCATTTTTTCAATTCGAAAACCTGGTCTCATTGGTGTTCGCTTCAATCAGATCGGTGCTAGTTTTTTACCCGGCCAAAATCCTGATGAAAATTTAGGGAAAGAAGATCTATTAAAAGGAGCATGGGGAGCTTTCGGAGAACTCAAATGGACTTACAACGACCAGGTAATTAATCTCGATTTCTTGGTCAGATACTATTTGAGCCGATTTATCCGAGAGAGCTCTAAATAGATTTAGATCGAAACGTCAATGTGTTGCCCTTGATTCTCAGCGAGACGAAAAGCATAAGGGCTGACGGCTGTTACGATCAAGTCTATAACACTGCCGCATTCTAAAATTTTTTGAGTTTGATTGCAAACACGAATCAAGTCACCTTGGAAACTAACAACCATAAAGCCATCGTCTTGAATTTCTAAAATGCGTCCTTTGACATAATCTCCTGCTTTCAAATGAGAAAGAGTCAGTTTCACAGAAATTATCTCGACGGATCGTTCGAATCTATGCGGGGAAATTCCACTCTTCTGATCACTTTTTCCTCCTTTTTTAACACAAAAGGGATGGGCTTATGGCCTGCAGGTGACCCTTGTACTGATTCGGGCATTATGATCTCCAATTCGGAATCAATCGCCGGAGAATCAACCGCTCCAGATTTCTTTGCATCCTGACAATCATCTGTGGCAGGAAGGAAGACTGGATCCAGCTTCTGCTCCTGGTCTCTAGCGCTCTCTTTAAACGCAATTCCACGGTCGTGCAGCATTTCGGTGGCCTTGCCAATGATTTTCTCAGTCAAACTGCGAGCAGACTCCACCACGGGATGGGGCTCAGTTCGAGACTGCGCCACCTGCTGCTCCTCATAGTCTCGACAGGCTTGCCGAAATTCATCTCCCAACTTTTTTAAAGAAGAATAATCTCCCTCGGGAATATCGAAGGCACGCCCCAGATCTTTCTCTCGAAATTCAAAATCCTCAGCCGACTCTTTGAATACAAATGCATCACGGCTATCAGTACCTGTGAATTGGCCTCCAACAGCTTCATCATTGGCACCCGACTGCTTGGCCCACTCCGGTAGAGCGCTAGAATCAAACATTAAAGTGTCTCTATTGACCTTTGCAATAAATTCTATCTCACCGATAGGCAAATCCACCATTTGAGAAATCTCAGCAACTGTCCTTCCTTCGTGAGCAAGCTGAGCCGCCTTGATATACTTAATCGTATTTTGCCTTTCAATAATTTCCTCATGCGGGATTTTGTCTTGGAATATCTCCGCAACTTCTCGGCTTCTCTGCATTGATTGGTCTATCATCTGAAGCTGCTTTTGAAATTCCTCAATTTTCGTCTGAACTTGCCGAACCTTCTGTTCCAAAAGAGCAGTCAATTGCCCAACCTGCAACTCTGTGCGATCCGAAAGATCTTCAAGGACCGCGATTTTGCTCTGCAGCAATTGAAGCCCGCGGCTGAGTCGAGGATCATCTTGCGGTGGCTGCTTAAGTTTTACCCAAAGAACATAAACTCCCACGGCCAAAACCAGATCGACCAAACCTTGAAGCCAGTCCATCCCATCCATCAGTCACCCTCCCCTCAAAATGACTCTAGAACCAGAACTTAGCAGCAAACATAAAATTAAGGGCACTGAATCCCTTTAATGTATTCCCGGAATAGGACGAGGATTCAATAGAAATCCAACTTCCCTCGACTCCAAGAGATACACTCTCGTTCAGAAATTTATCATAACCAAAGACTACCCCATAATGAGTGGGGCTCGTATTGAAAGTGGGTCCCACTTTCAACTTTGTGGTCCCTACTCGAACCCCAACGAAGGCCCCATCGGCAACACCTTCAAAATGAAAAGACCCCTCGATACCAAAAAGACCATAATTGATATCGGTCTGAAGCCCACCCACATCTTCCGACTTAGCAGAATTAAGATAATAAGCGCCGACGCCAAGTTCCCCATCAAGTCTCGTGCCTCCTACCAATCCAAAAGCAACACGGGAACTGGTGTTCTCATAACTTGGAACACTAATGCCGCCAATGGCGCCAAGATAACCTCTGGCCTGCGCAAATGCAGACATTCCAGGCCCTGAAACAAAAAACAAAGCACCCATCGACACAAAACAAGAAATTAAGCTTCTCAACACACACCCCCTGTTGCCGTCTTCTTTTCTTATCATTCAAGTCTATCCAAAAAGGACTCTATTCTCATGAGAGCCTTGCCCAGTCTGTCCTCATTGAGCGCAAAACTCAACCTCAAGAATCCGGGGGCCCCAAATTCAACACCAGGCACAACCGCTACTAACTCTTCCTCCAAAAGGACTTTTGCAATGTCCGAACAGCCCGCAAGGCATTTGCCTTTAAATCCCCTTCCGCAAATCTTACCAAAATCGGGCCAAATATAAAAGGCCCCTTGAGGCCTTTCAACTACGATGTCCTTCATTTTTGACAATCTGTCGAAAACAAAATCTCGACGAGCATGAAGCTTTTTGAGAAACGGCTTTAAACTTTCGCTTCCAGAACGCAAAGCCTCAAGGGCAGCAATCTGGGTAAAAGGACTTGCGCAACTGACCGATTGGCTCTGAAGATTTGTCATCGCCTTTATAATCTCATGTGGGCCCAAGGCCCAGCCCAATCGCCACCCCGTCATGGCATATGTTTTAGAAACTCCATTGACCACCAGAATTCTATCCACAAGGTCTGGGGCCACATGCAAGAGATGAGGAGCGACGGATTCACCTGTAAAAACAAGTCGATTGTAAATGTCATCGCTGAGAACGACGACCTCTCTGTGGGCCCTCAGCACCTCGGCAATGGCCCGCAACTCGTCGCGAGTATAAATCACTCCCGTCGGGTTGCTTGGAGAATTGAGAATCAACATTTTTGTCCGAGAACTCAAACTTCGAGCTAAAATCTCAGGCGTGAGTTTAAACCCTTCCTTTGCTCCACAATTTGCAATGACCGGGAGACCTCCTGCCAATTCTACCATCGTGGGATAGCTCACCCAGTACGGTGAGGGGATGACAACTTCATCACCCGGGTTAATCAGACACTGGAGCGCACTATAGATCACAAATTTTGCTCCGGCTGTAACAGTCACTTGCTTCGGGTCATAGTGAACCCCTAAATCTAAGACGGTCTGTTGGCAAATAGCCGCACGTAACTCGGGCGTCCCTTCAGCAGGACCGTACTTTGTTTGCCCTGCCTGAATTGCCTCTATTCCTGCCTTTTTTATGAGATCAAAGGTGTCCCAGTCCGGCTCACCCACGGTGAGAGAATAGACATCAAGACCTTGATTTTTTAACTCCTTCGCTTTGGCAGCGAGAGCGAGTGTGGGTGACGATTTTAGATTTTCAACACGTTTTGAGAGCATTTAACAACCCTTTATTTAAATTTATAAATTACGAAATTATTTATTCCTAATGCAAGTTCTTAGCGCCTCAACAACTGGCTCAGGCACCAAATCCTGGAGAGAACCCCCGTTAATGGCAACCTCTTTCACCATGCGTGAGGACACATAATTGTATTCAGGGCGCGTGAACACAATCATCGTTTCAATTTCAGGGGCCAATTTATGATTCATATTTGCCATTGCCAATTCATACTCATAATCAGAAACCGCCCGGAGACCACGAACAATAACCTGAGCTCCAATCTGACGAACAAAGTCAATTGTCAGACCCGAATAACATTCAATTTTTAACTTCGGAGAGGGCGCCAAACAATCCGCTATCATATTGACCCGCTGAGTTCCGCTGAAAAAATATTGCTTCTGCTCGGCCTGAGCAACAAGGACAATGACCTCATCATAAAGGGGCAATATACGCTGAATAATGTCCAAATGGCCAAACGTAATCGGGTCGAAACTTCCAGGATATACGGCGCGAATCATCAATCACCTCGCCCACCATCAGAGTCGCTCTCCGACAGGACAAAGAACGACAACAACTTATCACCAAAACTACGCCTGTCCAAGAGAATATAGGGGGGATAGCTATCTTCAATTTGTTCATGCTGACCAGATTCAATGACGACTGTCCCACCCTCCCTCAACAGGGACGACCCCGAGATCGCCTCCATTACCTCATGGGCGATCTGCTCCGTAAACGGTGGGTCTGCGAGAATAAGATCAAAAGGGGTGCCCCGCCAGCGCTTGATAAATCGAGATACATCCTCCTTGACGACCTGGACTTGAGAACTTCCAGTGAGTCCCAAAAGATCTAGATTTTTTTTCAAAATACTCAGACTTTTGGCACTCAATTCCACAAAAGTCACAGATGCCGCACCGCGCGAGAGCGCCTCAATTCCCAAATTCCCGGTTCCAGCAAATAGATCTAGGACCTGAGCTTCAGAAACCTCATGAATCAACTTATTAAATAAGCTCTCCTTGACTCTGTCTGTCGTCGGCCGAATATGAGGGGCATGAAAGGAAACCAAATTCCTTCCCTTAAATTTTCCAGAGATAACTCTCATCGTCGATTTACCTATTTCATCGACACAAGCCCTCGGCTGCAGAAAATATCGCAAAGATATCTTCAAATGGCTTGGCTACAAACATGTCCGCACCGAGGGATTTGGCCGTTTCCAGGTTATAATCCCCAGAGTAGGCAGAAATCAAGACAACCTTGGCTCCGTGGCCCGTTCCCATTTCCTTGAGTAGCTGAGGACCACTTATTCCCGGCATCAGCACATCCACAAACACCAAGTCTGGGTGCTCGGACTGCCATACTTTGCGCCCCTCGGCCCCGTTGGAGGCCTCAAAAACGGTGTGTCCCCTCAATTGCCCCACTCGCCCGAGGGCCCTGCGCAACAAAGGCTCATCATCAATGACAAGGATTCTCATTGAGAATCACCCGCAAATGGCAGGCGAATAACAAATTCGGTGCCCTCCTTCGAATTACTTTTATTCAAAAAAATCTTGCCCCCAAATCCTTCGACCACTCTCTGGCTAATACTCAATCCAAGTCCCGTTCCCTTACCTGCTTCCTTGGTAGTAAAGAAGGGATCAAAAATGGAATGCTGAATATCGACCGGGATTCCTTTTCCTGAGTCCCGTACAAGAAGGTCGATGTAATCCTGACCATTGACCGAGGAGTGATGGGTCGAAATAGTTAGAGTCCCCCCGTCTCCCATGGCCTGACAAGCATTGTTAACGATATTAAATATGACCTGTTGCAAAAGCTGAGGTTCCGCTCTCACATTTGTACTTTCTGTCGTCAGGTCAACCTCTCTGAAAAATGGAATCATTGCCGTTTTGAGCAAAGGCAAAGTTTTCTCAATCATCTCATTCAGACTGATCAAATAATTCGAAGAATCTCTCCTATCGCTCGAGAATTCAAGAAGGTTGAAAATTATCGCCTGGCACCGTGAGGCGGCCTTTTCAACCTCAACCAAATCATTGTAGAGACTGCCTCTCTCCTTGCGATCATGAAGCAATATCTGTGCAGTTGCACGAATGCCTGCAAGTGGATTATTTAATTCGTGAGCAATGTGGCCCGCCAGGTATCCTATCGCATCCATTTTCTCAACTTGGGCCACACGTGATTGAAGTGCCTGAGATTTTGTTACGTCTAAATAGTAATTCACAAAGGTGGGAGGACTTTCTCTTTCCATCAGGCGAATCGGATAAGAGTGGACTTCGAACAATCGATCTTGCCTCCTGACCTGAGAAATAACTGGTTGAGATTTTTCTAGCGCTTCTGGGAGCGGACACCCCGCGCATTTGCCCTCTGAACCATTGAAACCCATGTGGCACTTTCCAGCTCTTTCTTGTCTAAAAAATGTTTTGTTTGCACGCAAAACATTGAAATTTGCGTCCATAATTGCAATTGGCTCTTCAATGCAATCAAATGATTCCTCCCACAAGCGGCTCGTCTTTCGTAGATCTTGCTCAAGAACGATTCTATCCAAAGCAATGCTAACTGCCGGCATTCTTTGCGATATAAATTTCAAAAAAGTTTCAAGATCTGGGCCCGCAAGTGAATTCTCAAAGAAAACCACCGCCTTTGTTCGGGGCTCATTTGATTCTACCCCTTTTTTAACCGAAGGTATCGGTATTGCCAATACAGGACCAAACGGTCTGGAACAGAGATTTGCGAGGTAAAGACTGTCAGATTTTTCATTTATGCGCGGCTTCAAATCATCAGCCCAGAAATTCTGAATAGATCGGATTTTAATTTTACCACCTTGAATAAAGAACAGAGTGCATAAGCCGTCAGGGAAGGAACACACCAAGACCGGATCCTGGACTTGGTGAAATTGCTTGGTTTCTTGCTTGAGAACTTCAATGAGTTCCTCAATTGCAACTAGGCCGGCTAAATTCTTTACAAAACGAATAAGTCTCCTCATTTCAGTTTTTTGCAGATCGGATTTTGATTTTGATTTCTTCCACTCATCATCTCTATTTGCCAGAGAGCAGAGCAGGTCGGTGTTAATTCTTTCAAGCTTCTGGTTCTGAATTTTCAAATCGCTCAGATAATGTGATGTGGATCGAGCTCTTCTCCGAGAGTTGCATGCTACCGCCAGCTCCGCGCTGATATCTTGAACGCCGCTTGCCCCGTCAAAAGCTGCAAAAATACCAATTTCGTTAACTGCAGTTAAAAGCCCCGTCTCGGCCTTCTCATCGAATAAAACAATAAAAGGGAGATCAAGGTTACGAAGACGCAACTGACTCAACTGAGTTTGCCATCCAGGATGAGTCGTATCTCTCAAATCAAACAGGACGACGCCAAACTTATCCAAATTTAGAGGGCCACAGGATTCAAAACTGGCGACCATTTCGATCATTATTGGTTTTGGGTAAAAACTCAATTTTGACATCACAGCTGATGCTAACTCTGAGCCGGGCCCAACCCAAAGAACCAAGTCAAAGTGCAAGGCCAATTCTTCTGACAAATTCATCATAGCTATTCACTAACTACTTCAATTTCAAGGCTGGATCCGCCAAGCTGCTCTTGTCAGAGCCTCGAACAGGATTGCCGAGGTATTCGGAATTGGACGCCTTTGAACTAAAACTCACGTCCAATAGACCAACCAGCTCCAGCCATTGCCCAAGGGAATTGCTCAACTCATATTCCAAAATATCGGCCAATGCGACAAAATCCTTGTTCTCATAAGCCGAACAAAGATCTCTTAACACATTGGTAAAGGCCAATTCTGCACGCCTCCAAAGATCCTCAGAAACCTTCACATGAGCCCAATTTCCACAACTCTTCTTAACCAAAAATAGCCAATCACTCAGCCACCTGCACGAGTCTAAAACTTTCAAACACAGGCGATGGGCCTCGTCGTTGTTTCCCTGCTGAAATCGTTCTGCCACAAGAATAGCCGACTCTCTCACCCGAGGAAGATACTCAGAAACCGAGCGTAGGGTTTCGGCTAGAAGGTCTTGGGGGCGTTGTGATTTTATTTCTATCGATTCCAAATTTTCAACCCTCTCAGAAGCAAAGCGAATTTCGTCCTTTCCATCCATAAACATCCCGTTCACTCGGATCTCACAAATGACCTCTCCCCTGTGCCAGAAATACCCTTCGATAACCTTGATCACGTCAGATAGAGAACCCAAATCTCCAAATTCCGCGTCGATCTGCTCAGCTGTCCAAGTTGTCTTCTGCATGAGCCCCCTCCCGACCGTGGTATGTAGTTCCTTCTCCAGCCGTATATAAGCTTGCCACTAATTTTAAAGATTCAAAGACCTGACGCGTCCGCAAAGCGAGGAACTCTATATTTCCAGGACCAATCCGAAGTTTTTCGGTCTCAAACCAAGAAATAAGTGGGTCTAGCTCGGGAACCATTCTCCTGATGCCCGCTATCAAAATATCGGTTTGATTCAATATCTCAGCAGCAGCCACACGCACGCCCTCGTTCCTGAGAGTCAGAGTTTGGGAAATGGCAAGATCTGCTAATTCAGAAAGGCGGTATAGGCCGTGCAGAACCAACTCATTTGGCACTGGAGGAAAGTTTTCTTTCATATACAGGGCGCGAATAAATTCCCACTCGAATTCGTTAGGAGGGACATAATTCTCAGTTGCATAGTGAACAGGGCTCTCCTCGGTGGCTATCGCTATTTCACTTTTTGCAACATGCCCTCTGAGATGGGCCAATATTTCCTCAATGACAAGCCGAACATTATCTACTTGAGGACGATTGACAATCATTACCCTCGAACCGGATTTCAGAGGACCTGTTTCCCAAAAATTTACGATTGGAAAGCTAAGGTTAAAACATGCCACATCAGCGAGCCCTGACATCTGAATGACGACACTATCACCCCCAATCACAAGACTCGAATAGTGAAGACAAGGAAACAACTCAATCAACTGCGTTCTTCCGACCAGGCTGTGAATACGAGAGGAATTACATTTATCTAACACACGATTCGAAACCAAATAATCCTCTGCACCTCCAACGAGAATCAAATGGCCGAACCAATTGTCCAGCAAACCGCTCGCGACTTTCGCCCACTGGGACCAACTGAGCGTCTTTCTCGGATCACTGGCTGAAATGTGAAGAATGACATAATCAACTTCCGTTGGAATCCCATAGCAATCAAATATTCGATTCTTTTCTTCCAGGCTCTTCTGGTCGGGTTTAAGGGCCCAATCTTGCTCAATCAACTCAACTTCGGCGACGGACGCAAATATTTCGCTGAGGTGGGCGCGGTTGCTCTTGCCAACACCTACCTGAGCGTAAAAATAGGCACTGGGGTCATCGGGTATTGCCAAATATCCGTCCGCAGTTCGCGTATACCCTCTCACCTCAGTGTTGACCTGAGAAATTGTGCTCACGAGGTAGCTCGAAAATGGAGAAAAACTCAAATTGATGATTCGATCAAAATGATAATCTCTAAGAGAATCTGTCCATTGCGAGATGCGCTCAAATGCCTTCTGATGATCATTATTCAAACCAAATATTGGTTCAAGAATATCTGCAGAATTCATTTGATGGATTTTGCAATCAACTCCGATCCCCTCGATGGCTAACGCAAATCGCTTGCGAACCAATAAATGAATCTCCGCTCCGGGAATTTGCCTCCGAATTGCCCTTACGATAGGCCAACACTGATAGATATCACCGAGCCGTGCTAGCTGAACGACGAGTATTTTCATGTTTTAACTGCTCCTTGATCAGCTCCTCTAGCAATCGAATCTTTTTCATTTCACTCGTATAACCTTGCGTTTCAACAATTTTGCAGGCTGATTCCTCTAATTTTTTGAGAGCTTGCCTCAGATCCTTGACCCCTTCGTTCATATCATGGCTCCTTGTTCAGTTTGCATGCTGCGAACTATTCTTAAACGAATCTCCGACCTCACCTTTAGGTCCTCAACTAAGCTACAAATACGGCGCAAAACGCTCAGATTCACCAACCCCGCTTCTTGAAAGCCATTCATCGATCGAAGATAGGACAGCAACAAACCAGCGCCCCCATCCACATCAGCCTTTTTAGCTAACTCCTCGATTAAGTCGCTAAATGCGTTATTTTTGTCGCCACACCTACTGAGCATTTGAGCTTTTTCAAATACACACCGACTCCATGTCTCGAATGAAAGCGCGTCCTTTTCAATCTTAGAAAGAATGAAATTCAACTGCTCTTTATCAAAGAACGATGGATCTTTAGCCATCGAAAGCAATAGCCTTCGACCTTCGCTGCCAAACTCTCCGATCTTCTTTTGATGCTCTCTCTCCAGCATGAGTTTCCAGGTAGATTTCTCCAGGACTTTTCGCACCATCAACTCTTGTGCATGAGAACACAGAGGGGTCGCTACCCAATAGCCCGTTTCAACAAATCCTGTCTTATAAATCCGGACATCCTCGCGATATTCGTGTGCGAGCAAGCGAAGGGAGCCTTCGGATCCCTCTATGATTTGGTTAGCCACTGAAGCAACTAAAACCGGAGTCAGCCTGTCCCCGCAGCGATGGCTAGAGTGAAGGCACGGACCTCTTTGTGGACAGGGAGCACAGGGCTCAAGGGATTGTAAAATCACATTTCCGGCTCGGTACACTCCCGTCCTTCTGAAATCACTACTCCCAACGCTTAACTCAAGAGTTGGACAGCCCGCCAATCCAGCCAAATGCTTTATACTCGTATCTCCAGTTAAGAGCAATTCTGCCCTCTTAAGTAGACTAAATGCTCCAGAAATCGAACACAGGGCGAGGCGACTATTTAGTTTCCTTATTTCACATTCTGCGCTCAGCTGCAGAAGCAAATCTCGTTCAAAAGGTGCCCCCAATATTAAGATGCGTGAATGCGGCTGTAGTAATTTGAGCGAACACAATGTCTCTATCCAATATTTCTCGCTCCAATTTTTTTTTGCATCGCTAGTCAAAGTTTGAACAAGAACGAGAGGCCCATTGCCCCTGGGAATCAGATTTTCCGCTTCTCGCAGGCCATCCTCGGTTTCACGCAAAGTTAATTCATTTATTGGTCTCACCCCAGCACCGTAGGAAAACATGTCACTGTAATGAAACGGTTCCAGGTCTTCCTCTCCAGCACAATCATTGAGATGGCTGAACCAGGAGGAGCCATATAGCCCCATGCCATTTCGATCAATCCTTAGACCAATCTTATCTCGGGCATGAATGGCTGAGCACAACCATCCGCTCAATCGGTTTTGTGTCACGTTGATCAGGAGATCAAAGAATTCCTTATTGAGATTGTCCACCATAGCGCCAAGTTTATGAAATGAGTCAAAAAGTGAATGATCATAGTCGCCAAGTCCCAATTGAAGGCTGGACCGGTCAAAATAGTGCCAACGAACAAAATCAACCAGTGGCACCAAAGATGAAACCTCAGAGTTTACCAATAAATGAATATCAGCCCCTGGGTGAGCCTGACGCAGGCCATGCAGCATTGGAAGAGCCATCAGGACATCGCCAATTCTAAGAAGACTAACCACAAGTATTTTCATTTGATTAACTCTCGCAATGCTCGCATCAGAAAAAAATCGAGATCCGGAACAAGTCCCAATTCATTGCCACTAAGTCGATCGAATACCTTCCAGTCGATCGAATCCTCCTGTGATCGCAAAGAAAATTTTGGACTCAATTTTGAAAAGCCAGGCACCAATCCTATTTGATATCTCAATCCCTCACTTGTTCGGCCAAGAAGAATTCCTCTCATTCGCTCGTACCAGAGAGGATTGATCGCAACGCTCGGAAGATGAGTCAAAATTCTAAACTGACCCCCTACTATCTTGCGCAGATCAATATTCTTGAATATCGATGTCGTCTCCTCCGATTTCAAAATCGGCACTTCAAAGAGTTCAATGGGAAACTGCTGCTGAGCAAATTGAATACAACGCGGATGAGCCTCAAATACGGCTAGTCTAAGGTTAGGATGTTTTCTGCGGATAGCGGCAATGTGATAACCCGCGCCCAATCCGAGTACGATCACTCCAATTCCAGCAGTCAAGATCTGGTGATGCCCCTCTATCCATCTATTGCCCTCTTTTACCGGATCAATCTGTGAACAGAGCAATCTTTCGCAAACTCTCAGAATGGGGTCTCCCGATTTGGAATAGGTTTCATCCATGGGATGGATCAACCCCCCTCAGATGCAAACTTAAGCCCTGTTCAATTTGTTTCTTGAGCTTCAGGCCATCACTAGAATGCGGATCTAAAGTGAGAAACCTCTCAATTTCAAGATCTGCCTGATTCAATCTTCCCAACCAATAGAGAAACTGCGCTAAAACAAGGCTCTTCTTTGCGTCTCGATCGTTCAATTGAAGATAGGATTCTAAACGCGGGACAGCTCTCGCGATTTGATTGTCCTTTGTCGCCCAATCGGCAATGAGTTCCAAAGCAATTTCGTTTCTTGGATTTAGGTCCAAAGCTCTCTCGACATTTCCCCAGGATAAATTGAGATCGCCGAACTGCCGATGAACCAAGGCCAAGCCAAGCCAGGCGCGATCATTTTCGGAGTTCTCGTGAACCGCCGCTCGAAACCTCACGGCCGCCCGATCCAACTGACCTCTCTGAATTTCTAGGGATCCATAATTCACCAAGAGTACATCGGAATTAGGATTGAGGGCAAAAGCACGATTGTAATACTCTTCGGCTCCATCACGATCTCCATTCCGAAGAGCCAAGTTGCCAAGGCTCTTGAAGGCTTCAAAAAGCTCCAGTTCTGTGTGGGTGTGCCATTCCAAACCCAAGAGAAAATGGTTTGTGGCCTCATCATCCTGACATATTTTATAGTAAGCGGCTGCCAATCTAAAATGCACATCTCCTGACTCGCAAATTCTGAGCAATTCTGAATAACAACGGATAGCGTCGTCTATCTGTCCTTCGGCTACTAGGCTATCTCCCATCAAACGAATCGCGAGTGGGTGTCGTGAATTTTGCCCTAGCACTCTGCGAAGAAGCGATCTCCCCAAGGAGTGCTCTCCTGCCTCGATCAATACAATTGCATTTTGTAGAATCTCAGCATGGGTTGCGGAGGCCGGTGATTTCATCGCCTCACTCCCGAACTTTTCGCTCCCCAAGCTGGCCTGAGTACGAGTGGAACACAAAGAAGGACCCACATTCTTTAAATTCAACAAGGATTCAAGGGATTCTGAACGTACTTCAACAGTGTCAATGATAGGCATAATCCACCCTCTCAAAAGGAGAAAGCAACTACAATGCCAGCCTCAAAAGGGAATGAAGAGGGAGCCGATAAAAATATAAGACAGAATTTTGACGGGCAAAATGCATGAGTCGGAATTTTGACATGCCCTGCTTCACTTGAGCTGGATCTGGATCTGGATCTGGAGCTGGAGCTGGAGCTGGAGCTGGAGCTAAAGTCCAGCCGCAATGGGGCTCACCGCAATTTCATAATTCTAGATCTTTTCATCCAAATGAATATCACTGATTCCTGAATGATAGCCCTTCATGGCCTTTCGGGCAGATTTCACCGAACAAAGTTCCTTGATAATCATCGACTTTGTTGCCTCTATAACAGATAGAATGTGCAAATCTTGGGCTAGAATTTTCGCCACCAGGTCATTCTTGAGTGTCAAACATTCAAGGACTGATTTTCGGTTCGCGTTAGTAATCTCTTCGTAATTCAAAACATTGCTATTTGAATCTTCGATTTTCTTATCGATTTTTTGAATCATATTCAGAATTGACTCGCGTCCCTGATAAAAATTGTCAAGATTATCAAAATTACCTCCATCGAAATTGACAATTTCTGCCGCATTTAGATCGAAGAATAATTGAAGGCAGTTGTTCTTATTCTCCAGCAAACCGACTATATCCGTCATATCCACCCTCCTGGTCGACTTTTATCTCACTTGCTCTTCTTTTTTAATTTTTTCAATTGCCTGCGTCCAACCTTCATACAAAGTAGTTAATACTCTCAATGCATTCTCAAGGTGCTCGACCTTGCCGTGCACGTTCGCTTGAGTCAGCTGATCCGTAATAAACATATAGAGTTGTTCCAAATTTGCAGCCAAATCCCCACCTACCTCATGATTTAGGGTGGAGTTGAGCTCGATCACAATATCGAAGGCCCTGCCAATATTTTCCCCTCGTCCAGCAATATCTTTTCTCTCCATCGCAAGTTGGGCGCGCTTGATATATTTTATCGCTCCTTCGTACATCATCAGGAGAAGTTTTTCTCTACTTGCGCTCTCTACAGAAGTTTTCTTGTACTGCTGATATCCGCTTTTCATAACTTTTATTACCCTCTGACCTTTTATTGGTCTGACCTTTCCTTCAGGATATTCTCACTGCTCTTTCAACGTATCGGTGTTTCAAAATGAATGTTAACGTCTCTTCGCTATCCCGGACCTACTTTTCCTCCACCACCAATGGCCGCTAACTGTCCTCCCTGAGACTTCAGTCGTGACATTGTCTCTTCCAAGGCAGAAAATTTCCTTCGCAGGCTGGCTTCCTTTCTTTCCATCATTTTTTCTTTATTTGAAATGTTGTCATCTATTCGCCGAATATTACCTTGTAGCGAACTCTTACGAAGGGCGAGAGGACCAAAGGCTGAATTATTTATTGTGGCCAGCGTGCTTTTCAAGCTAGGAATAAAGCCCACGTTGAACCCATCCCCAGCGAAAAACATCTGTACTCCGCCCGGATCCTTTGCAAGGACGGCGTTGAACTTCTCCTGATCAAAATCGACCGTGCCGTTGCGATTAAATGCAATTCCAAGCTGATTAAGTCGCGTGATCGAAGAAGGTATTCCGTACTGAGGATCCTGCAAGAGTCGGCGAAGCCGAGTCTCTATTCCCCTCAACATCCCGTCTCCGCCCAAGGTTTGGGTCGTATCCGTTTTCTCGTCCATTCGATTTTGTCCCTGAATAAAACTGAGAACTTCATTGATAGATTTGACAAACTGGTCGACTTTTCCTGCAACTACCTGCTGGTCTTCCTTGACTGTAACGTTCACCTGGCGACCGGGCGCTGCTTGCTTAATATCCAAGGTCACTCCGGGAATGATATCGGTGACCGTATTGCTGTTGATTGCAAATTCAAATCCATCGACTTTGATGAGTCCGTTGCGTGCTTCTCTTTGGCTATCGAAATAGAGATCTAAATCTCCATCTAAAAAATACAAAGTGGGATATTGGATTTGATTATCTCCTCCAACTGAATCACCAGAAATCATCAGCTTAAACGGACGGTCCGGATCATTTCGATCATTGACAACGGTCGCCCTCACTCCAACTCCAGAGGAATTAATTGCCGCGGCCGCTCCTTCAAGAGTGTTGTTAGTCCCATTTATATAGACTTCCTTGCTCCCATCTGGAGTTTCGAACTTGAAATAGCCAATACCTAACTCTGTGTGATTTTTATCGGGAAATCCATTTGTGACGGCTGAAGCTTTCTGAGCGAGTTCCACCACTTCAATATTCCAACTCCCCGAAACACTTGCGCTTGGGTCAACGGCTCCTTGTACGATATTTGGATCGCCTGATTGAACTTTAATATCATTGAAGCCCTTTGTGGAAGCCAGCGTTCCGATTGAATCTCTCACTTTGCCCAGGCGTGATTCTAAGTCCGCAACAAGTTTAAGACGTGTTTCTTCTTTTGTCTTTTTACCTTGAAGAACCTTTATAGGTTGCCTCTCCACTTCGATCAGTTGATCAACCAGATTTGGGGGCAATCCACTTGCCATTCCACCAAAAGTAATTGCGGGCACCCGAGTCCTCCTGACAATGGTGAGATGATGTCTTTTTTGATTATGACCCAAAATTGGAGTTTCTTATGAGTCAATAAAATGGCTTGGACCAATATTCTTAAAATTGATCAACCTAATGTCACATTGCCTTGTCAAGAATATGACCGGTCTTCTTCTCTTGATTTTTCAGGACATGCCAAAGATCCAATTCGGTCAAACGTCGTACAACCTCGCCGGTTGGCCCCTCGACTAAAACAATCGAACAGGCCTCTTTCGTTACAATTCTAAGATTCAGGGAACTTGCCTTTACGCCAGATAATTCCTTTAGAATCTCAACCGCTTTGGCCACCTCTTCTGGAGTCAATGGCCTTTGCGGATGACCATCGTTTCGTTCTTGTTTTCCATTTGGCTCGCGATCACCCGCTTCGTGAGAAGCCACCTCTTGTTTGGCTCCTAACTTCGCCCGTGATGCTAGCCCCGGAATGAGCGGAAGAATGGACTTAATGTTCATGCTTCCTTAATCGGGCAAATCACGAAAAAACATTATTTTGAACTGCGATTCTAGCCCTCAGTTCTAGGTCAAAAGTACCCCAGGGGGATCCCCCTGGGTAGGTTTGGCACCGAAGGAACAAAAGGAGTCTAAGTTCCTTCTAGTCTCACAAATTCCTATTGATTTATCAAACGCAATGCCGCCGCTGGTGTTTGATTGGCCTGTGCGAGTACCCCTATTGAGGCGCTCAACAAAATATTGTTTCTGGCCAACTCCGCTGATGATTGAGCTACGTCAGTATCTCTAATTCGAGAATTCGCGGCAGAAAAATTCTCGATTGCAACTCCCAGATTTTCGGCTGTGGAGATCAAGCGGTTTTGTATAGCTCCCAATGTGGCCCGATATCCGTTGACCTGGCGCTGAGATCCTTCCAGTATGTCAAGTGCCTCGCGTGCTCCATCTTTGGACGAAAAATCAAATCCATCTACGCCCAATTCAGGAGTGGTTGCGACTTGAGCACTGGAGTCAAAATTTATTCGATCCTGAAAATCATTATTTCCAATATCTACTTGAAACGAAAATTCCTGTCCCGATCCATCTAACAAACGAGTCTGTCCAAATCTTGTCGATTCAGCAATTCGTTGCATCTCAGACTTTAACTGCTGAACTTCCTTATCAATAAAGCCCCTTTCAGTATCCCCACAGTGTCCGACGAAGCCTGGACCCCTAGTTCTCTCATGCGAGTGAGAATATTGCTGACCTCCGCCAGTCCCCCTTCAGCGACCTGCACCATTGAGATTCCATCATTGGCATTGCGCTGAGATTGAGTGTATCCCCGAATGGTTGATTTCAGAGTTTCACTGATAGACAAACCGGCGGCATCATCTGCAGCTTTGGTGATCCTGCTGCCGCTCGCCAGCTGAGTGAAGCTTTTCTCCAGACTTCGTTGGCTACGAGCCAAAGTGTTTTGCGCCGCAATGGACGATATATTGGTACTTACTGTTAAGGACATAATGCCCTCCTTTTGTTAAGTAAAAATCCTTCTCTCCGTTGGGACGGCCTCACCTACAAGGCACTATCTCAAGCGTGGCCATCCTTTGGCCTGGGTTGAACACATTGGAGCAGAGAACCTTTTCTCACCCGTCCTTCAAACGAAAATGGTGTCCGCAGTCACTCAGACAACATCTCCTCAAACGGGTTCGACTTTGGTACTGCTGCTTGCTTACTCAACCTTTCGGCTAGGTCTAGCTGCACTTGAGTCGAGTCTAGTCAAACTGGACCTTTGTCCACAGAAAACTAGACTTTTGTCATGGTCAAGCTCGACTATTGTCAGATGAAAATCAATTTTTCATCGACCAAGCCTAGACCTTCGTCAAGAAATACCGAGGCTCTTGCTTGGGCGATACGGACTTTGGAACAGAACGCGAGAACAATTTGAATGCCAGCGAAATTCCGCTAGATCTTCACAAGAACAGAGGTAAGGCTGACACAAATTTGACAGGTCTGAAGTTAATTTGAATGCGAGCTGATCCAATTTAATGTAAGAAGAGCCAGGCGGAGGGAGCAGTGATCAAAAATCCATCCTGGGGGGGCCACCATTGATTGAGCCAGACATACCAGGAGGCAAAATGTATTGTCCTCATTCAGTTAATATTGGGGGACCCGTTTTGGGATTAATTCGGTATGTATATTACTTTTCTCTCTTCTAGAGCCAATCAAGCATGCTGTGAACTCGTTAGGTTAATATCTTTATCCATTCTTTTTTCTTTGTCGTTTTTTTTCCCTCTTAAACACGCAACTGGTATGCCCAATTTTTCAAGCGCAGAACCAATTGGCGATAAACTGGTGGTCACTTGCAACATAACGAAATCCATTTTCTATGAAGCCGGAGGCTCAACGGTTTCCGCGATTCGAAAATCGATAGAAATTCATTTCGAAGATGACAACAGATTTATCCTCGATGACGAAATCACCAATGACGGTGAAACGAAGGAGACCATCTCAAGGAGTTTGATCCAAATGGAATATAAGGCGATAGACAAAGCTCCTTCAGCCAGAAAAGGTATTCTTATTGCCTATCTTAATGGAGGATATCTGGGTGAATTTGAGGTTTCCCGATCACGTTTTCATACGGGAATGATTGAACGAGATACCTCCTATCAGTCTCCTCATTCAATTTTTAGCCGAATGGCCACAAGCTTGTACGGTCCGAAGGTGCAGGCAAATCTCAAATTGCATTGCTTCTAGAAACATCAAAATAGGTTTTGCGATGATTTTGTGTTCAGCAGGGTAAAAATGACAGCCCGAGAAGTCGATCGCACTCTCTTTCCCATCCATATGAGATACCTGAGACAGCCTTGCGAATGGCACTCTAAGTGCATCTTACCCGTGCGTCCTTCACACCAAGGACAAGTTGGCAGGACATTGAAATCCAGAAGGAGCCTTGAATCGCATGAGCGAAATCCATTTTGTGCTGAAAAATAATCTGAAAAAATTGAAGATAGTAATAGGTCGCCATATGGCACATGGTCTTGCCATCGTCATTACCACACATCAGGTGTTCGCTTTTGCGGATCCCCGGTCGAGCGCAACGGAGCAATTAAGATACCGATTGAATATCGCTTGTCGCGTGACGAAATCCATATGGCATGAATCGGGGGGAATGACTGTTTCGTTCCTACAAAAATCATTTGAAATTGATCCTGATACTCCTGAACGATTCACTCTTGATGACGAGGAGTTAAGAGATGAAAGCAACAGCAAGACGATCCTCAATTACCTTTTTGAATTGGAATACCTGCCATCTCAAGGCGATACTAGGACAAAGGACGGAGTTCTTATTTTGTATTTGAATGCCGAATATTTCGGAGAATTTAAATTTGCCCGCTCCCGGTTTGAAAAAGGAAGCTTTGAGCAAGATGTTTCCGCCCATTTTCCTGGATCAATTCTGAGACGGGTCGCCTCGGGGATTCTTGGACCGAAGGTAAAGATAAAATTCAAAGTGGAATGTGATTCAGCATATGCAAGCTGGAAAAAGAAAGTCATGTGAGAACTGGTGACCCACCATTAAAAATACCCCGGGGCTTGTGGGAGGGCCCCAGGGCGGGCTTAAGAGTAGCTTCGTCTGTGGGCTACTACTCCGTAAACCTTGGAATCTCTTTTCAAAACTCTATTTTCAATTGAGCAACTTAAGTGCAGATGCTCCATTTTGATTAGCAGCCGCGAGAACAGAAACAGAGGCGGCTTGAAGAACCTGTGCCGAGGCCAACTCAGCAGATTCAAATGCCACATCGGCATCCCTAATTCGTGATTTTGCTGCGGATAAGTTCTCATTTTGAATATCCAAATTGGAAGTTGTAATCTGCAAGCGGCTTTGGACCGCGCCAAAATCAGCTCTCAAATTTCCGAGTTTGACTATTGCTTGGTCAACAGCTTCCAATGTAGATCGAGCCGAATCCTTGTCCTCGACTGAAATTCCATCGATTCCCAATGTCGAAGCCGTCGCATCCGCAGAGATTTTGTATCGAATAATATTTTCCTCACCGGAGAATGGGCCCACGTGATATTCCAATTCTTCGCCGGACCCATCCAGCAAGGTCTTATTTCCAAATCGAGTTGATTTTGCAATCCTGTCGGATTCATCAACCATTTGTTGAGCCTCTTGATTGAGAAAACTTCTCTCTACTTCTGAGACAGTGTCAGAAGCTGCCTGTACGCCTAATTCACGTAAACGAATGAGAATATTGTTAATCTCATTGAGACCGCCCTCACTGACTTGAATCAATGAGCCGGCATTGTAGGCGTTGTTGCGAGCCATCTTTATGCCCGCGAGCTGACCACGAATATTTTCCGAAATTGCCAAACCGGCCGCATCGTCAGCGGCGGTGACGATGCGACTGCCTGAGGCCAATGCTTGCTCAGCGTGCTCCATTCGATTTTGCTGCTTCGTCAGCTGCCTCTGTGCGCTGATTGAAGCGATGTTTGTATGAATCCTTAAGCCCATTTTGTACCTCCCAAAAACCTTGTGGCACCATCCTGTTTAGGCCCCACTTCGCACACAGATTCTCCGGGTTATAAAGAATCCCCTGGCCCCACGGCCAGACGCGTAAAGGTGGCAATCATTGCCTTGGTTGTTAATATTCAGTTTTTAAATTTGGAGGTTTGCAGAAAGGTCAGGACCGATGGCCCCTTCCTTTCTGACTCTCGATAAGCCTTCTACTCAGTGACTGCTGAAACAGAAGTCCATCAAGCGTGCTCCAACGTGTTCAGGAAGCTTCTCGGCTTTGGTCTAGGAAGCTTTAGGCCTTTGGTCTAGGTTTTCTATGTCTTGCTGCGTCTTGTGCTTGAAATCAGAGGAGCGAATCTTCGAAAAAAAATTTGAAAGATTTTCTATTCGGCTATTTTTATCTGACGACTCACTGCATTAGGCGCTGTCCCGCCTTCCGATGTCCTTGCTTCCATCACTGCTCGATGAGGTACAACGCAGAGCACATCCGACTCGAAGAGGGGGGAGAACTGGCGAAATGTCTTTAAATCCAATGCCTCGATTGGTTGATCAGTTAAGGCACAATGCATTACAATTTTGCCAACCACCTCATGAGCCTGACGAAAGGGTAAGCCCTTCTTCGCAAGGTAATCGGCAAGGTCGGTCGCATTGGAGGTATCACCCAATAAACTCTTTGCCATTTTCTCTGGATGAAATTTTGCGTTTTCGAGCATCAAAACAAACATGCGCGTCGATCCCCGAAGGATATCCAGAGATTTGAAAACGAGTTCCTTATCCTCTTGAAAATCACGGTTATAACTCAGGGGCACTGCCTTCATTAATGTGAGGGCCGCCATCAACTGACCAAAAACAACCCCCGTTCGCCCTCGAATGAGCTCTGCCACATCTGGATTCTTTTTGTTAGGCATGATGGAACTGCCCGTGGTCACGCTGTCGTCAAGAGTCAAAAATCCAAACTCTGGTGTCGACCATAAAATGAATTCTTCGGCCAAACGAGAGAAATGAGTCATGGTGATAGAAGCGATGGACAATAACTCCAAAACGAAATCTCTGTCTCCGACGGTATCAAGACTATTTTCGGTGACCCCATCAAATTGCAATTCTTTGGCTACCATCCGCCTATCAATTGAAAATCCTGTTCCAGCCAGAGCGGCAACTCCAAGGGGACATTTATTGAGCCGCTTCTTAAAATCGATGAGCCTCTCTCCATCTCTATGGAACATCCAAAAATAGGCCATCAGATGATGAGCCAAACTGACTGGCTGCGCATGCTGGGTGTGAGTCAAACCGGGGAGCAAGGTATTGAGATGATTTTTTGCATTATTTTTCAAGACCTCGCGCAGGGCCCGCAATTCATCTAACCATTCAGTGACCGCTACCCGCAGATAAAGCTTGGTACTCAGTAAAACCTGATCGTTTCGACTGCGTGCTGTATGAAGCTTACCTGCCACCTCTCCGATTTCTTCGGCAAGAAGTCTTTCTACTTCCGAATGGACATCCTCAGCCTCAGACTGAAACTTGCACTCGCCTGAGGAAAGCTTGGCTGCAACCGAATCAAGACCACGCACAATCAGCTCAGAATCGGGCAGGCTAATGATTCCACATTTTCCCAACATTCGAGCATGGGCCTGACTCCCCTGAATATCGTATGGCCAAAGACGTTGATCTATGGCGATGGAACTCGTAAAGGCCAGAACTTCTTGATGCATCTCCTTACCAAACCTTCCGCCCCACAACTTCGCCATTACGTGTTCGCCCTCTTAAGTTGATAATACATGCGTGATTGCATGCCAAAATTCTTGACCTGCCCCGTACTCTCATTCTGATCAAAAGTCGAAGAATCAAAACTCGCTAGATCTTCATTGTAAAGCGCCCATTTGGATTCACGACCAATGACCTGAGCCACCCCTTTGAATAACTTCAATTGCACAAGCCCATTCACTCTCAGCTGTGTCTGATCAATGAATGCTTCGAGATTTTCCTTTAATGGGTCCCACCAAAGACCTTCATAGGCCATTCGACTCCATTCTTGGTCAACCAAGGACTTAAATCGAATTTCCTCTCTTGTAAGAACTAGATTTTCTAATGCCCTATGAGCTTTGAGAAGAATGGTTGCCGCAGGACACTCGTAATTTTCCCTTACCTTCAAGCCTAACATACGATCTTCCATAATATCGATGCGGCCAATCCCATGAGCACCAGCAAGCCGATTCAACTGAACAACCATTTGTGCTGGACTCAGACTCTTACCATTGAATTCTACTGGAACTCCCTTTTCAAATTTGAGAGTGATCGATTCCGGCACAGATAGAGCTTTCTCTGGACTCAACGTCCACTGATAGATCTCCTCAGGAGGAACAAAATTCGGTTCCTCCAGGCGTCCGCCCTCGATTGATCTTCCCCAGAGATTCTCGTCAATTGACCAGATCTTGTCTAAACTCTGTTGAATTGGAATATTTCGCTTTTTCGCATAATCGATTTCCCAACTCCGAGTCATATTCCTTTCTCGAATAGGCGCGTGAATGACGGCCTCAGGAATCATCGCCCGTATTGCAAATTCAATACGGAACTGATCGTTCCCTTTGCCAGTACATCCATGAGCAAAGGAGGTCGCATTTAACTGGCGTGCAATCTCAGCAGCTTTTGCCCCAATCACAGGACGAGCAATTGAAGTGCTCATCGGATATCCCTGATAATCCCCATTGGCTTGGAGCGCCTTAAAACAGTAATCTTTGGCAAATTCCTCTTTTGCATCAACGGTGTAATGCTCAGTTCCCAAGGCTTTTGCCTTGTCCTGCGCCTGATCCAGGTCAGACTGTGGTTGTCCCACATCAACAGTCACTGTCACAATTCGCTCGTAACCATATTCTTCCCGCATTAACGGAATACAAATAGATGTGTCCAATCCCCCAGAATATACCAACACAACAGTCTTTGACATAAGTCGCCTTTCTCGCATTCTCATCGAATTCTCATTGCATTTGTTGTCTGCCCCACCGAAGGAACTGACACAAAACCCACACTCAGCTGACAGGACATAAAAGATAAACCCGAATGCCGTCAACTTGAAGTGCATAAATTTCCATTTTTTTATTTTTTTTGAAATTTAGCTGGATATTTTAGCATAATTATGCAACTAATTGCATAATTATGCGTATGCCGGTTTGTGGACATTTGCAATAAGCCAGTTGAAAGGGAATCTAACCAGGTGACAAATCTACTTCGTAAGGACAGGTCCCTCTCGCGAGTCGCAATCCTTGGCGCCCGCGGATACTCCGGGCTGGAGGTTACGCGAATTTGCATGCGCCATCCATCAATGAAGCTTGAATTCGTGAGTGCCAGCTCCCATTTTGAATTGAGTAGCTATCTGAAGCCTCCTCCTGGACGCGCTCTCCCTCCCTGTTTAGAAAATCCTCATTTCGAAGATATCGATGTTGTATTTATGGCCACTCCCCACCAAGCTTCTTGGAGTCTGGCTGCTTCGGCACTCGAACAGGGAGCCCATGTCATAGACCTCTCTGGAGCCTTTCGGCTCAAGGACTTACCAAATAAATCAAATAGGGACATCTACCGTCATTGGTACGGAGAGGCTCCTGATTCGGTTCAAATGGCCAATCAGGCCACCTATGGTTTGGTGCCATTTAATGAAATAAAAAGCACAGGTCTCGTCGCTAATCCCGGATGCTATGCGACCTCCATTCTCATGGCGCTCATCCCTCTCCTGAGGGATGAACTCATCGAACCTGGTCAGATTGTCATAGATGCGAAGTCGGGAACTACAGGCGCTGGACGTAAAATTGAAGAATTGCTTTCCTTTTCAGAAGTTTCGGAGGAATGCCTTCCATATAAAGTCGGTATCCACCAGCACCAGCCTGAAATTATCCAGGCCATCAAGTCTCTTTCAGGAGCAGAAGTTGATCTGACAATGAATACCCATTTGCTCAATGTCCGCCGTGGAATTATCTCGAGCCTCTATTTGAGGCCCACACTTCGATGTAAGGACCAAATCCTGTGCCAAAAAATCGATGGGGCCTATGCAAAGCATTTTGGGAATTATCCACTTGTCCGCTGGGGTCACATCAAGTCTCAACCTCATCTTCTCCGCTTGAAGTCGGTTGTAGGCTCTGCCTTTACCCACCTCGGATATGAAGTCATCGATGGAAAAATATTTTTATTCTCGCTCTTGGATAACTTACTCAAGGGAGCAGCTAGCCAGGCCGTAGAGAATTTTAATTTCCTTTATGATCTCCCGCTCGACAGTGGTTTAGATCATCTGGAGGCTCTCACATGACCTTAGGTGCAGGAATCTATCGCACGTCGCTCCCAAAAGGCTTTTTCTCAAGCGGTATCAACAGTGGGGTGCGACGATATCGACCCGACATTGGATTAATTTACTCTGAATTGCCTTGTCAAACCAGTGGAGTTTTTACGCTCAATGAATGCAAAGCAGCCCCCGTTCTCTATTCTCAAGCTTTGCTACCCTCCCAGACAATTCGGGCTATCTTTACGAATAGTGGCCAAGCCAACGCCGCGACGGGCGAAGTCGGAGAAAAGAATAATTTAATGATGGTCCAGGAAGTGGCAAAGGCCCTAAAGATTTCAACTCAAGACGTGCTGGTCGCCTCAACTGGTGTGATCGGCCAACAGGTCGATATCGATAAAATTTTACCCGCCATTCCAGAATTGGTACATCGATTGGGAGAAGCGGCAGAGCCTTTTGCCTTGGCAATTCTCACTACAGATCTTGTTCCCAAAACGGCTTCGTTAAAAATTGAACTCAGCGGAGGAACAGTAGAAATTGCTGGAATCAGCAAGGGATCCGGTATGATTCATCCCAATATGGCCACTATGTTGGGGTACTTGCTCACGGATGCCAAGTTGAGCCAAGAGCAAGTAACGCGGTTTTTAAAAGAGTCCGCTGATGAAAGCTTTAATATGATATCGGTGGATGGCGACAGTTCGACCAATGATTGCGTATTCATGATGGCAAATGGATCGAGCGGAGTGACGATCAGTTCCCTGATTGATGAGGAACGATTCTTTAGCGGTCTCAAACGAGTGGCAACAACCCTGGCCCAGGCCATCGCGACAGATGGAGAGGGAGCCACAAAGTTAATAGAAGTTCAGATAACCGGTGCTTCGAATCTAGCTCTGTGTCGCAAGGCAGCTCGTGGCGTGGTCGTAAGCCCCTTGGTAAAAACGGCAATTCATGGGGAAGATCCAAACTGGGGAAGAATTTTAGCACGACTCGGCGCTGAAGGCATTCCTGGCCCTCTCCTCAATAAAATGGATCTTTACATTCAGGATGTAAAACTGTTTGCGGGCGGTGCCCCCGCAATCTTTGAAAAATCTGAGGTAAAGGCACTGATGAAGGCCTCAAAAATCAGAATATCAATATCTTTGCATGGCGGCGAATTTGAGGCAACGGCCTGGGGTTGTGATCTTTCTAAACGTTATGTTGATATCAACACGGAGTATTCATGAGTGAGGTGAGTTCGGTTATTGATACGCTAAAATATGTAAAGAAATTTACTGGAAAAACCTTGCTCATCAAAATCGGAGGATCGGCTTTGGAAAAGCCGGAACTCGTTCGATCCGTTTGTCGTGATTTGATTGCAATAAAATCGGTTGGAGTATCTGTCATTCTTGTTCACGGCGGAGGACCGTCAATCAATGAAGAGCTGACCCGACGGGGAATCAAGTGGGAGTTCATTGAGGGTCTCAGAGTTACCACTCCAGAGATGATGGATATCATTGAAACAGTATTGGTCGGAAAAATGAATCGTCGAATCGTGCGCCAGTTGAGTGCCAATGGTCTCGCCGCCGTTGGCTTTTCTGGGGCCGACCACAACACTCTCCTTTGTCGCCAATTGAATCCACAACTTGGTCGCGTGGGAAAAATTGAGAAGGTAAATACAGAGCTGATTCAGTCCGTCCTTAAAAATCCCGTACTCAAAACTATTCCTGTTATCGCTCCCATTGGCATCGGCCGAAAGGGAGAGGCCTTTAATGTGAACGCCGATTGGGCCGCCAGCTATTTGGCTTCGGCCTTGGGAGTTTCGAAACTCATCTTTCTCACTGATCAAAATGGTATTTTGGACACAGATGGCAAGCTTCTACCTGAACTTGATGCGGGAGAATTGGAAATTCTTATCGAGAAAAAAGTGGTCACAGGCGGGATGCTGGCCAAAACTCAAACAATTATTCATTCCCTCAATCAGAAGGTTTCAGCGGTTCATATTCTCAATGCTCAGAGGCCACATGCGCTGATTGAAGAACTTTTTACCGAGAGGGGTGTGGGAACCATCTGTCGACTGCGGAGTCGCACCACTCGATTGAAAGAAGAGGTTTCTCATGTCTAAGGTTCGCTATTTTTTAACCGGTGAGGAATATTCTCCTCAGCAGCTGAATGAACTTGTTCAACATGCCATTCGTCTCAAACGAACTCGAAACACAGAGAGAACGACCACTCTTGCCAATAAAAGCGTCGCACTTATCTTTGATAAGCCGAGCCTTCGGACTCGGGTGAGTTTTTCAGTTGCCGTCAGCGAGCTTGGCGGCAATCCGATAGAAATTGTTTCCACCTCTCGAAAAAGTGAAGAACCTGAAGATACAATTCGCGTTTTGGGCGGCTTCGTGCATGCCGTTATGTTGAGAACTTTCGAACACCGAACTTTGGAAAGAATGGTTCAACACTCAACGATTCCTGTCATTAATGGGCTTTCTGACACCCACCATCCCTGTCAGGGACTGGCCGATGTTATGACTCTCATCGAAAGATATGGAGATCTGAGGGGGCGAAAGATCGCGTGGCTGGGAGATGGAAATAATGTTCTCAACAGTTTGTTACTGATTGCGCCGGCCTTTGGCGCAGATGTTTTTTATGCTTGCCCAGACGGGTACGGACCTAATTCCTTTATCGTGAAAAGCGCCCTTGAGCTGGCAAAAAATAACAATTGTCATGTCTATGGCGACATCGACCCCTTGCCCGCAATGCAAGATGCCGATGCGGTTTACACAGATGTCTGGACAAGTATGGGATTTGAGGGAGAAGAACTAGAAAGAGAACGAATTTTCTCTCCCTTTCAATTGAACAGCGAGCTTTACGGTTACGCAAAGAATACGGCCGCTATCATGCACTGTATGCCCATGGTCAGAGGAAAGGAAATCACGGACGAAATGATCACACACCCAAATTCTGTCATTTTCCAGCAGAGCCAAAACCGTTTGCACGTACAGAAAGCTCTCCTCATGGATCTCTGCCGAGACCTTAGTGAATACCCTGAGAATCCCTCTCACTTTAAATCAGATGTTTCTGAGGATTTGAATCATGGGAAAAACTAAGTCTCGATCCAAATCTGATTCCCGATTGTTAGCGCTGCGAAAAATTCTCTTCAAGGGCGTACTGACAACCCAGGAGGATTTGAGAAACCAGCTTGAAAGCGAAGGCTTCTTGACGACCCAAGCCACGGTTTCCAGAGATCTCAGGCGATTAGGCGCTGTGAAAATGCTGGATGATCAGGGCCATACAGTCTACCGACTGATCTCTTCCGAATCTCCACCAGCCCTTGCTGAAACCGTCAAGAGCGCCTTGCAAGGTCTTGTCGTTGAAATGAAACACAATGGTTCCTTGATCGTTATTCGCACAGAGCCTGGGTCGGCTTCACTGATTGCTCGTGAACTCGACATCCACCGGCCTGCTGACATTTTAGGAACGATTGCCGGTGACGACACCGTTTTTGTGGCTCCACCACACATCAAGAATTTGGATCGAGTTTTCTCGGCGCTAAAAAAATTTTTGGCCGGTGAATGAAAAGGGCCGCCTTGATTGTCCCACTGACCTCAAGACGGCCGCCGCTAATTGGCTGCGCGAACTGCCCGCCCTCGATTGTCTTTTTTTAAATTACTTATACAGTCTTTTATTTTCTAGGTGGGTATCAACCTCAACACACGCTGAGAATCGGAATTCGCCTGTGCCAGCACGGAAGTGCCCATGTCTTGCAGAATTTGGGAACTCGCCAATTTGGTGACTTCGTCAGCGACGTCTACGTCCATTATCAAGGATCGCGCCTGTTCCATGTTTTCTGTTTGGGCTGCTAGGGCATCAATCGTGTATTGAAATCGACTCTGAGCTGCTCCAAATGAACTCCGGGCCCCCGCAATACTGAGCAATGCCGAATCCAAGGTACTCAGTGTGTCAACCGCCTCACTTTGTGATTCTATTGAAGACCCTTTGATACCCACGCTGTCCGCCGTGGTATCAGCGTCTAAAGAAAATTCCACTCTATTTTCAGGCCCGCTAAAGGGCCCAACTTGAAATTCAAATTGCTGTCCGGTACCAGTTAAGAGCTGCTTGTTTCCAAAGCGTGCGGACTGAGCAATGCGGTCAAACTCCGCTGTGAGCTGCTGAAATTCTTTGTTCAAAAAGCCACGTTCTGCCTCTCCCACTGTGTCGCTGGCCGAATACACAGAGAGTTCGCGAAGCCTGATCAAAATATTATTTTGTTCATTGAGACTACCCTCAGCCGTTTGAATCATGGCAACGGCGCTTTCAGCATTGAACTTGGCCTGTCGAAGGCCGCTGATCTGTCCACGCAGATTTTCACCGATAGCGAACCCAGCGGCGTCGTCACCAGCTTGGACAATGCGTCTGCCAGATGCCAGCGAGCGCAAAGATTTTTCTGTTTGAAGCTGATTCTTATGTAAATATCTCTGAGCAGTTAACGAGGCCACGGCCGACCCAATTCGAAACGACATAAAAGCACCCTCCCCGCGATGACCTCCTCCCACAAAGGTCCCGAGCGGTGCCCACAGACGGTTCTATTTCAGCAGTCACTCTTTTTATCGGCGCTATGCGTTATAACTTAAAGTTTTTTTATGTTATGCGTTAAATAGTTATTTTTAAGCAGCTTTATCAAAATGGAAGCCCTTCAACTGAAGATCCTCTTCCACTGTTTTTGATTTCTCATAAAGAAAAATCATACAATTTCTTGCTGTCTTGATAGATGGCGGACGCGATTTTTTTCCGGCATTTGTGCGGCCGCTTTCTTCCAAACCCTCCCCCAACCCTGCGAATTCCGTGGGAATCTCTGTTTCCTCTCCGACTGAAAAATCATCAACTTCCAGGCCCTTTTCCTTTTCCTTTTCCTTTTCCTTTTCCTTTTTGAGAAATTTGAGAAAGCGCTCCAAGCCCTCACGGGTATCACTATCATCTGGCGCCTCACCCACTTCCTGATCCATTCCGCTCGGGTGGGCTCCTCCGGCCTTGGCCTTCTCCAGCCGAATGCGTCGCGACTCAAGCTCATGATCAAGCTTGTCATCATCTGACACAATCACCATGGGACCCAGACTCGCAATTTGCACAATACCATCCTCACTTAGTCCATATTACTCGGCGCGTTACATTGAATGAATTAGCACAATGCATTAAATCGCTTAAAAATGAGAAAGAAAGGCTGGCATGGGAAGAAAGGCATGTTTTAACATGAGAAGATTTTTTCCACGATGCCTTGAAATCAATCAATTTATTGGGAGGTACTGCGATGAAGAAAAAACATTTGCTTGGCCTTTGTACTTGTTTACTGGCGAGTCTTAATTTAGCGACGCTCATTGGTTGCGCGGATGCGGGCAAAAACACGGGAGTTGGAGCCGCAGTTGGAGCCGCTGCAGGTGCGGCAGTCGGAGCTGTGATTGGCCATCAGTCTGGGAATAGAAACAAAGGAGCCTTGGTCGGGGCCGCTTTGGGCGGTGCGATCGGTGGTGCCCATGGACACAAGCTCGACAAGCAGGCCAAGGAATTAGAAAAGGTCGCTGAGACAAAGCGAACTGAGCAAGGAATTCTGACCAAATTAAAGGGCGATATTTTATTTCCTTCTGGATCGGCAGAGTTAAAGGCGGGAGCCTTAGAGAATGTAGCCAAGATTTCAGATATTCTGAGAAAGTACCCAGAAAACCGAATCACGGTCGTTGGCCACACCGATAGCACAGGCAGAAAACAAACCAATGCCATCCTCTCCGAACAGAGGGCCCAAGCAGTAAAAATCCAAATGGCAAAAAGTGGAGTGCCCGATAACTCGATAACTGTTTCTGGGATGGGAGACTCCCAACCAGTCGCTCCGAACACCAGCGATGTTGGCAGAGCTCAAAATCGAAGGGTTGAACTCATTATCACCATGCCCGAAGAGCCGGCTCAAAAGTAGCTTACAGAAGGACGTGATCATAAATCAATGCGATAAAGGCCACTTTACTGGTGGCCTTTATCGCATTGCTCGATACAGATCGATATCTCAATCTCTGCCAACTCATTTTTTTGGTCGTCAAATTCCCTTTCTAGTGTTTAGCCAAAATTGTCGCCAGGCCCAATTTTCAAAATAAAAACTTCTTTTGTTGAGTCATAACTATTCAAGTAGACTTGCTTTTTTTATTTTCGGTCATGGCTTCAATTTTGCTCAAGGACAAAGACAAGTTCTCTTGAAAGCTTATGCTTTGAGAGATTCAAATAGTCTGAGTAGATGAAAGGAAAATATATATGAAACAGTTCCTAGCAATCTTATTGGTAGCCTCCTCTTCCGTTCAATCCTATGCTTGCCTGTCAACACCAGTACAACTGGGGTGGTCAGAAATTTTTAGAGAAACAAGCTTTGCCCTTGACACAAACAAGGTCACATTGAAGACGGGGAGCGCTAGAGATCAATTTGCATTTGATGAAGAGAGAAGAACTTGGACATATAGATCGGGCGGAGAATCCATAGATCTCCCAGCTGGTTATGAGGGAGATGTGAGCGTTAGGGGGCGCACGATCTCGCGTGTAAACATCGGACACAACGGAAGACTCGTGTTTAAACCGGCATCAGGAAATCCGGGAAATGCGCTCACGAATAGGTGTTGCGACGTGGTCGTGGTACCTCTTGAAGGCAGGAGGTCATTGCAAATGACATTCAACAAAAATGGAACTCAACTCACTCAAGTTAGGGGACCATCAGGTATGGTTAAGGGTTTGGAACTATCAACTCAGGGCGACGGATCCTCTCAAATCTTGGAAGTTAGCAATCCGGCCAACCAGGGCACATATCAGGCTTCGTGCGGCAAAGTAGAGCGAATTGAAACTTCGACGGGTTATCATCAGCCCAATAGAAAACAGATGTCAGTGTCTGGCGGCGGCTTCCAATAAAAAGAAAGCAACCCGCTTAAAAAGAGAAAAAAGGCATCTGTTGCAAATACTTTATTCGGATGACCAGTATGTGTACGTTTTCATTGGCCATATAAAAAGCTAGACTCGTTTTATTTGCCCGTTCTTTGCACTCCCCTTGTTCAAACAGAGGGGAGTCACATGGCTTATTTTCAATACAACATTTTTGTCACAATTGCGGGTTTCTCATCTTATTTGGCCTTTTCAGTTTGTGGTCCCTACCATTTTGCGCAGGCACAAAGCGCATCCAACACGCAATGTGTGAATGCTCTCAATGAAGCAAAGGAAACCTGCGAGCATAGCCCTGAGGTACAAATAACGTATCCGAGTCCCAGTGATGGACTGGCTGTGATGTCTGAGAGTCAAATTAGCAATGCCATTATCAATGAAGCGAGGTTCGCTGCAAAGGCCAAGGAATGCGATAAAGCCATAAACATTTGCGAATCTCAATGCCCTCAAGCAAGTAACCTGGTGGAGGGTTTGGAGACCGCGACAACGGCCCCTCTTCCGGCACAGAATCTATTTGTCGAGAAACTCTCAGTAGCTACTACGAAGCTTATTTGGCAGAATCTGAACGTTACAGATCGGAAATACAACGATTCCAGGCGATAAAAGACGCAGCTTCCGCGCCCCCCCCAACTCCCACTCCGTCTCCCGATCGATCTCCAACAAGTGATACGAATGAAACACAAAATCCCCCCCAGAGAATTTGGGGATTTGGAAATTTCTAATCAGGCCCAAGCAGGACCATTTAAAAAACCGCAAGTAGGGACGACACCGTTCCTCTTAAATTTATAGAACTAGAGATGTTTTTCAATAAATTGAGCACATCTCCCCCGAAGTTGGGATGGAGCAAGGCTTCGCTTTCCTGGAAGTTCTAAGACCTCAAGCTTTTGAGCAATAATTTCAACCGACTCTTTGAGTGCTTCGCGATAGGCCTCCCGACTTGAAAAATCAACATCCAGGCCTTTCTCGGCAAACTCGCGGTGAAGAAAGTCTGCCCAAACAAATTCCTGGAAGGAAACGCCCGTCTTTTTAAATGCTTTCAATTTTTTCAACATCCAGGCCAAACTTCTAAAAGGATCATCATTTAGGTCGCCAATAAATCGAGGAATTTCATGGGGATGAATAGAATTACGGTCTCTATCACGGAGGTGGATCCAGCCGTTCTGCTTAAATAAATTCCAGATTTCATCTTCTGAGAGTTCAAGAAAAGCCTCGTCAAAATAAACAATCACTTTTGCCTCTTGTTTACCCAACAGATAGAGAATTCGGGCCATGTGATGACCATCAATCACACGTAAATCCTCATCAGAAACCGCTATCACTCGAAGTGGTTTGGATTCTATCCATTCAGAAAGTTCCCGTGAGTCGAGGACTTTCCTCACGGCTGGATCCGTAGGCAACAGTTCCCTATATGTTTCATAGTCAAGACCAAATGGACCCAAAAACTCGTTGAGACGTATTTCTATCTCCTTCGATCCGATGACTTGCTGACAAGCACGAAGATTTGACAAGGCCTCTGCTCGGCAGTCCACAATGGCAGGCTGAGCAAGGACCCTCGTCCCAAATAACGTCAAAACAACCCAATAAATCACTAGTCGCAAACAACAATCCCTTAACAATGGACGATTCAATGGCGTTGGATGAATTAGCTCGATAAGATCCCGGTTTCAATGCCCCATGAAAAAAACTGACAATAAAATAACAAAAAGATTTGATCTTCGACGAAAACAGCTGCATCCCAAAAATGCCAACCAAACCATCTCATTTTGATCCAAAAACAAGCTTTCTCCCCGACATAAGTCTTTAAGGTTTCTTCCTATTCCACCGATAGGACATGTGTCACCTCGGCTCGCTCAGAAAGGAGCAAATGGCTCGTCTCAAAAAAAGTGCCTTCATAATGATTATGCTTATGGGCGTTTCAATTGGTGCTAACAATATGACTCGCTACGAGCGTGGCCAAAAACCTCTCGCCGATCGCGGCGAGTATTGCGAATGGATCGGCCTCGGCGAGCGCGCAAATTCAGAATCACCAAAATACGTCCCTCACACAAGCGAAAGTGTTTTTTATCCTACCTTGGCAGACCAGACCTATGACCGCCTTTGGTCACTCAGCCAAAAACTAAAGGCCTATCGCTCACGACAGGTAAAGTTTGATTACCTACCACGCCCCGTGCTGAATGTCGTGCAGGAGATTCAGGCTCAAAAGACGGCCAAACTCAATCAAGTGAATAAGCTTCTCGAGTTCGTCAACAGCGAGAAATCAAACATTAAAAGTTCTCTCCGTCGCGACGACGGCGAACGAGACTACCAGATTTGGAAATTGGACCATGAATTGCCTGACCAGTTCGCACGTCTTGAAGCTGAAAAAATCGGCCTTGAGACTCTCCTTCAAAACTACGACCAACTGCGCTTTAACGATGAGGAGGCATTTCAACTCTTTCTTCAAACTTATTCGGCAGATCCAGAAGCGCTCGAATCAAGTACTCCGTACCTGGCTGTAGAGATCAACTTGAAAAGAGGTTTTTTTTCCCAACAATTGGATGTCTATCCTATCTGGATTGAGGGGCAAAAACGCACAAGGGCCTCCAGCGAACCCTACTTTTCTTTGAGCCAGTCAATGGTCCCTGAGGATTTTGCGACCAGCTTGGCCGCAGGCAAACTACCTGCTATTTACCAGAGCTACATTCACCTCATCGCGCAACCACCAACAGATACTCCGAACTCGCCCATCCTATTGCGCCATCCAGCATCGCTGAGAGGAGATCCTATCGCCAGATTTGAAATTTTGGATAAAAATCGTTTGATCGTTAAAGGAACCCCTTATTCAAATCGCCTTCCCATGAGGTCCGAACCTAACGCAGATTGGCTGAATCAAAGGTTTACTAGCGCCTCAAACTTTGCAATTGACGGTGTTCTAGATCTGGGATGCATCCAAAATTCGCATTGGGCGAAGCGCCTTGTAAACGAGACCGACCAACTGCTAAATAATCCTCAGTTAACTTCTGAATTTCAATTTCAGAAAGTGGACGAACGTAATTTGCGCACTCTCGCAATTCTAAAAGGTTTAAACTCTGAGCAAGATTTGCGCCTCACCAAAAACCTTGGTCCTTTTTGGGAAAGCTTTTTTCACTAGATAAAATCAGACTCTGCATTTCTTCGGGAGTTTCAATTTCCCCTATAGCCACTCGAAAAGATCTCTCCCAGCTCCCACGCAAGAGCGCAAGAGCTTCGTGGCGGAGGCGTTGTGGGTTAAGCCGAGAATTATGAGTATTTCTTCCTTTTCCTAAAAGCTGGAGTCCCTCTGCCAATTCAAAAGTACCTCTTCTTTCGGTGGCAACCGTCTTGTACAGACGTTGACCCTCTTTTTTGCCCCCTTTTTCATCAAAATAAAACTGAATTTCTTGAGCGAGATTGTCAGCTCCAGGGCGATCGGCCTTGTTTATGACAAAAACGTCTGCAATCTCCATCAAGCCAGCCTTCATCGCCTGTACCGAATCTCCTGATTCTGGCACCAGAACAAGACTCACTATATCCGCCACATGAAGAATATCAAATTCAGTTTGCCCCACTCCAACCGTCTCAACGAGCACAACATCAAAACCCCACAAATCATAAGCCCGCAACATGAGATAAGAAGAGGCGCAAAGCCCACCTAGACTTCCACGAGTGCCCAATGACCGAATAAACACTCCCTCATCATTGAAGTGTTCTGAATATCTGATCCTGTCACCCAGAATGGCCCCACCAGAAAAAGGACTCGAAGGATCCACGGCCAAAACCCCAACTGTGCTTCCTAGCCTTCTCCACTCTCGAATCAGCTCTGCCACAAGAGTGGATTTTCCTGCACCCGGTGGACCAGTTATTCCGACTCTCAATGCCGTAGTTGGAGGCCTCAATAGTTGAGGATTAGAGAGAGACCGGGAGCCTGTCTGCTCAAGAATTGTCAAAAGCCTCGCCAAGTCGCGAAACTTACGGTTTTTTGCCATGCCCACCAGGGAACGAATTTGGTCACACATTGAGATCCTTCTTCGGCGTTGATAACTCTACGGAAAGCTTAAGGTTTCTGGATCCTTAAGTAAAGCCGTCTCATTTCTACACACTCCGATTCTAAGGAGCCTTGATGTGATACAAAAAACTTCATTTATTTCAATATGTTACAACAGTCACCTGATTGGCACTCTTTCTGCGTTATCAAAATCAGGAGAAGTTGAATTATGCGCAATTTTCTAAATCCCTACCTCATCATCAGTTTGTTAGTTGCAGGTACATTTTTTGAGCTTCTCAAGTCGGCAAAATTGAAAAATAGACCAGATACGGCAGAAATCCAGGGGCTGACCGATTTGGATTTGCAACCTTACAGTCGTCAGAGGTTTCCTGAAGACAATCTAAAGCGACAAAAGCCCCTCCAATTGACACAATTTCAGGGTGATGGAGTTCAAAAGAACAATCGATTCGAAGGCCAGCCTGACTTGAATGAAAAGCCTGTCCAGACCGCAGAGGGGAATAATTCTCAAGGCACCACCAACGAACAAAAAAACATCGCCAAGCTCAATGAACTGGCCAAAAAGGCAACGGCCGACATCGAAAAGAAGAAAAAAGCCGCTGATGCGATCAAGGCAAAAAACAAGAAAAACAAAGAGGCCGCTGACAAAGAAAATAAGGAAAAGGCCTTGAAACAAATAGAGACCGGCCATGATTCAGATCGCAACGATCACACTGACGAAACTGATCCAAACGAGTCAACCGGAGGGCTTGATGCAAACACACAAAAAAATCAGCCCATTCTCCCTGAGTCACCTGAAAAGGAAAAGGCAGAAGTTCCAGGGGTCGAGGAATGGATTCGACGTGTGCTGAATCAACCAAGCCTCGAAGAAACAACCAACCTAATTAATTACCGAAATAGCAACCTCATTAGTCCTGAGGTGTTCTATACCGTCGTCAACCTCATGCTGGAAGATTCTCGGTTGCGTATGCGTGAACTGGGTGTTCACGCTGTCAATGCCACCCCTGGTTATCGCAGCTTTGTTATCCTGGCTCAGTTTTTACAGGATGAATCTCACGGCTCAAGCGTGCGTAGCTCAGCCAACCAAGCCTTTGATCGCTATGCCCAGTTTCCTTACCTTCCGGTCATAGAATCTGTTGTGCGCTCACAAGAAGCCACTCCCGTGCGCGAAAAAGCGATCAATCTGGTCGTCAATTCCGCCAATCTCAATTTGAACAAAAAAAGCACGCCCTCCCCCGCTGAACTATCCGAACAGAAAAACAAGAATCCGATGGTAAAGCGATATTCCGATCTTCTGGCGGGCCTTGAACTCCTATTGACCAAATCAGCAGAGCCCCCCCAGATCAGAGCTGCGTTGCAAAATGCAGTGGATGAACTAAAAAAGCTACTCGCACCAGTCGGAACATGATTATTGTCACACGGAACTTGGACTTTTTCCTTCATTAGCCCATAATGGGCCCAATGTATAAGAAAGAAATTTTACTGATTCCGCTCAGCTTTTTTTTTGGCCTCAAAGCGATGGCTTTGGATCTGCCCACAGGACTGAACCACGAAAACAGAGTTGAAGTTATTCGTTTGGTTGGACTGGGTACAAGCAGTAAAATTCTATCTAACCCTTTCCCTCTTGGAGGCTATCCGGGACTTGAAATAGGGCTCAGTTTAGAACTTGTCAATGTGGCAGATCTTTCACGCCTTGGCGACGGCACAAATAAGGATGAAAGAGAGTTTCGTGTTCCAAGCATCTCCATTGGAAAAGGCCTTTACAAAAGTGTCGACATCTTCTTTCATTTCGTGCCTTTCAGCGAAGATAGCAAAATGAGCGAATATGGCGGATTAGCGAGGTGGTCCTTCTACCAAGCTCGCTTTCTTCCTATCAACCTTTCACTCCTCCTGCACGGAAACATTTTTAATATGAGCGATTCCCTCGTCACAGAAACAATTGGATCTGAATTAATTGCTGGAATCAGCGTCAACAGTTTTTCTCTCTATTTTGGAGGCGGATTTCTCTCGAGTTCAGCCCAATTCACGGCTCAGGGTCCCGACGGTGTCGTGGTCTCAACCGATCCTGCAACTTCTCGAGGAACAGTCGAAGAACTCGTTAGAGAGGGTCACAGCGTTGTTGGAATAACTCTTCATCTCTTTGATCTTTTTCTTGCTGCACAAATCGATCGCTACCGTGAGCCTGTGTACAGCCTTAAACTGGGCCTTCGCTTGTAAAAGTTCAGAGTTCCTCTCAACCCAGCTGTAAAATTTTTTCCATTATAGAGCTGGTCGATCGCCCCGAAACAAATTGCAGAGTACGCACCTCGCCTCCTCGCTTCAAGACGGTCTCGGCTCCCACGATTCTTTCAATGGGCCAATCACCACCTTTGACCAAAATATCAGGACGCACGGCCTCAATCAGGCGCAAAGGTGTTTCTTCTGAAAAAATAATCACGTAATCAACGCAGGCTAGGGCCGCGAGAATTTCACCCCGGTCCAGCTCATTTTGTATGGGTCGCGATTCCCCCTTCAAGTTTCTTACGCTCATATCCGAATTGAGACCCAAAACCAATATATCTCCGAGGGACTTGGCCTCCTGCAAATAACGGATATGGCCGACATGGAGGAGATCAAAACAACCGTTTGTAAATCCCACCTTCTTTTTGTTTCTCAACTGAGAGAGTTCGCGTAATAAGGCCGCTTCCTCTAATATCTTTCCCATGACAGATCACTTCCCAATTAGTGGCGGTGATAAAGTTGCAGCCCTGAGAGTCGTGCCGTCAAATCACGATGAAAAAGCAGGGATAGCAGCGGAAGCACAACCAATCCTGAAATTACAATCAAAAAACTGCGCCAAGCAACAAGCAAGGGATAAAGACCCGAACGGTGTTGTCGATCATCACCCATCTGAAAATCAAAAGTCCATTCACCTAGGGTTCGTCCGAAGAAACTTCGCGACACAACGACGTACATTTGCATGATCGCGACAAACAAGACACTCAGACTCATCTGCGTCGCTCCGTCGCTGCGCATGTTAAAAGCCACAGATAGAACCTCAACCTGCGTGACTGATAACAAGCTCACTAAAAATACCAAACTCAAGGCGACAACCACAGTGAAATCAAGAATTATTGAAGGAAGAGAGATGGCCGCCGGCCGCAAAACCCCGCCCTTCGCATCGTGCGCGCCTCTTCGCACTCCCGTCTGAACCTGCTCCGTAACTCTGACACTTGGAGAGATTGGTAAATTACCCGTGACCACCGGTCGACTGGGCGCTTTTCTCGATGCGGGATTGGGGGTGGTAGGAGACGGTGCGGGCGATTGAGGCTCAATGTCCGGCTTCGTAGAAAAAATATCGTGCGCGGGATAACGCGGAAGGGTAGATGATATTTCTACCTTATTTCGCGTTACAAGGGGCCCTAGGCCGGCAGTTTGAGCCGCTTTATTCATGTACTCGTCACCAAGATTGAGGCTGGACACCAATTGATCCATCGCTTCGCGCGCCTTAGCTGGACGCGCGAGCTCCTCTCTTTGACCCTGGCTGTTACCCTGGTCAAAAAATGATTCAGGAGGAACTGATGGCATTGATTTCTTTAAATTGTCCTGAGAAATACCAGTCTTCAAGACCTTCTCTCCCAAACGAACAGCCTTCTTATGAAAACCCAAGCCTTCGGTTAGCGGCTTGATCTGAAAATCATCTATTTCTTCGGACATTCCATTATTCCCTTCCAACTCACTTCATCAAATCCCATTCATACTTTAAAATGCTGATCAAAGCCAAGCAAGCCGTTTCCACTCGGAGAACTTGACTACCCAAAGTTGTTGGGTACATCCCGTAGGATTGAAACAATTCGATCTCGGCAAGTGAATACCCTCCCTCGCTGCCAACAAAGATCCAAATTTCATCTGTGACTTGAGTTCTCAGAGGCACAAGAACCTGACGCACATGCTGTGGAGCCGTTCCCTCAAAAGGGAATAATCCTAGGGCTCCGCCTCTTTTGCTATAATCGCACAATAATTCTTTGAGTGAGACGGGAGCATCCACGGCCATCAAATCCCCGCGCCCGCTCTGCTGGGTCGCCCCTAGAACAATCTTCTCCCATCGCTTCGACCTGCTCCTGATGCGATCATCAACATTCCTTACAAAACTATATTCAGAAACGAAAGGATGAATTTCGTAGACTCCCAACTCCACCGCCTTTTCTACGATCGCATCCATAACCTGAAATCTAGGAATCGAAATGGCGAGATGAATGTGAGGCCTTGCGAGAGGAGCTATGGCGCGCTCTTGAAGAATTTTCGCCCAGGCCGATTTTCCTTTCACTTTTGTGACCTCTACCAGATAAGCCGCACCTCCTGAGGTCAGCATTTCAAACTTAGATCCGACCCCCTGACGGCAAACGACTATCACATGATGAAAGACCTCTCCATGCAGATGGATCTCATGATCTATGAGGTCTTTTAAATCAAACCAGTAGCGTCTCACTGCAAAACCCGAGAGAGGTGAAACCCCACCCACTCATCCCTTTCCAATCGGGCCCTCTGAATAAAATGATACTCTTCCCATTCAAATTCACGAACAAATTCATGTTCGCGTTCCAAAAGAATCCCACTCAAAATAAGATCTCCTCCGATGGCCACGCGATCCATGAGTGCCCCGCGAAGATCGACCAGGACTCCATCGATAATGTTGGCTACGAGAACATCGAAGCTTCCAGGTACGTCCTCGATTTGTTCATCGTATATTTTGATTGTATCAATCTTGTTTAGTTTGATATTTTCGCTGGCCACAGAGCGCGCCTGAACGTCGATTTCGGTTGCTCCAACACGCTTTGCTCCCCACAACGCCGATGCCATCGCCAAAATGCCAGTCCCTGTGCCCACGTCCAGTACAGTTTTTCCATCAAGGTTGATGTTTGCTAAAAAACAGGCAGCCAACTGGGTGGTCGCGTGGGTACCAGTTCCGAAGGCCATGCCTGGATCGAGTAATATTTTTTTTATAGCCTCTGGAGGGGGTTGACTCCAGCTTGGCACAATCCAAATATCTCCGGCCAAGCAAAAAGGCTCAAAACCTTTCTTCCACTCTTCTAGCCAATCCTTTTCCACTTCCTCTCGAATTTTCAAGGTCAGGTTTGGAAACCGCCGAGTTATTTCCGATAAAAGATTCTTGTCCGGTGCCAAAGGAAAATAAACCTCAAGATCATGATAAGCCGTTGATACTGTTTCGGGTTCAAAGCGAAGAGATTCTTGCCGAAATTGCAGATTTTCACTGACGCCACTGGCGCCAGATGAAAAGCACAAATCCGTAAGAACATCTTCTTCACTGGTCAAAACCCCTTTAAGCTCTAAAATGAAATAGGAGATCACACCGTAGTCCTCACCAAATTTTTCTGGCGAAGAGTACCAAAAACTTGGGGCTCTGAAAACACAAAGAACGCCTAATTAGGGCAGTTGCGCCTCTTCCGAAACGCTTGGAGCCGCTGGCTCAGCAGGCTGGGCCGCTGCGGGCACTTTGTTCACTGCCATTCTGGGTTCTTTGACAGGATTGACTTGCGGCTCCCTCGCCGAAACCTTGTCCGTTTCTGATGTCGGTGCGCGAATCCCCTTTTCCGCTCGCGCAGAGGTCAAATCGACCTCATCACCAACCATAAGATAGTTTTCATCTAAAATGGGAAGATTCTTACGATCAAACAGGGCATGCTCGCGAGCCACACTCACTCCCTTTTGCACGAACAAAACTTTGACTTCTCCCACGGGGATAACCAGTTCACCCGGACTCTTGTTTTGGTAAGCATCATAAAGGCCAATCTGGCGCATGACGGTCACGATCATTCCTGGCTTTAAGCCCTTTTCGGTTCCACCATTTAAGTAAAAATCCTTCTCCGTGACTTCACCATTGGTCATTGCCAATCGTCGGCGCACCTCAAAGATTGAGAGGGCCATCGAAGTGGCCGGATAAACCGCCGTAAAGAGGAGAACTATGGCTAAGAAAAATTTCAATTTTTTCAAAGATCCAATGAATGGATCTCGACCATCCTTGATAGCTGAACTCATAGGCGACTCCCTCCTTGGGAATTGCGCCGCCCTCCTAGCAGAATGTTATTACCGTCCTGGTTACCCAATTGTTCGGGGACTGTGCTCGAAAACTTAAAGGCCCCGGATACATTCAGGACAAAAAGCCCGCTCGCTACTTCTCAGGCTTCCGGCTGAAGGACAGACTTCGGATCAGGCAAGCGCACGGCCACGCCCCAATCAAGTGCCTGGCTCTTTATTGAAAGCGAAGGATTCTGATAGACTCGCTGCTGGAGCTTCGCAAAAATTGGCTCTTTAATTGCCAAAGTACTGTCTTGCATGACCGATTGACGTCCAATCCGCGCGGCCACATTTATAATCAGAGGTGCCTTCAGGTTAGCTGTCATTTGAGTAGGATCCTCTGGTATTGTTATAATCGCAAAACTTCTCGTCCCTTCCGTCGACTTGAGCTGTAAAACTTCCAAATCGTACTTAGACAGTCTGTAAACATAATTACTGACAAAAAGCTCTGGCTCCAGAACTGGAAAAGCCAGACCTGGCTCTTCACAACTTTGCAGCCAAGCAAATATTTCATCATTAGGGTCGTCCAAAAGGACAAATTTACGGTAATCATTAAAGCCCAAAAGGCCTTCAGGAAAATCAATGACGTCTTGTTCGGTTATTTCAACGATACCAAACCTAGAGGTTTGAATCCTCATAATCAGCCCCCCTGATATTGTTGAGGATGCCCACAAAAATAAGACACGGCAAGACAAAAGCCGACCGAAAAAGAGCAAAGTCTTTTTGTTGATCATTATCCTAATCAAAAATTAAACAATGCGTTATTTCTGTGGAGTAAGATCTAGGGTTTTAGAAGTTTTGCAACGGCACGCGTACTGTCCGATGTCGCAGTCGATGACTCCTGATTTTGATCTTGTATGGCTTGATAGACTTCTTCTCTGTGAATTTTTGTGTCTTTGGGTGCTTCGATCCCAAGTCGCACTTGCTTGCCTTTGATCTGAACGACGCGGATTTTGATATGATCATCTATCGCAATGCATTCGCCTAATTTTCGAGTCAGAACCAACATGGGTCAGTCTCCTTCAACATCCTGGTCAAAGCTTCGAGGGTTTTCGGTAATCCTTCACCCATCAATGACCTCTACGGTAGAAATCAATCGAAACCTTAGCTATTATTTCTAGGGATGAAAGTCAAGATAGGCCGGTTCCCTCAGATTCTCACTTGAAAGAATAACAGCCCATTTGAAATATAATGGGGTAATTCCTCCTTATATCAACAGGAAATTCGCTGCTAACTTGGATCATCTGTTCCGATTCAAAAATTAATGAATTCTTATTATTGGCCTTCGCCCATGGATTCGGCCAATGAACTTATCTCAGAAAATCCAATAAGGACGGTTGAATCAACTTTCCGCTTGTGGCGAGGGTCGCCTTGAGGGTGCTCTCCGCTTTGTTGATATCGCTCACAACTTCAAAGGTGTCGGCATCTTCCATTTGGGAGATGAACGCATTGCTATCAACCTTGGATTTCTGCAAAGTCTCCATTGCAGAATTCAAAGTCATCACACGCGAGCCAACCTGCGATCGAGCCATCACAACTTGAGAAGTCGCTGCGTCCAAATATTCAAGGGCGTCCTGAACTGCCCCCTTGTCATTTGCTCTCAGGGCCGTAGTGAGACCAGATACGACAGCAAAAAGATTCACCCCTGAGATTGATTTAACGGGTTCCTTTTGCTTATCGCTTTGATAGGTCCCACCACGACCAGAAGATGGTTCACGTTGGTACAGTGCGGATTCAGAATCTGTCTTCTTCGGCTCCGATTTTATTTCCTGAGATTGACCCTGCTCAACAAATTCTTCGATCGTTCGAGCCTGTTGAGTCGTTCCATGAGTGATCCCATCTTTTGACAATCCCTCTCCTAAGAAAACTTTTGCCCCGGGAATATTCATGGCCAAAAATGAACCCTTATCCACATGAATCATCATTTCGCCGCTGTCGCCGCTATAGAATCCATTGATATCAAAGGGAGAGGTTGTCGTCTTAAAACCAGAGAAAATAAAACGATCACCGTGTTGGCGATTGCCGATTTGAACAATTTGATTGTAAATCTGCTCAATCTCCGTGGCAACGACATCACGAGAAAGCTCGTTTGACCCGGCATCACCCGCCTGGCTCAATGCCAATTCTTTGGCGCGTATCAATTGATCGGTCAATTCACCCAATGATTGATCTGTTATTTCAAGAAATGATCGAGCGAAATCGAGGTTTTTTATATATTGTTTCGTACCGGAAAGTTCGACTCGAGAACCCAACACTCGTGCTGCCGCCACTGGGTCGTCACTTGGTTTAGTCACCCGCTTTTGGGTGGCTGCTTGATTCTGAAGTTGGGACATCTCCGATCGGTTTTTTGCGAGATTACTGTTCACCTGTTCAAAACTCATCTTGTCAGCAATTCGCATGACTCATTATCCACTCGCTTTAAAGGCGTTTTAGGTTTAGAACCGTGTCCATCATTTCGTCCGCAGTTCGGATCAGCCGAGCCGAGGCATCGAATGATTTCTGAAATTCAATCATCTTTGCAGTTTCTTCATCGAGACTCACTCCGCTGATACTCTCCCTGATGTTCTTGAGCTGCTTGACAATATCTTTCTGAGACTCGTGCTCAGAATTCGCTCGAGCCATCTGCACTCCCAGTTCACCTACCACCGAGCTATAAAAATTATCAAGACTGTCAACCCCTCCGAAAACTGGCTTGTATTGTAGCGAAGAGAGCACATTTGCAATTCGATTGTCTCCAGGCGCATCAGGTTGCGCACCCGCTGCAATCCTCCCCACATCTTGCAAGACCGATTCAGATACTCGGATATTTTTTGCAGCCTCTTGCTCAGAGTTTGGCAGTTCAAAAAATATCTGTCCCTTTTCGTTGTAACGGTCATATCCCTGAAGGTGAGCTTTGTTCACTTCCTCAGCCAAGGTGTAAGCCATGTGATCCATGTTCTTTAGCAATCCGTTGGCGACTTTATCCCGAACATCAAGCAATCCACCTATCTTTCCACCAATCAATTGTTTGGTCACATTGACTGGGGTTCCCGTTTCTGTTGGCCGATAAAAAATATCGATATTGCCTTCCCTCTTGCCCTCACGACCAGGTGTTGAGGCGACAAAAAATTCACGATAACTATTTCCAGACACGAGAACAGCGCTATTTCCCGCCGTGATAGCCATTTGTCCATCTTCACCCTCAGCATATCGAATATTAACGAGCCCACTTAACTTCTTAATTAAGAGATCGCGTCGATCTCTCTCATCATTTGCGGACACCTCATTTAATTCCACCATTTGAATCTTATCGCTAAGATCGGCAATTTCCTTGGTGAGGCCATTTATTTCAACAACGTGAGAAGCTATCTGAAAATCGATGTCCTTTTGGATGTTTGTGATTTGATCATGAACTCGCGAAAAATCCTTTGTTAAAAAATCAGCCGATTCTTTCACCAAGGTGCGTGCTGCCAATCCCTCAGGATTATTTGAAAGCTCACGAAAGGAATTAAAAAACTCCGCCATGAACTTATTTAATCCTTTGTTGACTTGTTCATTATACACCTGCTCTACACGTGCCAAGGACTCCATTCGGCCCTCGGCAAACCCTAAAGTGTTTCCTTGCTTCTCGACCTGTCGCTCGAGATAGGGGTTGTTTGTCCTGGTGACGGACGTGGCTCTCGCCCCCATTCCGATTCTGAGCTTTCCATTCCCAATGGGAACATTGGACTGCACCTCAACCCGCTGGCGAGAGTAGCCTTCTGTGGATTTATTTGCGACGTTATGGGAGACTGTTTGCAACGCCGTCTGACTGTTCATCAGAGAGCGCTTGCCCACATCCATCATCCCCCAGATTCGTGACATCCTGTCCTGCCTCTCCGGAGCTGCCCATCCTAAGCAGCTGAATCATTCATGATCAATAATCAATCACTCAAAAAACGTCACTAGGCCTCACGACTGACCAACTGGCCTGATTGAGCCGGCTGATCCAGTATCTGACCCTTTGCTTGGTAAACAGGCTTCTCTGTCAGAGTATCTCGAATCGCTTTCATGGCCCCAGTGATCTTCTCCAAAGCTGAATTAACCAGCGCTTCGTTTTGCTTATTGTATTCCTGAACACGCTTTAACAAAAGCTCCAGAACCGAGTGCAAATTTCTCAAGCGATCTTCGACTTCTCCTCCGAAATGAACGGCCAACTCGTTCAGACGAGGATTCTCAACCAAGAGTCCTGCGGCTGCTGCCAATTCGGCAACATATCTCACCCGCAAACTCTCCAAAGCCCTGAGCTTGAGCAAAATGGCCTCTTTTGTTTTGTTGTTCTCATTTAAATCATCCAGATTGGCAGAAACCAATATTTCCTTTTCACGACGAACCGTATCCAAAAGGGAGCGATAGATTTTGACTTGATCTTCTAAATTGAAGATCAATTTATCATAGGACTGTTTCGTGCCCAAATTCACAAATCCCCCACCCCTTCAATCGAAGCTTAGTCCGGAAAATTTAAATGTTCATCAACCAAGCGATCTGCAATAGCCGCGGAATCCGTCTTGTATTTGCCTTCGTCGATGAGTTGTTGCAATTTTGCCACTCTCGCCTCGTCGACTGTTTGACGACCTGCAATCTCTTTGGCCTTTTGAAATGCTTGGGCCCGATCCGACACATTCACTCTGACTGAATCCGACAGCTCACTCACACCTGCCCGATCTTTGCCTTTCTCAGTCCCATCTGTGCCCTTCTCCTTGGCCGTCCCTATATTCTGAATGTTTGGACCCGTGGAACTATTGGTGACTTTCATTTTGCCTCCAACGCAAGACTATTCCGTTCATTGTACCACAATGAGACGAAATGCCGCAACGGAAAGGCCCTTCGACTCTTTCCATAGTAATAATAACTTGTTTGCATTTTTCCAATTTACGCTCCATTAATTACATTTTTGGTCACTGTCCAGGCCATGGCCTCGCTGCCAGCCTCCATGAGACCGACCTTTTGCCCTGCCTCAAGCTCTTTGCCCACCAATGAGGGGCTATTGTAACCAATGAAGTTCAAAATTGATTCCACTCCCTCGCCATGATCTATTCTGCTCACGCATCTCCCCCCAGGAGACCGAAAGGATTGCAACAGTCTCCCAGACCAAGGGCTAGTCACGTCCCTCTCTCTTCCAATTGGCTGATTTGGCGAATACTGCAGAATGAGAGAAGCACTCTTTTCCCCTTTGGATATAGCCCTCGTCGACTCCTGATCTGGCACGCCAATCGGTTTGGCAGAGCTCGGAAGTGACAAAGGCCCTCGGGGCGCAGGTAAATTTGAATCTCTTCCAAGCACCTGTTCTTTTAGCTGATTAAATATCATGTCTGTCAGACCGATCCCACCCTTCTCTTTCCAGGCATCAACGTACTGTTCGTCAAGTTGGTCTCGATAGACTCTTTGAGCAAAACTGCCTGGCAGTATTCCTTCTCCTTCAGGAACGGTTTTCCGCATCGCCTTGAATATCTCGTTCAGAAAGTGGCGCTCATACATCTGAGCCGCCTCTCGCAACTTGGCCTCTTGCTCTGCTTTCGGCCTTATATCTTGAACTGGATGCATTTGATGCAAGCCAATTGGTGCGGTCATGATTTCACCCGCTTCCCAAGCTTTTCAAAAAAATGCTTGAAGAAAAAATGAAAAAGGGAAGATGAGTCAGAAAAGGTCGTGCATCCTGCACTCTTCGTAGCAAACTCGGTACATGGCCAATCTTTGGCTGGTACTGAATCTCTGTTCCTGCTTCCTGCGCGAAACTGGAGTCTCTTGAACCTTCCTTGGCTTACGCTCTCTAACTCACCCACCCCCTGAGACCAACAACACATCCATGTGTTGATTGCCTCACGTATGATTTTAGCTTTAATGTTCGATTCCTTAAAATCTTTTTTCATAGAATTTCCAAATCGCCCTGTAAGGCACCAGCCGATTTGATGCTCTGGAGAATCGTGATCAGGTCTTTAGGAGAGATACCCATGCGATTTAAAATTTTCGCCAAGTCTCCAACACTTGGAGCCTCTTCCAGGATCATGATTCGGTCTGCTTCTTTCCCTTTTTGACTATCGTTCCCGACCTTAATCGATAGATCTCCATGGCTAATTGCAATTTTTGAAATCCGGACCTCATGACCAATCACGACCGTTCCTGTCTTCTCGTTGACCACGACCTTAGCTCGGGTATCTGGCGAAATATCAAGAGTTTCTATCATCGCGAGAAGCTCCACTCCACGTCCCTCGTAGGTGGAAGGCGAAATAACATCAATCGTGCCGGCATCCAAAGCTGACGAATATTTTCCTGCAAGTTCCATATTTATCTTCTGAGAAACGCGTGCTGCAGTGGTAAAATCCGGGTTGTGCAGAGTCAAACGAAACAGTTTTCGACCCGAAAATTGCTCACCCACATCTCTCTCGATTATCGCACCGTTTGGAATTCTTCCTACGGTCTCATGAACTCCCCCCTGAGCACTTCCTATTAAAACAGCTCCCTGCGCGACAGCATATATTTGTTGATCAGCAGCTCTCAAAGGCGATTGAACCAAAGTACCACCGCGCAAGCTGGAGGCATCTCCGACCGCACTGACCGTGATATCGAGTTGATTTCCAGCGCGCGAAAATGGAGGAAGATTCGCTGTCATAATGACTGCGGCCACATTCTTTGATCCTCCCTCTTTTCCTGTCAATTTCATTCCCAGATGATCCAACATCCGTTGTAAGCTCTTGTCAGTGTACTCGGATTTACTATCGCCAGTTCCATTCAGGCCGACGACCAACCCATACCCAACAAGCTGATTGCTGCGAACACCCCGAATATTCGCAATGTCTTTCAAACGTGCCGCCTGAGCACTCAAGGCGCAAGCAATGATGACGATCAGCAGTTGGACGAAAAAAAAGATTTTCATTCGTCCTTCCTTTTTACGCTCATAATATCGTATTTTGAATCAAGTAACTTGGTGGAGCTTATTCCCTCATCAGAGAAATCTTCGGCTCGCACCACCCCCGTGACAATTACCTTGTATTCTCTTTGGCCAATCATAAACGGCTGGGTTCCTCGCACCCGATAGTTGCCATCTATCAGGCGCTCGGTGATTCGAGTTGGAACTGTTTGGACGGGAAAAGCTTCATTGCTCGGACTCGGCTCTGGTTTGCTCGCCTCGGCACCTTTCGCTGCAGATTCTTGATCTCCTGCTTTAGAGGCCACCGGTGGCGCAGCCGCTCCTCCTGGGGCGCTTCCGGACGGAGCGCGCGGAGAAGTCGGTGGTGGAGTATTTTTTTGCTCCATCTTTGCAAGTAGTTTACGTATCACGTTCACTTTTGTTTGCAATTGGTCGCGCGGCTCACCATCAACTTTCACAGGCAAGGAATCTCCAATCATTCGAATGATATTCTGCGAAAAAAGATACGACCCCTGCCCCTCCATAACCCAGAGAGAACCGGCCCGATTATCCAACTGAGCTTCTTCAGATAGAGATTGTTTTGTGGTTCGACGATATTGTCGGCGGGTCGGATTGGCCATCGTCGAGTTGTCGGAAAATTTTGTATAGCTTGGTTTCTGCATCTCGTCTTGCTCCAGCAAGTCGCGTCCATTGAGAAAGCTCTTTAGTTTTTTTCCAAAGCCAGCGCATCCCGTAAGGATCAGACACAAACAAAAAAGAGACGCCACCTGGAGAGATCTCATTTTAGGAGGACCTCGCCCTTCGCCTTTGCTATCCCAGACATTGGCTGTTTATTTGCGCCCATCCGCAAAAGAATAACATCACCAATAAAGCCCTCATTTTCAGCGCGGGCCATCGTTGTGACTTCCATTTTTCCCTCTTGGGCCGTCACCTTGACCCAGTCCCCTCGAGCCACGGCCTTATCTCTGAGTAAGTCATGTTCAAAAAGAACTTGCCCTATGGACTTTGTCAGGCGAACTTTTCGCCCCAGAACACTCTCTTCGCTCAAAACAAAATCTCGCGCGAAGGTGACATCACGATACTCAGTTTTAATGTGGTCTGCCGTGATCGTCTCTCCGAAGGACAATCCTCTTGTAACAATTTGCACCTGTTTGAATAGACGTGCGACTCCGTTAACCCAATATCGAACTCTTTCGGGCACAATTCCGCTCTTGTTTTCAAATTGGATCGCTGCGCTGAATGAACCCTTAGGCAAGTCAGGAACTCCGACAAATTGCCATCCAGCAGCCAAATTTACCAAATCAGACAATCGGGGCAGATTCAATTCATGGATTTCAATTCGACAATTTGGACATTGACTCTTCCATTGATTGAGAAGGGCCTCACGAACCTCAAAATCAGTGAGCGTCCGTCCAGGATTGAGAACTTCAATTTCAGAGGGAATAACGAAATTGTATTTCTCGGACAAATGAGGGTTCTGTCTGTGCACCTGCCGAATAAGAGAGGAAATAAGAAGGTTAGAAAGCTGACGGGTCTCTTTTTCTTTGGGAGAATTGCCAATGGCATATTTCTTAAAAACTGAGGCAAGGCTTCGACCTCCATCGTCATTTGGCAACAGATGGGCTAGGGTAAGCTGAGAATCGTCTCGGCGAACAATCTTTGATCTGATGCGAATCGATTCTTTGGCTTCGGCCGAAATTCTCACGAGAGCCATTGTAAATAATAAGAGCCAAATCACGTAACCCAAACATCACCTCAGGTTATTCATATATTGAAGCATTTGATCCGAGGCTTGAACGACCTTCGAACTTGTTTCGTAAGCTCTTTGAGCAGTTATCATATTGACCATTTCATCAACTATATTCACGTTACTGGTCTCAACCTGTCCCTGCGCTAAAACGCCTAGACCGTTTTGTCCAGGAGAGCCTTGCTGAGGTAAACCACTTGCATTACTCGGGAAGAAGAGATTGCGCCCAATGCTCTTGAGGCCCGCAGGATTGACAAAATTGACCAACTGAATCTGACCAATATTCTGGGGTACTGTGTTGGTTCCCAGTATAATCTGCACAGTTCCATCCGGATTGATTTCAACACCAGAAGCATCAGGAGGAATCGTAATTTCTGGCTGCAGGGCATTTCCGTTCTGATCCATCAAACGGCCATCAGGACCCTTTTTGAAAGCACCATTGCGAGTGTATCCAATTTGTCCATCCGGCATCTGGAGGGGAAAAAATCCCGAACCTTGGATTTCTACGTCAAAGGGAGCTCGCGTCACTTTTGTGGATCCCTGTTCAAAGTCTTTCTGAATGGCTGCCGTTTTCACTCCCAAACCTACTTGAACTCCCGTTGGCGTGACTGAATTGGCCCCCGTCTGAGCCCCTGGCTCTCGAATGGTTTGGTACATTAAATCTTCAAATTCAGCGCGCGCCTTTTTAAATCCCGTCGTCGAAACGTTTGCCAGATTATTCGCGATAGTATCCATATTCGTTTGCTGAGCTTGCATTCCGGTCGCCGCGGTATTCAGAGCCTTTAGCATACAATCAACCTACCGAGTTAAGAAGTACGAGGAATTTCATTCACTAACTTTGAATCCATTTGATCAAAAGCCTTGATGGCCTGCTGAGTACTTTCAAATGCCCGTGACGTCGCAACCATATCTGTCATTTCTTCCACGATGTTCACATTGCTGCTCTCAACAAAGCCCTGATGTATTTTTGGACTTAAGGTTCTCTGGAGTTGTTGGTTAAAGTTTGGCTTAAGCCCGTAAAAGGAACTCCCTGTCTTGACCAGTCCATCTCGATTTGCAACGTCCACGAGCGAGAGTTCTCCTACCAGCTGCCCATTCGCGAATACCTGGCCCTCGTAAGAAACGGTGATGTTTCTCCGTCCTTCGACATTGATGGCACGCTGAGACGGATCTTGAGTCCCCGCCGCAAGTACGGGAAACCCCTCCTTTGTGACCATGCGTCCCTCGCCGTCAACAGTGAAAGATCCATTGCGGGTCAATTTCACCCCTTCTGGAGTGAGAACTTCAAAAAATCCCTGTCCCTCAAGTGCCAAATCAAGAATGTTTCCCGTTTGTTTCAAAGATCCCTGAGCAAAATCAGTATAAGATCCCGCAGCGTTCACATAACCGCGATCACCGCCTTGCATGTCATAAAAGCTTTGAATGGAAGCGGGAATCTTTGGAACCTGAATCACTTCCGGAAGCTTTTCATAAGCACTCAGATATTCATTAAATACCTGGCGATCCTTTTTGAAAGAAGTTGTGTTGGAGTTAGCAATATTATTAGCGAGAGTGTCCAATCGAGATGATTGGGCCATTGCTCCGCTCAATGCCGTGTAAATACCCTTACTACTCATATCGCTGCGCCCCCTCCCTCAACCTTGAGCAAGTCTCATGCCACGGTGTGCCCTCTGTGACCTAAGCCCAGAGAATCTTTAATTGAACTGGCTCCATTTTTCTTCGTTCTCGATTGAGTTATGAAATGATTGGGTTGATAGTTAACAGCAGGTGTCGGATTTGTGTTTTTAAATTGTCATTCTTTTGACGGTGAGGGCGATTGTCTGACACACAACTTCGGTCTGGATCAGAAGTTGTGTGTTTTCAACGCACCCGATACAATGGAGGAAGAAATAACCACTTCTAAATTGAATAGGATCTTTTCTCTGAAGTATATAATCTTGTCTTTTATTGCGATTGGAATGAAATCGGCGTCTTTCGTCCATGCTATGCCATCGAAGAGTCAAACAGCGATTTCTCCGTTAAAACTACTCGAGCCTGGCGTTTCTAAAACGATCAGTCCAAAAATCGACATACCCAAATATGATATCCCGATTACCTACAACAGCAAAGTTCGCTATTGGGTCAATTACTTTCAAGGCGAGGGGCGCAATTGGTTTAAGCTGCGAATGGAGAGATCGTATCGGTATCTCCCCTTGATGCAGGCACATATGGCTGATCGAGGCATTCCCGAAGATCTTGCGTTTGTTTGCATGATCGAAAGTGGATTTTCACCACATGCAACGAGTGAAGCCGATGCCGTGGGCTACTGGCAATTTATCAAACCGACCGCCAGTCGATATGGTCTCAGGATCAACTGGTGGATTGATGAACGCCGTGATTTCACAAAGAGCTCGCGTGCAGCTGCTGCTTATCTGAGTGATCTCTATAAAATGTTTAACTCTTGGTATCTGACAGCAGCAGCTTACAACATGGGAGAAGGAAGGCTGAAGCGACTTATTGCTCAATACAGGACCGACAATTTTTGGGTCCTTTCGAAGAAGCGAAATTTCCCCGATGAAACTCGGGATTACATACCCAAGTTAATTGCAGCTATGTTGATAGCTAAAAATCCACAGCTCTATGGTTTTCGTGAGATTCAGCCCATGTCTCCGTATTCCTATGAGTACTTCTCCGTGCCGGGGGGGACCGATCTGTTCCAGCTGGCAAAGTTTATTGGAGTAAAGAAGGAAGACCTGAGAATAATTAATCCGGAACTCGTTCATGGTTTTATTCCAAGTTTTGTTAGCAATCACCGAATCCGCATACCTAAAGGAACTACCACCCACGTATCTGAATATGTGCGAGGGCAACTTCAAAAAAATCTCTAATCCTTCTCTTTGCTAAGCCTATGAGTAGTGATAAATTCAGCAATCTTCATCGAAACTTGGACTATTCATGAGCCTCATTGTACAAAAATATGGCGGAAGCAGTTTAAAAACACCCGAGGCCATTCGGAATGTAGCCAAGCGAATCGCTCAGTTACGCCAGTCAGGAAAGAAAGTTATTGTGGTAGTGAGTGCTATGGGATCAGCCACTGATGACTTATTGGATTTCGCATATCTCGTCAGCTCCAGACCCAACCGCCGCGAGCTCGACATGCTGCTCACCACAGGAGAGAGGGTGAGCATGGCACTGATGAGCATGGCCCTTCATGATCTCGGATGTAGTTCCATCAGCCTGACGGGCAGTCAGGCCGGCGTGTTCACTGATTCTTCTCACAGCAATGCTCGAATATGCGACGTCAAACCCATTCGAGTCGCCGAAAATCTGGCTCAAGGCAAAGTGGTCGTCTTGGCTGGTTTTCAGGGAGTAAACCCAATAAACAAAGAAATCACAACACTTGGTCGCGGCGGTTCAGACACAACAGCCGTAGCAATGGCAGCTCATTTTCAGGCCCAAAGATGTGAGATGCTAAAGGATGTCGAAGGAATATATTCGGCAGATCCAAAAATTATTAGTGGAGCGATTCGCTATTCTAAATTTCCAATTTTAGCTCTCGAAGAATCTTGTTTTTGGGGATCTAAGATCCTTCACTACCGAAGCGTTGAACTGGCCCGCATCTTGAACGTGCCTCTTTACGTAGGAAGTTCTGTTAACCCTGACAAAGGAACTATTGTCCTCAACAAAGACAAGGACTCTGCGATGTACGAAGAATCCAAACCCCTCGCCGTTAATGTTCTCAATGAAGTTCACCATTTGGCTGTCAACTGCGGTCATCCCGACGAAGGACTTGCTTATCTCGAGAAAATTCTCACAGACAATCAGTTGGCTTGGCCGCAGATTTTGGCCAGCGTCTATGAGCACGGCGAGTGGCGGGCAATGATTGCATCAAGCGAAGAACAAATAAAGGCCTTGAAAAGCGCCCTCCAGGGCACAGAGATTCGATGTATAAAGGAAACTCTCTGCGGAGTCACGCTGACCTGCCAAGGAAGTTATTCGTCTGACTTGCCAAAAAAGATCATGGCCTGCCTCAAAAAAGCCGAGATTTTTCCGCATAAGTCACTTCACACGGGAAATAGTATTTCGGTTTTTGTCTCTCCTGAATTTCGTGACAGCACAGTTCAGGCCCTTCACCAACTCATTTAGAATGCTCAGTTACTTAGGGCCAGGTTTTGTCAAAAATCATATCTCGGAATATTCAAACGAAGTACGATAAGAAAGTGCAATATATTTTCATTCAAATGAGAACTGTTTTACGAATTCTCTCGAAGACCGCTAGAATTCTGTTTTTTGTTGGATCAATAGCCTTTAGTCCAGTGGGACGAGCTCAATTCAATGATCAAGAAAATTCTGAGGAAACAGTTCGGCAGCCTCCCACTCCGAGTGAAACGACGAGCACTGAAACTCAGCAATGTGAGAATTGCGACAAACCGGGCCTTCCTCCGATAAACTTATATGCTCAACCGCTCCCAGAAATAAAGCCGATCATTAACAGCCCCCAACTTGATCAGCGTTGTTTTTCTCAGGATGGCAACTCTCTCCGCCAACAAAGCGGATTTAACGCAATTTTGGCCCGCGCGAGGGGACGTGGACATGGCAAGCCCTGCATCAGAGAAATGAAAAGCATTGCCTGCAACGAGTCCCCTTGGAAAGATCTCGACCTAAATCAGCGGTTCAATCGGTTGATTTCGCTGGGGAAAGTCCACGCCGAAAAATATGGACTCGATGTCAGGGCCATGCCCTGTATCGCTGCAGCTGAAACTCTCACACTAGAGCCGCTGATTAAAGTTTACGGTGCTTGCTACAATGACCTCTCCACTGCCCAAGGTTTGGGGCAAATGACTCGTTCCACTTTAAAATCTTATGTTCTAAGTGGGGGAGTCGGGCTTAGACCATTCAAGAGTACAATACCCCCGTTCAACGCCCCTCCATATTCAAGTCGAACCGTAGGGTCAGCGGAGAAACTTTTTGACGCGATGGCGACCAGCGTTGATTTACAAATGGAGATCATGGCTTACACCCTGCGGGAGAAAAAGCGAAAATCCTCAGATTACAAAATGTTTTATCGCTACCATGGAGTTTCATCCGCCTATGCAACAGCAAACAACAAGTGTATGATTTGCCTCAGGGATCGCCTGACTAAAGACGGGCAGTCAGTGGGGAAAGGCGATCCTGTCGAATGTTTAAGCCATGTTGCTCGGGGGAATCGTGGATTCTACGGCAGGGCCAATAAGCAAATTTTCCGGGCATCTAAAATGGATAGAGAAACCTGCAACAAAATGAGATCAAAGGGCTACAAGCCAATGTGTGGGGCAAGATAAATCAGAGATGGAGTTTTTTATGGAAATTCAACTAAAACGGTCCTTTGAGTCATCACTATCTGTTTTTATTTCCATCTCTTGTTTTGTTTTTTTAAGCTGTTCCTCCCCTTCTGCTGAAAAAGATCATCCTCAGCCTGGTGAACCTCACTTTAAAGAAGCCGGGGCAGACAACAATTCAAAATCAGATTTTTCTGGAGCGCAGCCCTCTTCTCTCCAAGCATCGGAGGAAGTTCAGCGCTCACCGAGTGCGGTAGAGAGCGCAACCGACATTGAGAAAATCGGTGAAATTCAATTTAATGGGGGACATTGGATCGCCGAATCTCGCTACTTTTCCGAGCGAGGTGAGAGTACGATAACGGTCAAGAACCTCGAAAATCAGAAGGAAATGAGCATTCTTGATTACGTTCAAAAGGAAGACCGACTTGTAGATGGCAAGGGAGAACTCGTCTTGATCTCCGATACTCGCTTTACAAGTCCCATCCTTATCACTCTCTGGATCAGGGGAATTGGTCTGGGGGTTCTACGTATTTTTGATCCAGGCGCATCCTCCCAACCTATCTTTGAATGCGCATCAGGAGCCGAAATAATAGTTTATGAAAATAAAAAAGATCACATCTTTTTTTCATTTCAAGACCCAGATGCAAAGATCATTGCTTTTTCTGAAGAAGAACCACCAACGATCTCCTTTGATTGGCCACTCAAGAAGGGGAGTAAATCTCCTAAAGGATGCAAGTCAATTCCACCTATTAAAAATAATATAGGATCAGAAAAATAGGTTCTAAAATTAATCCTCCTGAGACTTCCTTTTACGTGGCTTCGATTTCTCTTCATCAGTCTCACGATTAACATCAATAGTTTTCTCTCCGACAGGGGACTGGCTGGATGAATTTGTTCGGGTGATTCCATAGGCTTCAAGCAACTGATGGCGAAGATCTTTCATGAGGGGCTGATTCTCTTTCAAATAAACCTTGGCTGCATCACGTCCCTGACCCAAGCGATCGCCTTTATAACTGTACCAGGCACCAGCTTTATCAATTAGTTCCTTCTTCACAGCCAAATCCAAAAGATCTCCCTCTTCAGATATCCCCTCACCATACATCAAATCAAACTCAACCTTAGCAAAGGGTGGGGCCATTTTATTCTTAACAACTTTGACGGCCGTGCGGTTACCGATCACATCCTCACCGTTCTTAATCGAACCAATACGACGAACATCAAGACGAACAGAAGCATAAAACTTCAGAGCATTCCCACCAGTTGTTGTCTCCGGATTACCAAACATAACTCCTATCTTCATGCGAATTTGATTAATGAAAATCACCAGAGTCTGACTGCGACTGATCGCCCCCGTCAACTTACGCAGAGCCTGAGACATGAGACGTGCCTGTAGACCCATGTGACTGTCGCCCATTTCGCCCTCAATTTCAGCACGAGGCGTCAAAGCCGCTACCGAGTCTATCACGAGAACATCAACAGCCCCTGAACGCACCAATGTTTCGACAATTTCAAGAGCCTGTTCGCCCGTATCGGGTTGAGAAATCAGCATATCCTCAACCTTCACTCCCAATTTTCGAGCATAGGAAACATCCAGAGCATGCTCAGCATCAACAAAGGCCACTGTTCCCCCAGCCTTCTGGGCCTGAGCGATGGTTGAAAGGGCTAAAGTTGTTTTGCCAGAAGATTCTGGTCCATAAATTTCAATGATGCGTCCTCGGGGTAACCCGCCAATACCTAAAGCAATATCAAGACTCAAAGAGCCCGTGCTAAATACAGGAACGTCAGCATATAGACTGCGATCACCACCAAGTTTCATGATGGAGCCCTTGCCAAATTGTTTTTCAATCGAACTGATCGCCAGCTCAAGAGCCTTAGATTTGTCACTACCTGTTTGCAAACTAGACATGGGGAGAACTCCTATCTCATATTTTTGTTGGGGCTAATTATTCAAACTCGTCAGCAAGAGTTCCAATCCGTAAGAAGCCGATTGAAACTGAATTTCCGTTCTATCTTTTCCGTCAAAATGTCTTTGCTCCACCCTTTCAATCCCCGGACCACACAAGGCGAAGCAAACAAATCCCAGCGGCTTTTCTTTCGTGCCGCCTGTCGGACCAGCCACACCTGTAATACTCAAAGCCCAATCTACTTCCAACACCTTTCGAGCCCCTTTTGCCATGCACAACGCAACAGGAAGATTCACCTCACCTAAACACTGAAGAATATGACGCGGAACGCCCAACACTTTCTCCTTAATTCTGCCCGAATAGCTAATAATGGATCCCCTAAAAAAAGAAGACACGCCAGCTTGAGAGGTGACCCAAGACGAAAGTAGGCCCCCCGTACAGCTCTCAGCGAAGCCCAGAGTTCTTCCCTGGCTTTCAAACCAAGATTTCAGTTCTCTTACCTGAATTTCAATTTCTAAAAAATCAGACGCAAAGCGCCAGTTGTTCTCTTTTTTATTCATAAGACTAACTGCACACCCAACCAACTTGTTTTGACGTAGATAATCTGAAGGACAACATTGGCCATTATTCCTGCTAGTAAATCATCTGCCACCACTCCTAAACCACCTTTTACTCTCTGATCCAAGACCGAAATCGGAAATGGCTTAATGGCATCAAGTGCACGAAACAGAACAAACCCAATCACAAAACTTTGCCACGTCAAGGGCAACCAGGTCATCGCCACGGCAAACCCCACCACTTCATCGATGACAATTTCCTGAGGATCAGAAGTTCCGAATAAATTCTCATACACCTGAGCAACGATGACAGCGATCAGGGCCAAAATACCAACGCTGGCCATATAAAAATATTCACCACCCAAAGCCAAGAGCGGAACTAAGGGCACAGCTGCTAAGGTTCCCACTGTTCCCGGAGCCACTGGTGCTCTTCCCAAACCTCCAACCGTGGCAACCCAGACGACCCAATGCTTCGAATTTGGAACTGATTCTTGGTCCTGCATAAGTGGCACATCATTGAAGCGATTTAATGTCGTGTCAAACAAGAAAGTTCGGTCCTTTTTACAGACGAAGGTGGGAAGACTTACATATTTGGCAGCACCAGACTTCGATTTCCATCAGCTTCACTCTATACTCAAAGAAAAGGCCATTTGAACGTGCAATTGCCGAAATTCTCAAATAATTGAAGGGTAAGGATACATCATGGCGAACATTGGACTCGATGAAATTTTACGAATGGCAATGAAAAAAGGAGCCAGCGACGTCCATCTGAAGGCCGGACTGATGCCGGTTATTCGTCGCCATGGGATTCTCCGCCCACTTGCGGGCGATCTAGGCCAGCTCAGCGGAGAAGAAATTGACGCTATGGCAAACAAGATCATGGATGCCAGAACCCAAGAAACCTTCGAAAAAATGCACGAAGTCGACTTCGGTTACGGGATTTCAGGTCTTGGACGTTTTCGTATAAACGCCTTCAAGCAGCGTGGGACCACTCGAATGGTGATCCGAAATATTCCTCACAACATCCCTTCATTTCAGGAATTAAATCTTCCTCCGGTCGTCGAAGAGATTGCCAGCTATGAAAGAGGACTCGTTCTCGTAACGGGTGTGACGGGATCTGGTAAATCATCGACCTTGGCGGCCATGATAGACCACATCAATCGGACAAAAAACAAACATATTCTGACAATCGAAGACCCGATCGAATTCCTCATCCGAGATCGAAAGTCCATCATTACCCAACGCGAATTGGGTATTGACGCTATTGGATATTCTAATGCACTCAGAGCAGCACTCCGTCAGGATCCTGACGTGATTCTTATTGGCGAAATGCGCGACAAGGAGTCCATCGAAATCGCTCTGTTAGCTGCGGAAACAGGTCATCTTGTGCTGTCTAGTCTTCATACCTTGGATGGAAGAGAGACCGTGAACCGCATTATCGGAGCTTTTGAAGCCAATCATCAACACCAAGTGAGGCTTCAGCTCGCAGGAGTCCTCAAGGCCGTCATCAGCCAACGCCTGGCGCGTAAAAAAGATAAATCTGGTTTTGTTCCGGCTGTCGAGATCATGATCAACAACGCTCGCGTTCGAGAAATGATTGAAGATCGAGATAAAACCAAAAACATCATCGTCGCCATCGAGGAAGGAATGGTTCCCTGGGGAATGCAATCCTATGATCAAAGCCTCTTGAGGTTATTGGGATCTGACATTATAACGTTTGAGGAGGCTCTTGCGTTGTCATCAAACCCAGAGGATTTTCGCATGCGCTGCAGTGGTGTCGACGCCTTGGACGGAAAGAAGTGGACATCAGGCGCCGTCGATCAAAAAGTCACAGATGACTGGCATGGACTTTCTGAAGTGGAGATAGAAACCCCACCGGAATTTAAAAAACGGCAGAAACAAAAAAGGAAAGGTGATTCCGAAAGTGACGACGAGGACAAGGAATAAAAAAATTGACTCTTCGGACAACCTTGCCCTTGCGGTGGCCAAACTCGCTCAGCTCTTGAGCCAACGTGATCACAGCGAAAAAGAACTCAAACAAAAGCTAGCTGTTCATTTTCAAATTGAAACTATTGAGAAGGCCATCGAACGTGCAAAAAGCAATCGTTGGCTTGCGAAAGAAAATGAACTTGCTGAGAAAGTGGCCCAAAACCTTGGCCGTAAGAAGAAAGGTCAACTGTACATCCAGAATTACCTGCGACGAAAAGGACTTCCTCAGGTAGTCTTCGATAAGGATCAGGAAGTGACCAACGCCCGGAATCTTCTTGTGCGCAAGTTTGGCAGCGAAATAGATTTTGAAACAAAACAACGTGCCTATCGCTTCTTGGCCCATCGAGGCTTTGAAGATTACATTATTAGGGAAGTGCTCTATGAAAAGTCGTGATGTCCGCTCTACCTTTATCAATTATTTTAAGAAGCAGCACCACCAACCAGTCAACTCGTCGCGTTTGATTCCAGAAAATGATCCCACGCTTCTGTTCACTAATGCCGGGATGAACCAATTCAAGAATGTTTTTCTAGGTCTTGAATCCCGCGAATATAAGCGCGCTGTCTCCTCACAAAAATGTGTTCGCGCTGGAGGAAAGCACAATGACTTAGAAAATGTCGGCCAAACCGCTCGTCACCACACTTTTTTTGAAATGTTAGGTAATTTCTCTTTCGGAGACTATTTCAAAAAGGAAGCGATCCATTACGCGTGGGATTTGGTCACTCAAGAATTTGGTCTCCCCAAGGATAGGCTCTATATTTCTGTCTTTGAAAAGGACGAAGAGGCCGCCCAGATTTGGCATCAACAAGAGGGAGTGCCAAAAGATCGAATTTATCGATTTTCTGAAAAGGACAATTTCTGGAGAATGGGCAATAGCGGGCCTTGTGGCCCCTGTTCTGAAATCTTCTATGACTTGGGTCCTGAAGTTGGTGGAGATCCTCTTCAAAATGTGATGGGAGGAGACGGCGACAGATTCGTAGAATTTTGGAATCTCGTATTCATGCAATTCAACGAAAGCGAAAATGGCGTTCAGACACCTTTACCCAACCCCTCAATTGATACGGGAGCCGGCCTCGAAAGGCTGGCAATGATTCTCCAAGGTGAAATCAGCAACTACCATACTGACGCCTTTCAGGATCTCATCGCTGTGGCCATGAAAATTTCAGGGCACGAATATTTAAAATCGATGAAAAACATCAGAGACAAAGACAAACCTGGCTTAGAAGCGATCAATGTCGCCTTTCGGGTCGTTGCTGACCACGCTCGAGCTGCCGCATTTTTGATTGCTGACGGTGTTTTGCCATCTAACGAAGGACGAGGTTACGTTTTGAGAAGAATTCTTCGTCGAGGTATTCGATTTGCGCAAAAGTTAACTGAAAAGGATAGTCTCATGGTCCCCGTGGTCGAGCAGGTGATCAGTCAAATGGTCGACATCTACCCTGACCTTTCTGCTCAGAAAAAATTGATTTTAACAACCATGAATGACGAGGAATCCCGATTTCTCAATACTCTGTCTCAAGGGACCCACTTACTTGATCAGGCGATTCAGAATCTTATCAGCCGAGGCCAAAAGGTTATCGATGGCGATCTCGTTTTTAAACTTTATGATACCTTTGGCTTTCCTTCCGATCTCACTCGCCTTATTGCCTCTGAACGTGGCATTCAAGTTGACGAAGTAGAATTTGAGCGAAGGATGGAAGCCGCCCGGCAAACAGCCAGAGCCTCGTGGAAGGGCCATAGCTTGAGTGGAGACCAGGCCCATCGTATCAAGGAGACCCAAGCCTTGCTTCGTGACATGGGACCAACAAATTTTGTCGGCTACCAGGGGGTTACTCAGGCATCTGGGACTGTCCTTCTGGTCTCGGATGGCAAAGATTCCAAGAACCATCTCAGAGTCAATGATTTGGGAATGATCGCTTGTGATTCCACCTGTTTTTACGCTGAGAGCGGCGGTCAGGCTGGAGACGTGGGTCGGATTGTCGGGCCTGGCGGCCAGGCCGAAGTTCTCGATACAACCAAACTAAACGACATCCACCTTCATCACATTAGAGTTGTGGACGGCGTTATCAACAAAGGAGATCTTGTCCATCAAATTGTTCTGAGCGCTGAACGCCTGAGCACCGCTTCCAATCACTCAGCGACACACCTCTTGCATGCGGCTTTGAAGCGGATTTTAGGAAGTCACGTAAACCAAGCCGGGTCACATGTTCAACCAGGACGGCTCCGTTTTGATTTCACGCACAACAGACCATTGAGTGAAGCAGAGCTCCTCAATATCGAAAATCTTGTTAATGATGAAATCGGCTCTGCCAGAAATATTACGACAACAGTCATGACGGCGGACGAAGCCAAAAATTCAGGTGCCGTCGCTCTGTTTGGTGAGAAATACGGCGACAAGGTGAGAGTTGTGAAGATGGGAGACTTTTCGATGGAACTGTGCGGAGGAACCCATGTTGAAAATACAGCTATCATTCGGCTCTTCAAGATTGTTTCGGAAGGAAGTGTCAGTTCGGGTGTTCGTCGAATCGAGGCAATAACTGGAGAAATGGCCAGTCGCTTCCTCCTGAAACACACGCGTGAAAACGTAAAAGCACGTCAACTGGCAGGGTTAAGCGAAAATTGGACCCAATACCTGGAAGAGGAGATCTCAACACAACAAAAATTAGACGATTGGATCGAGAAACAAAAGTTGGAAATCAAATCTCTTCAGAGACAGATTGCCCATTTAAGGGGAAATCAAATCAACATAGACGATTTCGTGTCAGCCGCAGTTCCATTTGAATTTCACGGCAAATCAGGAAGACTTATTTTGGCAGACATCCCACTGGATGATCGAAAAATTCTCAGCGACATCGGAGATAAATTGCGTGACCAAATTCAATCAGGAGTCATTGTCATCGTGGGTCAGGGAGAGCAGAACCACCCCATCTTGGTATCGGTAACCAAAGACCTGGTAGGTCCCATCAATGCCGGTGCTATTTTAAAGGAAATTTCGCAGGAAATGGCTGGCAAAGGAGGAGGACGGGCTGACTTTGCTCAAGGTGCTGGGACTGATCGGAGTGGTCTCCCGAACGCATTTGATAAAGCCCGAAGCCTTGTGGGTCTCCGTCAAACAATATAAATATCAAAAAAAACCGAATCAGTTTTTAACTGATTCGGTTTTAAAATCTCAATTCAAATAAAAGGACTCCGGGTTAAAACCTGCTAGAAACTACCCGAAACTGTCTGCTTAAGACCGCAATTGTATTCGAAAGTAAAGAATATAGTCCCATGACGACCTCCGAAAACACTCGAATCTCCATTGAACGTCGCGGAGTGATCGCTCTCGTTGTAAGACCATCCATTATTAATGATAGAAGTATTTCCTCTCCCACCACAAGACCCAGGAATGTTTGCGCCAATTAATTCATTGTACTCAAAACATCCTTTCAAGACGCCGACCGAAGGAGGTGGCACATTATTCACTCTCAAACCAGCGTTCGAGACAGAAGTATTTGGGTATCCAATCGTGAAAGAAGCCGTAAGTTTTGTCTCTCCTGGGGCCTGGACAACCGCTGTGAAAGTACCAGGGCACCATCCCACTTGGTAGGGCCTAATCTCATACTTCCAATTGAATCTGTTATTGCCTGTTGAACCTGTCGAAACCCAGTCTTGCATGCGCGAAAGATTTGGAGTGCAGGAGCCAGACCCTGGGGTTAAACACCACATTGTCGTATCTGGAAGATTTGAGGCCGATCCGGTAACGCCCGCACTGTAACTTCCACTGAAAAAAGAAAGACCCGTGACAGTCGGAGTTCCACTACCCAGAGAAAACGGCTTTGATCCAAGCTCAGGATTTGTCTGACCCTGAAGATCGATTCCGTAGGCTCTGATCGTGTGCTGCTGATTGTTTCGATAACTGTCAGGCACTCTGAATTCAAAGCCATGATTGCCGGCAATTCCAAAGGCCGAGTTCACATCACTTCGAGGTTTGTCAGCCTTGCTGGCTCCTGCGAAAACACCGTCAATATAATAGTGGACGTCAATACTTGTGGCAGGGCTATTCGGATCATAGCTCCAACCCATCAGCACACCATTCACATTCAAGACATCGACATTTCCTCGAGGCGCTTCGTTATTGCTTCCAGATTGAACGCAAGCCGCTCTCGCTGAATCAGGTTGAAAACCCGTGTTGCATGTCTTCACTCGACAAACCCCACCCACCCACTGCTGAGTGGAGGCATTGCAAGTTTGATCCTCGATTTGCCCGGTGCCATTGGCGATACCACAGCTCGCACCCTTTGCAGCTGGATCACACTGACTGCCACTGCTACTCAATTCAGACTTGTAAAGTTCCTTCACCCCAGCGGCATCCAAACCGCTCATGGGAACAGTTCGTTCAATTTTTTGGCCATTGCGACTGCGAATTGTGTCATTGCCGTTTTTAGAGAAAAACTTTACACCGTAATGCATAACAGATGTGAAGTCATAGGCTCCGAGAATAACTCCAGGAAGAATGTCAAACTGGCTCTTGTACTCTTCAGTGATGTTATCATACAAAATCTCGACATAGGTGTCACGATCGGTTCTCGATTGCTCGTGCCATAAGCCAATGGCGTGGAGAAGTTCGTGAACGGTCGCTGCCAACCCGCAGCCTCCCGCTCCCGCTTGCACAAATACCGATTGAGCGCCTCCCTGCCGTCCAACATAGGATCCGCAAGTATTCGCCTGATCTGATTTTACAAATTCAAGGTAATCGGTCTCGTTTGTTCTTTCGACAAACCTAATTCCAGTATTGCTCGTAATAGCTTGCATGGCAGATTTAAGACCATCAGTTGCTGCTGAAACAGCAGACGTTATCACATAAGGCACAATCCCCGTCGTCCAGAGTCTTCCTCCTTCGACGGCAAAGGCAAATGACTGCGATCCGCTAAATTCAGAAAAATCAAGAACGCCGGTTGTGGCAGAAGGAAGCACAAAATTAAGGGGTTTCACGCCCAGTTTGTCTATTCTTCCCAAGATAATATCATCTTCAAAAAGAGCGTAGCCATTGAGATTTCTAAAGGGCAATTCCTTTTCATAGATATTCTGGTCTTGAAAAAATCTTGCCAAAACAGTGCCGCGAGTGCCGTTCTCCGATAGTTTCAAGGACGTTGTATCGAGTTTTCCGCAGCCGGAGATTATAGATATAAAAGCTAAGCTCACTGTCAGACTTAATCTTCTAAAAGACCTGATAAGGCTTAATTTATTCAAAAGGAATCCCTCCCTGATTTTGTCACTATACTAATGCAACTGAGTGTCCAAATTGAAAAACTTTGATTTCAGCAACTTAGCTGTTCACGGTTGACTCGATTTTAAACACCTGTCAGAAAAACTTGGACAGTTGTCTCATAATGAGTCTCAAAAAATCGACTGTTCTTGCCGACACATTAAATATGACAAATACGATCACGATAAAGTTTGTCCGACTTCTCCTGCGGCGGTTAGACTTCGAAACCAAGATCAGCGCAATGATCGCCGTTTGCCTTGTCTTATTTTGGAATTCCTCAACCAGCGCCCAACTCAAAACATCTGACCTGGGCAACCAGCCTGTTTCTGAAGTGAACGTGTCTCCAACCCAGCAGTCCGGAATACAAGAAGCGCAGATCAGCCCCGAAGAATACAAGCGCCTCATGAAAGAGCTTGAAGCAGCTAAGAAACTCATAGAAGAGCGAAATATTGCACTTGATAAATTGATGAAGGAATAAGAAATTCCCCGTGAAATTAACACGCGCTCTGCTCTTCTTTATCTTTATATTCACTGCTGAACTCGGTAGCTCATTTGAAATTCCAGATTTGAAAGTCGGCTCAGGATCACTCTTTGAACTGAAACTGTCGTCAGGAGTTGCCCAAATTGCAATAACTGTGGCCAGTCGTAGTTCGTCAGATGTTGCCCTTGAATTCTATTTCAAAGATCAGTCCTTTACTGGAGTTGAGATGTGGCAACGTTTTCACGTGCAGCCAAACGGGAAGAAACTCACTTTGTCACAAGGCTATGTTCTCATGCCCCAACTTGGGGAAGACCCATTCATTTTGACTGACGAGTACCTAAAAGGCTTTGACGGCGCTCAAATCTCGACATTCATGTTTGAATCAGCCGATGAATTGCGCCAGTCAAAAGTGGGAATAGAGAAAATAACTGTGCCTGCCGGAACTGTCGAGGCCACTCACTATCGAATCATCGATCGCGATCAAACAGTTGATTTCTGGACCCATGAAAGTGCAAAGCCAATTGGCATCGTAAAAATGATATCAAAGGGAAAGTCGCTCAAACACAACTATTCAATAGAGCTCAAAACCCTAATGACAAATTCTGCACCAAAAATAGACACCAAAAAGGCCCGCCCGCTAACCAAAGAAGCCAAAGAATTTTTGCCCAAACCCGGAACCAGCCTGATGATGGATTGATCATGAAAAATCAAATCGGTCAGTCTAAAAAACAAACTTAGTTCTGTTCAGCCATCAAACAAAGACACTCGAAGAGTACGTCCACCCCAGCCAGGCAGGTGATTTCGGAACTATCGTATTGCGGAGACACTTCAACTAAATCCGCCCCAACAAGCCGCTTTATTTTTAGCGCCCGAAGTATGCGCTGAGTTTCATAAGAAGTAAGACCACCGACAACTGGGGTCCCCGTTCCCGGAGCATAAGCAGGATCCAAACAGTCAATATCGAAACTGATATAAGTCGGAGATGAGTCAAAAACCGGAAGCCGATTCAAAAAAGTGTCTAGAGACTCTTTCCTGATATCGTCCACGGTGACAATATTCATCTTATGCTTTGTCACAAAGCTGAGATCACTTTCGTTGGCCAGCGGACCTCGAATTCCTAAATGCAAAGACCTGCTCACATCAATAAGACCCTCTTCGATAGCGTGACGAACAAAAGAGCCATGGTGGTACTCGCAATCCCAGGCAGCCGGATAGGTATCCAAGTGAGCATCGAAATGAATCAAAGCTATTTTTTCACCTGCGTTCCTTCTCACAACTCTGAGAAGAGGCAAAGTGATTGAGTGATCTCCTCCAACAGCTATAAATCGCTTTTTTCCTCCGACCAACGAACTGAAATAGTCTTCAATTTTATGATAGGTCTGCTTTTGGTCGATGGGGACTGTTGGGCAATCGCCGACATCAGCGACACGCAATCGATCAAACACATTCAAGGATCGAGACCAATTAAATCCCCTTCCCAGTGAGGACGCCTCCCGAATGCGCGATGGCGCGAATCGACTTCCTGGCCTATATGACACGCCGCCATCGTATGGAACTCCCACCATCGCCACATCAAAATCTTCGGAAGGAGAAACAACTGGCAGCCTAAAAAACGTCTTAATTCCAGAGAATCGTGGTTGTTCTCGTCCGCTCATCGGTTTAAAATCCATAGCTAAAATACTCCCCTTTGGCGACCTACCCACCACTCAATAGAACCATCTTTTGTTTTTCCGAGTCCAAACTTTTCCCTGTTATCATTTTGCATATCATGCTTTGTCAATTTTGGCCTTCGTTTTTGCACCACCTCACGAACCCTTCCGGTCCATTCGACTCCATTTAACTCATAGACAAGCCAAACCAAATCCTGAATCTCAGCTTCACCTTTGGAAGAAGTCAAAAATTCAAATTCAATTAGCCAATGCCCCCCCAGCTCACGAAGTTCAACCCTCTCCCAACGAGTTCCTGGCTCCCTGATAGGAAGATCTTGGACACTTTTCCAAACCCCATTAGAAATCGTAATGCGATCAAATGTGAGTGAGATTTTATAGGATCCCTTCGAGAGGTCACAATTGAGGCGTGACAAGGCCCGCAAGCCACATTTCGCCCCGTGTTTATCAAACTCCTTTGCCGCCAGACCCCGGGTCAATAACACGAAAGCAAGAAAAATCAAAATTCTCTCAAGAAAATGCATTCTTTCATTTTCCCACAATTAAGTTCATTTGCCAAATCGCGGAGACCTTTGAATTATTTCAAAAGCTATCGTATGACAGCTATGACACTTGCACAACAGATTGAAACATAGGGCAGTATTACATTGGATAAAAAAAATCGTAACTCACTTTGGACTTGGTATCAAAAGAACCATCGTCCTCTCCCCTGGCGGAAAACGTCTGATCCTTATCTTATTTGGCTCAGCGAGACCATGCTGCAGCAAACGACCGTTGAGGCCGTGCTACCTTACTATGAGAAATTTCTGAAATTGTTTCCCAGCATAGAACTCCTGGCCAAAGCCACACAAAATGAGGTGCTCGCTGCTTGGGCCGGCCTAGGCTACTACTCGCGCGCGCGGAACTTGCACAATGCTGCCCAGACTCTCGTCGAGCTCGGGTATTTTCCAAAAACTCATCAAGAATTGCTCAAACTTCCCGGGTTTGGACCTTATACTGCGCGGGCTGTGAGCAGCATCGCCTTTGGCGAACCTGTGGGAGTCGTAGATGGCAATGTCATTCGGGTCCTGAGCAGATTTCATGCGGCCGACCTCGAGTGGTGGAAGCCGCAAGATCGAAAGCAATACCAGACCTGGGCTGATAAGGTCGTTTTGGACCATCCCCCAGGAGACATGAACCAGGCACTCATGGACCTCGGATCTGCAATCTGCACCCCGAGCCAGACCTTTTGCCGTGTTTGTCCTCTGATTTCTGGGTGCAAGTCATTTAAGTCCGAGACTCAACTCAAGTTTCCGCGAAAAAGACCTCAGCGCTCACGCGAGATATGGTACTGGCAACCGAAAATCTGGGTTGCCAACGAGAAGGTACAAATGGTCATCAACCAAGGGCAACTCCCCTTTTTGAAAAATCAATGGATCTTTCCCGGACCAGCAAAAAAACGAAAAAGCAGACCAGTGCGTTTCTTGTTCCGACACAGCATCACCCACCACGATATCTTTGTCTTGCCTCGATTGATAAAGGGGAAAGCAAGACCTTCAGATGGAGAATGGGCCTCGATTAAAAAGCTAGCCGAATGGAATCCGTCTTCTTTGATTAAAAAGACGCTCGATGCGTCCGATAAAGATTGGTAAATGAAAACGTGAGATTCAGGGATAAAATTTTGCGCTTATATCAACAAACTGGAATTTGGTTTTTATTTTCTACTTTCTTCATTTTATTTTCCTGCCAAAACTTGCAAAAGAAAAATTCACAGCAAAGCATTCCTCAGAATTCTGGTCCTTTGCCCCCTTCGGGAGCAAACCAAAGCCAACCGCGGCCGCCTTCGAACTACCAGCCCTCGACCGCGCAGCAATTGACAACGGAAGGAGAGAATTGGAATGGATCTTTTTCACCCGATGGAAGAAAGATCATTTTTCTCAGTGAAAAGCGAATTGGTCATTCGCAGAGCCAGGTCTATGAATTAAACTTATCTCTCTCTCGTCAACGACGTGTTACTTTTCATGATGGAGATGACGCCAGCCCTCATTTTGATTCATCAGGCAGATATATTCTTTACTCCAGCACAACGGATGAAATCAAAGAAGATCCTGTGTTTATTCAAAAATCTTTGTCTGAACTGAGCTCTCCTCCCCCACCAAGACCGTGGCGTCGAATTCGGCTTCTCGCTCCCTTGTTCCTCTGTTTGATGCTCCCCTTGAAATCTATCGAAGTACAAATTTTGGAAATCAGATCGAGCGTCTGACGACTTCAAAAAACTATGATTCTGAGGGCAGCTATCACCCCTCTCACCCAAGCATATTATTCACATCTCTGCGCAGTGGTCAGGCCAGGCTCCACCTTATGAATACAGATGGAAAATCGGTGCGAACCCTTTCCAGGCTGAATTTCATTGAAACAGAAGGGCAATTTCACCCCTCAGGTCATCAGATTGTCTTTGTCAGATATGCCCCCGACATGAAGTCTTCTCAACTCATCAGCTTAGATATAAAGAAGGGAGAAGAATTCGCTTTGACAGATGGAGCTGGAGTCCATTTGTCCCCTAGGTGGCATCCTGATGGGCAAAGAATTGTATTTTCCTCCAACGGAGACGATGAAAATAATTTTGAACTGTATTCAATCAACAGGGACGGCTCTTGCCGACAGCGCTTGACCTACTCCCTTGGAGACGATTCTCTCCCCGCATTTGGTCCTGACGGCAAATCAATTGTCTTCTCAAGCACCAGGACAGGAACAAAACAGCTTTATCTCATGGATTTTCGTCCACCATCGACTTGCCCAACTTCAGGTCAGTGAGTTATCCTACCTGAGATGATTCAATGGCTATGCAAGCATCTTTTTTTAATTTGCTTCTTGATGGGTCGTTCCGCTCTAGCGGCACCCATCCCAGTCACTTCCAGTTCCTTTGTTATTTCGAATCAGATAGGAAAATATATTTCTGAGCGTGGATTCTCAATCCATGCCGAAAAAACAGATTGGATTCATTCTGCTTCCCCTCCTGATAATCCTAACATTGCCGCTCTCTACCGTTCAAAAACGACTCATAAGGGAGTTCAAGCAGGTCTTACCATTCGCGTCGACGATCTCCAAATCAAGCAGTCACTAAAAAATTATGTCAAACAATGGCTGAAAGACTACCCACGCTTTGGCTTTGATATACTCAATTCAAAGCCAATCCGAATCAACAACCAACGCGCCTTTTTGCTCGACATGATCAATCGCCAGACTTCCAGACAACTGAGACAAGTTGTTTTTTTGAAAAACAAGACTGCAGTGATTCTCACCTGTCGAGACCACCGCGAATCATTCAAGAGCGCACTCTCAACCTGCAACGAAATAATTTCCAACTTTCGCTGGGACAGTTAGGAACATTTCCCTGTTAACCCTTCAATATTTAAGGCGATTCTAAGAAAGAATGCCCGAGTTTCCTGATGGAGTTGATTTCTCACTAGTGATGGGATAGGGGTAGCCCACCTTTACTGTATCCCAGGAGATAACATTTCCCGTGTTGGGATTATTAATTCCGTATGCCTTGAGCATATCGATCAAAAGATCCGAAATTGGACGAAGGGAATTCACGCTTCCCACTTCCTGTCCCCACTTAAACCCAGTCCCTCTACCGGCAATCAAAATGGGAGTATTGACGTTGACGTGTCCCAAAGCACAGTCACTCCCCGCATAAATGATCGTTTCATCGAGAAGACCTGCATCTTTGAATTTTCGAATAGCATAGCCAATCGTATCGACGTGGCCTTGTATAATACTGTGATATCTATTATCGCATTCTGCACCAGTGTGAACATGATAGGAATCGGCATCTCCTCTTCCAATATTACTGACTGATGTGTCCATTGTAATCGTACTGGTTCGAACCAAATCACATTGATGCGCGATAACATGTAGATCAATGGATTTTCGTAAAAACATATTGCAACTATTTATATCGGCTAAGTTGGCCGTGACAGACCCAAAACTGCCAAGTGCGCTACAGGTTTTTGCAACGTTGCTATCAATATACTTTTCAATTTCACGAATCTGCGTAAGGTATTCATCCAGTTTTATAGAGTCACCTGAATTTACGGATGCTTTTATCGTACTTAAATCACTTTTTACAAAATCTAACACGCTTTTCTTACGAGCGACTTCTTTCTGACTATTAGCCGCGGCTTCGCTACTGATGATAAAGATCTTATCAAACATAGCCCTCATATTCACTATGGGAAGAATAGGTTTCGTAGAACTTGCCCAGCTAATGGTCTTTCCGCTGTCGCCATGCACAAAGCCCAGCCCACCGTCTTCGAGAGTGACTCCAGTAACCAAAGAATGTAGCGGAACACCAGAATTATCTGCTTTGACTTTATCAGCTATCAATTGATCTATTGACTTGGCGTTTTGTGGTGCGCTGAGAAGAAGTTGCTTATTTTGGATAGAATAGCCAGTGGTCAACATAGAATATCCATTTCCATGTGTTGTATCTGAACCATCGTATCCTCCGGCAACATCTCCGCCACCGAAACCTCGAGGAATGATCAGATTAGAACGAATATCAGAAAGAGTTCTCAGGTAGCCACCCACATCAAAGTGCCAATTACCCTTACTTCCCTTATCTCCTGCAGCTCCTTGGGGCCAAGCCATAGCAACAAATCTCTTTCTCATTCCAAGGGATTGACCATATGCGAGTGTTGAACCGAGGACTGAAATCGACTCCAAATAAGGAAGCCACAGCATCGCACCAACACCCCTCATGAAAGTTCTTCTTGCTATTTTAGTCATCAGGTCCACTCCCCCAATATCAATTACTGCCTTTTCATTGTAAACTGTGGAGACGATACAAGCGACTCGATGAGATCTCTCAAAGGCATCTCTTCGCTCGCTCCAGCCACCACATCAGCGACCAAACAATTACTGCTCTTATAAAAATCCATCTGACTAGCGAAAGAATTAATTTGTCTAACGAAGCAACTTTTGAACTCAAGTGAATTTCGCAATATTTGCATCATCCCACGGTGATCAACATAAGTTTGCCCAAGGAGTTCACCGCTCGCATCAACAGCATTGCCGTCTGAATAATACTCGCGAAACCCCCCAAAGCCATTGTATTTCTCCAACGCAATCCCAAATCCATCTATATACTGGTGGCAGCTCAAGCAAGCAGGATTTGATCGGTGATACTCAATCATACCCCGGACTGATCCAATACCCTTGTCTTTCAGCTCCTGCTCGATTTTCTCGATCTCTTCGATCGTGGACTGAGATATGTTTGGAAGTTTTTGACATATAAATCGCTGCTGAATTAAAGATCCACGACCAACGTAAAGCTTTTTTTCACTCTCTTTGAATGTCTTCATAAAAATAAGAGGATGGGTCAACAGCCCTGTGTATTCGTTTGACTGAACAGGCACAAGAGTCTGACCTTTCGTCCCTGATAGATTAAATTTGTTGGCGATAGAATCATTGGCAAATACGACTCCTGACTCTATCAGAGCTCCAATTGGCAGATTATTAGAAAGGACATATTCAAAAAATAATATTTCTGAATCATAGATTTCTCTTTTTGTTATATCATTGAATTTGCTTTCGTTTGACGACTGATAAGTTCCTTTGAATCCCAAAAACTGCGAGAGAAATTGAAAACTAAATCGCCTGAGATAATTGGGATTAGACAGTATTCTTCTCACATGCTGAATTCGAACCCCGGAATCTTGAATACGCCCGGACTGAATGTCTTTGGCCAATAAATCATCTGGAAGCGAAGACAAGAGAAAATAGCTAAATTTCTTTCCCAATTCTAGAGAGGTCATGAGGTTCTGAGAATCATTATTGAGAAACTTAATATGAAAACTCAAGCCTGAAAAAAGAGCCCATAGCGCGTCTTCAGTAGACTGATTGAAATCGGCATCGCGCAGAATTGAGCCCGAGAATACACTGAGCAATTTTACTTTAATTGAAGCAATCTCCGATTCAGGATAAATTTTATTAAGAGCTCTTTCAAGAAATTTATCCAACTTTGCTTTTGCACAAATCTCATCAACGCAATCACGGTTTATTTGCAAGGTCAGGATTCTTGAAAAAATTTTTGCGATTTCCATTTTAGATTCAACGAAATCAGGGGAGATGGATATTTTGGTATGGCTATCAAAACCATTTTCAGCTGTAGGAAGAGGTGCCTTTGACGTTGTTTGAAATATTTCATTCAACTCAGTCTCAGAAAGAGATCGTGATAAAAGATCCTCAAGAGTATATGCATATTGATAGGGTGTCAGTGACGACATTTCGTACAGGGAAACTTCAGCCTTTCGATCTTCACATTGAATTTTGCGGTCATTTTTAGTTTTTTCGCCAAATATCTTTGAGTTGAATCCTGAGCCACAACCATTTCCAACGAGGACACTAATGAATGCAATGCCTACCCCTAATGCAGAAAATCGAACCCATTTTGACTGAAATCCAAAATGTTCCATATTGACCCATTAAAGTTGCAAAAAAAGGACCAGCTTTACAATATTTTATATGAAGTGGCGCTCTGTGTGGATGCGGGATCTTGGACATTTAGCTCTGCATATCTTGTGGTCGTATGATGTATCAGTCATCGAAAAGAACGAACAGACTCTATCCACTTGAGCATGGGATAGTCGGTATGTCACAAATAGAGACTCCCACGAGATCAGGAACCGCCAAATATCTTTTTGAAAAAACCAGAAACCTTTTTCCCAAGAGAATCTTTTGCCACCACTTGCTGATTTGTGGCCCGACGCGCAGGTGCACTTGCTCCTCGTCCCTGCTGCCCATGAACCTTGCGGGGACCGCTGCCGCCCTGAGTTCCCCTACCTTGTTGAGCGCGCTGATTCGACCTTTGATCTTGAGCTTGCCCCTGATTATTTTGGTGGCGGCGCTTGTCAGCACCAGGACCATGTCGACGTGAACCGTCATTTCTGTTTCTACCGGCTGCATCTCCTGCCTGGTCTCCCGCCTGCTGAACACGCTCTCTGTCGCCTGAAGCATGACGCCCCCTCGACCGATCACGATGGGACTCAGTTCCTCCCGATGCAGCAAGAGAGGACGACGCTGTCGCAGACGATGACTCCGCCTCATTTCGAGGCCTATAAGCTGCGCTTGCCCCTGCAGACCTTGCGGGTCGACGTTGCTGGCCACTGCTGCCACCACGGGACCCGTGCTTATTTTCTCCCCTTGGGGACCGCGCTTCATTGCCCGTCCTTCCGCGGCCTTGCGGCGAAGCCCCTTCCTGTCGATCGCTTCCCTCATCATTCCTATTTTGGTTGTCGTCAAATTTTCGCTTGGACCCGCCTCGATCCGGGCGTCGAGGTCCTCGACTCTCCCGCGGACCGCCTCCCGGTGCCTTCCTATCAAACGGCTTCATTCTTGGCGGATAAGGAGACAGCTCTCTCTCCAAAGGAAAAGGTGAAAATTCAGAAACTAGAAATTGATCGTCAAGCCAGGACATCTCAACTTTGTGACCCAAATAATCCTCTATCCGGCGAAGGGCATCCAAGTCTCGATCGCCAACAAAGCTAAACGCCAATCCCTTCGCTCCGGCCCGGCCCGTTCGGCCAATCCGGTGAACATAGTTTTCAGGATCATCTGGAAGGTCGAAATTTACGACAATATCGACTCCGAGGACGTCCAAACCACGCGCCGCAAGGTCGGTGGCAACCAAAATATTTCTTTCGTTATCGCTTTTAAATTGAGCCATCACCCGATTTCGCTGAGCTTGAGTCATCAAGCTTGAAATCCCAACTGCCGGAATACCATTCCGATTTAAAAACTGAGTGATCCTCTCTACGTTGCGCTTAAAATTGCTAAACACAATTGCCTGACGAGGGACTTCCTTCTTTAGAATAGACAAAAGAAATCGGGGTTTGTCTTCCAAGCCAACGTGAAAAATAACATCATCAACATTCTCGGCCTTTGGTTGATCTTTGCTGACATTAATCTCCACTGGCTCTGAACCAAACTCATAACACACATTGAGAACATCAAAATTAAGAGTCGCACTAAAGACCAGCAACTGGCGGTCTCTGGGGATACGATTTAAGACATATTTCATGTCTTCCTTGAAACCCATATCAAACATGCGATCGGCTTCATCAAAAACCACAGCTCGAACCTGGCGCAAATCAACGACGTGTTCTTTATAGAGGTCAATCAGTCGTCCAGGTGTTGCCACCACAAATTCAACGCCGTGACTGATCGCCTTCTTTTGCTTGTCGTAGGCCATACCACCATAGATGGCCGTACCTCGCAGACCCGATTCAGAACCGAATAATTGCACAGTCTCGTAAACTTGCTCGGCCAATTCACGGGTCGGCACCAGGACCAACACGTAATTCGTTTTTTGCCAATCAACAAAGGCCCTCTTTTCGATTGGCAATAAAGGTGAATCACCGTTGTTTTCGGTCTCACTTTTATTTGGTTCCGATGGCTTTCCTGCCGCACCCAATTCGGAGCGGATCTGTGCTTCAACGGCCTCGTCCCCATGAAGAGCCTTGCCGGCATTTTCAATATCACGCGCGCGCAGAATTCGCTCCATCAATGGTAAAACGAAAGCAGCGGTCTTGCCGGTGCCGGTCTGAGCCAGACCCGCAACGTCCTTGCCTTCAATGATAACCGGGATTGCCAATTCCTGAACAGGAGTACATTCAATGTAATTTTGCTTTTGAATCGCCGCCACAAGGGTCGGATGAAGATCTAATTCTGAGAATTTCACTAACAGGACTTCCTCGTCTCTGACTCATATCGTCAATGTTTATGTGGCACTAGTATACGAAGGTCGTGGTATTTGTCAAAGCACATGGCATATTCAAGCGGATTTATCTTGAATAAAAAAATCCTTGAGAGCCTGAATAAACAGAGTTGGCTGGTCAAAATGCACCCAATGCCCCGCCCCGTCTATTTCCACACCACTGATGAGAGGACTGCTTTCTAAGACTCGCCGGAAGGTCTCTCTGGAAAGGTCCTCGCTCTGACTCCCTCGAATCCAGAGAGTCGGAGTTCGCAAGGCTCGAACCTGATCCCACCTCTCATAGGCTCTCCCTTCCCTGATACTCCCTAGAATCGCTTTTCTCGAAAAACGCCAGTCAGCCGTCCCGTCCTGTTTTGCTTCGATGTTTGTGTAAAAGTACTGAGAAAGCACCTCTCCCCTTTTTCCCTCCCCAATGATCTGAGGAAACTCTTGATCAAAAAAAACCTTGGCCGCTTTCTTATCCCGAAATGGGGTGGGAATCGAATTCAAGTAAAATTCAATCTTTTCAACTGCTTCTGGAGGCGAATCGGGGCCAATGTCCTCGATAACTAGCTTTTTAACGCGACTCGCAAAAGAGTGGGCAAATTGGAGAGCATTCCTCCCGCCCAAAGAATGGCCCACCAGATAAATTCCTTCTTTCCATCCCAGTTCATCAAGGATCAATTGCAAATCTCGGGCATAGGCCTCAGGAGAAAATCCAAAATCAGGATGAAAGGATTTCCCATGGCCTCTTTGGTCAAAAACTAAAACATTGTATTGAGTCTCAAAAGCCGGAACGATTTTTCTCCAATTGGCGGCAGATCCCATTAAACCGTGCAAAAAAATGAGTTTGGGTGCGGAATCGGGCCCCGAAATTCGATAATGGAAATTTGCTAAATGACCCATGTCCTTCCCTTCCTGTTTGACCCATCGTGCAAGTCGCGTCATTATGGCCACCGATGGAAGTTACTCAAAAGCCTTGTTTGCATCAAGAGTGGATTGATCGTGATGCCCTAGATATTGTCAGGTTACTCCAAGACCGGGGGTTTACCACCTACCTGGTGGGCGGTTGCGTCCGAGATTTGCTTCTCAATAAGCAACCGAAGGATTATGACATTGCCACAGATGCGCGACCTGGCGATGTTAAGCGCCAGATTCGCAATGCCTTTATCATTGGCAAACGCTTTCGGTTGGTCCTTGTCAAGAGAGGGGAACAACAATTTGAAGTGGCCACATTCCGCCGAGATTTAAAAACAGATGAAGTCCTTCCCGATCATATTGAAAGTGGCGACAATCTTTTTGGATCCCCCGAAGAAGATGCCAATCGTCGGGACTTCACGATCAATGGACTCATGTACGATCCGGTCAGCAATAAATTGCTGGATTTTTGTGGTGGCCTCGGTGACCTTAAAAACCAGACAATTCGAACGATTGGGGAACCGAATCGAAGATTTAAAGAAGATCCAATAAGAATTCTCAGGGGCATCCGCCTCGCTCATCTCATTCGATTTAACATTGACCCTGAAGTGCGGGAAGCCATTCAATCCAATGCCGCCTCTTTGGTAGACACCGCTCTCCCTCGTCGTCGTGAAGAGATTCTAAAATATCTTCGTATCGCCGATCCAGCGCAGCCCTTCCTGGAATCTTACGACCTTGGAGTTCTCAAGCATATATCTCCACACTTACATGAGGTCTTTTCCCACAAAGAAAGTGCCGATCTTTTTTGTCATTACCTGAGTCACATACATGATAAGCCAATCGACCAATCTGATCCCGTTCAGTTATTTGGAGCCCTTGTCCAAGCTTATTACCGAGCCACAATAAACCCAGATCCAAATCGAACGATCAGTACCAACCAAATACTTGAAAACCCCGATATGATCAGTTTCATGCGTGGCGAGATCGGCATGTTTAAGCAAGAACAAGCCATGGTTGCAAAAGCCCTTCACATGCAGTCTATTCTTCGAAAAAGGGCGGATTTTGAACGTCGTGGCGAGCGACGCCAAATGGCCGTTCTGCAAACCGAGGCCTTCCACCTGGCGCTCCAGTTTTCTTCCCGAGAATACTCTCTATCAGGGGAGGATTGGCTTTACTGGGCCCAAAACTTCGAAAGATCACGGGATAAAATAGGAGAAGCACAAATTAAAAGTCGACGCAACAGATGGCGAAGCAACCGAAGGCGAACCGAGCGGAAGCCCCAGGAACTTTAAATCTATCTGCCTCGAAACAAATTTAAAGAAGGAAATTTTTTATGGGTTTTTCATTTCTGCACTTGCTCGTTATAGTTCTTATTCTCGTGGTTCTTTTTGGACCAAATAAGATTCCAAAAATTGGAAAATCCTTGGGCGAAGGTGTTCGCAGTTTTAAGAAAGCTCTTTCTGAGGAACCCGAAATTGATGTTACTGCATCCATAAAAAATCATCAAGTCGAAGAGAATCACGGCTCAGATTATTCTCAAGAACAAGATAGATCTGACTCTGCTCCTTCCAAGAAGGAAAAAACAACCTCAAATAAAAGCTAAGCCTGAGAGGGATCAACGAGCTGTTTTGCCAGATCTAACACCTCTTCGGCCCTGATCACATTCAGACATCTCCTGTCGAAGGGACAGCTGCGATTTTGATTACATGGCCGGCAAGAAAACTCGCGCTCAACTGACCTGACTCCAAAGCCCGTGCTCAAGCTCAAGGGCGCATATTCTCTCGGTAAGGTAGGTCCATAGACTCCCAAACATGGGACTCCCAAAGCGGCCGCCAAATGCATAGGACCGCTATCAGGGCCAATAAATAGCTCTGCCTTGGGCAATATTGCCTTCAATTCAAAAATGCTAAACGGCAGATAGGCGGTCTGGCCGTCTGCTTTTTTTTTGAGTGCCTCAAGAGCAGCAGAGGAAGTACCTAACAGTAACACCCACCTATTTTTCTTTGTTAGACCCGCAATAATTTGTAAGACGAGAGCTTCTGGCAAGGACCGAATCGGATTTGAAGCTTCGACATGAACGACCACCATTCCGCTTCGATCTCTCCCATGGTGACCAAACCATTCGCTCAATTCTGTATTCAAGGGAATTGCGGAGAGACCCGGATTTTTGTTTGGGTCGCAACCCAAATGTTGAGCGATGGGACGATAGTCTTTTACAATATGACCATAAGAATTTTTTGGGAACTGTCGTGTATAAATGTTTGAATATTTAAAGCGCCGAATCCAATTTTGATATCGACCAATTTTTTCTCTCGACTTTATTTTTTTTACCAAAGCTCGGCTCACCGATGAGGAATCAAGATCAATCACTCTTTCATATTGAGAATCCAAGCTTGTTTCGTCGACCTCTGTGATATTGTTCTCTCCAAAAAAAAGTCCACGAAAAGATTTTCTCAAGAAAATATCAACGGGGCCCTGGAGTGCCGCCCCAGTGACCACAGAAGCCGCAGAAACAACATCGCCCAGATTGGCCGTGTGGATAAATAATGTCCGGCCCTGTGACTTCATCAAATTTCCAAAGCCGCTTGCACGATCGCCTTGGCGTCCATTCCGTGCTTCTGATAAAGTTGGCCGGCTTGATAGGCACTCTGCCCGAAGCCGCCTCGAACTCCGATTGATTTGAGCTTCAATTCAATCCCTCGCAAAAGAAGAGCCTGAGCTAGAATAGCTCCCATGCCTCCCACCAATTGGTGATCTTCAACCGTAATCAAGCGTCCTTCACTCAAACGAAGACAATCCGCAAACAAAGCGAGATCCGGCTTATTCAAGCAAGAGGGATTAACCACCGAACTCCTGATTCCCAGTGCTTCGAGCTCTTTGGCCGCCTTCAGGGCCTGAGAAAGCAAAGAGCCGCCCGGACAAATTGGAACCAGCTTTTTTGACGCCGGTGATTTTTCGCTTTCATGAATGAATTGGCCCTGTCCCAAACGATAAGAAGTGGGCTCCAAGCCATAGTTCAACGGAAAGTTTTCGCGTCCCAAAAAGAAGAGAGTCGAAGGGGGAACCTCTCCCGCCTTTCTCATCCCAACAAAGCGATCAATGGCCTGAGCCACCAAGGCCTCCGCTTCGTCGCTGCAGGTGAGCGCATAGCACTCCACATCCGGAATTGACGCGGTCATCGAAAGCCAACTCAATGCCTGATGAGAAGCCCCATCAGCGGCATCCTGAAATCCCGTGTGAGAAAAAAAAGCTATCACGGGGGCCTGGGACAAAGAAGCCATCGTCAACGGCAAGGCTCCTTTCGTCACTCCAAACTGCGCAAAGGTGTCGACAACCGGAATAAAGCCCTCTTTCGAGAGACCCGCGGCCATACTGATCATATTGGACTCGGCAACTCCCACATCTTGAGTGCATTCTGGAAAGGCCTTCTGAAATTCACGAACCCCAGTTGAACCTGCGAGATCTGAAGAAATTGAAAAAAGAGGAAGCCCCTCTTTTCGCTTTTTGATGAGAGCTTGACTGACGCCCTTTTGAATCTTTTCGCTCGGGACAGCAGACGAATTGGAGACAGCAGACTTTTTATCTTTTTGTTGCTGAACCATTTCTTCGGCCCATTCTAAAAATTCCTCCGGAACTTTGGCTCCACTGTAAATCTCCTCAATGAAGGCCTTCAGATCCTTCGCCTCCGTCAAAGGAAACCCATGCCCTCCGCTCGAACTCTCCTCCACTTTTTTGACTCCATAGCCTTTGATTGTCTTTGCGATAATCGCAATCGGCTGCTGAGGATGGCTCTCGGCTGTTTGCATAGCTTCTTCGAGGAGACTCACACATTTCTGAAGATTGTGAGGATCTGCTAGGCGAAAGACCTTCCAACCCAATTCGTTCAGCGAATCAAAAGTCGGCTGCATGCTAAAAGAATCGGCATCGATTCGACCCGTCAGTTTCGTGTTGTTATCGCTGATCACCAAAACAAAGGGGGCCATTTTCCCAATTTTAGCTAGTCCCGGAATCGCAGCCAAAGCCTCTCGCGCCTCACCCTCCATGCAAGCGCCATCGGATATCGCAGCAAAAGTTAAGCGTCGCCTCCCTGCCAGGCAATCCGCATAGGCCAAGCCTTGCGCCTGAGGCAGACTGGACCCCAAAGGTCCATTGGAAAGATAAACTCCCTCCGGAAAGAGATGAGACTCTCCATGGCCCGTCAACTGACTCTCGATCGAGCGAAATCCCTTGAGCTTGTCAAGACTGAGGCCCGCAAAACTGTAATTGGCCTTGAGGGCATAGATCCCATTCTCACAGTGTCCTGCATCATTGATGATGTGGGCTACTTCATGCCAGGGAACCCCGGTCTTCCGAGAGCGATGAAAGACAAGACCGTAAACGGCCCCCATCAATTCAGCGAAGGCCGAAGGTCCTCCAAAATGGCTGGCGGCCCCTCCCAACACAGCCTGCATGTCCATCAGTGAAACCAGGGCACGGGTCGAACGCGGATCCACCATTTCGACTTTTTCGCCACTCTTGAGACTGATTTCAATTGGCCATTGAGGGGTTCGCTGTGGAGTTGGAGCCAGAAGGTTCTTGAGAGGAATAGGGATCAACTTCGCTTGAGACATGAATTCGCCTTTGGTTTTAAATTAAAATAAGTATCAATGAAACAGGGACACACCACCGGATCATTCAGAATTGCAGATTTTTAATAGACAATTCTCAGGTAAGAATCCAGCTATTTACCAATTATAGCTTTCTGGGATACCGTTTAACACGTAATGTTATTATTTCTCCCTTGAGCCTTGAGATCGCGGCCTCTAATCTGATCCAGATGAATATACAAAAAATGCCGAAAGTTGATCTTCACCGTCACCTCGAGTTGAGCATTCGTCACTCGACTCTCCGAGAGCTTGCCCCGCACAGCGGAATCAAGATCCCCAGTGATCAAGTTTTTGCCGAGCGCTTTTTGATCACGGAACCCATGACCAATCTGGGTGCCGTTCTAAATAAATTTTTGGATACGCAGGTCCTATTAAAATCTCCTGAGGTTCTTGAGAGAATCACCTATGAATGTTGCTTCGACGCTTTTCATGTCGAAGGAATCCGTATTCTTGAGTTGCGCTACTCCCCCACCTTTGTTCGCCAGGGCCACGAAGACATGTCGTTTCAGGACATTCACGATGCCATTGTAAAGGGAATGAATCGGGCCACGAAGGAACTCCCCATGGCCGTTGGGTTGATTTGTATTATCCAAAGAATTTTGCCAGTCAAAGAAGCTGAACTTGTCACTCAATTTGCCATCGAAAACAAAGACAGCTTTGTCGGACTCGATCTGGCTGACAATGAAGAAGGTTTTGATTCAAAACCTTTCTCTCCCTTTTTTCGTTTGGCCGCAAGGGCGGGCCTCGGTATCACGGTTCACAGTGGTGAGGCCAATCTTCCAAAGGCCCCCCGTTATGTGAAGGAAGCCATCGAGCACCTGGGCGCGAAACGAATTGGCCATGGAGTTCAGGTTTATCGCGACCCAGAAATAATGGAATATCTCTCTCGAAATCGAATTCCCCTCGAACTTTGTCCAACCTCGAATTGGCTCACTCAAGCCGTTCCTTCTCTGGCTGAACATCCCATCCGAAAAATAATGGAAGCTGGAGTTTTAACGACAATCAATACCGATGACCCAGGGATTTTTAATATTGACCTCGTTCACGAATATCAAACTCTTCTCACTCATCACCTCTTTACAAAGGCGGAGTTTGACCGATGCAATGATATTGCCGCACAGGCGAGCTTTATCACTCAAGAAAAAAAGCAAAAGGTCTGGCCTCGTCCAATTGCCAAAAATTAATTTAACAGGTGGACAATCTGTCACATGACTGTGACTTTTTTGCCTAATTAGGCCCCCTCATAGCTAGACCTTTGTTTGACGCCTCTTTTCTTTGTACGAAATCAGTTGATGACTGACAAAAGATGAATAACCCTGATCCGGCGATCCAGATATTAAAAACGGGTTTTTACCCTTACGTTATAAAAAGGAGACTTTGGTATGAAATCTCTCACAGCAACACTTGCGGCTTTGGGTTTGACCCTTGCTGCTCATGCAACAACCGACATCAAATCCGAGTACTTTTATCAAGCCGCTCCCGACGCGAATATTCTGACTCCTGGACTGAATTACAACAGCAATTCTATTAAAGTAAGCGGCACCAAGACCGACACAACGGGCCAAAATCTCAACTTGGCTTACGAACGTGGGCTCACTGAAATGTACGCCGTCGGCGCCAATCTCGGCTACACGACCAGCAAAACCGAACAGGGGACTTCTGAGACCGACACCAAGGGACTCCAAGACATTCAGATCTTTGCAAAGGGCCGCTATTCCTTCGTCGAGGGAAGCAGCATGAACTACGGAGCAGAACTCTATTTCAGTCCAAGTGAAAAACAAAAAGATACTGCAAATAAAGAGAACGACGCCATGTCTGGCGGAAACTCTCTTCGCCCTTGGGTTGGTTATCAGTGGCTGATGGGCTCTCATGTGCTTGGAACCAAACTGTCCACTGATTTTCTGCTAGGCGAAAGATCAGTGAAAAACAAAACAGCAACAACAACAACAACAACTAAATCCAAAGGCGGCGAAGAGACAAAATTGGCCATCTTCTATGAAATCCCTCACGAAATGGGAGCTGTCGGTTTTGAGGCTTTTTACTCGGCGACTGCTGAGACAAAAACTGGCTCTACAGAAGGAAATGACGGCGCCAACATGATGGGTCTCGGAGTTTACAGCCCCTATCATTTCTCTGAAGCTGCCACTGTCATTGGCGTTCTCAAATGGTCACAATTGGCCAGCAGCAGTATTGGTGGTGTAGACATTGATTCAAGTTCTATTCTTTCACTCAATGTTGCCGGTCGATTCATGTTCTAGTGAGATCTTTTTCGCTTTAAAGCGAAAACAAAAAAGGCGGCTCAAAAGGCCGCCTTTTTTTTGCCTTTAATACAGCTTTTTGTCTTTAATAAATCTCCAGCTTGCAAGCCTTCGGTGAATTTGTTGTTTCAAACTCTAAGGCCGCCTTGCTGAACCAAACAAGCCACAAACCCCCTCAAACCAACCTCCCCTTCTCAACCCTCACAACCACCGCATCCATCGCTTGAATGTCCTCTTTATCATGGGTAATCAATAAACTTGGAACTTTGAATTCACCGATCACTCTCTTCACAAGCTCGCGGGCTTCTGCCCTGAGGTCTGTATCTAAGGCCGAAAAGGGTTCATCTAAAAATAAAAATCGAGGGCGCCCCGCCAAGGCCCGGGCAATGGCAACTCGCTGTTGCTCACCTCCCGAAAGAAGCTGAGCCTTTCGCCGCCAACAGCTTTCGAGACTCAAAGAATTTTTCAAGTGCTCCAGATCTTGAGCCCTCTCTGCTTTTGGAATTTTTCTCGCCTCTTGCGAGAATTGGACATTTTGTTCTGCTGTCATATGAGGAAAGAGATCATAGGACTGAAAGACCACTCCCAGTCTCTTGGCCGACATAGAAAGTTGGGCCAAATCAAGGTCTCCAAATATCCAACGCAATCCAGGACAGGGTTCAAGACCGATCATCAGTCGAAAGATCGAAGTTTTGCCGGCCCCTGAGGGCCCCCAAAGAGCGGTGATTCCTTGATCAGAAATCTTCCATTCAGGAATATCAACTTGAAAATTTCCGTAATCACGAAAAAGATTCTGTACGACAGACACGGCCCAAGCCTCCAAACCCCAATAAACAGCTCATTCCGACAACAAGTAAAATTGAATTGAGAGCTGTAGCCAAATCCAAATGATAGGAAGTCATATAGCCCTTAATGGCAAGAGCCAAAGTCGTATTATTTTCGACGACCAAGGAGGAGAGTGCATAATCACCACAGGCCCAAAGCGAACTCATTCCAGCCAGCCACCAAAACTGCCGACAAATCTGAGGAAAAACAATTTTGTCAAAAATGGCCCACCACCCAGATCCTCCCAATCGAGCCACAATCACTTGGTTTTGAATGGCAACGAGAAGTCCTCTTGCCAGCATTCGATATAAAGAAGGCACCACAAGGATCGCCAAACCACAGATCAGAGAAAGATGAACACCAGGCCAGCTATCGACACCCAAAAGCAAGAAGGCAAACCCTGTCAGCACTGTACTTGGCGCCGTGTAGCCAACCAAAAAACGATCCAAGCCAGGGTGGGGACCCAAACCCGCGACCAATATGAGAAGAAGAAACACCACGAGTCCTGTTCCAATTCCGACGATCAAGGTTCCGCTCAAGAGACTGGGCAACTCCGTTAAGAGTACTGGCGAATTCAAGAGATAACCCCAGCCACGGACGAATCCAAAAAACTGACCCACAACTAAAAAGAAGCTCACAAAAAAAGGGATTCCAAAAAGAAAAGGAACACGCAAGCCTGTCAGATTGGGCTGACGACTGATTGTTCCTGTTAAATTTTGCCTCACCCCAAACGAGAAAAGAAATAAAATAAATATCTGTAAAAGTCCTAACAAGACGGACTGAGACCAGTTTCCACTCAAACGAATTTTTTCGTAAATCAATACTTCAAGCGTAACCCCCTCTGAACTGCCGAGAATCAGAGGAATCGAGAAGCTCGCAAAATAAAGTGTGAACAGATAAAACGAGAAAGAGACAAGATCGGCTCGCAAATAAGAGAAAACTCCGCTCTGAACCATCTTCCACCGCGAGGCCCCCTCAATCCAACTCAACTCGATCATAGGGCCTAGCTTCGATTCAATCACTCGAGCTAAGACAACTGAAGTCAGGCCGAGATTCATCAAAATATTGACGCTCACAATTCCCCACAACCCAAATGGTTCAAAGTGAAAAAATGAAGCCATATTCAAGTATGGCAAAATCACAAATAGAGGAGGAAGAAGGCTGGGAAGAAGAGCGAATACTTCCGAAGCAGAGCGCAACTTCCCTTGGGAGAAAGAGATAAGCCCCAATGCCCCACCCGCTCCTAAGATCATTGTAAACAAAGAACTGAGAAATGCTTGAATCGTCGTAAATGAAAGAGACTCCAGCAATTCGGTGTGATCAGGCCAATCCCAAGATTTTGAAAATCCAGTGATGACAAGAACCGGAAAAACGAGAAAAAGTCCCAGTGCCGCGCGCAAAAGAGATCGAAGGTCACAAAAGCCTGAGAGCCTAGCGTTCACTCCAGGTCCTCATTTCTTGACCCTCGCTTTTAAAGTGTCCACAAACTTTTTTGCCCAATTGGTCTCGCTCTTGTCGTAGGCCTCGTAGGAGTCCCACGAAATCAGTGGGTACTGAGCCATCTCAGCAAATGGGCTAGAATCTTTCACTCCAGTCACAACCGGCAGCATAAAGTTCTTTTCCATCAAGATTCGCTGCGATGCGGGTTCAAGTAGGAATTGAATAAATTGCTTTGCTTCCCCGCAGGTCACACAGTGAATGGGAATTCCCGCCAACTCCACTTCGAAGGGGTGGGGCTCATTGAAGACAGCCGCCTTATAGCTCTCATCCTTTTCAACTAAACGATGATAAAAAGGCGAGGTCGCGTAAGTAAAAGTCAGCTTCGCATTCTTACTTCGAAAGAGACCGTAGGAAACGCTCCAACTCGGACTCAAAGGAAGCAAGGCGTGTTTGAGCCAATCTATGCGCGAGTTTGAAAATTGCCCCGCCTCCTTGTCCCAAGCCCAAAACGATAAATAATTGCCCGGCGTGCTAAAACGAGGGTCTTGCCCTGAAATTGATCGCTTGAATTCAGGACGCGGCAAGTCCTCCCAGGATCTCGGAGGAGTGACCTCGCCCTCGCGATACACAAAGGTCATTGGAGCCCAATTGTACGGAACAAATTTATAACGATTGGCCGCAGCTACACCGCCAAAAAAATTCAACTCCGGAACCATAGAAACTTTTGGTGGATAAGCCCAATCCTGCCAATTGAGTTCTCGTTGTGCTTTGCCATGGTGAAGCAGGCTAATTCCCAAAACCAAATCTATTTGCTTCTCAGACACTGATTTTAGGCGCTCTACCATAAGGGCCGAATCACCCCCATCGACGAATTCAACATCACAAGGAAATCTCTTTTCGTACTCAGCCTTCAAGAGAGGCCCAGGCCCAGTTGGTACAAAAAAAGAAGAATACGTCATCACTCTCAGAACAGTGCGATGGACCACAGGGTCTTCGGCTCGGCGAGCGACCCCATAGAGAACCCAGCCCAAGAGGCCCAATCCGACAACGACAATACTTATTGAAAGAAAAAAAGATGATATTCGTTTCACTGAAACAAGACCTCGACAAAGTTCATAGACTTACCACCAAATACCGCGCTGACGCTTATAGAAAAAATAATCCATTCCCATACAGCGCCCCGCACCCACCCACCACATCATCATGAATATCGCCAAAAAAAGACGGTGCAGATCGCTAACAAAAGGACCTGTCTGATAAAAGAGATTGGCCGTGAGAAAAATTCCCAGAAGGGCTGTGGGCCTGACAAAAAAGCCAATAATAAAACAAATCCCTATTGCAAATTCGCAGTAGGTCACCAAATAAGCAAAAATCTTCCAATTGGGCACAACAATCGATTCCAAAACATCCTTATACCACTCAGGGGCCTGGCTCACTGGCAGCCATTCATCGATGGATCGACTGAGTATGGGTTGCACGAGAAAATCCCCATCGAAATGCTCCATGGCACGATTAAAAAAATAATAACCCGTATAGACTCTTAAAAAAGCCACGGGCAACATATGCCCTACGTACTTCATGCTCTCAAAAAATGAAACTATCATAGCGGTCATCTTCCCCCATCGGAGTGAGACGTGTCAATTGCGCCTTCATAACCGACGCGGGCAAAGTTCAAACAGGAGACATTTTTCACAATTTGGCTTTCGGGCTCGACAAACCCTCCGCCCATGCCAAATCAACCAATGGGGCAGCAAAATCCAATATTCTTGAGGAACAAGTTTCATTAGTTCCCGTTCAATTTTTTCCGCCTCCTGAGCTGAAACCAATCCCAATCGGTTTGCAAGGCGAGTCACATGGGTATCAACCACAATTCCCGAAGTAATTCCGAACGCATTGCCCAGAACAACATTTGCCGTCTTTCTTCCAACTCCTGGAAGTCTGACCAATTTTTCCATGTCCCGAGGGGCCTTTCCTCCAAAATCCTGAATCAAAAGCTGACAGCAATTCTGAATATTTCGGGCCTTATTTCGAAAAAAACCCGTGGGTCGAATATCTTGCTCAAGCTCCGTCAGTTCTGCAACAGCAAAATCCTGTGGAAAAGGATATTTAACAAATAACTTTTTCGTCACCTGATTGACTCGCTCATCTGTGCATTGAGCACTGAGAATGGTTGCTATCAACAGTTGCTCTGGATTCTCATGATCGAGAGCACAATGAGCATCAGGATAATATCGCATGAACAATTGGATGATATCGTTCATACGCAGACGCCTTTTCTCTTGAGACTCAAGTCTTGATCCTCTCCTGACACTGCCTTTCGATTTGAGCTTCCTCTTCATTTTCTTGTCTCCAGTTGAGATGGGTTAATTGTCGCCTCGTCCGAAGTCAAGGTTTGCCTCTCTCCCCAAGTCCGGATTTCAACTGATTTGTACAGTCGCCAACGGGTCACAGCTACAATGGAATGGGAGGAAAGAATCATGGAAGGACCACGGCCCCCACAGTCTACCGAGTTCAATGAAATTCTTGACTTCCTTAACTACAATCTTCGACCCAAAGCCACTTGGTCTATCAGTCAAGAATATCCAACCGCCTTGAACTCAGAAAATATGAACAACATTAGAATTATCAAGGCGGAGGGAAAGATTGCGGCCCATGCCGTTGTCCAATACAGCATCACAAAAACTGTCGCAGGGCTTTTCAAAGTCGGTGCCATTGGAAGCGTCGTCACAGATCCCGAATTTCGAAACCAAGGATTAAGCAAACAAGTAATCAATGAATGTGCAGAATCTGCCCGCCAAAATGGTTGCGACTTTGCTGTCCTATGGACAAATCTCTACGAACTTTACCGAAAGCTGGGTTTTGAACTCGGTGGGACAGAACTTGCTCTCATCATTGAAAAGAACTTCGAACCACCCCAAAACAATTTGCGATTCATGGACACTCTTCGAGTCGCACCTGAGGCTCTTCTCAGATTGTACGCCCAGCACACCATGGGAGCCGTTCGAGTCGCCGATGATTTTCGCCGCTATCTCAACATCCCCAATACCCATCTCTACACTGCATGGGATGAGAACAACACTCTAAAAGCCTATGCCGTTGAGGGAAAGGGAGCGGACCTTATTGGATACATTCACGAATGGGGTGGGGGTGTTTCAAGCCTTCTCCCCTGTTGGCTCACATTAGAAAAGTAAAATCCTCAAGTATCACTCTCATATGCTCTCAAACAGCCGAGAATCTCTGCCGACAGCTGCAAGCATATGGGGCCCTCTGCAATCGGGGTTTTCTTGGGATGTTCCGGATTCTCAATGCCAAAAATATGAGTTTCAAATTGCGCCGATATGCCCGTCAGCTCGGTCATGACGATTGGATCTTTGACTTCAAAGAGGGAGCCTACTACCTCGGCACAAGCAATAAACTTTTTAGGACTGAAAGCGAACAAGACATTATCAAACTTCTCTTTGGCCCCCTCAAAGCCTCTGAGCTTGAGGGATTTGACAAGTCCACAGCCGAAATGATCGAGGAAGTATTGCCTCTTCCGTTCTGGATTTGGGGATGGGACTCCGTTTGATTTTTCATGAAACAACCACAAAAAGTTTTCGCGGATATGCCATGATTCAGATGATTTCAGCGCTCATGATGATAGGTCTGATCATCTGGCTGACCTCCTGCACGAAAGATCCTGAGGAAAAGAAGTCCGAACTGGGCCCCGCCGCAAGCGTCGAACAAGTGAATAAAGCCTTAACAGATGCTATGGGCGGACGCTTCCCACTGGAGACAAGGGTGGGAGATCAAGCCCTTTATGAAATCAATCAAAGAATAGAAACTAACGACGTGGTTAAGCTGAAAGATATTCTCACCGAAGTCAAAGCACGCGAAGAAAGTGAACATTTTATTTTGTACCGACTCGATGAAATTTCCTTGACCTATGAAGGAGATCAAACGAGCACCCTGCGAAAAGAAATCGAATGGAGAATCGCAAAGCTTCATCTCCCCGAAATGCCCTCTGCAGGAATATCTCCCGTCCCTCATTTTCCTCGGCTGTTGTCTCTTGTAAATTCAAATGCTGACAAGGCTCCTCCAGTCACTTTTCACAATCTCAAGATCTCTTCCGATGTTCGCCCTGTGCCGTCGGCTGTGGCAGCGGATTCCCAGTGTCGCGGTCTGAATCCCTGCCAACTCAAGGTGACCGAGGTTTCATTTGATTTTGTGGAGTGGCCCTCTCCAACCGACTGGAGGACAACCCAATATCGTTACATCTATTCTTCTGATACGCCTTACCCAGCCCACTTGATTTTACTTTGTGTCAAACAATTGGTGGACACAGCCTCCCGGGACTATTTTGTCTCGCAGTGCCAAATACTAAAAGATTTTCTAGCGGGACCGAAAACTCCCTAAACTGGCCAACTTGATTGTTGGCCAGTTTAAAGAAAGCTTGCTCCTCCTCCCAATTTGGATCAGATTATGTCCAGAATCAGAACCCTTTACCGGAGTGATTTCTCGTGAAAAAAATTGCTGTGATACTCGCTGGTTGTGGATCAAAAGATGGAGCTGAAATCACTGAGGCTGTGAGCACACTGATCACCCTCAGTGAACTCAAAGTAAAATTTGACATCTTCGCCCCTAATGTCGAGATCAGTGCCACCAATCACCTCAATGGTGCCATCACAAAGGAAACCCGCAATGTCCTCGTTGAAGCGGCCCGCATCGCTCGCGGACAAATCAAAGACCTCGTTCACTTGAAGGCTGATGAATACGATGGAGTGGTTTTTCCCGGAGGCTTTGGAGTCGCTCGCAGCCTCTGCACTTGGGGCAAAGATGGAGCTAACTGTGAAGTACTTCCCGATGTCAAAAGAGTGATCGAAGAATTCTACTCTCAGGCAAAACCGATCTGCGCTATTTGTATTGCTCCAGCTCTCATTGCAAGGGTCTTAGGGCATTACGGAATTAACCTGACTCTCGGACAAGATTCCGAGGCCTCTCTTGAAGTCACTAAGACAGGCGCCATCCATGTCAAATGTGCAGCAAATGACTACGTGAGTGATCGCGAATCAAAAATTATCACGACGCCGGCCTATATGTGCGATACCAATCCCTTCGAGGTTTACACTGGAATCCGAAAAGCTCTGCATGAAATGGTAGAAATGGCTTAGACCTAATTCAAGATCCCGATTGCGAGGGCCATACCAAATCAAAAAGTAAACGCAGCGCCCACCTGTCTGCTTCTGGAATTGAGGAGAAGGCTTGTTCCGATTCATATACCAGCTTGAGCGATTTTGTAAAAGCAGCCTCCACTTGTATCAGTTTCTCATTTCTCGCAGAGCGGAGTCGATGGGCGTTTGAAATTCTCACTTCTTGATCAGTTCGCGCCCACCGGTATCCAATTTTAATCCGATCAAACTGCAAATAGGGAAAAACCATCCATGCATTGATTTCATTTTCTGGACCACTCGCTTGTCGCTGACTCATTCTCCAAGCTTCGCTCAGAATACCAAATCTCAGTTTGTAGGCTTGGAAGTACTCGGAACTCTGAAATTCAAAACCAAAGCCATCTGCTTCGAGAGCATCATGAAGGGCCAAATCATGACCAAAGTGGGTCAAAAACAACTCGACGCCATCTGACTTCTCACGGACCGAGATTTCACAGGGACGCCGCTTCGCCTCCATGTCTCGTTCATCATCACCAAGGCCCGCCCCCTGCCCACTGTAACAGCCCGCGGTCAAATAGGGATACGGATCACCGAAAGGCCTCCACTCAAAACTGACTCCCAAATCGAGTGGCTTTGAGCCAGGGTAGAGATGTTTATAGTAACTGGGTTTAGAAAAAAATAGGTCCTGTCTTTCATTTAGCCAACCCACGGGCATCATGAGCTGGCCGACTCTTCCCTCCACGGTTCCCTCTTCCTGAAAAAGCTCAATAAAAACTTGCCCCAATAGGAGATCTGTGTCTGATCCGGTTTGTTGAATCGAAGCTTCCATGAAATAGCTGATCAAAGAACCCGAGTGCCCCTTTAAGGCCAGAGACACATTATCAAGTCTTGTCTCCCGAGAGGGCTCCGGACGCAGAAGGCGACTTTCGGTATTCCTCATTTCCAAATGAGAGAGAAGTGACATTTTGTCTTTCCCTCGTTGTGGCATGCCTCTGCCCCTTCTGATTTCGTCGCTGCCATCCCTTTCCTTGCCGAGTCTACCTTCACTTTCTATTTTTGGGTCCTGATGTTCGCGCGCAAGCTCATTGAGGTTTAAAGAGCTGGAGGAGGCCTCATCTCCAGCAGAACCTGCAGCTGACCCTCCAGCCGAATCCCAAAGGCTTAACCCGAAAAATACCACCAGTAGTCTAATCCACATAGGGAGCCTCTCTCCGAGCCGCAAGGATTTCAACCTGATAGAATCTCAACCCCCACAAAAGCCCCCGCCCATGCGAAAAAAAAGGAGGATCAAGATCAGCACTCGTCAAGATTGCGTTCTTTGCTTTGACTTGTGGCAAGTGGTTCCAAAAATATCCATCCTGTGTGACCCAATCAAGCCAAACATAAAACTCAACTCTGCCGGAAACTCCGTTGTGAATTTCCAGACGCAAGTGAATGATCCCTGAACGTTCCGGTTCAACCGAACCTTCATTTTTCTCCTTCCCTCTATGAATCTCGACAAAGCCCAAAGATCTCTCCAAGAAGCCTGGCGTAGACACCCAGAACTCTAAATTATTCTTATTCTTCAAAATCCTCAACTCGACTCCGTCTCCGCTTTTGATATCTGTTGTGTGAGAGACCAGCTTCAATTCTGAATTCGCCTCCAAAAGCCGAAAGGACAAGACATAGTGTTCAGAGGAGTTAATCCCAGAGAGAGTATTCAAAAACTGAATTTTACCAGTTCCTATCAAATTCAAACTCGATTGTTTGACTTGACCTGGATCAACGACTCGATAAGGCTCGATGGGGTTCGTTTCCTTTCCTCTCAGTCGACCACACGAACAAAGAAAGGCAGCTAGACTGAGAGAAAGACAAACGAAAGAATTTTTCATTGCGGGGGTGGAATAAAAATGCATGATGGGCTCACCTACTTGGATGATTTTCTCCGATTAAAAAGATCTATCGGCCTTTGCTCCTTCAAATCTCGGAGATAAATATCCCCAAATTGGCTCAATTTTTCATAAGACCATGGATCTAACATTTGGGCCGCCAAGTGAAGTGAAGAACGTCCCTCTTTGTTCTGATGGTTCACATAGTCAGAGGTGGTCACGAACCATTGGCGCATGCGAGTTTTTCTCTCTATGAAAAAAAGGAGAAACTCTTTGTCATTTTCGGACAATTGATTTTGCATGGAATCCATCGACAGAAATAGAGTCTGCATAGCAATATTACCTTGGTCGTCCTCCAGGTCGTAATCGATCCATTCACAACTTCCTATAGCTCTCAGAATCTCCAAGTCCTTCCTTTTGGCAGCGTAGTGAAGTACGGTTTGCCCCCTGCTGTCTCGTCGATTAAACACTTGATCTAGGCCCACTCCAAAACCACCCACGTAGGTTTGAATTCCGCGCCAAGTTCTGGAACCAAAATAGGAGATCATTCCTCCCAAATAAGACTCCGACTCACCTTTTCCAGAAGAATTGCAATATCTCTCCGCGGCCCAGAGCAAAACGTCCACGCGGCCGTCTCGTGCGGCTGTATGAAGAAAGCTCCGCCGTTCATTGTCTTCAAGAAGTGTAAATTGAAAAAATGGAACCTCCATCACTCCACGGTAATACTCATTTTCAAGAGCCTCTATCACACGACGATCAGTGGCCACATGAAGAGCTCTTTGACCGTCCTGGTTAATCAAATCTACGTCTGAAAATTCGTAGTCAGTAAAACGGCCCAAACTTTCATAATACCTCTGAGCGACCCTCTGAATTATCTCGGCATAGCCATTGGCCGCTGCCATAAATATATATCCCTCTTGGCGATCATTCACAGCCTTGATTTCTCCCAATGGAATGTTCTCAACCAAAAAATAGGCAATTGCTGACTCCCTCAGTTGAAGCGCAACCCCGAGAGGAAAGTTAGCTCCCCTGTTATTAGGTACTTCCAATAACCGAGGAGACTGATTGACAATCGCTTTGACCTGCTCCAAATCGCCTCGGTAGATAGCCCTGAAGAGTTCATTTGGTGCTAAATCCTGTTGATCAACAACGGCGAGTCTCTCCAAACGCTCAGTTCCCGTCATCTGAGTCCCATTTTCATTTCTCGACTGAGGACCACAATTGACGAGCAGTAAAAAAAGAGGAATCGTTTGCCAAAATTTCACTTCACACCCTCTTTTTTTGATTTTTGAGATTTTTCCTTTTACCATTTTTCCATGTTCCAATGCTCCCAGGTTCTTGTTCGGCTGCGAGCTCACCGATTATTATTCCCATTCCCATTCCCATTCCCATGCCCTAGCACGCTAAGAGACGGGCAGGCAAACATTGATCCTCAATGAAAACCAGCTGCACACGAAATGAATGGGAACTGAATGGGCAATAGATAGAAACTGAATCTGTTTCGACCTTAAGGCAAATTTTACCTGACTTTAAATCTTTCTTTAATCCTCTCATCAAACAACTTGCCCTAACTCACAAAATGGCGGTAAGTCGGTTCTTCGTCATTTGAGGACCTTCAAAACAATAGGGAAAGCTATAGAGAAGTGAAAGCATATCCGCACATCATGGGTCTGGGTCGTAGAATTTTGATCTCTTCTTTAATCTCTGCTTTTTTTAACTGTCTTCTATCAGTTCAAAGTTCACTTGCTCACGAGGAACACGAGACTTCAGATACATTTAATGTCCAGGCCATTGTCGAACTCTACCAGCTCAGCGCAAGTTTAAGTCCTAAGATTATGGATGAGACTTATAGCAATAACAAATCTGAGGCCTACTTGACCCTTGGAAGTGAGCGAATCCATCTCAACTCTCATTTCTGGCAACTTGTGCGTAAATGGGTCCGCATTTATCAGACTGAGCTCGCCCGCGATTGCGTGCAATGCGAATTTGCCAGTGAAGAAGAGCTCCTTCGGGAGGCCGAAGACATTGTTGCCAGAGGTTTTTTTCAAACAAAAATTGTTAATCCTTTGAGCCGCAGTCTCGGACAAGTCGCTAAATCAACAGCAGAAATTGGAGCTCAATTTGGAACGATAGCACTCCTTGCTAAGGTGACAAGCGAAGTCGCTGAAACCGTGGCCTCCAAACTCGTTGGGGGGGCTGGCGTCCATATTGTCTGCACAGCAATTGATGCTATTATACTTTTCTGGACCCGGCATTTGCAGGTGGCCTATAGAATCCCCTCCTGGTCAAATCGTTTGGGAACAGGCTCAGCTCAAACCGCTTGGAGATATTGGTTTGCGTCCCAAGCTGTAAAAAGAGCTCAGAAAAAAGTCTCCTTTGAGTTTGGTCCTTTTGAATTGGACGAAGAGGGAATAAGAATATTGGATGCCGAGGGCTCCAACCGCTGGTGGGGTTTTATTGGAAAAAGCAAACGTCGAATTTGGTTGGAATATCTTAAAAACAAAGCAGAGCCTCTCGCAAAAGAAATATCTGAGATCGATTCTCAACTCACCGAAGAGCCCGGAAACCAAAACTTGCTAAAGAGAAAGAGACTATTATCTCTCCGTCTGCAAAAAATGTCATCTCTTGACCGTCGAGTTTATCTTGGTCTGAGAAAAAAGAGGCTTCTGTTTCTTAGAGCAAGACAAAGAGGGCATTCCACCTTTTTGAGAAGTGAATCTGGCATAGATCCGGCATTGAATCATCAAATGCTGTGGATCATTGCCGTCCAAGAGGGACTCCTTCATCGAGGGATGATCAATCAAGAATCTTCTACTGCCCAAAGCGATACCTCTTTGACCCGATTATCTGTATCATCTGGATCAAGAGTCTCAAAAAATCAAGTCGTCGAGGGTCTCGCCGAAGAGTATTCAATGGGTTCTCGCCCCTCTGAGATCGGAGAGAGTACTCTAGAACGTGAAAACAGAAAGAATTTAATCCAGGGACTGCTGACTGACGTTGAAACAATCTTTGACCCCTCCCTTCCTGCTGCTCAGAGATATATGCATACTCTGATTATTGAGCAAACTCTGGTTGGATTTATGTATCAAATGGTCAAGTGGCAAATGGACCAACAAGAACCGGACAGAGAAAAGAATTGGCTGGGACAGGTTAGGGAAATGTCCAGTTTGCTGACTCGTGGAGGAAGATTGGTGAGATACATCTATGAGTACACCGATTTTTTAAGAGTTTCCTCCGCAACAAAAAATTCCCTCTTCCTTTCTCGGAATAAATACGAGGCAATGGAGACACTTTTGAGAATATTTCGCCATCTGGATAAGCTTGGCTCTGTTCTTCAGGAGAATTCTACTCTCGCTGACAAACTCTCAGAACTGAAAGTAGCTAATCATCAACTTTTTACTTACGCCCCCTGGGCCGAAAAAAAGACGGTCTATTCATGGATTCCATTTTTAAGGCCAAAGCTACGCTGCGAAGATCTTTGGAGGACTTCTCTATGACTTTCTGCTCAAAGCTGAGAATCTTGCCCTCTCTTGCATTCGCAAAGCTCGTCTGTTCTCTCCCGATTTATTTTCTGATTTCCTTGAGCGCCAGTGCCCATAACCATAGCCATGACCATCATGACCATCATGACCACGCCAAGCTTCAAAAGCATTTTCGGCCAGAGTCACAACATCACAACTGCCGAGGACATTTGACTCAAGTGCCGATGACACTTTCTCCCAAAGAAGCCTGGACAAAAAGTCGAGGTCACCTGCCGAAATATCTCAGCCTGCGTTGGGAGACTGTCATGGATAAACTGAAAATCGAATTGGACGGGCATGTTAAGTCAACCGCCAGAGATGAGGTTGATGCCCTCCATTCCCATACCGAGCAGGCTGGTCACCCACACGAACACACCGATTCTCAAAACACTGTGGCGGCCCTGATATTGGATCGATACCCCCAAGCAATTGTAAAAGTTGAATCAATGAGGAAAATTCTGTTTGAAAGTTCAGGCTCCCAACGAAATCAGATAGCTTCGGATCAGGCCTATTTAACGAAGATCTTCGCAACGGTATGGGCAAGCCTCACCGTCCACACTCATGAGATCCTGACGGCAAGCAAATCCAAAAAGACTGACTTTCCGAGATACTTTAAGATTCTTAAAACCATAACTGAATTTGACGAAACCGCCCCGGTCTTTTCATTTTATAAAATAAAGCGTGCTATTGAGGGAAGATTTTCAATTCAAGAATACATCGATTGCCTCTAATGGATTGCCGATTATCGATACCGCTGCAGGGCCATTTTATGGCTCGAGCTGTTCCAAAGATTTTCAAATATCTTTGTTTCTTTTGAAGGGGTCCACTGCCGCAGACCGAGCAGGGATTCTTCAGGCCACTGGATAACTGAGTTTAGCCATTTCATTCCCTGCTCACAAAGTCTCTCATCAAGAACAATCTGATGTATAAGACCTAGATTTTTTGCCTCCTCACTGCAAACAGATCTCGCCTCCAATGCCAGTTTTAAAGTAATTCCGCGATTAATTTTCTCACTCCAGCGAGTCCCTCCTCCCCAACCAAAGCTAAGACCTATCCTTCTCTGCCAAAATCCGAAATAGGCCTGTGGTGATGAAATCACATGATCAAATGTGCTCAATAGCTCTAAACCTCCGCCGAAGCAGTCTCCACTGACAAGCGCAACCTTTGGTTGATCAAGCTCAGAAAATATCTTCAATGCTCTTCGAATTCGCCGATTTGCTAAAATTCCCTCGCTTTTCTGCTCCTGGGCCGCATAGAAATGTAGGTTACCGCCCGCACAAAAGAATTTTTTATTCCCGGATTGAAAGAGCACTCCCCTAAACTTTCCTGAGTTGCGATCTAGAATTTTCAATAGCTCCTCAGCCTGGTCAACGCCAAAGGCGTTGGCCCTATTTGGGTGACTAAATGTAAGACAGAGAACCGAGGATCTTATTTCTGCTAGAATTGTTGATTTCAGATTGTGCTTCCATCTCTGGAGTTTATACCCCGGAAAAAAATAAATCAGACTTTTTCCATTAACTGCCGGTAAATATCATCATATTTTATGAACTTCACGCCGACACCAATTCCGCCAATTGATGACCCATTTCGAGTCAACCAAACAACCTTTGCGTTCATCACATAATCACGATTGACCTCTTGCAAGCGAATTTTTAACTTCACCAGATCTCCAACTGAAACCCCAATTTTGCCGAGAAATTCACAATAAGCTCCGCCAGCGCTCAGATTACATATCTGCGAGGGAAGCATTTCTCCAGACATAAATGTCTCAAGCACTGCCGATTGCAAGGTGGGAAACCTTTTGTGTTTCTGCTGGACCAAGGTTCGCGACACCATCAATTTTTTTGCAACACCGACAAAAGACTTCTCATCGAAGGGCTTTCCCAGGAAAAATAATTTCTGGTCCCCCGTATCAACCAATTTGTCGGAACCCACCTTTTCAGAAAGAACCAGAGTCGGAGCGTTGAATCCTGCTCGTTTGAGGTTCATCGTGAAGTCGAGATCCTTTTCGCTGAACTCTTTTGTCTCGTAGGCCAGGAGATGAATCGCCCTGTTCTGCACAATAGAGAGAGCCGTTTTCTCATCAAAGGATAAATGCACAGGATATGGAAGTCTTGTTTCTAAAGCCACACGGAGCGTTTCGGCCTCAGAGATAGAACTGCAATGAAGTAAAATTTTTTGCACTCAAGCCCCTTACTATTGTCCAATCTCACCATCTATTCGGATTGTTATTGGCAGGAACTTAGGGGATATCTCTACGAAAAGCCGTTTTGTTTACTTCAAAATGCTCAAATTCGGAAGTGCTGGTCCAGATCTCAATAAGAGCAACGGAAAAGTCAGCAATGTTGCAACATTGTTTGTCGTTAAAAATCCACGGACGGGTCACTCCGAGACATACAAACCCAATGAGGTGGTAAATGGATTGTAAAATGGCCTTGCAAAGCCCAGTTGAGACATTTCAACCTGAGAAATTTCCGCCAGCAAAAAAGATGTCTTTAAAAAACGGCCAATTGGCTATCGCTTGTTGAGAGGAACCCAGTGCAATCCTGTTTTGCCCGTCCATTGTCCGCGCGGACGATAAATACGGTTGTTGGCATACTGTTCGTAGATATGAGCCATCCAGCCACTCACCCGGGAAACGGCAAAAATAGGGGTATAAAGATCAATCGGTATCCCCATGCTGTAGTAGACTGTCGCGGAATAAAAATCGACGTTCGGCAGCAAACCCTTGTCACCTTCTACTGTTTCATGAATCAACTTGGACATTTCATAGAGATGAGGCTGGCCAGTTTTTAGAGTCAGGTTTCGACTCATTTGGCTCAGAATTTTCGCCCTTGGATCCCCATTTTTATAAACTCGATGTCCAAATCCCATTACCTTCTTCTTTTGAGACAGGGCCTCTTTGACCCAAGTTCTTGCTTTGTCGAGAGTGCCAATCTCAATAAGCATTTTCATAACTTGTTCATTGGCTCCACCATGGAGTGGGCCTTTGAGAGTTCCAATTGCTGAGGTGACGGCCGAATAGATATCGCTCAATGAGGAAGAAGTCACGCGAGCAGAGAATGCGGAACAATTAAGCTCGTGGTCTGCGTGAAGAATCAAACAAACATCCAACACCTTCACGAAGTCAGAATCGGGTTCCTCTCCTGTCATCATGTATAAAAAGTTCCAAGCAATACTCTTTCCTGAACGAGGCTCCACGTAACCTTTGCCCTGACGTGTGCGCTCAAAAAGAGCAACAAGAGTTCCCATTCTGGCCAAGAGTTTCATTCCGACGCGTTTTCTGGCCTCATCAGAATCACTTTGAGCTTCATTGTCCCAAAGTGCCAACATAGATGCAGCCGTCCTCAGCCAGGCCATAGGATGAACGCCCTTCGTTGGCAATGCCTGAAGCTGTTTAACTAAATCAGCCTCAAGTTTCATCCGCTGATTTATTTCTCTTGAAAAGGCCTCCAATTCCTTCGAATCAGGCAAACGACCATTCCATAAAAGATATGACACTTCCTCAAAATTAGAATTTTCGGCCAGATCCTCAATCGAATACCCACGAAAGCAGAGAGTCACATCAACTATGGATGAGACCGCCGTCGTACATGCCACAACTCCTTCGAGACCACGATCAACAGCACCTTCATAAGTTCCATCCGACATAGCTCATACCCTTTCGCTCACTGGTGTAAATAACCTGGCCTGACCAAAAAATCAGTCCACAGAACCTAGTTTAGCGAATCACCATTAACATTTAAAGAGCTACAGCCTCAAGGGCTAGTCGAAATCTTTCACGGGCGAACGATTGGCGCGATGACCCGCGTCGTATGATGGGACCAGTTGTGAAACTGATCAGGGACGAGCCAATTTAATGACTCGCTCTTTAACTTCAGTCACAATGATCGTCTGATCTCTCCTAGGCTCATTCAATCCAGAGTACTTCTGGACTTCATACAAAATTCGATTTCTAATTTCATGTACGCCCCGTTTTGGCCCAGCAATGATAGACTTCAAAACTCTTTCAGCCCCAAATGATTCACCAGCACCATTTGCGGCTTCTAAGACTCCTCGGGTGCATACAGCCAAACGATCTCCGGGACTAAGTGCCAGCTTATGGCTTTCGACCATGGGCAAAGAATCCCGCTCAATGGCTGGTCCGGATAAGGGCAAAGACTTGAGCTCTCCTGTTGCAAATTCCTGGACGACGGCCAACACATTGCCCAAGCGACAATAATGAAGGTCAAAACTGCGGCGATCGACAAGACCGTAAAAAATGTCAATTCTATCCTGGGGACCCAAGCTAGAAATGAGCTCCCCAGCGATGGCATTCACAATTTCATGAGGTGCCGAACCGCGACGGGCCTCCATGCGACCTGAGATCTTCAAAAGAACGGATAAAAACAAAGCCGAGGTCGCATATCCAGAGGAGCTTGCGGCAACGACTCCAAAATGCATGGGGTCATCATGTTCAAAAATATCAAAGTAGTCACCTCCTGAAACTAGGCTTGGTACAAACTTCGTACTAAACTCGAGGCCGGTGATGTTTGGGAACTCGGTCTTGACCAATATCCTCTGCAGAGATTCGACTGTCGCCAACTCTCCTTTTATTTGTCCAATCAAACTTTCCAAACGACGATTGGCAGTCACCAGTTCAGAACGAAACTGAGAGAGATCCTCTTCACGCGAGCGAATTTCTTGCTCAAGTTGGGCAATTCGCTCTTGCAGTTTCTTTTCGGGACTTTTTTTGGCCATCTCTTGATTCTCAAATCCTCGACCACGGATGTCAACTACGTGACGATCTTAAAATTCAATAGACCTTCCCTTCGCAGCGAATATTTCGCCCAACTAAAGAGACTCATAGAACTGCATTTCCGCGCATCCCCCACTAATGTTCTTGAAAGTTTTACTTGCCTCCGATAACGATTACTTATGCATCGTCATCAGCACATCACTTGGACCAAACTTTCTCTCGACCTTCAGCGCTTGAGTCCCGTAGAACCCTCCTCTTTGGCGTCAATTCTTGTTGGGATCAGTGCGATTCTCGATCCACAAGGAAGCCCAGAGAGCCTCAGTCGGGCATTGAATTTCATGGTTTATGAGCTGTCGGCAATGAGTACGGACTTAGGTGCGGAAAGCAGATTTCATCTTTTAAATGACTATTTCTTTAATCGCCGGGCGTTTCGAAATCGCTCCTTGGCCGACGCCGTCTGCCCTCTCATGTTCCAAGATCTCGTTTTTCTCCATGTTCTGTCACAAAAGATGGGACATCCATTGGTTCTCGCTGTTATCTACAATCACTTGGCAACTCAATTGGATTTGCCAATATTTATCGTGAACTCGGCCTTTTCCCATTTGCTAAAATGGGTCAGGGAAGGTCAAAATTGTTACGTGGATCTGACAGACCATGGCAGGGTTGTCCCAGAAAGAGAGCTGGCCTATCTTGTAAATCAGCACTGCAGCGGAAAAAATGGCGTTGAGGCGGACTCCCTCGAAATCTTGCCAGGCCGCCAAGTCGCTTTCCAATACCTCAATCTTCTCATTCAGCTGTTTGAGACGGGATTCTACCAGGAAAAGTTATTGTTCATTTATAATATGTTTTTAGAAATGGAACCCACCAATCTCTCAATTCTTTCCCGACGCGGTCTTTTGTACAGGAAAATGAGACTGAACCACGAGGCTCTGGCCGATTTAAGACGATATTTCTCATTCATTGAGCGCAGCCAGGCTTCACCAGAATTGCAGATCGCTTTCCTAGAACTTCAAAATCTCATCAATCCCACTCCGAAAGGGAACCTTCCAAGCCTCTATCTTCACTGATTGATGTTCTCGAATTAAAATTTGTCCCCTGGAAAATAAATGTCATACCTAACACTTTTTCCCTTCTGGCTATGCCTTGGACCAGCCAACAAAGGGTGGGCAAGCAGTGGCCGTTTCACAATCACTCGATCCCCCGCGGCTCGCAGGGCGGCAAGCAAAAGTTTCACGTCCTCCTGCGGGGTTGGATTCATGAGGACCTGAACTATCTGCATTTCTTTTCCACTCAGTGCAGACTTACTCTCACGTAAAAACATGGGGTCCATAAAGATGAGATCAGGTTTTTTTGAGTTCAGGACGCATCTTTCCAGGTATTCGGTAGAGTCGCCCGAAACTATATGAAGACGAGAAAAAAGGCTTCGAAAATCCTCCTGAGACATCGCTCGCTTGTGAGCAATTTTAAGAAGCTCGACCAACAAGGGGTGGCGTTCGATCGCAACAACTTGAAAACCAAGCGCCAAAAGATGAAGAGAATCCCTCCCCAGCCCTGCCGTCGAATCAATTGCAAAATTACCTGCTATCTTTTTAAGGGCCTTTGAAAGGATGTCCCCGGATTTTCCTGTTTCTTTGAGTCGTCGCTGCCAATCTTTTCCCGAAAAATTTATCACCAAGGGATTCATTTTGGAAAACTCTCGAGAAACAAGCCCCCATCCCTCTCCAGTCCACAGCAAACAAAGCGGATAGTCCTCAATTTTCTCAGCAACTGGCATTTGAAGCTTGTCGATAAAAATACTGATTTCATCGCAAGGCCCATTCTCATTGCCTGAATTTAAAAGAATTCCACATTTCATGGTGCTAAGATCGACTCAGATAGAGGAAATATAAAAGCAAATTGCTGGCGGCCAAAAGGCACAGATGCAGAACGAGACCTTGCCGCCAAAGTCCTCTCAATCGGGAAGACAAGGGAGACCCCACCGACCAAATACGTGAGCCCAAATGAACGGCAATACCAAAAACTGGCGTCAGCACCAACCAATAAATAGGGGAAGCTGCCTCCAAATACACAAACAGACTTATTAGGCACAAAACAAAAATGAGCTGAGCCGTCACAACAAGCTTTGATTTCTCCAGACCGAGACGACTCATCAAAGTTCTTGTCCTCATTTGCGAATCCGCCAGCATGGTCTCGAAATTGCGAAGCTGAATACAAAGCGAGGCTCCCAACCCAAAAACTGCGCCAAAAATAAAAACCCCGGGTCCAACCCGCGCAGACACCGCAAAAGAGGTCCCCGCAGTTAAAAGTGGACCCATTCCAAAGAAAACCATTAAATTATCCAAGCCCAAATACCTCTCACTACGACGCGTATAAGAAAAGCCGACGACAATCAGAGCCGCTGTCCCGCCAATAGATATCATTATGGGAAACGGACGAAGCCAGAGACAAGGTAGGCCAAACATCAAACCCGACACCCAACACATCCAGGACCATCTTTTTACCTGTTCGGCGGTAGCCCAGCCACGCTGAACAATGCGACTCCCTCCTAAATGTGAGAACCTGTCCGTCCCCGAAAGATGATCACAATAATCATTCAACAAGAAAGCCGCCGCATGTAAAAAGAAGACGGCCATTAATGTACATGCAGCAATGCCAATTTCTATTTCCCAACCAAAAGTGATTGAATAAAAAATCGAAGTTGCCGCCGGCCCCATGGTCAGAGGCAACAAAATCGGCCTGACTCCGGTCAAGAAAGTCATGAATTTACCGGGACAATCGATTTCATCAATTTGCACAATTCGAAAAGTAATTCGCTCTTCGTCTGTATCATGAAATAAAAGATCCACAGGCAAGGCCCTTTCCTCGTTTGAAAATGAGCCCAGCAAATAAGGCATAAAACGCGGATCCGTCCGAGGTATAGTCAGGAGACGGCCTCGCATCGGCGCCTTCTTCAAACTTTTCTCCAATAGAGAGGTTGGGGTAATTTAGCGAGATTATCCAGAAGACCATGATTCTCTTCATCCAAAAGATCACGAAGATTCTCAAGATGGTGAAGATACAAGTCGATCACTTGACTATTCATTCTATCAAAGCTGTCAATTTTTCGCTGATATTCTTCGGCACCTATTGTGCCAATCACTTCCTGCAAACAGGAAGATTTTTTGAACTCTTCACGCTGCTTTGTTGAGAGATCATGGGTCAAGTAGGCGCCAAATGAATTAAGGTACCCAGATTTCAAATCTCCGAGCACTTCCTTCTTTTCAAAATTTCTAATGTTGAAATCCAACAAATCGTCACTTCTCTGAAAAAGGAGCCCCAATAATTCACCGATCTTCTCTAACAACTCATGAAGCTGGCTGTCATAATTCTCCTTGGCAATAAACGGGGCACGAATGCACCACTTGAACAACGACGCCGTTTTTAAGCTATGAACCTGATCAAGCTGCCCAATATGAACATTCCAGTCATGAATCAATGAATCTTGAATCCACTCCCCCTCCAACAAATTGCCGATAATCTCAGCCGTATACTGAATAAGGCGTAGATTTCCATATCGAGAAAGATTCACCATCACACGAGCCAGAAGGTAGTCGCCCGCCAAAACAGCGTATTCGGGAGTGTACTTGAGCCAGGCAGCTGTTTTATTCCTTCTCAATGGGGATCGATCAATAAGATCGTCATGAAGCAAAGAAGCATTATGTATAAATTCAATCGTCTGAGCCAAGAGAGCGATTGATGCCTTATCCAAATCTATCGGCTCCGAAACAAGTGCGATCAACTTTGACCGAAAACCCTTTCCTGAAGAAAAGAGATCGCCATAAAGAGCGCTCAGTTTCGGTAGGTATGTGGGGAAATCGCTCTCGCTGTATATCTTGACCTCTCTCATTTGGACCTCATAAGCGAAAGGCTAGGCTCCGTTCTTTAGCAGAATGACTCTGTCTGTCAAGAAAAACCTCCCAAAACGAGTCTTCGATGTATCTCGATCTTCTGTCTATTTTTAAAAGCAGATAATGTTTCAAATCTCCAGCCTGTACTATATTGCCTTCACAAATGAGCAGTCTAGAACTACAAAACCTCATTGAAGAAAACCACAGATTCCTCCATGACTTTGCTTCGCCTTTGACCATTGCAATGATGGCCGTCGAACTATCGATCTGCTCGTATCAAGCCGCTGAGATATCTCTTTTGGGAACCAACCTGGAAAAAGCAAGGGCTGCCCTTGAAAAAATGTCTTCCCGACTCAAAGAGCACAGGCTAAAGTTGAAACTCGCAGGTCACCAATTCAAGATTGAAAATTGATTATTTTCTTGCCTTCGCTCACCGGGAGGACAAGAGTAAGCTATGAAATTTTCTCGGCAGCTCAGCTGCTCCTTTGATCAGTGTGACCCAGCGGGTATCATGTTTTATGGACATGTTTTTTTTATTTGCCACCAAACTATTGAAGAATTTATCCAACATATTGGCATTCCTTGGGATGAGTGGTTTAACAATCGTGACTTGTCCGTGCCCGTGCGTCACTCTGAAGCAGAATATCTCATCCCCATTCGAGCAGGAGATAAGTTTAAAGCGATCCTTCAGCTCAACAAGCTCGGAACATCTAGTCTTGGATTTGATGTTTGGCTGGTGAACAGTGAGGGGGCGACTTGTACCAAGGTTCGCAGCGTCCATGTTTTCATCAACCGCATGTCGGGAAAAAAAACAAATATCCCAGGTTCCTATGAAGATCGGCTGCGTCGCTACTTATCTAATTAGAAACAGTCGTGTCTAATTGAGGCCTTAAAATTTTCCCAAGTTCAGTGCGGGGAATCTTGGAAACTCCATGAGTTCGTTTCACCTGTTGGATGGGCAATAAGTCCCTATTGAAACTCTCCACCAATTGCTCTACTTGAGCGGCCGTGTAATCAGATTCCGAAAAAACGAGTACGATTTCAAAGCCTGAGCGAGGCTGGGGCGATGCAATCAGAACCACCTCTTGGCTCAACTGAAAAACTTGAACGAGAGAGTGCAGTCGTGCCTCCAAAACATTCAGGCTAACCAATTCTCCCAAAATTTTGATCAGATCATCACGCCGACCAAGAAACCGCAAGGTTCCGCGCCCGATTCTGACCCTGTCCTCGGTTGCAAACCAGCCATTGATTTTCGAATCAATCCAATTCCAGGCTCCTCCCTGAACGTCTTTTTGAATGTACCCTTCCAGAAGCGAACCAGATCGCAGTGCCAACAGTCCTTCACTATCTACTCGCGCCTCCACGTGAGATAACAAGAAAAGGTCCTCAGGAAATTCCGAGTTATCTAAGGATTCCAGACCTGCCGTTGCCACTTGTGAGGAACATTCTGTGAGCCCATAGCTAGGTAAAATTGGCCAACCCAGATTTCGCGCTTCAAAATAAACAGATTCGTGCAGACTCCCTCCACCAACTATCGCCGCTCTCAAGTCAGGTGGCGACTTTATTCGACTTTGAACCAGGTCATAAACTTGAGTGGGGACGAGCGAGATTAAGCTAGCTCCTGACCCATCAATCAAATCTTTCAAAGAACTCACATCCCATTTCCAATTTGAAGGTTTGAATACCCTTGCCCCCGAAACTGAAGCTCTCGCCCAAATGGCCAATCCACCCACGTGAAAATCTGGCAGCAAATGCAACCATGTATCCCTGTGATCAGATTCCAAATGCCTGTTCACAGAAGCCGCTGAATCCAGAAAGCCCTGTTTTGATAAGACTACGATCTTTGCTTCGCCACCAACTGAAGTGGTACCAGAGGATGCAATTCCAATTAAATCCTTCGCCAAACAAAATTCGGCAAACTTATCCATCAATACCACTCGCATTTTATCAGAAATACGTGGATTTAAAAAAAGCACGGGTGGCTCTGTTTTGTCCCAGGAGATGGGACTTGAAGGTTCCAAGGAGCCTATATATGCAGGGGGTTCCACTCCAGCTCCTCTAATTGAGCATCAAAGCCCACTCCCTTCCCCTCAGTTCCCAATTGCAAGGCCCCTTGCTGAAAAATCTGTCTATCAAATAATGACGACCCATAAATCGGTGAGCTTTCAAACCCACCCACATCCTCCTTCTCAGGATTTACCAGATAAAAATTCATTGCAAATGCAAGGGCCATCATTCTTCCAACGGGGTGATCCATTGCATGAGTAAAAACCCACCTTTTATCTCCCCACTTCTCCACACAGTGATCAATCACCTCACCTGAAGTGCGCCCTGGTTTCACAACCAAAACATCTGCCCCTCTCAGGTCCCTTTGAATCGAAAGCGATTGATCGATCGCCAAGCGGACTTGCCATTTCTCCTTAAAAGCCAGCCAAGTCTCGGCATCATATTTAAAGGGATCCTCAATAAAATCGAGACGGCCCAGGAACTCATGTCCTAAGCTACCCAGCCAAGGACCCAAAACCTCTGGCGTCATCATCGAATTAAAATCCAAACGAATTCGCAAACCCTCTGGGACTATTGGAAGCAACCGCCTTAAAAAACCAAAGTCTCTCTGCAAATCACTTCCCAATTTGAGTTTCAAAATATTAAAATCCTGGCCGACAATTTGCTCAAGAAGCGGCAAAGAAAATTGGGAATAATCAGCAAGGGTGTAATGACTCTTCAGCAAAGGTGCAGAGGGAAAAAGACTCTCTCCCCGATGGCGAAATGAGGCATCCCACTGAGCCAACTCCAATGATCGCGAAATCAAAGGCAGAGGACGATCCTCCTGCAAACTCTTGATCTGGTCTCTCCAATTTTCGTCCCCAAAAGTCATCCAAGGATGACAGTCGGCGTAGCCAACTCCCAGCTCATTTAATTCAATTTTAAGAAGAACTCCCTCTCTGATCTGTCCCGTATCGAGAGCATTGAGGACATTTAATGGCTGAAGCTGATATGGACTAAACCAAATTCTCATGAAATCAAAAACCCCAAACTTAATTGCAAGCCAAACAGCAAATGGATCAAACCGGCCCGAACCAACAACTTATTATAAACAGGACCCGGATCATGTACACATATTTGTTTGATCACGCCCCTCGCCCCTGGCCACAACATCAAAGGCAAAAGTGCCGCCCCCCAGCACCCTGAAATGAGCCAGTAAAACGAGAGCGCAAAACTCACAATATAAAGAAGCCGTATCTCCAGGCGGGCAAAACGAGGCCCCCACCTCACTGCAAGGGTGCGTTTATGAGCGGCCATGTCCTGATTTAGATCGCGAAAATTATTAATTGCAATCATGACGGTTGCCAAAAAACCGACTTGAAGCCCTGCAACGATCGCTTTCAAATTCCATTCCCCGGTGTGGATGAAATAAACTCCCCCAACGGCGACAAGACCAAAAAATAAAACAACAAAGATATCTCCCAGCCCCTTGTAAGCGAGGGGATAGGGCCCACCAGTGTAGGCATAGCCAAAAAATAGAGACAATATTCCTATACCGACGACCACGGGTCCCCCTTGAAAAACCAAAGGCATCCCGCATGCTGTCGCTAACAAAAAGAAAAACCCCTGCTCCAAATACCCAGGTAGGGGAAATTGCGCCCGACTGAGTCACGCGTTGGGGACCGAGCCTTTGATTTGTATCCGCACCTTTTCTGAAATCGATGACGTCGTTAAAAAGATTCGTTCCTATTTGAATAAACAAAGTTGAAAGCAAAGCCCAAGCACTCAGCCACCAACGGACTTGGTGGCCAAATCGATAAGCCAATAAGGTGCCAACAACAACTGGAACCACGGCAGCACCCAGCGTCTTTGGTCGTAAGGCCATCAGCCAAAAATTCAATCTCATCTTGTCCATTGCTAGGATTATGGCAAACGAGGAAACCGGTTAAAATCAGGTTTCCTCTTCTCTACAAATGCATTTCTTCCTTCTTTAGCCTCTTCACTCATGTAGTAAAGAAGGGTCGCATTTCCAGCCAAATCCATGAGACCCATCTGCCCATCGCAATCGGCGTTAAGAGATGATTTCAAACAACGAAGAGCCAATGGCGAGTGCTGCAAAATCTCCCTCGACCACTTAAGTGCCTCTGACTCCAGTTGGTCAACGGGCACAACCGTATTGACTAGCCCCATCGCCAGGGCTTCTTTCGCGTCATAACGGCGGCACAGAAACCATATTTCGCGGGCCTTCTTCTGGCCGACAATTCTCGCCAAATAGGAACTCCCCAATCCTCCGTCAAAAGACCCCACTTTAGGACCCGTTTGCCCAAAAACAGCATTGTCAGCCGCGATCGTCAAATCGCAAACAATATGAAGAACGTGCCCACCACCAATTGCAAACCCCGCTACCATGGCGATCACAGGTTTGGGGATGGACCGAATTTGCTTTTGCAAATCAAGGACATTCAATCTTGGAATTCCATCCTCTCCCACATATCCCGCATGCCCACGAACTTTCTGATCGCCTCCAGAGCAAAAGGCCTCATTTCCCTGACCGGTGAGAATCACAACTCCGATACGTGAATCCTCCCTTACCAATTCAAACGCATCTTTGAGCTCAGACACCGTCTGAGGACGAAATGCATTGCGCACTTCAGGTCGATTGATCGTGATTTTCGCAATTCCATCTTCCGTTGTTTCTAACAATATATCTTGGTAATTCTTGATACTTGTCCAAGATTCTCGAGTCATAATCAATTCTCCAGCAGATTATTCTTCGCATTCAAGATGGCTATAATACAAAAGCTCTAAACGAGCCACAGTTTTCCCTAGCCGAACCCCACTAACTTGTCCAGTTAGCTTATGCAAGGATCAATAAACAGCTCTATTTTAATCGAGCAGTGGCAAAACGTCCTTCAGGGTTCCCTTTACAGCAAACTTGAAACCCGCCACAAAAACCTTCACATGACCTTCGACTCGACTACTTGGGGGGGACTCTTCAAGAACTACCACGGCCTCTTTACGGACATATATAGTCGTATTGTCGGTCGTTTTCAATTCCACATACTTTGAAGCCACTGCACTCCCCCTTTTTTGTCAGGTTCGAGTTTACCCGCGAATGAGGCGACTGACAACCTGAGTGAATAAATCTGGCTGATCCAAATGAACGCGATGTCCGGCGTCTGAAATAAACTCAAACTCCCCGTGAATCCCCATCTGGCAGAATTCCGAATACATCTTGGCATATTTTCGATCCTTGTCTCCAGCCACCCACAAAAGGGGAACATCAATCTGACGAAAGTCTTGAACGGATACGAAATGACGGGATGGCGACCATTCTTTGAGAGCCTTTGCCAGATATTCGCGCGAGTGAGAAAACTCGACTGGCGCTGGTCTCAGCGAGCTGGATTTCAGAACTTCCATGTGATTCCAATCCCTCCACAATTCATTCCAAGGTCTCTCCTGAAATGCGAGGCCCCAATTCAATTCCCACAGCCTTCGTTTTCTCACCTCCTCAATGGTTTGAAGTTCTGGCTGTGATGAAACAATCACAGCTCCTTGAAACAATTCAGGATGTGACTTCAAAACGTGCAGCAGCAATCGTCCACCCATTGAATATCCGATGGCAACAATCTTAGATCCGGCTGCTCTCCTGCGCAGTTCGTTGGCAAAGGATTTCGTCCAATCAGAAAAACCAAAATCAGGGCCCAGCGAACCTGGTACGATCAAATCGGGACTCCAGGAGCGATCAACTAAGTTTGCTTGGCGAAGCGCTTCCGAAATGGGAGCTAGATCGCTCCCGTTTCCCCAAAAACCGTGTAGTGTAACTAAAAACACACCGACACCTCTTTCAACGCGAGATAGTTCTGCCAAAAGAAATCCGTCGCCCGCTGATCTGGACGAATCTCAATCACAACCACAGAAGAGAGCTCCGGCAAAACTTCAGGCACTCTGTGCCATCGGTAATAATCGATATTCCAAAGTTCAGCAAAGCCTTCAAAACTTAGATCGTGACGATTTTGAAACAGCGGATTTCCAAACATTCGATGGAATATCCTTCCACCAAAATTATTTATAACGACAAACCTCCAAATTTCCCCTTTCGAAACCGAGAGTGCCCACGGCGCATTCAGATCGTAAAGAGCAGACAAATCACCAACGATTGCCCAATTCTCTCTCCCTTCTCTGCTAGCACCCAAAAAGGTCGAGAACAAACCGTCAATCCCATTGGCTCCTCGATTAGACAATACTTCCAACCCACGATATTCAAAATTCGCTGCCAGATCCCATTCCCGAATGGGAAGACTGTTTCCCAAAAATACCAGACTGCCAAAAGGAATCATCGAAGATAATTCTGAGAATATGCCAGGTTCTGAATTCAAGCTGAGCGACAACAAACTTTTGAGGCGTTCACCGCGCTGCCGGTCGTATATAAAAAAATCCTGAAAACATTCGGTGCTATTTGGCGCTCGAAGCAAGGAAACAGAATCCAAGGACATGACTTGATTTTTCACTCGACTCAATCCGGAATGTCTCCCTGAAGAGAAATTTAACACGGGCCAATCGCTCAATTTGCTTTCTAAATCACGCCACAATCGTGTCGTTGGAACCCCCCCAATGCGAATCACGCCATCAAAGGTCTCTAAAAATCTGGAGCTCTCAAAAATTCCCTCGCCTGATTCAATTCGAAGTTCTTTCAGAACAGAGGATTCTCGCAGACCCGATGTGGCCTCCGCATAGATAGGCAAACCCCAGTCTTTCAGTGCGCACTCCACCATAGGACGAGAAAGGGAAGATAGCCGACTCACCAGCACCAATGGCCTTGAAGCCTCCTTAAAAAAATCCTCGACGCTCTTTGTTTCCGATGACGAAGCATCCATCGCTGAGCGGCCTTTGATCACTTCGCCACGCCAAGTTGGAGTTCCTACTGAACGAGCGAGATCCGGATTCCACTCGGTAACTTCGGCGTCCAAAAAAGGTTCATCAAAGCAAACATTGATGTGACTGGGTTGCGAAAGATCGATTTGTCCCTCCCAAAATTCCTGATCACCTAGATCCCAGGACTGGCTCACAAAGTGGGAAAAAATGCCTACCTGTTCAATGGCCTGAGGAGCTCCACTGCCTCGATACGACTGCGGGCGGTCTGCTGTCACGAGAACAAGGGGTAGCCCCGCATACCAAGCTTCTATTGTTGCCGGCAGCAGTTCAGCGACAGCAGTACCCGAAGTCGTGATGACCGCAACGGGACGTTGAGTCGTTTGAATTCGACCGATCGCAAAAAAGGCCGCTGATCTCTCGTCAAAAAACGGAAGCACATTGATCCCACGGGCCTGAGACAAAACTTCGACAAGCGAAGCATTTCGAGCGCCTGCGCACAAAACAAAATCCTCAACCCCTTGTTCTGCGAGCAATGCGATCAAATTTTTGGCACGACATATTTGATTCATAGACCAAGGTTTTCCAAAACAAAATCGCGCTTCAAAGCAAGTTCAGCCCACTCTCTCTCTGCCTGGCTCTCAATCGTCACCCCACAACCCGTGGCCAGCCAGGTTCTCCCGTCATGCCACTGAATATTCCGAATGGCTACTACAAAGAAAAAATCTCCCTCTGGAGAACGGACCCCAAAAGGAGCTCCGAATCGCCGGGCCTCCAACGGTCGATTTTTTCTCAACCATTCAAGGCCCTTAGCCTTCGGCCATGCACCCAAGGCCGGTGTTGGATGAATACGATCGACAAGTTCAACACACCGAAATCTGCGATTTTGGTCCGTGGCCAACTCCAAATCTGTTCGCAAATGTGTGAGATTCCCCAGATTCCACTCGTAGGTATCGCTCAATTCCAAAATTCCAAAATCCTTGAGAGAGGCAACCAAAGCATCCACCACAACCTGATGCTCAAACCTCTCCTTCGAGTCCAAGAGCAACTCTCCTTTTGCAAATCCAAAACCCCTTGTGCCTGCTAAGGCCATACTGGAAATATTTCCACTTCGTTGACTCACCAACAACTCGGGGGTGGCTCCGAGCATGCCCTCTTCTTTTAACCAGAATCCGTAGGGGAAAAGCTCCCCCCGGGGCCCGCGGAGAGAGACTATTTCCCAAAGGATATGGATCAGTTTGTCTTTCGTTATAACTCCCTCTTGATAAGCCGTGACAACAGGAACGGCCTTTTGCAGGTCTCCTTTTTTGAGGGCGGCCTTCAGTTCCTCAAAAACTGACATAAATGCTGTTTTATCAGATAGCTTCCAACTCTTATCAAATGCACAGGTTGTCCCCTCCGGTCTTTTCAACTGAACCCGCTCCAAGACCCGAACCGATTTAAAATTCCACCAGGGCCGAGCCCCCTCCAAAAAGAAGTCAGGCGCATAGAAATACCACGAGCCATCTTCTGGTCTCTCCTCTTGGCTTTGCAGATCGCAACCAACAATGATTTTACCGTCAAACCAGGGACAGAGTATTCCCGATTGAAATGTTCCTAATCCAAATAAATCAGGGTCCTCGCTCTCATCCCGTCCCAAGCCTCTGTGTGCTGTTGTCTTTGACATTTGCCCTTCCCACCGTTTAACTCAATCTTTAAAAAGACTGGTGATGCCGATCTGTTTCCTGTATGTTACTGGAGCCGAAAAGAGCAATTATTCTTCTAGGAATGGCTCCTCTCCGCAGGGGGTTGGATCGGCAAATAGAGGTGAGAATGAATGACAAGACATTGCCCGTCAAGCTGGGTCCCCATTTGATAGGCGGCCACAACCCATTTGTAGTTATTTCCGGTCCCTGTTCAATCGAATCTAGGGAACAGTTCCTAAAAATTGCTAGCCAAGTCAAAAAATCAGGTGCTATCGCCTTCAGAGGGGGAATGTTCAAGCTTCGCAGCAGTCCCGAAACCTTTCAGGGTATGGGAAAGGATGCTTTTTCTATTGTTCGAGAGGTGAAAGAATTAACTGGCTTACCTTTTTTTTCTGAAGTTACGGACCCACGTGAAATCAACGACATGATGGAATTGGTTGACGTGTTTCAAGTGGGGTCGCGCAATATGCACAACTATGCACTTTTAAAGGAACTTGGCCAGATTCGTAAGCCTATTCTCTTAAAACGCGGTTTTGCTGGATTAATCAAGGAATGGTTGTTGGCCGCTGACTACATTGTCAAGGGAGGCAATGATCAAGTCATTCTCTGCGAGAGAGGTATCCGCACTTTTGAAACGAGCACCCGCAATACCTTTGATCTCAATGCAATAGCCTACGTTAAGCAGTACACATCGTTCCCAGTTATTGCGGATCCATCTCATGCGACAGGAGACTCTCGATTAGTGATTCCCATGTCTCTCGCCGCCGCCGCCGCCGGGTCGGATGGACTTATCATCGAGACACATTATGCACCCGAGGAGGCACTGTCGGATGGTTTTCAAGCAATTGATTTCTCCCAATTTGATCAATTGATGGATCAACTTGAGAGACTTCTTTCCGCCCTCGGTCGGCGTCTAGCGAAGTCGGTCTAAGTATGGCGGTACATCCTGAAGGTCCCAATCCAGATTTTATTAAGAACCTTTTTAGCTCCATTTCTGAGGGCTACGATCGAGCCAATGATCTCATGACGTTCGGCGTGGCTCGAAAATGGAGAAAGACTCTGGTCCATCGGAGCAAAGCCAAATCTGGAGATCATGTTCTTGACTGTGCAACGGGAACAGGCGACTTGGCAATTGCCTTTAAGGAAGTTGTGGGATCGCAAGGAGTCGTCATTGGGACCGATTTTTGCCTAAAAATGTTGGATAGGGCTTCAGAAAAGGTGAGGAGGCTCAATCTCGATATTGAATTCTCAGAAGGCGATGTCATGGACTTGAGCTTTCAAGATAATTCTTTCGACATTACAAGCATCGCGTTTGGCATTCGCAACGTTCAAGATCCGATAAAAGCCCTGGGCGAAATGGCGCGTGTGACTCGGTCTGGAGGACGAGTGATGATCCTTGAAACGGGAAATAATCAAACACCCATAATCGGATTGATTGTTCGTATCTATTTTCAGTTCGCTGTTCCATTCATTGGTGGACTCGTCACAAAAAAACGCCAGGCTTATGAATATCTAAATCATTCATCAAACCATTTTCCTAGTAATGAAAATTTCTTGCAACTCATGAAAGAGAGCAAAGCCTTTTCAAAAATTGATTGCCAAGCCCTGCTGGGAGGCGCTAGCTATCTTTACACGGGAGTCGTAGAATAAATTTCTTAGCAGATTTTTTCTTCGTTAAACCGATGATTTTCTTTTTTGTTCTATTTTTTGATGTACAAAGTCCAGCACTCGACGAAATTCGGCACCGGTAAATGGTTTTTCGAGAGTTTCGTCAATGAGAGCAAGATCCTGACCCTCCGCTTCATTGAGTGAATCCAAAAACCCCGAAATAACAATGACAAGAACCTCATTCATTATGCTTCGGATATGACGAATTAATTCCAATCCAGCCATCGTCGGCATTCGCAAATCAGTGAAGAGAACCGCAATATCTGGATGATTCATAATCTCCTCCAGAGCCTCACTTCCATTTCTAGCGAGAACAACCTCAAACCCTTCGGATTGAAGCCTTTGAAAGAGCACATCACGGACGAAAACTTCATCATCTACAACAAGAACCTTCACTTTCATCTTTTCATCAAATCGTGAGCTCGTCGGGATCTTGAATTCAAAACATGTTCCCTGCTCATTTGAGTATTTCAGCTTCAACCCACCGTGATGAGCCTTCACGATTCCCATTGAAACTGAAAGACCCAGCCCAGGACCCTTCCCGATGTCCTTCGTAGAAAAAAATGGGCTCATCACATTTTGTTGAAACTCAATTGGAATAGGTGGGCCGTTGTTATAAATAGAAACGACCGCAAAACCATCCTCCACCTTCTCCTCGACTCGCAGCTTCAAGCCCGATTTGATTTGAAATTTTTCATCTTCCATCGAATCAAAGGCATTGTTAACGATATTTAAGATCACTTGCTCCATCTGATTTTGATTAGCCTCAATCAGAACAGGACCAGGTAAGTTTGAATCAATTTCAACACCCAAGAATTTAGCTCGTGGTTCAAGTAAAAAAAGGCCGTCGCGAATGACTTGTGTCAAATCAACTTTTTTCAAGTCAGTTCCCGCCGGAAGTGCGGCCGATCTCATTTGACCAATAATCTGAGTCATTCGCTCAATAGACCGATAGATGGGATAGAGAATGCCTTCTACGTCCTTGCTGGACAAAGGTCCCTTTGCAACTTTGAGTTCAAGAATCTCAGCCTGCCCTTGTATGACCATCAACGGATTATTCATTTCGTGTGCCACAGACGACGCAATTCTTCCAAGATCCGCAAGTTTAGACATTTGATAAATGGATTTTAAATCTTCAGCCAATCTCTGCTTTTCTGCCACGTCTTTTGACAAGTCAAAAAAAGACAATAGGAGCAGTTTCCTCCCCTCCATAATCAAGCCTGAGAATGAACATATCACTGGGACAGAACGTCCACTTCTTCGGAGAACACGCAGATTGTATTCGGTAGGCATAAAGGCATCGAAATCGATCTTGTATAGATCTCCTACCGACTTGAGTGTAGCCACAGCTTCAGAATCAAACACTGAAACCCAATTCAATCCGACAAGAGTATCCATTGGCTTTCCAATGAGCTCTTCACTTCGAGGATTAGCATAAATAATATTCAAACTTGAGAAATCAACCAATACAATAGGAAGGCTCAAACGCTCCCACCAGACGCGCGCCTGTGATAGAATTTTCAGGATTTCGGAGTCGGGCTTGATCACCAGTATTCCTCACTCGTCACTATTCAAATGTATTCGACCAGCTATCTTCCTTCTTTCGTTATCGGCAAATATCAAGTTTCCTCCAAACTGAATTGTTAACTTCAAGAAGGTGAAAAAAATCTCCATTTTAATGATCAAAATCTTTGCAACTTCAGCTCATTTCACCTCATGTGCAAAGGTCCAGTTCAGTGTAAATCGCATTACTTTGATACGACCCAATGAAGATTCTAGGCCGCTTTGCCACCCTGGGATAAGCTGGTTCAGTTCATCTGAGTTTGGGGTCCAGGGCGTCCCGTAAACCGTCTCCCAAAATATTAAAACATAAAACAACGGCAAGAATACAAAGACCTGGGGCCGTTACCAACCACCAAGAGCTTTCAATAAAGGAACGTGAATCAGCAAGCATCACGCCCCATTCTGGAGTTGGCGGCTGAGCCCCTAGCCCCAAAAAACCAAGAGCGGCCACATTGAGAATTCCATCGCTAAATCCAAGCGTGGCCTGAACAATTACGGGGGCCAAGCAATTGGGAAAAATATTTCGAAGAGCGATCCGGCCATGTCCCGCTCCAAAGCTAATGGTCGCATCTACGTACGGCTTAGCCTTTTCAGACAAAACGCTTGCTCGCACAATGCGAATAAAATTTGGTAAGGCAACGAGACTCACCGCAATCACCGCGTTCGTAAGATTCGATCCGAGCACAGCCACGACGACTATGGCCAACAGTATCGATGGGAGTGACATTAAAACGTCGACTCCCCTTAAAATGAGATTATCTATCCAACCTCCACAATACCCAGCAACTAAACCCAACAAACTCCCGATGGACAAAGTGACCACGACAACCATCAGACCAATACCAAGAGAAATTCGAGCCCCGAAAATAAGACGGCTCAAAACATCTCGTCCGATGTCGTCCGTTCCCAAATAAAATTGATGACTGCCACCGGGCATCCAAAAAGGAGGGTTCATAAAAGCTCCCTCAAAAACCCGATTCGGACTATGGGGTGCTACGAACGGAGCAAATACGGCAATAAGAATCAAGGACAAAAGAAACAACAAGCTAACAAGTGCTCCTTTATTTTTCTTAAATGAACACCAAAGATGTCTCCATTCCATTAGCCTTTGCCCCTGGTGAGAGGATTCGCTATTTGACAAAGAACATCGGCTACCATATTGACCAAAATAATAACCACCCCGATCAGAAAAACTCCTCCCTGAATAACAGGATAATCGCGGGCATTGACGCTGGTAACGAGCCAACCTCCAATTCCAGGCCATGAAAAAATTGTCTCTGTTAAGATTGCCCCAGTTAGCACGGAGCCCACCATCAAACCCACGATTGTAATAATAGGAATAAGGGCATTGCGAAGGGCATGAACAACGACAATTCGAAAAAGACTCAGTCCTTTTGCTTTGGCTGTCCGAATATAATCCTCACGTAAAACCTCCAGCAAACATGATCTCGTCATGCGCGCAATGGCGGCCAGTGGAATTGTTCCCAAAGCCAATCCTGGCAGAACAAGATGGGCCACGGCATCTCTGAATGCAGCTCCACCTCGTCCACCTTGAAGCCATGTATCAATGAGCATAAAACCAGTCACGGGATCAACATCAAATGAGGAACTCATTCTTCCCGAAACAGGCGTCCACCCCAAAGTCACAGAGAAAACCAAAATCAAAATCAGTCCCCACCAAAAAATTGGCATTGAATACCCAACCAAAGCTGATCCCATTAAGAGATAATCCATCGGAGAATTACGTTTGAGGGCAGCCAATAGACCCAACGGAATCCCCAATAAAACCGACCAAAGAATCCCAATCAAGCCCAATTCAACGGTTGCCGGAAAACGGTCGAAAAACTCCTCCAAAACAGGCTGATGGGAGGAAATGGAGACACCCAGATCTCCGCAAATCGCATTTGAAAAAAATTGCAAGTATTGTTGGAGAAACGATCGATCAAGCCCCATGCTTTTGCGCATTTCCTCATAGACCTGAGGAGATGATCCTCTCTCGCCCAGCAGCAACATCACTGGATCACCAGGAACCATGCGAATCAGCAAAAAAGCAACAATTGAAATACCAATCAAAGTTGGAATTGAAATCAAAAGACGGCGCAATATAAAGCGAATGATCACAATAGTTTCTCTTGCCAGTTTGGCGTCAAAAAATGCTCATACGAATCTGCTCGCGAGGCAGATTGGCTATTTTAAATCGACCTCAAAAAATGATTCCGTACCAAACGGATTTAGCCTGTAACCCTGAACTCGATCTGTCATCGCCCTAAATACCGTGGAGTGGGCAATTGTCACCCAAGGCGCCTCTCTTTTAAAGATTTGTTGTGCCTCCCGATAGAACCTTGTTCTCTTCGTGAAATCAGTTGTCAGCCTTGCCTTTTCTATGAGCTGAGCAAACTCCTTGTTGCACCATCGGGCGACGTTGCTACCCGCTTCAACCGCCGCACACCCCAGCAGAATGCCAAAGAAATTATCAGGATCACCATTGTCTCCGGTCCAGCCCAACTGAATCATTTGGTGTTCACCTTTTCTCGCCTTGGCTAAATAGGTTGGCCAATCGTAGCTGACTAATTTCACCTTGATCCCAATTTTAGCAAGATCAGCTTGAATGAGTTCCCCCATTTTTTTCCCATTAGGTAAATAAGGGCGCGACACGGGCAAAGTCCACAGCTCAACTTCAAAACCATTTGCCAAACCAGCCTTTTTAAGCAGCGTTCGCGCAGCGGCCAAATCATAGCCATAATCATTGACCTCTCCATTGTACGACCACATCGCAGGAGGAATTGGATTCACCGCAATCTTGGCATTCCCAAGATAGATGGCTTCGATATACGAACTTCGATTGAGTGCATGATGAACAGCTCGACGAACAAGTACATTATCAAAAGGTTTCTTTTCCACATTCATCGCCAGATATCCCACATTTAATCCAGGCTGCTGCACGACTTTAATTTTTGGATTCAACCCCATCGCCTTTAGATCTGTGGGTGATGGCTCGGCAATCAACTGACACTCACCCGTTTTTAGTTTTTGATATCTTACGCTCGGATCTTTGGTAATTGAAAAAACAACCTTGTCCAGTTTTGAACGGCCGAGAAAATACCCAGGGTGGGCCTCATATCTGATCAGAGTGTCTTTCACGTAACGCCTGAAAACAAAAGGTCCCGTGCCGACAGGCTCATTGTCAAGCTTTTCGGGAGTACCCTCTCTTAACAACTGAGTCCCATATTCAGCAGAGATGATAGAAGCAAAATCCATTCCGAGATCAGACAGAAATGGCGCTTCCGGATGGTGGAGTTTAAACTTCACCGTGTACTCGTCGACTTTGATGATATCTTTTATGATTTTGTCCATTTCCATCGAAGTGAAGTATTCATAATTACCCCCACCGACCTTGTTGAAAGGATGATTTTTGTCCCGCATGCGATTGAATGACCAAATGACATCATCCGCATTGAACTTTCTTTTCGGAGTGAACGTATCTGTTTTTTGAAAACTCACGCCTTGCCTGAGTTTAAAGATGAATTCCAAACCATCTTTCGAAACGACCCAAGATTCGGCGAGAGAAGGGACGACTTTGGTGCCACCACTTTCGAAATCGACGAGGCGATTGTAGATCATGCGAGAACTCGCGTTGAAGGTTGGACCATCAGCCGCCAATTGAGGATTGAAGGTGCTTGGGCTACCTTCCGAACAGTAAACAAATACTTTCTCCTGAGCAAAGGCTGCTGTTGGACCCACCGTCGATAGCCCAAATGCCAACAAAACCCAAAGGCAAAACTCCGATCCAAATTGAAAAAACAGATTCGTTCGAGTAACAGCCAAACAATTTTCGATATAACGAAGCATTCTCGGATTCCCCCAAAAAGCGAATTCAATTGAGACCAAGATTTTGGATCATCCCACAACATCTTAGAAGGTGCTAGATCCTATCATTATCACGGAAGCGACCAGTCAATCGGATCCTGCTTCGTTTTCACCAAATAGTCATTTATTTTTGAAAAAGGACGACTGCCAAAAAATCCTCGGTATGCAGAAAGAGGAGACGGATGGGGAGCCTCTAAAACCAAATGCCGCCGCCGATCAATAATTGAACCTTTTTTTTGCGCATATCCTCCCCAGAGCAAGAATGCTAAATTCTCTCGGTGGCTATTTAATGCTCGAACAGCCTCATCTGTAAACTGTTCCCACCCCTTGCCTTGATGACTTCCTGCCTTTCCAGCCTCAACAGTGAGAGTTGCATTTAACAGTAAAACCCCCTGATCAGCCCAAGGCTGTAAATTGCCGTCTCTAGGCATTTTACAGCCAACATCGCTGCATAATTCCTCGTAGATATTGCGCAATGAAGGAGGAAGGTCTAGGCCTGACCTCACGCTAAAACAAAGGCCATGCGCCTGTCCTGGTCCATGATAAGGATCCTGGCCCAATATCACCACTCTGACACGTTCAAATGGAGTCAGATTAAATGCTGCAAAATACTCAGGACCAGGCGGTAATACCCGCTTCCCTTGTCTCAGTTCTTTACGCAAAAAAACTCGAAGACTCTCCATGTATCCTTTTTCAAACTCAGCCCCAAGAACAGCTTTCCACCCAGGTTCAAGTTTGATCTCAGATTTTGCTTCTGAAGTAGACTCCAAGGCCATACCACACCCCAATAAATAATTTTGATCAAATCCGATGTGACCCATGGGTACCCAATCACTCGCCTGATGCCAAGCTCCAAATGAGATTGAAATTGACCTGCCCCCCAAGCAACCACTGGCATGTTGCCCATGTTCTTTGGATAAAAACTTGACAGCTCTGGCAGGATATTCAAATTGGGGTAGGAGTATGAGGAACGTGAAGAATCAAGAATCAAAAATAAAGCAATACGAGCCGAGCCCGGAAGTGAAGGCCTTTATTTTTCAGCAGATCCAGAGTCTGGAGCCAATGCTCGGTGAGGTTGGCTCGATGGGTGTGTTCGTGGAAAGAGTTGAGAAACCTCAGAAATCTGGAACTAGGGCTGAGGCCTATGCGATTCGTCTGGTCGTAGCGCCTGGGGGGGCTCGTATAGAGGCGCGTGGCGAGAGCGATAACATTTATGACGCTTGCATTAAGGCCAAAGACCTCATGGTACAGAGGCTGTCTCCTTTTGTTGATGCGGCCCGACAGTCAGCTGAACGGGATAGTTTGATTCGTTTTTATTCTGGGGGCGGCCGGTTTCAGTAGTTGTGTTGGGGCTGGTGGTGTTTTTGAGCCTCTGGTCTTATGCCGCTGTTTTTGTTTCGCTTAGACTTATTTCTTGAGCGGACGTTTATAAGCCGTAAAGGATAATGTCTTTTTCTTTAAAATCTATCAGGGGATTCGCCACAGAATTTCCCCATATTCCGCTGAGTACTTCTAACGGCTGCCAGCCCGCACTGGGAGAATGAGTGCTCGAATAGTTCAACTTTTGGGTGGAATCCCAAACAAAGGCGAGAATATCGGAGGCAGAGTAACGAAATGCATACGTTGGTTCAGGATGTGGATTATAATTGATCTCGAATCGAGGCCAGAGATGAGAAAATGTCCAGCAGCGGATAGAGCCATTTGATAGCTTTACTTCCAGTTGTAATACCGCGCGGCTATCGACTATCTCATGGAATGGGCTTTCGCATTCTTCGCGCAGTGCCCTAAGAATGCGGGAGTGAAACTCAACTTCAATGAGACGCTCGACCAAACGTTTTTCCTGTTCTGGCGTGTAGGAATATCTTTTACGGATATCTAATGGATTCCTTTCTGCTACCTTTTGTGGAGTGCTTGAAATTTTTTGGACAGATACACCACTCCTCGCAACGAAATTAGGGGGATGCAAATGTTCTTTTGTCGGTAGACTTTCATTCAGATACGATTCCGATTTTTCCTTTATTTGATAGATTTGAAGGCGGGAATCGAGATTTTTAAAATCGGAGATGACAAGCTGAATTTCTGTCGTTTCGCCGCTCAAGAAAATACTGTCAGTCCTTGCCCCCAAAACAGATTGAATCCATGAATTATAGGCCTCTTTGTCTCTCCGTATTGATTCGTCCGCAAGCTTTGTGTAAACGGCCGAAAACGGAAAAGAATTAAATACCCTTGCAAGGCGGGATACCTCTGGGTGCGAAGGACGAGGCCACTGAAACCAAATATGGGTATTGTCTGCCGCCATCGTCCAATTGACCGAGTCTCCCCCAATTTCTGCCGGAACCCCCATAAATTGAATATCATGAATGCGCAGAAACTGAAATGGACTCAGACAGTGAACCTTGTCCGCTCGGCGGCCGCAAAGAAAAAGTGAGCTCTCATACACCCCCTGTCCCAACACCAATATTTTTACTCCCGGCAGTTGGTTTAGGATAAAGTTCAAGAGGTCGCTGGGCTCCCCGTCCCCCCCTTGATCATCAGGCCTCTCACGAAAAATGAGAACGTCGGGAAGCAAACCTTTGCTTATAGATCCTCTTAAGTCCGATAGGCATGCTTTCTCTGAACCAAAAAGGCTTAGAATCGATCTTCCATTTGTCTTAATGGACAGATTATCTTCTCTCAATTTTGTAACAATCATCGCAATTTCCTCACCAAAATTTTGCCTCAGTCATGGAGTGGTATTTGGGGTTCACTGCTTTCGAACTGCTGATCGGAGCAATTATAGTTAGAAGGTATAAATGAGAACAACCTCAGGATTCCTCATATATCTCCGTTTAGGACCACATTCTGCTATGCATTATTTTGAGCCTCTGAAGATTATAGCGCTGTGCTCTAAAACTCAAAACTTACATATTCTATTTATTGACTTACACATTACTTATAGATAACTTACATACTTTGTGGAGGAATGGCTCATGGAAAAACTCGGTTCTGTCTCTTGTCCCCTCACTAAAAAGGAAAAGAGAGTTCTCGAGTTTATCGAAGGTTTCATACATGAGCAGGGGTTGTCTCCTTCCTTCCAAGAGATCCAAGAACACTTTGGATTCCGTTCGATTAACTCTGTGCAGTCCTATCTGCGACAACTACAAAGCAAGGGTTATATCCACAGTCCCGGCAGCAACCAAAAGCGTGCCATCTCCATTTTGCGATCGGCTCAAACTGTTTCGTCTCCCCTAGGACTAAACCATCGCCGTCCCCCTTTCCGGGGACGGCTTCTTTCTCTGCCTCAGAGAGTGGGGTCTCTGTCTCAAAGCTCCGAACCTCCGTTTGAGTCCCTATCCTTACCTCTCCTCGGCCGAGTTGCTGCGGGAAAACCCATTGAGGCTCTCCATAGCAACGAATTTATTGAAGTGCCTTCAAGTATGGTTCGAAATCCGGCCAAAACTTTTGCCTTACGAGTCGAGGGCCAATCAATGATCGAAGACGGTATTATGGACGGTGATTTTATCTTTGTGCAACAGCAGTCACACGCAAAAAATGGAGAGATCATTGTAGCCATTATTGATAATGAGGCCACAGTGAAGCATTTTTATCTGCATAACTCAAAAGAGCCAAAACTTATCCACCGTTTTCCACAGAGTTCTTCACAAAAAAACCAGACCCCTTCTCCTCAAATTGAACTGCGACCTGCTAACGCAAAAATGGATTCCATGTGGTTCCATCCTAAACAGGTAGAAATCCGAGGGATCGTTGTGGGTTTAATCAGACATTACTAGTTCAATGAGCACCTGCACACTTGAGCAACTAAAGAGTAAATTGGGCGGCAAGTTGGTTAATTCCAATTTGGTAAAACCACGGGAAGGCATTCCCACAGGCTTGGCAGAACTTGATCATTTTTTGTTATGGAAGGGGCTTCCTCGAGGAGCTGTCAGTTTATTGGTGAGTTCTTTAGGACGAGGCGCAACAAGTCTTTGGGGTCAAACCGCTGCACCACTGACCCAACAAACGAAGTGGGTCGCTTGGATCAACAGCACCAATGCAGAACTTTGCCCATGGAGCCTGCATCAGGCAGGTGCTAATTTCTCTCGCGTGCTTGTCGTTTCCCCCCCCGATGGTATCAAAAATATTTTATGGATTCTGCAAGAACTCCTCTCGCTTTCCTTATTTGAAATGATCGGCTGCGATCTTGGCAATTCTTGTCTCAGCGAGAAAGATCTTGCCCGCCTCAGTCGGCAGACACGAAAATTTGACACGGCCCTTATTTTATCAAGTACCAATCCATTTATTCGACGAAGTTCTTTGTACTCTCTAATTTTGAATTTTAATGCAGAGCAGATAGGAGTGGAACGAGCCCAACATCGCTCCACCCCCCATTTTATTGTGAGAGAAAATTCTTATGAGAACCTTATGCATCAACTTAGGCAGGACAGAAGATTTCTCAGTGGCTGAAAACTTTCTTCGACTGAGCCCTCTGGTACAGTTTCAAAAACCAGGGTTTATCTTTGTCGATATTACTGGCACCAGTCACTTATTCGGAGGAGAGCTTCAATTATTGAACGAGGCTTTGCGTCTGGCTAAGGGCTCTCACCCAGAGGCCACTGTGGCCATTTCCGACACTCCAGCACCAGCCCAGGTTCTTACAAGCTTACAGCCTTCTTTCCCATGTGTTCCACCAGGACAAGAGAGGGACTTTCTACTGAATCTCCCCCTAGAGGCCTTGATTCATCTCGAAGGCCTGGTCCCTTGGGAATCAGCGGATGCGATTCAGTCCATTGTCTCTTTCTTTCAAACACTGGGCCTTAAGGTCATTCGTGAACTTGATAAGTTGAGAATCGAATCTTTACGCGAGCGCTGGGGAATAATGGGAGAGATGTTATGGAAAAAGATTCACGCAGCCGAGAAACAAATTATATCTCCCCTTATCCCGAGCGAAACTCTGCGCGAATTCGTGCATTTGGATTGGCCGATATCCCTACTTTCTTCTTTGCTTCATTCTCTCAGAGTCATTCTCAGACGGCTCTGTCAGAGATTACAGGGAAGGGCCGAATACGCTCGCCTCATTTCTGTTTATCTCTATTGTGAATATTCTCAACGAACTCACTTCATCGAATTACGACCGGTTCAGCCCAGCAGAGATTTGGAATTACTTCTAAAATTATTGGAAAATAAACTCGCCTCCACCGACTTAGAAAATCCAATTCAGGATATGGAAATAAAAATTTTGCCATGCCCAGAAAAAGTCCTTCAATTGGATTTTTTCTCTCCACGCACTTATGAGCGAGACAAAATGGATCAACTCTTAAGTCTTTTTAGTCAGTGTTCACTCAAAGCCGGTTTTTTCAATCTCTCTCATTCATTGGTTCCTGAAAACTCATGGTCTCTTTCTCCTGATTTTATTGAGTTTACGCCCCTGACAGACCATATAGACACGAAGGAAGAGTCCTATCGAGTTAAACCCGCATACAGTAGACATCTCCCCTCTTCTCCAAGACCAACTCGATTGTTAAAAATTCCGGAAAAACTAAGTTCATTAAAAGTGAAGCAATTGCGCTTTCTCAGTTCATTCCCTATCGAGAGGATTGAGGACAAATGGTGGACGGAGTTACAAAAAAGAGATTACTTTTTTGCTCTTTCTCCTCTCAAGCAAGGTCTGTGGCTCTATCACGATCTGATTAAAAATGAGTATTATATTCATGGGTACTTTGACTAGATCTGTCGTTCAACCGACACCATCCAGCGCTCCAATTAATTTTGTTGAGCTGATTGGACGCAGTAATTTTTCTTTTCTACAAGGAGCCTCTCATCCAAACGAAATGGTCTTGCAGGCCAAATCTCTTGGCTACAGGGGACTTGCCATCTGTGATCTCAATGGTCTCTATGGAGTTGTCAAAGGCTACGAGGCCGCCGAACGGCCCTCTTCGTTCGCAATGGATGATGATGCGTTTCCGCTTGCCTCACAAAATCATAATTTTAAGTATCACATCGGCACAGAACTGACTTTCAGTGATTCCAATTTTGGATCTTTGGTTCTTTTGCCCATGAACAAGGAAGGCTACTCTCATTTGTGTCAAATCTTGACTCTGGCCCTCCGAAGGTCACCAAAAGGCTTCTCTTCTCTTAGTCTGAAGCAAATTCAGCCCCTGAGTGATGAACTTATCGCCTGCCCTCTGCCTCCATGGCATCCAAACACCATCAACCAACTGAGAGAAATTTTTCCACGTCGGCTTTATCTTCCTGTGTGGAAGGATTTTTCATGGTCCTCTGTTCAAATCTATCAGCAAGCTCTTCAACTGGAAGAGAAATTTGATCTTCCTCTTTTCGCAACTCAACGACCCTTCATGCACCATCCAGATCGTAAACCTCTCCACGATGTTCTTACCTGTATTCTCCATCAGACCACTCTCAACAAAGCCAATACTCTGCTTCTCGCAAATTCAGAGCGCCACTTGAAACCCCTACATGAATTGACCTACCTGTGGCGTGAAAGGCCTGATCTCCTTTTACGAACATTGGAGATTTCAAGTCGCCTTGAATTTTCTCTAACCGAGCTTCGCTATCAATATCCTCGATCTCAACTCCCTCCAAAGAGAACAGCAGCGCAACACCTCTCTCACCAAGTAGAGAGGGGATTGGCCTGGCGATTTCCGCAAGGCCAACCCCCTCATATTCGCCAACTGGTCGAACATGAAATCAGCATTATCACTGAAATGGGATACGAGGACTATTTTCTCACGATTTGGGACATATGTGAATTTGCTCGCCGCAAGGATATTCTTTTTCAAGGTCGTGGTTCTGCCGCTAACTCTGTCGTCTGTTTTGCTCTCGGGCTAACGGCAGTTGATCCTACCCAGATTCAATTCCTCTTTGAGAGATTTATTTCTAAAGAGAGAGGAGAGCCGCCCGATATCGATATCGATTTTGAAAGTGATCGTCGTGAGGAAGTTCTTCAATACGTTTACCAAAAGTATGGAGAACTGCACGCAGCCATGGTCTCTACTGTCATTTGTTATCGCACACGCATGGCGCTGAGAGAAACCGCCAAGGTATTGGAAATTCCTCAGACCCGGGTGGACCATCTTGTTAAGCTCGCGGGGCGGGAAGGACTGCGTGAGATTATGGCCTGTCCGAAGAAGGTTGAAAAGTTTGAAATCGATTCGGATAAATTTCAATTGCTCATGAAAATCAGCTATTCCTTGCAGGGCTTTCCCCGCCATTTGGGAATTCACACAGGCGGATTTTTAAATTTCTGAACGCCCTGTCACCGAATGTGTGCCCATTGAAAAGGCGAGCATGGACAAACGATTCGTCATTCAATGGAACAAGGATGATCTCACCACGCTCAAAATGATGAAGGTCGATATCTTAGGTCTCGGAATGCTGACAGCCCTTCGAAAGTGCTTTGCTCTACTAAAAATTCACAAGAATATCGACCTGAGTCTTTCGACAATTCCCGCTTACGATAAGCCCACTTATAAAATGATTCAAGAAGCGAAGACTGTAGGAACTTTTCAAATCGAATCACGAGCTCAAATGTCGCTCCTCCCACGCCTGAAGCCATCTCATTTTTATGATTTGGTGATACAAGTCGCCATCGTTCGACCAGGTCCCATCCAGGGGGGAATGATTCACCCATTTATTCGGCGACGCCATGGACGAGAGAGGGTTCACTATCCTCATCCAAAATTGGAGGCCATTTTAGGCAAGACCCTTGGTGTTCCGATTTTCCAAGAACAAATTATGCAGATAGCATCTACGGTTGGAGATTTTACTCCAGGTGAGGCAGACGAACTCCGAAGACTGATGTCCTCAAGTTGGAAGAATCCAGACGTGATGAGCGGTCTGAGACAACGGCTTCTTAATGGCATGCTCAAGAACGGAATTTCTCTTGGCGATGGAGAAAAGCTTTACCAAACAATTGAAGGTTTTGCCTCATATGGCTTTCCCGAAAGCCATGCTGCTAGCTTCGCCCTTCTTACCTATGCCAGTTGCTACCTCAAATGCCATCACCCAGAACTCTTTGTTTGCTCTCTCCTCAATAGTCAACCCATGGGATTCTACTCATCGCGCACTCTTATTGGAGAGGCCCAAAGAAATGGGGTTAATTTTCTCCCACTTTCAATTCAAAAATCTGAATATGACTACACAGTCGAGAACCCTTCTGTCAGTTCTGAAATGCCTGTTGCTCCATCGATACGAATGGGCTTTCGCGCCGTCTATGGCTTAAAAAGAAAACACATAGAATCCCTCATTGAGAATAGAAGCCTCATTGGCACCTTTGATGGTCTTGAAAGTCTGATTCGTCGAACTCAGTTGCCTCGACACATCTTGATTCGCCTCGCTTCAGCCGGAGCATTTGATGACTGGAGGATTTCTCCACGAGCGGCCATTTGGATTATTCAGTCTCTTTCTCTCGATCCGCAAAGTCTCTTGTTCGGTCGTCCCAAAGAAAATTTTGATCTTACATCAGACATTTCTTCCTTGCCGGGAATCGAAATAATTCCAAGCGAAAGCCTTTGGGAGCAATTAATGAGGGAGTATAAATTTACGGGCTTATCACTCAATTATCACCCCTTGAGTCTACTGCGTTCACATCTTACTCAAGCAAATCATTCCTTTCGCCAAAAAAATCTCATTCCCTACGTTTGCAGCGAGCAGCTTTCTACCTTAAACAATGGAAAGCCTGTTCGTGTGGCCGGACTTCTCAGTATTCAACAGCGTCCACCTACAGCGAAAGGTTTTGCTTTTCTGACTCTCGAAGATGAAACCGGATTCTTTAATATTGTCCTGACCCCTCAAGTTTATCAAACTTACCGTCTGACGCTGCTTAAATCACCTCTACTCGAGGTTCAAGGAATCTTAGAGAAATGTGAAGGAGTGATCAATGTCAAAGCTCTTAAGCTATTTCCCTTAAACTCATAGCTACTAACTTAGAAGTCTATCCCGAAGTTTGAGCGCGAACAACATCTCGATTTCTAAAAGACTTCCATTTTTAGTCTTGTTGAGATCGAAAATAATAAAGAGCTTCATTCGGCCGAAACAACTGATCCCATTCTCTCAAAAGACGCATGCGATCGGAGGCCATCAAATTCTGAATTAAATCTTTTGACAATTTTCCTGTTTCACCACGAACTTCATTCAGATGCAACAACCCATGAACTAATGAAAAAGATTTTATTGTTTTCTGTTTATCAATAAAAGACCCATAAACACTTCCTGCTGCCGCCAAGGTCAGATCAACACGGACGACTCTATTAGTGGGATGATCAGAAGGTTTAGATAGGATTTTATCTAAACCTCCACCGGCATTATTGATATCCCGATTCACTTGATAGCCTTTTGAAACGATATAGGTCGCCATCTGGGCAACGTCAGGTGAGTAACCTTTTTTAACAAGCCATCGAGAGAAATAGGCATTCAACCAAAAATGATATGGTTTTGGGGTCAAGCAACCTGAAGCCTGAGTGGGAAAGGCATAATGAGATTTTTGCGATAGCATTTGAGCAAACTCAAGATACGAGATGGCCGTGCTGATAACACTAAGACCGACTACCATATTTGAAGCTTCGTTAGGTAACTCAATGGCAGACAATCGATAGCCCGTGTTAGGACCACCATTCCCGTAAAGAGCAAGCAATTTCCAAGCGGCCTCAACTGCCTCAGGCTTGCTGAATGTAGCTCCTTGAAATCCAGAAACCAAATCTTCAAATAGAACACCCCGCTCTTTAGATTTAATTCGATTAATCAAAATCAATGCGCTTTGACGAATGCCCTCTCTCAACCGCGGGTCACCAATAAATTCCATCCATATCTTAGGAAGAATCATATTAGAATTGTAGCTTGCTTCAGATAGCAGATCAGATGTTGCACGTGTGCAGTTAATTGTCTGCAACACGGATATCTGTGCACAGGCTATAGAAATAGCGGCCGTGTACTTAGCCCAAGAGGAATAGCCCGCTTCCGTGCCTGTAGGATTCAATATTTCATCTATTTTTTTTTGTTTAGCTCCGAACGCTCTGGCAACAGTTTGAGTTAGGCCAACCAATTGAGTGGATTGTCCTGTTCTTAAATACTCATCAACGGCTTCTAATGTAAGAATATTCCCTTGTTCATCGTAGGTGATTTCTCTCAGCAAATTGCCCGTGGTGTCGACCACAAGAAGAGAATCCAGTATTGCATCTCTTTGGGCCTCAAAAATCGGCACAAGAGCCCGATCCCATGGACCATTAAAAATTGTATGGAAACCGCTTTTACTTTGTTCAAAGTAGAGCTTGCGGGCTACTTCATAACGTCTCGTTAAGGTTTTATTTTGCCAGTCCTCATCCTTGCCTCTTACCCAAATGTATCGATCAATCATTGAACCTAGACATTGATCGCCTGTGGAGAGAAAGGTGTCTAAACCATTTGAGGTGACGGCCTTCGCCGGAATCCATACTGTCGCCGTCAATAAAACCGAGAACATGAAGAGAATTCTTCTCATGGGCAATAGACCATGCAAATCTAGGGCCAGAGTTATTGATGCGTGAGTCAATACGAATCTTTACTTGCCCATTAGTCTCGGAATTTCAGAAGCAAAATAAATAAACAACCTTCGGACAATTCAACTTTTCAAAAAATATTGAATCCTGCGGATCGGTGATTTTTATTTAATTAACTTAAGCGAAGTGGGCTGACTTTTCTTTCCGGTGCTACCGTTCTTTGCAATCACTTTAAGATCGACAGTTTCAGTTGACAACTGCGTCGTCCCATTAGGACCGAATTTAGCCTCCCATCTTTGGTTTGCTACACTAAATTTCCAGTCGGAGTTTGGCAAAGCAACAAAGTTACTATCTGTGTTACAGAGTCCAGGATTGTGGGCCAAATTTTCCAAGCAACCCAAAGAGTTAGTTGGATCACCATTGATAACGTAGGCATAAAAAGTATCTGTTGTTTTAAAGGACGCAGTCGGAGGGCCAAATGCGGTCGCAGAAAATACCACAGTAGGTCCTGTATCAGCTGTTATCGTAAGGACCATGGGTGAACTCACCGCCCCCGTTGTCGAATTTTTCCAGAAAAATCGATAGGCTCCAATGGGCGCATCGCCAGATTTAACAAGAGCTTCCCAGCGCTGCAGAGTCGTTGAATAGGTCCAACCATTTCCTGGCATATTGACCCAATTCCCTCCTTGCAAGCAAGTTCCATCGCCGACTCCGACCTGCTCAGTACAGGACTGGGATCCCGACTGAGGGGCGTTCGCCGTTTGAAAGTAGATCGCCTCAAACTCATTGTAAGTCGTTTCAGGCTTATTGTAAGGATACTCTACAGCTAGCATTTGAGGTTTACCTGGCTCCAAAATTTGTATGGAGACATAGACAGATTTATTAGAACCTGCATTTTTCCAATACACTTTGTAAGTTCCTTCAGTAAAAAACTGAGCGGACAAAGTGGCTTTCCACTCAGACGATCCGCTATCATATTGCCATTCGGAATTTGGCATATCCGTGTAGTTTGTCGGCGTCTGACAAAAGCCATCATTTGAGCCAAATTTTTCCAAACAGCTGCTCGCACCGGGACCGCTATTTTGAATGCGCCCGTAAATAACTGATGAGGCATTGAATGAATTCTGGCCCGCACCACCCTGTGTGCTAGAAAAATAATGGTCGCGACAGATCCATCTGAGTTTGGCGTGTTAGAGCCGTTCTGCTGAGAAAAATCCTTGCCTGTTTTGCTACACCCAAGAGAAGCAAGGGCAGAAACCAAAAGAGCAGCCTTGAGAAGAAAGCCGCAGTTCATTGTCTTAAGCAAATTATTAAATATGAGAATCTCCATAAGAAGCACCTCTCCCTCATGAATTGCAATTATGGGTCCCAAAAAAAGCCGCTTCCCTGCCACCCAAAGCGCATTGAAAAGCCCACCCAGACGACACAATCGTCACCTGTCAGGGGTTACGACAGGCGTCTCATTTTGATAATGTTGAGGTAGGAAGGCGCAGAGGGCCACTTTCCTTCTGAATAAGCATGTCGACCCGATCCTTGAGAACAGAGATCGGCTCGAACATGGAAGAAACCGGATTCGAGCTCGTCGCTTCAGAAACATCATTTTCATCATCCCTCATGTTGGGATCCCGACTGGGATGAAAGAAGGAATCAGGAGGATCCTCGGGTAGGACTGATGGCAAGGTCGCCGAGTCCTCCTCCGTAATTTCGGCAGAGGGTTGAACTGAAGTTTGACTTCCGGCCCAAAGTGACAACGGAAAAATCATTCCAAAAATTAAAGTGCCAACCTGAATTCTGCCTTTCATCCTCTGATGGTACCTCAAGGGAACCTCCATGAAACAGATAGAACAAGAAACGGACCAACTTGATTTTATCTCTAACGTATGGGAATCAGATCAAAATTAAATTTGAGATTATTTCCTGTGTCCACTTCCACTGACCAAAAATCAGACACACTGTCAGACCTTTGATACAACCCAAGAGCGATCGCGGACTTAGACAGACCAACACTCTGACTTTGGTGAAAGACAAAATGCGCGATCAAAACTAAAGCCTAATTCTAAATTTTCTTGCGGTGTTTCTGCTGCCCTGATAGGACCAACCATGACTAATTCAATTCCGATTTTTGTTAAAATGAGCGGAACAGGAAATACTTTTTTGCTATTGGATCTGCGTGATAGGGGCGCCCTTGAGTCCTGGAAAAGATCCCAAGCTTATAAAAAACCTCGATCTGAGATCGCTCAAACGCTCTGCCTAAGTCAAAATGGTTTTTCTGCTGACGGACTCTTGTTTATTGAAAAATCGCCAGAGCCCGACGATTTTAAATGGGATTTTTTCAATGCGGATGGCTCGAGTGCCGAAATGTGCGGAAATGCGGCCCGCTGTGTGGCCCTCTTTTGCCACTCAAGAGGCGGAGTAAAAAGAGAAATGACTTTCAAAACTTTAGCAGGCTCAATTAGAGCGAAAGTTCTCGACAATGGAAGGGTCGAAGTCAATATGCCTAGCCCTTCAGAGATGCTGATAAACCAAGTTTTAACAGTGGGTCAGCAGTCAATTGAATTTGATGCTGTTAATACCGGAGTTCCTCATGCAGTGATTTTCTCTTCAGAGAGCGGAGGGGCAAAAGCAAATGAGACACTTAGCGACATCGCATCTCTGATACGGTCGCATCATCAATTTAAACCACAAGGAACTAACGTCACTTTTTTTTGTCCGCTGTCTGCATCCGCTATCGAGGCCATCACCTTTGAACGTGGAGTGGAAGGTTTTACCAAAGCCTGCGGAACAGGAGCAATCGCCGCGGCTTGGAGCTTTCGGAAGCTTCACCCTGAGGTTCGCTTCGTCGAAGTGAACATGCCGGGTGGCAAATTGGAAGTGGAATTCAGAAACATTTGCCCAATCTTGCGAGGCGATGTTAAGTTTTTGGCTGAAATCAAACTATCTGAAGACTTCTTTTGAGAAAAGGTAAATCCATGTCAATGAAAGAAAAGATTGCTTTCCCTTTAATGGTTGAAAAAATCATACACGAAACACCTGAAGCGAAATCAATCACTTTATCTATTCCAGATACACTAAAGGAAAAATTCAAATATCGACCAGGCCAATTCACTTCCATATTTATTGAAGTCGAAGGACAGGAACTTCTTCGTAGTTACAGTCTCAGCACGGACCCCTCTGTTGACAAGGAATTTCGAATCACCGTCAAGAAGGTCCCGTCAGGTAAGGCGAGCACGTTTCTCTTGGATGAGCTCAAAAGCGGACAAACACTCTGGTGCACCCCCCCCACCGGCCAATTTTTTCAATATGCAGAAGATAAAACTCATTATCTTTTAATTGCGGCAGGCAGCGGAATCACTCCTCTCCTGTCGATTCTCAAGCACGTTCTCGCAACTAAGCCACAGAGCAGAGTGAGCCTCATTTACTGTAATCGTTCTCAGAAAGACATCATTTTTGAGCAGGAATTATTAAACCTCGAAACCAGATACAGTGATCGATTGAAAGCCTCCTATATTCTCAGTCGACCACAACCGGGGTGGAAAGGCTTGAGCGGACGACTAGATGCAAACTCGCTCTCAAACATCTATACGGAAATTTTGAAACGAGATAGGAACCCTATCGTCTGTTACCTCTGCGGCCCTCAGCCTTTTATGAGTATGTGCCGCGAAGTATTAACCACTCTTGGTGTCTCGCCTGATCACATTCGTTCTGAAAGTTTTGGATCTCCAACAGAAGTCCTTTCTGCGAATTCAACTGCCAAATCCTCAATTCCTGCCGACAAGGATATTCAACCACAGGAAGGAATTCAACCGGATGGATCGCTTATCATTGGCAATGGCCTCAGCAGCCCCAGCGAGAAGCCCGAAAGCTTAGTCGCAATTATCGATGGAGCTGAAGTTATTATCTCTGCACGTCCCAATCTCAGTATTCTTGAATCTCTCTTAGATGAAGGTCACAATCCTCCCTATTCCTGCATGAGTGGTGCCTGCATGGCCTGCATGGCAACTCTTGAGGAGGGAAGAGTGATTCAAGAGGATCCCGGAATACTTTCCGAAGACAATATTAAAAACAGAGAAATTCTCACCTGTCAGGCCAAACCTCTTAGCAAGAAGATAAAAGTCCGCTTTCACGAATAGTTGTTTTTCTTGAATTATTGAAAAACTCTTCGGCATTTTTAATCTTGTCTTAAATTCGCTCTGTGTTTGACGTCAAATTTGAGGCCGTATCGGAGCAACAGATTGGTTTCAGCGGGAGTTTTTCACATAGCTTGCAGTATTTTCTATTTAGGTAGTGACCTCGCAATAGAGCCAAACTCCCCGCGAGACTCACCCCATACTCCCAGTTGCCATCCAAAACAAACGTGGCAATACCCACAATGACGAGACCAAAAACAAGCCAAGCCGAAGCGTTCCAACGACGATGACGCCGAAAGCTGGCCGCTACTGAAAGGCCAGCGACAAAAACCAAGCCGAAAAAGAACCAATTATGACCGTGACCCTCTGCTCTCAGCCAATTTGGAATCAAACTTGGTAAAATCAAAACAATGACAGGGGTCAACAAACAGTGGACAAGACAGAGGCTAGATAAAAACAGTCCCCACAAATCCCAGGGCGGCGACTCCAAATCTAACATTGGCTCAATTTCACTCTCCATTCTATCTTCATAGAACCAAGGACTCATCGAGTCAACATCCGCATAGATGGACTTGGAAATAAGATTCCAGACCGACTCCAAAGAGGCCCTTAGCGAGTCGTTTGTGACGAGGTTGAACTTCAAGTCCAATTCGGCTCATAATGCGGGGAACAGCTTCAACGGGGTGATGTGGTGATAAATAAAGGACGAAATTGCTTTTTTGCCGACCTGGTCGCGAGAGTCACGGGCCTTGGTTTTTTCTGCCTGTCTCTGATAGGCCTAGGATGCTCCAGCCAATCTGTTCTCCCTGAAAAATCTGAAATAAAGACATCAAGAACAGTACCCTCTTCTGAATGTTCACTGATCGGGAAAGTCACTGGAAATAGTCTTTCCGTAAAAGCAACTCCCGAAATGGTGCTCGATAACATGAAACAGGAGGCTGCCAACAAGGGAGCTAACTATTTGGTAGTTGAGCAGTACTCCGCCAGCGGAACATCGGTCACTGGCCAAGCTTACCGCTGTCCTTAATTCTGGCGAGTAGAAAGCTTTGAAGGTCGTTGGTTACCACGGAAGGAATCTCATGTCCTCCCTTGAAACTACGCAGATGCCCCTTCCAATTCGCTTTTCTCAATAGCTGCTCGAGCTTCTGAGCCCCGGCAAATCCCAAGACTGAATCTTGAGTCCCGTGGGATTGAAAAAAATGAATGGGCTGCCGGTGAGCGGCCTTTTGGCGCCAATTCTCTTCATCTGTCAAAGTACCGGACAATACGACTGCCGCTGAAACAGGTAAAGACGAGGACAGTATGGTCTCAATCGTCAGCATTGCCCCCTGGCTAAACCCTCCCACGATCAGATGTGAATGATCTTCAACTCGCAAAGCTTTAAAAAAACCGAGGCTCGCATCAAGCGCCCGATCCATTCCTGTTAAGCGCACGGAACTAAGATCACGGGGAACGCCAGAAGCAAGAGCGAGATTAAATGCTTCCGTATCTATCTCGGTCCATGCTCGCCCCATCCATCCCGGACCAATAGGAACTTCAAGAATTCCGTTTGGAAAAACCCAAGTTGCACCAGGCAAATCAAGAGACTCACTGATTGAGACCAAATCCCAACAGTCCGCACCATAGCCGTGAAAAAATACGACCAAAGGGCCAGCCTCTTCTCCCGGAAGATAGACGCAGTCAAGAGAACCTATTTTTTGCAGCTTCTTTTTCGCTAAGGACATGACCGATAGATAATCTTAGTTTTCGGAACAAACAAGACAAATGGCTCTTGCGAAGCACAACTGAGGCCGCAATTTGACGAAAAAACCTCCCAGTCTGAGACGTTGAGAATTTGACCCGCCGAGCCCCAAATCCACTGTAACCACCTTTGACCGTTAAAGCTCTTTTCATCTGACTATGAGATATTCAGCGAAATTCAAAAATCACGAATAATTTCAAAATATTATGGAATGTATCTAGAAAACTATTTAAAATGGGTCATGTCGTTCTGAGGCTGATGTCGGAACAAGTCCTTTTGAAACATTTTTCTGGGGGGTACGATATGGAAGTTGTAGAGAGATTATTTTATGAAATAAAGCCCTATCTGTGTATAGGCTTCGCCTTTTTGTTTTGAAGGCAACAGAAGTTCAGTCCGCTACTGGCAAGGTTTCTGCGATAACTTTGCTAGTCTGTGGTACCATTCTGGCCTACTCCCGTTTGCGTGGACGTGGCATAATTAAATGGTGAGGATGAGACAAAACTGAAGTTTATGATTTGGACCATCGCGAGGTCTAATCTGAGGTCAAAAAATCTTGGGCAATACCTCATCGTTGAAACAACCGAAAATTCCTGTTCCTCTTTCTGTGCAAAATTTCTGGCTAAAAAATGAAAAATTCTTAGCTGCAGAATTTTTTTTTACTGGATTCATCTTTGACATTCTCACTCTCCAACGCATCGATGATTGGTTGAATATTGCTCAACAGGGTCTTTTCATCGTAATCATTCTGTGTTTTCTCGTTCTCTATACTCGTCGATGGGCGCCCTCACAAGCCTGGCCTCCTTACCTACAAAAGATCTGGGGCTACAACCTGGAGGCTTTTCATTTCATGTTTGGAAGCCTCTTGAGCGGCTTTACCGTGTTTTACTTCAAAAGTAGTTCCATTTTCGTATCGTTTGGGTTTCTCCTCCTATTGATTGGTCTTCTCGTTGCAAATGAATTGAAAAGATTCAAGGAGCTGGCAATTCCATTCAAGTGGGCACTCTTTGCCTTGTGCCTGCTCTCTTACCTTTTGTATGTGGTTCCAATTGTTCTTGGATTTATCGGCCTTACGACCTTCATTATCTCCTGGGTTTTGACATTGGTAGCAATGGCGCTGATCGTGGCCTACCTTCGGAAACGAAATGATATCACAGCAAAGATTGAAAAGGTCGTTGTTCTCCCCTCATCTGCAATCCTGGCTCTCTTTGCAATCGCTTACTGGCTTCAGTTGGTTCCGCCAGTTCCCCTATCCATAAAGTATATGGGGATTTATCATCAGGTTCAGCGAACTGCGGAGGGAAAATACGAATTGCTCCACCAAAAGCCGTGGTGGAAGTTCTGGCATAATGGAGACCAGCTCTTCTTGGCCTCCCCAGGTGACAAAATTTTCTGCTATTTCCGACTCTATTCACCGGCGAAATTCAAGGATGAAATCCGCCTCCATTGGTTAAGAAAAAGATCCACACAGTGGCTGGGAAAGCCAGGACAAAGTCCCTTTAAGAGTCACTGGAGGTCGAGAAGAAGGCTTTCGAGGCTTTGGTACAAAAGCAAATTATGAGCCTGGCATTTGGCGCGTGCAAGTCGAGACAACGGAGGGACGAGAGATAGGGAGGATGTATTTCGAAATCAAAACCTCTCTTTCTTCAGATGAACGCCAATTTGAAATTGAAAGTCAGTAAACAGTGGAGGTCTCCTTGAAAGTGAGATTGTTGTTTGTATGCCTCGGAAATATCTGCCGAAGTCCGGCTGCTGAGGGCATTTTTCTATCCATGGCAAAAAGGGAAGGAATTGACCAGCAAATCAATGTCGATTCGGCGGGAACCTCAGCCTTCCACTCGGGTCAACCCGCTGATGCAAGAATGCGGCGCCACTCCCGGGAACGAGGCTATCATCTCCCCTCTCTGGCCCGGCAGTTTGATCCCCTTCGAGATTTTGATAATTTCGACTATATCCTGACCATGGATGAATCAAATTACAACGACGTTATTGAGTGGGCCCCTTCTGAGGCGGCGAAATCCAAAGTTTATCCCATGATTAGTTTCTGTCGAATCCACAAAGTACCTCGCGTGCCCGATCCCTACCGCGACGGTGAGGACGGTTTTCGCCTGGTCTTAGATATTCTCGAAGATAGTTGCAGCCAACTTTTGAAGCGAGTGATCCAGGACCTCAAACTTTAAAGAATAAGAGGTTCCTCTAGTCGCGGCTTTCCGGAACGATTTTAAGATTCACAACCCGATCCTTGCGCTTTATCAAGATGGGGGATTCTTTGCCGATTTCCAAACGATCCAAGGCATTTGTATAATCGTAGATATTTTCAACTCGATGTCCTGCCATTTCTACCACTCTATCGCCCGGCTGAAGCCCCGCCTTCTCTCCTGGCCCCCCTTTTTGCACCCCACTCAACAATAACCCTTTTCCGGCATCGTCAGCGTAGTTTGGGATTGTGCCAAGATATATTCTCAATTTGCGAGAACTCGTGGCCGGTTTAGCTGTGACCTCTGAATAGGCCAATGAATTCTTCCTCGTTATTAATCCCACTATGACTCTATTGACAATTCCGACGATTTCTATCGATTGATCATAACTAATTTTGTCAGCCTGATCCCGTGGTGTGTGATAGTCTTCATGAGCTCCGGTAAAAAAATTAACCACTGGAATTTTTGCCAAATAAAAGGCAGTTGAATCTGTTGGCAAATACGGATCCGCCTGCAGGACTACAGCGAGTGAAGACGGCGGCACAGCCCTCTCGATGATGCTTTCCCAGGCTGGGCTCGAACCAATCCCTTGAATAATTAATTGGCCATTAAACCGACCGATCATATCCATGTTCACGTAAGACTGGAGTTTAATTTTCTTGTTGCTCACAAACTCCGAAACAAACTGACTTGACCCCAAAGTGCCCAATTCCTCTCCAGACCAAAGAGCAAAAATAACGTCTCTCGGAGGTTTCTTGCCTTTAGAATACTGATTCGCCAATTGATCAGCAATCTCCAAAACACCTGCAACGCCGGAGGCATTGTCGTCTGCCCCAAAATGGATCAAGCCTTGCTCCTCAGTTTTTGCCAAAGAGTTCATGCGATGACCTCGACCCAAATGATCGTAGTGAGCCCCAACAACCACGGCCTCTCGGGAAAGACCAGGAAGGCGAGCCAAAACATTAAAACCCTCTGCCTTAACTTTGCTCAAAACAATTTTTCCATCCCAATCTATTTTTCCCATTTCAATTGAAGAAACTGATTTTCCGGTGTCCAGTTCCTCCTGATAAAGCTTCAAATCGCGCTGACTGTGGCTCAACAATTGAGAAGCAACTTCAACCGAAACCGAAATAACAGGAAAACTCATTGAACCCGAAATTTCTTCTGAACTAAAATCGACCAATTGCCTCTTTACCTTTGAATTGGGGCCACTCACCAAAACCAATCCTTTGGCACCAAGATCACGAGCGAGCATTGCCTTGTCCCGCAAAGTGGAGTAACGCGAAATCTGTTGTTTTTGAATTGCATCAGCTCGATCGGGGAAATATCGAAAAACCACAACCCATTTGCCTTTCACATCTAAATCACGATAGGAATCATAACCTGCAAAATCACCAAGAGGCGGAACTCTCAATCCGTACCCCGCAAATACACCTTCGGCGGGCGAAATTTCACCTGTTGCAGAAAAGGCCAATGGGATCCAATCCTTTTCTACCTCTAAAACACGCTCCTGATTTGCAAACCGCAACTTGAGCCCACTCTCCTTTCCCATCTCGACTTTTTGAGTAAATTCAAACGGATGCCGAAAGGTTTTCGAATCCCTCAAAGGTTTTAGACCCAAAGACTCAAACACTCGCTCAATGTATTCAGCGGCCAATCTTTCTCCTTCAGATCCAGTCAAGCGACCGGCCAGCTTCTGAGAACTCAAATGCCGGACGTGGGTTTCGAAACCCAGTCGATCAATGCCTGCCTGAGATTGAATGTAAGGAAGGCTCGTACCCTCCTTGGACAATCCTAAGGCCCTGCGGGCGGCCTGATCATTCCACTGGGCTCGAACAATTTGTGGCTTCCCCTGAAAGCCGCGTCCAGAAGTCCAGGCGAGCTCTCGTCCATCGGGGCTAAAAACGGCCAATCCATCAAATCCCTCATGATCACTCACTTGCACTACGGAACCTTCACCATCTGCTCTGACCAAAAATAGTTCGAAATTGTGGCCACCCCTTAAATTGGCAGAAAAGATCAGATAATCACCTGAGGGATGATAAAAAGGAGCCCAAGATACCTGACCAAACTGAGTCAACTGTTGAACATTGGAACCATCGAAGTTCATTGTGAATATCTCACTGCTTCGACCATCGGGCGAAAATCTGCGCCAAGTAATTTTCGATCCATCCGCATTAAAAAATGGTCCGCCGTCATAACCTTTCGTCGTTGTGAGCCGCTTCAAATCTGTCCCGTCAGAGCGCATCAAATAGAGGTCCATCTCATAGGAAGGATCGGACGCAAATTTTTTAGAATCCTCTTCAGAAAGTTTTTCGAGATATCCTGACCTATTCGAGGCGAAGACGACCCAGCCTCCATCCGGAGAAAAGGAAGCCTCCGCATCATACCCTTTTGTACTTGTCAGGCGCTTCGTGTTCTTACCGTCAAAATCAGAAGCAAATAAATCGTAGTTTTCATCATAATCCCAAGAATAGGGACGTTTCTTTCCCGAAGCTCGGATTTCTAGCTCTTCTTTCTGCTTTTGAAGAGCCCGCGGATCCAAGTGAGTGGAAGCAAAAATAACTTTGTCCTGTTTTGGATGAATCCAGGCACAGGTCGTTTTGCCAAGGCCTGGCGAGATCCGGCGAGTAGATCCATCGCTTAAATTCATTAAATAAATTTGGTAAAATGGATTGTCAGCATCTCTTTCACTTTGGAAGACGATGTGCTTTCCATCTCTTCGAAAGTAGGCTTCTCCGCTTCGAGCCCCGGCAAAGGTCAGTTGGCGTATGGGTCCAACAAAATCTGACTCTTGGAACTTTTCAATTTTTGTCGCCATTCCAAAAGAAGTTTGACCAATCAATGCCACAACAAAGGACAGTACCAGCCTCCAGCGACTCATTCACGTTTCTCCTTAAAAATCCTTTTGTAAAATCATTTTTGATAATTATGTCGTCTAATGCTTGCGATGTCTCTTGAGTTCTTGAAAACCACAAACCATGGCGAAGTGCATTAACGGGATTTGGAATTGATTAGGTCTTACCCAAGGTCGAAATCATTAATCATAAGAAATCATTTTACATCCAGGCCGGAGCTAGGGATTTGATGGTGCAACTGGATTGACTTCTGGCTCGGATATCTGAATCTAAGATCGGAAGATAGATTTTTTTGGGACATTTTAGGTCCATACAGAATTGACTGTAAAGTATCTATACGGTTCAAGAGTCATAGGCATGTTAAAGATGCTTGGCATAAATCGTGCGACCTTGTCTGGGTCACCCATATGGAGGAATTACAGTTTTATGAGTAGCCTTGATAAGTTCCTTCCCAGTGCTAGCAGGATCCCTAAAACCCGTTTTGGTTCTGAATTATTTTCAGCATTGATTGAGATATCTTACCAGATCAGACAGAAGAAAAGCTTCTTGGAAAAAAGCATATGAGCTCAAAAATCTTAAAATCTTCTTTTCTGCTTATCCTCTTGGCGTCAACTTTTTTGACATTTGTGGCTCCATGTTTAGCTGTCACTTCCACTAGACTCGATTCGTTAAGTTGTGGTCAAATGTTAGCTAGGGAGAAGTCAGTTTTAGTTGAGACAACTCCTTTCTCGCAGGGGCGCTCTACCAATCAAATTATGGGAAACTCAATATTCGATTTTTTTCCCTTTCTCTCGAAATCAGTTTTTGAGGAATCGCGTTTTAAAATTGACCTGGATCAAAGATACCAGCTGACAATTTCAAATTACTGGTCAATTTCGGATGGAAAAGATTCCGGAAGTTTTGCCGTTGCTTTAAATGACAAACAGTCTGGCTTCAATGCTGTGTGGTTGAGAGTCGACAGGCAGCGCCTTGTGCGGGAAATGGCAGTTGTTGGAGACCCCGCAAACGCCATTGTAGCAATGGCGTCTCTGAGTAATGTTCCTGGTTTTGGCCTCCTTAGAGACGAATTGCATATTCCGCCATGGAGTCCAGAGGCGTTCAGTCGTGTCGAAGAAATAACAAGAGAAGAACAAATAGCAAAAATTCGAAGGATCACTGTCACTCCTCTCTTGGAACTACGCCTGCATCCCATATTGGATTCTGACAAGGCAATCCTTGTTGCATTGGGCGAGTATGCCTTTTTGAGATTCGATTCCAATCACAAACAGAAAGCGCTAAAGACCTTTGGAGCTGGGCCGTGCGCAATTGTCATTTTGTATCAGCGCAAGGCCAAAGCCGGTATATTGATGCATGTGACTGCCCTTACGAATTTTGAACAATCGATGCAAGATATTGCTTCTCGAATGAATCAGTATGATCTGGATTTCGGCCAGTCTTGGGATCTGGCTATTATTGGCGGCGATGATACTTCCAGGGAACATATCTTTAAGATCCGAGAGACTCTTGATCGCTACCGATTTAATTTGATTGGCCAAAATGTACTTACGGGTGAAACAGAAAGTGCCTGGTTAGATTTGGAATCAGGAGGCCTCTATAGTTTCACCGTAAATCCAAAGTTACAATCAAATAAGAATTGGGTTATGCCTGGAATGTTCCAGCGGCGGCCCTTGAGCCGGTCTATTGGTTCAGAATAATATTCGAGATCGGCGTTTATCAGATTTAAAAATAATCAAGTTCCAGCGAATATTTCTCAATGTAAAGAAGAAGTTTGCCGAGGTGGACCCCAATCCAAGCATGATTCTAGGAATACTTGGATTTTTCTTGTCACATCCGCTTTCATTTAGTTTCCTTACTGTGACAAAAGACGATTAAATGAGGAGTAAACGAATGATTCCTGCCTCCTTTTCTTGCTACCGAATTTCCAGCCTCGGAGGAAAAATCCAGGGTCGCCTGGAGTCTTGCCAAATTGATGAGCTTTCTCCAGGAGAAGTCATCATCAAAGCCCACTACTCAAGTATCAATTACAAAGATGCTCTTGCGGCCACCGGAAAAGGAAAAATTCTGAGAAAATTTCCACTCATTGGAGGAATTGACGTGTCCGGCGAGGTCATCGCGTCGGAGGATCACCAATTTGGAATTGGACAACTTGTGCTAGTCACTGGATGTGGACTTGGTGAGGTTTCAGATGGAGGCTACAGTGAATACGTCCGAGTGCCTGGAGCTTGGGTCGTCCCGCTCTCTGTTGGCTTGACTCCCAAGGAGGCAATGATTTTAGGGACTGCTGGTTTTACAGCAGGACTTTGCCTGTCTCGACTCGAAGCGAATGGGCAAAAACCCGATATGGGCCCCATCCTGGTAACCGGAGCCAGCGGCGGAGTTGGTGTGACTGCAATCCAGATTCTCTCCCAGGTAGGCTATGAGGTTATTGCCGTGTCAGGCAAACAAGAGGCGACCGATTTACTCAAATCGTTAGGCGCCAAAGAGGTTATTTCGCCTTCCGAACTCAAGTTGGGAAATCGCCCTCTCGAAACGGCCCGCTGGGCCGGAGCTATTGATAACGTCGGAGGATCACTGCTGAGCCGTTTGCTTGGCCACATCAATCTTTGGGGCAATATCGCAAGTGTCGGAATGGCGGAGGATTTTCAACTCAATACAACTGTGTTTCCCATGATCCTACGTGGCGTTAGCCTTCTCGGCATCAGCTCCACCAACTGCCCCGCCAAATTAAGACTCGAATTGTGGAAGAAACTCAGCGCCGATTGGAAGCCAAAGCTTCTCTCTTTGATCCACTGCCAAACAATCAGACTTCAAGATCTTGAAGGCGGATTCGAGAAAATTCTTGAGCGCCGAAACATCGGCCGAATGATCGTCAGCTACAGACCAGAATGACAGGTCGTTTAATCTCTCATCTAAACATTGACCTATTGAGAAATCAGCGCAAGAAGAGATGAGTTTTTCTTCCAATCATTGCGAACAAGGAGCAGGCTTCTATGTCAGGCCCGATAAGCCAGTTTATTGACACCCACTATCGCCATTTTAACGCAAAAACTTTGCGGTGGGCGGCTGAAGCCTACGTCGACCACACAAAAAATGGAGGGAAAATCCTTGTTACTCTCGCGGGCGCAATGAGCACAGCAGAATTGGGAAAGTCCCTGGCCGAGATGATCCGCAAAGATCAGGTCCACGCCATTTCTTGCACAGGGGCTAATCTCGAAGAAGACGTCTTCAATTTAGTTGCCCATAACCACTACAAACAGATCAAAGATTTTCGAAGCTTGACCAAAGAGGATGAGCACAAGCTATTTCTCGAAGGTTATAATCGCGTGACCGACACCTGCATTCCAGAAGACAAGGCTTTCAAAGCCATTCATTCACACATCAAGAGAGTTATTCAGGAAGCTGAAGCCAAGAATCAGCGTTTTTTTCCTCATGAGATATTTTACCAATTGTTTGAAAGAAAAATGCTTGAGAACAGTTTCCATATTGATCCCAAAGAATCATGGTTGTATGCCGCATGGGAAAGAAAGCTTCCTATCTTTGTTCCGGGATGGGAGGACTCAACAATGGGGAACCACTTTGCGGCAAGTTGCCTGTCCGGAGATTTCAAAAGTCCCAATACGGTCAAGAATGGGATTGAGTATATGATGTATATCTCTGAGTGGTATCGATCAACGACGGCTAAATCTAGCCTTGGATTTTTTCAAATTGGCGGTGGTATCGCCGGCGACTTTCCAATCTGTGTTGTTCCTATGCTGGAAAAGGACTTAGAATTGGAAAATGTTCGAAAATGGGGATACTTCTGTCAGATCAGCGATTCGACGACAAGCTACGGCTCTTATTCAGGAGCCTTTCCAAACGAAAAAATCACTTGGGGTAAACTCACCAAAGATACTCCTAGCTTTATCGTTGAGAGCGATGCCACAATTGTCGCTCCCCTCATGTTCGCTTATATTCTTGGCTGGTAGGTTATATAATGGCCTATTTGACTTCGCTCCACTATCCACAGAAAGCCGCAAAGTGAAGGCCTTTCCAGCTTTCACCGGGTCAGATCAGTAAAAAAAATTCAATAAAGACATTTATTTCATATAATTTTACTTAGCTGAAGCTCTTCGCTACTCTCTTGGCTCAGACCGAGAAGTGTCTTTTTCGGAGGGGGAATTCATGTCAACTTTATCCATGGCATCCGTTACATTTCATGAACGATTGAGAACACTGCGAAAAGCCAAGGGCCTCACCATGCGAGAAATGGCCCGCCGAGTGGGCGTCCCAGAAACAACCTATCGAGAATGGGAAGTGGGAAGGGCCATTCAGGGAGAGCCATATGTCAGAATGGCCCAAGCTCTAGAGGTAAGTCTGACCGAATTGCTCACAGGCACCCGACCCGAGCAGGCACAGCTTCTTTCAGAAATTGAAGCCATGGAAGAGGGATTCAAACAGCTCAAAAACAAACTCAATGCAATGTTATAGGAAAGAACGGACAATCACGAAAAATAGTTTCCACCATCGGCAAGTTCTTAGGTTATTTCGGAGCTCTGTCCTAAGGGTGTTCTGTATCGCGTTATTCTTCCTAGGAACCCAAGGTTTTTCATTGGCTGCGGCCTACGTTGACAACCAGATTTATGATGGCTCTAGCCTAGAGCTCAAGAGCCTAGAAGAAGCTCTGAGTCAGGTCGGCCCTGGCAGCATCATTATTGTCTCTGAATTGCATGACAACCCATCTCACCATCGGCACCAGATGGAGGTTCTTCAACACCTAAAAAAGGGCCTCCACAAAGGACTCAGTCTTGGCATGGAGTTGTTTGACTATACAAAACAGGACATCGTGAATAATTTCCTGAGTGGAAAAATCCAAGACAGTGAGTTTTTGCCTTCTGTCGAATGGGGAAAAACTCCCTGGAGCTACTATCGCCCCTTGGTTCTTTTTCCCCCTGCTGCGGGAGGCACAACCTGGGCCTTGAATGCTCCGAAAGGCGTCACCTCAAAGGTGAAGAAAACGGGAGTGGAAAGCTTAACTGCTGACGAGATCAAACTTCTTCCCCCGAATTGGTCTCTTGGAAATAAAGGCTATCTGGAGCGATTTCGAGAAATTATAGTTGGCGGTGGACACAGCGTTCCGCAAGAGTCTATTGCCAGATATTTCGAGGCCCAGAGCATCTGGGATGAGACGATGGCCTGGCGAGCTGTGAGTTACATGGAAAAATTCCCTCAGCAAATTTTGGTCATCCTTGTGGGTGATTTTCACGCGGCCTACGGAGGAGGCCTACCTGACAAAATCCGAAATCGCGGATGGACCAAAATCCTCGTCATTTCACAAGTTGCAATCAGCGAAATGGAGGAATCCGAAATCGAACAAACCATGAGGCCTCACGCAAAGTATGGCCCAAGAGCAGAGTTTATTTGGATCGGAAGCAATTAATTAAGATCTTCTTTATGGCTTGAAAAATGCACGTATTGATTCCTATGTTTTCTTTATCATATCCGAAATGGCAGGAGCTCGCGTGCCCTTAACAGATTCTTCAAATAATATAGGCGCAGGAACGTCCTGCGAAAAAATTCAAGACCTGTATCATTACCTTCAATACATCCCAAGCATGGTTTTCGTCACCGACCTCGATGCCAATATAACCTTTATTAACAAAACCATCCCTCCCTACAAACCCGAGGAGGTGGTTGGAACCAACGTGTTCGACTATGCAAGGCCTGATGACGTAATGTTGATTAAGGAGGCGTTTCAGAGAGCTATCCATACTGGTCAAATTACGACCTACGAATCAGGAACCTCTGCTGGCTTGCCGTTTACTTGGTTTGCAGCTCAAGTAAAACCTCTATTTGGAAATGGTCGAGTCTCTCACCTACTCGTTTTATTGACTGAGATCACTGATCGCCGAAAGGCCGAATTGGCTTTACAAGAAAGTCAATCAAGGTACGAAGAGATAGCCTCCAACATACCCGGCATGGTTTATCAGTTTTTTCGTTCCAAGAAAGGAAGATATCGCCTGGTTTTTGCTAGTGCGCGCGTCTGGGACATCTTTCAAGTCACAAGAGCTGATGCATTAAGAAATATCTCAAAGATTTTTCGACGGATTCACCAAGATGATCTCAAAGATTTTTTTCAAAGCATTGAGACCTCATACCAACAAGTGTCTAGTTGGAAAGCTGAATTCAGGATCATCTTGCCTAATAATAATATTCGTTGGCTTCGTGGCTCATCAAGTCCACGCAAGTCGGCCGGCGGTCATACTTTATGGAATGGAGTCCTGATCGACATCACAACAGAAAAAAATAATGAAGAAAAAAGGCTGCTTTTGGAAAAGCAGCTACAGCAAAACCAAAAAATGGAGGCCTTGGGTACCCTGGCTCGTGGCATTGCTCATGATTTCAACAATTTTCTTCAAATCATTTCTATGTCTATTGAATTGGCTGAACAAGATAAAACCTTGGGTGAAAAATCCAAAGTCTATTTGGGAAAGGCACTTTCTGCCTGCGTGCGAGGACGCCAACTCATTCATCAAATCCTATCGTACAGCCGCAATGAAGAAATTGAAAAAACATCTTTTGATCTCAGTGCAATCACTTGTGATTTTGTCAGCATGATTCGCTCCAGTATTCCCTCCCATATTGTGTTTGATTCTTCCATTGAACCTTTCCTCACTGTCCACGGAAGTATCTCTCAAATTCAACAAGTTCTACTCAATTTAATGACAAATTCTCTGTATGCCCTGAAAGGAGGAGAAGGGCATTTAAGAATCAATTTAAGTCAAATTCAAATAGGCTCCGAGGATTCAAAGGATCTCAGGCTTCCTTCCGGACATTATGCCGAACTCCTTGTTGTTGATAACGGGCTCGGAATAAATCCAAACGAAGTAGAACGTATCTTTGACCCATTTTTTACGACCAAGCCAGAGGAAGAGGGATCTGGTCTCGGGCTTTTTGTCACCCTTGGCATCGTGAAATCTCATGGGGGGGACATTTATGTTAAAAGCCTTCCATACAAAGAAACTTGCTTCCGAGTCCTTTTACCGCTGCAGCCGACAGATATGCCTAATAGGGATTTCAATTTATCACAATTGAACCGCCAGAGCGCTGACACAGCGGACGACTCAAAGGCCAGGCTCCTGAAGGAAAACCTCGTCCTTCTGGTGGACGATGACAAAGACCTGCTTGACCTCCAGACAGTGGCACTCAAAGAAATGGGATATCAAGTGATGTCGTGTTTTACTGGAAATCAGGCCCTGGAGATTCTCAGACATAAACTCAGCCAAGTTAAATTGGTAATAACTGACTACTCTCTCAACGGAATGAGTGGAATCGAACTTCTCAAAGAAATTCAAAATTTATGTCCTGAAGTGCCAACAATTCTTACGTCTGGGCACAGTGCAGAGGAGCTAAAAAGCCAAGCCCGTTCCATCGGAATTCAGCTCCATTGTACTCTGCCAAAGCCATATACATCTAAAGAACTAAGGACCTCTATTTCCAGGTCTTTTAAGGTTTAATCAGGTGTCATATTTTTGATCACACAGATTATTTTTATCCAAACTGAGGGCGCCAGCTAAAAGGAATCGATGATCGGTTGGCCCGACCTTGGCATTTGTATCTAGTAAGGCTCCCTTCTCAAAGTGAGCCAGTTTGGAGAATTTCCTTGCTATGACTACTTATGAAAAAATTCACAAACATACCGTATCGACTTTGCTTCTCCTCCTGCTCATCTTATTGGTACATTTTACCTCTTGTTCCAATGTTCGTATTTTGCCGGTGAAACCCGTTACTGTCTATTCAACTAAAAACCAGCTCTGCCTGAAGCCACCTGAAATCCGTGATCGACTCAACAAGGTCCTGTTCGTTGTTGATAAGTCAGGATCAAATCAAGACGGAGACGGCGTCTCTGGAAACGACCCTGAAGACAAACGAAGGGCAGATAACATTCAAGCTTTTTTAGACAAGCATCGCACAGAGCCTTTCTACCGATGGGGCTACATTGCTTTCGGCGTCGAAGTTCACAAGGCGCACGCCTACATCAACGATGGAAGTGATTACAGTCCTATTTTTGGCAACGCCAATGACATGCAAGCTGCTATTGACAGACACCGCGCAACTCCCGATGAAGGCTGCACCCCCTATTTGGCCGGACTCGATCTGGCTCGACTTGCGATCGAAAAAGACCTTGCGGCCCATCCCGACGAAGATTCCGTCTACAATGTATTTTTTATGTCCGATGGAAAGCCAAACGATGCCTCTGGCCCCGCCGGAGATACTTGCGGGAATCTTTCCACTATTCAAGATGTCCCAACAGATCCTTACATTTCGGCAGTAAAAACTCTGGTTCGTACAGCCCCTGACCGCGTCTTTTTTAGCACAGCCTATTATACACTTCCTGAAAATGATCGAGCTCGGGTCTCTGCTAAGGGGCTTGAATACATGGCCAAAGCAGGCGGCGGAAAATTTGTCGACCTCGAGAACAATGATCAACTCGATTTTGAAGAACTGCTATTAGGCCCAAGACCCGAATCTTGGATTATGAAACGAATGGTCATCTATAATTTTAATGCGGCCAATTGCAATGATGGATCCAGAGGTGCCGATAGCGATGCAGATGGAATTTGTGATGGAGATGAAATTTACTACAACGATCTCTTTGCCAAGAACTTAACAGACGGAAAAAAGTTTGATCCCGTCAATCGAAACTCTATTGATCCCAATTATAGCGACCTATTTTCTTTGAAATTCAAAGTGATGCCGACCGCGGAAGGACTTAAAAGTTGCACCGATTTGGAGGTCGACAAGGATTACGATCTTTTGAATTCCTGTGAAGAAAAAATGCTCTCCGATAGTCAGTCAAACGGCCCCACAAATGAGTGGAGCGAAGCCCTGAGAACTCTAGGTGGCGGCAGCGCCGATGCGAGAAATCCCGACAGTGATGGAGATGGATTTTTAGATTCAATCGAATTTTTCACTTTTGGGATCAAATCGGCGGCTGTTAATTACACAAATATTTTTAATCGATACGATGGTGGGATTACAGGAGAAACGATCCTCGCAGAGCAACGCCATCCAAAATCTCCAGAAAGCTTTGGACCTGAAAATACGGATTTAAAGGTGACATTTTCTGGATTTAATGCGGAAGGTGAAAATTGCTACAATATCGATTTAAAAAGCATAGCTGTCTTTGACACAAAAGCGGTTCCCCTGGAAAATAGCAGCAACCTGCGCAAGTTAGCGCATGAAAAATCAGAAAACGTCATCCTCATGTATTACATTATGACTCAAGAACGAAATCCCAATGGCAAGGGCTATCTTTACTACAAATACCAAACTGTCACTTACCCTCAAGGATTTTCTCATACTTTGAGTTTTGATAATTTCATCGATTATAAAATTCCAGAGAATTACTAAGAGGAGCAACTGCGTCGTCACTCATACCAATCAACTCCCGTTAGCTAAAAGAAGTCTTAAAATTTCAAGGTCTTTAAAGTTGTGAGCATCTGCGATTTTTACATCTCGTGAGTAAGACTCAGGCAAAACAGGTTCGAGCAATGCTCCTGGGTTTAGATATTCATACAAATCCGAATAACTCTTTACTTCGGCCACGCCGACCCTCCTCATCAAATGCCATGGCCGGAGTTCCCGAGTCGACTCAATGCCCATGGACGCTAGAATCTCGGCAACACTTTGAACCGTGTGATCATGAAAGGCATGAACTCTCTTCCTTTTGCTCGGAACCCATAGGCCTGCTACGAGTGAAGGATCTTGAGTGGCCACCCCAGTTGGACAACTATTGTTATTGCATCGCAATGCCTGAATACAACCGAGGGCCAACATAAAAGCCCGCGCAGAATTAACAACATCGGCTCCCAAAGCAAGCCTTTTGATAACATCAAAGCCAGAAGTGACTTTTCCAGAAGCGATCACCTTTATTCGGTTCCGAAGATTGTAGCCAACTAGACAATTGTGAACGAAAATCAATCCTTCCGTCAGAGGTGTGCCGACATTATTTGAAAACTCTAAGGGCGCAGCTCCTGTTCCTCCCTCTCCTCCATCGACAGTGATAAAGTCAGGCGTGATACCAGTCTCTATCATGGCCTTACAGAGCGCTAAAAACTCATGTCTTTTCCCGAGACAAAGTTTGAAACCAACTGGCTTTCCTTCGGAGAGATCGCGCAACTGACTAACAAACTGAAGCAACTCAATGGGCGTTCTGAAGGCAGTATGGCCAGGAGGTGACATCACGTCTTGACCCATGGGTACGCCTCGAATTTCTGAAATTTCCTGTGTCACCTTGGCTGCGGGAAGTATACCCCCGTGACCGGGCTTTGCCCCTTGAGAGAGCTTGATCTCAATCATTTTTACCTGAGGGTGACGAGCCTTCTCCTTAAAAAGCTGAGGGTCAAATTTTCCGTCTGGGCTGCGACAACCGAAATAGCCAGTTCCAATCTGCCAGGTTATGTCCCCTCCGTTTTGGAGATGATAGGGACTCAGCCCTCCTTCACCCGTATTGTGAGCAAAATTACCATCCTTTGCTCCCCCATTGAGGGCCAAAACGGCGTTTTTACTTAAGGCTCCGTAACTCATCGCGGATATATTTATGATGCTGGAACTGTAAACTTGCTTACAATCAGGGCCACCGATGCTCACGCGCAAGCTCTTCGAATCAACATGAGATGGAATCAACGAATGATTGAGCCACTCATACCCCAATTGATAAACATCCTTTTGAGTCCCAAAAGGAAGAGTGTCCAGCATTCCTTTAGCTCGTTGATAAACCAGGCTGCGCTGTTCCCTACTGAACGGCACTCCGTCCGTATTCGACTCAACGAAGTACTGATTAATCTCAGGCCTGATTGCTTCAAACAGATATCTAAAGTTTCCGATGAGTGGAAAATTTCTGCGCACCGTATGAGACTTTTGCAACAAATCGTGATAACCAATGACTAACAGAGGGCCCACCACGACAAAGCACCAAAGTGCAGCCGAATTGATAATTGAAAAGGCCAAGATAAGGGCAGAAACAATAACAGATCCAATGACAAAAATTTTGCGCATGACGGATTCCTCCAATCTGATTAGTATCAATCATGGGATTAGGCGTGACAAGGTCCAGCCAATGACAGGTCTTTGGGGTGGATCTGGGCCAGTCGCACTCTTAATGCACAGATCATTGTCTAAAAAACCGTCCAGACGAATTAATTCTCCGAATTGTGAGGACGGCACATTCTCACCACATTCGAAGTGCTATGAATCCCTCCGCGCAAGTAATGAACGTAACTGCCGTCGATCGAATGAACATCCAGACCCAATGATTTTATTTTTTCCAAAACATAATCGTCGAAGGGAGGGTAGACCTGCTTCGCCAAAACAACCAAGTTTCCTAACGAAATGAGATTAATTGGGTTCGGATTAACGTTCATCGCATAATCTTCCTTCGTGCCGTATTGACCCTTGATTTTTTCTGGACCATAGAGAACCGGCATAGGAATGCTCTTTACGGATGAGCAGTTCGTACGCTTTTCAATGGATTCAATAATCTGAGCAAGACTTTCGTTGATAGACTTTGAGTAGGCGCTATTGGCCTTTAAAAGTTCCTCGCACTTTTGGCGAATTTTAGAACTTAAATTCTTGTAGGCCTCGTCTTTCAAAAGACCATAACACTCGCTAAAATCAACTCGCTCAATAACAGGAATGGATTCCTCCCCTTCGGGAATGGGCGGACTCAGACGGCTCCTCTTAGTTTCCAATCCATTTTCACGCAAAATCTTTAAGGCCAATTCAGGGGAAGAGTAGAGAATAGAAAATCCGCAATTCTCTTGGCCATTCTGACGGTCCGGCAAAATTGTGAACATCTCATCTATTTGACCTGGCTCTCCCCAACTTGTATTGACCCTCAATATATCCTGAGAAAGATTGACCTCGAGGAGATCTTGGGCCGAAGAACTTAAGTGGTCCCCAACAACCAAAAAATTACCTGGAAATGCTTCGATATTTCCACCAAAATCACTTTGGCCCCTGAGTTTTTTTTGATCAATCACATTTTCTGGGTGAACCAATCCCATCTGACAACTCAAAGCAAGAGACGCTGGAATGGACTCACTCTCCAATCCCTGAGAAGGGAGATCCACAATGGTTCCCCGACCAGACACTGTTGATATTCCGACTTCAAAATAATCTTGTGTCCAAAGTGAATCATCTGAAGGCATCGAAAGGAAAACGGACAAAACAGGAATACGGTGGTTCTAGATATTTTTTGAAGAGACGGTAGGCCTCATCATTGTCATGCCTCGGCACAGTGATTACAACCTGAGGCCGATGAGGATCTTCGACCAATTTATCCAAGAGATCTCTCAAAAATTGAATATGGGAAGGTTGGGGAACGTAGCCCAAAAATATCTCCGCAGGAGGAAACGTGGCCGGCAAGAGAACCAAACCTTCTGAAACGGGGCAAAAAGGCACAGTCTCTTTTCCGTTCTTCTCCTGAAAAAAATTATTCCGGCAAAAAGAAGGCTCGCTGCTAGAATCTTCAATCTCTTTTCCAATTGGTTGAAGATGAGCGCAAGCACCTAGGCTAAATAGGACTATCAACAAACAATAAGGCACCTGACGCTACCCCCAATATATGAAGGTCAAAATCTACATCGTACAGATCAAACTTTCAATCTGTTTCACCTAGGAGGACTTTCAACCGTAAACAGCAGAGTCTCCCTTGCTAAATCCAACGCCTTAGCCACTTGGTCATAAGATTCTCCCGAAAAGATAGCGTGGCCAATTTCAACTCCCGAGCCGATCCGCGGCAAAATATTCTGTCCACAATTGACTTTCAACCTGAGCTTATCCAATTCTGGCATTCGCAAAATGGCGTCCTTTCCCTCAATGCGAACCAATTTTCCAGCTCCCGGATGAATAATCCAAGCTCCAGAATATTTTCCTGACCACGGCGACAAATCTGGCTCCAGCCCCATAGCAATCTGTAAAACTGATTTCCACGGATCAAAACCATAGCTCTTTTCAATCAGACAAAGAATATGGCCACCAGGTGGGCGAACCGCAAGCTCTCCAAACACAGGTCCTTCATCAGTCAAAAAAAGCTCAAGATGTGTCATTCCTGATTGAATCCCAAAGGCGCTCAGAACTCTCTTATTAAAATCCAGCAAATCTTCTGATACTTCTTTTGAGAGTTTCGCTGGAACTAGGTTCATCTCAAACAGACGATGGTAAGCCGTAAAATTTGTGAAGCGCACCTCGCCACCGAAAAGTAAACTCTCAATACTCATCTCCCTCCCGCGGACTAAAGCCTCAACAAGTTTGCCAACATGCCAGGCTTCAACTAACTCCGATCTGTCCCAACAAAATTTCATCCCACGACTGCCCGATAGTCCGGCTTCCTTTATGATCAGTGGCCACCCCCACTTCTCAATAAGAAAATCCATATCTGTTTGGATATTGATAACGGTATGTTCCGCAACCCTAAATCTGTTTTTTCGAGCCACATCCTTCATTTGGTTCTTAAAATGGCACAGATTCGCTGAGGCCTCAGACATCCCAAAAACCCCCAATTGATCACGCAGCCTTCCTGCGAACGGAACTGATCTCTCCGTGAGAGCAAGGATTGCAGCATACCCTGGGTCTCCAGGTGCAAACGAATTCTTTATTTGTTCTGTCAGTTTTTCCTCAGATTCAGAATACCAAATATTGAGAGGATAACTGTGCACCGGAGAAGGTTCACCTCCGAGACAGGCAATGTCCACATCGAGCCCCAGACTCTTGGCCGCTTTTATCGCATTTTTTCTATAGCCGAGAAACAAAAGCCTCTGACGCAAGCAAAAACCCCACTTTCGTTCTTCCACAGCACAAGCTCTTCCCCTCCAAATAGAAAATAAATTCAGGCGGGATTCAAGTGTTTCTCGACCGACTGAGGCCCGTAACAACGCTTTTTACTGAATTCTTAACATTCATTTGGTAGAATTTGGCAAATGGCTTGGAAAACGTACAAAGAAAAATTGAAAAAGCTCTCTGACGCGATCGTGCAAGCTCAGCAACCCATTCGCATTCTCGAGGCCATTAAATGGCCGGTAGAAATCGATAAATTCATTGTTGAATCAGACTTTAAAGATCTTCCAAGAATCGGACGCGAGGAATATCTGGCTCGTCCGCTCGGTTACGATCCTGAAAAAAAAATTACCGAGTTCGAAGATATCATGAGAGCAATTCTGAACGATCTCGGACCTGAAGATCCTCTAGGTAACCACATGCAACTGGCCTGCAAAGAATATGTATTGGTCATTCAAATGCTGTTGGCCAGAGGAACAAAGCAATTCTATCATTGCTCACGCCAGCTTTACGGAAGTCCCAAGGAAACATTTATAGACGGCGAGACAACGATTCGCGAAGTCGCCACGCTGATGTATGAAATACTATCTGGAATTGACGACAAGCAGCTGGGTCGCCAATATGAAAAGAATATTTCAGCTGTCGACACAGTGGCTATTCTCAACGAAAGATTTCAGGCCTATTTTAAAGACGATCCCGTTCGCGCTCTTCTCTCCGACGGCATTTTGGCTGATGCGGCCGCCGGCAGTGACTATATCAAAATAAAAACAGATGCCTTTTTCTCCCTGAAGGACATTCAAGTTTTAGAGGTTCATGAAGGCTGGGTACACGTTGGAACAACTCTGAATGGTCTCAAGCAACACCTCTGCACGCACCTGGCTAAGGGTCCCCCTCGCACAACAGCAACGCAGGAGGGGCTTGCTGTGTTGCTTGAGTTGTTCACTTTCTCTAGTTATCCGACGAGGGCCCGCGCAATCAATGATCGAGTTTTGGCTATAGATAAGGCCGAAGATGGAGCAGATGCACTTGAACTTATCGAATTTTTTAGAACCGAAGGATACAGCGAATCGGAGGCCCTCAAGAACTGTCAGCGAACCCTGCGCGGCGGAGATCTAAAAGGTGGAGCGCCCTTCACAAAGGATATCTCGTACGTTCGCGGCTTTGTCGAAAATTATAACTTTATTCGCACTGCCATGAAAGCAGGGCGAGTTGAACTCATTCCCTACCTATTTACAGGAAAACTCAATGTCGTGGATGTTCCACTTCTTTATGCCAAACACAAAGAGGGATTGGTTGCCCCCGCAATTCTCTGATCTCAATGGAATTTCAGTGTGGATGAGCTTTTCGAACGCATTCAATAAGATCAATATGGAAAAAGTTCAAAATTATTTTTCTAAAATTCTCAATTGATTATTTTGATGACTAAACCGTCTCCTGGACGCACCTTCAGTTTCTTGGGCGTGCTTGGTCATCACAAAGAACCGTCACCTGGGGATGCAGTCGAAGCAATTGAGCTGCGGGAGTTGAATTTTCATCTCTGAGAATTGCTTCTAAAATCTCCCTTTTTTCCTCGCCTCGGACCATCAGAAGTACTCTTCTGCATCGAAGAAATGCTCCTAGACCATAGGTGAGCCCCCAAGAGTCATGTTCAAGACCCAAGTTCACGCAAGTGATCTGATCCAATGACACGCAAGCCAGGTAAACCGGATCTGGCAATCCAGGCTCATGAAAGCCCAGATGACCGTTCTTCCCCAATCCCAAAACTGCCGCATCTGCCTGAATAAATTCACTATTCGGAGGGACAACTGCATTGCTCAAGCTTGGAAGTTCAGTCTGAAAGAAGCGACTGAATATACCTCTCTTCTGCCCAGTAAGAATCTCGTCAATCTGCAAGAAATTGCAATCACCAAGAAATGACGGCTGCAATTTTTCCCAACTGCGATAAAGGGGCACAGGCGTATTTCCTGCTGGAAGGTAAAACGAACGACACTCATCTAAAGTATAGGCTCTCAGACACCAGCGATCTGCTCGCTCGACCCAATCTTGCAATCCCTTGCCGACAATTATTTCCATAGGCACAATTATTTCTTGAAGAGGAGCATATGAAAAGAAAAAAATCAGATCTTATCATTACAGCTCATCCCGATGACGAAACTCTATTTTTTTCGGGCCTCATCCAAAGTCGCCCTCGCCAAAGGCCCTGGGAAGTGATCTGCGTGACGGATGGCAATGCCGACGGAATGGGTCGCCGCCGTCATCGCCAATTTTTAAGAGCCTGCAAGGAACTGGGTGTTGCAAATGCCCATTGGTGGAAATATCCAGATCTCTATGAAAAGCGACTGGATGTTGTAAGTCTGATCCAAAAACTCAAGCAGGTTTTAACTCCCCACAGAGTTTTTACCCACAATATATTGGGTGAGTACGGACATCCTCACCATCAAGACGTCTCTCTTGCTGTTCACCGAGCATTTTTTTCGAAGGTCCCTGTATTCAGTTCCGCCTACAATGCGTTCCCCTCCTTGCGAATTCATCTCACCGAAGAATCCTACCAGAAAAAAGCTCGAATTCTTTCGACGATCTACGCATCTGAAACTCGCCGATTTGCCCACCTCCTGCCAGCGACAAGCTCAGAGGGATTCGTCCAAGTTGATCTCAAAGAAGTTGAAGCTCTCTACTCCTTTTTTTGTTTCGGAAAGAAACCCAATCTTTCTGATTTAAATGTCTTCAGGTGGTATTGGTCCTACATGAAGGACGGATCTCTGGGACAAATGCAACGCCCCTTTTAATGCTAAGGCACCCAATATTCAGCCAATTACCACCTTCCTGCCAATTATTTTAGGATTGATGATTGAGCTTTGCGCGGCTAGTATCACCACCATTCTACTAATCTTAGATGGATGGAACGACGATGTCCCCAATTTGGGAAATGGAGCGGGCTCAATTTCCCGCTGCGCAGAATCAAACTTATCTGCTGACTGCCGCCGCAGGACCCTTGTCACAAGCTGCGTGGAAGGCTTATCAGAGGCATTATTCTCAGCTACTCGAATATGGCGATATTCATTGGCTCAAAACACTGGAAGAAATCGAGGAGACTCGAAGGGAAATTGTTCCCTTTATCGATGCTCACAACGAATCTGAGATTGCCTTTACGAGCAATACAAGTCTTGCAATGAATTTACTGGCCATGACCTTTAAAGAACTTCTCCTGAGGCAAAAAAAACCGCTGTCAGTTCTCACCTGCAAAGAAGAGTTTCCTTCGACGACACTGGCTTGGATACATCACGGATTTCAGGTCAATCAGGTATCTGCTGCAGATCTAGAAAAGACCTTAACCTTGTCTCCCCCTTCGATCACCTTGACGAGCGCGGTTCAATACAGCACCGGCTTTCGACAGAACTTGGATGTTTTGGGTGATCTCTGCCGTCGTTCTCATTCCTATTTCGTTGTGAATGCCACTCAATCGCTCGGGGCCTTTCCCATGCGAACCGTGCATTCAGGCATCACCGCACTTGCCGCCAGTTGCCATAAATGGATGTGTTGCGGCTTTGGGCTCTCTCTGATGTTTCTGGATGAAAAACTACATCAAGAAGCCTGCTGGCCCCTGGCCGGATGGCTCGGAGTCAAAAAACCAATGAACATGGATAATTTTCACGTTGATCTTGCACAGACCGCCCGCGCCTTTGAACTGGGAGTTCCTCCCATTGCGACCATTGCGGCTCTTCGCACCCAAATTGGAGAACTGAACCGCATTGGGTCAGAATCCATTAGCCAGAGAGTTCTTGAACTCTCTGAATATCTCGTGGAAGAAATTCAAGACAAGTTGCCCTCCGTTGAAATCCTGAGTAAAAGGGCTCTTAAAGGCGAAGCGAACACAGTTAACAGCGGGATTGTTCTTTTGAGAGTTCCAAATACGGAGAAACTCCTCCACTACTTGGGAGAGAACAATATTCATGTGAGTTTTCGTCAAGGTGGCCTGAGGATTGCCACGCATTTTTTTAATAATCGCTCTGACATCGATCGCCTAATTGCTTTTATGGATCGTTTTCAAGCGCTCAATCCAGGAGTCTAAATTTGAACCTTCAGATAGATCCATCGATTCACAGCCTAATTTCGAAAACTCAGTTGCCTACCGAGTGGGGATTCGGAAAGTTCTTCTGTCCTTTTATGATCAAGGGGTCCTTTCAAGAAGGCTCTTGGCAATCTCTTGAGCTGCAGCCATACAAAGATCTCTCTCTCGATCCTGCTGCAATGGTGTTTCATTATGGTCAGACAATTTTCGAGGGACTCAAAGCTTATAGAGGGACCAATGGTCTCAATCTGTTTCGCCCATCGGACCATGCCCATAGATTCAATCGCTCTGCAGAGCGACTAGCAATACCTCCTTTCCCCGTCGAAAGCTTTCTAGAATCAGTCGTTCATTTTTCGAGCCTCGCGAACCCGCTTATTCCAGAGGGGGATAATTTCAATCTCTACCTACGTCCTTTCATGATCGCATCACAGGTTGGTCTCGGAGTCAGACCAGCTAACTCCTATCTTTTTCTTCTGATAGGTTCTCCATCGAGCAATTATTTCTCAGCCCCAGGGGGGGTGAAAGTTATGATTGAAAGGCAGTATCGACGAGCTGCCTCTCCCGGAGGAACTGGATCTGTGAAAACGGCCGGCAATTATGCTTCTAGTCTACTAAGTGACCGCAAAATCAAAGCACAGGGTTTTCACCAGTCGCTCTGGCTGGATTCAACCAGCGGAAAATACATTGAAGAAATGACGGGAATGAACTTTTTTGCAGTCATTGATAACTGTGTTGTTACTCCTCCTCTTAATGATTCGATATTGGCTGGAATTACTCGAGATTCAATCATCTATTTAGCAGGCGAGCTAGGCCTTCGAGTTGAAGAAAGGCCCATCCCTATCAATGAGCTGACCTCGCATATTAGATCAGGCCTGTGCTCTGAGTGCTTTATTTCTGGAACTGCTGCTGGCATTACTGCAGTGGAGCTCCTAGGAGAAGCTGATGGAGCAGTTTATCCGCTCAAAGCTCCTGACGGTCCCGTCACAACATTATTGAGGCAGAATCTCACAGACCTACAAAGAGCTCGTCGACCAGCCCCACCGGGCTGGATCGTTTCAGTATGAAAATAAAATATGTTTTATTCTTTTCATTGATCGCTGGAGTCTTAGGTTACCTTTGGTGGGTTCAAGTTAGACCTCTCAAAATTGAGAAACCAAAACTATCAGTCCCTCAAGAGAATCCTCGACATCAAGATTCTGTTCCCCCAGGTTCGACTCTCAGAAAGGAAAACAAGCACACAGATTTCGAGTATATCCCTCCTAAAGACAAACAGATACCCCTCAAACCCGATGCTCCTCAAAGGCAGCAAATTCCTGAATCAAATCCCTTTAAAGAAAAGTCATCTCTTGTTACATACGATATCTACGGCGATTGGGCAATTGCCTACGGTGACATACTCTTGGGCAAGGTTGAAGGAGCCGGAGAATTAAAAAGGGCTCAGCACCGTCCAGAAAAGCCCCTGCTCTGGGATTCCAATGTCATTCCCTACGCAATCCATAAAGATCTCAAGGATCCGGACCGAGTGATAAGAGCAATTAATTACTATAATGAAAATACAGTCATCCGCTTTGTTCCAATTCAAAGCAAAGACGAGGATGCAGTTGTTTTTATTCCTCATGATTCGCACTGCGCCTCTTATATTGGTCGCACGGGAGGCAAACAACCTATTATGGTTGCTGATAAATGCGGTCGCCAAGAGCTGATTCATGAGCTCATGCATGCACTCGGTTTTGTCCACGAGCACTCACGACCAGATCGCATTCATTATCTCGAGATCGTTTGGAACAACATAGATCCACTTTATTGGCCACAATTTGCCGAGGTGCCTGATTCACTTATTCATGAATATCGCGGCAGTGTTTTTGACTTTGATCCGCTCTCGGCCATGCTCTACCCTCCCACTGCCTTTGCTAAAGTTCCTGGGCAAACAACCCTGAAACCAATAGGCCAGGTTGAACTTGCTCCCACGCTCATTGGATTGAGTGCGGTGGACCGTGAGCGCCTTTTCTTTTTATATGGCAATTAAATTAATCGTTCGCTGGCCTCAGGCTTTTTTCTCTTGTCGTTTGACTCGCCAGGAGTCGTAAAAAAGAAGAGTGACTCCGACAACGATGGCCATATCTGCAACATTAAAGATTCCCGTTCTCAAATTACCGAGACCCATATTCATAAAATCAATAACTGAACCCTCTGCGCGAAAGAAACGATCCAACAAATTGCTCACTCCCCCTCCCATAACAAAAGAAATCCCAAAAACCACAAGCTTCGAGGGTGAACCCTTCAGCAATTGATAGGCATAGAGACTTAAAAAAACGAGAACAATAACCCCTAAAATCCAAAATCGAGATGGCCCTGATAAATTCGATCCCAAGCTCAAAAAAGCTCCCTTATTTTCAGCATATTGAAGTCGAAAAATATCCCCAAAAAAGGATTGCAGTGGCTGACCCCGAAGATAGAAAATCGCCACTTCTTTCATAACTTGATCAAAACAAATCAAAAATACGACAATCAGAGAAGTCACTGTCCATTTTCTAAACTTGATTTTTCCCATTCTAGCTGAAGAATTCCTACGTGCTTTCATGAGCTCTCACCCCCTGATCCATTTTTCCAATTGAAGGGCCCAAAATTATCCCACCTCAAAATTCACTTGCTATCCATAAGGGAGGTCATCACTATTTGCAATCAAATGAAGTTTTACTTTATGATAATCCATTTCTAAGTAGAATGGAAACTCCCCGGAAGCACATCAGATATTTGAAAATTCTTTGAAGGAGAACCTCGTGCAACGATTTCGCTATTCTACAATTTGTGGTACATTCTTTTCCTTTTTTTCCCTACTCGCTCTCCTCACTCCAACCGCCAATGCCGGTGATCTAGGCTTAGGCCTTGTGATTGGAGCTCCAATCGGAATCTCCGGGAACTACTTTACCAGCCAAAATCAGTCCATAGATGCTGTCCTGGCCTTCAATTTCGGAGGGCACCATACCTATTTTCATTCAACATTTCTGCGACACCATCACAAAACTCTCCTTATCGACGGAGTGGGAATCAATTCTTTTTGGGGCTTGGGAGCTCGCATACAAATCAAATCTCATCAGGACGACTTCAAGTTCGGCCCCCGACTGTCGGGTGGATTTCTTTATAAAGTCCGGTCAAGCTCAGTAGACATATTTTGCGAAGTGGCTCTCATTGTTGACCTGATAGAAAATACCGGCCTGTCTGCTAATTTGGGTCTGGGCGCAAGGTACTACTTTTAAAGCAAAACTGAAGATCAAGATCAAATCAAAAATCTGATGAGACCAAATGCAATTCAACCCCCAACGGGAGGAAGACCATCTCTAAAAATAAAATAAACTGCAGCCACCAAGCAGACTGATGCATAAAGATAATTTCGACTCAGAGGAGCCCCCATATAGAATATGGCAAAGCCAGAAAATACGCTCATTGTGACGATCTCTTGAATTACCTTCAGTTGTGGTAAGGTAAAATATTTGGATCCAATCCGATTCGCCGGCACCTGAAAACAATACTCAAAAAAGGCAACTCCCCAGCTCACAGCTATAACCAAGATGAGGGTCCTGCCCTTAAAATCCCTGAGGTGCCCATACCAAGCATATGTCATAAAAATATTCGATATACCCAAAAGCACAACTGTCTGCCACATGCACGCCCCCATGGTAGAAAAAACCTTGTGATATCATCACAAATTGAATCAATCCTAGCCTAAAATCGACCAGCCAGGAGCTCGGCAACCGGCTTTGTCGGCGAGAATCGATCCAAAATAATTTTCATTACAGCCGTAATTGGAACCGCCAAAAACATACCTGCAACCCCCCAAACTAAGCCCCAAAATATAAGGAAAACAAGGATAGTTACAGGATGAAGATCCATGCTTTCTCCCAAATACCTCGGCTCCAAGAAATTTCCCATTATCAACTGCACCATGAGCGAAAGAACGAGGACGGCTAAAAATCTCCCCCCAAATCCATACTCAATGAAAATGAGAGGCAAGGGCAAAATCGTTGAAAGAATAAATCCAACATTTGGAATAAAATTCAGCAAAAAAGTCAGAAGCCCGATGAGAACCGCCATTTCAACATCAAAGGCAATCAAAATCAGAGTAACTCCCAATCCGGTCACGAGAGAGAGCAAGGATTTCAAAACCAAATATCGGGAAATCTTGCTCAAAACTTCGTCTAAAACTGGATGAGGTTTTCGCTCGGCACTCTCTCCAGCCAGAAGAAACACCAAAAAAATCAAGATCAAAAAGAAATTGCTGAAGAGGACTGTTATTTCTGCAGTCAGTGTCCGCAAAAATGTAAAAACAGGGAGAGCCTTTAACTGTGCGATGATAGATTCCTTATCTGAAGCAAAACCATAGTCCCCTGCTTTCTCAAGTACAGTTGCAAAGAGCTCAAACAAACGATATTTATATGATTCAGCGCCGTTTACAAAGTTCCCGATTGAAGATGTAATGATTAAGATAAGGCCGACACTCACCAAACAAACACTCAAAAAAACAGAAGTGAGAGCAAGCCATCGAGGGAGCCGTGTTCGATTTTGTAGCCATTTGACAGTCGGAGAGGTCAAGGCAAAAAAGAAGATACTAAAGACGAACGGGATCATAACGGTGCGGGTATAAATCAGAGCCCCCGTCGCCGCCACTGCCGACAGAAACAAGAGGCAATACTGACTCAAATTGTTTTCGGACTTAATTTTATTTGTCATTTCGCCTCCCTTTTTCCTTCAAGTTTGATACCTGGTAAAGGACGATTCATCCGGTACCGCAAATTCAACAATTCGACGGCCAGAGAAAAAAACATGGCAAAGTAAATATATGCCTTACTCACGTGCCCGCCCATTCCCTCCACGACCAACATCACTCCTATCATCAATAGAAAAGACAATGCCAAAATCTTAACCGTTGGATGCCGATCCACAAAACCTGAAATAGCTCCCGCCGAAAGTAGCATCACGAGCATCGCCAAGGACATGGCCGTAATCATAATCGGCACTTGTTGTACCATCCCCACTGCCGTAATAACTGAATCGAATGAGAAAACAAGATCCAAAGCGATGATCTGGAAAAGAACTAAAAAAAATCCCCTCGCACTGGGACTGTGAACGCTCGGCACCTCCTCAGATCTCTCAACCTTATTATGAATCTCGATCGTTGACTTAAAAATCAAAAAAAGCCCGCCCCCAAGAAGAATCAAATCTCTTCCGGAAAAAGACTTTTCAAAAAGAGTAAAAAATGGATCCTTCAGCCCCATTATCCAGGTGATCGAAAACAAAAGGATAAGCCTCAAAAAAAGCGCCAAAAAAATACCCAGAGATCGGGCTTTCTTTTGTTGAACTGAGGGCAGTTGAGATACCAGAATAGAAATGAAAATAATATTATCTATACCCAATACTATTTCCATCACTGAAAGAGTTGCCAGAGCCGTAAGGCCCTCTACGGTAAAAATAAAGTCCATCATCGAACCCCTTCGTTCGCTATTGTCTTTTGTCCATTGGCCATTTTATGGGACGTTAGTCCCAAGACTCAAACATGTCAATTTTGACCTCACCAGCAAGATCAGAGGATTCATTGACCTCGTCAAAAACCTCCCCTACAGTCCCCTCGTGCGAAGCTTTATCTTGCTTACATTGTCCCTCGTGTGCCTGACTGCCGTGGCCCATCCCACAGGGCCGGACTTTGTCCATCCAGATGGAGAACCAGAACTACTATCAAGACTTCTTGACAGGGCTGATCAATCTCAAAAGGAACTAAGTTTCCGCCTTCATAGGTTTTCAAAGCAACTGGACACATTTTTCGGATCAAGTCGCATCGACGAGGAGGCTCTTTCTGACAGCCGAGTTCGGATCAACTTGATTTCTAATTTTAGAGACCATTCGGGCGACACCTATGCAGCCAATATTCGTACCCGAATTGCCTTACCGAACACCGAAAAGCGACTGAACCTTGTCATGCAAAACTTCTCACGAAGCTTTAAAGACGACAGAGAAGGGGATAAACAAACGGTGGGCGAATCCTTAGGAAAAGACATTTACACCGCCGGACTCCGTTATATCCCTGAGGTTCCCCAAGAGTGGAATCTCGGTGCAGACACAGGAATCAAACTGGTCATGCCTCCCGATCCTTATGTGCGATTGCGTGTCCGACGCACCTGGTGGCCCGAATTTTGGGAAATTCGAGCCACGGCCACAACATTCTGGTTTAATTCTCAGGGTTTTGGCCACACTGAATCCCTCGAGTTTGACAGAGAGATCTCGGATTCTTTGCTATTCCGCTCGGAAAATACCGCTTCCTGGCTCAGATCTGATGACAAATACGTATTTGATCAGTCCCTCAATCTCATTCAAAAGATAAATGACAACTGGGCATTTTTGTATTTTCTCAGAATGACCGGGAATAATGATCCAGATCCCCATGTCGAAGAATATTCTGCAGGAGCCAACTTTCGACGGCGAATTAAATCCAACTGGTTCTTCTTTAACATTCAGCCGGTTGGCAACTGGCCCCGAACAGAGAATTTTTCATTTATCGCTTCCATTAACTTTAAAGTTGAAATGATTGTGGGGGAATAGGACATTGAATTCAAAATGCTAAGTTCCAAGCTTGAAGCAAATGAGTTTGTAGCAACGGTGAGAGATATTTCAGGAAAGGGACTTGGAGTTCTGGATTTGCCTGATGGGAGAGTTCTCTTTGTACCCGGCGTCTGGCCTGGAGACCGCGGACGATTTGAACCGATCAAGATGCACAAAAGATATGGATTTGGTCGCCTTGTGGAACTCATCGAGAGGAGTCCACAACGAACCACGCCACCTTGTCCACATCAAGGCACTGAGGCTGGCAAGTGCGGAGGATGTCCTTGGATGATTGCCAGCTATGACTCCCAGCTCTTTCACAAACAAAGATTAGTTCAAAACTATCTGGAGCGAGCCAAAGTTATTTCCCCTACCACCCAGATCTTGAAAATAGCGAGCTGTTCCCAGCCATACGGCTACCGCAATCGAATTCAAGTGAAATCAGACGGAAAACGCATAGGATTTGTCTCGTCCGAGTCTAAGAATTTTGCGCCCATATCGGATTGCCTCACCATAAACAAAAAGATGCGCTCCATTCTCGCATCACTGATAAATCAACTTCCCAATAGACAATGGAATCCGAAAGAGGGCTTCCTCTGGTCTTTCTTGGAATTTGACGATGCCATGAATCCCGCGGATATTATCCCAAACCAAAAAATACCCTTCCGCCAGGCAAACGACGAACAAAATGAACTCATGAAATCTCTGACAAAGAAGTGGGCCAGCAGCTTAGACCCCCAACTCCCTCTGATTGAGTTCTTTTGTGGCTCAGGAAACTTCACGGAGATTTTCTCTGCCCTCTCCTTTTGTCACATTTTTGCCGCAGAGAATGGACAAGAGTCGATCGACCAGCTAGCTCAGAAGAAACTTCCAGGTGTCTCCTACGAAAAAATAGACCTTTATCGGATAAAAAATTGGAATTCACTCCATCGGTGGAACCATAACCCAAAATATCTGTTTCTGGATCCTCCTCGGGGAGGATTTCCACAAATAGACCAATTCTGTTCCAAATTTCCCTCTCTCCAAAACATGATGTATGTATCATGCGATCTTCATGCCTTTGCGGCTGACGCTAAGAAACTGACGAGCAGAGGTTGGAATCTCCAAAGTGTCCAGCCCGTTGATCAGTTTCCCCACACCCCCCATATCGAACTCGTCGCGCAATTTCAGCGGGAAAAATCTCAAACCTAGATTTTTTTTAAAACAGAAAAATAGAGTGGTCCAAACCCACAACGATCAGGCAAATGAATCCAGCCACACTTGGTCTTTTCGGCGAATGGGCTGGGTGTGTCCCTAAAGACAACTTCGACATCGCCTTGCTTGCGCGCTACCAATCGCTCTACAACGCCGTCGTTCTCTTCATGGCTCAGGGCGCAAGTCGAATAAACAATGAGCCCCCCCGGTTTGATAGCCAAAAGTGCAGAGGCCAGCAGACCGTACTGACGTTTTGCCAAAGATTTAATCCGACTCGGCTTCCAAGCTTTTAACTCTTTAGGAGACAACAACAAGTGTCTCTCCCCCGAACAGGGCGCATCAACCAGAATACGTGTATAACAATCCGGCTGGCTCATTCCGTACCTGAGTCCCTCTTTTCCCCTGACAAAAATCCTCGCCCGTCGATCCCGGGGAACGTACTGCTGAATAACTTTAATTAACCTCTTCCGTCGAGAAAAAGAAATTTCATTGGCATCAAGAAGACCTTCGCTCCCCAACCCCTGCGCGAGTACCAATGTTTTCCCTCCAGGAGCCGCGCACATGTCGAGTACATAATCCGAAATTCCCACCTCTAGAGCTCTTCCAACTAGCACCGAGGCTGGGTCCATAACATAGCACCTGAGCAAACCCTCCCTATCCCTCTGCTGAACCCAATCGCGACGGTCCTCGGTTAACCACAAACAAGATTTCAACCATTCAATTTCATCTGCCTCCAAATTTTCAGTAAAGGGACAGAAAAGAACTTGCCTTTCCTTCTGGAGAAGAGACTCATAAAGAAGTGGCCATCGATCGGCCCAAATCTCTTGAAAATATTGATAAAAATCCTCACCAAATTTTCTATCAGGTTTTATATCAATTTTTTTATCCATAGCTTGGCTCTTCCCAAATTTCATTTGTTCCCTTGTAAAGTAATAGACGGAATCTGATTTCCAACTTAATATTGTACGGGGTTCGCTTTTTTCTCATATAGGGTAAAAAATTCCTTTGGGGGACGTAAAAATGCCGGGTTCAGTTCTCAAAAACGCTTTAATCTATCTGAATTTTGTCCTTGTCCTGTTCAGCTTTTCAGCCGAGGCCTCAGATTTCAATTTTAACAACGTCAATGAGGCCGATCTAAAAAAGATTATCGGTGATTTCTCGGGAAATTTTGTCCACACATCGGTGAGCGGAGCCAGTTCTCTGGGAAGAGTCTTTGGATTCGAATTGGGCCTTGCTGGTGGAATATCCACAACTCCCGGCCTTAATTCCCTCATCAAGAAATCTGACCCTTTGGCAGAAGACGCCCATCTCATTCATGGAGGCATTATCGCCCAGGTCTCCATACCGTTTGGTCTTACCTTTGAAGGCAGCGCAATCCCTTCAATAGGAAATGACACAATGAAAATCACAACCACCAATTTTGGCCTCCGCTGGACAATGACAGATACAATTTTTAATCTTCCATTTAGCTTGGCCTTAAAAGCACACACGTCTCGGACCTCTCTTCGCTTTGCTACTGTTATCAATAACAGTAGCACTGCAAATCTACCTGTAGACTCAAAATTAGAACTGGCGAGTTCCTCAAATGGCCTCGCATTGGTCCTGAGCAAAGAATTGTTGATTTTTGAGCCCTATTTGGGAATCGGAGTGTTAAAATCCTCAGGCGAATTTCGCATCCTTGGTTCTGGAAATATCTTTGACAGCAGCCTGACCACAGAGCAGGCGGCAAACGCTTCCACAAGCGGAATTCATTTTTTTGGAGGAGCAGAAGTTAAGCTGTTTTTCTTAAAGGCCGGTTTAGAGTACAGCAAGACGATCGACGTCACTCGCGTGACTGGAAAGTTGGCCTTGTCATTTTAGGTTTCTGAGCAAACAAATTGACTTTTTATCATGCCAACTCTATTGGGCTGTATGAAACAAGCTCAGTTTTCCTGCGAAATCGCACCTCTCTGTTCTGGCTGCCCCACTCATCATCTGGATTTTGAAATCCAGACTTCTCTCAAAATAAACCAACTTTTGAGCAAGCTTGAAAAGCTTGGGTTGAGTCTAAAATTCAAGCCAAAGATCCATTCGATCGCCCTGGGTGGGCTTCGCGATCGTACTGATTTAGTCATTGAATCAACTGACAATGAAAATCACATTGGGCTCTATCATATCAACTCAAAAAATGTTCTTGATATGCCAGATTGCCCGCAACTTTCCCCTTCTCTTCGGAAATGGTTCAAAGAATTCAGAAAAGATCTGCCTCCCATCAAACGAGGCTCCGTTCGATTGCGAACATCTCCGGCCGAAAGATTCGGCGTGTGGCTTGATTTTTCAAATAAAGACGTAAAGGGTCTTTTAGACGAACAAAATTGGCTCTTGCGCCTGATGAAAAAAGCACAAGTTGAGATAGGCCAAAAGCGAAAAGCCCTCTACTTGGAGAATGGACGACTCTCGTTAGGTAAACCAAGGCATGACCCTTGGTTTGAAACTTATGATTTGTCGGGAAGAAGTATTCCGCTTTATTGTTCAATAGCTTCTTTCACTCAGCCGGGATTCAGAGCAAATCTTCGACTGGTCAACGAAGTCGTTAAGTCTGTCCTTGAGTGCGGAGGAAAACGTTGGATTGAGCTCTTTTGTGGCGTCGGAAATTTCACAATTCCGTTGGCTATGGAGAAAATTGAAATGACGGGCTTCGATGTGGATCGTTTCGCACTCGCTGGAGCTCAAAGGTCGATCTCAGAACTCAAGTCCCCCATTATGTGTGATTTTAAGTACGGAAACGCAAACAAAAAGCTAGCGATTCCTCGATTGGATTCCTATGACGGCCTATTGGTTGATCCACCTCGGTCCGGCCTCAAAAGCGTTCTCGATCATATCAAAGACCATGATCGAAAGTGTCGTCCTCGTCATTTGGTCTATGTTTCTTGTCACACTCCGAGCCTTTGCTCAGACTTAGCCATTTTATTTGATCTGGGATATCAGTTGGTGCGGGCTACCGGCATCGATCAGTTCCCCATGACTCCCCATTGCGAATGGATCGTTTCCCTCAGTCAACTTCCCACTTAAATCATGAAGAAGAGGTCACCACTCTCCTCTGGGGAATAGGAAGGTCTATGGCTTCCTTGTCGAGCCTCTTCTTCAAATTTATGATAAATTGCGTTTTAAATTCAAAATAAGTTTCGGTATTGGTCCAGACACAGAATTTGAGAGAAATGGAAGAATCCCCAAAATTTTGTATAAAAAACTGTGGTGAGGGCTCATCGAGACAATGAGGGTCCTTGTGAGCTAAATCCAGGAGAATATTTCTGACTCTTTCCAGGTCGTCATTAAGAGCAACGCCAAACTCAATATTCGTTCTACGAATTGGGAACCGAGTTAAATTGGTGATTCCGGATTTCATCAATGTTTCATTAGGGATCCTGACCATGAGGTTTTCATAGGTTCGTATTCGCGACGAAAGAAGGTCAATCGAAATGACAACTCCCTCCCATTCACTGACTCGAATCGTATCCCCGACGACAAATGGCTTTTCGACCAGCAAAAACATCCCACTGATGAGATTCGAAGCGGAAGTTTGAGAGGCAAATCCAATGGCCACCGAAAAGACACCAGCCGCACCTATCAAGAGCTTGAAATCGACACCCAACCGATGCAGGGACCAACCCAGGAATGCTCCGAAAAGAGAATAAAATAAGAGCTTTTTGAGGATCAGGTGCGCCTGTGGATCCAAAAATCGGACGCTTCGAACGATCAGGGCCGTGACTCCACGTGAAAGAACAAATCCCCCGATCAGGATCAACAGGGCCTCCCAAACTCTAGCCAGCCAGCTAAAACTGATTAAATGTAGATCTGGCATAAATGCTTCTCCTCCTTTTGTCTCTTATGATCTCAAAAAGGATCTGACCGTTCTGATCACCAAATTGCTCTCCAAAGGATCACGTGGTCCAGACGATTGGACCAAACGGTGACCAGGCAAATCCGGCTTTCCTCTGAGATTCATTTTAATTTCATCTTTCTCGCCCTCCCAGTCGTAGGATAGGTTGTCCGTGTAAAACGATCCGGCTTCTCCTCGATAAAGACTCAAATTTCTCATCGGAATCTTAATGCGATCGATCAGCAAAGGCTTACTATGTAGATTGTTAATGGCAACCATCGTTATGGCCCGATGATGCCTCGTTGGCAATTCTTCAATGCGTAAGCGCGCGGCTGTCCTTGTCGAATAGCACAGTTCCCCCTGGACAGGTGACTCGCCAAACCAAGTATCAGAGGGACGATGTGTTGGAATCTCGGTCAGAAAACACCCTCTGCCACCATCGTGAATTCTGAGCCACAAAGGAGTACTCAAAACAAAAGTGATCTTCTCACCACCCGGAACGAGCAAAGGATTATCAGGACGAACCACCATGGAACGATCGCTCAGCCTGGCCGAAATGATGAGAGAATCTGACTTATCAGTAAAACCAAAGCGATGAAGTCCGAGTCCCAATGAGTCAGGGGGGCTGTCTTCAATCACAAGATCTTGAATGGTCTCATGAATCGGGTCCTCTGAATGGTTCCAACTGATTCTCCATTCGTTGGGAAGATTTGCCATCCACAATGCAAGGGGTCCAATTTTTAAGTGACCAGTCGCTCGAAGTGGGATGTTGTAAGGCTTGAAAATGTCAATCAAAGGCTACCTCTTTGCCAAGTTCTGCGTTCTCGAAGCCAAACTAACAAACAGCCAATGCAAGGTCATCGGAATTAATCGTCGGTATTTTGGGTTCTCTTTGCAAAGAACCTTAGGTTGTGGCACATACAGAGTCTATGAATATTAGAAATATTGCTATTATTGCACACGTTGATCACGGAAAAACCACGCTTATTGACGGACTCTTTCAGCAGGCTGGAGTCTTTCAAAGCCACCAAGCGGTTGAGGAAAGAGTCATGGATTCGGGCGATCTTGAAAAAGAGCGCGGAATCACGATCAGAGCAAAAAATGCCTCCCTGATGTGGAACGGAACCCGAATCAACGTTGTTGATACCCCTGGCCATGCTGACTTCGGGGGCGAAGTTGAAAGGGCCCTCTTTATGGTTGACGGAGCACTTCTTCTCGTCGATGCAGCAGAAGGTCCCTTGCCACAAACCCGCTTTGTTCTCCGAAAGGCTCTCCAACGCGGAATCAAGATCATCGTGATCATCAATAAAGTTGACCGATCTGATGCCCGAGTGGACGAAATCGAAGAAAAAATCCTCGAACTCTTCTACGATCTGGCCGACGATGATTCGCAGGTTCAATATACAACCTTTTATGCCAGTGGCCGCAGTGGGTGGGCCACCCTGGAAAAGGGTACAATCGGCAAAGATTTTTCACCCCTATTCAATCGCATTGTCGAAGAAATCCCTCCGCCCAAAGTCAATGCAAATGGCCCCTTTCAGATGATCGTCGTGAATCGGACTTACAATTCCTTCTTGGGACAAATCGCAGTGGGCCGGATTGAGGCGGGGGTCGTAAAGGAAGGTCAGAGAGTCCAATTGATGGGGATCGAGAAAAATGTTCCATTTATGGTAACAGCTCTTGAAACCTTCTCAGGATTGGGCACGGAGCGATCCAAAGAACTACGTGCGGGGGACATTGCCCTCATCGCTGGGGCCGAGGCTCCTCTTATTGGTGATACCATTGCCGAAATTGGGGTCACACAGGCTTTGCCAAGGATACAAGTGGATCCGCCAACTGTGGCCATTCGGATTTCTGTGAATACCTCGCCATTTTCGAGTCGTGAAGGAGTCTACTTGACGAGCCGAAAGCTCGAAGAAGTTCTGGAGAAAGAGTGTTTGCAAAATGTCTCTCTTTCTCTTGAACCGACCGATTCCAACGAGGTTTTTCTTCTTAAGGCGCGTGGCGAACTTCAGGTGGTTATTGTTTTAGAAGAGATTCGCCGCAGGGGCTTTGAATTAATGGCCGGCCGACCGGAAATTATTCCCGTCCAAAAAGATGGCAAACTATGGGAACCCGAAGAATCATTCTTCATCGATATCCCCGAAAATAAGATGGGTACTGTTACTGAGATTCTTTCCACTCGTGGTGGCAGAATGCAAAATATCGAAAAGTTTGAAAATTCACATCGGGTCCGCTTGGAATTCGAAATTCCTTCCCGTGGTCTGATTGGCTTACGCTCACTTCTTTTGACCGAAACTCGCGGTGAAGCGATTTATTCAAGCACCTTCAAAAAATATATTCCTTATCTGGGTAAGCGCTTTAGTCGAGCCAACGGAGCCATCGTCACAGATCGTGACGGTGTTGCGACTGAGTACGCTCTGTTTGGCCTTGAGGATCGCGGCAGACTTTTCGTTCGGGCCGGAACTCCTGTTTACGAGGGAATGATTTTTGGAGAAAATAATCGCCAGAACGATTTGAATGCCAATCCAACCAAAGAAAAAAAGCTGACTAATATGCGAGCTTCCGGCTCTGATGATTCAACCAAATTAAGTCCTATCAAGGAGATGTCCTTGGACGAAGCATTGGATTGGATTGACGAAGATGAGTGGGTGGAGATTACACCTAAAAATATTCGAATTCGCAAAATTATTTTGAAGACAAATCAGAGACACGTCATCCGACGCTCGCCTGACGAGGACTCCCATTAAATTAGAATTGAAATAATTTTTTTCTTCAAGGGAGCTAGACGCGTCTGCGCTTTGTGTCAGTTTTCGTTTCAGTGACTTCGCCAATCTCTTCAGTCAAATCGTCATCGAATGGCTCTTCCTCCAGAGGAGCTGGCCCTTCGTCATAGGCCTTGTACCTATCATCATAGTAGTCCAGACTTTGCCGACTCGGTTCTTCCTTTGTCACTTGTTGGTCAGGCAACTTAACTGAGTCTCTTGAAGATCTCACCGAAGGTTTCAACGTTCCCTTTGGAATCGACCTGTGATCCTGCGGCTTTGCTAATTGTCGAAGGGGATTCTCCATAATCATAAAGCATCCGTCAAAACTGATATACCAAAAGACCATGAGAAAGGCTCCCATAGGTATGAGCGGAAGAATCCATTCCTGAGAGAGGTAGTAGCCCAATAAGCCTCCGCCCCAAGTGAAAGCAAAAACAAAAAAATTTTGCCTCACGGCACGAAAGGCAAGGGCAGTGGCTTGAATAATGTTGAGCGAAGAAAAAATCAATATGGGCGTGACTCCTAAGAGGAAAATTGTGTTCAGAGCGACGGAAGTGAAATAAATAGCCTGACCTGCCTGTATATTCAGATGATATGCAGATGCCTGGCGATTCATGAATTCGATCGCCCCTATTGCCGTCCAAAAAATGAGACTGACAAATGAGACGGGCATCAGGCGCAACGCGAGGCGCGTCTCATAAAATGCAAAAAAGAGATCATCATAGGTGGCTTGCTTGAATCGAATCACTCGGTGGACAAAAATAAAGGCGCCACCCACCAAAAGTGGCAGCAAAAATCCAGCGAATATCCGCCCAAACGGAGACATAAAAGAGGGAAAAATGGTGACAAGTGCAAAAAGTACGAAAGTAACCCACAAATAAAATGGCCTTTTCTTATAGACACGCCAGCTTTTCGCTAACCACAACCTAATATCCGCTGGACGGACGGCTCTCGTAACCATGCTCCTTCACCTACCTCTTTACGATTAGACCCCTGCACAAAGATCAATGTCAATATGCGCAAAAATCCACTCGCCTCTGACATCATAGAAACAGATTACTTATTCCCCGCACCTAACGCTTTGACCTAAAATTTTATTTTTTTGCGACGACTCTAGGCTTTCGTCTACAGACCGCCACTGGCTTTGATTACACAATATATTGTATTTTAGGATGTCTTGCATCACTAGATATAGTGGTTCTTTTAATTGACAGCCATTTTTCAGCGTGTTCTCTTTGAAGCACATGAAGAGGGGTTTCCCCTCAATTAAAGATGGCAAAATTTTAGAGTTCCAAGTGAATGAAAGGACATCCCTATGAATACTCTTCTCACGGAAGAAGGAAGTAATAAGAAATCTCCAAAAATGGCTCTTAAACAGGAAGCACGAGCCAAGAGGGAAGGAACAAAAGTAAATACGGGTGGCCAAACCTTTCAAGCCTACTATGTCCCCAACGACCAAAATCCATACAACATGGTTGAGTGGTCAAAACGATCGAGCAAAATTAAGGATGCACAGGGTGGCTCTGTCTTCTCTATGGAAAATATTGAGGTCCCTGAGTCTTGGTCGCAATTGGCTACCGATGTTGCCGTCAGTAAATATTTTCGCAAAGCGGGAGTACCAGGGACTGGACACGAGACTTCTATTCGTCAGGTGGTCCATCGTATCGTTCGCACAATTCGGTCTTCCGGTGAGGACTTCGGCGGTTATTTTGCGTCCAAGTCAGATGCAGAACAATTTGAAAAGGAATTGGCATTCATTCTTCTTAATCAGATAGGAGCCTTTAATAGCCCCGTATGGTTCAACTGCGGACTTCATCATGAATACGGCATCACTGGATCAGGTGGCAATTACGCTTACAATTTTAAATCAGAACGAATCAGTGAGATTGCCAATTCCTACGAGAGACCCCAATGTTCAGCTTGCTTCATTCAGAGTGTAGAAGACGACCTGATGGCTATTTTCAACTTAGCTAAACAAGAAGCGCGCATTTTCAAATATGGCTCCGGCACGGGAACAAATTTCTCTAAGATACGTGGCCGTCAGGAAACATTGTCCGGTGGAGGCTTAAGTTCAGGACTCATCAGCTTTCTTGAGGTGCTTGACCGTGGAGCTGGCGCAACAAAATCAGGTGGGACAACTCGAAGGGCCGCAAAGATGGTTTGCCTCGACATTGACCATCCCGAAATTGAGGACTTCATCAATTGGAAGGTCAACGAAGAAAGAAAAGTTCAGACTCTCGTCGATGGAGGATACAGTTCCGATTTTAATGGAGAAGCTTATAAAACTGTGGCCGGACAAAATTCTAACAACTCCATTCGAATCCCTGACCAATTTATTGAAAGTGTTCAAAAAGATGATACCTGGAAGACAACAGCTCGCACATCTGGTGAGACGATTAATACCTATCGCGCGCGTGAACTCTGGAGACAGATTGCTTATGCTGCTTGGAAGTGCGCTGACCCGGGAGTCCAATTTGATTCCACGATCCAAAAGTGGCACACATGCCCAGAAACAGATCGCATCAACGGCAGCAACCCTTGCTCGGAGTATATGTTTCTTGATGACTCCGCCTGCAATCTCGCTTCCTTAAATTTAGAAAAATTTCTATTGCCTGATGGCTCATTTAATCTGGAAGCTTATCGGCATGCCGTTCGAATTCTTTTTACGGCTCAAGAGATCCTCGTCGATTTATCAAGCTATCCAACAGAAAAAATCGCACTGAACAGTCATGACTATCGACCCCTGGGGCTCGGCTACGCCAATTTGGGAACACTTCTCATGATTAAAGGACTTCCCTATGACAGTCCAAAAGGGAGAGCCTGGGCGGGAGTTCTGACCGCTATTATGACAGGTGAAGCCTACAAAACTAGCGCTATCATTGCCGGTAGTAAGGGCGCCTTTAATGGGTATGAAAAAAATGAAGAATCCATGTTACGGGTCATCCGTCAACACGGAGAAAAAGTAGCCGAAATTGATTCGTCCTCACTTCCAAAGGGGCTTATACAGGCGGCACATGAAGCATGGAGCGATGCCGCTGAGTTGGGAAGACTTTACGGTTTTCGCAATGCTCAGGCGACTGTGTTGGCGCCAACCGGCACAATTGGTCTCTTGATGGACTGTGACACGACAGGGGTTGAACCCGATTTTTCTCTTGTGAAATTTAAAAAGCTTGCGGGAGGAGGGTACTTCAAAATTGTGAACCAATCGGTCCCTCGCGCGCTGTCTTCTCTGGGCTATGAACCCGACGAAATCAAAGCCATCATCGCTTATGCGGTTGGCCACATGACTCTCTATGGGTCTCCCCATATCAATGCTGAATCTCTGAAGGCAAAAGGCCTGACTGACGATGATCTTCATAAAATAACCAAGGCCTTACCAACTTGCTTTGACCTCCACGCGGCTATTTCGCCATGGGTGTTGGGAGAAGAGAGTGTAAAACGATTAGGTATCAAACCAGAACAGTTGAGTGAGGGGAAACAAACTATCCTTGAAGCACTCAAGTTCACTCCACAGCAGATAAGAGAAGCCAGCTCTTACATTTGTGGCCAGCAAACGCTTGAGGGAGCCCCTTTGCTAAAAGAGGAACATCTCGCTGTCTTTGATTGCGCCAACAAATGCGGACCAAGCGGAGAGCGTTTTATTGAGCCAATGGCTCACGTGCGAATGATGGCGGCCGTTCAACCTTTCATCAGTGGAGCCATCTCTAAAACCGTCAATCTCCCCCATGAATGTACGGTTGAAGAGATCGAAGATATTTATGAGCAGTCTTGGAAAATGGGATTAAAGGCCGTAGCGGTTTATCGGGATGGTTCAAAACTCAGTCAGCCATTACAAAGCAAACAGGAGGAGGCTTCCTCAGATAAAGCCATTTACACCGAAAAGGACCTCCAGGAAGCCGTTGCTACGGCCATCAGCATGGCCTCTCCGCGACGAAGGCGGCTTCCACAGAAGCGGCGAGGCGTAACTGTTGAAGGCCGAGTCGGCGGACACCAGATTTATATTCGCACGGGCGAGTATGATGATGGTGATTTGGGTGAGGTATTTTTTGATATGCACAAAGAGGGCGCCACATTCCGCAGTCTACTCAACTGTTTTGCCATATCCTGTTCGCTAGGCCTCCAGTATGGAGTGCCACTCGAAGAATATGTCGATAAATTTACTTTCACGCGATTTGAACCCCAGGGCATGGTCGACCATCCAAACATCAAGCAAGCCACAAGTATTTTGGACTATGTGTTCCGCGTGATCGGCATGGAGTATCTCGGAAAAACTGATTTCGTACATGTCAAACCTGCGGTAGAAGACTTAGTGATCAATCAAAACCAAATGGTCAATGCAAACGAACATGAAACAGGTCACTCGGGACAACAACTGTCTCTTTCGGCAGAAAAGGCTGTCGTGAGGAATTCAGAATCCCCAAGCCTCTCGACGATCATAAGCACAACGAGCGCACCAGATAACTTGGATTCTCATCTTTCACAAATGATGGGAGATGCTCCAATGTGTACGGATTGTGGACACGTAACAGTGAGAAATGGCAGCTGCTACAGATGCTTGAATTGCGGAAGCTCGATTGGGTGTTCATGACCCCGTCACAAAAAATACAACGGGACAATGAGAAGAAATGAGAAGAGGGGTGGACTATTTTTAGTGACATGATTTTAAGAATCAAGAAAAAACTCAAGCTACCTGATTTCTCAGAGTTGAGAGAGCTCTTACTTCACCTTGTCCAGAATCGTCCCTATCTACAAGGCGTCCCCTATTGGACGGGTGGTGCCATTGTCGGTGTCATTGCTGTTCTCTATTCTGGTGCCTTTGCATGGTGCATCCAAATTTCCAGAGTTATTTTTCAAACTCATCCCTTTTGGCTGTTTATTGTTTCTCCAGTTTGTTTTTTTCTTGCAACTTGGGTCGTTGAAAAATTTGGACCAGCCGCTGGAGGCACGGGAGTTCCGAGAGTTATTCATGTCCTTAATCTCAATCCAATTTCTCAGAAAATTGAGATTAACAAAAATTTGAATATGAAAATTGCCGGAGTCGTAGCCATCAGTTCTCTCCTAGGAGTACTGGGTGCTGGATCATTGGGCCGGGAGGGACCAATGATCCACATGTCCGCTTGTCTATTTTATTTTATAGGTCGGCAATTTCACCGTTTGTGGCCATATACTGAACACAGGTCCTGGATAGTTGCAGGAGGAGCCGCTGGTGTTGCGGCAGCATTTAACGCTCCTATGGCTGGAGTTGTTTTTGTTCTCGAAGAACTGGCCCATCAGCATTTTCACCAATTTAAGACCGTCGTCATTTCTTCAGCCATTGTCGGCGGCATGATGTCGCAGTGGTTATCTGGAAAATATCTTTATTTTGGTTATCCAAAAATTGACTATGTCCCCTTTAGCTCAGTACTTTGGGCCATGCTCTTGGGAATACTCTGCGGTCTCCTCGCCTTTCCTTTTCATAAAATGCTTCAAATAAACTGGCGAGAGAAATTTCCTAACTATCTTAATACTCGTTTGAAGTTCTCAATTGTAACTGGAATCTGTGTCGCTGCTATCGCTATCTTTATTGATTCTGGTTCGATCGGTGGAGGTATCTCAGTCATTGAAGATTTGCTGATAAAAGGAAAACACGCAACTTGGGAGCTAATTGTTGCCCGATTTTTTGGAACCGTGATTTCTCACTTAAGCGGATGTGCCGGAGGATTTTTGGCTCCATCATTAGGTCTTGGAGCCGCTATTGGATCTATGCTCGCAACAATTGCTTCCTATCCCAATCATGAACTGCTTGTCCTGGTAGGGATGTCCGCATTTCTAAGCGCAATCGTTCGAGCTCCCTTCACCGCTTGGGTCATCGTAATGGAAATGACAGATCGTCACCAAGCCATTTTTCCCCTCATGGTTGCCTCTCTAATCAGTCATGGAACATTGGTGTTCATCATGGATCAAAAAATACAAAAAAATAATAGCACTCCATCGTCAACCTAAATGAAATGGTCATGGACATGGGCTCAATCCAGCAATCATGGTGAATTGAGGGCGCTCAGGGCGCCAAAAGAGACGACTCCCAAACTCCATTCCGTTTTTCGTATTTTCTTCTCCGATGCAACCGTGCAAGACAGGCTTCCCAAAATTCAATTGACGAGGCTTTTAAGACAAAACCTCCCCAATGAGGAGGCCTAGGTACTGACTGACCTCGAAATTTTTCCTCAATCGCCTTCACTTTCAAGAGAAGTTCCGCACGGTCGGCGATCGCCTCACTCTGCTCTGAGGCCCAACCTCCAATCTGACTTCCGCGAGGGCGAGAAGCCCAATAATGATCTGACATTTCATTTGAGACCTTCTCGATAAAGCCTTCAAATCGGACCTGACGCTCCGGGAGTGCCCAATGAAATACCAAGGCTGCTCTCTGGTTCGCTGCGAGTTCTTTTGCTTTGCGGCTATTGTAATTCGTGTAAAAAACAACTCCCTCTTCCCATATCCCCTTGTAAAGCACAACACGAGCCGAAGGCTGACCATCTTTTGAGGCTGTCGAAAGCACCATCGCATCTCCTCCATGCAACAGAAAAGGAGGGTAGGCCTTTTTCATCAGCAGCCTGAACGGATACAGGATTCGATCTGAAAAACCGGTCACTGCATTTCCAGAAGCATTGTTGTACCAACGCTGAAACAATTTCCATGGATCCTTTTGATGAATATCTAACTCATGTTTCATATTGTGATTCCTGCGAACTCGTATTTTGATACATCACTAACTTAGAGCAAATCAGACAAGTCTGCCCGCTCTAAATAAAAAAAGAGAGCCCCGGGCTCCCTTTTTAAAACAAAAAACAAGAACGACTAGCTTTATTTCTTTAGACCCGCATAATACGTCGATAGCTCTTCCATATCGGCATCGGTTAGCATAGCAGCCATGGGTTGCATCTCGGGATTCTTACGCTCGCCCGCTTTGAAGGCTTTCAATTGAGTCACCATATAAACCTTCTGCTGACCTGCAAGATGGGGGTATTTTGGTTGAGTGCCCAATCCATTCTTGCCATGACAAGCTGCACACACAGCCAATTTTGCAGGTTCCTTTGCAAATGCCACAGAACCCACCATCAACAATGCTCCCACAAAAACCGACTTCATCATTATGACCTCCGTTGTATAAAATAACACTTAGAAAACTTCTACAGACTACCGGGTATAATAACCGATATCTTGCAGCGGATCAAAACAGACCTGAAACTCGATCATTTTCAACTGATTTTCAAATCACATTGCGTTAAACTGCCCCCGAATTTTCTGTCTCAGGACCAAGGGCTATGATGTCAGCTTTTTCAAATTGAGTGAACAAAGGTACCAAAGCAACACTCAGCAAAATCAAACCGGCTCCAACGAGCCCAATCACACTTAACTTTTCCTGATACAACCAAAATCCGAAAAAAGCTCCAAATACCGATTCAGTCAGAAAGATAAGACTCACGACATGAGCCCGAGTCGTCTGTTGTGCGTAAACCTGAATACTGAAAGCCCCGATACTTGAAAATAGACTTAAAAAAATGAGCCCGGCCATGGGGCCCGGTGGAACCAAGGCACTCCATTTCCACAAAGAGTCCATATCAGGAACTCCCGAGCTCAGAAACGAAAAAGGGAGACCCATGATACCGACGTACAGGATCTGTTGGAAATTAAACAAGACCGGATGCTCCTCTTGAGCCCATTTGTCTATTGCTAGAATGTGCAGGGCAAACAAGAGAGCACTTCCAAGTATAAATCCATCTCCCAAATTGAATCCATCCAAACTCAATTCACAAAGAAATCCAACGCCTACCAACGAACACAATAATAAAATCCAGTACCCTAATCTGAATTTCTGTTTATAGATCATTTTCATCAAGACAGGAGTAAAAATGGCATAGAACGCAGTAAAAAAACTACTCTTTGTCATCGTTGTAGAATTGATTCCCACTGTTTGCATTTGCAAACTCGCGAGCATCAGCAAAGCACACACTCCAACAGGCAAAGATAGCTTGAGTCTCTTCTTCCAAACAAGAACCGGCAAAACAATTCCCGCAGCCAGTACAAATCTCAATGAATTTGTCCAGGTTGGATCAAAAAAGAGCAAAGTCCACTTTGTCGCCACAAAGCCAAAACCCCAAATCAAAGTCGCTAGTATCAATAGCAAGATCCGCATGTTCCACTCAAGCCTTTCAAATACTCCTAAAAGAACAGTCTTAGGATGGACTCATCAACCTCCCTTAATTGATATTCCAGAAGTCGATATTTCAATTCATCATAATGTGATCTTTTTGAGAACGCGAAATTTTTCATTCTTAGAATATTTGGCAAATACGCCAAACTGGGAGATATTGTCGATGCAAAACCATAGATGACTCACACAATCCACCAAGGCGAGAAGGATCATGATGCCGAATTGTCTCACTGTCACGACATTGGTCCTATTTATCTCCTTATCGTGCTCATCGATGAGCCCTCCCCAAGAGCCAAAATCAAACGAATCCAGATTCTCCATCCTCCAGGGACTGACTTGGAATCAAGGCGCCATTCTCTCGGTGCTTCGGCAAAAATCACAAAAGCTGACTTACCATCAGACATCGGGCGTCGTCTCTCCATCACCCTCTGCCACCCTTCAGGCTACCACTTATGAACTCGAAAGTTCCCCCTGGGTTGTCGATCATATCGAGACAAGATTGGAAAAGAATCCGACCTATCTCGAAATTAAGGATTCCGAGGGCCAGACAATGGATCGCAGGCAAATAGGTCAAGTTGATCTTAATAAAAGCACCTTTAAATTGGCTATCACATCCTGCATGAATGATAGGTTCGATAAGGAACAAGAGCAAATCTGGAAGGATCTCGCTAAGGACAGGCCAGAATATCTATTCATGATTGGAGATAACGTTTATGCCACGACAATTTTAGGACCGCTTGAAAAATCAGTTGATAAATCCCGCCTTTGGGATCGATACGTTCAAACACGGAGATCGCTAGCCGTTTTCTACCTTGATGAACTCATCCCAACTCTCGCACAATGGGATGATCACGATTACGGGACGAATGACGGAGACAAAACAAATCCTTACCGTCGAGAGGCAATGGAAGTTTTCGAGGCCTTTTATCCGCAAAAAGCAGTAAAAGGCATTTTCACCAGAGGACCTGCCAATTCCTTTGTATTTGATGCTTTCCAAGCGCGTTTTTATTTTTTGGATAACCGATCGGAAAGGGAACCGAATGGCAGCGACCCCGGAAAATATGCCCATTTTGGAGAGAAACAAGAAACCTGGCTATTTCAGAGTCTTAAATCTCGCTCAATTCCCTCTTGGCTCTTCATGGGTGATCAATTTTTTGGGGGCTACCATCGGTTTGAATCCTTCGAGGGCAATCATGCAAAAAGTTTCAAACATTTCATGGGGATTCTCCAAGGGATTCGACAGCCCGTGGTCTTTGTATCGGGAGATCGACATTTGACGGAAATCAGCAAGATAGGACCGCCAGACCTCGGTTATGAAACCTATGAACTGACATCAAGCCCTGTTCATGCAAAAACACATCCCTCGGGATGGGAAGTCAGGCCTAACCGCAGACAATTGGTGGGCGCTGATTTAAAAATTAATTACATGATTGTAGAAGGGTCCCATTCCACCCGCAGTCTAGCAATGAAAGTGACTGCGAAATCAAAACTTCAAGAGATTCTCTTCAGCAAAGATCTCCTCATCAAAAGGAGCAATTAAAACTCATTTAAAACCAACAAACGATTAAGCTCTTCGCGACTTTCGCGAAGAACGCTTTTTGTCACCAACGAGGACCTGGCGAAGAATCTGCTCCTCGTGAAGAAGAATAACTTCGATCAACTCATCCGCGTCAATTTTGTAGAGCTGAACAATAACTGCCAATGCACTCAAGGGAGGAGAGCACAGTCCCCGCTCAAAATTTGAGACAAATTGAGGCGTCGTATATCCAAGTCGATGTGATACGTCATGTTGAGTCAACCCACAGCCAATGCGTTTGGCTTTCAAATAACTTCCTAATGGGCCATGCAGGGCGGATTTTAGTTCCATTATTTACCTCAGTAGTGAAGAAGATCTTAACAAATAGCCCAGACTGCGCCTAGAAGAAATCCAAATTTACGGGAAAATTCAAGGTAGTAGAAAATATTCGTCATAACAAATGTGAAAAAAAACTCATCTTTCACAGGGAAGAAACAACTCCACATATTACTCCGTCAGTACGGAGAAACAATGCGACGCATTACGAATTCTTGAATTAAGAGCCACTTCAGACAATAACATTCAAAACTTCATCCTTGGGGGCATTGTGCAATACATTATATCGGGAACGAACAGACCTCACTCCAATTCATTTCAAGTCTCTAAAATTATACAAAATATTCAATCTGAACTAAAAGAAAACTTTGAGATCCTTGATTTGAGTGCACTGGATATTTCGTCACTCAATGGCACTCAGTATGGCGGCAATATTCCGCCTCCGATCTCAGAATGGATAAATAAAGTTTCGACCGCCCGTTCTTTGATATTCGTCGTTCCTGAATACAATGGCTCCATGCCAGGAATCCTGAAGTATTTCGTAGATCATTGGAAATTTCCTGACTCCTTTGAATATCGACCTGTTGCCTTCGTTGGCCTGGGTGGAAGATTCGGGGGATTGAGAGCCGTCGAGCATCTGCAGCAGGTATTTGGTTATCGAAATTCCTATATTTTTCCTGAACGGGTTTTTCTCATTAACTGCCACCACATAATCAAGGAGGGAAACATCGCCGATCCAAGCATCATGGATCTTCTCAGGCACCAAGCTCTTCTATTTAATAGGTTTGTGAAGGCCCTTGAATCTCAAGAACTTGATGCACGATCAATGCATAGACAAAAAATCAAGACTTGAGTATTGAATACACCGAGGAGACCTTCATGCTCATCTTAGGATTGGACCTAGAAACAACAGGACTTAACCCCGACACAGACGAGATAATTGAACTCGGAGCGGTTATTTGGGATACTCAACGTCAGATGCCCATCAAAATGTATAGCGAGATGGTGATTGCAGAAAAACCGCTATCGGCTGAGATCACAAGTCTCACTGGCATCACAGATCAGGACCTGACAGAATGGGGAGTCAGCCCCCAAGAAGCTTTGATAAATCTAGAATCTATGGCAAGGAAATGTTCCTCAATCGTTGCGCATAACGGAAAAGAGTTCGACCAATTATTTATTGCTCGCTATCTAAAATTGTACCCCGAGGTCCAAATCGATCTGCCGTGGATCGACACTCTGACCGATTTGCCCTATTCTGGAGACTTGAAAACGAGAAAACTCTCTTACCTAGCCGCCGAACATGGATTTCTGAACCCTTTTGCTCACCGTTCTCTCTTTGATGTGCTCACTATGATGAAAATATTCTCGCAATATCCCATCGAAGAGATTATCAACATTTCCCGTTCTCCCATGGTTCGGGTGGTCGCTCATGTTTCGTTCGAAGAACGTGACAAAGCAAAGGCGATGGGATTTCGCTGGGATCCGACACGAAAGGAATGGTTCGCAGGCCTTCGTGAAGTTCAAGTAAAAAATACCGAATATCCCTTCCCAACCAGTTGTGAGCGAGCATGAGTCTGGAGATGGATTTGGGACTTTTGAGAACCTATCTAGCCGATCACAAATTGTTTGGGGCCAATGTTGGATCCCGAATGACAGTGATAAAACTCAAAAGCGGAGAACTCTTTGTTCACAACCCTATTCGGTTCACTCCCGAAATCCGACAGAACCTTGATGACTTCGGCCTCGTCAGCACTATTGTAGCACCGAACGATCTTCAACATCTGTTCATAAAGGATTTTATGGCGAGCTATTCGAGTGCTGAGTATATAGGATCTCCGGGACTCCGGATCAAGCGCCATGATTTAAAATTTTCCCGTTATTTCAATGATGAGTATTGTCCAGAATGGAAATCAGAGATTGATTTTGTCGTGTTCCAGGGGTCAAAATTATTTCATGAAATCGTGTTCTACCATTTAAATTCAAAGAGCCTTATTCTGACTGACCTTGCAATGAATCTGAAGGGAAAATATGGTCCACTTCATAGCCTTATCTTTTGGTTTTTAGGGATTTACCATTGTTTTGCTACGTCCGGTAAAGTGAAGAGTCTTGTAAAAAACCGAATCTTGGCTCGCGAGGCCCTAAATAAGATGCTTCATTGGCCGTTTGAGCGCATTATTATGTCCCATGGAGAAATCATACTTCAAGACGGTCCCGAGCAACTTCGCAAAGCACTCTCCTGGCTATAAATGAGGTTCAGGAAAATAGTTTTGTAAAGCTTCGACCGCGCTGAGCAAACTCTTTCTCTGCGCTTCAAACTCTGGGAGAGCCTCCGTTAGGATTTTTGATCCGTGAACAAACTTTGTAGAGGGAGTCGGTTCCTCCTTAACGATCTCTTTCAGAGGCTCCCAGCTTTCCGAGATAAGGTAAGCCGCGCGACCACGATATTCTAGACTCTTGAAAAGAATCCTATCCTCTCTCTTAACAAAAAATTGAAAACGAATCTCTTCCTGATGCCGCAGATAGATGCTCCCAGAAAACACGGTCGGCTGGTTCTCATGCAAGGGGACAATTTGCGGATGCCCATCCAAATTGATAACTTTCGCAAAGGCCTTTTCTCCGTCATACAGAATTAGTTTTCCTAGTTCAAACTGAGTTCTAATTCCGTCGCCGGCAAATTTCGTCGAATCGACGAAGAGTGGATTATTCCCTTCACTGCCAAATCTCCTTCGCTAATGACCCATAAGCCAATGAGGCCTTCGACTTGGGCGCATATTTAGTTACCGGTAAGTGAAGATGATGAGCCTCCTCGACAGCAATGTTGTCTGGCACAAAATTCATAAAAATCTTTAATCCATAGTGTCGACGGATTTCTTCAATCACTTCTCGAACAATTTTTCGATCACGAAAACGGGTGATGACCACCCCACGTACATCGACTCGATATCCTAAACCTGAACGTAGATTTCGAATCGTGTCCAGGATCAACTCAATGCCCTTTAGACTGAAGTACTCAGGACAAATAGGGATAATAATATCGCGAGACGCCATCAGTGCATTCACAGTTAACAAACCCAACGAGGGCGAGCAATCTATCAGAATTGCATCATAACGGCTCCGCAAGGACTCCAATCTCCGTTTCAATATGGATTCCCGCCCAAAATGTGCAGCCATTTGAATATCAACACCGCTGAGTAAAATGTCTGACGGAATCACGTCCACGCCAAAGTGAACAGAATGAACAATGGCTTTATCTGGGGACACGCTGCTGAGGAGCACGTCATAAATCGTGTGATTAAACTCCCTATCACCAAAAATGGCCTTGGTCGCTGAGGACTGTGGATCCAAGTCTATTAATAGGACCTTCCTTCCTTTCGCCCCCCATGCCGCAGCCACATTTAAAGAAGTGGTCGTTTTCGCCACCCCGCCCTTCTGGTTGATAACGGAAGTAATATTCATTCTGATCTCCCATATTGGACTCAATCAAATGCGACTTCTTCTGGCAACGAGTCTAACAAAGCACTAGGCCAAAGGCGAAGATGAAAAACTGGAATCCTCAAAAGCGCATTCTTATTATGTTACACCTTCTGCATCATGGACTTCGAACTGAAAGATCTCCTATTGGGATGCTCCGCAAGATGATTTAGGATGAGGCAGCCTATACAAGATGTCTTCTCTTATAAATGAGGTTTTTGTCTATGAAGAATTTTATCAAAAATGTTTTTGCGGGAGCTCTTGGGACTCTCATCGGTTTGTTCTTGTTCATATTTTTGGGCTTGATCGTTCTTCTTGCTCTATCGAGTGTCATCTCCACACATTTCAGTGAAACCAGAGTTGAAAAAAATAGCGTCCTTTTTATCCCCCTCAACGGTGAGCTAGTCGAAAGAAAGGGAACCATGTTCTTAGACTGGGAAGAGGATTCCCCATTTTTCAGAGGACCTCGCCACATCGGACTTTGGGAAGTGCAAATGGCCCTTGAAAAGGCAAAAGACGATAAGAACATTAAGGGAATTTATCTAAAACTCGGTTCGCTCTCGGCCGGCTGGGCCTCATTGGGATCGCTCGTCCATTCTTTGGCTGATTTTAAGACAAGTGGAAAATTCATCCATGCATATGGTGAAATCTTTGATGAAAAGACCTATTACGTTGCCGCTATTGCCGACAGGATTCATGGTTACCCAGAAGGTTCTTTTGAATTCAATGGTATCGCTACAGTGCCACTTTATATAAAGGGCACCCTCGATAAACTCGGCATTAAACCTCAGATTTTCAAGGTGGGGAAATTCAAATCAGCTGTAGAGATATTCAATGAAGACAAGATGAGTGAGGCGAGCCGCAAGCAAAATCAGGAGCTCATCGATGATCTTTGGTCCCACACTATCCGCGAAATTAGTAGCTTTCGCGGTCTTGCTCCCGAAACTCTCAACCAGATTGCCTCAGATTTATCTGTGACGAGGGCGAGCGAAGCGCTGGATAGAAAACTGCTTGATGATGCCTCTAGCGAAGAACAGGTCTTGGACTTGATGAAGGGTCTTACTGAAAGGGCAAAGGACAAAAAATTAAATCTGATTAGTTTTAGCCACTACCAAAGGCTGCCAGAAGTTGGCGATCTCATTGGCGAAAAAAATCGAATTGGAGTTATCTTCGCCAGTGGAGAAATCATTTCTGGTTCTAGCTCTGAAGGATACATAGGATCTGAAGATGTTGTCGCAATACTTCGACAAATTGCTCGAGAGAAGGAGATCAAAGCTGTCGTTTTGCGAATCAATAGCCCAGGGGGAAGTGCTCTCGCCGCGGACGTCATTTGGCGACAGATAGCTGAATTAAAAAAGACAAAACCCGTCGTGGCAAGCTTTGGCGACCTGGCGGCTTCCGGCGGATATTATATCGCCGCAGGTGCCGACTATATATTTTCAGATCCAAATTCAATAACTGGCTCCATTGGAGTTTTTGGAGTTATGTTCAATTCTCAGAATTTTTTTAATCAAAAATTAGGAATCACTTTTGACCGCGTGGTAACCCATCCACACGCTGATATAGGGGACAGTACCCGAGAGATGTCGGCGGGAGAGCGGCTGAAAATTCAATCTGAGGTCGAACAGACTTATCAACAGTTTCTCCGCGTCGTGCAACAGGGGCGAAATATCAAGTCAGCTGAAAAAATGGAAGAGCTCGCTCAAGGCAGGGTGTGGTCTGGAAAAAAAGCTCTTGCACTGGGCCTCGTGGATGAACATGGAGATCTCAATGACGCGATAGAAAAAGCCGCAGCTCTCGCGAAACTGGGAGCCAATTGGAGCATCGACGTCTTTCCAAGAGAGAAATCCCCGATCGAGCAGCTATTTCAGGTCGTGGGTCAGATGTCTTTTTTTCAATCCTGGCAGGAACGAATCACTTTGGCGAATGAAAAAGCCTGGTTCCTTCAGGTTCAGGAATTGAGAAACTTAGAAAAAATGGGGCGAATATGGGCACTTGACCCACAGTACCTCAGGTTCCCAAAATGATGGCAGTGCGGGCTCCCCTCATTAATTTAATGTCTGGTACCATTGAAATGAATCTGTGAACAGAGAGTGCCGGGCAGCATCAATACCCAGTCTTTCAGACTGATGCCCTGGCCCGAGAATGCCTCATCTCCTGGAGAACGGTTTCTCTATCAAGAAGGAGATTCAAGCGAGTTTCAAGATCGTCCATGAGTTCGTCAAAACATCTTCCCTGAGTAAAAGCCTCAGCACTGTTATTGCCCCGGCCTAAATCGCTCCCACTAACTAAATTCTTCAAATCATTTGCCACCTCAGCCGGCAGATGGGGTTCAGCAATAAGGCGAAAGTTCTTGTATACTTCTCTTAGCTGAGCGGTTAGCTCCCTCACCTCTACGCGGGAGCGAGCCACCTCATGTTCGATGAGTAACTGATCAATGGCCCCCATTAATACATCAGTCCGAATTGGCTTTTCAAAAACCTTAAATACTCCCAAATTCACTGCTTGAATGACCGTTTCTTTATCCAGATTTCCAGAAAGAAGAATCGAAGGAAAGGCCATTCCCTTTTCTATCGCCCTTGAAATCATCTCTGTACCCGTGAGCCCAGGCATCATCAGGTCGGAAATCAAAAGGTCTGGCTGAATAGCCGCTGGATCATCAATGTAAGAAAGAAATGCATCGGGACTATTGAATGAACGAGTATCGTAGTCGTCCCCCAAGACAGTAGAAAATGTATCGAGAAGCATTGGCTCATCATCGACAAGAATGATAAGGGGTCTGCTTTTAACTTTCATTTGTTCCATATAACTGTGCTCCACTTACGTCCCACTTTTCAAATTTGTGATCCGAAGAAATATTAAACATCCGTTTCGTAACCCAAATAGATTACCAACAAAGGAGATTGAGGAAGCCGTCTAAATGGATACACTTTATTCCCAATTTGATAAATATATCTAAATTCAAGTAGTTAGAAAACAAGACCCAAATCAATATGAAGATTTTTTAATTGATTGATCTCAAATTTAACCAAACCAGCTTGTTAAGCTGCGTTCTGAAAGATTTCATGAGGCCCAAACACCTCAAGAAGTTCAGAGAAAGGACTCGAGCATTCCAACAGGGCATGAAGTAAACTGTAATTTATTTTATTCTCTCTGATACTCAATTCACTGAATAGAATTTTCTTTGCCACCAAGAAGAACTCCTCGTCTGCCTCCAAAGAGAGGTTCTTGGACTTCTCCTGATGCATTCGAATCAGACTCTGATAAAGAACTTCTATGTCTTCTATTCCCACGCCTTCATTATAACCTGAAATTCTAAGAGCTGTAAGAATAAAGTTGGAGTTGAAATGTTCTGAATCACATCGACGAATAGCCATATTGGCTTCGAGAAAAGTTCGAATTATCGACGAAGATCTGGTCAACTCGTCAGAAAACCTACCAACTGGCCTTAGTTACTCCAGGAATTTTTCCGAGATGTGCCATCGCCCTAAAACTCAGACGAGACAAACCAAACTTTCGCAGATTGCCCCTGGGTCGGCCCGTCATAACACAACGATTACGAACTCTGATTGGCGAACCATTGCGTGGCAACTTCTGAAGCCGAACAAAGGCTTCTGTGCGCTCCTCTTCTGTGAGAGAGGTATCCAAAGACTTCTTACGAAGCGCTTGACGGATGGGACCGTATTTAACCGCCAGTTTCTTGCGACGATTGTTCTTAACAACAGCACCTAAAGTAGCCATACAAAAATACCCTCATAAAATCAGAGAAATCAAGACTCACCTTTTATTAGAATTGACAAGAAATGCAAGTGATTTGCGAAAATACCGTTCAAGGCCGATCTCCTATTCCTGTCCAAGTCCGAATCGCTTCTTCAATTCTCCTGTATTTTCAATATGTTCAATCACTTGTGTTTCATTCATCTCAATTTCATCTACGCTCTGACGCTGAGATCGACAGACTTCAAGAAGCTCTCGCACCAAAGCTTCCCATGGCCCAGGAAGAAATTTGATCAGGCTCTGAGGAGCTAGTTCGCCTATTTCCACTCTCACGCTCAGAACGCAAACCTCCTCGTCGTCAAAGAATATGCTGAGCGGAGAATCAGCGCTTGCGCTCTGCTGGCGCGTGAGTCGAAAGGCAAATTTATGACCGCGAAATTCAAAGCGGGACTCCTCTTCTAAAGTGCTCCTATTCTCAGATTCGGAATTGACGATTTCTGACGGCAACCGCTGGGGAGTCGATTGGGCCCAGGTCGAAAAATGAGAAATTTCATCCAAGTATAAATCACAGAGCAGGCGATCCATTTTTGACTCTCTAAAATCCTTTCTGATCGCCTCCACTTTGACCAAAATATTCTTTTTCTCTTCGTCCTGTTCCCCTTCATCAATTTTCCCTCCCATTTTGCGTAAATCCATCTGAGTTCGGTCTGCCTCTTCTGACTGCCCTGCTCCGAAGATCGCTTCAAATCTCTTGAATAAAGTGGAGGAGGAAGGAGGAACCAAAGGCGGGGGTGGGAGTACATGCGAGAGTTCATCAGCAGGACTCTCGCTTGTGGATTCTGCGCTTGAAATAGGACTTTCTATGACACGACTTTTCAGTTCGTTGTTCAAAAATGCATCAGATGCCGAAACCTGCCCAGCGCTTATCTCTCGACGAAGAACTCGGCTGAAACTACCAATATTCTTTATCAAGTCGATCTCCTCAATCAGGAGGAAATCAACCGGAATCCAAAGGCAATTAGAAAACAAACTGAAATATCTTCGAACGAAAATCGATCTCCGCGTGGCCCTCTGCCAAACTTCTGATTGTGGGCGAATTTGAATTACAATTAAACTCTGGAATGAATTCAAATTGAGACGAACGCCAACAATGTCACCCAAAGGCAACCGCCCAAATTTAAGAATGGATACCAGTTCGAAGGCACCACTGCTATCAAGGATGAGAACAGGACCTCTTTCAAGAATAACAGCAATGGCGTACACGAGGAGGCAACTCAAAAGGAGTGAACAGCCTCCAAACAGAAGTCCGCAAAGAAGTTTCACCGAAATGCCGAACCGCGAACCAATGACGATACAGCCCACACTCATCGTGACAATGTCGCAGAGCAGCAATGAGTAAATGAACCGAAGGAGGTACTCTTGATCTGAGTAGATCACAATTCTAGGCTGGTCCGGCGATTCAAATGTGGATTTCTCTGCCTTATTCAAGTTACTGAAAGATCCTCCGCTTTTTTTCAAACCTGACGTGCCAGCTGTACTTCTCTCCGTTTGACGGCCAATTTAGATTTAGCTGATCTTTGCTCTCCACCAAATAGAACATCCCTCCCTCTTCAGCTTGGGACAATCGCTTCGCAAGCCACATCTCAAATTGCTGAATGACACATTTCATTAGCTCCCCGCCATCTCCAGCTGATCCCTCTTTGTCAATTTTCCATCTCCCTCGATAGTTCCTCCAGCGCAACAAAATCGCAATCGATTGGTCATTGGGAATAAGGAAGCAAGGCTCAAAAATGTCCTGCGAAAGAAACATCTCTTTCATCCAGGGGTGGAACTTGCTCTCAGCAGTAATAAGCCCAACGTAAACGGTTTTCTCTTTTGCCGCCTCAAAACCCAATTTCCTTGGACCTTCAACGTCAGAGGTCTTGTCCATTTCTGCACAAGATTGAAGCGACCCCATCAAAATAAGGACCAGGCAAATAATATGATTGATCCGCAAGGTTGAACCCCTTTTGACAAACATTTAATTTCTCAATACTTTTTCGGATTTTGCGAGGCGCTCCTTGAGTCACTTCAAAGCAAAAAAAATAGCCCGCTTACCACAAAACAGGTTCACAGCGCCTCGACAGCGGTCGAGGCATCATTGCAAAGAACACCCAAAGTCACAGGCAAACCTCCGTTAAGAGTGGCGACCGATTTAATCCACCGACCTGGAAGTCGTGGGAGAACTCGACCTGGCCAAACGACTCCACATATGTCCGGCTCAATTTTGCGAAGCATTTTGGTGAAATCAGAAATTAATTTGTCCTGATTCTGCTTCAATCTCTCATTGTACGGAGGGTTGACAACCATAAGAAGAGGACGAGGGAGTTCACCAAAATCCCAGCATTCAAGCCAATCACCGAGGACAACCTTTGACGGTGGCAAATCCCTTCCAAGCAGGGCATTGAAATTGGCTCGAGTGGCTAAAATTGCTCCAGAATCAATATCACCAAAAAATGTCTCCATTACGTCTCTAGCGCTTTTCAAGCCTGCAGACACACTTGAGGGAATCAAAGATGGTGCTGAGGGAAAATTCTGATAAGAAAACGATCGATTCTTCAAAGGCTCCCAAAATATCAATGGCTCAAGTCCGAGAGTTCCGGACCCACACATGGGATCTAAAATGCAAACTGGACAATCCTTCACAGACGAACGCACTAGCCAGAAAAGGGCACTGGCGAGTGTTTCCCGAATGGGCGCCTTCGTTATAAAAGTTTTGTATCCACGGCGATAGAGCAATTCACCACTGGTGTCGATACTGAGAGTGGCCCTGTCCCCCTCAAGCCTCAAAAAAATGTTCTGCGGGGTTTCTAAGTGTATTTTACGAAATTTCTGTTTTGTTCGCGCCATATCAAGACCAGAATTCACAGCTCCGATGAGGCGTTTCTTCATGTTGAGCCTCGTCCGATGATAGGAGACATGAACTTTGACTTCCCCTTCCCGCAAATACTGGTGCCAAGCAAAACGACCCACTTTGTCCTGCAACCGTAAATATTCCCGACATCGAAAAGTATCCAACCTCTGCAATATTCGCGTCGGAATGCGCAGGTAGTGATTAAGTATCCAGCCCTCGGCCAAACTCACCTCTATTTCAACCCCGCCCGCGACAACTTGCCCAGACTCGCCACTCTCCCTTAATAGATGTAAAGGATAGGTCTCGGCCAGCAACTCCCTCTTGGTCTGCCACTCAGTACGAGCAAGTTCCTCCAAGCCAGGTGTGGTCACTAAAAAAAATTTCCCTCTCTGATTCATTTCTTCCAATTTGCCTAAATCCCCTTTTTCATTTAACGAGCCCGAAAGGTGCATGTATCCAACACCTCCCCATTTACTTGCCAACCTCAACCATTTCTATGATATATATGCAAGGGGTATGCTTGTATATCATAGGTTCGAAATGAAGATTTTCACTTCCTGGCTTCTCATTTTTCTTTCGATATACGCTTCTGCCGCCAATTTGAAGACTCTCGAAAAGGAGAGTCACTCTAGAATTGTCATCTTGGGTGACTCGATTGCCGCTGGAGATGGGGTTGACAAAGAAAATTCATATCCCGCCCAACTTGAATTGCAACTGAGAGCCCGCGGCCACCAAGTGAGCGTTGTCAACGCCGGGATTTCAGGGTCGACTTCGGCGAGCGCAGTTAGTCGATTAAAATGGCAGATGAGAAAAAAAATTGATGTTCTCTTGATTGAATTAGGGGGAAACGACGGCCTCCGAGGAGTTTCAGTTGAAGCAACTAAAGTAAATCTCAGCGAAACCATTTTGTTGGCAAAAAAGGAAGGGATCAAAGTCCTGCTTGCTGGGATGGAACTCCCGGTTAATTATGGAAGCGACTACCGAAAAAAATTTGCGGCCTTGTTTGCCGAACTTGCGAAGCAACACAAAGTTGCTTTCATGCCATTTCTTTTGGTCGACGTCGGAGGAAAAAGGGACTTAAATCTGAGTGATGGCATACACCCTAACGAAAGGGGACACCGCAAAATCGCCGAGAACCTCATTCCATTTATAGAAAGACTATTATGATTTTGTCGGTCAATCGACTCTGCAAGAGATACAATCAGGGCCAGGACATTATAGTGGCCCTCGACGAAATTTCCTTCAATATGACTAAGGGAGAAACCCTGGCCATCCTCGGTCCCTCGGGAAGCGGCAAGACGACCCTACTATCTCTGCTTGCTGGGCTTGAGGAAGTCAGTTCAGGGACAATTCAGATTTCTGATCACGACATTCATCAACTTTCTGAGGAAGATCTCACTCAATTTCGCTCTAAGAATGTGGGAATTATTTTTCAACAATTCCATTTGATGCCGCATCTGACTGCCCTTGAGAACGTCCGTTTGCCTCTTGACATTCAGAATGTACCTGATTCAAATAAAGCAGCAGCTCGGGCCCTTGCCGCCGTGGGATTGGAAGCCAGAAAAAATCATTTCCCGAGGGAATTGAGTGGAGGTGAGAGCCAAAGAGTAGCTATTGCAAGAGCCATTGTCACTCAGCCCACGCTCCTCCTCGCAGATGAACCCAGCGGAAATCTCGATGCGGAAACGGGAGAAATGGTAATGAATCTGATCTTTGATCTCGTTAGCACGAATCAGATGACCCTTATCCTCGTGACTCACAATCTCGACCTCGCACAGCGCTGCCAACGCCAGATTCATCTCAAGAGTGGCAGAATCGAATGAGAAAGCTTCTTTGGCTATCCTTGAGAGAACTCTTCAACCATCGGCAATTCACAATCTTATTTTCTCTGAATCTCAGTCTCGGCCTCAGCGGCTTTATTGCTTTGAACTCCTTTCGTTACTCAATTGAAAAATCCTTATCAACACGATCAAAAATCACCCTCGGGGCCGACCTTGGACTTTCGTCCCGCCACCCTCTTTCTAAAGAGGTTCTTGATTTGGCCTTGAGAAGCCTTCCGAGTGCTGCTGCACGCAGCGACATGATTGAGCTCTACTCAATGGTGGCAAGTACCGCTGGGTTATCAAAGCTTGTTCAACTTCGTGCCATCGATCCCAGTTTTCCGTTCTATGGCACAATTAAAATGTCTTCATCGCTGGGATCTCAAGAAACAATGCCATTGGTCGTTGATTCCTCACCAACGAACAGCAATGCTTGGGTCTATCCAGAAGTTTTGGCACAGTTAAACCTGAAAGTGGAGGATCCACTTCGTATCGGCGACATGGTATTTCGGATTGCCGGAGTTATTCTCGAAGATTCGGCTGCGGGAATCACGACGAGTATGGCTCCTCGCGTTTACATTCCCCTGTCACAAATTCCCAATACTAAACTGGTGACCTCGGAGAGCCTGGCCTGGTACACGTCTCTTTTTGCGATCCCCTCTGCTGCGGACGCTCAACTAAAGAAAATAGAACAATTGCTTCACTCCAGTCCCGTTATTCCTTCGGAGGTAGAAGTCTATTCTCATCAAACGGCCGGTGATCAAATGGGAAGGCTGGCCAATTAGCTGGGTGACTACCTCAGTCTAGTCGCTCTTGCAGCACTTTTTCTATGCTCAGTGGGGGCCATATTTCTATTCAAAGCCTATTTTTCCCGAAAAATTCGTTCTTTTGCGATATATCTGAGCCTTGGCCTCAGACCAAATCGCGTCTTAGTTCTCGTTCTCTTTCAAGTCGCGGCGCTCGGTTTTATTGGATCACTTCCTGCGATCTGTCTTTCGCTGATACTCGTACCCATGATTTCTCTCATCACGCAGCAATTACTTCCAATCCAACTGGATTCCGCAATGGATCCGATGTCTATCTTAATTGCAGTAACGACAGCCATCGGTGGAAGCCTATTGGTTTGTTTTCCAACGGCCCTTCGAGTGAAGCAAATAAAACCCTCATTTCTTTTTCGAATTGAAACTCTTCGAATTCTGCCCACGGCCCCTTCCGTCGTTTTGCTCTCCTATCTGCCTGCTGTTGTTGCGTTTTGGCTGATGTCCGTTTGGCAGGCTCATTCCTGGCAGGTAGGCTCGCTATTCACTGCTATTTTTGGTTGTTCCGGATTACTTTTTTGGTTTCTTGTTTTTCTCGTTTTAAAGCCACTTGAGAGAATCCCTAAAAGACTTCCCTCATTTGTCCAGATTGCGACAAGAGAGATGGTCCGTCACCAGTCTTCGACCATAACAAGCTTTTTGGCATTGAGCCTGGGCGTACTACTCATAAATATTGCACCCCAAATTGAAGCTAATCTTCGTGGAGAAATTGAACACCCCGAAAAATCGCGACTACCTAGCTTTTTTTTGTTTGATATTCAGGAAGATCAACTCTCCGAACTCAAAAAATTGACAGCTGAGTTCAAGATCCCATTGCAGCAAGTTTCCCCCCTCGTAAGAGCCCGTCTCGTTGCGGTCAACAAGCAAAAATTTGAAAAAGGTGAAAAGCAAGTTTTCTCTCGAGAAGAGGAACGCGAAGCGCGTTTTCGCAATCGTGGATTTAACTTAACCTACCGAAGCGATCTTTCCGAATCCGAAGAGCTCTCAGAAGGCCAAAGTTTTAGCGGTGTTTTTGATCAAACAAAGGGTGGCGTGCCAGAGATATCGGTTGAAAAGCGCTTCGCACAACGATTGGGATTGAAAATAAACGACATCCTTAGCTTTGATATTCAAGATGTCCCAATTGAGGGCAAAATTATCAATTTTAGAACTGTACGATGGGCCAGCTTCCAGCCAAATTTCTTTCTTCAGTTTCAACCCGGTGTTTTAGAATCAGCACCCAAAACTTACCTCGCCTCTCTTCCCGACCATGAGACCGCAATAAAGACTTCAATACAAAACGCCATTGTCAGCAAATTTCCAAATATCAGCCTCATCGACGTTTCTAGATTGGCGGGCCGAATTCTTGAAATAAGTCAGCAGATGACCTGGGCCATGCATTTGATGGCAGGCCTTAATATAGTCGTCGGACTTTTTGTCATGTTCTCCATCTGCAACCACCAAATATGGCAGCGCAAATGGGAAATGAGTTTACTGAAGGTTTTAGGCTATCGATCAGCACAAGTTCGCAACATGTTTTTATTTCAACATTTGGCGATTGGCCTGTCGGCTGGAATTGTTGGCGCAATAACCAGCCTAGTGGTTAGTTTTGGAATTTCCTTTGTCCTCTTTGATGGGCTTTGGGTTTGGCAATGGCAAGCGCCCACTTTCTCGGTTTTGTCGCTCATTGCACTCAGCTTTTGCGTCAGCTATATCTCCTCACGACAGATTTTTTTAACAAAGCCGAACATACTATTGCGGCAAGAAGTAGCATGAGAGAAGGGATTACGTGTGAGCAATGAGTCATCTGAATCAATTCTTAAATTAGAGGGCAAATATGTTTAAAAAAAATCAATACATCTTTCTAGGTGCTTCTCTTTTGTCTGTTGCGATAATGAGCGTTTTTTTCTTTTATAGATACAACCGCAAATACGACCTTATCAAACCGAAACGAGGATCTATCACTGAAGCTATTTACGGTTTAGGAAAAGTAAAATCATATAGCAAATATGATGTTAAACTAGGAATCATGAGTACTGTTCAGGAAGTGTATGTTCGCGAGGGAGACGTCGTAAAAAAGGGGGACCCACTTATTCGATTTACTGAGAATCTAAAGTTTTCATCACCCATAAACGGCACGGTTACCTTCATAGGAGTCGGAGAGTCAGAGGGTGTCGCTCCTCAAGTCGTGCTCTTATCTGTCCAGGATCTTAACGACAAGTACATCGAGGTTTCTCTTGAACAACAGGCCGCTCTGAGGGTGCGCGCAGGCCAAATGGCTGATGTTATTTTTGAAAGCCTTCGATCCGTAAAGCTGGAGGGAAAAGTTAAAGCGCTTTTTCCAAAAATGATGAATTCCTTGCCCATATTCAAGTGAATGGACTGATGGAGAATGTTCTTCCTGGGATGACCGCTGACGTCTCTATTCAAGTCGGCCAACATGAAAATGTCCTGTTGGTTCCTCTGTCCGCAGTTTCTAATGGACATTTAATTATTGAGAGAAATCAAAAGCGAGTGAAAATTCCCATAAAAATTGGAGGAATTGATGGTCAATGGGCGGAGGTCAAAGAAAGCGCCTTATCTGACATCGATCTTATTGTCGTAAAAACATCAATCTGATTTATTCAAAGGCAAGGGGAGGAGGGATCAATTTATGTGGTTTTTGGCCTTACGCCAAATGCTCGCTCGAAAAAAGCAAACACTCTTGATTTTTCTTGGTATCTCGCTGGGCACAACTATCTATGTGGTCATTGCGGGAATGCAGCTGGGAATGAGAAACTACATTTCAGAACAATTACTCAACAACACGGCTCATGTCATCATTAAAGGAAATGAACAAAAAATACAGCAAGAAGATTTGCGCGATCGCTTTTTTGAAGAAACCCAATTTGTTCAATGGATCGTCCCACCGGCAGGAAAGCGAGGCGAATCAAGACTTGAAAATCCGCAAGGATGGTTTTCTCGTCTTGAAAGGGACCCAAGAGTTTTGGCCTATTCTCCTCGATTGACAATAAATGCCATTGTGGCGCGCGGTCCCCTGAGAACAAGTATTGGTCTCACTGGAATAATTCCTGAAAAGCACACGCAAGTGACGAGTCATGCTGACTACACCGTGGCTGGAAATCTCTCCATGCTGACGGGTGGGGGGCGGAAAATTATTCTCGGCAAGGGGGTTATGGACAAATTGGGCGCATCGGTTGGAGATACGATTAGAATATCAAGCGGATTCAATGAAGCTTGGCCTTATCGCATCGTTGGAGTCGTTCAACTGGGAAATCACAATATTGACGACACCATGGGACTGGCTCACCTCTCCGATGTTCAATCTCTGAATCACTCTCCTGGACGAGTCAGCGAAATTTCTGTAGCCCTCGACGACATTCAGCTTTCTTCCTCAACCGCTTCTCTCTGGTCGCTCTATTCAAACGACAAAGTGGAGGGATGGGAAGAAGCAAATGCTTCATTTATGCAGATTATCAATATTCAGGATATCACCAGATACGTTATCACATTTGCCATACTGCTCGTGGCCGCCTTTGGTGTTTACAATGTGTTAAGCATCATGATCAGTCAGAAGCAAAAGGAAATCGCGATCCTCCGCTCTATCGGCTACGGTCCCGAAAAAATTCTTCAGCTGTTTATGATTCAGGGTTTCCTCTTGGGGTTTGTTGGTGGTCTCAGTGGCCTTGTCCTTGGCCTCGGCGCTAATCTTCTTATTGGAAATATTGATCTGGGATTTAAGATTGGAAAAGGGACACATCTTCCAATATCCTACGATGTAACTATTTTTGTTGCGGCATTTGTGGCAGCACAGGCTGCTGCGGCAGTGGCAAGTATCATTCCTGCCAGACATGCCGCTCAACTGACTCCATTAGATATTATACGTGCAAACATTTGACTTTAGGAGAGCCAAAAATTGGGAATTCAAGGGCACCAACTCATCAAGGAATTCGGAGTTCCACCAACTCGAATTCTACATCATGTTGAAGTGAATATCAAAGATGGTGAATTCGTTTCTATTTCTGGAAAGTCGGGATCAGGAAAGAGCTCGCTGCTCTATATTCTGAGCACTCTCGACAATCCAACCCAAGGTGAGGTCCTCGTTGATGGAGCGAATATTGCCAAGCTATCAAGCCGAGATCTTCATGATTTTAGAAACCGTCAAGTTGGTTTCATTTTTCAATTTCACTATCTTCTTCCTGAATTGACCGCTCTAGAAAACGTTCTCCTAGGACCTCGAAATCTAAAACGCCACGAAGAGCTAAAAAATCGAGCCATGACTCTTCTTGAAGAACTCGAAATATCCGAGCAAGCAAACAAGTTTCCAGCCCAAATGAGCGGAGGTCAGCAACAGAGAGTCGCAATTGCACGAGCCCTTATTTTGCAACCAAGATATCTTTTTGCAGATGAGCCCACCGGCAACCTGGATACCGCAAACGCCGAACGAGTGATGAATATCCTCACTCAGTTCAATCAAAAAATGAAAACAACTATTGTATTGGTCACTCATGACCCCGACTATTCTCGACTGGCTCACCGCGAAATCCTACTTGTTGACGGCCACCTGGCCGATGGAACTCATATTGGAGGAGCGGCCTCGCCTTGATTTGGAACAATATTCGAAATATCAGAAGACCCAAGTGAAAATTGTATCAGATCGGGACATGGATTTCTCCCGTGGGCGGACCCCTTGAGAATATTCGGCATTTCGACCGATAGTATATAATAGTAAATACAGGTGTCCTTGGTCACTTTGGAGAACATTAAACTTGGATGAGCCGGCATATAAACTTGAGAAAAAGCGGGGCAAACGTCTAGATATTCACGCAACGACCTCAGATGTGCCCGGTTTGCGAGGGCAACTTGAGACCTACTTGCGCACTTTTCGCAATATGGCATTTCTGGCCCTTCTGTCTCCCGTTTGTCTTTTAGTTGTACTGTGTGCAGGTGTTTCTGCAGCTCCTGGGCTCTACATATTTGACTTTCTTTCATCCACAACATCAACCTGGCATCCCATACTCCATTATATCGCCGCAGGCTCAGGAATAGCATTGGGTTATCTGACTTACGGGTTTACCCTCATATTTGTCGTTCCAACAGTTAATTTTATTCTCCCTCTGCGTTTAAAGGCTTGGCGGGGGATTTGGTTTTCTCTAGAGGCAATCCCCTGGTTTGTTCACAATGCTCTTACTTATCTTGTGAGGTATAGTTTTTTAGAACTCGTTACTCCAACTCCAATTAACGTGCTGTTCTATCGTATGATGGGAATGAAAATCGGTAGAGGCGTTGTCATCAACACGACAAATATTTCTGACCCTTGTATGATTAGCCTCGGAGATTATGTGACAATCGGAGGCTCTGCCCATTTATTTGCTCATTATGGCCAAAAAGGAATTCTCGTCATCGCTCCTGTCAAGATAGGGGACGGGACCACTATCGGATTAAAAGCCAGTATCATGGGTGATGTGACTGTTGGAAAAAATGCACTCATTAAGCCTCACGCCGTTCTCATTCCAAAAACTCGAATTGAGGATGGGGAGACTTTTTAATTCCCACCTCATTCGTTTCTATTTTATTAAAAATAATCTTCGATGCTCCTTTAGTATGCATTTGTCGGATATGACCACAATTCCAGCTTGGCGCGCCCTCTCCTCTGCCTCGAGATGAGTGACGCCCTCCTGTAACCAAAGCACCTGGGGTCGAAGGGGAATTAACTCATTCACCAGCTCCAAGACGTGTTCTGGTGCGCGAAACACGTCCACTATTTCGAGCTTATGCGGCACCTGCTTCAGCGACGCATAAATGGAGCAACCGAGAATAGATTTCTCCACTGGGTTAACGCCATCAACCTCAAATCCTTGGTTTAAGAGATACTCTGTGACTCCGTAACTTGCCCGGCTCGGCTTCGAGCTGATTCCCACAACGGTCACCTTTTTGTATTTCTCCAAAACTTCTTTAATCAAATTCTGATCTGTTGAGCTTCTACCCATGTCATCTCGCCTCCCTCAAATAATGATGAATTCTTCATGATAGTCAGAGGACAGATGTCCGTCCAAAGAAAACTGAAGTAAATTTATCAAAATTTGATTGATAAATCTGCTGCTTCAATCAGAATTTTTCTTGAGGCTAACGCGTCGGGATTTTGACAAAAATGTATGCCTGCGATTTCGTGTCGGGATTGCGAATCCTCAATCCATACTCCGCACCAGAAGGATAATCAGTCAAAGGTGCCGTTCGGAAATAGTCCGTCCCATTGGTGGACCATTTGGATGGGACCAAAAAGGCAGTCCAATCAAAAACATTATCAGTCATGGTCTCTCCTCTGGACCCAGCACCATAGGCAGCCAAACGAAATTGACCATTGGCTACGGAGTAAATGAAGGCCACTGACTCCCCACCAGACTTGTTCAAGTCAACATCAAACCAAACTTCATTACCCCGTTCTGGATTCCGGTACCCCAAGGTATAAACAGGGCCCTCTCCAGGAACAATCGCCCTGTCCAAAGAATAGTTGTTTCCATCAGTTGTCCATTTTCCTGGCACTATGAACCTCGTCCAATCCAAAGTGCCCGCACCCTTCGTCTCCCCCAGAGGGCCCGCATTGAATACATCAATTTTAAGGCGTCCGGCAACCACCTGGTATTTCACGTGAATGGTACCCTCTCGATCAAGTCTATCGGGAATTTGTATTTGCGCCGAGGCAGATTTGTTATTATCCGGATTTCTGATTTCCATTAGGAAATCAGATCCAGGAGTGTAATTTGTGATGGGCCTTGAAAGAAAATAATTGTTTCCGTCGGTCGTCCACTTATCTGGAACAATAAATTTGGCCCAGTTTCCAATCCCGTACGTTCGAACCTCACCGTTTGGACCCGCATTTCTTGCCGCAATATCTAATTTTCCGTTGGCGACCTGAACGTCCAAAGTAATCGCGTCCGCAGGGGGAGGGGTTGTTGAGTTTGGTATACTCAACGAAAGACTGCCTGATTCTGTTGTTGTCGGGTTCAGAACGTAAAGCCGATATTGAGATCCTGGAGTGAAATTGGTTAGGGGCTGATCCAAAAAATAGTCATCATTATTAGAAGTAGTCCAAACTCCAGAACTGGAGGCCAATGAAGTCCAGGCCGTTTGATCGTTCTCTCTTATCTTTCCTTCAGGACCCGCATGATGAATTTCTATTTTTAATCGAGCCGTCGAATTAGACAGTTCGTAGTTGATAATGATTTTTTCATGAGTTACTTGTTGGCTGGCACTCTGAATTTGCCCAGGATTCCCCTTCGTACAGCCAAATTGTGCAAAAAGACAAACAAGAAACGGGAATAACAAAAATCTAAATGCTGACATGTCACACCCTTCACTTACTCTTAGGTCCTCACAGATCAAAAGCAAGGATGCTTTCAATCTATTCTTCCTTCATTCACAAATCTCATATATGGAGTGCACTGATCATGCCGGCCAAAGATTGGCTATATTGATCCTTCACCAAATCAAACCGTACAATTACCTAGAATTTTGACAGATAGCATTGGAAGAACACTGACTCAGTTTGATACGTTTGTGACTGTCTCCACTTGAGTGAGGCTCAATAACTATTCCAACCGTCCTGCTTTTCATTTTTGCATACGATTTCCACAAGCATAATCAGATCAAACAACTCTTTGCCACTTGAAAAATAGCGTTCCACCGAATAGCGCTTCATGGTCGCCTTTTCCAATCCTTGCATGTCCTTTGAATCTCTACATAAATCTCTTCTCAACTTCTTCAAAGACTCATAGCGACCGCTGACGATTGATTCTTCAATGCGATGTCCCTCCTCAATCGCATGCGCTTCCCTTTCATATCCGGAAATGCGTATGGAATCCGTGCGAACAGAGTTGCTGCCTCCTCCCAGGCCTCCTTGATCAGCTACTGCGAGAGACGAAGAACAGACGAAAGAAGCGACCGTAATTAAAAAGAATGCCAAATTATTTCTTAGTACACACGATAGCGCTTGAACAAAAACTCGTTTCACTTTTTTTCCTTTTTCGAGATGCCGAGATTTCTTAATCAACTCCGCTACCCCGCGCATATATTCCTGGTGTAAATTAAATAAATCTTTGATGACGTCTTCACTCACATCATCAACTTGAAATTCAAATCGACCCTCATATGTCTTGGCGTTGTGTCTTTCCCTCTGCTCACGCAAAATGCTCTCCACAAACGAAAAGGATGATTTCTTAGATAATATTAATCTGACATCCTCCGCATAATACCTGTCATAACGACTCGACACGATCCCCTCGGAAATGAGCAACTGGACCAACTGAAGGCCTCGTTTTCCATAACGGTCTTGAAACTCGACGAAAGAAAGTCCTAATTCCTTTTCCTCAATGATATCCAGGGCAATGTGCATCAGTTCGACATTGTTTCCTATTTGATCTCCAACATTCTCAGGTAAATGAGTCTCCTTGATGCCGCTGGCCTCAAGTTGCTGAAGTTCCTCATACTCAGGAATTTCCTCGCGCATCGAGACATCCAACCACTCTCGCCGAGTCTCAAGAGTGGCACCACAACTCTTAAGAATTTTGAGACCCAAATCAATCCCAGCCCTTGCTTTGGCATTCTTAATATCGCTCAAATGTGATTTTGAAATATTTAAACTTGCTGCAAGAGAGGATAGACTCACCTCCGAGCGGTTCAAATAACTTCCTAAAATTTGGCAAAGCAATCCCTCGCGAACATGCATAGCCTACCCTTGGTTCCCACCTATTTGTATTAATATCTCAAGGCTAAGCTATGTAAAAGTGTTCCTGAATCAAGCTGGAGAAAATGAAAATAATCTTTTATTTGAAATGAAATTGAGCTTCAATTCTTGTAAAACCTTCTTGAAAACCACCCGGTAAAACTTCTTAAAACAACTCCAGCAAGTCTTTAGGAATTTGTTGGCAATTCATTTCAGGCCCGCGACACCTCTCTGATCGCTGACTTCCTTCATATACGTCATATATCTGAGTTCGAAGTCACGGTCGCCGCTGAATATCGAGATTCTAAATCCACGGGGAGAGTCTCTATTTCTACTCCCTCTCCCACTTCCTCTTCCTCGACATGAGTCAAACTTGAAGGAAGTGATTTGTGACTTTTTGCACCAAGTTTCTCAAGAAGCCTGGCTTGACCTAACACTCTTCTTTCCAAACGCATAAGTCCCGTTTCGTATTCTTGACGTGCCTTTTCTAAAAATTTTCCAATGTTGGAATAGGCTTCTATAAAATCGCAAAGGCGTTTGTGAAGCTCCTTGCCAACTTCAGAAATCTTTTGTGCATTGGCTGCCAACTTCTCCTCACTCCAACCAAACCGAATCACTTTAAGAAGTCCAACCAAAGTCGGTGGGGTTGAGATGAGTACTTTTCTCTGAAGGGCAAATTCGACGAGATCAGGTTCAGATTCAAGAGCCGCATAGAGAAAACTTTCATTAGGTAAAAACATAATTGTAAAATCGGCTGATTCTGCAATCGTCTCCCCATAGGCCCTCGCCGATAACTTTTTGACGTGGTCTTTCACATGACGCCCATGACGTACAAGTTCAGCTTTTTGAATTTCCGGATCAGCTGCTTCCAAAGAGCCAAGAAAGGCGTCGATTGGCGTCTTAGCATCTACAACAACAACCCTCCCACCTGGCATTCTCACTGTCATATCAGGAATCAAACGCTGACCGTCTTCTGAAGTTCTAACGTCTTGCAAATTAACATCGGAGTATTCCGACATTCCTGCCAATTCAATGCAATTCTTTAGCTGAATTTCTCCCCAACGACCGCGCACACTGGGCTTTTTCAGAGCGTCTTTGAGAGCGGCGGTTGTCCGTGAAAGCGCCGAGTTCGTGTCTGTCACTCTCCGCAACTCATTCTCAATCGACACAAATGATCTTTTGCGTTCAATCTCGATCTCTTGAGTAAATTCCTGATATTTTGTCAAAGTTTGGCGAATCGGCTCGAGAAGAAGCTGCAAATTCTGATCGCGTTCTCTTGATCAGACCTCTGAAACTGAGTTTCCTTACCAAGAACCTGCTGAGCCAGATCAATAAATACCCGATTGTTGCTTTCAAGAGCCTGAGAAGCAAGACCTCGAAACGCCTGTTGCAACTGCTCCCCCGATTGACTTAAAAACGACCTCTGTTCGCTGAGACTCTGAGCCAAACCTGATTTCTCAGATTCAAGTCGAGCGACATTCTGAAGCAAATCTTGATTTCTGCTTACGAGTGTTCTCAAATCCTCCTGGAGATTTTCAGTCTGAGATGTCTTTTGCCGGATCTCCTCTTGAATTCGGGAATGCTCGATTTGAAGATCGCTTTTAACCACTTCTAATTGAGTGAGGGCTGCTTGGGCCTTTGCTGTGAGCAGAGCCTTCCTTCGAACAAGTAGTCCAAGAATCAAATTACAAGCCAAGGAAATTCCGAATAAAATGAGGCAAACGGTTAACTCCACCATCGATTTCTCCCTCTTTCTTTTGATTGGAGCCGACCTGACCTCAGATGAAGTCGTCGGGCAAGAGTCTTTTTTTTACCGCATTGAGTCGTGATGCCCTGGTTTTCAGGCTGTGCAGTGAAACATGAGCGAGGTCGCCGGAAGAAACCAAAGATCTTCGGAATTCATGTTTTGCTGGCACGCCTGTTGAAATGAGTGGGACTGAGGAAGGAATGGATCGAATAACCAGTTCTTACGAGCAATAAACCTGATAGGAAGTGACAAAATTTGAAAAGTTGGGAAAAAATTTTACTCATCACGCTGCTACTTGAGGTCAACATTTTATTCACGATATGTGGATATGCGGCAAACTCGGCAAGCCGTCCGATTTCTCAAAAACCTCATCCGGGATCCAATTCAGCAGGCCTTTTACCTCCTCCGGCAACCACCATCGCTCGCTCCGAAAGGCCCTTGGCCTTTCGTGATTGGAAGCAGCAGCAAATTGAAGAAGCAAGGGCAACTCTTGAAAAGGCAACAAATCCCGGAAAATTGAGTGGAGACCCGACGACTGAGAGCCTTTCTCCTAGTGAAATCCCCACCTCAAATCGGGTTAAGTTTGCAGCTTCAAATTTGCCAGGTAACGAACGGCAGGCTCCGCGCAAAGGTGCCCTTCTGAGGGCCGCTTATGAGGGGTTGCAGTACGCTCACGATTTGGGGCTAGACGACTATGTTTCAGTCTATTTGCCTAATTTCAGAAATGATCTTTCCTCCTTAAGGGATTTGATGGGCCGTCTTTCTGACCAAGAGTCTGCCGAACTCACACAGGCTCTCATGAAAGAAAGAGAGAGGCAGTCGGCAGTCGGCTCCTACAGTAGCCCTCTTACCTCGATGGCTGATAGCCACCATGGCTTAGCCGAAGAAAGAAAATGATGCTTCACGTTATTTCACCAGATCTCTCTGTTTAGCGCCAGGTAGCTGCCAGTTCCATCTCCGCCTGGAACCTGGGGCTCTGCGCCTCACGAAAATCCCATAAAATTTCTCCAGCTCACCTTGACACTCCAATGGGTCATTCCATATTGGCCAGTGTCGTTAACAAACGTAATAACAGTGGCATTTTTTTATCATTAAACATGAAACATTGATTTCATAGGAGGGTCCTAGAATGGCTAATGCAAATTTTAACGTGCGCCCTTTGCACGATCGAGTTCTGGTTCGTCGTTTAGATGAAGCAGAGGTCACAGCCGGAGGAATCATTATTCCGGACACAGCTAAAGAAAAACCCCAGCGTGGAGAGATCGTTGCCACCGGCAATGGACGAGTCACCGAGGACGGTAAGGTGTTGCCCTTGGAAGTGAAAACTGGCGATAAGGTCCTTTTTAGTAAATACGCAGGAACTGAGCTTAAGCTGAATGGCAATGAGTTACTGATGATGCGCGAAGAAGATGTATTAGGAATTTTTAACTAAAAAAGAAAAAGAAGAGGTATGAAAATGAGTAAAGAATTGCGTTTCAGTGAAGATGCTCGTAACGCCATTTTGCGTGGAGTAAATGTTCTCGCAAATGCGGTGAAAGTAACCCTCGGACCAAAGGGTCGCAATGTGGTTATTGAAAAATCTTTTGGCGCCCCGCTGATCACTAAGGATGGCGTGACGGTTGCGAAAGAAATCGATCTTGAGAATAAATTTGAAAATATGGGCGCGCAGATGGTTAAGGAAGTTGCCAGCAAAACGAATGATGATGCTGGAGACGGAACCACCACTGCGACAGTACTTGCACAGGCTATTTTTCGTGAAGGAGCGAAGATTGTGAGTGCAGGCCACAACCCTATGGTTGTCAAAAAGGGTATTGATAAAGCCGTCGATTATATCAAGGCCGAGCTTGGCAAAATGGCAAAACCCGTAAAAGACAAAAAGGAAATTGCCCAGGTGGGAACTATTTCCGCCAATAACGATTCAGAGATTGGCAACATGATCTCTGAGGCCATGGATAAAGTTGGCAAAGAAGGTGTTATCACCGTTGAAGAAAGCAAAACAGCCTTGACTGAACTGAGCGTTGTTGAGGGGATGCAGTTTGACCGTGGCTATCTCTCTCCTTACTTCATTACCAACGCAGAAAGAATGGAAACCGTACTTGAAAATGCCTATGTGCTAATTTACGACAAAAAAATCGGCTCAATGAAGGACATGCTCAGTGTTCTTGAAGGAACAGCAAAGCAGGGGCGTCCTCTGGTTATCATTGCTGAAGACGTTGAAGGCGAGGCCCTGGCGACTCTTGTGGTGAATAAGCTCCGTGGTACAATCCAGGTTGCGGCTGTTAAGGCGCCTGGTTTTGGAGATCGTCGTAAAGCGATGTTGGAAGACATTGCAGTCGTGACTGGTGGAACTCTTATCAGCGAAGACACTGGGCGAAAATTGGAACAGGCGACTTTGGCTGATCTCGGACAGGCAAAGCGTGTCGTTATTGACAAAGATAACACAACGATCATTGATGGTTCCGGGGGCAAAAAGGAAATTCAAGGTCGCGTGGGCCAAATTCGAGCCCAGATTGAAGAGACAACCAGCGACTATGACAAGGAAAAACTCAAGGAACGCTTGGCTAAATTAGCCGGTGGTGTTGCCGTGATTCACGTTGGAGCTCCCTCAGAAGTTGAAATGAAGGAGAAGAAAGCTCGAGTCGAAGATGCTCTTAATGCAACTCGTGCAGCCGTTGAAGAGGGTATTGTCGCCGGCGGAGGAACTGCTCTTCTGCGTGCCTCTCGTGGTGTTGAAGATTTGGAGTTAAGTGAAGAGGAGCGTTTCGGTGCTCGTATCATTCGCCGTGCTTGTGAAGAGCCATTGCGCCAGATCGCTGCAAATGCGGGTATTGACGGCGCCATCGTTCTCGATCGAGTTCTTGGCAATAAGACGGGAGCTTACGGTTTCAACGCTCTCACCGAGCAGTACGAAGATCTCCTGAAGGCGGGCGTGATAGATCCAATGAAAGTCGTTCGTTGTGCTCTTGAAAACGCGGCTTCAGTTTCTTCTCTTATGCTGACAACCGAGACCATGATTGCTGAGGCCCCTAAAAAGGATGATGGCAGAGGTGCCGCTCCAGACATGGGCGGAGGCGGAATGGGCGGAATGGGCGGAATGCCAATGATGTAATTTGGTTTTGAGAACTTAACAAGTTCTCAGGGCTTCAACGAATCAATTCTTTGAGCTTCAAGCTTTAAGATCAGAGGCCTGGGAAGTAAAAATCCCGGGCCTCTTTAGTTTTGACGCTATAAAAGGATTTTTAAAAGAGGAAATGTACAGCGGCTGACAAGCCGGTGTGACGATGACTCAAGCTCTTCGCTGCCTCATCTCCACGCCCTCCCGGTCCGAAGAATTTTGCTGAATACGCAGCAAAGTCGAGAGAGGCTTCAATTTTTAGGTGCTCACCAAGACGACGGCTTCCTATGATACCAAACTGATTAATCGAGGCATCGTTATCATCCCCAGATGATACTGGACTTTCCTTTAAGGAAGGATTTAAAAAATAATTGATGTAACCGCCAACACTCCAATCCAGATCGTCAGTGACGGGAAAAGATCCCTTTGCACCAAACTTAAACCCACCAAAATCCGACGTGGTAAATCCTCTCAAATCAGAGTCGTCGACGTAGAGACGATAATTTGAATACCCAAAATTACTTTCGACTCTAGTATCCCAAATGCTGTAGCCAGTAATAAAAACATAGGCCAAGGAAAGGTCCGTTTCTGTCAGCGACTGAGACAAACTTACAGGATTAGAATTTGATCGAGGATTATCTATTGGAATGATTCCTTGATTGAGACGCGCCCTCACCGTCCATTCAGGAGTAATCCAAAGTTCTCCCTCGAGAGCAACCAGTGGATACAATGAATTGGTGGCACTTATTGGACCAACCGTATTTAAGGACATGTTTTCGTAAAACTGTCCAAATCCAAAGCGTGCCCCTACTTGCCCAAAAGTTGGGGGACGTTTTGGCACCCAAGAATTGGGGTTCTCGCCAAAGGATGTCTGAGCTTCAGAACCTACCCCCTTCGCCGCCCCTCCAGAATCAGGAGAACTCAAACCCGTGATGGGATATGACACTGAATCAAGCCCTGCTAACTTTGTACCCTTTCCGAGAGCATTCTTGTCTTTCTCAAGAACAACTTGACCAAAACTGAGGGTATCATCGATTTTAAGTAATTTGATTTTACCAATGATTTCCTTTTCCGTACCAACCATGAAATTAAACTTCGGATGCCTTTTCAACTGCAGAATTTGGATGGCGTTAATTACGGATTCCTCAGTAATTCCATCTCTCTTGCCGAGGTTGACTGTCACCCTTTGGCCCTGACGACTTAGAATCATACCCTGATAGGGCAGTTGGCCAATTAATCGCGACCACAGAATCGATGTCTGTTCCTGAAGAGAAGCAATATCAAATTGCTTCAAATCATTGGCTTCAGCCTGGATAAACAGTTTCCCGTCTCTCACCAAGAACAAGTCTAGTCGAATAGAAACACCGTTAGGACCTTTGGTTATCTTTGCCGCAATTATTCCATCCGCGCCTATTCCGACTCCCAACTCACGAACTTTATTTTCATCTTGTTCCAATTCAGGAGCCGTCATCAATGGACCAGAAAGACTGGCTTCAACGTAATTCCAGCGATGACCAGCTTTTACTTTATCAATAAGATCGCTCTCAATTGGACGCGAATAGATTCCCTCGAGGTTGTCAGACACCGGCAAAACTGAAATCCTTTGAATACTCACCAGGTCGTCGACCGCGCTGCTCAAACTGCGTCCTTGGTCCTGCCCCATACAAAGGCCGTGCAGCCCCATTGCGAATCCAGCAAGTAAAATGAAAAACGGAACCTTTTCCAAAACCAATGCCCTCATCGGCTATATCCCTCCACGATATTGTCCCCTCGGGAATATTCGCGGTCAATTTCCATTAAGGTGTTCTCGAAAAATTCCGATTTTTACCTAAGAGCGAGGGGCAATGCGAAACCTAACAATGATGATATTTTTTTTTTTCTTTCGCTAAAAGCTCTGCCCGCCCTCTCACAATTAGATCCTAGCAGTGCAACTTTGCTAAAATCTACCGAAACCGAAACAGATGGCGAGTCACTGGACGAAAGCCGCTATAATGTAAAAGCAAGCCAAAAGTCCTCAGTTAAATTACCAGAGGATACTCTTTCAAGGGATTCTGGTTTAAGCCCTAAATCAGTAAACCTCAGACCCAAAGCACCGAATGAAATGGCATCGCCGCTTGCAAACCAAGAGCAAAAACAAGGACAAGTTCTTCAAAGCCAAACGCCTCTCCCCCCCGAGAAGCTTGGCGTGGAAACCTTGAACTCCAGCAAGGGAGAGAGTTTAAAAACTGCAACCGAGAATGAATCGCCCCAAGAGAAGAACTCTGAATTGGGAGACCACGTGCGCGAACTCATCTTGGGAGGATCTCAGGAGAGTATCCAGGAATACAAAGCACTTCTTCATCCTTACGATTTACGCCAAAATCTCGTCGAAATCGGAGCTTCCGCCGGCATGTTCTATCAGAACTCCGGCAGCAACTATTGGTATCGTCGCTATTACTCATTTAGCCCCCTGATTACGGCCGAAACGGCTTTTTAGCTCACTCCATTTTTGGGATTTAAAGGCGAATTTTCCACCAGTCTGGCGAGTGAAATCAATGGAGATCCAGCAGGAACAAGAAAAATTCCAGCCGATCACCAATGGTGGTCTGGTGGTATTCGATTCCGCAAATCATTTGGACTCGATCGAAGATCTCCTCACCTTTTGATTGGTTTGGATTTCAATGAGAGCCGCATGACAGTGCCAGCCAACGATCCCGACCGCATTCGTGTTCGAACCTCGGGTCTGGCAATATCTGCCGGACTTCAAAGGCCGTCAAGTCAAACTCATATCTGGGATTTTGGGGTCCGTCTCCTCCCGCGGGCAGATCAACAAGAAGGCAAAACAGCCTCAACTGTTCGATCAGGACTAAAGCAACAGACCTATTCTGTGGGATTTTGGATCGGCTCGCGCCTTCTATTGGACAGAAAAAATCAATATTTTTGGCAGGTTTCCCATTGCCTTGATAAATCGCTCTATGACGGACAGGCAAATCAGGTAGATCCGATTTCGGGAATTCAGCCATCAGGGGTTCAAGTGACTCTGGGAACAACTCTGTTTCGCCTTGGATACACCTGGGGAGAATAAGCCGAGAGCAACTCAAAGTTCTCTCCTGCGCGAGGGAGACTGTTTGCTCACACTCCTCATTTCACTCCTTAAAGCTCTGCGCCTTTTCCCTTTCCACCATTTCACACCCAGGTAGCCTAGGATTGCCAGGCCTATCAAAGCAAAAAGGGACATTTGAATCTTCTTGGCGAAATTCATTGCTTCATCCAAATGGTTCGCAAACCACCACCCGCCAACCACCCAAACCGGAACGCTGATCAAAGCGGCGAAACCATCCAGACAAAAAAACACGACAGGTCTCACTCCCATTATGCCGGCCGTCAGAAAAATAGCTGACCTAAGCCCTGGCAAAAATCGTGCAGAGAAACAAATAAACTTCGAATTCTTGAGGACTCTCCTCTCTGCATGAGCCACCCGTTCCGGCGTGAAAAGGCGACTAAAAACAGGCAACTGAAATATCCTGCGTCCGTATTTTCTGCCTGCAAAAAAAAGAATCGCATCCCCGATCATAACTCCAACAAATCCGCAGAGCAGCGCCCCCGCCAACGAAATATTACCTAAACCTGCCAAAATGCCTGCAGCGATGAGTGTTATATCCTCGGGAATTGGAACTCCCAATCCGCAGATTGTAAGAATTCCCAAAATGACAATATAAGCCTTTAGTCCAGTAAAGGCGGTGATAAACGCAATCACTTTTACACCGAAAGATTCAGAGTCCATGAGAGAATATTCTATTTGGGATGAACAAGTTGCACCACTATAATAAATGATATGAAACTAAAACTAGTCATAGTTGATGACGCTCCGTTCATTAGAGAAATAATAAGAAATATCTTTTTGAAGACAGACATAAATGTCGTGGGAGAGGCCAGCAACGGTGCTGAAGCCTTTGATATCGTGTCTTCCTCAAACCCCGATGTCGTCCTAATGGATATCGTTATGCCCATAATGAGTGGTATAGATGCCACGCGAAAAATTCTCAACCAATTTCCTCAAATCAAAGTAATTGCCTGTACAACCATCGATCAGGAAGAGATGATTCTGAAGGCGCTGGATGCCGGATGTTGCAACTTTGTCTCAAAGCCCTTTGCGGCTCAAACCTTGATAAATTCTGTCTATGAGGCCTACGACAAAAAGGAGAAATCATGAAACAATTTATTTTCTTTTTCAAAACGATCCTTTTTACTTTTTTACTGGCCATCCTTCTTCAGACCCTCGTAGACAATCGGCCTCTCGAAGCCCACCTGATGCAATGGGTAGCCACAAGCCCCATTCTTGAGCCCATAAAATCCGTTTCCAATTCGGCCGTGAGTACTTTTCGGCGTGGATGGCAAGAGGTGAATTCAAGAATACAAGCGAGGCTTAACAACACGGGGGCGAAGGAAAAAAACCGCCTGCAACTCGAATTAAAACGAAGCAAAGAATTTTTACAGGAACAGGGAACTCACGCCAAAAATAAATTGGAGGAGTCATGGCAAAGTCTCTCCACAGATACAAGTCCGAGCGAAAAATCAAAAAATCCCAATTCTAAGTAAAATTTTCTCCTGCTCTACAGAGGTCAAGATGCGGAGCATGGAATCCATTTTTTCACTGAGCGGGCTTAGATTTATACTTGGCTGGAACACGGCGGTCTTCCACCTGTATGTCTGAACCCTGGCCTCCATTCAGCCACTTACCTACCACCACTTTTTCGTTCTGGGGCTCTCGACTACCTTCCCCATATACGTTTGCGTTCCGACAATTTGCTTCCTTCAACTCACCTATCTGAGGTTGATTGGCCTTTCCATGAGCCAGAAAACTCATAAATAGGGACGAACTTAATACTATCAATCGCAGGTTCTTCATATAGCTACTCCTCTTGAGAGCTCACCGACTTGGTCTCTCTCTCTAGAAATGAGGAAGAGCGAATACGGTGCCATCTGAGACCGTTTTATGATTTGATAATATCTAATATTTTCAATATGTTAGAGAATTTCATTTGGGCCACCTTGGCAATGCCCTCAAATCAGCGGCCATAGACCGGAAATTCGTCACTGGAGTGTCTCGTAATTGGACAGTTCGAAGCGGTGTGCCTTCAAAAGAACCGTCCCTCTCTACTCGGTGGCAGGAGTGTCTCCTTTTCCAGGAAGCTTGGTTCCTGAATCTCCTCGCGGGTCCAGAATGCGCGAAACTCTTTGCTCAATTTTTCCTGGATTTTCACGTTCGCCAGGAAAGTGCCTCTTGGCACACCCCCCAGGACACTCCGATGAGGTGGCGGCTCCATCATCCGGCGTCCCGCCAAACTGAGGCTCCTCTTGATACTCCACAGGCTCTTCGGCATGAGCAATTGCTGCCAGATTGTGCGAATAGAGAACCGCAGAAAGAACCAGAAGCCGAACCAGTACACATCTCGCTTTACCAAAATCACCCAAAACCATAAAAACCTGCCCCCTCTTAGAGCTAGAGATTCGCTTCTGCCGTGGCTGGAGCAATAAGTTCCAAAAAAGTATTAAATATGTTTCCAACCTGGACGGCCACGGTGAGGCCATCTGCACTTTGAACCTTATCCACCTCTCCACTTGGCTTGTAACTCACTTTGATTGTTCCAAGACCCGGTCTTTCCACAGATGACGGCAAGCCAAATCTCTCCTCATATCCAATTTTGACCAGCTTTTTTGATTGATCTTCAACAACCGCCATTCTGCCTCGAACATCGTACTGTATTTTAGCCAATTGACCTTCTGAATTCTTCGCAAAAATGAGATTGCACTTCGGACTGTCATATTTAAATGAAGTCTTTGTCTCTTTGGCCAGCTTCCGTTTGACACTTGATACCTTTCTTTTCCCGCCAGCCGAGACCGGATCCTCTGACATAAAATATTTCACATCAACTTCAGATACTTTCTGACATTTTGGTTCGTACTTAAATGCTAAACTCCTCAGTGCCTCATCCTTGGTTTTCACCATACCGTTGTCGTAGTAGGTGTAGGACACTTTGACCATATTTTTAATTATGGAAATAGGCTTACCAAACACTTCATGGTAGACAACATCGGAGATAGCGCCGTTGTTATCAGTTCGAACCCGATACAGATACTTTCCGAGGCCATCCTTTCTTTTTTCGTGAAAAAATTCATAGGAACTCTTATTTGCAACCTTCTCACCGCATTTCTTCTCAACTGTCGACCAATAATGATCTTTAGGGTTTTCCTTGTCGACATCGTATTTATAGCTCTCCACGCAGCCTCGACGATTTCTGAATTTTGTCACCCAGTCTTTGTCATTATTGTAGGAAATCTCCTTAAATGTTCCATCCGGATAGTCAATTTTGGTGAGATTGTGAACACCATCGTATTTGTACTTGAATGTATTTTTCCAGGCATTGGTCACCTCGCGCAGGTCCTCACCATCAAACTTATATTTAACGGCCATCCCATTCGGACCCGAAATTTCGGAAAGACGCTTTGCAGAGCCATAATTAAATGAAAGTTTACGACCATTGTTATCAACGACGCTGATCAGAGAATCTCCCTTCCAGGAGAGCTTCAAATGATTTCCGTTTCGATCATACATAGAATAAAGGAGCCCTTCACTGTCAAAAAGTTGAAAGGTTCCATCTTCGAGTGATCTCTTATACTTCCCATCCACAAACACCAGATTCTCGGCCTCACGGCCATTTGCGTAGTAAGTTCGACCAGAAACGATATCGCCCTTCAGCTTCAACTGTCTGGTGAATTCATCACGAAGACTAGAACTCTCCATCAGCTCCTTTTCTAAATCCTTAAAATATTGTGGTTTAAGATCTGCATTTCGCTTTTTGACTTCGGCCATGATCGAGCCAATTGTGTTGTTTACCTTTTCAGATTTGTAATCCTTTGGCATAAAAGATACTTCAAGCCCGCCTCCACATTCGGTGATTCGTATATTCCCTTCTGCCGTCACCTCAAGTTTAGTTTCAAAATCAGAGCACCAACCAAAACCGAACAAGCCATTAAAGAGTGAGCGACTATTGTAAGTGCGCTGAACCCGAAGATCATACCCAGATCCTGGGACCGTCAAATCTGTCCATGTATTGGCGTAATTCGCATTTTTCATGTCCACAACAGCAGATGCCTCACGAACAAAAAAAATAGCCATTATCACAAGAATAAAGTTCCTCATTCTCGAGTCACCCGTTTCTCCCTTTTTACACCCTGATTGTAACAATTTTTTTCATCATCACTCCACCGATTACTTGCAGACCGAGCATGATAGCTAGTGCAATCCAGCCCAAAGGCGTGGAAAAAAGTGGTTTGACATAGTTGGGATCAATAACGAGAAAAATGATCAGCAAGACAAACGGGACCAAGGTAATAATAACCGCTTGCATAAGACCTTGAGCCGTCATCGCTTGTATCTTCTTTTCTACCTTTTGTCGCTCTCGAATAGTCATCACAATTGTGGAGAAAGTTTCGGAGAGATTTCCTCCGGTTTCTTTGAGAATATTTACTGCTGTCACAAACATCTGCACATCTTGTCGAGGAACTCGGTCACCCATCTCATTCAAGGCCTCCTCAACAGACATGCCAAGACGAATTTTATTTAAAACAAGAGTGTACTCCTGGGCGATGGGTCCTGACATATTCATCACAACGCGTTCCATTGATTGCGTTATGCTCAGTCCACTCTTTATTCCATTGGACATAATCGTCAATCCATCAACCATTTGATCCGTAAAGCGAGTGCAACGCCTCTCCCAGAGAGATCGCATTAAATTTTTTGGAATGGACCAACCAATAAGAGTCACAATAAATCCGAAAATAATGCCAATAATCAAATTAGGCCAAAAAATCAAGAAAACCAGAGCTCCCATTCCAAAACTCAACAGAAACATCAATAAAGTCACCCTCGTGCGATTCGTCTCTACAAACATCATATCTAGCAAACGGAGAACCTCTTCTCTGTTTCCTAAACTTCGTTCATGGAGCTTGTGGAGAAGTTTATCGGACATGAGATAAGACAAAATAAATATTGAGATTCCAAACAACAAAATGACAATAAAGTCGTTTCCAAAGATGACACTCATGTTTCCTCTCCTCCCACTTTTTTTATAGGATTCGACCTCGTCATTCGCGAATTGAGTTGGGGAGACACCCGCGGCCGAGGACCTCCCTGTGAATTCGCAGCCTGACCAGCATTTGTTGGAGTATCTGTGGTGTTCGTGGTAAATAAATTCCGTGGTATCGTCACTCCCCGCGCTTCAAATTTCTCAATGAATGTGGGAATGAGTCCCATGGCCTGAAACGTCCCTATAATTTTTCTATTTTTATCGAAGCCCTCCTCCTTGAAACGGAAAATTTCTTGAAGAGTAACCACTTCACCCTGCATTCCGACGACTTCTGTAATACTTGCCAGTTTCCTGCTGCCATCACTCATTCTTGATATCTGCACGATAAGATCGACCGCTCCAGCAATTTGTTCCCGAATTGCTCTTACGGGAAGATCCATTCCAGCCATCAGGCAAAGAGTCTCCAGTCGGGATACAGCCTCCCTCGGATTGTTGGCGTGAACCGTCGTCATGGATCCATCATGGCCTGTGTTCATCGCCGCCAACATATCCAAGGCGGCTCCATCTCGACACTCTCCTACAATGATCCGATCTGGTCTCATTCTTAAAGAGTTCCGAACCAGATCTCGGATCGAAATCTCTCCTGAGCCCTCCATGTTGGCAGGCCGAGTTTCTAATCTTACAACATGCTCCTGTTTTAACTGCAATTCAGCAGCATCTTCAACTGTGATAATTCTCTCATTGGCCGGAATAAATCCCGACATCACATTGAGTAAAGTCGTTTTGCCGGACCCAGTACCTCCAGAAATAATTATATTGAGACCCTCTTCCACACAAATTCTGATGAAGTCCACCATAGACTGAGTCATCGATTTAAATCGATGAACATAGTCATCGGGAACAATGCGATCTTGAGGAAATTTTCGAATAGTAACTGCTGGACCGTCGATCGACAGTGGCTCAATCACCGCATTGACACGACTTCCATCTGCCAAGCGAGCGTCACAGTAGGGAGTTTTCTCGTCAATCCTTCGTCCCAATGGAGTCACTATTCTCTCAATCACATTTCGCAGCTGGAGGTTTGACGTAAAGGTCACGGTGCTCAATGTGAGTTTTCCGTTTTTCTCGATATAAATTTTATTGGATCCGTTAACCATTATCTCGGTGACAGTTGGGTCGGCAAGTAAGTCTTCTAATGGCCCCAAGCCAAGTGACTCATCAAGAACCTCTTTAATCACCCGGCTACGCTGATCGCGTGGCATTCCCTGGCCAAGCTTATCGGCCAACTGAGTAATCACTCGTTGCGTTTTTGAGTGAAGTTCTTTTTCCTTTGCTGTATCGCCCTTTGAGCTTGTCAAATCCTTTTTGAGATCCATCTCCTTGATTAGCTCACTGTGAATCTGTAGCTTCATTTGCGTAAGGAAATCCAACTCTCGATGAGGTTTCTCCATTGGAGAGGATGATTGTCCAGCCCTCAGTTGAGGGGCGGTACCGGAGGAGAGAGTCGTCGATAGGGCTTTCAAATTTTGCGGGCGAGACAAACCTTTCAGCTTTTGAATGATACCACCAGTGAGAACTCTTACGATGTCGTGATAGGCTGAGGTAATTGGAATATTCTGAGCAGTCAAAACAAACGGGGTTGAGCGCTGAAGAGCCGTGTAAGCTGTCTGATCGTCCTGAGGTATAGACCCAATGACTGGTCGCCTTAACCCCTGACTAATCACTCTCTGATCAATACTGGTACGCGAGACCATATTCAAGACTATCTGAAATAAATCCCCTGGCACAGTTGCTGCCATAAGGTCATTCATCACTCTACGAGTTTGATTGACTGCTAAGACTTCTGCTGTTGTTACGACGATGACAGAGCTCGAATCCTCAATCATACCCAGTTGGAGAGGCGTTATATCTGATCCTAGATCCACCACGATGAATTTATAATTTTGACTGAGAACAAATAGTTGCTTCCTAAATAGCTCGGGTGAGGCATCCAGGACCTGATCAGGAGTTTGCACCGCGCCTAAGAAATGAAGTCCAGATGCGTGCTGGGCAACGATTGTTCCAATGTTTTGGGCGTTAATAGAAACCTTCAAGTTGGCCAGATCTCCGGCGGTCTTCTGCGGACGCAGCCCGGTGATCACGTTCTGATCACCGCAACTTCTTGCATCTAAATCAATGAGAAGCGTTTTCGCTCTCATTTCAAGCATCAAAGTACAAGCCAGATTGGCCGCAAAAACGCTCTTCCCGACACCACCCTTGCCGCCCATGACGCAAATCAAATGGCAATTTTCATGAATAGCCAATTTAAGCTCCCTCTATCGTCCTATCGGAAAAAAGGGAGAAAGTCTGAGGCTTGATCACCCCGACTCGACCTATTGATCAACTATCAATTATTCAATCGAAATTTGCGCTTAATTTTTTCAGACCCGGCACTGGCCGAACTTTTGATAATCGGAGTCACAAACATCACAAATTGGCTCTGATTTCGTCGAAAATCCTTTGATGCATAGAGCGATATAATTGGATTTCGGCTGGCATTGGCCGGGAGTTTATTGTAATTCGTGCCACTGTCATTGGTGATCAGACCTCCCACGGCTGCACTTTGACCACTGCGCACGACAATGACAGTTTGGACCTCTCGAGCGGATGTCAATGGTCCTTGATCCGTGTAAGAAACCAAGCTCTTCACAGAAAAATTTAATTGCAATTGCACACTATCAGATCGTGCACCCAAAATGGCCGGGGTAATGTTTGATCGAATGCCAGTCTCCTCAAAGTTAGTAGATGGCTGGCCCTGCGCATTAACTATTTGATAGGGAATGCGCGAAATAGAATTGATGATTCCAGGATTTCCGTCTTGAACAATCAAACTGGAACTCTGCAAAACGCGCGCGTGTCCATGTTCCTTTGCCCAATTGAGCTTTGGCAAAAGATTTGAGATCGTACCCGTGATCGTCGTCACCACGCCACCGGTCGAGTTCCCCCCTGTTGTGAATTTCATCGACGATCCATCTCCAATGTCTGGAGTCCATTGAAAACGAAAACTCTTCGTGTAATCCTTTTGCAATTCGACATAATGGACAACTAGTTGAACAATTTTCTTTGGTTCCTCGGCAGGCGCTGGCTTTAGCTTGATCAAGTTAATCACCACATCAACCTTGCGAGGAAGGATCTTTTTGTCTGCCTCTGCCGTATCAACCACAACATCAGGCACATAAGTTTTCGAGATAATTTCTGCCCGATCCTTCTCCAGCTTATCGTTGGCAAAACCCTCCAAAATAAATTTGCCATTGACCGCACGAACGGAAATTTCCGGATTATTTATGTCCCTTTCAATTAATTCGGCAATCTTGCGTTGGGCGACTGGACTTAAAACCACGAGAGTGTCGGCAGATCCACCGTACTGCTTTACGACCGCGTGAATTCTCGCCATGTCTCGAGGCAGTAAGATCTGGCCGTCCACGATCACCTTTGAGTTCAAGATCTTGATCGTAATCCCCTCAATGTCACCTAAAAGGTCGCCTATTTCGCGCGCGACCTTGCGAAGATCAGTCTTTTTAATGTCGAGATGAAATTCATAAAGAACTACTCCTGTGGCGGGATCCTGAACGATCAAAGTCGCAACTCCTATTTGCTTGGGATAAAATCGGAGTGTCTTTGTCTCTGGATTGTACTGAACCTGAGTCTTTCCACGAAAGGTTCCTGATTGACTGATACTAGCTGGAGCATTGGGAATGATCTCATCGTGGTAGACCCCAACTGACAGCGCAAGATCCTTTACCGGATAGCCAGCCTTATCATCGCCGCAAACCTCTGCCGAATAATTGGCTAGGCACACCAGTATAATCAGTCTCGCAAAGGCAAAAGAATTTCTCCTTTTCCTCAGCTCTGAGATCTTGAACACGTTGGCTACCTTGCTCAAATTCATTCGTTATAAATCCTTCCAAGGGCCCTTAGCCTTCTTCTTTGCGGCAGAGGCAGGGGGAAGTGATGGCGGAGGTGGTGGTAAAGCCGCAGTAGGCGACCTCAGCTGCTCCGCAAGCATTGGGCTGGTCACTCTTCCTAAAACTGATTCTACCGTGGAAGATGGAAGTCTCCGAGGAGTTCGATCGCTTGGATGCCTCAATGTCAAAAACAATGAGCCCGGAGAAGTGGACAAAATATAGATCAGATCCTGCGCCTCCTGGGGAGATACCTCAACGGTAATATTGGTAAAAGTCGTATCACCTCGAATGTTCTTGATGAAGTCTTCTCTCCCCTGCTTCTCATACAGGCGTGGCAATTCATTAAATATTTTTAGACCAGTCGCCAAAATAATTACATCTTGCATAATTGTTTTCACTTCGCGCCTTTGTGCAGGACCCTTACCGACATCAAGTGCGGCAATAATGTCGATGCGGTCACCGGGCTTTACAAGCTTTCCAACTCCTCGCATTTCGTCAACGGGCAGGGTTACCGCTCGTTTACTGGGGGCTACCTGCAAAGATAGTCCCGTCACTGGACCTGGTTCCATGATTTTGCTTTCCAAAATTTGCTCGTCTTTTTTGATCGGAGCTAGGGCGACCTTTCCGACAGCGAGCTCAGGATTCGAAAGCGCCGTAGGCTCTATGAAATCAACGGGCTTTTCAACGACCTGAAGCATGGTTTCATCGATCGTATTCATTTCCATGATGTCCTGGTTAGCCACTACGACTCTCTGCTTGGCTCCAAACTTCTTTGTTAGTTCAGCACTTTTCTCCTGAGTGTAGCTGTAGAGTAAAAATACAGAAAACAGGGCCGCCCCCACGCTGATCCAAAGTGTTCTTGTTTCATTTTGATTCATTTAAAAATGCTCCTTCCATCAGTTGTCCCCACAGGCTGCAGATAAACAGATTCCATAACCAACCATGATCCAAATAGGACTCACCTCAACTGTCTCGTTTCGCAATCCAATTCCATTGAATACATTTTGATTGTGGACATTAAATTCGCGACCGGTCTGCGCCACATTTCGTCCCACCGCAAGTGGTCGCTCAGATGCGAAAAACTCTGATTGCGGACTTGGAATTTCAGTTAATACTGCGTGAAAACGAATGCCAAACAATTGTGTCTGCAGTGGATCTGACAACCCACTTAAATTTTCTCTAAATAACGTGAGATTAGTTCGGTTTCTGAATGTTTCAAAAGCGTAAGTGCGCGCGGCAATGGATTGCAAAATACCTGTATGAACGGCACCAAACAGTCCCATTCCGTAACTCATCAAAACAGAAAAGATAACCAAAAGCGGGAGAGATTCAAGAGTCGCCATACCTCTCTGCTTGCTATGGCGGGTTCGCGACCTTGGAGACCAATCGAAATCCCTCCTCTGAAGACCATTCCTATTAATCTCCATATTCAACACCCGTTATCAGTGAAAGTCATATAGCCACCATCAGACGTGCTCGTCGAATATCCCACTGAGCCAATCGCTGAAAGCTTGCGAATGGCGATCCATCGATTGCGGGAAAAATTTATACACTCGTTCGTAGTCACTTCCCTGCCCAGATACGAAGCAATAAATGTATTAAATCCGTCGCCTGATCCATCTCCCTCATTTGTGGTGGAACCATAAATGGGAATATTGAAGTCAAGCATGCGAGCAACAAATGAAGTGCCAACGCCCCAAAAAAGATTGGGGTCGCCTGCATTCGTTGGCTGATATTCAGGAAATTTTAGAGAAATGTCCCCGACAATGGGTGGATGCTGAATTGAAAACCAACCATTATTATAAAGCGTAGTAAAAACTGGATGATTTGTCAGCTCTTCATATTTATTAGTTGCCAAGGTTTCCTGCGCTGGCGGGGCAATGTGAGCCGCATAAAAATTTCGAGCTGAAGCAAATGTAATGTATTGAGTGACCTCAACCATAGTGAGAGTCAAAGACAGAGCAATCATTAGAGATGCAAATCCCAGAACCATAAGAAATGCAAAAATAAAATCGATGGTTAAGATACCTTTTTCTGAATTTAAAACTGAAAATGGATTTTGAGCGTTCATTTTGCAGCAGCCCCCTTCACCGATACATGTCGCCTGTGAACGTTTGGATGAACCTGCATGCTAGCTGACCGTTGCGCCCAAACTCCGTTTTGAATCATCCCTGCCAAATTCTGCCAAGGTCCGGAGATAATTTTTCTTATGAGCTCTTCCTTTTTAAAAAAATTTGAAACAAACATTGTAATACCCAACAACACGATAGCTAACAAAACGGCCTCGACAACTGATTGTCCCTTTTGACCTGAATTGAGAGCATTTGAGGTGGAAGCCCATATTTTCATCGTCTAGCTCCAGACCAGGCTCAATTGAGTCAACCAGCCAAAGGCGAGAGCTACCGTATAGGGAATCCTTTGGAGCTGTAGGTCCTCTCTCTTTGTTCTTGGCAGGGCCAGTTTGATTGTGTTTTTCAATAGCTTTATTGCATTTCCAGAAAGAACAGCTCTAATGAAGCCTAACAGAGCTCCCCAAAAAAACGAATACACTAAAACCCAAAGGACCGTATTCCAATCCGTAGATAACCCAAAGACAGTGAGAAGTTTAAGATCACCTCCACCCAGTATTCCGCCTTTAAAAAGAGGAATACACAGCACAATCGCCATTCCTGAACCTAAAAGTCCCTGATTTATCCCTGATAATTGCATAAATATACCAACCGTGAGTACCGTCACTAATCCGAGACTGAGGATGAGCCAGTTGTGAACTTTTCCTGATCGAAGATCATCAATAAGACCAGCCAATAGGATAGTGGTGGGCAGCCCCACGGCCAATACAGTATGCACGTCAACTCCCACCCGGCCTTAACCAATTGATTTTATCGCCGTCTGTTGCTTTACGAAAGCCCCACCCTGTTGAAATATTTCTCTCAACTCGAGCTCCTAAACGCGGCCCGGATTTTTTAAATGTTCCCCAAAGGTCCAGAGTCACCAAGGAAGACTCCCATGATGATGAAAGCATAAAGTCCTAACAGCAGAACCAGCTCAACGGTCATCAGACAATCCCCCATGTGAGTGTCAACCGCATTCAACAAACGTCATACACAGAACCTTCAATTCGCTCATTGAAGGTTCTTCATTGCCCTAGACCAGTGAAAATTTCTTCAGAAACAATCACTCACCAGTAGGAACAATACTTCCCATTCCGCCAGCCAAATCGCTCAATTTCTCTCCAACCATTCCTTTGATTCGCGGACCAAATAGCATCACAAGTCCGACAACAACCACAAGGAGCAGGATATATTCTGTTGCTCCTTGACCTGACTCATCAGACCAAATGGCTTTAGCGAATTTCTTGAGGTCTCTCATAGCGTTCTCCCTTATTTCTGTATCGGTACAAGACGACCAATACATGAGCCTTAGGACAATGACTTCCTAAAGAATTTATATATTTTTAATTATTTACCCTATGAATTCACGAACTACGTTTAGCGATTGATAAACGTGAAATGCGCTATGATTTGATTGTAGCATGGGTTTGAAAAGCCTCAAGAAATCTCTTTCTATCGAGCATTAATTGACACTCTTATGCTTCAACATGAGACAATGTCAAAAATCTATACACCTACTTGTCATCAACTCGGCACAAAGTTGATTTTGCTTCAAAGTCCCCACTCCACTTGTAATTGCGTTTGACACGCAACTGAGCCGCTGCGTGACGGAACTCACCTGTGACGGACTTATCACTTTTACAAGCCTTCATGAAGGAATCTAGCGAAACCTTGAATTCCCCAATCTCAAGGCCACTTTTTGCCAACCCAACCAGCGCTCGAACCGAGTTTGGATCAGATTTTGCGGCCTGGCTAAAATATTTAAATGCAGAATGATTGTCCTGAATCTCCAAGTGATATCGACCAGCCGCGCTCTGAACAAACTCAGAGTTCTGAAATTTTTTTGCCGCATCTATATAGGCCCTCTGTGCCTTCACTTTTTCGCCGGCATCACGATAGTTATTTGCAAGATAAACATAAGAGTCAGGATAATCCGGATCCCTATAAATCGCATCGAGACAATTTTTCAATCCGCTATCTATGTATCCATCAAGAGAATCTAAGCGACAAAGCTTGTGATAAAATTCCTTTTTTGCACCAAATATTTTCGACATATCCTTAAGAACTATCTTTGCTTCATAAAAATTATTTGTCGATTCAAAGAGAAAAAGAAGATTTTCGTAAGCCGGAAAATACTTTCGATTTGAGCTAATTGCAGCACGGTATGAACTTGTTGCCTCATCTGTTTTCTTCAATTCTGCATAGGCATCTCCTATTCGTGTTAAGGCGAGATAATCTGCTTCATTTTCCTTGATAGACAATTCCAAAACACGAATCTCATCTGTGTACTTTTTTTCGTTATGCAGGGAATTCGCCAACAAAAGACGAGAGGATTTCGAAATCTCAGTCAAATGACCAATAAGCAGCTCTTCAACTTTCCGATGGTCACCCGCCTGAAAGGCCTGATTTGCGTTTTCCTCTCTCGCCTTTGTCGATTGCTTTGGTTCTGAATGATCTTTAGAAGATCCACCTTTTCGGGTCTTGTCTGCAATTGCGGACTTACCAACTAAAAGGGCTACTGAAAATCCCAAAACAAACCGATAGAGCATGGTGAATTATACCAACAATTGTTCAATTGTGGACGATAAAAATGAATGATACAAAGCTGCCGACATCTCGACTCATCCTTTCTCAATCTGGACAGGGCGTGATCGAGTACATCTTAGTCCTCATTGTTATCGTCTCCATTGCCATTGGCGTTCTCTATCAATTTAATGGATCATTCTCCCGATGGGCCACTTCCTATTTTGGCAGCTACTTCGCTTGCCTCCTCGAGACCGGTGAGCTTCCAGGGATAGGGGGGACCGGTGGCGACACTGGAATCTGCAGTCAACTTTACGAGAAATTTACCTTTACGGCCGGCGTCCCTCCCGGAGGAGGTGGTGGTGGCGGTGGAGGTGGTGGTGGTGGCGGCGGTGGCGGTAACGGCGGTGGCGGCGGGACAAAAAAGCCGGCTCCCTCTCCGGGAAGTGAAGGAAGTGGCAATTCGTCAGGACAGGCCTCTTATTCGAGAGCTGGCGGTCGACGGAAAGCAAATAGTAACTCTAGTTTCGATCAAGGTGATCGTGGCGCGCAAGCTTCAGTGAAATCAAAAGGAAACCGAGCCAGGGCCGGAGGTAAGAATCTCTATACTGGAAGCACTGAAATATCTTTGCCAAGTTCAGTGTCGGGACAGGCTGATAGAAACAAAAGATCAAGATATCGACATTGGATAGGGCCTTTGGCCTAGCCGCCGACAAAGATAAAAACGCAGAAGACAAGATCGCCGCAAAAACAAAAAAGTGATAAGCTAGGGGGAGCTTCCAACAGAGAAGAAAAAATTAGAGTCAACCGTAAGATCGCTGCAAAAGAGCAAACTATCGATGAAAATGAGATGTCGTTTGGTAACTTCATCCGGATTCTGATTATAGCGGCAATTATTATCGCCCTCGTTGTTCTCCTTGGTGGCCAAGGCCTACAAATAAGCAAATCTTGGGATTGATGCGATAAGTTATTGGCAATTGCATTCCATCCCGCCCTTAGCAGCATCACATGAGAGAAAATTTTCAAGGAAATCTGGGATGTTGAATATTTGATACTAAGTAATGAATAGTATTCAGTAGGGGGATGTGGGGATGGATAGCTCGGGAATAGTCACGATTTATCGTGAAGGTATTTTTACTTTAGAGGAGGCCGGCGAATTGCTGCCGGTGATCCGTCGATTAACTAAATATCACAGCGAAAAGGTGGACGCACTGATCAGTCGCCTGGAAACAGAATATCCGCAAGGACGGGGAGGCTCGGTACTTGAAGAAGAAATTAACTCATTGATCAATTCATGGCACGACAAAATCAAAAAGTTGGGCGCCGTTTCTAAAGGACTTTGGCTGGTTGACTTTGACTCTGGAGACGGGCATTTCTGCTGGAAATATCCGGAAGAACAAATCATGTATTGGCATGCCTATAACGATGGCTTCAGCAATAGAAGACCCATCGAATATTGGATAAGGGAAAGGCTGAGAACCTCTGAGCGGAATTGTGCACTCCAAATAGACTAAAGGTGGTATTTTCTTGGCACTTAACCGTCTACTTTTTTAGTCTATCTGTTCGTGAGGAGCATTTTCATGAGGATTGCTTTGGCGCAAATCAACTCGGTTTTGGGTGATTTTTTTGGAAATAGAAAAAAGATTTTGGACTATTGTCAGCGAGCAGCTGACAAAAATTGTGACCTCATCGTCTTTCCGGAGGCATCTTTGTTTGGATACCTCCCAATGGATCTTCTTGAGCGTCCCTCAGTTATTGATTCTCAGAAACGACAGTTACATTTTCTGAGCAAAGAGATACCAAAAGGATTGGCCGTTCTACTTGGGGCTTTCACAGATAATATGAATTCATCAGGAAAGCCGTATTGCAATTCAGCGGTACTCCTTTCAAAAGACAAACTCCCCAGGTTCTTCCCAAAAAAACTGCTCCCGGCCTACGACGTTTTTGACGAGGGAAGGCATATTGAGCCAGGCCCACCGAAAGGGATCAATTTTTTTTCGCTCAAGGGTAAAAACATTCTCGTCACCGTCTGTGAGGATCTGTGGGCATGGCCGGAGATATCTCCCTCGGGAAGGTCCCCCTATGCAATAAATCCCCTGACGTCTGTGAAAAAGAAAATGGACCTGGTAGTAAACCTCAGTGCCTCACCTTTTACTTCACAAAAGGGTCATTTTAGAAGGAAGGTGGTCGCAAAAGCTGCCTCCTGCTTTAAGGCTCCAGTGATTTACGTCAATATGGTGGGCGCCCAAGATGAGTTGATTTTTGACGGTGGTAGCTTCGCGGTGGACAAAAGCGGTAATATGCTGACACAGGCACCGTTTTTCGAAGAGAATTTGCAAGTCATTGATCTTGATGAGCCCAAGAATCACGCCCCCAAGAAGTTCCCCTCCTTCAAAAAGCGCCATTCCAAGATCGAACTCCTTCGCCAAGCTCTTGTTTTGGGGATGAGAGATTTTGCACAAAAAGTTGGTATTGGTCGTCTGCATCTCGGCCTGAGCGGAGGTATCGATTCAGCTCTTGTCGCCTGTTTGGCAAAAGATGCAGTTGGACCTCAGAATGTATGTGGCATTTCGATACCCGGCCCCTACAGCCGACCAGAGAGTCTTACCTCAGCAGAACAACTTGCTCAGAATATTGGAATTGAGTTCAAGATCATTCCAATGAATCCCATTTACTCTTCTGTTATTTCCGGGATTGAAGATTCCTGGGGGGCTCGAGAATTTGGTTTGATGAACGAAAATGTTCAGGCGCGATTGCGCGGACTGCTATTAATGGGCTATTCAAATCGGGAAAATAGCCTCCTTCTAAATACAAGCAACAAGAGCGAACTCGCTGTCGGGTATAGCACCCTCTATGGAGATCTGTGTGGAGGACTTTCTCCAATAGGCGACCTTCTTAAGGGCGAAGTTATAGCTATGTGCAAACATTATAATTTGGAATCCGAACTCATCCCTCATGAGATCATCACAAGACCTCCCTCTGCTGAACTGAGACCAAATCAACTGGATCAAGACACTCTGCCTCCCTACGAATTACTGGATCAAATTGTTCATAAGTTGGTCGTCAAACGAAAGGCGCCGCGTGGCCCATTGGAAAAGAGAATCTTAAGCCTCATGGTTGCCTCAGAATTTAAACGATGGCAGGCCCCACCGATATTAAAGGTATCCGATCACGCCTTTGGTCGAGGACGCCGTTTCCCCATCGCCCAACATTCTCTCGATTAAAGGACTGAATAGCCGTCTATAACAGGCCATCCAAAAAACCAAGTTGCTTTGGTTGAGGTACGATCTGCGGAAATCGAATTTCTGCACGGCCAGTCAAATTAATCAAATTTTCAAGGGGTGGCATTTCTAGAATATTTCCAGTTATTTTCCTTATCAAGTGAATGAAAAGTTTCCCACAGTAAGAAGCGTCTGCTTGAGCTCTGTGGAATTCTTGGGAATCAATGTTCAAATGCTGAACAAGGGTACCTAAGCGATAGTTAGCCAATCCTGGCAGGATCCGCTTCGCCATCCCATAGGTATCAAGAATTGCGCCTTTAGGGGCTCGCGCATCAAACTTCTTGATATCAGAGGTTAAGAACTGGGCGTCAAAAATCGCATTGTGAGCAACGATAACATCGGCATCACAAAATTCAGCAAAGGAATCAAGCAGAACATCAATTGTCGGCTTTCCTCTAACCATGTCGTCCGTTATTTGGTTAACTCTAGATGCTGCAGCAGGAATTGGAACGAGGGGGTCCACCAGAGTTGTGTAAACAGACTCTACAACCCCATCAACAAATCGAACAGCCCCAATTTCAACGATCCTATCGACCCCGGGCAAGGTTCCCGTTGTTTCAAGGTCAAACGCTACAAACTGCATAGATTTTTATTAGCGAAGAAGTCATACTGTTTCAACAATGTTCATCAAAAAAAATAAAAATCATGATACTTCATCCATTCTCTTCAATCCGCCTGGCGAAAAGGTCACAATTGGAACCAGCAAGACTGTTTTAGATGTTGCACTCAGACATGATATTGATATCCCGCACTCCTGCGAAGGAATGGGAACGTGCACAACCTGCCGAGTGATTCTTACTAAAAATCCCGTTTCAGGTTTTTTGCCACGAACGTCGATTGAAAATGAAGTCGCCATTGAAAGAGGATTTCTTGACGAAGAACGCCTTGCCTGCCAGCTGATCCCTTGTCCTGGCATGGAGATCTGCATTCCAAATTACCGAAAATGAAGCCCCTCACAGTCATGGCTACTTGTTTGCCCAAACTAGTCCCGCACAAAAAAGGGATTCGTAAAAATCCATGGAATCCACTTCTTGCCATCGGGAAGAGGCAAGGTCGGAATAACCCTCACCATGACGCGATAAACGCCAGGACCGGGCAATCTCAAAGTTGTCTCCACAGAATTAGATACCATGATTCTCTCCCCATTTCGGTAATAGATAACGTCAAAGGGCACGTTCGGCTTCTGCGGCAACACTGTTTTCAAGATCATTCCCGCTTCAAATTTAAGATCTCCTCCAATGAGCACAGGAGGCTGATGCAATCGTTCAATAAGAGAAATAAAACCCCTCGGATTCGCAAGGGAATCTAAACTCATATAAAACTGCCCTTTTCGAATCGCGGAGGCGATTTTTACTCGATCTGACTTCCCATCACCAGTCAACTCTGAAGGCAGTAAAATGTGATTCCGAACAAGACCAAATAAAGTTGAATAGGAAGGAAATTCAATTGAATACTTTTGTGAAATCCTCAGTTTTGCTTCAGCATCCGACCCCTGCAAATCCCAAAACCCTTCTATCGAGATTCAAACGATCCCAAAGAGCAATTTCCTCCCAAGGCATATCGAATATTCTAATAAGCGCCATTCTGCTGTTAAAAGGATACAGAAATAAAGTCCAAAAAAATGAAGCTTTTCTCTCAATCCAAGATTTCTGCCAGATGGATTTTAGATTGATAATTTCAATCCCATCCAACCCAACAGGAAAATTCCCTTTCCATTTAAAACCGGGTTTAAATGGGTGAGCCAAAACAAAAATACCTAAATCTTTAGTTCTATTGGCATTCGTTAGTTGGTCCGCAAAAAAAATCTGCGATCGACCAGGTCCTCTTAATTCAAGGGGGTCCGATGAATCAAAATTCAATATTCTTGAATCTAAATAACTGTATTGTCCATCCACAAAAACATATAGGTTTCCATGATATCCTTCAAGATTCTTAGGTTTCAATTCCTGATTTAAATCAGTAAAAAAAACAAAATCCAATTCCGATTCTTGGGCAATGGAAATCACATCCTGAATGCTACGACTTCCCCTGCCTGAGGCAGTATGAACATTCATAATTCCCTGATAATCATAAAATCCGCTCGGATTCTTGGTAACGAGCTCTGCTGGCATCACAGAGAGATTCCATTGACTAATAACAAGTCCGTATCCAATAAAGAAAATCAAAACACCAGAGAACAACAGCAGCTTTTTCATTTAGGAATCACTTTGAGTAAGTCAAAATCATCCCCTATCTCCGTTCGATCAGAAACAATGAAATCTGTGTTGTAATCGACAGGCAATGATTCTCCACGTAATGTGAGAAAATAAAATAGCTCCCTAGGAGGCATTGATCCTTCCAATCCATCAAAAAAATCAAATCGCCCACTTCCGCGAAGCTTGTAAATGGCTTCTCTATTCAAAAAACTCATCTTGGCAGCGACCTGATAAGAATGCACAAACAACGGCCTGTACTGCCTCGTTTCCCCGAAAGCTGATTCTATCCGTTTAATCTCCTTCAATTTGGATGGCGTCCACTTTTCTGGCACGATCCCATAACCCAAATCCACAACAAAAAATGAAGTCAAAGCAACCCAGGTAACCAAAGTTATTTTAAACAGTCGCGAAGGAAAGTAGAGACCTGCCACCGCTAGAAAGAAGGGGTAAGCCAATATTGGCCAATTTGCTTCTACCTTGCCCCTAAAAGAACTCGCCAGAAAAAAAATGAGAGGACCCAAAGCAAAAAAGCTCACCCATTTCGGCAACCTCTCACTTCGAAAATTTATCAAAAACGCCCAAACCACAAAGGGAAAAAGCAAACCTATCTGTCCAATAAAATAGGACCACGTCCAAAAAGGATTCCATTTTGAATGGCCTAAACCGTGATTGATTTGAAACCGAAATGATGCAAATTCATTATTCAAATTCCATAACCACACAGGCAAAGACGTCAGCGAAAAGAAAAACGCCGCAATCAACAGACACAGCCAATGTCCGCGGGTCAGCTTTCTTTCCCACAGGACCCAAGTCAGGCCGATCAGACCAAAAAGACCCATGTGATACTTTGAGCAAAACCCCAACCCCAAACAAATTCCAAAAGAGGCGGCCCATTTCAATGATTTTGTTTCAATCGTACGAAGAAGAGCCAGTGTCGCTAAGGGTAAAAAAAACATCAGTGGCAAGTCTGGAGTGACCACAATTGAGCCAGGTCCGGTGAGCGGATTTAAGAGCCACAAAATCGCCCATTTCCACACTTCGTCTTGGCCAAGGAATCTCTTCAATATGGGGATCCACACCCAAAATGACAAATGAAGAAAAATAACGGAGGGAATGCGCACGAAAGAATAATAATTTTCAAAGATACGGCCAAATTGGAAGAGCCAGGCCACAAACGGAGGATGATCGAAGTAGCTCAATTGAGGGTACTTTGACCATACCCAGTAATAGGCCTCGTCAGGTGACAGGGGCAAATAACCCGCAACTATTATTTTGATTAGCAAGGCTATTACCCATAGCCAGCTCAGACGTGACAAAATCAATTCCTGGTTATGGTTATGGATATTTTAGTTTCTTAGATTTCCCAAGATCCCCAGGAACTCCCTTGTCGATGCCATTGTGAATAATATTGACTGCCCCCCCGTCCATAAGGTCAATGGTAACTGAAGATTTCCCTTTAATCGTGTGGACTTGCTCTGGCTGCAAGGCGACCTTTTTCAACTCCCCACCATCAACGCGAAAAGACACTTCAACTTTGTCCAAGGCTTCAATGATAATCTCCTGAGCTCCACCTTTTAATCCAACAGGTGCTGCATCCTCCTCAGTCGGATTCTTAGGGGTATTCAATGCCACTTTCGGCATTACTGCCTCCAATGGCTTATTCACTGGCTGGTCTGAAAGTTTGGCTGGGACTGCGGCAGCAGAAACCGGCGGAGCTACCTTGACCCCGGCAATTGGCTTTTGCACTGGTGACGTCTCAACAGGCAGTTTTGGTCCTGCTGTCCCGACGATCTGTTTACTCGGCACTGGATTTTGATTGGGAGGCAAAGCAGGGACCGGAGTCTTCTTCGTTTCGTTTGCAGTTGACCGCGACAATTCAGATCTGGCAGTGTCAGACTGAATCGCAGATCCCTCTGATTTCGCCGTTCTCAACTGATCGCCCTCTTCACTGGCAGTTTCGCTCTCATGTTTTAAGCCGACAATATCTTCAGGGGCATCGGAAACGTGGCCCTCTTTTTCATATTTCTCAACGATCCCTTTCACTCCAATAATCAATCCTATGAGCAGTATAATACCGCCCGCCACCAACGATTTGGAAGTCAATGAAGTATCCTTAAGAATCGGTAAATCGTGATACCAGGGTATTGATGAACTCTCTTTCTTCTCTGGAACCTTGCCTTGTACCCCAAGTTCTTCTATCGCTTGGGGCTGTATATTTAGCTCCTCATTAAAAAGAGCCAATAACTGGTCACCGTCAATCTTGAGGTGACCCGCGTAGGACCGAATAAAACCACGCAGAAAAGAAATGGCCGGAAGCTTATCCATGTTGCCGGCCTCCATGGCTTGCAAAACACGTGGATTGATTTTGGTTGCTAATGCAACCTCACTGATTGTCATGTTCTGCTTTTCACGATTCTCTTGTAATACCTTGCCCGTATTTTTCATTTCCACCTACCTGATCATTTCCAGCATATTCTTGGACTGACTACTGTACTTCCCCTCGGGAAAAAGAGCGATCAACTCCTCAAGCCGAGCAACAGCGCGAGACTTATCCCCAATCTTAAAATAACTAAGTGCGCTAAAATAATGGGGCTCATCGAATTTTGAAGACTTGCATAAAGCAATCGCTTGGTCAAACGACTCTGCGGCTAACTGAAAATCGCTCAACTCGAAAAGAGCCCGTCCATAAAAGTTGAAAGTGAGACAATTCTCCCTTTTTATCCCAAGCGATTTCTTTAGATAGTCCCTGGCCACAGCGAACTCGCCCTTATTGAAATAAGCAATTCCCAAATTCGTCAGAGTTTTATCTGGAAATGGATATGTAAGGTCCTCATTTGCTCGTTTTAACACGGCTATAGCCTGATTATAGTTCCCCATTTCGATATAAAGTCTCCCCAGATTATTTCTTGCATCCGTGTAATGAGGAGACTTCACCAGAGCCAATTGAATGTGTTGTTCAGCTTCGGGGTACTTTTGCCGGACAAAAAAGGCAAGTCCGAGGTTGTTTTGAATGGCCGGATTTTCGGGGGTCTAATTGCTCAGCTATCAGTAATTCTTGAAGAGCTCCCGGGTAATTGCCCTTTCCAAGTAAAGCCGTCCCAATCTGCAAATGAAGTTGAGCCCGACGCTCAACCGTTGCCTGTCCCGGAGCACAAGAGACAAGCAAAACAGGGATTAGGTGTATAGAAACAGCCGCTAGAATCGATAATTTCGATTTACGAAACCTCATTTTGAGAACCTAACAAAGAAATGACATCGGAGCAAAAAATACACCATGAATGTTTCATGGAGTTTGCGCACAGCTTCAGGGAAAATCACCCAAAAGCCAAGGATCACGAGCTTTCCAATCCGTCCGCAGGAGAACGTTCTACAAGTGCTTATCGCCCCCAAGAACTATATGTTAACGATCTCAGACTTCTCAAAAAATAAGCTCAGTTCACGGTCTGCACTTGCGTGACTGTCGCTACCATGGACCGCATTCTCACCCACATTGTCGCCAAAGAGCCGACGAATCGTTCCCACAGCTGCTTTTGCAGGGTCAGTGGCACCCATAAGTGTTCTATTCTTTTCAACAGCATTTTCACCAGCCAAACAAATGATCACCACGGGTCCGGAAGTCATAAAGCTCACCAACTCACCAAAAAAAGGTCGAGCCTTATGTTCAGCATAAAATTCTTCACATTTGGAACGATCAAGCCTTGTCATTCTTAAAGCGGCAATCCGGAGGCCGTTCTCTTCAAATTTTTGGATAATCGCGCCCACAACGTTCTTCTTGACAGCATTTGGCTTAATTATACTAAACGTTCTTTCACTTGCCATTTTTGTCTCCTCGCAAAATTCCTGGGCTCCTTATAGGCGGGGCCCAAGAGATGCGTCAAATAGATTTATTTCAGGCTGTTCTTAAGAGTCAATCCCAGTTCGGCTGGGCTTCGGGCTATCGAACACTGAGCTGCTTGAAGAGCTTCAAATTTGGCTTCGGCCGTCCCCTTGCCACCGCTGATAATGGCTCCCGCATGTCCCATCCGTTTTCCCTTTGGGGCGGTGGCTCCGGCAATAAAACAGGTCACGGGCTTCTTGAATTCACGTTTGATGTACTCAGCCGCCTCCTCCTCTGCTGAGCCACCAATCTCCCCAATCATGATGACGGCGTCTGTGTTCTTATCCGCATTGAACATCTCCAAAATATCAATAAAGTTTGTCCCGTTCACAGGATCGCCGCCAATGCCAATGCAACTGCTCTGGCCAAGTCCTTGATTGGTCAGCTGCCAAACAGCCTCATAAGTCAGAGTTCCCGAGCGAGAAAGCACACCAATCCGACCGGGTTTGTGGATATGCCCAGGCATAATTCCAATCTTGCACTCTCCCGGTGTGATAACTCCAGGACAATTAGGGCCAATGAGACGTGTCTTGCGACCCTGCATATATCTCTTCACTCTCACCATATCCAGGACTGGAATTCCCTCTGTGATGCATACCACCAAATCAAGCTCGGCATCAACGGCCTCCATGATCGCGTCTGCAGCGAGAGGAGGAGGCACATAAATGACGGATGCATTGGCCCGGGTCATTCGAATCGCTTGCTCAACTGTGTCAAATACGGGCAAACCTAAGTGTTTGCTGCCACCCTTGCCAGGAGTAACCCCTCCCACCATCTTGGTACCGTAAGCAAGCGCTTGTTCGGAGTGAAAGCTCCCCTGTGCTCCAGTTATACCCTGGCAAATAACTCTTGTATTCTTATCCACCAAAATAGCCACTAGCGACCTCCATTTATTTGGCCAACAATTTTCTTTGCGGCATCAGTTAAATCATCAGCGGGGATGATGTTAAGGCCACTTTCAGTCAGAAGCTTTTTCCCTAGTTCAACATTAGTCCCTTGCAATCGAACTACCAGCGGAACTTTTAGGCCCACCTCTTTGCTGGCCGCAATCACTCCTTCAGCAATGATGTCACATTTCATGATCCCACCAAAAATATTCACCAAAATGCCCTTCACATTGGGATCCTTGAGGATCAACTTAAAGGCATTGGTCACCTTCGCCTTGTCAGCTCCTCCTCCGACATCGAGGAAATTCGCAGGACTCCCACCTTGAAGCTTAATGATATCCATCGTGGCCATTGCCAGACCAGCACCATTGACCAAACAACCTATATTGCCGTCCAATTTAATAAAGGCGAGTTCATATTTGCTCGCTTCTATCTCTGCGGGGTCCTCTTCGCTCAAATCACGATACTCAACAATGTGAGGCTGTCGGTAAAGGGCGTTGGAATCAAAGTTCATTTTAGCATCAAGGGCAATGACCTCCCCCTCTTTTGTTTCAACGAGTGGATTGATCTCCGCCATTGAGCAATCACTTTTAACAAAGGCCTCATAAAGACTCAAAAAAACCTTGGATGCCTTGGCTGCAACCTTCTCCCTCATCCCAACATTAAAGGCCAATTGTCGAGCCTGAAAAGGCATCAATCCAACTGCTGGATCAACAACTACCCGAAAAATCTTTTCAGGGGATTTTTCTGCTACCTCCTCAATGTCCATTCCTCCCTCAGAACTTGCCATCAGAGTAACTCGGCCACAGGCACGGTCTAACAGAGCCGCAACGTAATACTCCTTCGAGATGTTACAACCTTGTTCGATATAGAGTCTCTGAACAACTTTCCCGTCGGGGCCCGTCTGGTGAGTCACCAATTTCATTCCCAAAATATCTTTCGCCAAACTCCGAACTTCATCGAGAGACCTGGCTAATTTTACTCCGCCCCCTTTCCCTCTTCCTCCAGCATGAATCTGGGCCTTCACAACCCACAATGAACCTCCAACATCCGTTGCCGCTTTTACGGCTGCATCTACTGACACAGCCATAACGCCCTTCAAGGTCGTTACGCCAAAATGACGAAGAATCTCTTTGGCTTGATATTCATGTATATTCATTTCTTCTCTCTCCTTTGGCCTTATGCCCTACTTGTAATTAAGTTTTCTGAGAGCCTCGACAAGTTCTCGCACTGCCTTCACCGAATTATCGAGGCCAGCTCTCTCTTCATCGTTGAGCTGCACTTCGATTACTTTTTCAAGGCCCTTACCACCCAATTTGCAAAGTACTCCAATAAAAAGATCTCGAACCCCGTATTCACCCCTTAAAAAGGCCGCACACGGCAATATTCTTCCTTGGTCTTTCAAAATTGATTCAGCCATCTGCACGGCGCTCGAGGATGGCGCATAGTATGCCGAACCCGTCTGTAAAAGCTGGACAATTTCGGCCCCACCTTTTCTTGTTCTGTCGACGAGAGCTTCGATGCGGTCCTTCTTCATGATTTCCATAAGAGGAACTCCACCAACAGAGCAGTGCCTAGGCATAGGAACCATGGTGTCCCCATGGCCCCCAAGAACAAAAGCTTGAATATCTTTAACACTGACGTTCAATTCTTCTGCAATGAATGATCGAAAGCGAGCCCCATCAAGCACTCCGGCCATGCCGATCACCCGTTCCGGAGGATATCCCAAAGTTTCTTTTGCAACAAACGCCATAGCATCAAGGGGATTGCTCACAATAATCGCAACGGCGTTTGGAGAATACTCCCGAATCCCTTCACATACCGCTCGCATAATTTTCGCATTCGTCGCAAGCAAGTCATCACGACTCATTCCGGGTTTCCGCGGAATTCCGGCAGTGATAATCACCACATCTGATTGAGCAGTGTCCTTATAGTCCTTGGTTCCAAAAACGCGAGAATCAAAGCCTTCAACTGGAGATGCTTCAAAAAGATCAAGAGCTTTTCCTTTGGCTGCTCCCTCATTGATATCGACAAGAACAACATCGCCGAGCTCCTTTATTGCTGCCCAGTGTGCGCACGTGGACCCAACAAAACCTGCACCTACAACAGTTATCTTTTTTCTCTTATGCATCATGATTTCACTCCTCCACTCCCTCTCATAAAATGTTGTCAATTCGCAACAAAATCAAATGTTTAGATTCGATGTATAGCAAACCCAGGCTTTTGTACAACCAATCTATCTATATTAATGCCAATATACGGTTTGAAAAATACTTGCGACGATGATCTCAGTCCAGATTAATGCCTGGCACAAGCTACGAAGATAATCAAATTTGCCAGTCTCTTGTGGTTTTGCAAGAATGTAAGTGGATCACCAACAGTTTTATTTAACTGGAATTTGCAGCATAGTGTCAACTTTGATTGAGCTTAGAAATATCAGTGTGAGTTTCGATGGGCGCGAGCTCCTATCGAACATCAATCTCAGGATAGAAAAGGGGGAAATCTTTGTTCTTATAGGTCCAAGCGGCCAAGGAAAGTCAGTGCTTCTCAAGATAATTGCCGGAATTCTCGAGCCAAGCCTTGGACAAATTTTTATTGATGGAATTGATCTCTATCACTGTCCCTCCTCCAAAAAGACAGATCTCATGCGTCGCATGGGGATGTTATTTCAAAAAAATGCTCTATTTGATTCTCTCACTTGTTCGGAAAACATTGCTTTTTTTCTCCGGGAGACCACCGCTTGTGATGAACCAGAGATCCACCGTCGAATCGATTTTTTTCTAAACGAAGTCGGTATCCTTCATGCCCGAGATCTCCTGCCAGAGGAAATCAGCGGAGGAATGCAAAAGCGGCTTGGAATTGCGAGGGCTCTGGCCTTAGATCCAGAAATTATTTTCTACGATGACCCAACTGCTGGACTGGACCCAATTACAAGCCGCAAAATTGTCGATTTAATTATCAAACTGCAAAATGAGAAAAATTCGACCGTGATTGCAATTACCAACGATATGAATCGGGCCTATCAAATGGCCGACCGAATAGGTATGCTCATTGACGGGGGCTTGATCATCACTGGAACTGAATCAGAGACGAAGGCACACCAAAACCCAGCAGTCTATCAATTTATCCGCGGTAACTCCAGTGGTCCGCTGACGGTGTCTGGATGATTCGATTTGAAAATGTGATCAAATCATTTGGAGACCGAAGGGTTTTGGATTCCATCAGCTTTGAAGTCAAAGCGGGAGAAATTCTCTTTATTTTGGGAACCTCGGGCACAGGCAAATCAGTTTTACTCAAGAATATCGTTGGCCTGCTCAGACCTACATCTGGCAAAATTTTTGTGGATAATACAGAAGTCAGTCACCTCAGCGAAGAAGAGTATTTCGATATCCGAAGAAAATGCGGAATGGTCTTCCAACACCCGGCACTGTTTGACTCCTTAAGCGTTCATGACAATATCTGCTTTGGACTCCGACGACATTTTAAACTGTCAGAGGATCAAATTGACAAACGTGTGCAGGAAGTTCTTCGACTCGTCAATCTCCCAAAGATTTCGGAACAAATGCCCACCAGTTTAAGTTATGGAATGCAAAAGCGAGTCAGCCTGGCCCGGACGATCGCAATCGGACCGAAAATTCTCCTTTTTGACGAACCCACAACAGGACTTGATCCCGTCACCACCACAACTATCAATGAATTAATTCGTTCCCTCAGTCGAACTCTGAACACGACCTCTTTGGTCGTCAGCCACGACATGCGTTGCGCCCTCGCTATCGCCGATAAAATTATTGTTCTCGATAAGGGCAAAATCATTGCATGGGGAAGCCCCGCAGATTTGAAAAATTCAGACCACCCACTCGTTGTTGAATTCCTACAGGAGGCCTTGGCAATTGCATTTACTGATTCTAGTAATTAATGATATTGGAGGATGCCTCATTTTCTTGAAGGACGTCTCCCTCATTGCTCTGAAGGGCAAATGGCATTTATCGCTCATTTGTGAGCAGATTTGGAAGGTCACCAAACAGAGCTTCTCGACCACAGGCCTGGCGGGATTTTTTGTTGGCGCTATTATGACAGTTCAATTCACGATGCAGGTAAAGGAGTTTGGGGCCCTGGGATACCTGGGCGGCCTCTCAACCAGTGCGACAATCCGAGAGGTGGGCCCTCTTCTTATTGCCTTCATGTTGAGCGGAAAGATTGGCGCCTTTACTTCAGCAGAGCTGGGAACGATGAGGGTGACTGAACAGATTGATGCCATACGATGTCTTGGAGCCAATCCCATACGTGAGATTATCTTTCCGCGTTTTGTAGGAATCGTTGTTTCTAGTTTTTTCCTTCTGGCCCTTGGCCTGATCATGTCTGTTGCAGGAGGACTCCTCATGGGCATGTTTTTTTCTGGAATTAACCCAGAAGAATATTTACGCCATATACCAACGATAATTACGAGTATCTCTATTGGAAATGGCTTGATCAAATGCTTTACCTTCGCTCTCATTTTGGCCTCCATTTGTACGTATAAGGGATATACAACGACAGGCGGGACAAAGGGAGTTGGCCGCTCGGTCGTCAGCACTGCTGTAGCTTCTATGGTTGGAATCGTCGTTGCAGATTGGATGACAAGCTTTGTTGGTGAAATTGTCCTAAAGATGGTGATCAATTGATAAAAAAGAAGGAAATATCACCCATTCATGACTCAATTTCAGGAATCATAGGATTCTCAACCTTGATAGCTCAAACCTTGGGTCGAACTATTTCTCCCCCGTTTCGTCCCAAGGATATCCTTCGCCAAATCGTGTTTGTTGCTTACGAAAGCACACCCATTGTCGTCTTCTGTGTCAGCTTCGCGGCCGTCGTGACGATCATTGAGGCCAGTTTTCACATGAAGCTCGTCATAAAAAACGATGCTTTGGTTCCAGGCTTCGCGGCCCTTCTCATACTTCGCGAACTGGGCGCCGTGGTATCAGCCCTATTGGTCACATCTCGCGTTGGTGCAGGACTCGCCGCAGAAGTCGCCAGCATGCGAGTCACCGAACAAATCGATGCCCTCCGAATGCTCGGAATTGACCCCGTCCGATTTCTGGTCGTCCCCAGATTTGTCGCATGCATCATCGGAGGAATTCTACTGAGCGTAATCGCCAATCTCGTCTGCCTCCTTTGCGCGATGATTGTCAGCCAAGCGAGTCTCGGATATTCTCTCGGCAGCTTTTTGATGTCCATGCGGACTTTCGTAAGTTTTCAAGATCTCATATTTTCCACGGTCAAGGGGGCCTGTTTCGGCGCCACGATCCCATTGTTTAGTTGTTTTTATGGGTTCCGCTGTAAACCAGGAGCAGAAGGCGTCGGCCTGGCCACCACAAGTAGTGTAGTTTCAACATCTGTAGCCATAATTATTATTGATTTTGTACTTTCTTGGTTGTTCACTCATTTTTACTAGGGACGGTGATATGAAAGCAGAAACTAAGGTCGGGATTTTATTTTTAGTGGCTGTCGCATTGGTGATAGCTTTCGCCTATTTTCTTGGAGTTCTTAATCCATTCTCAAACACCTCCGATTTGACCGTGGCATATAATTTTGCCGGAGGAATTGAAGTGGGTTCACCCGTGCGAGTGATGGGAATCAAAGTCGGCAAGGTTAAGTCGATTGATTTTTCCCCTGATCTAAAAATGAAAAATGGGGAAGAAGTAAAGCTTAAGATTAGTATTCAAGTTGATAAAACTGCTTGGAAAACTCTGCGCCAGGACTCACGCTTTTACATCAATCTTGCGGGGGTCATTGGTGAGAAATTTTTGGAAATTACCCCTGGATCCTCAAGTCAGTCCGCTCTGGAGCCTGGAACTATTGTTCGAGGGGAAGATCCCCCACGCATCGATCAGCTCATTTCTCAAAGTTACGGGCTGGCCGGAAAAATAATCGAATTTGTCGACAAAAACCAGGGATCCGTGGTCGACACCATTGAAATGATGAATCGTTTAGTTACAAATTTGAATAAAACTCTCCAACTACTCGACAGGGCGACCTCAAACAAGGAAGCCGAAAAATTGGTCAAAAATCTCATCGTTATTTCAGACAACGTGGCGCACTTAACCCAGGATCTGCGAGGCCCTGAAGCTGAGAAAACGCTGGCCTTGCTCAATAAATTGATCTGGCGCCTCGAAAGTCTAGATAAAGGCGCGATCAAGAAATTTCTCCAAGAAGAAGGCATCAAAGCTAAGTTATTTTGATAAGGAGCCCAGATGGTCAAATTTTCTCCCCGTCTCTTCGCGCTCTTGCTTGTGGGTTTTATCTCCACCCAGGCACACTCGGCCATTCTTCTAGAAGAGGGCTCCCGAAGCGTCATCAGCCAAATCCATATTCCTCGCGAACCTGACGGTTTTTCTCTCAGAAACCACAGAAAGGTGGGAGTTGGTCTAATTGGATCCGGAGTATGGGGAATTCTTGGCGCCCACCTCGAGTTGAATTTCTCAAGCGAGTTTAGCTTACAGGGCGGTGTTGGATTTGGAGAGGGGTATCAGACCTTTGTGACTCAAATCCGGAGATACATTTCGGGTATTTCCTTCCTCCCTTATATTGCCGGAGGGATTGGACGTTGGTACACGGTGGGAACTGGAAAAGGCGAAATACAGCGAACAAACCCAGGTTTTCTCGCCGATCGCTTTTTGAGCCAACATGAGAGAAAAACGGGACAGTTTTCTGAAATTTTTCTATTTCCAACGCTGGGAATCCAATATCTCCAACTGGGTGGAGAGTGGTCGGGATCTTCAGTTTTCGCTGAAATCAGTCTTTTGGTTGATATTGAGGATCTTGTTCTCACTCCTACTGGCGCTCTCGGATACACCTACTTTTTCTAAAGTTCTCCCAAAATGCCTCCCCAATGAGATCAAAAAACAAAAGCCCCTGGGATAACCCAAGGGCTCTCGTATGAGAAGCAAAAAACGAAGCTTACTTCTTTTTACGAGAAGTTTTCTTTGCTGCTTTCTTTTTAGTAGCTTTCTTAGCGACTTTTTTTGCTGCTTTTTTTCTCTTCTTAGCCATGTCTCCTCCTAGGATGAACTTACTTTGTTGTTTACCTTTGTTGGTAACAATCAAAAGTTTACCTGCGTGACATCTATCGTCAATAGAAAAAATAATCTTGAGCTTTTTTTTTGCATTTTTATTTCCACATGGACGCTTTGATTATCATATTTCGCCTTTTTCAAATGATGTCCGCATATCTTTTCGTCATCCGAATCTTCGGACAAATACAACGTCAACATTTTATCAGCAAGGATGCGCTGACAAAAATTGGCACCTCATCGATTATTTTAATTCTGATCATTGAAGCACTTCCGCTGCCCAACGAAATCTGGAGATGGTTACTTTTATTTTCCACGTTATTGCTCTTTTATTTCTCAGTTCAATTTGTCATTTTTCAGAGGGAAAAATCTTTTCAGGATAAATTTATATTTTGTCTGGATCGCTTGCTCATTTTGTTGCGAACGGGTTCAGGATTTCGATCCGCTTTTGATAAAATAGTTGAGGAGGAAATTGGTTTCAACAAAGCTAAACTCACGCAAATTCGATCGTCTGTTGTTTTTTCACAACACAAAAATGGGCTGTCTTTTGGGAACAATTGGACTGAAACAATGAGAGAACTTCAGCGTGCTCACTCGAATTCCCACGAATCGCTGCGACGAATTGAAAATTTGCGAAGAAAGATGAAGATGGAACGCGAATTTCGACATAAGTCCGGACAAATTCTTTTTCAGATGCGCATTCAGGCATGGATTCTTGCGGGTTTATATCTTGCACTGCTCGTTCACGTTCTTTTTCGTGATGGCTTTAAGCTTCACCTGAGATGGATCGTTCTGTCATTTGTGATGTTTATCATCGGACTTCTATGGACACTAAACATAGGCCGGAGGATTAAGTGGAAGATCTAGCTCCTCCGTTGCGATTCATATTGACCTTGCGAATGAGCATCGAAAACGGAAATTCAGTTCAAACTTCAATTCGCCAATTCATCGAAGAATATCCAGGAAATTCCATTTCCTATCTTCTCGAACTTTGGCTGGCCGATTCAAAGCACAATCAAGCTCTCCAGCTCAAGGAATCCCCTCACTGGACATCTTGGAGACAAATCGTCTTGGATCTTGTTAGCCTCGGCTTAAAGGGCGTCCCCATATTGGAAGATGTAAAGCAAATCGAGAAAGATCTCGCCCTTGCCTGTGACGAACAAATATCAAAAACTCTCCAGACACTCCCCTTCATCGCCTTAATTCCCGTTCTATTTTTACAATTTCCAGCCTATCTTGTCCTTCTCCTTGGACCCTGGCTCACAGAGTTATTGAGCCAGCTCAAATGAAGACTTCCATCCACTATATTCTTTTTTGGGGATTCATTTGGATTACGAAATCTGAAGGAATCGCCTTGGCCAGGATAACCGATCAGGAAGTGGCAAACTACCTATGCAAGAAACAGACGGAGGAGGGACGCACACCTGTGGCCTGTTGGCGGCAACAAGAGTTTGTTCCCGAAGGGCCGGAAATCCGCTTCCTGTGTGACTTTGATCGCTTGAAGCAACTTTCCATTCCAGAGTTAAAACAGATTCTAGAGTTGAAGACCCTGGACGCTCGTTGCCTCCAGCTGGCACAACGAGCACTCGACCGCAGAACTTACCTGACGGAGGGCCTCATAAAAAACTCAAACCGTACGACAAATAAGGGAGGGTCCTCAATACCAAGCATTTGGCAAGATAATTGAGAGTTCCTCGAACGACGAGTCAGAGCTTGATGAAACGCCCCCCTGTTAGGTAACGATAAGGCTTGATGGGAGAGGAGGAAAGGTGAATCCAGATCAATTGAAGGTTGAAAATCTTGAGGCTCTCGTAGAAGAGCTCTTAAAGGCAGCCCCCGAAGAGAAATTGGTAGAAGAGCGAATGAGGTTAACTGGGATCCCCTATTCCACAGACCCCATCGAACGAATTAACCTGGTCCTGCGGGCTCTCCATTTTGACGAGAGCGACGGGCAGAGCAAAGGCGAAAAATGAAGCGAGCAGTCGAATTGGGATTTGAAACAAGAGCCATCCATAGCGGACAATCTCCGGATCCAACGACAGGGGCTATCATGACCCCTCTCTATTTGTCCTCCACTTATGTGCAAGAATCTCCCGGAAAGCACAGAGGCTACGAATACAGTCGAACCTCGAACCCAACTCGGAAGGCCTTTGAAAATTGCATAGCTTCTCTTGAGGGCGGAAAGCACGGCTTCGCTTTTGCTTCAGGCTGCGCGGCTGCAACGGTTATTATGCATTTACTCAAAACCGGAGATCATGTCATTGCTGGAGATGACATGTATGGGGGGAGTTTCCGCCTTTTTGATAAGGTCATTCGGCACTTTGGTATAGAATTCAGCTTTGTTGATCTCACGAATCCAATCTGTTTTGAGGAATCCATTCGACCAAATACAAAACTGATCTGGCTGGAGACCCCAACCAATCCAATGCTCAAGTTGACTGACATTGGCGCACTCACCGCTATTTGCCAAAAGCACAATATATTGTCGGCCGTGGACAATACATTTATGAGTCCCTATTTTCAAAATCCACTCGCCTTGGGCGCAGATATGGTGGTTCACTCGACGACTAAATATATTAGCGGACACAGCGATATCGTGGGTGGAGTGATTGTTACTTCGCGGGATGATCTGGCAGAAAAACTTGCCTTCCTGAGTAACTCAATGGGCCCTGTAGGTTCGGCATTTGATGCCTTTCTTTCCTTGCGAAGCCTCAAGACGCTCGCCATAAGAATGAGAGCCCACGAAGAAAATGCTCAAGTTCTTGCTAACTTGCTAGAAAACCATCCAAAAGTTGAAAAAGTTCTCTATCCTGGTTTGGCCTCTCATCCCCAGCATGACCTCGCAAAGAGGCAGATGCGGGGTTTTGGAGGAATGATCACTCTCTATATAAAAGGAGGACTTGAGCCCGCTCGCAGATTTCTAGAGTCTGTTAAAATTTTCTCATTGGCAGAGAGTTTAGGGGGAGTGGAATCACTGATTGAACATCCAGCGATCATGACTCATGCAAGCGTGCCTCCCGAAATCCGAAGGTCCTTAGGCATCGATGACGGCCTGGTGCGCTTAAGCGTGGGGATAGAAACCCTAAGTGATTTGATCCAGGACCTCGAACAAGCGCTTGATAAAATTTAAGCCGCGCCGCTTCAGTCATTTTAATGGGGCTTAGGTTTGACAGTTCCCAATGTAACGGCATAAGTATAACTCTCATTTTTTTCTGCTGTTTAAGCGCCGTGGCTTGGTAGCTCAGTCGGTAGAGCAGAGGACTGAAAATCCTTGTGTCGGCGGTTCAATTCCGTCCCAAGCCACCATTTTTTAAGGTTCAAGCAACTTTTTTTCATGACTGAAACAAGCCTCCTCAAATATCTGCAAGATAATCCATTCCTCCTTGCACCAATGGCCGGGATTACTGACTGCGCCTTTCGTTCCTTTATGAGAGAAATGGGTTGCGGAGCCGTCATCACCGAATTGGTCTCGGCCAACGGGCTTCATTATGAAAGCACCAGAACCGGACAACTCATGAAGTTTGAAGAGTCTCAAAGGCCCGTTGGAATCCAACTATTTGGTGAAAATATTGGACATTTGGCCGAGGCCGCGAAGTTAACAGAGAGCTTGGGAGTGGATTTTGTCGATCTTAACTTTGGTTGTCCCGTTCCTAAAGTTGTCAATAAGGGAGCTGGATCTGGTGTCCTTCGGGACCTGAATCATCTCTCAAGAATTTTGGCTGCAGTCAAGAAAGCCGTCAGTATCCCCGTCACCATAAAAATTCGCACAGGATGGGATGAAAAGAATCGAAACTCGGCCGAAGTTGTGCGCATCGCAAGCGAAGAAGGAATCACCTGGGTCACAATACACGGACGAACTCGATCCGCTGGCTATTCGGGCAAGGCCGACTGGGAATATATCTCTGATGTCAAAAGAATGAGTTCCCTTCCTGTTATTGGAAACGGTGACCTCACTTCTGCAAGTACCGCTGTCGCAAGGCTCCAATCCTCACGCTGCGATGCTGTGATGATCGGAAGGGGATGCCTGAAGAATCCCTGGATTTTCCGTGAAGCAGCTTCTCTCTTTCGAGGCGAATCACAACCTATCGACCGAGATTTTGGTTTAATTTTTCAAAATTTATGCGCTCACTTGGAATCTCATTTTCCCGAAAGGATCGTCCTCCTTCAATTGAAGAAACTAGCTGGATGGTTTTCTGCGGGCTATCCAGATTCCAGTCGGTTTCGACGAGAATTATTCTCAAGCAAAGAGAAAGTTGAATTAAAAGATCGCATTGGGCTCTATTTTGATTCTGTAAAAGAATTGGTGCAGGCGGATACGGGTGAAGAAGCTTTTCTGATGGGCGGTCATGGCTAGACCTTTCTCTCTTAGATGTATTCACATTAAAATTCGACAGAAGTACTGGACCCTAGACCTCACCTCACATCATCCCATCCCATCCCATCCCATCCCATCCCATCCCATCCCATCCCATCCCATCCCATCCGATTCTAATTCCGTTCAAGACTTGGGATCAACTCATACTCTAGCATAGAATCCATTGCCGTTTTCTCCGGATGTGAGAAAATGAATTTACCTATTCAAAGCCGAAGGAAGAGAGCAGGATTTATCGATGGCGGTGGTCATAGAAGCACGCAACCTAGTCAAAAGATTTTCTCATAATAACAACACCGCAGTTAACGGTATGAATCTTCAGATCCGAGAAGGAGAGTGTTTCGGTATTCTTGGTCCAAAAGGAGCAGGAAAGACCTCAGCGATGAAAATGATGTATTGCAATTCCCCCATTACTTCGGGAGAGCTCTTCGTTTTTGGATTAGATGTAAAAACCAATGCTCGCAAAATCAAAAGCCAGATTGGCGTGCTTCCAGAGGCCAATTCTCTGGATAACGAGTTCAGTGTTCTGGATAATTTGCTCGTCCACTCTCGCTACTTCGGCATACCTCAGAGGCAGGCCCGCACAAAGGCACGTGAACTGTTGCGATTCGTGCACTTGGAAGAGTTTGACGGCCGGCTGGTTGAATCTCTAAAAATAGGAATGCAGCGTCGCCTGGCTCTCGCGCGCTCTCTTATCAACAGTCCAAAAGTTGTCTTTTTGGACGAGCCCACTCAGGGGCTAGACATGCAGGAAAAACGATGGATTTCAGAAATTATTGGCCAATTGAAAGGCCAAGGCAAAGTGATTCTCTTGTCTACAGACCAATTGGAAGAAGCCGAAGATTTGTGCGATCGAGTCATGATCATTGACAAGGGAAAAATTCTTTGTGAAGGACCTCCTCTCACACTCATTCACAAATACGTTGGAGTTGAGGTGATTGAGTTTTACATTCCGATGGACGAAATGGAGTATTTTCTAAGAAAAGTAAGGGACAAATTCGAATATCAGGTCATGAATCAAAGACTTCGTTTGTTTATTAAACCCGGACAAAGCGGCAGAACCGTTATTCCCGACATTGAAAGTAATAATATCGTCGTTAGAAAGGCCTCTCTAGAAGACGTTTTTCTAAGGATTGCTGGGTATGAATTACCGAAAGACAGGTGAGAATGAAATTTGGAGGAAGACACACAAATAATCTACTTACCATTCCGAACTGGAGCATGGGAGCCCTTGCTGTTTGGCATCGAAATCTCATTTGCTTCAGATATAGCATTCTTGTTTCAATTTTCTGGATTGCCTTTGAGCCGCTCATTTATCTTTTAGCAATTGGCTACGGATTGGGGTTTTTCGTTGAGGAGGTCGATGGGACCCCCTTTGTAAAGTTCTTCTTCCCGGCCCTCCTCGCATCCTCCGGAATGTTCGTCTCTTTTCTGGAGGGTTCCTATGGTGGTTTTTCCAAACTGACAACACAAAAGACCTACCAAGTCATCTTGTTGGCTCCCATTGAGCCTGCCGAAATTGTCTTGGGAGAGATTTTGTGGGCGACCTCAAAGGGATTTCTGAGTTCCACAATTGTGGCCGCCGTGGGTGCTACGCAGGGACTGGTCGACACATGGCTAGTTCTGCCAGCCTTGTTTGTGGCTGCTCTCTTGTGCTGGGTATCCTCATCTTTCGGACTACTTCTCACATCTTATGCGAAAACCTATGATTGGTTTATTTATGCGCAGTCAGGGTTCATGATTCCGATGTCATTGTTTTGCGGTACCTATTTCCCCCTTGAACATCTTCCCCCCTTTATCCAAAATCTCGCCTATCTTCTCCCTCTCACTCACGCCGTGATGGCGACTCGAGCACTCCTCACGGGAGAAATGCCCTCTATTATTTTTCTCAATCTTGGAATTCTTTTTGTAATTGGATTCTTACTATCCAACTGGGCAACTCATCGGCTCACAAAGCAGATATTCCACTAATTTTGAATTTCAGAATCATTTGCTGGCATTTCCTCTTCAATGACTGGGATTTCAAAGTCCGAATTTCCCGTCTCATCCTTTAATATCTCGTCAACAGTATCCATCATTTCTGTCTTTTCCCATATTAAGCCCTTCCAAGGAAAATCCATCAATCTAAAGCTCGCGATTTCCCAATCGGCGCTCGAAATTTTTTTAAATCGGTAAAGTCGCGTACAAATACCAAGAATTCGCTTGCGTGCGTAATCTGTTAGATTTCCCTTCTTAAAGTAGACATGATGGCCCTTTGGGTTAGGAAGCAAAAACGCCAAAAACGAAGCCTCAAGAAGATTTGCCTGTGAGGGTAATTTCTGGAAATAGTACTGCGTTGCCGCCTTGATTCCAAAAATGTTGGGACCAAACTCGACAACATTGAGATATTTCTCCAAAATATCTTGTTTAGAAAATTTCTTTTCAACTTCCTTCGTCAACAAAGCTTCACGAATTTTTCGAATAAAACTTTTCTCTTTATCGAGAAACACGTTTTTTACCAACTGTTGGGTAATGGTGGATCCTCCGCGAGCAATTCTCCCCCTTTTTACGTTCGTCTCAAAACTTTCCCTAATTTCAAACCAGTCAAATCCATCGTGACTAAAAAATGAGGCATCCTCCGAAGCAAGAACGGCATCGATAACCAAAGGAGAAATATTTGCCAGGCGAACATAGGATTGACTCTTAGAGCAAAGCTCTACTCGATTCATCGAAGTGGTTAAACAATTTCGCAACTCCCCCACATCTGGTAAAGTTGCCAGAAGAAAACCTAATAATATTGCCATTCCTAAAAGAAAAAGAAATGGAATTGATATGATAGCAACCGTACGCCTTAGTTTATTAAATAACATGTTGTACTTTCATCCACCTGATACTTTGAGAAATCGCTTCCCTCGCAGGTCTCGTCTTCAGCCCAAGCTCATTTCTAGCTTTGCTCGAATCAAACCAGTGAAAGAGAGTTGATGTCCAGGCTGTTTCAGAGTTTAAAGGTCCTTTCATTCCAAATTTTTCTAAAATATCTCCAATCTTTCCAATCCCATGCACAAGCACATTTGGCAGGAAAATATGGGGAGCTCGAACCCCCGCCTCATCCGCTATGATGCCAAAGAGATCTTTAATCAACAGATTGTCACCACTCAAAATGTACCGTTCTCCCGTTCGTCCCTTGGTAACAGCCGCCCACAGGGACGGTATCAGATCCTCAACGGCTATGACATTGACCCCCCCGCCAGTATAATAGGGGAATATCCCTTTCGCTACCTTGATTTGCGTCCCGCGACTGCCCTTGAGAGCATCTCCTGCGCCATAAATCGTCGAGGGATTCACAATAACTGCGTCCACTCTCCCGTCCTCAACTGCCATCTTTACCAGTGATTCTGCTTCTCGCTTGGTTTCAAAATAACCCAAATCGAGATGTGACAAATTGAATTGCGAATTCTCGTTTAAGGGAATTCGATCAAAACTCGCGCCAATTGCCGTCACTGAACTCATGTGCAGCAATCTTATTCCCTCCTCTGCCTGGGCCGCCCGTAAGATATTTGCCGTTCCCTGAACGTTGACTCGCTCCATTGCGCTCCGCATCGATCGAGAATAACCAACAAGCCCAGCCAAATGAAAAACCAAATTCACTCCCCTAACGGCTCTTTCCAGGCTTTCGATTGAAGTGATATCTCCATGAGCCACTTCAATTGGCAAACTCTTGAATTCAAGTGGAAGCTCACTCCCCCTGAATAGAATGCGCACTTCAAGACCCCTCCGACAAAGATCTCGGGTCAACCAAGTTCCCACAAATCCCGTTGCTCCGGTTATCAAAGCTTTCATCTCTATGCTTCTCCCTAAGTCCAGTCTCATCCATCTAAAGTCCATGATTTTAAAGTTGATATCACCTTGTTTGGACCGAGTTGCAGATTATTGATAATCTGAAATCACATAATTAGTAAGAGAAGGAATTCAAGATGGCAGAAAAGAATGTTTTACAAAATGCCTACCTTTTTAAAGAACTCAATCCTGAACAGGTGGAACTGATAAGCTCTATTTCACAGATCCGCGTTTACCCTCCGCAAGACAAAATCTTCACCGAAGGGGACGTGGCGCGAGCGGCCTATTTTATCAAATACGGATCAGTTCGCATCCTCCAGAAAACCCAATCAGGAGAAGGCATGGAGGTCGCAACCTTGGGTACAGGAAGCCACTTTGGCGAAATGGCTTTTCTTGATGGCGAAAAGAGATCCGCGACTGCCGTCGCCATTGAAAAAACAACAATCGTAGAAGTCCCTTATAACAGTCTCAAAGTTTTGATGGATGCCAACCCTATTATCGCAGTGACGTTCTATCGTGAATTGGCACATTTTCTAGCTGGGCGATTGCGGATTACGACGAACGACCTTGGTTTTGCGCGCGAAAAGAATCTCAGTCACTTTTAAAAAGCCATGAGGGATTCCAAATGATCATTGTACATCGACTAAACGGGGCTCCACTCCATATTAATTCCGATCTTATTCTGCACATCGAAGCCACTCCAGACACTGTCATCACGTTCAACGATAATAGAAAATTACCTGTGTCGGAATCAATTGAGACGATTAAAAATCATATTATAAACTTCAAAAGAGCTTGTTTTCAGAGGGAAATAGGTGATTTTTCACTGCTGCCTTCCACTTTTTCAACTGACCAAACCGAAATGCAGGAATAGATACTCATGGATTTACTCACACTTCTCGGTCTCCTTGTTGGCATTGGTGGAATTGTCCTCGGCAATGCCATGGAGGGGGGCCAAACATCATCCCTGCTCCAGCTGGCAGCGGCTCTGATTGTATTCGGAGGAACTCTCGGGGCAACTCTGGTCGCCAATACTCTTGACGATGTCTCCTCTGGCCTCATGCTTTTGCTGGAGGCCTTTAAGCCTGACAATACAGAAGAACTTCAAAGCGTCGCAAAGGAAATTGTATTTTCGGCCCAGCTGGCGCGCAGAGAATCTATTTTGGCGGTTGAGAACCGATTACCCAAATTCAATAACAATTACATGAAGAATGTTTTTCGGTTCATGATTGATGGGACAGATCCAGCTGTCTTGAAAGATATTTTTGAACGAGATCTTGAGATCGAGGAGGCGAGAAAGTTTGCCGGAGCAAAAGTGTGGTCTGATGCTGGAGGATTTGCCCCTACCATTGGCATTATTGGAGCTATTTTAGGCTTGATTCAGGTGATGGCAAATCTCACTGACACCAGTGCTTTAGGGCAAGGTATAGCGGTGGCATTTGTCGCCACTATTTATGGGGTAGGTTCTGCGAATTTGATATTCATACCTATTGCCAACAAAATTCGACGCAAAGTACTTCGGCAAATCGAGCTCAAGCAAATGATTATCGACGGAGCTGTCGCCATCCTAACGGGTTTAAATCCCTTTATTATCGAGGAAAAAATTAGATCCTACACCCTCAAAAACACAGATAAAATGACTCGTCTATGAGAAAAAAAGATCCGAAAGAGACGAATTTGAAAGCCAAGACCGGTGGCTTGTCTCCTACGCTGATTTCATCACGCTCATGTTTGCCTTTTTTGCTGTTCTTTACGCGACCAGTGACATCAACAAAGAAAAGAGTCAGGAGTTTCAGGAATCAATCAAAAAATATCTTATTCAATTCGGCGCCGCAGGAGGTTCAGGGGCCGAGGTGAATCAAGGTATCAAAGAAAATTCTCCCATCGACCAGCCGATAAAGACCTACCAAACCGACAGCAACAACAAAACACGCGAAACTCTTGAGCAAACTGAACTGTTCATCGAAGAAACATTGACAAAGGGAAAGGGCAAAGGGCTCATTCTGGACATCGCAGCCATAGAATCAGGAGTCCGGATTACTCTGAAGGCAAGCGCTCTCTTTGCTAAAGATTCATTAAAATTTCGCGCTGAAGCTTTAGAGCCCCTCGATGCCCTTTGCTCCTACCTAAAAGGAACCGGAAGAAAGTTAGTCATTGAATCCCACACAAATAAGGGTCCTGTGCCGAACTCTTCCTTCCCAAGTCAATGGGAATATGCTTCGGGGCGTGCCACGAGTTTTATTCGTTACCTCGTTCGCCGTTATAATTATCCATCCGAACGTCTTGCAGCTGTGAGCTACGGATCAGAGCGACCACTTTTTTCTGAATCCGACAAAGCAAATTATCCCGACAATCAAAGACTCGAAATTGTGATCCTCACCAATGACAATCTGTTTTAACCTTCAAACATTTGAACCAGATATTATTGAGCGCTAACTTAGAACCATATCCTCCCACTCACATATCGATTTTTTTGGTTGGCTATAACCCGCAATTATGAAAGACCTAAAAAGTACACTTAATATATTCTCATTAGGCCTCAATCTGACAAAGTTATGGTCACTGCAGTGCCGTCCTGGTAGTTTGCCGACAATTGTCACCGCCGAAAATTGAAGAACTCTGAAACTGTTCTCTTCTATGGCTTTTATGTGGCCTCTTTTTGGGTTCTGACTAAGGAAATAACCGAAGGGACAGGCACCGTTGTTGCAGAACATCGCCAACATGAGACATATCATGCACTTTTTAAGTATTATTTTCTTAGTCTTTGAGTTCTCGGGTAATTTAAACACCAAAGCCCTCGCTAATAATACTGGTCGGGATTTAGTAATATCCGGACGTCCCAAGGGTACTGGTCGGGATTTAATAATAGCCGAACCTGCTGAGGGGTCTCGTCCGGGTTCAGAAAATACCGAACGTGCCGATAGGTCGTCGGGTCCGGGTTTAGGGAATACCGACCGTTTCGATGTCCTTCTAGACGTCGGGCTCGGTCATTTTCTCAAAGGTTTAAACTTTCAGCCCGCTAATTTGGATGGAGTCTCAGTACTTAGCATTGAATTGATTGTCCGCTCACTCGAACAATTGGCAGCGCCAAGGCGCCCGATAACAAGAGCTCAATTTGAAGCCGGAACCGTCAGAAAAAAGGATTTGGATTTAGCTCTAGAATACTTGATTCGCGTGCTCGGTCTCGATCCGAAATTGAGACAAGATGGAAGATTGGACCCCTCTTCGATTGAGCTCTTGAAAGACCTCAAAAAAGTTGTTCGTTACGCTCGTAATCCCGCTTGGCGTGGCTATTACGGCGAAATCTACAACAACTCACTAAAACCCATGATCTATGAAGTTTTGTATCGAAATGCCGATCCACTTAAACTGGCCAGAGCAAAGCCTGAAAAAATCCAAGTCCTAAATGACAAAACTGGGAAAATTGACGACTACCTTCTTTATGAATTCGAAGGAAAAGATGGTGAGAAAATTCCAGCCCAATTACTTTTGCCAAATAGCGATCATCTTCTGCAATTCCGACCAAGCGAAGTTGTAAAAGCTGTAACAGACACAGCTCGGGTCTTTCCTGTCGAAACAGCCCTTTTTTATGTGGCAGCAAACGTCGTCTCACTCGGAACCCAACTCTTTTCACCTAATGAAAATCCTCACGGCCTGCAGGACTCCATGGGCATGTATTTCAGCAAGGACACTCTGCTCGATTTCGGTGAGCTATTTAATTTATTTACATTCATGGCAGGGGCCCGGGTAACAGGACGAGCGATGGACATTGCAATGAAGAGATACGGAGTTTCAATTCAAACCCAAGCTCTTGCAAGACCCCTCATGAATTACTTTGCACTGGCCGGCGGATCTTTGATCTCAGAACTGATCGCAGATAGTTACACATCAATTAAAAATTGTTATTTGGGATACATGTCGAATCCAAATAACTTTGCCTCGCCGATGGAACAGGCCCAACACGTTCAAAACTGCGATCTCGCCTACAATCAATGGATACGCAACAAAATGGCCTACAAATATCTCGGCTCTACGATGAGAGTGATAGCCGCTGCCGCAGCATCCTCAGCGACCTCCTACGCTTTGAATTCTACTGTGAAGGGTATCAAGGCACTCAAAAATGCTAGCTCAGCTGCTGGCAAAGCCAAACAGACCTATTCAACTCTTAAACTCATCGCTCCTCCTGTTGCTCGCGCGGCTAATCAGATCATTGTAACAGGCATTGAAATGGGAGGAGCTGCGGCAGCCGGCGTCTCAACGGCGGCTCCACATCCCGGCTTGAAGATTTTGGGCTGGGCAGGACGTGGAATGCATTTGGTCGTTTTCATGGCTTGGGATCGAGTTGTCGAGTCACTTATCATGAAGCCTTACTATAGTTGGGACTTGTCGACTGAGGCCGATAATTCTGAAAAGCAACTTCTCAGTGAATTTCAGAGCCTTTCTCAGGCGGGAGGAGTCATCACCAGAAAGTACGACGTGGAATCCTGCGGAAACCTCTTCCAGCAATGGAAACCGGATCGTTCTCGTCCTAGTCGGCTCCTCGATACGCCCACCGGTCCAAAGTGTTACGATGGAACCATTTTTCAGTCTTTAGATAATTATGCTGACGATCAGAAAAGCTGGCGTGAGCTTATTCTTCAGAAGATGAACGCCTCCTATGTCGCTTGGGTTGAACAAACGGTCCACCTGGTCAACAGATATCAGGATACCCGGCTCTTTTATCAGGATTTCGTTGATAAGGCGAATTACCAGTCCAGTATTCTCTTTGGTGATACCAACCCTTATGCCGGCATGAAAGGAATTGTAGACAATCCTGAGTCAAGAACAGAGGACGACAAAGCACTTTTTGTGTTTGATGACGGGAATCTGTCGATCACTCAGATGAGGGCGGCTCAGGAACGGAACGTTTCTGTTCAAGCAGAAGTCCTCGGTCACTGGATTTCCAAACTTGAAACTCCAGAAGGTCAATCAAGCATTTTGAAATTTTATAGTTCCAATTTAGAAAGTCCGGATAAGGCCTCCGATCCAGCGGCCAAAAAACCCGAAAATGACCCCCGAATAACAAACTTAGTGTCGAACTTAAAGTACATTGAAAAGGGACTGCGATCTGCAAATGCCAAGGAAAATAAGGCGGCCTTGAAACAAATCTGGGATCTTTCCCAACATTATGATGAATATTGCATTGCCCAGTTCAATGCACTTCGTGGTGACGCTGCCACTGAAGTGATGCAAGAGCTGAATTTTGATATAGAGCGAGTTAAGCGCGACCTTAAAAAGACGGGCAGTCCCGAAAACGAACAGGCATTGAAGGACTCCCAAGCTTTCCGTGAAGCACTGACCGACAAACTTGACGGGGCTGACATTCCTCCTCTCTGTTATTTTTCTGAGCTTAGAAGGCGCTTCGGCAATACGCTCCCCGGTTCAGTCTCCAATTCTGAGGCCTATCTCCAGGGCGCGACAGAGGCATTAATCAAGCTGGACGCAAAGGACAATTATCCAAAGGAAGCCCACGGCATTCCCGCGCCCAATATTGCCAGCTACCTTTTAATCAACATGGCCTGCGGTGTGGATCTGACTGAGCGCCAGAGTTGGTTATCCCGAATTATGCCCGGAATCAAAAGCAACACTTCTGATCGAGGCTGGGAGCTCACTTTTGGAGAGCGTCCAAAATCGAGTGTGAGCGATCCCTTTGGTTTTAAAATGGACTTCTACCCACCTCGCCTGACAGACGACTTTACCACAAGATGTAAACCTCAGTACAAAAGTACACCTAACAGCCACCTCCCAGTCCCCCGCACATTTGACGAATACAGGTGGTACGATGATGACGGAAAGAAATTTTCTTCCCTCTCCGAGTTGGTAGCAAATACTCTCTATGACAATGTGCTCGACAAAGCAGATGGACCTCGAAAGCCACCCAATGAGGGCGAAGAAGCTCCACAAACATCCTTTGATAAGTGGTGGGGAAATCATGTTGAGCGCCACTTTAATAATGCCATTGATATCGCCGGCGCCAACTATAAAAAAATGATCCGCGAACGGTTCTTGCCTGCGATCTACGGGTACAGAGAATATCTGGATCAACCTGGAGCCTTTCAGGACTGCCAGTTCGATGATACCAAAAATAGTCCCCATGGAGGCATGGCTGATTTGATGTATTCAGCTGAACTGCAGCCAAATAGCCCTTCTCCCCAGCAGGACGTTCAAAACTTCAAATCAAAGAACGGCTTCCTCCACATGGATCCGCCGCGATACCTGAAGCGCCAAGAGCTAGAAAACTGCCACGTGGGACGCTACAAGTATCTGCCCATCGTTTCTGCCGTACGACTCGAGTTTGAACTTTATCTGGATCACCTGATAAAGCCCCTCTTTAGAGAAATGTTTTCTCGCGATAAACGCTATAATAATGAAGAAATGTTAAAAAAGGCTGAAAATATTTTTATTAAGAATCGAGAGTGGATACTAACGAGCCTAGAAATGTTAATGAAATACAAGCCTGATCAGAACGGAACAGTGAGAACCGACCACCTAGAGATGGCTAAAAAGTGGCTGATGATGAATATCTTATCTTTAGAGCTGAAATTGGGTGTGCCGGTGGATGCTAATCTACAGGCGCTTTTGAGGGCCGTAGAAGGCACTGTGGACTTTATAGACCCAGATGAGGATGCCTTTCCCTATGGTGAATGGCAATACCGACAACTCAGGCTGAAGGAACTGGCGGAGAAGTACCTTGACGCCAAAAAGGGAACTCCGCAATTTGCGGCCTACGAGGGTGAGCAGAGTCAATTATCGACGCCTCCCTGGGAAAATTTGACTGAAGATGAGAGGCTTTTTATCCACGCGGTTTTTGTAAAAATGATAGCGGTGACCACTGAATTGGCCACCTACAAAAAAATAGTTGATGATGTTAAGTTTCAATGAGAATGGCATTATGATTGCAGCCCAGATGTCGGAGAATGCGTATTTAGGCTGCAGGGGGCCTGCGGGGCATATGAGGCTAAGGATCGTGATTGAATTTACGTTATGAAAGATAATAATTATAAACACTATGAAGTGAGGGATATAAATGACAAATAAATCAGTTAAAATGACAGTGCTAGGCTTGGCTGTAGCTGTAGCCAGCAGTTCTTATGCCCAGAGGGCACTTGAATCAGCCCGCAAAGGTGGTGGTGAAACTTCAGGTAAAGGCCTGGAGCGTCCTAAAGCTACAGAACTTCTTCAAGGTAACCCTGGACAGGCTCCCGCTGCGAGAAATGGACAAAGAGGACTCACTCTTAAAACTGCTGCTACAAACCCACAAGGAGCGCAGTCGCCAAATAATCCTTTCAGTCAGTTTAAGCAATTTGCCTATATTCGTAATTTGAAAGGCGAAATTCCTCAGAACTTCGCTGGAACTTTCAATAATCTCCCTTCAATGGCTTTCTCGAAAACGGCCACGCCTGTATCAGTTTCAAAAATGAGTGCACAAATAGTAAATGCGAAAGCATTTTTGGATAACTTGAGAGCCCAAGTAGCAGAGAAAAAGATCGACTATATTTCAGAAGATTTTCTGCGTGATGCTGAATTGATGGTGGATAATGCTGGTCAAGCCTTCATTAATGCTTTGAAGGAGTTCGATGCTATTGCAAAGACTGCGGCAACTGTCAATCCCTTGGAAGACCCGAAGCTGGAGCAGCGGCTGCGTGATATTGCTGTGGCTGGTATCTTTGCGGGGAACCAAGTGGAGACAGTATTGAGGGAATCAGCTGATATAGCCAAAACTAATGGTCCCGAGGCACTTGCTTCTCTCAAGGGTTACATTGAGAAAACGAATCTCTTAGCTGGTGTTGTTCTTGGAGCAGATCTGGTAGCTGCTCTCGGAGGAAATCTTGGTCGTGAGGCTGCAGAAAAGGCGGTTAAGGAATTTGAAGACGCTTGCGTACTTTAATTTAATTATCCCTCTCTTTTGTTGCGAGAACGCATCAAAAAATGGGTGAGCAAAGAGTGCGAATTTGAAAAGCCACTTTGGAGACAAGGTGGCTTTTTTATTTCTATCCCCGTTCTCTTCTTTTCATGAGTTATTGAACTCTATCAAGGTTGGCGATGGATGATGACTCTTTTTAAAACAACCGCTTCCAAAGGTTTATCAAAGTTGTCACGAGGGACTTCGGAAATCTTTCTCACCACCTCCATGCCTTCGGTGACCTCCCCAAAAATGGTGTTCCCACGTTTCTTGAAAACATTCTGAGCGCTGTCAAAGTCGAGATCTGGCATTGCCTTTAGGGTGATAAAAAACTGGCTACCATTTGTGTTTGGTCCAAAGTTGGCCATTGATACAATCCCGGCCTTTTTATGCCTGAGGGCCGGATGAGGTTCGTCTTCAAATTTATACCCCGGCCCCCCTCGACCCGTACCAAGGGGATCTCCCGTTTGGATAACATATTTTGGAACAACCCTGTGAAAAGTCAATCCATCATAGAAGGGAGCCGTTTTCATTTCCTTGGTTGAATTCTCACGAAATGCTTGGGTTCCTTCTGCAAGACTCACGAAATTATAAACGGTTTTAGGAACACGACGATTAAACAGTCGGATCTTAATGTTCCCAAGGCTCGTTTCAAGAACCGCGCTTATCCCTTTCATGGCCTTGATCGCTTTGACCTTGTTTCGTGTCTCCCTTTCTAGGGCAGCCGCTTGACCATTTCTCTGCTCAAGTAGGCTCCCTCTTGGACTCGAAGAAGTGCCAGCACTAGACTGCCCTGGCTGTTGAGGTTGCTGCCCTGGCTGTTGAGGTTGCTGCCCTGGCTGTCGAGGTTGCTGCAGTTGTTGTTGTTGCAGTTGCTGCCCTGGCTGTTGGGGTTGCTGCCCTGGCTGTTGGGGTTGCTGCTGTTGTTGTTGCGCCTGTTGCTGCAGTTGCAGTTGCTGTTGCTGCAGTTGCAGTTGCTGTTGCTGCTGTTGGCGCTCTTGCTGCTGCTGCTGCTGCTGTTGTTGGGTCTGCTGCTGATTATCCCCCTGCGATTGCGAAGGACCGTTTGAATCCTGAGCAAAGGCAAAATGAGAGACGTAGGTTGATACCAAAACGAAAAAAAGTAAATTCAGGAGAGCCGCCCTCTGCATGATGCACTTCCTCCCTTTGATACAAAAATCCTATTAAATCGCCCCTGCTGGGTCAATATCTTTAATAATTTCAGTACTTTGTTTCATTATTTGAGCCAGACGTTGGTGCATATCCTCTTCATCCTTCTTCAATAAACAGGCGAGCCTTCTAGATTCCTGGCTTTTCCGGATTATCTGGCTGCCGCTATGGTTGAAGGACAATTGCGCCATTTGCTCCATTGCCCTAAGGTCCAAATAATTTCGATGAAGTAAGGTCAAATCTCCCACCTCGCTCTTCAGCCCACCCCTAATTGCCTCCATCATCTCATTCATACTTGGTCCCGACGGAACGATTCTCTCAAATAGAATCCTTGCCTGAATAGCCAACTCAATATCAATAAGCCCTCCTGCAGAAAGCTTGAGATCTGTGACGTCCGAAGTAGGAACTGCAATCAATTTGGTCCTAATCCTCTTTAGTTCTCGAAGATCAGATTCAGAAAGTCCTCTTGAAGAGCAGATTTCTGCAAAAGGAACCTCAAGGCCTGACAAGGGACGCGCTCTTAGGTAGGCCTGTCTCTCCCAATGCAAGGCTTCGTTTTTAAGGAAGTTCTCCAATCTACTCTGACTCACTATCAAAGGACCCGCTTGACCTGAGGGTCTCAGCCTTAAATCGATCGAATAGATTTTGCCACCTTTATGAAAATCATTGAGTCGATGGATGAAACGCTTGGCCACTTTGTGGTCATTGCCATCAGGTCTCGATTTAGATACAAAGAGCAGATCCAAATCAGAACGAAAACCAAGCTCCATCCCTCCCCATTTTCCCATAGCAACCAAATGAATCCTTTCGGAGTCTGGCCGACTATCTAGGTGCTGAAGCAATTCAGAGCAAATGTAGTCTGCGCAAGCACTCAGATTCTGACAAAGAGCAGTGCTATCCCTATCAATCAAGAACTGGTTGGCTGCAATAATTTCAGTTAGCAATCTGTGTTCGGCCATCTCTTCCAGCTTTATCTCAAGATCCCCAGAAAACCGCTCCTGAGTGCGAAACAAAAAACTATCGATTAATTCAGGACGAGAAGCCAAAATTCTTCCGAGATAAGGGGAAGATGAGAACAGGCGAGCCAGATCTCGTACCAGCCGAGGCTCACGAACAAATAGACTAAAAAAAGTTGCTTTAGCCCGTATAGATTGTGTGAAATCCAAAAGCAAAGAGAGCGCCAGTTCTTTGTCGACTCCATTGCGTCCAATTTCCTGGACGTAATCGTAAAGAAACTTGCGGCGTGCTGATTCATCTCGCTCAAGCTTCATCGATCGAGCCCTTTGATTAACCAAATCTGCCCACAGCGAATCCACACAATCATCGGAAAATCCCAGATCAGAAAGCCACTTTCTTTGCAAGGGTTCTGTTGGAGGCAAAGTTTCTTTGGAGCTCTCTGCTGATCCCAATAAAGTCGTCACAGTTTGATTCACCAAACCTACCTTGATTTGCACCAGATCTTGATTCGCAAATCTGCGACCGATAGGCGGAGAACTGAAATCAAGTAAATGCGACTGTCGGTCACTTCCCAGTTGAACCATGTGTTCAAGGTGCCGAAATAACCAATAACTTGAATCCAGCAACTCCACTTCATTGTCCGGCAGTATTTTTTTGTCTCTCAGTGCCGATAAGGCCCTCGCTGTGGATGAAGTTCGGATTGAACGATCACGTCCGCCATGAATAACTTGCAGAGCATGGACAAACAGTTCTATGTCACGAATTCCACCCACCCCAAGTTTGATGTTAAATTCGTTTTTATTCGTCGATTGATAATGTTGATGTATTCTCGATCGTAGCTGTTTAAGGTCGTCCAGGAGAGTGTAATCCAAAAACTTACGATAACAAAATCTCACAAAAATATCCATTATGGCATCACAGAATTTAGGTGGACCTTGCAGGATCCTGGCCCTTACCAATGCAAGGCGTTCCCAGGTTTCTCCTTGAGACCAATAATAATCCTCAACCTGAGGAAGAGATGAGACTATTGGCCCAAAGCGGCCGCCAGGCCTAAGATCAAAATCCAATCTCAAGACAAAACCAAAATCTGTGTTCTCAGCCAAAAGGGTCCGAAACTTCCGAAGCGCTCGATCTATTTCAACGGTTGGGCCAATTTCAGAAATAACCATCAGATCAACGTCTGAGCTTAGATTTAACTCTTCAGCACCCAACTTACCCAGGGCAATCAAAGCAACCGGAAGATGTCCAAGGCCACAGGCGCGCCATGCCTCTGAGATCAATTTGTCAGCTGAATCACTCCAGAACTCAACGATATGTGACGTTGCTGCAGAATCAAAAAAAGTTGCAAGAGCTGCTCGCAGCCAAGCGCGGTGACGATCAAGTCTTAACTTTGCCATTTCAGAATCGGCATCGGTCCGGTCAAGCCATGACTTATAGAGAGCTACCGCTGAACTACCTCGCGAGACCTCTGCCCAGTCCAACTCAGAGTAAAAGGAAAGCTCTGGAACCTGAATCTCCTTCACTTTGTAAGACCGGACCATTTGGGCTTATAGTAAGAATTATTGTCGACCGTGATACGACGCTCATTGGCCCCATCAGGACTCGCGATGTATATTTGATTTTTGCCGGTTCGGTTGGAAACAAACATAATGTGACGTCCATCGGCAGAAAATGAAGGATCTTCGTTGTCGGCAGGTTTACCGTTGGGCTTTGTGGCTGATGTGATTCGGGTGAGTTGCTTTGTCTCCACGTTCACAACAAAGATATCAAAATAAGAAAATTTTGGATCATCCCTGGAGCGGTCCGTGCCAGCGAAGGCCAATAGTTTCCCGTCCGGAGACCAGCTCGGACTGGCATTGTACCTGCCAGCGAATGTCATTCTCTGAACATTCTTGCCATTGGTGTCCATGATATAGATCATGGGACTGCCACTGCGATCAGAAGAAAAAGCGATTCTTTTCCCATCGGGCGAAGGAGCCGGCTCAACATTCATGGCGCGGTTGGGCCCATTGGTGATTTCGCGCAAATTTTTTCCGTCGATGGACATTTCAAAAATGTCTGGATTACCGGACTGCGAAAGTGTCAGTAGCAAAGACTGTCCAGATGGCATAAAAGCCGCTCCAGAATTTATCCCCTTGCGATAGGACAACAGCCACCGCTTGCCGGTGTCTACCTCATAGAGAAACATATCTGCATTTCGGGACTTGGCTTTGGCGTGGTAAGCAAAAGCAGTGTAGGCAATTTGTTTTCGATCTGGTGACCAAGCCGGAGAAATCGCTACAGACTTGTGGTTTGATACCCTTTTTAAATTTGCTCCATCCCAGTCCATCGTATATATTTCTTTAACTAAGTTTTTGTTCTCGCTCGCGGCCGCGACAACCTGTGTGAGAAAAATCCCTTCCTTTCCTGTGAGCACCTGAATCAAATCATTGCAAAATTTGTGGCCAATTTTTCTTGCGGAGTCTGTTGTGCCTTCATAGATTTTCCCCAGAATCAACTTCGCCTGGGGGATGTGATACACATAGGTCTCAACAGTAAGTTTGGTTTCAGTTATTTTGTATCCTGAACGAATCAAGAATTCCGTTCCAATCGAGCGCCAGTTCTGAAAATTGAAGCCATTTGGCTCACCCGGAGCCGGCTTCATTCCTACCTTAGCCGTATCTTCCAAAAAGGCTTCCTGACGAATAAAAGTGAAGTAATTCGATACCAGCAAGTCATTATAAATCACATTAAAAATTTCCCGACCTATTTCAAGATTCTTGCTACTGGTTTTATCTGAGCTAAAAAATTGAAGAGGTGGTAAGGCAATTAAGCTACGCTTCACCGTCGCCTGCCCAACGTCAATGTAAATACCATTTGCTCCCTCTGCCCATGAAGAACTCCGTATGGGAAGCAAAAAAAGAGAAAAAAGAAATGCGACTCTCAAAAGGATATCTGATGACATAGCCAACCTCAGTTCAATCTGGAAAGTTAAATAACATTCCGTTCAAAGCGATCACATTAACAAGTCTTGGAGGAGGAGGAGGAAATGGTGACGCGGCATCTATGGCCTCAAAAACTTTTGCGTCAAAAGCGGCATCACCACTGGATTTAAGTAGCTCTCGACTCACAACATATCCGCGTTCATCAATTTTTACCAAGGCCTGCGCCCTCAATGTCGATTCCGCCAACCACTGAGGGAGGACAAAGAATTTTTGAACCTGCCTCTTGAGACTCGCAAAGTAACTATTGTGATCAAGCGCATCGAGACCAACTAAGCCTTCTCCCGCACTCAGAACATTTCCCTTGAATTCCTTTCGTGGTGAGGATCCCCCCGTCACAGCTACCTCTTTCATTTCCTTCGCGAGCTTTTCGATCGAACTCAAGGCATTTAACTTCGCAATAGCCTTGGATTGGTCCACCTTTGCCCTCTTGAGATCCACCTTAGGTGCCTCTTTTGCAGCCATCGGTAAATCGCTATTTTCTGGAATACTTGTTCGTTTGCTTAAGTCCTTGTCCGAAAATGGCATAGACTGAATTTCGTTTCTGGTTTCAATTTTGTCCGGCAATCCGACAATGTCCACCCGAATCGCTTCCCTGACGACAACCGTCTCAGTGGGAAAGACCAGCGACTTAACAGTAAAGAAAAGCAAAAACCCAAGGTGAAAAAGGAATGAGGTTCCAATTAACTTCGCAAATGAATCATTTTCCGGAGACAAGTCTTGCACAACCACAAATTACTTGGCCTTTGGTAAGGTGATTAACCCTATGCTGTAGATTCCAGCGGCCCGAATTTCTCCCATGGCTTCGGCAACATAACCGTAATCAACCTGACGATCCGCTTGGATATATATTTGCTTATTTTTTCGAGTTTCCATGATAGCTGCCAATTTTTTTCCAAGTCCCTCCATTGGAATCTGCGACTCGCCCAAAAAGAGTTTTTGACTTTTCTTGATAACTAGGGTCATTGGCTCCTCAGTTGTTTCGACACCGCTCGCTTTTGTTTCTGGAAGTTCAACTTCGAGGCCCTGATTCATCATAGGGGCGGTGACCATAAAAATAATCAATAGGACCAACATGACATCAACAAGGGGCGTAACGTTGATCTCACTGAGGACCGTGCGTCCGCCCCCGGACGTGGACGACATTCCCACTTTACTTACCCCTGAAAAAAATTACGCTTGGCAATATTCAATAGATCCGAAGCAAAGCTGCTCATTTCCAAATCCATCTTGCGCACTTCTGTTAAAAAATGATTGTAGGCTATGGTCGCAGGAATGGCGGCAGCTAATCCCACAGCAGTCGCAATCAAGGCCTCTGATATTCCAGGAGCAACGACAGCAAGACTTGCGACCTTTGTCGCTCCTATTTTCTGAAAGGCTCCCATTATTCCCCATACGGTCCCAAACAATCCAATAAAGGGGGCCGTGCTCCCAGTCGTCGCCAAGAGCGTCAAGCGAAATTCCATTGCAGCAATTTCTTCATCTGAGGCCTTGCGCAGTGCTCTCTCCAGATTATCACTCCCAGTTAACAAAGGAGCCTTATCGTTCTCTGACTTCCTGCAAACCAGATTTGAATCGGCAATTTTTCGTAACTCCAAGTATCCACTTTTAAAAACGCGGGCAAGACTGCTTTCCTGATGATCTTTCATCGCGTCGAAAATATCATCAAGGGAGTTTGCCTTCCAAAAAAACTCCAAAAAGGGAGCGTTGGCCCGATGCAATCGGCTGATCTGTCTTCGTTTTGCAAGAACAACGGCCCAACAAAAAATAGAAAGTAGGACAAGTGATAACAGCGTTAATTGCACGACAAGACTTGCCGACCAAATCGCCTCCCAGACGCCAACATTTACGGAAACAGATACTGCCTGATTCGCTGCTGCCCACGCTTGATTCATAGAAAGATAAGCTAGCGGGAGATTGAGTTGTCTGCAACCAGAATGGACTCATTAAGTCCAATTCAGATATCTTTTTCTTTCTGTTTACTGATCTATGGTGCGGCGGGACGAAATTTCTTCAAGGCCCAATTTGGGCGAGAAGTCAAAACTCCCTTCAAAGCTCCCTCTATCCATTCGGGAAAAAAATTGTTGGAAAAGGGGTCGTCTTCCAGCTCCAAAATCAGAGATTTCTTCTGGCGTTGGATTTCTAGAGTCAGTGTCGGCGTAAACACAAGCGAATTATTCATAGACATCGGAGAAACGATGACATCCTCCTGAAAAGAAATCAGCGTTTCAATTCTTAAGTTATCGAATATCATGGCTCGACTGATTCCAGGCGAGTCCGAACCATACAGCCACAGAGGTTCTATCTTCTTCATCTCCCGAACAAATTTGGTGAATGGGCTGCGAATGATCACCCTTTCTCCAAGATCAAGAGAGTTGATGAGTGTCACGACTTCTTGAACATATGTGGCATTTGGATCAAAAAAAGTGAGTAAAAGAAGACGTCCCTTCGTTATCTCTGCAGCTCGCTTAAGAGTTAAAAGTCTAATTCCCTTACCACGAAATTCATCGGGTCGCCTATCAGGCCATTGGGTATTAAAACCTGCATCCAAATATGACATTTGGTTCCATCTCAAGATTTCTGGAGTTCCCTGTCCATTGGTCATCTCTTCAAGCCGATGGCCAGGAAACACAAACCACACTCCATCACTTGAACGATGCAGAGGAAGTTCTATTCCAACAAGGGATCCCAGTTTGATGCTTTCTGTGATTGCTTGTTCGGTGTATGAAGGGTCAGTCTCTCCTCCTCCCCTTTTGCAACAATCCAGAACTGATGCTTCTCCTTCAAAAGCGGATGATCGTAGGCCTCAAATTCCCGCTGTAAACCCACATATCGCAGACCAAACAAGAGCAACACGAGAAAAGAAATAACACCCATACCAATGATAAAGAGTCTTGAAAAAGCTGACATCATATTCTTAACCTACTGAAATTACTTGATTTTGTCATTAAAAAAAGAATCTGTGATTGTGGCGTCTATATAAGTTAAAAAAAGACGTATATTAAATTGCTTAAAGTGTCGTTTTCGGTTAGCTTTCATTTCTCCGTCCTGGTAAATTTGCGCCATTTCTAAATGATAAACGGACAATCTACCTCGATGGTTAGGAAATAGATCAATGAATAAACTCAACCGTAAAGTTGTGTATGCCCTCATGGCCCTTAAATATATGTTCAGCAAATCTCCGGGAGCACTCACCACTGCGAAAGAAGTTGTTGAGGCAACCAAGTGCCCTTTTGACGCAACAGCTAGAGTTATGCAATTAATGACACAAAAAGGCATTCTCAGGTCCGAACAGGGATCTCAGGGAGGCTATTTCATCATTCGAGATCTCTCAAAGATATCTTTTTATGAACTCGTTGAACTGATCCTGGGACCTTTGGGAATTGTTAAATGCATAAACGGAATTGAAACTTGTCTGCAAAAGGACACCTGCAATGTCAAATCACCCATGGCTGAGCTAAATGCAAGATTGGTAGAATTTTACAAAAAATTACCCCTTTCTGAAATTCTTAAGGTCCAAGACAAAGAACCGGATCCGACTTCATGAGATCCAGTAAATGACTCTATTACTGGTGCCATATTTGAGACCTAGTTGGAGAACTGGATGAACCAGGTAAAAGCAAATGAAGCAAACGAAGTCCGTGAGTATAAGTACGGTTTCTCTACCTCTGTAGATGTAGACAGAATTCCCAATGGTCTAAACGAAGATACCATTCGTATTATTTCTGAGAAAAAAAAAGAACCCGACTGGATGCTCCAGTATCGACTCAAAGCCTATCAACACTGGCTCAGCATGACTGAGCCCCATTGGGGACATTTTAATTATCCACCAATTGACTATCAGAAAACCAGCTATTATTCAGCTCCCAAATCTACAAAAGATAAGGTTAAAAATCTTGACGATCTCGATCCAGAACTGCTGCGCACATTCGAAAGATTGGGAATTCCCTTGCAAGAGCAGAAGCGGATTTCAGGAGTCGCTGTTGACGCTGTGTTTGATTCAGTGTCTATCGGAACCACACACAAAGAAGCCCTAGCCCGGTACGGGGTCGTATTTTGCTCCATCTCTGAAGCTCTCCACTCTCACGAAGATCTCGTGAAAAAATATTTTGGTTCTGTGGTTCCCCACACTGACAATTTTTTTGCTGCCCTCAATGCGGCTGTATTCACAGATGGATCCTTTTGTTATATTCCAGAGGGTGTGCGCTGCCCCATAGATCTGTCTACCTATTTTCGCATTAATTCTGAGGAAACCGGCCAATTTGAGCGCACACTTATTATCGCAGAGCCGGGAAGCTTCGTTAACTATCTCGAGGGTTGCACGGCCCCGATGCGTGACACCAATCAATTGCATGCAGCCGTTGTTGAACTGGTTGCCTTAGCTGATTCTGAAATAAAATATTCCACCGTGCAAAATTGGTATACTGGAGATAAAGAGGGTCGAGGAGGTATTTATAATTTTGTCACCAAACGAGGAAAGTGCGTGGGTCGAAATTCTAAAATCAGTTGGACCCAGGTCGAAGCAGGCTCAGCCATAACATGGAAATATCCGAGCGTGATTCTTCAAGGTGACAACTCGGTCGGCGCTTTTTATTCGGTCGCCCTGACCCATGACCACATGATCGCTTACACTGGCACAAAAATGATCCACATTGGAAAGAACACTAAAAGCACCATTCTATCAAAGGGGATTTCGGTAGATCGTTCGACGAATAGCTACCGCGGCCTCGTAAAAATTCTTCCCTCTGCTGAAGGAGCTCGAAACTATTCTCAATGCGACTCAATGTTAGTCGGAGATAAGAGTTCAGCTCATACCTTCCCCTCCTTGGAAATTCAAAATAAGTCGGCTGTTGTTGAACACGAGGCTTCAACCTCTAGAATTAGCGAAGATCAATTGTTTTATCTGCAGTCGAGGGGTCTTGACTTGGAAGCCTCTATATCCCTCCTCGTAAATGGCTTTTGCAAAGAAGTCTTTAAACAATTACCCCTGGAATTTTCTGTCGAAGCGGTAAAACTTATCGAAATGAAGCTCGAGAATAGCATTGGATAGAGGAGATTGGAAAAGCTATGTTGAAGATCAAAAATCTCAGCGTTGAAGTCAACGGAAAACCCGTTCTGAAGGGTCTCAACCTAGAAATCAATGCTGGCGAAGTTCACGCCATCATGGGGCCAAATGGTTCAGGAAAAAGTACCCTATCCAAAGTGATAGCTGGCCATCCCTCCTATAAAATAACGGGCGGATCGATTGAGTACGAAGTTAATATGAAGTGGAAAAATATCTTTGAAATGACACCAGATCAACGGGCCCGGGAAGGGATTTTTTTAGCTTTTCAATACCCCGTTGAAATTTCAGGAGTATCCAACCTGGTGTTCCTGAGAGCCGCCTTCAATGCCGTTTGCAAACATCAGGGCATTCCAGAAATGAGCGAGTCTGATTTTGAGAAATTTCTGGAGGAAAAAGCAGAAATCGTCAAAATGAATACAGAGTTTCTTAAACGTTCGGTAAACGAGGGCTTCTCAGGAGGAGAAAAGAAGCGAAACGAGATCTTGCAGATGGCTGTTTTATCTCCTCGGCTCTCCGTTCTAGATGAAACTGATTCTGGCCTTGACATTGATTCTTTGAAAATTGTAGCCAGTGGGGTTAATCATCTGAGGAAAAAATCAAACGCCATACTGATGATCACCCACTACCAAAGACTTCTTGATTTTATTGTTCCTGATTTTATACACGTTTTGATTGATGGAAGTGTTGTCAAATCTGGGAAGAAGGATCTGGCTTTGGAATTAGAAAAACGTGGATACGATTGGCTGATTTAGTATCCTTTGAAAGGATTTTGGCTTGCAGACCCCCTTTGAGGCAATTCGAAAATATAAGATTCTATCCGAAGCTTTGTTGTCTCGAAACGGCAAGTACTGGTCTGCTGACCAAATAGCCCTTCGAGAGAATTTATTCGAAAAACTTGAGGGAAGCGGCTTTCCTCTTCGAAACTCCAAGGATTGGAAATACGTTAATCCTCAATTATTTTTACGTCATGATTATAGCCGAGCGAATCCACCGGATTTCTCAATTGAAGATGAGAAATTGGAACAAATTCTCGAGCATCTGGCTTCGGATTCCATTGTCATGGTCTTTATCAATGGTCACTTCTCAGAGAAGTTTTCATGTCAGGAGAAAATTGCGGGACTCGAACTGCACTCACTCGCAGATGTTATGAGAGATGCAAAGCTGGGTTCAATTGCTTCCAAAAGTCTGCTCAGTCTTAAACATTTTGAAATGAGTTCAGGTAACTCTTTTTCGTGGCTGAATGGAGTTCTCCATGAGGACGGAATTTTACTAGAAGTCTCGCCCAATACTCGCATCGAAAGGCCTTTGGTTATACTCCATTTTGCGTTGGCGACAGATGATATGAAGTGGTTTTCTCCCTTTTATCGACATTTTTTTAATTTGGGAGAGAGTTCTTCCGTAGACCTAACATTGATTTATTCCGGCGCTCCTGGAGTAAAATCCTTCAGCAATGTGGTAACTCAGATTCAGCAGAACGCCTCAAGTCGCTTGAATTACCACCAAATCCAAGAAGAGGCTTCCACGTCTTACCATTTGTGCCAATGCCGAAATGAGATTGAACAATTCGCCACATTCAATGCTCTCTCGGTTGGTTTAGGAGGTCGACAATCTCGACAAGAACTCCTGGTTGATATCAAAGGGCCATCAGACGAATGTGCGTGTTGACGGCATTTGCCTAGCAAAAGACCATCAACATCAGGAATTTAAAACTGTCATGCGCCATCATAAGGGGCGCGGAAACAGCCACCAGCTTTTTAAAAGTATTGCCACTGATCAGTCCAGAATCGTATTTGAAGGAAAAATAGCTATCGAGCCTGAAGCTCAAAATGTTAACTCAAGTCAGCTCAGCAAATCTCTGCTGCTCAGTAGTGCAGCTGAAATTGATACTCTGCCAGTTTTAGAAATTCAGGCTGATGACGTTAAAGCAACCCATGGGGCCAGTATCGGACAACTGGATCCGGAACAAATATTTTATTTTCAATCCCGAGGAATTGAACAGAAAAATGCCGAGGCTATGTTGACTCATGGATTTGTTAAAGACGTCCTTGAGATTCATCAGAACCTCTCTGGAAAAACGACCCCCATAAGCCAAGGACTGGGGATATGGCTGTCACAGCTCTTGGATGACAAGACAAGTAAATCGGAGCTTTTAACATGATTCATTGGTCAGATGACTTTTTTCGCCAGGAGTTCCCTGCTCTCTCTCAAAATATTAATGGGCATCCTCTCGTCTATTTGGACAATGCGGCCACAAGTCTAAAACCACGTAGAGTTGTTGATCGCCTTTCGAAGTTCTATCTTACAGAATCCGCAAATGTTCATCGGGGAGCACATTTTCTAAGTGATCAAGCAACGGCTGCATTCGAAAACTCCAGAGCAATAGTTGCAAAATTTCTCGGCGCTTCAAACAGCAACGAAGTCATTTTTACTAAAGGGACGACCGAGGGTCTCAATCTCTTAGCCCGAACCCTTGGATCACAGCTAAGACCTGGAGATGAGATCCTGCTTTCGAGGATGGAACATCACTCGAACATTGTACCCTGGCAGTTGATCGCTGAGGAAAAATCTCTTGGCCTGAAATTCGTTGAACTAAACAAAGATGGGAGTTTGAACCTCGAGAACTTCAGATCACTTTTATCTGATCGAACAAAAATTGTCTCATTCGTCCATTGCTCCAATGCCCTTGGTACAATCAATCCGGTCAAGGATCTGTTCACAGAGGCCAGAAAATTCGGAGCTAAAACAATTTTGGACGCAGCCCAATCTGTCTCTTTTATGCCAGTTAATGTCCAGGAACTTGGGTGTGATTTTCTGGCCTTTTCTGGTCATAAAATTTTTGCCCCTACTGGGATAGGTGTTTTATGGGGCAGAGAACAATCTCTCAATAATTTGATCCCCTATCAGGGCGGCGGATCAATGATTGAACGTGTAAAGATGAGTAAAACTACTTTTCTGAGTGCTCCCCATCGGTTTGAGGCGGGGACTCCGCATATTGCCGGAGCCATTGGACTGGGCGAGGCACTCAATTTTGTTTCTGACTTAGGCATTGAAAACATCTATCGGCATGAATTAGACCTTGCAGAAAAGGCAAGGGAGGAGCTGAAAGGTCTGCCTGGTATTCGATTTGTTGGCGAAGCCCTCGACGTGCCAACATTGTGTCTTTCGTATTTGAAGGCATCCATCCCTCCGATATCGGTCAATTACTTGACCGAGAGGGAATTGCTCTTCGAACTGGACATCATTGCACCCAACCATTGATGGATTATTTTGGGCTGCCAGGTACTATTCGAGCTTCATTTTCTATTTATAATTCAGATTCAGATATCAATCGATTAGTGAGTGCTGTCCGAAAGGCATTGGAGATTTTGACATGAGCATACCCGCCATTTCACCCAATGATATTTTGGTACGAGCCCAGGACACCCCGAACCCTGCAGCGCTTAAATTTATTATTAATTATGCTGTGAAAGCAGAGGGACGAACCACCTTTCATACAATCGAGGAATGCGAGGAAGTACCACTCGCAAGAGATCTATTTGTTTTACCTGGAGTAAAACAGCTCTATTTTTTTGAAAATACCATTACCATCACGCATGACATCGACGTGATCCAAGCCAACTTTGAAGAGCAAGTTATTTCCGTTATCAAAACCCGTTTGCCGACACACAATTACCACTTCCTGACTGCTGAAGATGGGCCCTCTAAAAAAGGGACGATTGACCGCTCTCATTTAAGTCCCGAGCTCAAACAGATTGAGGAAATCCTGGATAGAACGATTCGTCCTGGCCTACAAGCCGATGGAGGCGATATCGAAATCTTGGAATTTAAGGACAATGAACTCAAAATTATTTATCAAGGAGCCTGCGGCGGATGCCCAAGTTCGATGATGGGAACTCTCGACGCCATTCAGGGCATTCTCCGCCACGAACTTAAAAATGAAGGATTGATCGTATCGCCGATTTAAATTCGATTGTGATAATTGTGCAAATATCCGTGACGTTAACGGAAGATCTTCTCAGATTTAGTACGAGACAGTTTCGACTCCAAGGCCATGTTCTCTTTTGAACGATGAACCAATTCGACATCTTCATTTTCAATCATTTCCTGATCAAGGGTATTGAATTGGATTGAGGTTCCAAATGAAGTGCCATTTTTCTGTCCACTCACAAATAAATGAATTTGCTGATTTTGTTCAGATGTACTCGTTACCGTAAGTGATGTCTGTTTGACCCCACCATTGCCAGAACTGAAATCGATTGTCCTTTCGATTTCGCCATTCACAAGTACGATTTCGTCTGGCAACGACCACTTAAGATTAACCCCTTCAATATCTTCTTCTGAGAAGATCTCAACATCAAGAGTAAATGGCACACCTGGGACAATGCTTTCGTCCGCGACAGTCCTCTTCATCTTCACCAAAAGTGGCCCACTCACTTTATTCGTGTGGCTGACACCTAGAGCACGGTTTTTCGGCATCAATATTTGATCCTTATAACTCGACAATTGGCCAGCCAGAATTCGTTTCGGACTTTTAAAAAAGTAGGATGCCAAACTGATGATTGCCGGTGTTAAGGTCAAGAGAGCCATCCGCAGTAGCCACTTGGAGAGTCTTGACTTCCCCTTACCTATATTTAAGGCAAACTGTCTGGACATAAATTGACTCCCCCAAGCTTCATTTCATATTCCGTTTCTGATCCAATACTGGCTCCACCCGTGAATACCATCACGTTGATTAAGTAGTCTCCCGCCGGCAGTGAAGAGATTGAAATATTTTCTGTTTCCGTGTTTCCTGAGGAAGGCGTCGCCGGTTCTTCGCGACTATATCCAACCATGTCTTCGCTGACTCCATATCGGGCGCTGGAATTATAAATGTACAAGTCCAAATCAGCTTCCGTCCCGGAAGGGGTAACGTAATTCAAAGTTAACTGAAGAGGACCTCCGCTATGTTTATAATGATAAAAATCATTGTTTCTTAGCAAATGAGAGGTAGAGAAATTGCCACTATCAGAAGAGCTATTGTAGGGAGTGATCGTGTACGGGTTCAAAGATATGTGGCATCCCCCCGACGTCGTGGTTACATAGCGACCGTACTCAGCCCGAAAATCGGCGGAGGAATCGACATGCTTTTCACTCGTTCTCAAAGATGACCAATTTTGAGGTGGAGACAGTCTATTGTGGACAAAATCGTGCAATACGCTTACATCTCGAAACTCCAAACCTGACCTTGCAAAGCCTCCGTGCGAAACCAAAGCTGCCCATATGGCTTCAAAACCATTATCTATTGAGTCATTGTCATTTCCCGCACCAACGCCGGCACTATCATTTACATCAAACAAGAGGCGAGTAACTGAAAACTCTCTAAAATTACCTTCACCGTCAAATTGGGGGCGATCATTTGCTGCGCTGGCACCATTCGGCTCTAATTCAATTCTAAACATAAAATTCGTGCTACCACTGATATTTCCAGCAGTATCTAAATAGTAGCCATCGCCTCGAACAGCTGCCTGAAGAAAATTTCCCCAGCCTTCCGACCAAGCGAGACGAGGATCAATCACGCGATTCCCATTGTGCCCGCCACCAGGGGAATCGGAAATGAACATCGAATCCTCAAGAAAATGACCAAACTCGTGAATGATGACGGAGTTATCAAAGTGATCGGTGTCAGAATAATTGATGTCACCGTTTACTCCTCCTAAAATAAAAAGACGACTGAACCCGGGTAAATAAAAACTGAGCGCGCTTGAGCCTTCAAAATAGCTACCCGGATTAAACCCAGGCTCCCAATAAACAGCTACCTTAGGAGCAACCGTAAAATTCGGACATCCCGAAAAATTACTTCCACAATTTCCAGCCTTGCTCCTGATGAAATCATTTGCATTGTGCAACTGATCTAAAATATTGAAAGCTCCGCCCAATAGACCATCTTCCATTGTCGCTAAAGCGGTAAGGGCACCCAAGTCCTGATTGGCAGTCGCTATGACCTGAATCTTCAAGCCATAAATCAAATTTTGCTCGGGAGCATTAAGAACAGATGCTTTCAGAAACTGATTGTTCGCCCGAGAATTAATGCTCAAGGTAAATATCCCATCGCCTCTAGGCAAAGATAAGCTGAAAACTCCAAGTTCGTCGGTCTCTCCGCACTGGAGAAGGACTCCGCTCGAATTTGTCACACGAACTTCAGCGTGACGAATAGGCCTTGGTGATCCAGGAGCTCCAAGTCCGCCAGATGAAGAATTTTCGTAAAAGTACTCCCTCGCTTGGTATTGTCCCTTTCCGGTCACACTAACCGAATCACTGTAATTCACGGGACCAGAGCAATATTCAGGTTCAACTGGACCTTGATAAGTAGGACTGATTCGGCCCGCAGCAGCTGTTCTCTTCCTTGTTCCCTTCGAGCAACCAAACATCAATAAAAGGGCGATCAAGGGAACGATTTTTTTAAGCTCGGGTGGGTGGATTGAAGAGAAGGGGCTAACCATGAGAACTTATCGGAATGGATTCGGAGCAAGATAAACGAAAATATCGAGAAGATTCGATAATTAAATGAAATCACTGTACTATTTTGATACACAGTTTTATGCCTTGATTGTGTGCATGGCTTGAATGCAAAATAGCTGTCTTGGAGGATTGAAATTGGTTGAAAAGGGCTTTAACTCAGATATCTCAGTTTCAGGTCTCACTTATCACGTCCAGACAGAGGACTGGGGCAGCGTTAATCCGTTCTTGGTAAGTCAGGTATTTTATAATGGTGCTGTGCTGAAAAGCATCAAGACTGCCTACTCAGATGTTCTTCCCAAAGGACCTGATTCAGATGGAAAATCAATTCGCCTGGCCATGAGACTTCAACACCAAAAAATTCTGGACCTCATAGCATCTGGCCAATTTCTCTGAGCATCGTTAACATAGAAGGATGATTGAATTCCATCATGTCTACAAGACATATGCCGGACCAACCTGTGCGCTAAATAACATATGCTTGAAAATCTTAAAGGGAGAATTTGTCTTTCTTATCGGCCCAAGTGGAGCCGGGAAGACAACTCTTTTCCGACTACTTTCTGCCTATGACCTCCCAAGTTCTGGCTCATTGTGCGTTTCCGGTTATCAATTGAGAGAAATGCGGCCGAGAGAAACCGCATTTTTTCGACGTCACATAGGAGTCGTTTACCAGGACTTTCGCTTGTTAAAAAGGCGCACCGTTTTTGAAAATGTTGCTCTCCCTCTCGAAATCAGAGGAGATCGAACACAGTACATACAAAGAAGAGTCAGTGAAATCCTAGATGAAGTGGGCTTAGCTCACAAAATCAGGCAATGTCCTGAACAGCTCTCCGGAGGGGAACAGCAGAGAGTGGCAATTGCCCGCGCTTTGGTCCATCATCCAGACGTCCTTGTCGCAGATGAGCCGACAGGAAATTTGGATCCAGATCTCAGCAAGGAAATTATGAATTTACTTGAAAAAGTCAATGCTCAAGGGACAACCGTGTTTGTCGCCACTCACGATTATTCATTGATCAATCGCCATACCCGTCGAGTCGTTGAAATTCGCGATGGTCATGTCATAAAGGATGCTTAACAAAATATGAATACAATCTGGATAAATGGATTTTTGCGTTCCTGGAAGCAGCAAACTGCAATGCAGCTGGCTACTTTGTCGGTTCTGACAGGAACTTTCGTTGTCGTTGCTATTTTTTTGCTTGTTCATCGAAATCTAAATCACATTCTTACCAACTGGGGAAATTCGGTTCGAATGAGCATTTTTTTAAGAGATTCCATTGGCACTGAGGAACTCAACAAAGTTCAGAAATTCCTCAATGATCTTCAGAAATTTAAAGAGATAAAATATATCTCTAAAGACGAGGCGGCCCGCCAATTCCTGACTCAAATGGCATCGCGCTCACCTGACTTCTTGAATGATCCTGATTTTGGCAATCCCTTACCCCCCAGTTTTGAAACAAGCCTCATCGACGAAATACCCAACCAGGCCCGCCTCTCCACTATGATGGAGCTCAAAGAGTACATTGGTCGACTGGAGGGTGTCGAAGAAATTTACTACGGTCAGGGCTGGGTAGAAAACTATGCAGCCCTCGTTCGCGCCTTTACCCTTACTAGCTGGGTTCTCGTCATTGTGCTATTAGGTGGAAGCCTTTTTGTTGTCGGAAATTCCATTCGCAGCATTTTCTTTCACAGACGTGACGAGATCGAAATATTGGAGCTGGTGGGTGCGACGCCCGAAATGATTCGCATTCCGTATGTGGTTGAAGGCGCACTGATGGGATTGTTAGCTGGGCTTTTAGCTATATTCGTTGTGTATATTCTTTTTGTAGTTCAAACCTCAGTGATCAAATCCCAAATGGGACTCTTAAATTTAGGACGGTATTTGGGATTCCTGGAAATCAAGGATGCTTTTCTTTTGATCTTTCTCGGGGGATTATTTGGTTCTCTCGGAGCCTTTTTCTGCGTCAGAAAAATTTGCAATGGTTGGTCAGCAGCTCAAAATCAGGAGCTATATTTTTGACCCCTGCCCTTCTCATATTCATGGCAAGCATTGCTCCTGCATTGACTTTGGCAATTGGGGGAGAACCTCAAGAATTGACGACGCCTGCAAAAATCGAATCCGCGAATACAATCGAAGAATTGGCGATTGATCTTCACTCTACAAAGGAAAAATTTGTCATTTCAGACGAAAACAGTCGGAAATTGCTTGGAAACCTCTACGATGTTAACGTTAAAATCAAGGACATGAGTAAAAGGAGGAACAGACTGACGGATGAGATGCTATCCGCAAAAGGTGATACGAATAGCCTCGCAAAATCAATTGTTAATTTGGAGGATCGCATAAAGAAACAGCGCAAACTTCTCTCGCGCAGACTGCGGACTCTCTATAAAATGGGAGAGCATGGAACCTTGGAAACCATTTTTTCTTCTCAGACGTCCTTTGAATTGGATCGTAACCTCGCTTTTTTGAGGCGGGTTGCAGACAGAGACTATGAGATTATTCAAGACTTTGAAAGTAATATCAAATCCCTTGAATCCCAGCGCTCAAAGCTAAAACGCAACATCCAAAATCTGGTCCTGGCACAACATCGACTCAAGTCACGAGAATCCATTCTCGAGACCGAACAAAAGTCTAAAAGCAAACTTTTGGTTCAGCTTCGCCAGGTCCGACAAGCTCATCTGGCCCATCTGGCTGGACTGCGCAAAAGAGCAACTGAAATCTCGCACCTCAATGAGATTCCCTCGCTGCTTGATGAAAGTTTTTTTGAAAGGAAAGGAACCCTACCTTTGCCCATGCAAGGCGAAGTCCTGCGAGAATACGGAGTTAGCCAAAATGATCGTTATAGATTCAAAACAAGCCACAAAGGTATATTTTTAGTAGGTGTAAAGGGACTGCCAGTAAAGGCTGTTTTTGATGGACTGGTCCAATTTGCAGGTCTAATAGACGGATACGGAAATACGGTGATCATAGACCATGGAGACCGGTATTACTCTGTTTACAGCCACCAAAGTTCTATTAATGTTAAGATAGGTCAAAAAATTTCCGAGGAGCAGGTGATTGGTCTCTCTGGTGTGAATACACATCAAGAGGCAGGTGTTTACTTTGAAATTCGGCATTTTTCAGGTTCGATTGATCCGAAACCTTGGATGAAGTGGCATGATGATATCGAAAAATTGCGACGATGAGGGACTAAATGAATAGAAGAGCAAACGGCCCGAAATGTGGATCACGAAAATATTGGTTGCTTATCGGTCCCATTTTTTTGGTTTTGTGGCTTGTTGGGTTTTCTGTCGGAGGGATCGGATCCTGGGCTAAGGAGCGCTACGCCGATCTCCAGCTATTTGCCAAGGTTCTCAATTTGGTTCAGCAATACTACGTCGAAGAGGTTGACACTCAGAAACTGATTTATGGCGGCATTAAAGGGATGCTGAGAGAACTTGATCCTCACACCAATTTTCTTGAACCCGACATTTTCAAGGAATTTGAATCCGAAACTTCAGGTGAATTTGGCGGGCTGGGGATTGAAATAACAGTCCAGGATGGCATCCTTACCGTCATCTCGCCAATAGAAGATACACCCGCATATGTGGCGGGAGTGAAAGCTGGAGACAAGATTGTTGAAATAAACGGTGAATCCACGAAAGGAATGACCTTGGTCGAGGCCGCCCAGCACATGAGAGGAAAGAACGGATCAAAGGTAAATCTGGGGATTTATCGCGATGGATTTGAACGCCCAAAAGTATTTTCAATTGTCAGAGCAACCGTCAAAATCAAGAGCGTCAAAACGGCGGACCTCGAGGACGGATATTTCTATGTAAAACTAACAAGCTTCATTGAAAATTCAGCAAAGGAAATGCGCAAAGCAATTGAAGGTCACATCAAAACCAGAAATGCAGTGGCTGGCCTGATCCTAGATCTCAGACGCAATCCAGGTGGGTTGCTTGAGCAGGCAATTGAAATTAGCAATATGTTCTTGGATAAGGGAACTATTGTGAGCACAATGGGACGAAATAAAAAGGAAAAAGAAGTGGTTTATGCAAAAAAATCGGGCGCTCTTCCCACTTTCCCTCTTGTTGTCCTGATTGATGAATACTCTGCCAGCGCCAGTGAAATTTTGGCGGGCGCCTTACAAGACAATAAGAGAGCCTTGATCATGGGGCAAAGAAGTTTTGGCAAGGGTTCCGTTCAGTCCGTGGTTAAATTGGGAGACGGGTCGGGTCTAAAGCTAACCGTTGCTCGCTATTACACCCCAAAAGGAGTTTCCATTCAAGCAGAGGGCATTACTCCTGATGTTATCGTAGAGAATTTCAGCACAGAAATATTGGCAAAGGCGAAAGTCAATCGAGATATCCGACGAGAAAAGGACATGAAGGGACACTTGTTGGGAGAAAGGGAAAAATATCAAAAATAGCAAATCCAAGGAAGGACAATAAAGGCGGAAGCGCATCAGAAACTGAAAGTGCAATTAACTACTGGTGGACAGAATCGAAAGAGGACTCAGCCGAAAAGCTATCATCCAAGGATTTGCTTTTAAAAGAGGATTTCCAGGTCCTCCAAGCCTACAATTATCTGAGGGCATGGAAGGTGATGAATAAACCCGACGAGGTTCCAACAAGTAAATAGGTGATACCTTATCGTTCATCGTGATTGATTATTCTTCAGAATTTCTGCTAATTCGTTGAGTCCGCTTATAATTGGCTTAAGCTCGTCATAATGACGAAGATGACGATTGCCTTCATAGTCGCCCTTTTTCAAATCTTCAATAAATCGACATATAACCAGAGTTGGCCCCGCGATTCGGTGTGAAATTATTAAGGAATAGAAAAAGGAGATAGTAGAAAAGCCCAATAGAGTCAAAAACCCTATCATCGTTATTTCAAATATAGCCCCATCCATATGAGCCTGAAGAACAGTGTCTTCACCGTAGAACTGCAAAATGACCTCACGAAGATCCTGCAAGCGAGTAAAAATGAATGCCACCATCACGCCAACAACTGCGAGAACGCTCACGATAAAATAAACGCTGAACTTCAACTGAAACTGCGGATTAAGAAGGTAATTCCTCCATCTGCGTTTGGGAAATTCTCGCTTTGACGAATCGCTGGCTCCAGTGTTCTGATTATTCATAGTATTCATTTCGACGTCCTTCCGTGGAATCAAAGTTCAGTTTCTATGCTAGCTGTCGATCCTCGCTAGGGCAAGATTTCGAGAGGGGGTTTTTATGTTTCGTCTCTTAAAAATCATATTTTCCATTTTTTTGCCATTTTTGGTCGTTCTTCATTCCTTCGGAAATGAAAGGCCTGGTTTTGGCGACGGAGCGGATTATGAGGCCCAACATTTGGACGCGTTGGTTCAGATCAGCTGCCATGAGAAGGGACACACAGAAATCGTCCATTTCAGATGTCAGGATTGGGTCCTAGATCCTGCCGAATTCACCTATTTCCTCGGGCCTTTAGGCCTACAGGCCGACTCCCTTATCTTAGAATCCGTTCGAGCGGACAGATCATCGGAAACAAAAAAAATGGCATATGATTCTGTCAAAGGTCGAACCTCAAGGCGAATCAATCTTTGGGTAACGACGCTCACACAGCGACCTCTTCTCAAAATTGGAACGAACAAAATTGAATGGGTCCTTTACTCAAAGGGAGTTGAAGTGGCCCATGGATATTTCACATCTGAGGTCAGCTCTGGTCCCAACCTGAGCTGCCCTCCAGGGCGCTATGTATCATATGATCTAAACGACTGTAGATCTCCAAGCAATATCTGCCGACAACACTTTGAAAGGCACAACTACTGTCAAGCCACACCAGCCATCAAGTAAGTCTTTGCTCATTCAGTTGCAGCACTTTTTGGAACTTCTCTGATAATGGCCTTGTCTATCAGATGGGAAACAACTTTCTCTTCCATCAGCTGAAATGAGAGCCGAGACTGATTCTCAGGCTTGTGGTAGTACTCATTCAAGCGGGATTCTTCGAGCCCCGTCTGTTTAGCAATTTCATTGATCTTAGCGTGCAAATCTTGGTGACTGGGACGCAGCGAGAGCTTATCCGCAATCGCGTCGACCAGAAAACTTGATTGCACAATAAACGTGGCCGAATCATTAAAATCCTGATCCCATTTTGTCTTGTATTCCTCAAAATCCATTTCTGAAAGACCTTGCTGATGCATTCTCTTTTTCACGTCCTCGATGAGCAATTCCTTTTGGCGCTGATGGAGGGAGCGAGGAACTTCCACCGGATTTTCAGCCACTAGGGCCTTGAGAATTTTATCTTTTAGCCCGCTTTTAATGTTCTCTTGCTCAGCCTCCTCAAGATCCTTCCGAATTTGAATTTTGAGAGCCTCGAGACTTTCGAAGGGTCCTGCTCGCTTTGCCAGATCGTCGTTAATTTCTGGTAATGCCTTTCTCTTTAGCCCCTTAAGGGTGACGTGAAAAACAACTGGTTTTCCTGCCACATCCGTATTGTGATATTCAGCCGGAAAGGCGAGATTAAGGGAAGTCGTTACACCCACCTTCATCCCAATGACACCCTCCTCGAAACCTTCAATAAACTGCTTGTTCCCAAGTTCCAAAAGATGTTGGTCGGATTGAGCCCCTTCCAGTGGCTTGCCATCAACAAAGCCTTCAAAGGCCACCTCAGCAACGTCGCCACTCTGGGCTGGCCGATCTTCAAAAATTGGAATCATCTCGGCATTGCTTCTTTGAATATTCTCTAAGACTTCTTGAGTTCGAGAATCTTCAACAACGGCTATTTCCTTCTCCACACTCAAACCCTCAAATTTCTTCAGATCAATTTGAGGTCGAATTTCAAATTCAGCGGAGAAAATAAATTCTTCATTATTTGCAAATTTATCAATGCGAATCTGCGGATAACCAATAGGGTCCAAAGAGTGCTCTTTCAGAGCTGACTCATAGGAGTCCGAAACTAGATTTTGGAGGACGTCATCTTTGACGCGGTCGCCATATTGTCTGCGAATCACGCTTATCGGCGCCTTGCCTTTTCTGAATCCCTTTAAGGAAACACTCTTTTGCAATTCCTTGTAGGCCTCTTCAAATGCTTCACTCACTTTATCGGCCGCAATTTCAAAGCTAAACCTGTGCGCCAGACCTTCCAACTTCTCCAAATTCACTTTCATGGACTCTCCTTATTTCCTACCGCTTTAGGAGTTTGAGTTCTTCCAAAACCAACTATATAATACTCGGGTCAGACTGAACCTTTTAAGTGATGCGGCAGCCCCAGGCAAGGAATTAATGCTTCACGTTAATATTTGAGAGGGCAATATCCCCATGAATCGTATCGATCAGCAGATCCTCTTCATCTCTGGCAAAGGCGGAGTGGGTAAATCTACGGTTGCGGCCAGCCTGGCTTTGCGTTTGGCGCAATCAGGCAAAAAGGTGCTTCTAGTCGAACTCAATGAGCAGAGCCATTTTCAGATTCTTTTGGAAAGGCCAATTACCTACTCTCCCATGGAGTGGAGACCCAATCTTTGGGTTTCTTGCTGGAATGGAGAAGCCTGTTTACGAGAATATTTCAAACACTATGTCCGAATCGAAACATTGGTGGACTTGTTCTTTAAAAATGTTGTTATGAGGACCTTTATTCAGGCCGCCCCCGCTCTCAGAGAAATATCCATTCTAGGCAAAGCAACCAGCGGAATTAGAGGCGTCGGTCCGGCCTTTGAGTACGACATCGTCGTTATTGATGCCTTTGCGACCGGACACTTTCGTGCCCTCTTGAGGGCCCCAAAAGGTCTCGCAGAGGCTGTTCGTTTTGGACCCATGGGTGAACAGTCCCGACAAATTGAAGCGATTCTCAAAAATCCAAAAAACTGCCAATACCGGGTGGTCACGCTCCCCGAAGAGCTGCCCGTTTCTGAGTGCCAAGATCTTGTTGAAAATTTGAGAAGCGAATGGGGAATTGCCCCAAAGATTATTTGCAACCGATTCTGGGAAATTCCTGGCACCAAAACAGACCTCAGCGCGCTCAAAGAGGACCTCAGCGCCCGAGAAGAGGAAGGAATTGAATTTTTAAGGTACCTCGAAGTGATTATAGATCGCCAACAAGCAGCCATCCATAAGCTTCGATCCTTTGCCGAAGGCTTTGATATCTTGCCTTTGCAGTTCTGTTCAACAGGCACTAGATTGATTGATGAGCTAGCAGAAAGGATCAAGATCAATGACTTCTTCGTTTCTTGATTCCCACAAAATTATCGTCTGTGCGGGCACGGGAGGCGTAGGCAAAACAACGCTGTCCGCCTGTTTAGGGATTTTTGCCGCAAAACGAGGCCGTCGCGTCCTTGTTCTAACCATAGATCCAGCACGACGCCTTGCTGATGCTTTGGGTATTAGCGCCCAAACAGATCAAGAAATGAAAATTGACCTCAAGGAGGCCTCCGGTTCTCTCACAGCGGTGATGGTAAATCCTTCCTTTATTTTTGATCGTTTTATTGAACGAGCCGCCCGTTCTCCCGAACGTGCACAACGAATTTTAAAAAATAATCTCTACAAACAGATGGCAACCACCTTGAGTGGATCCCAAGAGTTTACCTCTCTCGAGAAACTTTCTCTTAGTCTTGAGTCTGGTCTCTACGATCTTATCATCCTGGATACTCCACCAGCCCAGCATGCAGTTGATTTTCTCTATGCCCCACAGAAGATTTATTCCTTATTTCAGAATTCAATCTCCCAGTGGTTCATTAAGAAACCGGGTTCCATCGGACTGTTGCAAGAACTTTTTAGTCGAGGAACAAAAACTACGTTGACAGCACTTGAAAAAATAACCGGATCCTATTTCATCACTGAGCTATCTGACTTTTTTGAGGGAATGGCTGAGATTCAAAACGAGGTGTGTGCGAGGAGCATTGCCATCCATCGTTTGTTAACTGGGCCCGAATGCGCCTTCCTTCTAATTACCGGATTTGATCGAGCAAATTTGGATGCCACTGAATATTTTGTTTCAGAGTTACGCAAAGGTGGCTACAGCCTGCATTCAGTTATCGTAAATCGTTGCTACCCAAAATGGTCGCCAAGTGATCAGACCAAAGCTGATCCACGCTTTCAAGGAATTGTCGACTTCCACAGAAAACTCTCGTTCTTTAATCAACAAAAGGAGATCGAACTTGAAAAGTTCAATCGGACTCTCGGGCCATCCACAGCGGTTGTTCGAATCCCGGACTTAACAGCAGACATCACTGGAATCGAGGGTCTCGTTCGACTCGCAAACCTCATGGAACCTTATTTGAAGGGATCAATAAAATGAATTTTTTTTTGGTCAGTGTTTTTCTATTCAATCTTGCAATGGCCATCGGCTGCTCTAAGGTATCCCGGCCAGATACAGAAGACCGCTTCGAGAGCCCGACAAAAGACACCGATCAGACAATATTTGGAACAGCTTTAAAATACATGGCGAGCGAGCATTTCGAAGCGGCAATTGTCGAACTAGACAAAATTTTGAAAGGCGATCCGAATTCTGAGTTTGATTTGGTGGCTCTTTTCAACAAAGCTTCCGCCTTGGAAGGATTAGGAAAATGTCAGGAGGCCTCCGTTGTTTATCGTCAGGTCGTGAATCTTTCCGGAAAAAAATTCCCCCGAATTGAGGCTCAGTCTCTTTTTCGCCTGTCTTATTGCTTTGAATGTTTGGATCAAACTGTCAAACAGATAGCAAGCCTCAAGGATGCTCTCAAAAGAAAAAAGTTTTTGTCTTCAGATATCGCTGAAGCGGAACTACCCGCCCGACTGGCCGCTGCATATGCAAAGAATGGAGATCTGAAAACAGCCGAAAAATATTTTTCTCTTTCTCAAAAGGGACTCAAAGACGTCTATCGAGATGGCGAGAGCCCTTCCAATCGCAAAGAACTCCTCGCCAAAACTCTCTACTTTATGGGAAGAGTGCAGCCAAATCTTGAAACACTCCCTCAGCACGCAAATGCTTACGTTGGATCTCTTAGGTATTTACAGGGCTATTTACTTAAAAGCTCGGAGATGGGAAGTCGTGATTGGTCGCCTCGCGCCTCTAAAAACCTCAAGGAGGCCTACGGGGCAATTTGGCAGGCTCTCAATCGCCCTCCAAATTTTTCTCATAGTAAAGATGAAGGAGAAATCGAAAATAATCTCCGATTGTGGAAGACTCGGTTAGCGAGGGGCATCCTGGAGAATATCCAGATCCTTAAGGCGATGCGATTTCCTGACCCAGCAGAAGCCGCCGAAGTCCAAAGCATTTTTTCAGAAATTGAACTACAAGAAAGGAAGGTCGAAATTTACTTGGCCGACTTGGCGATTGGAAACGATTTAACTCCAGATGCAAAACGACGAGAAGGGCTTCGTCGACAAGGACGATTCAAAACCTCTCGATCAATTTTAGAGAAGGCCTCCAACTCTCAAGGTCCTCTCCCCAAAAAAGTGGGAGAAAAATAAATTGGACTCTTTGAAGAGATTTGCTCAAGGATTTTCATTTCTATTTAAAGGGATCGTCTTGCTTATGACCACACCTGATCTCCGGCGCTGGACCTTTGTCCCATTTATCGTCAATTTCGTTTTGTTTGTCCTCGGGTTTTATCTGGGAATAGCTTTTTTGCCTTCGATGGTCGCCTCTGCAATGGCTCTGATTTCTGCGGATCCGACAAGTATTATTGTCACAGCTGCATACTACCTTGCATTTGCTCTTTTCTGGATTGCCTTTGTTATTCTATGGACCTACGTGTTTTTCCTCATTGCAGGTGCTGTCGCTAGCCCCTTCAATTCTGTTTTGGCCGAAAGGGCCCTTATCTCTTTGGGACTTCTCAGCAAAGACGCCTCACAACCAAAGGGATGGTTGGGAACATTCTTCAGAGGCATACCCACTGCGACAGCGAAGCTTGTTTTTTCCTTGCTCCTTGGCGGCTTTATTTTTTTAATGTCGTTTATTCCTGTCTTATTTTTCTGTTCCTCATTCTTAGCTCTTTTGATTCTTGCAATTGACATCCTGGACCATTCGTTCGAAATCTATGAAATGAAATTCTATGAACGCGTTAAATTTGTTCGGACAATTTTTCCAGAACTGCTTGGCATGACTGCTGCCTTGGCTCTGAGCCTCGCTTTTCCAGGTATGATAATTCTGTTAATGCCAATCGCCGTTGTTGGAGGAGCTGCCGTCCTCAAGTCCCTGCCATCGGCAATAAGGAGCCCTCTTGATTCACGATACCATTCACCGTAAAATTGTAGAGAACCGCGCTCGTGTTGACTCCTGGTTTCGAACAAAAAGCACAGGGCTTTCGTTTCCATTTTATTCGAGTTTCGATATTCGTGATTCGGGTGTCATGATTGCCCCTGTCGACGCCAATATTTTTCCGGCAGGTTTCAATAATATTTGCCTAGTAGACAGGGAGCGGGCAGTTGATATTGTGCGTAAGTATTTGGATATTCATTACGGTCCCAAAATCGAAAAGATAGCTCTTTTGACCGAAGAACATACAACAAATCTTTTTTATTGGGATAACGTCGCCGTCCTTTTTGATTTTTTGAATCAATCGGGACATGTGACAAAAATTGCTTTTCCTAGAGCATTAAAGGAGACCATCTCCTTAACAAATGCAGCCGGAAGAAACTTAAAGATATTTGGCGCCGAAGTAGTGAATGGTCAGGTTGTGGTTGATGGAGAAAAGATAGACCTCGTTATTTGCAATAATGACTTTTCTCATTCCTATGAGGGATTCGTCAAGGATCTGAAGACCCCCATGAATCCTCCTCATACTATGGGCTGGCACAGAAGGCGGAAAAGCGAGTTTTTTGACCTCTATAATCGCCTCGCCTTCGAATTCGCCGAGATTATAGACATTCCCACTAAATTCATTCAAGTCGACACAGAACTCTTTCCCCATTTCGATCTCGCAAACAGTGAGAACCTGGAAAACTTGGCTACCTCTGTTGATAATTTTCTTGAACGCCTTGCAATTAAATATGAGGAATTGGGAATAAAACAAAAACCTTTTGCCTTTATTAAAAATAATGCAGGAACTTATGGTTTGGGGGTCGTTCATGTTAACTCTGGAAATGATGTAAGAGAGTGGAATTATAAAGCACGAAAAAAGATGAAGGCCGCAAAGGGAGGACGCGAGATTGTGGAAGTCATTATTCAGGAAGGAATCCCCACTCGAATTGTCACAGAGTCTGAAACCGCCGAACCTTCTATTTACATGATTGGATGTCATCTCGCCGGAGGATTTTTGCGTGCTCACAGCAAGAAGGGACCAAACGAGAGTCTCAACTCTCCCGGAGTCGTTTTCAAAAAACTCTGCGTTTCTGACTTGAGAGTAGCTATCGAGGGAGCCTCAATGGAAAATGTCTATGGTTGGCTCGCAAAATTGGGATTTTTAGCGATCGCCTACGAAGCTAAGCAGTCAAAAGTCGAGTTTGTGGGTTACAAAGCCGGCTGTTCTCTTTAGGGCAAGTTTTTTTGATTCCTTTGGCACGGCCTTTGGTCATGGTTTTTGAGGGGCCCTTATCGAATCTGTTTTTCTTCCCGATAAAAAATCTGTCAGGAGCAACTACGCTCAATGACTCATGAGGGATTTAGGGCAGATGAGAGATTCTAAGATTCTAGTAGGCAGCGCGATTACCATTGTGGCGACAATCGTCGGCATTTGGATTTCGAGCGAGTCTTGGAATGGGATTACCTACTACTATTGGGGCGACAAACGGCAACCTGCCGCCATTCACAAAGCTTTTGATTTTTCGCACCTAGAGGGAAGTGCTCTCCAACTGGCCTCTCAAAGGCGGGTTTTGTCTGAAGCCAAGGTGACTAACCTCGGTGACGGCAAGTTTGGTATCGAACTTGGCCATTTTATCACCCGAGGAGCGGATGGCGCAAAACAGTTCGCCTGCCAAGTCTACGATCGCATTGAGCTTGTATTCTTTGCCGAGGGCATAGCGATTGCTGGAGACAAACCCATAATGGTCGTCGAGGGGAATTGCCAAATTGACAAAGACATAAACCGCATCTCCGCAATTCCAATTCCAGTCAGTAAAATTCTGGCAGAAGAACCAGGTGATTTGGAGCTCAAGTACCTTGAGGAATCACCAGTCAGTATTCGCTTTGATCACATATCTGGACAATGGCCAACGGAATGGTCACTGTTTTCAGTGAAACTCTATGATAAGTCAGCGAATAATAAATTCTTTATAGATCACCAACAAATCAAAGAAACTTCTCCTTCACCAATCAAAATGAATTGGTAAAAGCTTCAGTAACCTCTCGCAAGCTCGACGAAAGTTCGAATCATCGCGCCCGTGGCTCCTTTTGAGGGACAATAAGGAAATCTATTCCCACATGCCCAACTCGTCCCAGCAATATCGAAGTGCGCCCAGGGAATGCCGCTCTCCACAAACTGTTCAAGAAAAGCGGCGGCCGTGGAGCTTCCCCCTCCTTTATATGAGGAGATGTTTGAAAGATCTGAGTACGAACCCTTAATGTCCTCAACATGAAAGTCATGAAGAGGCATCGCCCACAAGAGCTCTCCTGAAACTTCAGCCGCACTTTCGATTTGCTTTCTTAACTTGGCATCGCGAGTAAAAAAACCAGTGTAAATATTTGAAAGTGCCACGACAATAGCTCCAGTCAAAGTGGCCGCATCGACAATAAGAGCCGGCTTTTGCTCAGATGCATAGGCCAGTGCATCAGCTAAAATCAATCTGCCTTCAGCATCAGTGTTTAAAACTTCGGCCGTCTTTCCGTTTCGAAAAGTCAGTACATCCCCCGGTTTATTTGCAAGGGGACCAGGCATATTTTCAGTTGCTGGCACCAGGCCTATCGCATTTATTTTTAGACCTAACTTCGCGATAGCTAACATGGTTCCAATAACATTGGCCCCTCCGCACATGTCATACCGCATTTCATCCATTTGGGCTGATGGCTTAATGCTGATTCCGCCAGAGTCGAAAGTGAGCCCTTTGCCAACAAAGGCAATTGGCTTCTTTGATTTTTCGGCTCCAAAATATTGCATAATGATAAATCGCGGATCTACAGCGCTTCCGAGAGAAACTCCGAGAAGCCCACCCATGCGTTCCTTTTTTATTTTTTCCCTTTCCCAAACGGTCACTTTGAGGCCAGTCCCCTGGGCCGCTTTGACAGTTTGATTAGCTAAAATCTCAGGGGTCATCAAATTTCCGGGGGTATCACCAAGTCGTCTGGAAAAATTTGTGCACTCGGCTAGCACCTTTGCTGTCTCCAACGCTCTTTTCAGATTTCCTTTGACCGAATTTTCGCTCACGAGAGCTGTGATTTTCTCAACAGTCGGCACCTCTGCCTTTTTCTCAGGTTGGCTTAGCATCTTTAAATCGTCGTAAGTATATTCAGCAAGCAAGATGCCCTCAAAAAAGGCTTGGGCAGCTCCCTCAGAGTCTTTGCTTGAAGCAAGGACCGAAGGCAAATGAAAGCAAGCTTTCTTGAACTTCGAAGTTTTAACCTGGTTGTAGGCAACAGCACCTGCCACTCGCAGCGTTTCATTGTCAACCAAATCACTTTCACCCAAACCAATGGCAATAACATTTCTGGCAGAACTCAAATTACAAGACCGAAAAAGAATGCTCTCCTTTGCCTTCCCAGAAAAATATTTCTCCGCAATGGCCCCCTTAATCAGCTCTGATATTTCGGACTGAATTCCCGGAAATTGCATTAAATCCATTTCCTGGACTTTCTTTTTGCCCTTCTTTACTTTTTCGGAAGTACCCTGCTGGATGGATTGCTTGGTTACAAAAATGACCAAGGTCGAATTCTCCATCTTCATTTTTTGTAAAGTCTCGATGCTCAATTCCATTTTAGGGCTCCTTCTCGTAATTAACGCGTCACATAAGGGTCATGTACCAAACAGACGCAAATTTCACCTGCAATTCATTAGCACACAGCGGCGATCGAATAAAGTCTTTTCACGCTGATAAAGTCCAAGATGCGACGACCCGATAGGAACTTGTCATCTGAAGATTAGACCTCAAGTTAGTAGGCAGGTGGGGTTGGACCTCGGTTTTTTTTGCGCCCCCTGTGGCGGAAATGACGGTAAACTGTTCCGCTCAGACGTGTTAGGGTTTAAAGTAGAGTACGGTGGTGGGAAGTAATTCATAATGAAAGAGACTTGCATGGCCTTAGTTCCAATAGTCATAGAGCAGACTCAACGCGGCGAACGCAGCTACGATATTTATTCACGTCTTTTAAAAGACAGAATCATCATTCTGGGGACTCCAGTTAGCGATGATGTGGCCAATAGTATCATCGCTCAGATGTTTTTTTTAGAGATGGAGAACCCTGAGAAAGACATCCATCTTTACATCAATTCTCCTGGAGGAAGCGTTTCTGCAGGACTCGCGATTTATGACATTATGCAATTTGTAAAATGTGACGTCAGCACTTACTGCATAGGTCTTGGGGCCAGCATGGGTTCTTTGTTGCTTTGTGCTGGAGCCGCTGGCAAAAGATTCGTGTTGCCCAATGCTCGAGTCATGATTCACCAACCACACATCATGGGTGGGGGTATCTCGGGCCAAGTGAGCGACATCGAGATACAGGCTAAGGAACTCATACGAACAAAAAATCGTCTTACGGAGATCTATCGCAAGCACACTGGAAAATCCTTCGAGGAACTTAATAAGGCCATGGATCGTGACAATTTTATGACTGCCTCAGAGGCAATGGATTATGGGTTGGTCGATTCAATTGTCACAGATCGCAAGGCCATCAAAAAAGGAAGCGAAAGCTGATGAGTAAGAAAGACAATAATGGCAACAATGCGTATGGCACTCTTTGCTGCAGTTTTTGCGGCAAGAGTCAAAAAGAGGTTAAGAAGCTCATCGCTGGGCCAGGTGTTTATATTTGCGATGAGTGCATTGAACTCTGCAATGACATTATCGCAGAAGAGAGGGACCGCGACGAAGGGGCCAATAAGTCTTTGTTGAAGGTTCCTAAGCCTGTAGATATAAAAAACTTCCTTGATGATTATGTCATTGGTCAGGATTCTGCAAAGAAGTCCCTCGCCGTGGCTGTACACAATCATTATAAGAGAATCAATTCCTCTTCTAAGGGCGTAAAAAAGGACGACGTAGAGATTTCTAAGTCTAATATTCTCCTCATCGGTCCGACTGGTTCAGGAAAAACTTTGTTAGCTCAAACCATCGCAAAAATATTGAATGTCCCCTTTGCAATGGCTGACGCGACAGCGCTGACCGAGGCAGGTTACGTCGGTGAAGATGTTGAGAACGTTGTTCTCAATCTTCTTCAAGCAGCTGATTATGACGTTGAAAAGGCCCAGAGGGGCGTTATTTACGTGGACGAAATTGACAAGATTTCACGTAAATCGGAGAACCCATCAATCACCCGTGATGTCAGCGGAGAAGGCGTTCAGCAGGCGCTGTTGAAAATTTTGGAGGGGACCGTTGCAAATTTACCTCCTAAGGGTGGGCGAAAGCATCCCCAACAGGAATTTATTCAAGTGGATACGTCCAATATTTTATTCATCTGCGGCGGAGCCTTTGTTGGACTTGAGAAAATCATCGAAAATCGAGTCAGTCACAAAGCCATGGGAATTGCGGCAGAAATCAAGACCAAGGACGAGAGACTTGAGGAGCACTCAAATCCCTTAAAAATGGTCGAGCCGGACGATTTGGCTCGGTATGGGCTGATCCCTGAATTTATCGGCCGACTCCCCGTTATTGCTGTTTTGGACTCTCTCGATGAGACGGCCCTCATCGACATCCTTGTTAAGCCGAAAAATGCATTAACGAAACAATACCAAAAATTATTCAGCTACGAGGGAGTAGAGCTTTCATTTACAGACGAAGCTCTCACTTCTATTGCACGTGAAGCCATTAAGCGCAATACCGGGGCTCGCGGATTACGAGGCGTCCTGGAAACGGCAATGCTGGACATCATGTATGAAATTCCTTCCAAGACGGATGTGAAGGAATGTATCATTGAGAAGGGTGTAATTACGCAGAAGGAGAAGCCCCGCCTGGTCTACCGGCCTGAGGGGGAGGAGTCTAGTGCCAAAAAGGCCAGAAGCTCCAATAGCGACTCCGCTGAAAGTGCTTGACCCCTGTTTCATCTGGCCTCAAATGAATGTTCGAGGATCGGACCTTTTTGGTTCGAGTTGGAATGTTTTAGGAAGGGGAATCTATGAGTGAGAATACAACTGAAACAAAAATACACAAGTTACCTCTGCTTCCTCTGCGTGATTTGATTATCTTTCCGCACATGATGATGCCCCTTTTTGTAGGCAGGGAAAAAAGCATCAATGCCCTCGAGGAGGCCATGAGCAAGCAGATTGATATCGTTCTGGCGGCACAACGAGATGCAAAGACAAACAACCCCGAACCCAAGGACATTTATGAAATTGGAACTGTGGGAACAATCATTCAACTTTTACGGCTTCCCGATGGGACTGTAAAAGTTCTCGTTGAGGGTAAGCGTCGAGTTCGAATCAAGGGATTTCTTCCGTCTGATAACTTTTTTATGGTAGAGGCCGAAGATCTTCTGGAAAAAGCTGAAAGCGAGATGGAAGCAAAAGCTCTTGTTCGCTCAGTGAAGAACACTTTTGAAAATTATGTAAAGCTAAATAAAAGAATACCCCCAGAAATTCTCATGCGTGTTTCAACAATTGAAAGCTATGGAGAACTCTCTGATATCATCGTCGCCCAGCTAAATCTCAAAATTGAGGACAAGCAGCGTTTACTGGAAATTATTGACCCGGGAGAGAGGCTTGAAGATCTACTGAGTCTCATGACTTCTGAAATCGAAATCCTTGAAGTCGAGAAGAAGATTCGCAATCGCGTCAAGAAACAAATGGAGCGATCACAGAAAGAGTATTATTTGAATGAGCAAATGCAAGCCATTCAAAAGGAGCTGGGAGAGAAAGACGATTATCAAGCCGAGATCATGGAGCTAGAGGAGCGACTAAAGAAAAAGAAAATGAGCAAAGAAGCTCGAGACAAAGTTTTGAAAGAGATAAAAAAACTCAAAATGATGTCGCCAATGAGTGCTGAAGCAACCGTGGTGCGTAACTACATCGACTGGATACTTGATCTCCCTTGGCAAAACTACTCTCAGGAAAAGCATGATATTAAGGAAGCTGAAGCCATTTTGGATGCTGACCACTGGGGTCTTGAAAAAGTAAAGGAGAGAATCCTTGAACACTTGGCTGTACAGGCACTCAATACCAAATTGAAGGGGCCCATTCTTTGTCTGGTTGGACCGCCCGGGGTCGGAAAAACTTCTCTGGCGCGCTCGGTGGCACGCTCAATGAACCGTCCCTTTGCTCGCATTTCCTTGGGAGGGGTTCGGGATGAAGCCGAGATCCGCGGTCATCGAAAAACCTACGTTGGAGCAATGCCGGGAAAGATTATTCAAGCGATGCGAAAGGTCGATACTGGCAACCCTCTCATTCTTCTGGATGAGATTGACAAAATGAGCACTGACTTCAGGGGGGATCCATCCTCTGCCCTACTTGAGGTCTTGGACCCTGAACAAAATAGCACATTCCAAGACCACTATCTTGAGGTGGACTACGACCTATCAAAAACCATGTTTTTCACTACCGCCAATTCGCTCCATCCCATTCCGCGTCCCTTACTTGACCGAATGGAGATCATTCATCTCGAGGGATATATCGAAAAAGAAAAATTCCATATAGCGAAAAAATATCTGATTCCTAAACAGATAGAAAACCACGGACTGACCTCATATAAGGTGAGCTTCACAGATCAGTCCGTCCATGAAATTATTCGCTCCTACACCAAGGAAGCTGGAGTGAGGAGTCTTGAAAGACAATTGGCTACCGTTTGTCGAAAGGTTGCCAAAGAGATCGTTTCAGATCAAGCTCAAGCAGTCATCTCTCCCTCCGCTTCAGCTAAGGAGGGGAAGGCGAAGAGCAAACCATCCAAAGCATATACGGTTACCCCAAAAAAATTGTCCGTGTACTTGGGCCCTCCCCGTTTCAAATACGGCAAGATCGAAGGACAAAATGAAGTCGGACTGACCAACGGCCTTGCCTGGACAGAGGTTGGAGGGGATTTGCTCGTCGTTGAAGTCTCCGTCGTGCCAGGTAAGGGTAAATTCACAATTACGGGACAGCTCGGAGACGTGATGAAGGAATCCTGCTCAGCGGCTATGAGCTATGTTCGTTCGCGCGGTCCCCTTTTTGGTTTTGATAAAGAGTTTTATTCCAGTATAGATGTGCACATCCATGCCCCCGAGGGAGCCATTCCAAAAGACGGACCCTCTGCAGGAATTGCGATCACAACGAGCATTGTATCGGCAATTACCAAAATCCCAGTGAAGCGAACGGTAGCCATGACGGGTGAAGTCACTTTGCGTGGACGGGTCCTCGCAATTGGCGGCCTTAAGGAAAAAATCCTGGCAGCACATCGCGGAGGGATAAAAATGGTCCTTATTCCAAAGGAAAATGAAAAAGACCTCAAGGATATCCCTGCCGAAGTGCTCAAAGAACTCAAAGTCATTTCGGTTGATCACGTCGATCAGGTTCTCGTCAATGCCCTTGATGTGAAAAATGCAAAGGAGATCTTTAAAGTTCGATCCCAACGGTCTTCCGGAATCAAGGCTCAGTATACAGGACATTCTCTCCAGCATCATTAGACCCCTCTGTGGAATTGGCACGGAGAAGAGGCCCCCACTTCTCATTTGTGCGGGGCTCCAAGGGTGCGCTGTGCTTTGTTTGTGGTCATATTTACCGGGCGTCGCCAGGAGCTCGGGGAATCCCCGGCTATTTGTCCAAAATCCCTGCCACTCAAGGCCTCCAGCCTACTTTTTGACAAAAAATTGACCTTTCCTTCAGCTTTTGCAAGAAATTATGATACAAAATACAGAATCTTAAAAACCTGCAAATGAAGAAATTTGGCGGAAATGACCATGAAAGAGGAGTCAATCTACGAAATCGGAAAACTCTATTTTGATCGTGGAGATTTTCGATTGGCGGCGGAGAAGATTTCTCATGCTTCAACCCATTTTTATGATGAAAGGGATTTCCCGGGATTCCTTAAGTGCCAAAATGTGCTCTTGCGCATCTACGCGGAAATGGAAGATGTCAAAAAAATCGAAGCTATCAAGGAGTCTCTTCAGGACCTCGTCCTACACAAGAACGTGGAACTCAACGCAAAGACCTACTACACCCTCGCTCTTTGCGCTTCTTATAAGGCACAACATACCAGAGCTGTTGAGTTTTTAGAAAAGTCTATGGCGCTCGCTCTCTCCGCAGATAAGAAAGAAGAAATTTGTTATGCGGTCCATGGGCTGGAAAGCGTGTATCATTTCTTAGGTCACTACGAAGATGCACTCAAAGAGATCTATAACCTCCAAGTTTTTTTTCAAGTTCTTGATTTCCCGGATTTGCGCTTATCCAGTCAGGTTTTGAATGGCCATATCTTGCGTAAAATGGGAAAATACGAACAGTGTCTCGACGTTTTTTGGCAATGCTATGATCTTCTGAAAATTCAGAAAAATCTTTACATGTATGTCAGCTTGTTGTTTGCCATGGGTATTACCTACGCAGATTCAGGGGAAGTGGATCTCGGGCGAATGTACTTGAACTTGGCGAAACGTTCTGTCGACCCAGAAAATCTGAAATATCTCTCTCGAAGCATTGACGAACGACTCAAGCTAATTGGGGCTTCGCATGATTCGGACTTCGATATCGTCTTTGATTCTGAAACAAACACTGTGACCGAAAAGAAAAAAGGCAAAGTCGATTTTAAAAATCAATTTATACTCTTAGATATGCTTAGATTATTTTTGAAAAACCCTGGCGAAGTATATACCAAAGAATCCCTCGTTGAGAAAGTCTGGAAGCAAGACTACGATCCGGCAGTTCATGACAATAAGATCTATGTTACGATCAAGAGGCTTCGAAAAATGATCGAACCCGACTACGACAAACCCAAATACATTTATCGAGCTAAAAATGGATATTATTTGAATCGTAACGCTCGGATTTTGTATGATAACAGCATAAGTTGACTGCGAAATATGAAGCTTCTTGGGGGATGGAATGAAAAAGTCCGCGATAATTCTCATGTCAATTCTGATGGTCACGGCATCGGCACTCGAACCAGTGGCGGGTACCGATGACCCCGTCCCGTGGCCCTTTGCTAACCACTGCCCCTTTCCCTGGCAAGAGATTAGCGGACTTTGGAAGGTGATTGACGGGCCCCAGGGGGCACCAACCGACTTTTTTGAGTTCACCACGGGAGGAATAACGCAGAGCGGCTCTTACATTGTTGAAATTCGACGATTCAACAGTGATCTAAAGGAAATTGCCACCGGCCGGGGCATTTCGCCGGCCGGGCAGAGAATCCTTCGATTTGCTATGGTCAATCTCGTACCAAAAGCATCTGAAGAAGCCAGCTACACCGTATTTGTGGGTAACTATGTTGAAAAAAGCAAATTTTCTTGCGACAAAGACCGTGTCTTTACGATTGTTACTATCAGACCCTACCTCGAGGAAAATCCGACAGCTAATGTCTTAGATAAACATTACATAATTGAAAAAAGCAAAGAAGGGAACAGCAAGAATCAAGATGGGAATAAAGAGGCATCCGGCCCTTGAACGAAGTTGATGGAACAAAAAAACGATCTGGACAAGTCGCATGTTTTTCTTTACCTTCCAGCAAGATTTCTCGAGAAAAGGAAATAGGGGATTAGCTCAGTTGGTAGAGCGCCACCCTTACAAGGTGGATGTCGTCGGTTCGAGCCCGGCATCCCCTACCAAATTCCGTTCATACACAAAAAATCGAAATTCAAAAATAAAAACAAAAGCTAAGTCGCGGGAATCATAAGGGTTCCCGCACGTTTATTAACCAACGGGCTTTTTGTTCATCTGGACTTACCTAACGCAAACTAAGCCGAACTAAGGCTACTTTGTAGGACTTTTGTAGTCGTCGCTGTAGGAATCGGCAAAACGAATACAAAATGCGATTCAAGTGCCATTGCGACCTTCACAGACCGCGCGTCTCGAAGCTGCTCAATCAAAAAAATCTACAACAACAAACTACGGCAAATTTTGTGGCATTTGCATTTGGACAAAAAGCGCGCGAATCGCCTGCTTGTCCGCTTCTGAAAGCTGATCTGGATAAGGTAAGTTTTTAAATACGGCGGCAAAGGACCAGAGGCCTTAGAACTTTGAAAGGTTAAATGCATCATAAATAAACTTTGTCGTCCCAGAGGAAATTGGAGAGATTTTGGCCAAGGTAATGATGTAGTTTTCGTTTTTCTCGTCGAACTGTTCTCGTATTGTCTTCTCCGCTCTGCGGATCATCTCTTCTCCCAACTCTGGATGGTCACCTATGATTCTGCTTAAGTGGTCGAGCAAAGGCATTAACACCAATTCAAAGTCCACCAACGGCGTACGCAAGGTCTTTAAGTCTACTTTTTGAAGTGCCTGGTAAAAGGCACTGGTTCCTTTAAATGCAGAATCGTCGACTGTTGTGGTACTCCTGGATCCTTGTGCGTCCCTGGCGATCATCTGAAGAGATTGAGATAGTGAACTAACCGTGCTTTGAACGGGTGCACCAACTCCATACTCATTACTTATGTGTTGGACGTATCCACTAAATACTTTTTGAAAGGCAACATGCACTTGATCTTCCAAAAACGCGACCGTGTGACTTTGCTGATGGGACAGCTCAACCTCCAAATAGACGGCAAAAATCACGAGATAAATACTGTCCTTTGATTTGCATCGAGAGATATTGAGAAAAAAGTTTTCCCAAGTATCTCGCATAGACGCGCCTAGACCCAATTGAACTGCTCTTGATATGTCCCTGGAATCAATGTTGAAGATTTGAGCCAACCGATTCAATGCGATCAAGAATTGATCAAATTGAACTCGATTGGAATAAACTGAAACAAAGTCATTAATCAAAAAATTGGGGGCAATCGTCGAGTTTGGATAAGCCGTCGCCTCTTCCAAACTGAGCCGGCCAGCTGCGAATTCGGCAAGATTTTGGAAAAATGCAAAAACCTCATCTTGATCCCTCTGAGTCTGACGGGCCAGTCTTTGTGGTTCATTTAGGCGTCGAAGATCGCTAGAGCTATCGGCACCTCGCCACAACAGCTGGGCGCAAGGGCTGAGAGATACAGAGGTTGTTGGCCCGGCAGCCCAAGAAACTGTGCATGAGAGGAATAAGGCAGCTGCGGTGAGAAAAATGTTCTTCTTAGCCATATCGAATCCTTGTTTGTAAATTGGTCCTAAAAGCACTTAGCCAGTTCTGAACCTCTTCACTTCAAAATATTCACCATCTATCGATGCCCCCTAAACGCATTAAATGGGCTTTGGCACCTAAAAAGCCCTATTGTTGCCTTGACCGGCGTAACTGTGGAGCCAAATCCTGTCAGATTTTCATGGGGTTGCACCCTGGGGGAGCGTCTGAACGAATCGCAAATTAGTTCGCGAACGCTCCCTGGTCGCATTTTTATGCGATATGAAATGGCCGCTGTAACCCACTAAAATCGGCGACGCTGTGCTAACATTAAAAGTCGAGGAAGGGGTGACGCAATGGAAGAGGAAAAACACAAATCCGCGAAGCCGAAAAAGGGGCGTCCGGCAACTGGTCTTAAGTTGCAGGGAACAGAGCAAACATTCCACCGGGAATATGAAGGACAAGAGCCAAAGGTGGTTGAACATTCGGGACCATCTTCAACTCCCTTAGAGGACGATGACAAAACTGTCAAACTTGCAGACCACAAATATCCTCCGCCAAAGCGCCACCCGACATTTCAGAAAATTTGGGTTGAACACATCGACAACATCACCGCGCGCGAGAATTTTAAAGTTGGACACTTACACTCACTTGAAATTTTGTGCGATCTTTTCGTTGAATACGGGGAGCTAACCAAATTCATCCAAGAAAATGGTCGCTCTTATAAATCAGTTGGTCGCAGTGGCGTTATTTGGAAATTCTATCCTGAAGTTGCACAGATCAAAAATGTCCAATCTCAAATCAAAGATTATATGAAGCTGCTCGGGCTTTTGCTTAAAAAGGACCATTCCATCGAATCGGGCGGTGAGAAAAGTGAATGGGAATTATGATTGGCCAAAAGGAAAGCTAAAGTGGAAGCCATTTAGGTCTGGTTAAAATGTGCAAGGGTTGATGAGTTTCTTGACTCCAGTTCATTAATAATTTTGTTCGCCGCCCTTCTCTTTCTTTCTTTTTTTTCCGGCTCTGAATTATTGGCGCTCCGTCAGGGGCCAATATGGCATTAATTAAACGATACTTAAGATCATTGTTCCACCCACGGTGTTTGTTGGGCGTGCCCAAGGTTCTAGATAAAGTTTTAAAAGAATTTGATTCAAGTCATTCAAGTCTGAGTGGCTTTACCGTCATGACTACAAAACAGAAGCGGAGTTGAGAACCTTGATTTTTGAGTATATTGAAATCTGGTACAACAAAAAGAGTTTGATTGCATTCATCACTTGGCTATCAGAGTCCTTTAGTTAATCTAATCCCAGACGACGATGGTAACTCTCAATTTCGGGTAGCATTTGTGCTTGTATGCTTCTTAAGGCCACCCAGGCGTTAGTGTGACTTTTTGTGATGTCGCTCTGTTGCAATCCTACCTTTTCTGCGAGCAAATTTATCGACTGCTGCAGCGTATGAATGAGACTTGGTGAAGCGAATTCTGATAACAGATTAAGTATCAGGCTGTATGTTCCAACAACCAAATAGATTTTTTGTTTCTTTTCTTGGGTTGTCATTACAGAACTCTGAAAAACGTAATTAAAATCTCCTGCGTTAACAATCTTGTCGGCCAATGCAACGTCGGCTAGTGCTTGAGCTAAATCGGTTTTTCCATTTCGTACAAGCCGTTCCAAATATGCCCTAGACTGTAGAACATAACCCGTTTTTTCTAGCTGCGTTTGACGCTCCTCCTCATCTGCCGCAAATACAAAATCGGATTCAAATTTGTCATAATCTAAGGAGGGTTCTGTTAGAAAAATGGCTGATAAAAATCCGACCTGTGAAATATCATTAGCATTTGAGCGCAAGACATTGACTGAGTCGGCGCTGATACCTGGTCCCTCCTCAAGATAATCGTGCATGATAGCGCCAGCAATAACATCAGAACGTAATGGGTACGGCATCGGCAACAATTCGTTGAGGACTATTGCAAGTCGAATAGGGTGATCAATATATGGGGTTGTATTATCCTTCCGCGTGACGCTGTTTAGGGCTGACATACTGAGTGCAATCGCATTTTGCACGATTCGAGACTGCGTTATCCATGCGGGAAGGTCAGTGTGCTTGGCGCGTAATTTTGCGACGAGGGTTTTTCCTTTTTCAGGTAATTGCTCTAAAATAACACTTTTACCGTTCGTGGCAGACGCGCTTGACGGCATTCGGATTCGAATAGCCCAACCTCTGAATCTATTAATAAGGTCAATTGACCTTCCATCCTCTAGCGGAAAAAACTTGTTTAGATTGCGCCTTGCTGTATCTGCGTCGGCCCAGGTCACAGGCACTTGTTCAACAACACCAGATAACAAAAAAGCAGCTAGTATTCGATGATTAGTGGTCCATATCCGTCCTTGGGTATCTTGGAAAACAACTATTTTGGGAAGCTCGTTTGGACTCAATTGCCCTGCTTGTAACTTTCTAGCGTTATCAACGACGTCATAACTTGAATTCTCTTCGATATCGTCTGTCTTTGGATCTCTTAGTGAAGCCCATCGTGCGGCTCTTTGCATGAAACGTATTTCTTCAATAGATAAATATTCTCTCTTTGTCGCAGATTCCGTCGGCGTTGGAACAATTAGATTCCCACGAAAAGTTTGTCCGTCCACATTAATGGGATCAGGATACTCGTAAAACATTTCAAAAAGTTTTTCTTCCGATTCAAAATAAACGCGTTCATAGTTGAGACCCCTTAATGACGGTAAATTATTGCCAAGAAGAGTAGCGCATACTGACGCGCGACAACTCTCGCCGACGGATAGGCATAACATTAAAGAAAATATCCCGCGGATTGGGATCTTCATCGACGCTTTCTTGCTTGCTGCTGCCGTCGCGCTGTCGTTTCTTGAACAAGCCTTACAAAGCGAGCTTCAAAATCACCAGACACAAATTGTATCAATCGTCTTGTAAGTTCCGAACTTTGAGAAGGATCTAAATTGACGGGACTACTCCTTTGTCCACGCCCTATTTGGGTTTCAGTAGCTCCAAGGGGATAATCCCGCACAGCTTCACTAGGGCTACCCGCATCAGCATTCAGATAGCGCCCACGGTTAAAAAAATCCTGAAATCGTCTGGGTTCAAAAACCCGAACATCCAAAGATTGATCATGTTCGCGAATAGATCCACTAATTGGTATGACGGAATATTCTTTTCTGTTTGGATCATCCACATTTCGATCTATATCTTCGACATGAAAGTATGTTTCAAATAACGCGGTGAAATCGAAGGCCTGAGTATAGCGCGGCCAACTCAAAGCAAATTCCTTCAAATCGCCAAACCCGCGCAAATGATCAGTTATGCGGTAGAACCTATGCAGCCAGAGTTCAGATGCTGCATAATAGGCTTCTGATGTCATAGTTAGACCCAACATGGCCGAGCCATATCCACTTCTTTTTGCAATTGCCAGGAACTCTAGCGTTAACAGCGGTTGGTCGGCCTGATCCACATACATGATATGAAGCCCCTTGCTTATGGCGGCTTCAACGATTTTTCTCGAAATGTCGTAGTACTCCTCCACAAGTAAAGGTGATTTTTCAGGATGCTGGTAGTGACCTCTAATCGCAAACTCTGGCAAAGACATAAAGCTCAATGGGGTGATAACCACGGTATTTTCTAACTTGAGCACCCCTTCGCTCAAAAGCAGTCTCTGCAGATAGGTCATTCCCACTGACATTCCGCCCGCAACACTCACAAATGCCCTTTTCCCTTCTACGGCAACCTTTTTAGACAAAGCCTGTTGTATGATTTGCTCGTGAATGGCCGTGCGCTCTGGCGAATAAATTCTACGTCCAGATGAATCGCGATCGTGAGAATAGATTGCCGAAGTGGGGACTATATCAAGTGAATTCGGATTCAAAGGGTCAATATTTTTTCCTGTATCGACCATATGTTTGGGATATCTCTCAATAAAATCTTGATCAGGCTTTTCAAAATTAACAGGCACAGGTTGTGCCATCAGTTGGGTCAGTCGATGAATGGCCACGGCATGGTCATCTAAGGGAGAAGATACTTGAATCCACTCAAATCCTGGAAAGTGCGTGGCAAAGAAATTTGGATCCTGCTGTAGGACAAGATCCAGAACAGCGGTATCAGTAAGTTCCAAAGTTAGGTATTGAGCAATAAGAATTAATTTTTCAGTCTCAAAAGTCATTCCGACAAATCTATCGTGATAGGCAGATTTCATCTGAGCCTTTTCGTTCAGAAATAAGTCGATAACTCTATTAACGATTTGTTCAAATGGCGCAGTTGTTTTGGCAAAAAGATGAATGCGACTAAATTCAGCAAATTGACGAAACTCGGCCTTCAAATTCTCGGAAAAATCCGCAGTTAAAGATGTTTGTTGCCGCACTTGTTCTGCAACATTTATCCCAAATGTTTCGATGTTGGCTTTGGTTGTCGAGAGAAGGTCACCCATCTGATATTGCCTAAAGGCTACGGCAAATTGACTAAAAATGTAGTCACGAAGAATTGGATCAGATTCAACCACGGATTCAATATCAGATAGATCCATCGGTGTAGAGGCCGTCTGCTTGAATTTTTCAGCAAATTTCCTTAAAAGCCCCTGATAGACTCTAAATGCGCTTGGGAAATGCTGCCGTAGATCTGCTGGAGAAATCCGACCGACACGCAATCCATCTTGAATATCCGTTGCATTGAAGGCAATTCGATCGGACTGTGCTGCTATTTGGCCCTCAATGTGATTGAATTGCGCAATATTCATGCGCGAAAAGTCGGCGTGTTGACGTAAACTTAGGGGAAGTTCCTCGACAAGGTGATTGTCAAAACGCCTCGGCCTAGATGAATCGAATCTCCAAAATCTCTTAGCCAAACCCTCTAGCACTTCAGTGCCTATAAGGGTTGGATCACTCGACCAGTCAGTAACAACATGAAGGCCTGCAGCATCGTGGTCCCAAACAAGACCATGTTTAGAAAGTCGCTTTCTTAGGGCGGTTTCACCCCAATGAGAAAATACGGGATGGCCAATGTCATGAGCTAAACCAATAACAGCAGCTAAACTTTGACTTGCCTCAGAGAGACCTAATTCACGAGTTAATTCACTTGCAATGACTGCGACGTCCTCTGAATGCATTTGTCTGTTTGTTAAGTTTTCATCAGAGTAGTTTATGGCAAACTGATACAAGCCCCTTAAATTCCTAAATTTCTGAAGGCCTCTGATGTAATCAGCTTGCTTTCGATAATGGCTGGCGTTTCTATGAAGGCGATGTGCTATTCCCAGGCTGTATCGCCCAACGTTTGCCGAAACTTCCCGTCTTGATACCTTCGAGACTATTAGTAGCCTGTGACAAATAGGATCGCTTGCTAAAGCCCATTCATTAGCGGTGAATACAAACAAAAAAGCTACAACCCTCAAGCTCATCAGCGCTCTCCAGGTTGCATTTCAATATTGCGTACCAGCCAGCGCGCTGCTGCAGCCGTCCGCTCTGCCAACACATCAATGGAAGTCCACGTGAGTGTGGGGGAATTCATAAATTCTTCATCGGGGACAATTTGGCCAGCACTTGGGCCGACGATGATAGATCGTGGATTATCACTGCCCTCTAATGTTGTGCCAATTTTCACATATCTTCCGTCAGGTAATCGGCCCATAATTGGTTTAGAGTTTTTATCCACAGAAGAACCATGGGACGTCCAAGTTATTGGCGAATGATCATATGCCGTGGCAAATATAACCTTATCATAAATTCGAGACCTTCCATCCGCAGCGGTCAATTGTATTTTTTCTGTACCTTCTTCAATGACCACGTGAACCTTATGTGCACGTCCTAGTAACCTGTTATACTTTTGAAACTCACGATATGTTCCAATGGTTGGCGCGAATCTGTTATTTGTCTTGGCATTGAAGTCAAAATGGGTATCTGATTTTTGTCCCCACCAATCAATGGAAAGTACACCACCGTTTTCTTTGATGCCAGGTCCGAGCTTTTGACCAAGTTGACCGTCTTCTGGCTGGCCATAAATTTTACCTGGACCATAGCCCGAAAGTGCTTCAACAACCGTTCCTCCTGCCCCTCCCGCGCCGATGACCGCTACGCGCTTACCTTCATAGGCGCTCAAGAACGATCTCTCTCTTCCTAATATTGTGATTTGCGAAGCTCGCACAGCTAGTTCTCCATAGTGTTCCACGAGTGGTGCATTTAGTGGGTTCATCGCATTTTCAGATTCTTGCTCAAGTCTTAGCAGCAGTTCCATGGACTCTTGGTCCACAACTCCATAGTTGGCGAGATTCCCAAGCCCAGAAGCTAAAATAACGGCCTGGGTTTCAATACTTATTCCATTGTCGAGCGCTACGGAATATTTTGCTCCGTCGAATGTTACTCCTTTTACTACTTGATGCAAAAGGATTTCACTTGAGGAATACAGATTGAGCGCGATGATATTCCCCAGATCGCGAGCCATAATATAACCTGGTTCGGCAACATCAAGCAATTGAAAGGGTGCATTAGGGAATGGATGTGCACTTCTTTCGATCAACTCAGGAGCATTGAGGCGATAAAATCCGCCAGTCGCTGCAAAAACACCACCGATTTCATCTGACGCAGTTACAACGAGGACTTTGAGCGATGGGTTTGCTAGCCGAATGTTGACAGCAGAGATGGCGGCATGTGGCCCATCGCCAATAACGATCACATCGGGTTTAAAACCGAACGGCGTTGGGCGTTTGAGATTTGCTTCTAAGGTCAGCGATTTACTATTAACTCTCTCAGAGATTTCTGTAGCAGCGGCTTGGAGTTCTCGACCTCGAATAGCGCCTGACTTAATTTTTTCACGGAACTGAAGAATTTTATCTTTCGAAAAACCCGTCTTGAGTTCAGTAATCTGTGCTTGTATCTCTGAAACTGTATCTGGTGGGTGTTGAATGTGAACTTGCCGACTGGAGTAAAGCAAACGGCGGCAAAGGGCGGCATCGCCCGTGCTCGCCCAAGCAGAGAGTGTACCTGTTAAAAGAGCAATAGCCCCAAACAGAGTTAAGATAACTCCCGATCTAATACGGGATTCTCTTGATCGCACTTTAACTTCCTCGAAGAACCTGAATTACTAAAATATTTTCAGTGCAAATTACACGCCAAAGTGGTGGAGTTCTATTAATCTGGCGCGGTAAAAGGCGTAGCGTTCTTAAATGGTTGGTTGGCAGTAAGAGAGGTTCGACAACCTAAATGTCGATTAAGTTGTCGAAGTGACGAGTTTGAGCCTTGTGAAAATTATCTTGTGGCGCATTGCTTTGAATTAAAAGACACCGGTGAAGTGACAGTGAGGGGCCCTTTGGGTTTGTTTTTGGTGCAACTAACGTGAGTCACCGAGACCAAAGTCCAAAGAGAAAAACCATAATACCTAAGTCGAGCATTGGGGCTGAAATAAAAAAGTCCATCAAACAAGACCTTTCGCATAAGCTTTAATTTGCAGAAAAAAACTCGCGGAGGTACAAGGATGGACTTCTCTCATCTCATCACGACGGCCCTTGGTTTACAAGATGTGACTATCGAAAAGTGGACTGCGGGCGGTTGACTGGAAGCCTACTGCCTAAAGTGTAAAGGTCGGCAGTCCAAAGTTTGAATTTGACCGGTCAGAGTTGAGTTTAAGAGAATTCGTGAGGCAAGATAGAGCCTCCTGTCTCTGCCATCAATGCGGCAATCAGATAGGCTATGTACATGAGTGGAAAGAGAGATCTTTGCGTGCCCCGCCGTTTGGGGCCTTTTTGTATGTGGAGGTGATTCTCTTTCAGCTGAGAGGGTACTGACGGTAACGTGGCTGTTGCTGGTAATACGGGCTCCGCTCGCGTCATGCGTGGCGGCAGCTGGAGAGTCAATGCACAATACTTGCGTTCCTCTAATCGCTACAACGACCTCCCTGATAACCGCAACGACCATTTCATTTTCAGTAAAAATGAAGACGGCTGTTTTATGATGAAACATCGAGAGGGTTAACTTGGTGGCAGAATTATAAAACAAAAGAGGGCTGCGTAGCCCCCTTTGAAACGCAATAGTTATTGGGCCTCCGAGACCTTCAGCCATTCCTTGTGTTTCAAATATTGATTAAAAGTTTCCTTATATTGTTTTAATAGTAACTTTCTTTCTTATTGATTTTGGCAATCAACGTATTTCTGCCACAATTCAACGGCCTGTTTATTCAATCGGATTGATAAATCCATTTTCATACCCTCCGTTGCCGTCAACGCTACAGATCGCTTAGAGGGCATCAATTGAGCAGAAATCAGACTCACCCTGAGCCGAGAAACTCGAACTTTTTTGTATAATAATATTGATAACGCAATAAGGCGCTTTTGGTCGTTGAGTCGACCGTCATTAAATCCTATAAATTGGAATGTGTAACTTGGTAGAGCGCTACCCTTACCAGGTGGATGTCGTCGGTTCGAGCCCGGCACCCTTTACCATTTATTTAAAATCAGCGAATAGTGCAGAAACAAAAATTATCAGAAAAATTGATAAATTCGATACGCACTCAACTGAATACATGAGGCGAAGCCATTGAGTACCGTTAGGCCAAGTATCTTTGAAATTGCGGTCGTATTTGCACGAATCGGAATAACCGCATTTGGCGGTCCTGCCGCCCATATCGCGATGATGGAAACGGAGATTGTTAGTCGCCGCGGCTGGATCTCTCAGGAAGAGTTTTTGGATCTTCTCAGTGCTACAAACCTAATCCCCGGACCAAACTCAACAGAAATGGCAATCCATATTGGCCGTAGGATGGCTGGTTGGCGCGGCTTGGTTGTTGCCGGCGCCTCCTTCATTGGTCCAGCCTTTTTAATTGTTTGGGCAATCTCTTGGTTTTATATGAGTTTCAGCTCACTTCCCTCATTTCAATCAATTTTTATCGGTGTTAAACCGGTGATTCTGGCTGTCGTTGCTCAAGCGATTTGGAGCTTATCAAAGACTGCCATTAGGGATCGAGTTCTTGCCCTATTCGCGGCTCTCGCGCTGACCTTATATCTTGTTTTTGGCAATGAACTTTTGATTTTATTATTGATTGCCATTTTAAACCTCCTATTCCGTCTCGAGCTGAAGGTTCCTCGAGGAAAATCCTTTATCATCATTTGGGTGAGTTCAATATTTCTCTATCCCTGGATACAGGCGCTGGCGCAAGCGATGGAGAAGAATAAGGTGGCCATCGAAGACCTCTTTGGATACTTTTTGAAAGTGGGGTCAGTTTTATTTGGAAGTGGCTATGTGCTGATTGCTTTCCTTCAAAGTGACCTCGTATATCGATATCATTGGGTCACCAAGCAACATCTGGTTGACGCAATTGCGGTTGGTCAATTCACTCCCGGCCCTGTCTTCTCCACCGCCACCTTTATCGGTTATGTGATTGCCGGTCACAAGGGAGCCGTGGTTGCGACCATTGGTATCTTTTTGCCAGCTTTTTTGTTTGTCGGACTGAGCGCTCCGCTCATACCTGCGCTTCGTCGGTCCGCATGGACGGCTCCGATCCTTGACGGGCTTAATATGGCCTCTCTCAGTCTCATGGCTGGAGCTGCCCTGATCTTGGCGAAGGGAACCATCAACTCCGTTTATGGTGCTTTGGTCTTCGGATTGAGTTTGATTCTACTGGTGAGGTTTAAAATCAATTCGGCCTGGTTAATACTGATCGCTGGTCTTTTAGGATTCTTCAATTTGACCAACTGATTATAAAGTATCAGTTTGGCGATCCTCCCCACTCCACTGGTCTCAGTGGCTAAAGTTCTATGCCCCATTTGGAGCCAAAAGATTCCGAATAAAATCCTGGGGCTGCACAGGGGTAATCAATAATGGATGATCATTTCGTAAGTGAACGAGGACAAACTCATCGGTTCGTGAAATATACATTCGAAATAAACAGCGCGACGTCTTAAGAAGACCAAATCCACCCCAAAGGCCACCAGCTCCAATTCTCATACCCATCCCATATTCTTTTCGAAATTCTGAACTGGAGATGATTTTGGCACCTAAGATATCAGATTTTTTCCATGACTTATTTCTCATTGGCCATTGAATTGTGAGAAAATCATGGCTGACAATAAATTGCTTGGGGCGAAACCAGGTCCACACAACAAGACAAGCTATGATGAAAACGACACACAGACCAATTGGTGCAATAGAATGCGGCCAACCCACTTTTATTGATACAATGCCAAATACAATAGGAAGTGCCAACACGAAAGCGGTCATTACGGCGATCGGTCTGCACATGGGCGCTAGCGCGTAGCATTCACTTACTGATTCGCCAGATCGTCTCATCACTGATCACTCACTCAGCTATTTCCAGATATTCTCAATCAAGGAAGCCTGAAGGTCGTTTTGATTGAGGGAACCCAGTCCCCATTCATCTTCAATTAACCGCAAAATACTGTAGTGATTGAGTGGGGTTGAATTCTCAATACCCCCGATCACGGAGTCCCCGTAGGCGACCGTGTAGATGTTCTTGCCCCCTCCGGTCACAAATCCGGCCTCGTCAAAAGTCACAATCAACAATAGATCACTCATGAAACGAGAATCATCAAGCAAATCCTTAAAGCGACTAGCAAACCATCGATCCGCGTAGGCAACTCCCGTATCGTGACCATTGCTCTTGTTGTTGGGTATAAATAGCGAATATTCAGGAAGACTACCGTTCTGAATGTCTTTCTCTAATTCTTCAGAACTGTTAATCCGAGCACATCTACTAGAATTTTCCTGAATATTTTTAAAACTTAAGAAGGGAACATGTTTTCTCGCATAGTTTCCCGATTTCGCTCCAAGATAACAATTTCCGGGATAGCTCTCTGCATAGACCTTCCAGCTCAGTCCTTTGGCCTCTAAGAGATCTCCCACGTGCGAAACATCAAGGGTAACAGGCGCGTCCGTCCTTACATCGTAGGTGCTCCCGCTGACCAAAGCGATATAGTTTCCTTGAGAAGGACGCGTTTCAGCAGAAAAATTTTTAAACAAGGCACCTCGTTCAGCAAGGAACTTAAAGAAGGGTTGCTTTATCGTGTCCCGAAAACTGGTATTTTCAAAAACGATAATAAAGACCTTTTTAAAATGAGACTTCCTAGGAAGCTCTTCGGCCCAGCTTGAAAATGAGCCTAGGCCCAGACAAACAATAAAACCAAATCCCACAAACAAGCCCCATTTTTGAAGCCGACGATGAATGACCATACTTCTCCCCAGTTTCAACAAATCAGATAAGAAAATTTGAAAACAAATTCAGCCCGATTAAAATCTCCTTCAATATTGCCCTAGGCCCCCATTTGGCACAAGAATTCTCCCTATTCTCCAAGATATCGGTTTACCTTATAGAGGTTTGATGCGATTGGTGGTGTCCAAACAGAGATACAAAGGAGAGGAATGACACAGCTCATCTATTCGGAAAAGAAGCGAGCCAGAGTCGTCACCTTGTTCATTTTGGTGAACACTCTTATTTACCTTGCCTGGTCTTTTTCCGCCCTTAATCCGAGTGATTCCGAATTTATGATGCAAAATTTTCTTGTCAGCTGGAGAAGCGTAACTAGCGGACAGTATTGGACTTTATTAACTTCGGTGTTTTCACATAATATGTTTTTGCATTTTTTTATGAATATGTACGTCTTGTCCAGTTTTGGACCTATTGTGGAGCGATTGCTTGGATCATTTCGTTTTTTCGCTTTCTATCTTTTTGCAGGAATTGTGAGCTCCTTATCCCACTCTCTCGTGTCGGCCTTTATTCTGAGAGAACCGGATTTACCTGCTCTCGGTGCATCAGGTGCGATAGCTGGTGTAATTCTTCTTTTCTCAATGCTTTTTCCTCGCCAAAAAATTCTCATTTTTGGATTAATTCCAATTCCTGCGGTATGGGGAGCTGTTTTATTTATAGGACTTGATCTTTGGGGACTCGTGGCGCAAGCCGGAGGAGGCGGATTGCCCATAGGACATGGAGCCCACCTTGGAGGGGCATTCACCGGGATCATTTACTACTATTTCTTTCTCAAGCCAAAACTTCGCAGAACTTGAAAAGATTACGAGCCACCCACAAGAACAAGGCGGCGACAATTATTTTGGTCGCTTCTCTTTCCTGAAGGTTCAAAATGGAGGACAGCTCTTTCCCTTCTCACAGGGGAATCGCCATCTAAAATAGCCAAACGTCCGATCTCATAAAATCTATTTTGACGAGGATCCTCTCGCGAAATGAAGTTCCCGTTCTTATCTCTTATCAGTTCATTTAGCATCTGAACGGGAGTTCGCCCTTGCGTTTCTGACAAACGGGCTGCTTCAAGAATAACTCCGAGGGAATACAGAAGCTTCTGCCTCTCTCTTTGCCAATCAAGCAACCCACCATCGCCATCTACCTCACGCGGAACGTATCGAGAATCCACGCCTTCAGCTCGTGCCTGGCTGATTTGAGCCAAATCTTTGAAATACCCCATGGCGTGATCAATCCACAGCATGTTTCTGCGCTGATCCTCCGAACCAAAATCTTTGATATCGTCAATCAAAATGGCTCTTTCCAAATTGATGTTCTTCATGACACTCCTTAAATCTTTCTTGAACCTTGAAGAAAAAGGAAGACTCGAATCAGTGCTGACATTTGTGAGATTGTGTTTCGTCAAAATTTGAAATGCGACATCAAAAGCACTTAAGCCAGGCAATATTTCCAACTGACGTAACATATGTTCAATTCTATCGGTTGAACCGCCACTAAAAAATGAAATGCGAAATCTTGAGTCTCTCGCTAAGCGAAAAATAACTTGGGCGGCGTAATCTGAAAATCGAAAAAAGGTTTTTGAAAAACGAAAGGTTCCCGCATCAAGGGTCGAATGACCCGACGACGGCAATAAATAAGCCAAAGTCCAATCAATATCGATGATTAAATCAATTGGATCACGCTTATGCCCTCGCCTCGTCGTAAAGTCAATTGAGCTGCCAGGACCCACTTGATCAACAAAGCTAGCATACCTCCCATCTCTGATGGCTGAAATGATCCTTGGATATCTCTCATTGCTGACTGTGATGACCTCGTCGAAATCATCAGCAGTTTCGGCGAAAACAATCTTGATGGACTCTGCTTTATCCAAAATATCTTTTGCGGGTACTCTTCGCTGGCTGTCTTGAAATCTCAACTCCTCACGCTTCAGTGCAGAATCAACAGAAGTCCGAATCCTGACCAAAACCAACCGATAATTTCTTCCGCTGGATCTGGCTGCCCTTATCAACTCGCGCTGAGACTGCAAATGGGAGGCCGACCCATCCAAAGTAAAGGAAACTCCCCTTCGAATCGCCAAATAAGTTGCAATGTCAGCTGCTAACAGAGATTCGCGATGCACATACACGGCCGCCTTTGCCGGATCAGAGAGCAGCAGTTCCTGATACTCCCGAAACTTTGGTTTGAATTGATCTGCGGCAATGACCGTTCTTAGGCTATTTGGAATAAAGCCACTGCTGACCAGCGCTTGATGTATTGTCGATTTGCCACTGCCGGGTGTCCCCATCAGAACGTAAATTGTGGGCCTCTGTGTGCCACCAACCTCTAGCGAACCATCTTCTCCTGAAAGACAAGCTCCAACCATCGCATCCAATAGCTGCTGACGCTCAGGAGAGGGAATGCCAAAACTCGCAATATCAAAATCACCTTTAACTTGAGCGGCGTAACCGGTGTATTCTGAGCCCCCGCTGTTCCGGCTGAGGCTGTCTTCTTCATGAGAAAAATCACCCCATGCAGGTAGACTCAAAGTGAGAGTCACCCAGAATATAACCAAACCAGCTATGTCTGAAAATTGCCTTGAAATATGAATGCCAACAAACCAAGTTTTTCTAATCTTCAATCGAGCGCTCCCATCTCTCTCCTTGTATTCAATTCACGTGCCCCACCTAATGACTTAAGAGGAGCCGATTCAACACGGACCACGAGGGGCCTGACAAGGTTTTAAATATATCTTAATATATTAGTCAATACAGATAGTTACCTTCTATTCAGCAGAATGATTAGGTAGGATGAAAGGACTGCTCAGGCTGAGTTTTTCTGGAAGGAAACTCATTCCCTCTAAAAGAATAAGTGTGCCTGAAGTTGTAAAACTTTCTCTTTTGTTTTGACGCCATTGGATTCATTTGACCGGTCAATTCCCAAAAGTTCTAACTCCATTCCAGAGAGCAGAAATGATTTGAAGCCTAAAAACACTTCACTTGATTTTCCAACACCCAATCGCGGGGACCGGGATACATTTGAATAGGCATAACCAAACGGGAAGTAATTTTCGCGCCATAATTTGGCTTTGGCATCAAGGGTCACCACATTCCCCCCGTCCTTCTTGCCCGGCGCGAATTCCTCTTCAACTCTCAGCCATTCAGCATTTGCAATGACAGGCCCAAGCATACCTCCTCCAGAGACCGATATCATTTGTTTGATTAGCTTTTGTCCAGAGGTTTCATTTGTTGTGTTCCAATAAGATAGGTTCGCAGAAAGGGATTTTGTGACGGCCCTTGCGCCCAAGTTCGCCACAAATCCCGTATCTTGAAAGGACGTGGAATTGGCTATGGGTGCGATGGCATGAATATTAAAATAGGGAACATTCGGCGATCCCCCCAAACCTGCCGCCTTGTAAATAACCCGGTATGAGCTGCTTCCAAAAGACAACTCCTGAGCAAGAGAGTTGTGGTCAGGAACATAATTTCCGAACATAGGCCGATACAGACCCGCCATAAGCCAGGTGTTAAACCACAGATCATCGGCAATAAAGTAAGCTGATCTTACTTGTGAACTTGTTGTAACAGCTTCTTCAAGATCCTTGTTTGCGGGAGTATTAAAAAACCTGCTCTCGAGAACCAAAGAGATCTTCTCTCGAACAGGCCTGAATCGTATGCCCATATCTACCGACATGGGAAAACTGAGATCTGTTTTTATTCCATCTCGATCCACATTCCCGTAAATGTACCGAATATCCCCTCCAGCATAAATCCATTCTCGCCTTTCTAGACGATAGGGGTCTTCCTCCGGAATACTTTTTAAAAATGTTTCCCTATCTACCTCAGTCTTCCATTCATTGTAATCCGAGCGATCGTAGTCTTTGAGCCTTGGATTCAAGGTTCTAGATAGAACCAGGGTAGGGACTCCCTTATCGGTACTTAAAACGGGAGCAGACTTTTCTGGCGTAACATCAGCTTTGGATCTTGAAACACGGCCCGCCTTTTTACTTTGCTTCCCTTTCTCTGTTTTTGAACGAGAAGTTTCATCGTCATCCGCCTGCTCGGAACTTTTGGCGTATTTCTGATCCTTAAGAGGCGCTGGCGTGTATTTATTCCGAAGCGTATCGGAATAAAAGGAACGAAGCCAACGCTGTTGATTCCAAACTCCGTATTGGTTACGAATACCGCCGCCATTTGGATTAACGTGACATCCTTGGCAGGACAAAGTGCATCGCCTTTCACTGGCCTTGAGGTTATAGCGGCCGGGAGCGTGGCAGGCAGCACAGTTTTGAGCATATCGATTTGAGACCCAGGGTTCTGCAAGTATTTTCGAAGCGGGCAGTGGCGATGCCAGCACACATAAAATGAGAAATCTTTGAATCATTGACATTCAATTTCAACTTTCAGGCCTGAGCCTAATTATTGTGAACCCCATTGGCTCATTAGCCTATTAGCTTGATCTTAGAAAATTTACTTGTGACCAGTCAATTTGTGCCAGATAAAGACGGACTAAAGACCGACTTTAGTCTCACCGATTTGACCCATTTCGGCTTTGGAAGTTCGAAATCACACACTTATCAGTAATCTTAAACTTCTTCATTTACGATTAGCGAACAGACACAGCCGCCCTGCACGTCAGACCAGGTTTTGAAAATTGAGAAAGCGGCGAAGTTGAACCTCTTGCCATTTCAATTCTGGCCCCCGCCATTTTTTGATCAATATAAAGTTGAGGATTCGGGATTGTACCGTTGAAATAACCAGTGACCGCCTCCACGAAGACAGCCTCAGCCAATTCTTTGGGGAGATCTAGATAGAAAAAATAAAGCCCTTTTTTCGCCCATGCCAAAGAGTCAGAGATGACACCATGATTGTATTGCTGTGCAGCTAATCCTAAATTTTGCATGCAATCTTCTCGAGTGAGATGATCCAACAGTTTCTTAATTCTCTCTCCATGTGAAACCATAGCGACATGAACTCCGCCGCCAACTGCCCAGTGACCATTACCTACAGCATCACCTAAAAGAAATACATTGCCTCCGCTGATCGCTCGAGAAGATATGCTCTGTTGCAATTCGAAAGTAGCTATTGGTTGATTTTCGATAGCACCAGAAATTCTAATTTTATAGTTTCCTTTTTCGTCTTTTGCAAACAGGTATCCCGACGGCAGTCTCATATTTTTTTCAGCAATTTCTCGAAACGTTGTCTCAATCAGAGCTTCCCTTTCTGCTTGATTAGCTGTGGCAGCAAGTCTAGTTTGAACAGATCGCGGAACGTCTGTAACAAGCCAACGTTTTTTGCTACCTCTAGTCGACATAGATCCTGCAACGTAACCCTGGCTTTTATCTTGGCCGTACAATGTGGTAATTTCTCCGGGCTGATCAAGCCAAACGACGCCAGCCATCTGCATACGATCCGGAGATAAGCTGGTTGAAGAAATGCCAATTTCACGACGAGTTGTTCCTCCAACCCCTTCGGCAATAATGACTATGGTTGGTCGATCATCGCGCGGATCAATCTTAACCTCGGCGTATTTTGGTTTACTGCTATTTGAAAATTGCTCTACATACTTGTATTCAATCACGTCATGCATGCCAGTTTGGCGATTAATGCTTCCCAATCTGATATGTCCATGAAAGCGCTTGATATTAGGATGGTTTTTTGTATAGGTTTCTAAAAATGCTTCCATTACTTTAGTTTCTACCATTCCAACTGGAAAATCGCTCAGCATTTCTTCACCTGTTTGGGGAATTTTTCTTGGATCGGGTGGACTGAATTCGCCTATGCTATCTTCTCGGATTGTGAATGCCCCATCAGAATGAACAACTCCATAACCTTTCTCTAAAGGGCGAGCGACAAATTTAATAAATTCTTCAGCTAACTTCATGTCAATTGCGGCCAATGAATCCGACACAGATTGGCGTGAAGACCACTGAATTTCACGGCTGTAACGATCTCTTTTTTCATATACCGTAACTTCAAATCCAGCTTGAGCGGCAAGAGCTGCCGTGTACATTCCCGATACCGATTGGCCGGAAATGACAATACGTGGAAGAGACTCTTTTGGTGGAATGTTGTGAATTACGAGTTTGCTGATCACATTTGCTCTGACCCTCATGAACTCTTCAAAGGCAGAACGGTTTGTCGTATTTAAAAGTGGATCGATTTTCTTAGCATTTGATTTTCCCACTACTTTTTCGGCTTCCCTATAGAAAATTTGTGGGTTCAATTGAATACGTAAGACTGGTTTTTTCGTATATAATTCCGCTAAAATTTCTTCTATATTTCCAAATGAAGTAGACTCAGCAAATGCGAAAGCGCTGGCGATCAATATAAGCAAGATGTTCAAAAATTTAGACGTTTTTGCTCTCACTTCAAGCTCCTTATTGAACCGTTAATGGCATCCTTAGGTGACAGCAACCAATTGCTCGAGCTTGCTGAACCCGCAGGCACGCCTATCCAAGAACAAGCAATATTGAACTGTTCAAGTGGAACCAATGCTAAAGGCGTTCCAGAGCGCCCATCGGTTTAATTGGATTTGGAGGATAAAGAACGCCGCAAATCTCAATTTTTGACTCTTTACGGTGACTGTGAACGTCACTTCTTTTACCCTTCTCCGGTTTTTAGAAGGGTGTATTTTGTGCCAACTTGTTATTTGGCCCCAAACCACCCTACCGTATTGATATGGGTGGAGTTTAAGTAGCCTCATCTTTGGAGGAGGATTTTAATAGATTATCCGCCACTCAACTGATCGGTTTTGATTCAAGATAGGCCTCTGAAACTATTTACCGTGGTACTAGTTTGTTATCATAGATCGAGAAGAGAGGCCCCGCATATCCTTAGGAATTGGAACTGAAAAAATCTCCATGAGTGCTTTCAGAGTTTGAAGATCAACTTCGTCTTTCATCACGGTGTGCATCTGGTTCAAGACAAGGCTGGGATCTCCCACTTCACTCCTTTTACCTATTGCCAGGAGCTCAATAAAGCGATCAACAGTCCCAATAATTTTAGCCAGAGGATGAATCCGACTTCTGTTAAGAGAATGCGGATAGCCGGTCCCCAACATATTCTCATGGTGTTGAAGAGCTACCGCGACAACATCCTCGGGAATTCCTGACGTCTGCAGTAAAAGTGCAGCTCCTCGTGTTGGATGCGTTTGATAAAGCTTAAGTTCCTCCATCGTCATTTGGACTCGATATTTCTGAATCAAGTCTTCGGGCATTTCTTTCAATCCAATATCATGAAAGAGCCCAGCTAAAGAGACCTTGTTCAAAACCATCGTCGAACGCCAACCCCATTGATTGCAAACGGCGACAGCATACATACTGACAGCCAAACTATGGGTATAAGCTGAAACACTGTGTCCCTTGATCATATCAAAGAGGCTAAATAGCTCTTCCTGTTCAAAAACTAAATTTAAAGTTGCTTCCATCAGGCCCTTGGCATCTTCAAATTTTTCCTTGTCTATTCCATTTATATGTACGTCTTGAACTAAGGTTTTCAATGTATGATTAAGAACTTTTAGCTTTTTGTGCTTGGGCACATTCTGCCTGCTAATGGCCTTTGAAAGAGCCAAGTTCATTCCCACATAGGCGGCAAAATCTTGCTTTCTGAGAAACAGATATTGCAAGCCCTTACTCTTATAGTTATTCACTCGTTCAAGAGAAATTGGACTTTCCTTTCTTCCCACACGAATATATTTGTTAGCCCCGACCTTTAGAAAGACATCAGAAAGAGCCTTAGAACCAGAAACAAACTCATCGATAAAAACACGACAATATTCGTGATCTCCATCCACCGAGCCATCAGAGGACGAAGAGCGCCCGGCCTGCATGTGTTCAACAAGATCGATACTGGAGTTAACATCATCGCTCGAATAGGGCTTAGTTAGGAATTCCGTCACACCCATTTGGTAGGCCGATTCCAAGTCCATAATGTCTGAATAACCTGTCATTAAAATAAATGGGAGATGAGGTGATCCTTTTTTCAGATGACTAAACAAAGTCACTCCGTCCATAACAGGCATGCGAATATCAGAAAACACGACAGAGATTTCCTTATGGTCGGCGAAAATGGATAGAGCCTCTTGACCATTCTCGGCCTCAAGAACCGTGTAGCCGCGTTCCTTCAAAAGATCTGATAGAATTTCCCTCAGCATGGGCTCGTCATCTACAACAAGAGCACATTTTACTTTTGAAACAGTCTTGATAGAGTTCAGACTCGGCTTTTCCAAATTGATCAACCCTCATTCATGGTGATAAACACATAGAATTTATACAATAATAGATGCAATTAGAAGTGAAAACTTCATTTCGTTCACCAAAGAAAAACTGACTTTATGATATTATTCAACAATCTTTCAAGGATATTGAGCGATAGCTTTGCCGGGATTTTCCAGTTCGCGCAAAAATAAACCCTACTTTATCAAACTAAGGATTCCATTTTCGATGGTCACATCACCGCCTGATACCCAGTAATCACCTGATCCTGAGTGAGCCGTTTCAACCTCTTTATTTTTAGGAGACAAGATCTTCTTTACCTCAAATATCTTACTTTTCATTCGAGGCCCCAACACCTCCAAAGTTTGTCCCACCTTAAAGGTACCTCGGACCTCAATTGGCAAAAAACCATCACTATTTAATGGTCCCTTCACCAGCCCGGCAAATGTCTGGGTAGAAGTTCTCGACGTCAAATAATTTTGACCCCCAGACGAAGGCTCCTTCATAAGGAACCCATCGTGGTAACCACGGTTTGAAATTTTCTCTAATTCCTGCCGAAGTTCTGGGTTAAAATCCAGTCCCGCAAGAGCGTCATCAATCGCCTGCCGATAGGCCCTCGCCACTTGCGAAACATAGTTCACAGACTTAGTTCTACCTTCAACCTTAAACGAGGAAACTCCCGCATCGATCAGGTCGCGAAGATGTTCAATCAAGCAAAGATCCTTCGCATTAAAAAGATAGGTGCCTTCGTCATTCTCTTCGAGGGAGTAGAATTCTCCCGGAGTACGGAGATCTTCGACTTGAATCTTGTATTTTTCCCGACAAGAATTATCACACACGCCTTGGTTTGCATCCCGATAGCTCATATAGCTCGACATCAAACAGCGGCCCGAATAGGCTATGCAGATAGCCCCATGAACAAAGGCCTCCAACTCTAAATCAGGAACTCTGTATTTAATTTCTGTGATTTCTTCCAGTGATAATTCTCGACTCAATATGACTCTCTCGACATTGAGGCTCTTCTTCCAAAACAAAGCACTCTGCCAATTCATGCAATTGGCTTGAACCGAAAGATGAATGGGTGTGTCGGGATATTTCTCCCGAACCAGCATCATCAAGCCCGGGTCACTCATGATAAGGGCGTCTGGCTTGACCGAAAGCCAATCTGCCAACTGAGGCAAAAATGGCTTCAATTTTCGATTTCGAGAAAAGATATTGGCCGTAACGTACACTTTCTTTCCAAGATTATGAGCAAAGTCTATGCCCTCTTTGAGACCCTCAAGATTTATTTCATTTTCTCTCGCTCTCAAGGAATACTTGGGGACGCCGAGATAGACCGCGTCCGCTCCATAAAAAAAGGCGTATTTGAGTTTCTGGATATCACCAGCCGGCATCAACAATTCAGGGGAGATCATGTGCCCCTGTACACCGAAAGACTAACAAGGACAATCCTTTTATTTCTAGTTATTTTGAGCACCATCAAGTATCCAAATCTTCACCCTTTTAATGAGGTCAGGACCCAGCTTCCCAGTTGGTGGCATGAAGTCTGTGGCGGCCGTCATTCTTTGATAAAGCTCTGAGCCCGCGGGATTTCCCGCAACCACTCGGGCAGAAAGGGAGGCATAGTCACTGATTGTAAATCCGCCACTGATGGTTCCAACCGAATGGCAGCTAAAGCAGTTCTGATTAAAAACTCCATTTGCAGCCAATAGTTTTGAAAGGGGAATAGCCAAAAGCTTGGCATTTCTCAAACAATTGGCAACACTCGCCAAACCGACATTGGTTACACAAGTGTCAATGTTCGCCTGAGTAACGTCAAATGGCAATATGCCACTGTCATTTAAGCACTGAGCAATATTGGCTTGCCCACCTTGAATATTGCAACCGTCGATATGATCCTGAGTTGGGATCAACGGAAGATAACTATTGTTGGCCAAACAGGTTGCAATTTTTGATTCGCCGACTGCTGTCGCGCAATTTTCTAGTATCGCCTGAGTAACTCCAGTTGGGAGAAAAGTATGCGCCGTCAAGCACGAAGCCAAGTTTGCCAGTCCCTTATGTTGAAGACAGGCGCTGATGTGCTCTTGATTAAGAACTTGCGGAGTAAATTTTTTAGTTTTCAAGCAATTTGCCACACTGTCCAAACCCACGCTCGTAATGCACGCATCAATGTCTGCTTGGACAACTCCTGGAGGCAGAAGCCCGTTTTTCTCTATGCAGCCGGCAATTTTCGCATTGCCAACATACATGGCACAACTCTTCACATCAGGCTGGCTCAAAGCCTTTGAAAGGATACCGTTCTTGCGAAGACATTTGACTATATTTTCTGGACCGACGGCCGTGATGCAAGATGCAATTCTAGCGTCGTCAATCCCGGGCATGAGCAAACCATTCGCATTCAGACAAGAATCAATATTTTCGGCTCCGGCAACATCATGACAAAACTGCACTTCCGCCTGAGTGGGAACAGCCGACAGCTGTCCCTGGGTACGCAAGCACTTCGTCAAATTGCCAACTCCAACTGATGTCACGCAATTTTGCGCTACGGCCTTATCGAGGCCGTTTAAAAAGAGGCCGTTATCTTCGAGACAGGTGATCAAGTTAGGCGCCCTGACCTCCTCCACGCAGCGAGTAGCATGTGCCGCCATGAGCGCACGAGAAAGCACACCCGTATTGCGAAAGCATTTTACAACTGAATTCTCACCCACGGCGGTCACGCAAGAATCAATGGTGGCCTGAGTTGCCCCCGGCCGGCAGGAGGCCCGAATTTTCAAGACACTTCGCAGAATTGGCTAAAGTATCCGTTTTAGCGCAGACATGAAATTCATGCTGAGAAATGAAAAGTCGACCCGGAAACACAGCATTTTTAAGCAAACACTTCTCAACTCCAGCCTGCCCCCCAGCACCTGCCAGGCACTGGTCAATATTTGCCTGACTCAGACTATCCGGCTTTATCCCATTTTTTTCAAGACATCCCGCTACTTTCGGGGCTCCGACAGCGGCAACACATTTGTCAACATCACTTTGCTTTGGCAGGCGGTACCCATGAACTGGAAATCCACCCACGGTCAAACAACGAGCAACGTCCCATTCCAACCCGCTGTTATTGGCAACACACTCATCAACCCTCCCTTGCTGCAGACCGCTGACACCAATATTCTTTTTTTGTAGACAGCTCACTAATTTGGAAGATCCATCCGAAGCCCAACATTCCTGGAAGGCCAAATAGGTCAGCTTGTTTCCTGTGGGATCACCACTTCCTGAGCTCACATGAAGTGCATATTTCGACTCAAAACTGCCTCCGCAATTTTGAAACAGAAGAAAAGAACCTCCAAGCATGAAAGCCAACAAGCTACCCAAAAGAATTCGCCTTTGATCTGCAGACATTTCAAGCACCCCTCTCAGTTTCATGCCCTCTCCTAGAAATTCAAAATCGAAACAAGCAAGGAGATCGGCAATCTCTCCCAGATTATACATTCACACGACCATTCAAGGCCAACAAAAACGTATTGCCTGGAGACTCATCGGCATTCCAAGTATAAAATGGATGATTTATCTAACTCACTTGATTCATTTTGGGATTCAAATCAATTCTTACTTTGATACAAGTATTTCGTAGAACCTGATTCGGTTAGGTGGCAATGTAATTATTGATATTGCTGGTCGAGAGAACATTTTCCTCACCAAACGAAGCCTTTTGAATATCAAAAAGACTCAGACCTGATAAGAGCAAACTTGGATAAGGTGTGCGTGGAAGATTAATCACCTGGCCAAACTTGAGATCGGATCCGCCTCCGCACAAGAGAGTGGGAATATTATCAGTGGCATGAACATTACCATCGTTCATGTCCGTGCCATAAAGAACTAATGTATTATCCAAAAGACTATTAGCTTTCAAAAGGTTGAGTAAATTTTTAAGTAATCCTATATGCATTCGATTCATGGTCTTCAATCGCTCGAGAGATGAGGCGTTGCCGCCATGATGAGCGCAGCTATGATGTTCAATTCCCGGACCTATATCGCCGCTGTAGTTAATCTCGCCCGAAACGGCTGGTGCGTACATGATCGTACCAACATTTGTGAGCTCACATTTTAAAGCAAAAACTAACATTTTTTGAAATTGTTGAACGCGATCTACGTAATTGACGTTTCGATTTGAATAGTCCAGTGTCGGAGCGGCTGGTGGCGTACAAACCGGTGGCCCGCTTTGTATTCCGTTTTCAATTTCTCTCAAGCCCGTCGCGTAAGCTTCTAATGCCTGCCGGCCCTCTGAGGAAGTCTTATTTGACACTGATTTTAGCTCATTCAGTGCCAGATCTAACACGCTCTTCTTTCTTGAAGTCAAATAGGCCAAGGACCTTGCCCCCTGTTGTCCCGATGCAAAGAGGTACCTAAAAAGCTCATAAGGATCAGTGTGAGGGGTCAAAGGAAGCTCATCTGTTCGCCAAGAAATTCGATTCATATAGGTATGTGGATAGTTTGGGTGATCTCCAAGGAGATGTTCATGGTAGTAGGGGCCTCCAATTTCGACTGATCGAAATGGCGTGTTCTTTCCGTCGGCTATAAGCTGATCAATACTCTTTCCACAGCGTGGCTGCGTGAGCTCGAGTCGAATGAGATTTCCCGAAAGAAAGCCCGCACAATTTTGCCAATGAGGATCTCTGCTCGGCTGTCCGTTATAGAGGTTTCTAAGAATCATAACGTTCTGATGGACAGCATCCCCCCCTTCTTTAAGAGGGTACAAAACGCCATCGGCAGAATCCCAGTGCCAAGCCCCATTAGGTAATCCCGGCGAAATATAAGTTCCGTTTGGGAAAAAGACTCCAATAAAGTTTTTCCTTTTGCTTGGAGAAGCCGCAAGGGCAGAGAGGGGAGCTAAATTATGAAGAAGCGGAAGTATGAGTTGAATGCCCATTCCTTTTAAAACGAGGCGCCGAGAAATTTCTTTCATTATTTTTTTTCCTGTATGGTGTCGACAATGGTATCGACAGCTAATTCCTTTAAAGGAATATCTGAGGCAATTTGTCTTCCACAAGAAGATCCCTGCGTTGGATCAATACCTTGCACATAGGCAGCGAGCTTGATGCGCACGCAATTGCGAAAATCTTTGGAACTTGACATTGCATCGGCAAGCTCACTCGGGCTGTCGACCTTGTGGCCTTCAAAATCAAGGCCTGACAGAACTGGCTTGCCATTGGAATAATTGCTGCGAAACTGACCTGCCATGTCCCACTTCTCTAGGCCCAGCCCAAGAGGATCTATTTGAAAATGGCAAGCTGCGCACCGACTTCCGTAAGTCCGATGGATCTCCATGCGCTCAACAAGAGACGCATTTGGATCAATTTTATTCTGAACATTAGCTATCTCCTCAAAAGTTGCTGCATCAAGAGCGGGAAGACTGCGACAAAGAACTTTATCGAGAACCCAAGTTCCTCTTTTTATCGGGTTTGTCTGCACGGAGTTTGCCGTTCTCATCAAGAAATGAGCCTGATTGAGCATTCCGCCCCGCTCGGCGGAGCTCACTTTAAGAAAGTTTGTGGCGCTGGCTCCGCCCGCGAGACCGTAGTGCGCACCAAGAATGCTGTTTGCGTAAGTGTATCCTGGTTTTAAAATTGAAGAGATGGGGCTATTTTGCAAAAGTATCTCTTTAAACACCAATCGACCTTCTTCTCCCATAGAAAATTCAAGTGAATTTCGATCTTTCGACAGATTATTTTTGTAGCCAATCCAGTAACCCCCAAAACTCTCAGCAAATCGGTCAGAATATTTGTTTAATAGGCGTGCTGCTTGCACTTTCAATTCGGCCAAATCGAGGCTTCCCTTCTCAGCTTTGTCCGCTAATTCAATATCTGGAAAGGTCGAACCAGTTAACAAAGACAAAATGGAAGCTTTGCGAAAATTTTCTTCATTTTCCTCAAAACCACCCGGATAGTATTCCATTTTAAATAGAAAATTGGGCGAAGCGGCCAATGACACCAAAGTGGCGCTGAGAGCATCCTTGAATGGTTGATCTAACTCGCCCGTTGCCAATGATCCCGAAAGATTTGAAGCTATACTCAGCAGCTTTGGGCTATTGTTGAGCGGTTGGTCCGTCGCTGTTCCGTAACTAAGAGTTGTCACTTCGAAACTTGCCCCGTTAAGATAAGCAACTGGAATGGGAAACAGAAACCCATGATCGCCATCAATCCCAAGGGCTGCATTTACGTCAGGGCGAGGGAAATTGGCTAGCGCCGAACCCAGATATGTTCCCACCCCCCCTGCTCCTTGATTTTTCACATAGATTTTCACTTGAACTGACCTCTCTGGCCAGTCAGGATCGTAGGCCCACCCCGATGCATACACTCCAGCCTGGCCAAATGTCCCCGTTGGTCGATTGCCCACACTATCCAAGAACCCTTGAATTGCGGACACTGAAGTTCGAATTCTCTGGTGACCAAGAGCTAAAGAATCTAAAAAGAATGCTTTGAAATCAGCCACCTCACTCGCCCTCAATGGTCTGCGGTAGAGTGCTCGACCAGCCTTCAAAACAACGGGCAAAGCACAGTTGTCCCAAGTTTTCTCATAGAAGGGAATTTTCATGTTGCAACCGGCGAGCGTACTCTGATCTCTAGTCAATTGAGCGGCCAAAGACTCCGCAACGTTGATGTAAGCTTCAGCTGAAGCCCTGTCAAAAGGGGGATTCGCCAGACGATCAAAACCATACAAAGTCGGAAAGGTCGGCAACGCACGGAGAATAGAAGAGTCAAAATCGCCACCCATCAAGTCATTCACAATCTGACCGTATTCATAAGGAGTCAGACGAGGCAACATCGCCTTTCGCTCGGGGCAGAAATTGTTAATGTTTATGTTTGGCCCTTGCACAAAGGAACTTTCTCGAGAACCAAACTTTCCGCAACTTTGGTAGACGAACACCACGCCAATGGCCGCAAAAAGAAAAATACCAAATCTCAGACTTTTATTTAACTTCTTCAGGGTTCGCACCTCTTCAATTTCAATGGGTTCATCCTAACAACACCTTTTGCAGAGACTTCATCAATCATTCAATATGAGTTCTGCTTTCACTTGATTCTTCTCGGATTGAAACGCTAAATTCTTTAGTGACGAACCCGAAGGGACTCTCTAAGAATAAACTCGCCAACCTGAGATTTCTTGCTTTGAGTTTGTGGCGCTTAAGGTTTAGACATCTCAATCTGGGGCAACCCGTATCGAAATTTGCCATTCGATCCAATCATAGACAGTTCTGAATCCTATTAACTCATTAGCTGCGTCTCAAATCAAAGTGAGTGGCTGCGTCATTGCAAATGTAACTTCCAGGGAGAAATGGGGAGGGGCATTTTAGTGAAGAGATTTAATCATATTTGTTTAATCATTTGCTGTTTAGCGTTTCTGGCTCCATGGTCTTCTTGCTCCTCCTTTACGCCCAAAATTGTCCTCAAAAGCAATAATTCCGCCGGCCCTTCTTCCTCTGGTCCCTCTTCCACTGAGATTGAGAAAATTTCTATCGAACTGAGAGCCATGGATATTATTCAGGCGAGATGTGCTGGATGCCATGGCGTTGACAGCCAAGGCTTTGGCGGTATCAGAAACATTGCCAGCACATCCATTCTCAGAGAAAGAAATTTAATTGTTCCTGGAGACTCAGAAAATTCTCCTCTCGTACGAATGTTGAAATCAGGTTACATGCCAAAGGGCCAAATCATGCCCGTTGAAGAGCAACAAGTGATTGCGGATTGGATCCAGGCCGGGGCGAACGATGTTTCTCCCGACCTGCAGCCGACGGAAACGAGAAGTTCGGCTGAAGTATTGAGTCTTATCCAACAGGATATTTCCGAAATAAAGGGACGGCAGGTTGATTTGGCCAGTCAGAGATATGTTAATTTTTCTTATCTCAACCAGGATAAAATTACCCTCAGCGAAATCCGGCAGCTACGTTTGGCATTGTCAAAAATATTAAACAGCCTATCATGGGCAGACCAAATCTATACCCCGACCTCAATCAGTGAGTCAAATTTGATCTTTCGTATTGATCTTTCAAAGCTTCAGTGGACCCAGGTTACCTGGGGCGCAATTGCAGCAGCCTATCCGTATGCAAGAACTCCATCTAGTTCTGCGGAAACACTCCAAACCAAAGAAATTGCCCTCGAGCTAGGTACTTCTGTCCCTATTGTGAGAGGAGACTGGCTCCTCAAGGCTCTCAGCGAACCCGAATTGTATTATAAAATTTTGCAAATTCCGTCAGAAATAGCGGATCTTGAATTTGCTCTTGGCGTGGACGTGACGAAAAATTTGAATGAAAGAAACGTTGCTCGAGTTGGCATTAAAAATTCCTTTGTTTCAGCTAATAACCGATTGATTGAACGCCACCCAACTCGATTCGGGGCTTACTGGAAGAGCTATGATTTCGCCACAACTAGCGGACGCGCGAGTATCTTCAATTTTCCTGTAGGTCCTATAGCTCTCAATATGAATTTTTTTGAACCGGAGACCTTTATTCAAGATGGAGGTGAAATCATCTTTAATCTTCCAAACGGTTTGCAGGCCTATGTTATCGTAAATGAAAAGGGTCACCGGATTGACGTTGCGCCAGTCACTGTCGTACAGGACCCACTTCGAATTGATCGTGATGTTGTGAATGGTATTTCCTGTATCTCCTGCCACGCTCAAGGAATGAATCGCAACGTGGATTCCGTGCGATCCTCCGTATCGGCAAATTCTGGTCTATTTCGTCCAGATACTTTTGCTGCTGTAAATTCGATGCACAAACTGAATTCTGAAATGAGTGAAATATTCGACCAGGATGATCGTCGCTTTCAAGCGGCCCTTTTGGCTATTGGCGGAGAACAAACCATTGGAGAGCCCATCACTCCGGTCTTTTACAGATACCAATCAAATCTGTCCATCAATGATGTCGCTCGCGAATTGGGTCTGACAACTTTAGAACTAAATGAAAAATCGAATTTAGATCCCGCTCTTAAAACCCTCATTGATTCAATTGAGGACAATGGACTTGTTACAAGAAGAAATTTTGAACTTAAATTTGGCGAAATTAACGATCATTTACAGAATGGAACGGGATCTGCTGGTGTTTCATTTTTAAGGATCAGAGAGATTGACCTTTCTCTGATTCAAAAAAAGTAATTAGTCTCCCAATCTCTTCCTGTCATCAGGTCTGATGCCAGTTATTAAGTAATCTTGAGCTGGTCTCCGCCAGGACTCAGATATAACAGGATTACTTGAAATCAAACCAAGAATATTCTTATCAAATGTTACCAAGAGGGCTTGAATACAGCTCTCAACTGTCAATTGAGGAAATGGCCTCTCCAATAGAATCAGTTTCTGTCCTCTTCTGATTAAACCCTCCCTCAATACCTTATAAAACCAACCCGTCTTTGATTTCTCTTGGGTCAGTCGAGCCAACCCCTTGACTCCAAATTGATGATCTATCGTCGCACAGGGCTTTCGTGGCTCTGTGAGTGCGAGCCGGACTTTTCCGATTTCATAGATATCACCAATGCAGACATCTGATTCGCCCACTCCTCGGGTGGATAGATTTTCTCCCATAGATCCTTCGCTAAATTCCTTGCCGTTATATGTTTCCCTAAAGAACTCATAGTGTTCTCTCGGAAAGTGGTGAATCACTCTTTTGCTTCCACCATGATGAATCCGGTTTGCGACCCCATCACCTTCTATACGATCAAAAAAAACTGTTAATAAGTCTACTTCTGCCTTATTGATCCCAGTAAAGATCTCTGGCCTGTGATTCAAAAAATTCGGCTGCCCCCTGTGCAGACTCAAGACTTTGTATTTCATACATCACCTCCTCCGAACGAGAGATCTAATTCAAACTTTCTCCATCTGTATATCAGCTATTTTTTGACGTCCATTTTCTTCTTCTGAATCCTGGTTAAACTCGTCCGAACTCTTGTGCGGTGCAGATCTAAAAATTTTAGATTAGTTAATTATGGTTCTATCGGATATGCTTGGTTCGAAAATGAAAAATCAATTGGAATGCCCTCAGTGTAAATCAGAAAACATCTACCAGGACGGCAATCTTTGGGTTTGCCCAGAGTGCTCTCATGAGTGGAGTTCCTTTGTAGCTTCAAATGAACCAAATAACGAAGAGTCTGCTTTGCAATTGACCAAGGACGCCAATGGGCATGTTTTAAATTCGGGAGACTCTGTCATTATCGTTAAAGATCTAAAGATCAAGGGATCATCTTCTGTCTTAAAGGCAGGCACAAAAGTAAAAAATATTCGAATTATCGATGCAGTCGACGACCACGACATTGCCTGTAAAATTGATGGATTCGGGGCACTCAATTTAAAATCTTCGGTCGTAAAAAAGATTTAGCGCAACCCACTGCTATCCTTGCTGTTTGTTACTGAACTATTAAGAGTCAACTTCTTGGGGGAGGAATGTCACTTATGGCTTCAAACAAAAATAACATCGCGCAGATTCTACTGAACAAAAAGTATTGGTATGGAGCGAGATTTCGATTCTTGTTTTATTTTTTGGCATCATGTTGGTTTTGTATGTTTATGGCCAAATAAAGGTGATCTTTCCCGATCCGTTCACGGATTCGACAAAGGGAAAGCTTCTCACAACGGTGATCTTGAAAAAACATTGTTTATCCCACTCAAAGATCAACATATAAGTTCTTTGCCCTCGCGATGATACTTTTCGGATTCCAGATTCTGGCTGGAATAATATGTGCCACTGATTTCGTTCGCCCATTTGGAATTTACCTTGGCGATATCATCCCTTTTTCAGTTTCTCGAAGTTACCACACTCTTTTTCAGATTTTCTGGTTCTTCATGTGCTGGGTAGGATACACTATTTTTTTCCTTCCTCGATTGGCTTAGGTACCACGCGGTCAAAGGCAGCTTATCAATCTTCTCTTTTGCATGTGTGTTTTGGTCGGGCTTGGGGCTCTGGTGGGTATCTACCTGGGTCAGAAGGGAATTATTTCCGGAAACTTGGCATATTGGGTTGGAAGCCAAGGCTGGGAATTCATGGAGCTCGGTCGCCTGTTCCAAACCATACTTCTTGCGGCGTTTGCTCTCTGGATCTTGATTATTTATAGAGCGGTGAAGCCTTGGTTGACAAAGAAGAACCTCTGGTCCGTTCCCGCTTGGTTGCTTTATGGCAGCGGTGTGATGGTGTTTTTTCTTTTCTTTGGACTCATGGTTCTTCCGGAATCAAATTTTGCGGTGGCAGATTATTGGCGCTGGATGGTCGTTCACATGTGGGTGGAGGTGACATTTGAAGTATTTACGACAGTTATTGTTGCCTATCTTCTGGTGCAAATGGGCTTTGTTGAGAGAGTGATGGCCGAAAGAGCCATATCTCTCGCAGTCATGATGTTTTTATTTACAGCAACGATTGGGGTCGCACACAATTTTTACTGGATAGCAAAGCCGACAGGAATCATTGCGCTCGGAAGCGTCTTCTCAACTTTGCAAGTTCTCCCTTTGCTGCTTCTCACTCTCGATGCCTGGGGAATGCGGCAAAAAGGCAAACAAGCAGATCACCTCAAGCTCGGCGGCAAACAATCGATCGTGATGAAGGAGATTTGGCTTTTTATTCTCTCTGTAAATTTCTGAAATATTTTCGCAGCCGGCGTTTTTGGCTAACTGATCAATCTTCCTATCGTCAACTATTTTGAGCATGCGACGTATCTCACAAATAACCATGCACATGGCGTTATGTTTGGAGTGAAAGGGAATATTGCCTTGTGTGGAATGCTTTTTTGCTGTCAACATCTGTTTCCTAGGGCCCAATGGAATGAAAAGCTCATTCGAGTTTCCTTTTGGTCATTGAAATTGGAAGGATAGGGGAATGAGATTCATTGTTTTTGCCTTGATGACTGTGAGCGCACCTATCTCGTGGGGACATGGCGAAAGTCAGCCCGGACCTCACGGGGGGTTTATTCGTATGCCGGGAGCTTTTCACTCCGAAATTCTCCCAGTTGGAGACCGTCAGTTTAAGGTTTTCCTTTTGGATATCAATTGGAAAAACCCCTCGATTAAGAATTCCCACCTGGAACTCAATTACTTCGAAACAAGCAAAGTAAAGGCAACATGTGAGACAAAGGAGGAACTCTATTTTCTTTGCTCCTTTCCGAAGAATTTAGATATTGCAAAAGCAAAAAAGGGCACTCTTCTTCTCTTAAGCCAACGAGAAGGGCAGAAAGGCCAGGAAGTCTCATATCGATTGCCTCTAAGACATGAGCCCACAAACAGAGGTCACAAAGACCATTGAAAATCATGAAAATTTGAAATGCTGACTTGATTTTAACTCATGCATAAAAGTTAAATAAGGGATTTTCGTTCAAGGAGCTTTGTCCATCGGCACTTTTTTGCTAATCTTTGCCTGGGGAATTTTTATGTTGACCAACTCAAAATTCAGGGGTTCTTCGGTGGATGTTTTTTTTGGTTTTCTGACTTTATTTGTGATTTTCAGTGCCCAAGCGACGAGAAAGGAAACAACCAAGGAAACACTCCTCTCGTGCTGGCAGGACGAAGGTGACCAGTGGGTCGAAGTGGGCATCACAGCCAAAAATGATTCTGGTCTTTTGGCTTTGGTTGTCAAACATGATGACGATGAAAACTCGGAAAAGCTTGATTCCGCCTATGAAGTCACGGAATCTACCGACAAGAGTTTATATCAAGACTCAAATCAAACTTTTAAACTGACAATTTCCAGAAGTGATCAAGTGGTTACTGGTGACCTGAGTGTTTTGAAAGATGGACCCGGCGGACTCATATTTAGAAATCTGACGTGCCTAGAGAATGATTCAATCACTCACCAATAAATTCCCCGATTAGGTATTAATATCGATATCCCAAGGCAGCTCCTAAAATCAAATTGTTTTCGATTTCAAAACCTGACGAGAGAGAAAAAAGTGAACTTCCTTCTAGCGATAAAAGCCAGCGCGGATTAAACCAATATCTTGTTCCCAAAAAAACCTGCCCATAAACATATTCGCTTTTGCTCACTGCAAATAAAATTTTTCCCGTGTCCTTTTCGCTCAGTTCCACTGGATCATTAGTTACATGAACAACTCTTATCGTCGAGTAGGGCTCCCACGACCCAGCGAGATAACTCGCAATGATATCGCCATAAACGTGACTCCCACCCACAGAGGCTCCCGTGCCCAGTGCCAAAGCCAGTGAGAGCCCATCATCTTTGCCATTGATGACCGCATATTTACCGCGAATCCCAATGCTCAGTGATTCCCACTGAAGCCCCCAATCCAAACGATCTGTCAATCCATAGTTCCACTTTAGAACATAACCCGCTTGTCCAAAGCCACCTATTAATTCATGATGAGACTGACCTACCGTACGAGCCGTTTCATGGCTTACTAAAGGACCTACCGCACACCCACAACACAAATACAAAAATAGGGAGAATAAAAAAAATGGCATTTTGAACATAAACATTTCCTTTCTTATTTACAAAAATGATTTAAGTACTGACTACCAATTCCTCAAAGATAATTATTTGGACACAGGACGGACTAATGATGGATCACAAAGCTTATAAACTGGATTTGATTTATGGTAAGCATTTAATTTTTGTTTTTTTTCTTTTTAGTACGTGTTTGCCTTTTACTAGTCAGGCAAGGATGGAGTACCAAAGCTTAGGGAATCCATCGGGTGCTCAACTAAGAATTTCTCGTTTGATTATGGGAACAGATCATTTGGGAAAAATTCCCCATGATCAAGCAGTGGCTGTGTTAAATGAAGCCGTTGCTCAAGGTATCAACATGTTTGATACGGCACCCATTTACGTTAACTCAATAGAGGACCAACTCGGACGATGGCTTAAAGCGCAAAATAGGGATGATCTTTACGTCATTACAAAGGGAGGATTTCCTTTTGATATTGGGCCGGGAAGTTATGAGAGCCGCCTAAAAGGAAGTAAGGACCGAATCGTATCGAATGTGAAAGAAGAAATTGAGGGGTCCTTCCAGCGTTTAAATGGTCATATTTCCATTTACCTCATGCACCGAGACGACTTGGATTTTTTGAATTACAACAAAATCAATCGACCATTTACTCCAGCACGAAATATCTTGGAGGCTCTCAGTCACCCTGACATCAAAAGTAAGTTTATGATGTTGGGACTTTCCAATTGGTTACCGGAAAGAATTGAGGAGGCTCGAAATGCGGCACACGAGAACGCCCAGTTAGTCATGCCTGTTGTCAGCAGTCCCTATTTTTCAATACTGGAGATGAGCTCAGTCACGATCCATTCGGGAGGAGTTCAGGTTTATCATCGAGAGATGATGGATCCGGAGTTTCAAAAGGGAATCAAAATGATGACCTATTCTCCGCTGGGCGGATTTTCAATTTTCTCTAAAACCTGGGCAGAAGCCAAGGCTCACGCGCGAGACTTGAGAGATCAGGGAGATCGATACTGGGGCCATGTCTATGAGTCTCTATTTCACGCCTCCAATGAAGCCAGGTTTCGGCGGGTGAATGAATTCACCGATGGTTTTAACCTCCTACACAAGTCAAACTACACGCCCGACCAGGTGGCCAACGCCTATGTGCTCGCGCACCCAAGGGCCGACTTTTTAATCATCGGCCCCCGAACCTTGGACCAGCTCAAACGGACAGTTTCAGCTCTAGAACTTTCTAAAATGCTGACTCAAGATGATTTGGATTTTCTTTATGATAATTCTAAAACTCCGGAATTTCGAAAGTAAGCAATTGGACTGAAGGTCCAGAAGGCACAAGGGGACCAAATTGCAAATCAGACTCTTCGAAGCTAACATATTTCTATGTTTTGGAAATGGATTTGTCACTTGCTCTTGCTCTTGCTCTTGGTTGTGCTGCCATATCAAGCTTCGACAGCAAGTGCAGTCTCTGATGAGGTTGATCCATACAACACCTACCAGTGGAAAAGGAAATCTGCACAATCAGGATCTCGCCGCCCTGACACCAGAAACTGGTATGAGTGGTGGTACTATAAGGTCATCGATCCAGCGACCAGTGAGGCATTTCTATTTACCTACGGGGTCATAAATCCCTGGGATGTACAGGGAGGACGCTCCTTCCTTCAATTTGGATCTTTTCGCGAAATGTATTTCTACCAGAAGAATTTTCCCTTGTCTGATTTCTCAGCACAATATGACCGCGTTCGCGTTGATATCTCAAGTAATAGAGCAACTGATCGTTTCATATCCGGAGAAGTTATCGACAAAAAGGGAAGGAGAATTCGCTGGAATTTGGAGTTTGAAAAGGACTGGGCCTTTAATGCGATGGGATGGGGTCTCCAAGTGGCTGGCATTTCTGGAATTTACTGGTATCCAGCACAAGCTTCCGCTCACGCAAGCGGGTGGATTGAAATCGACAAGAAACGAATCTATTTGGAACAAGCCCCCTCTTATCAGGATCGCAACTGGGGTCGCACATTTCCAAAGTGGTGGACTTGGTTGGTGTCTAATCATTTTGAGGGCTCTCCAGGAACGGTCCTCGCGGCGGGCGGAGGAAAGCCGAAGATTTTTAATTCCTTCTATTGGCTAACAGGTTTATGCGTTGGTTTTCGACACAAGGGACGGGAATATGTTTTTCGCAGTACCGATGGTCACCGGGTGAAGTTTGATATCCACTGGGGACTCTGGGAGCTTGCTGCCGAGAATCATAAGGGCGAACGCATTGAAATATCGGCCTCAGCCCCTTCGGGAAAATTCTTACTTTTACCCTTTGAGACTCCTCAGGACTCCCTGTTCTACGATTACGAAGCTCTTCTCGGTAACATTCAGGTGAAGCTCTATGAGCGCGCCTCTTTTATAAAGGGCTGGGAAAAAATAGCGGAAGTCTCTACTTCGGCAGGTGGAATTGAGTGGGGATCTCCTGACCCAATTCCACCTCAAAATCTTGAGTTCCAGTTCGATTCCCATCTTGATCGCAACTTATAGATGGCGAAAACTCTTTTAGAGGGAAATCAATAAAAAAGAATCAACACCTATTCATTTGGTCTTGCTTTGTAGGGACCATTTAAGAGTCCTTGGCTATTGCTCCAAAAAAGCACGTGGCTCGCTTGTTCAGATACCTCATGTGCATGATCACTGCTTGAACTGACGACCTGACTAACAACCGCGTTTACGAGCATGTCAGCTAGTCCTCCTCCACCCGATGAAGAGGACTCAGTTGCAGTCGCGCGACCTTCCCAAAGAACTTCGCCTGACTTAGCGGAAATAAGCTTGCCCGACACAGTCACAGTCGTTTGACTACTCAATAAAACAAACTTTGTACCATACTGCTCTAAATTCAGGTAAAGAACAGCATCAGGACTGATAATTTCTCGAATTTTTTTCAGTGAAGCCTGATGCATTTCATTCGCAGACGGAAGGCCATTTTCCTTCATCATCTGATCGATTAGAGCGACAGGATAGACGTAGTATCCCTTTTCAGCCACTGGCATCGTAACCGTTGATAGATAACTATAAGTTCCCTGAATATCTGTGCTCTGATTGGTAGGAGGCAATATGAGAATCGAGCGAGGCTTGGCCGCTCGAAATTTTTCATAGTTATAAGGAGTGTGGCTTGCACAGCCAGCAAGAACAAGAAGAATCCCGATGACCGAAAATAATACCCCTATGTTGAACAATACCCTTATATTGAACCCCGCCTGCGAAAGTGCTTTAAAACTTCTTTGATACTTCATTCAACATAGTTCCTACTTCAATTTTTTCAAAAACCGATCCATCAGCACCGCCGACTCAGGAAAGTTTCCCTTCTCTGTTTCAAAACACTGTCGAGCCTCACTTGCTTTTCCTAGCTGTAAATATTGATAGCCCAAATGAGCGTAAAATCCTGGTGGTAGGGGCTTGCTGTTGCTTTTTGCCCTTTGAATATCAGCCTGCATTTTTTCAATCTGATATTCTGGCATTGCTTTGCCCGGTTCATGATATTGGGAGTAGATGAGCTCCTCATAATCGCCCCAATAATAAATTGAATGGCTCGCGCACCCACATACAAAAGTAGTCACGATTAGAAATAATGAAATCCTCAGAGAGGAGAGCAAAGGGACAAATACTTTGAACGCATTGTATTTGCGCATTTTCACAATATCGTACGTGTGCATTTTCACTATTTTGTTACGGTCCATTTCTTCTGTTCAAGACCTTCAACCAGACGATCGACAGCTTCACGCATAGCAAGATCTAACACCTTTCCATTGAGGGTGGAGTCATAGGCAGCAGTTCCGCCAAAACCAAATACCTCCCTATTGCTGAGAGTATATTCACCAGAACCTGAAGCTGAAAACACGACCTCTGAAGTAGCCACATCCACCACATTCAAAGTGATTTTCGAATATGCTGCTTGCTTTTTACCACTGCCTACGATTCCAAACAGTTGGCGATCGCCGATCTCTTTGCGACCAAACTCCGCTACGTCACCCGTGATGGTAAAATCTGCTCCCTTTATTTTTTGCTTTTTTCCGGAGAGCTTTGCTTCACCAGAATTTTCTTCCATATTGTCACGATCAAGAACACTAAAGCGTCCAGTGCGCTGTAGGTGCGCAATCAAAACTGTTTTGGCCTGACTTGAAAGACGATCTGGTCCATCGCTGAAAACCCCTCTCATAAAACCTGATCGATTATCAAATTTACCCACGACAACAGGATGCCTTTCGCCCTGATAACTGGAGGCTGTGTTGGCAGATGCAGACTGCTCGACTTTCACTGCTTGATGAGATTCTGTAGCGCAACTCATCAAAATGGCCCCAAAAATTGCCGAAAAAGTACCTGAAAATACAATAGATGACAGACGCATAGGAAATTCCTTTCACTTTATGCTTTGTGTCCTTAGCAGATCTGCAGGGAAGATACTATCAATAAACGAGGGCCCAATATAACGCGATACAACATAAACGACTTTTAATTCATTATTTTAGAATTAGGCTAGTTTTTAGGTCTTATTTATTTTATCGATTTCCATACAAGACATCCGCAAGATCTGCATGGGGGTTTTATTTCAATGAGTGAAGACAAAAGTGGGGCCTTTTTTTTGTGTGCAGGACTTGGTGTCTCTCTCGTTTTTTTTGGGTACATTCTTTTCATTCAAAAACTGCCACATCCTGACGTGCCCGGCAGCGATCCTGCAAAATCTCAAAAAAATGAAGCGTCTTCTCCTGTGCCTGAAAATATTTGGGTGGCAACACCTGAGCTCATCGTGAAGGGAAAAGCCCTTTATGAAACCTATTGCAGCGTCTGTCACGGCGACAAGGGAACAGGGGAAGGCCCAGGAGGGATGAGTCTCAATCCAAAACCTCGAAACTTTACTTCGACTGCAAACTGGAAAAATGGACCAAGCCCGTTTTCCATCCTGAAGACCCTTAAAAAGGGAATCCCAGATTCTGCGATGGTGGCCTTTGATCTTCCCGAAATTGACCAATGGGCTCTCGTTCACTATGTAAGAGAATTGGCTGGACCTGCAGTTGCAACTCTTCCCACACAAAGCGAAATCGATGATTTCAAGGCAGGAAAATAAGAGTGCGGGTTTTTATTTTTTCAATTCTTTTATTTGTTCAGTCAGCAGGGGCGAACCACCAAGGCCAGGCACCCAAAGAACATGCAAATGTAAAAGCTGCTCAGACGGAAGGTATCGGAATAAAGGAAAAATTAGGCGCACATCTCGATCTTTCTCTGAGCTTCCAAGATGAAAATGGCGCCACAGTTCCTCTTTCAAGGTACTTTGATGGAAAAATTCCTGTGGTATTAAATTTTGTTTACTACGGCTGCCCCAACCTTTGTAATTTCTTTTTAAATGGTTTTTTTGAGGTTTTAAAATTGAGCAAATGGACTCCAGGCAAAGAGTTTCGAGTTGTAACGATCAGCATTGATCCAAATGAATCCCCTGAATTGGCCGCTGAGAAAAAGCAAAGCCATCTGAAGCAACTCACAAGGCCCGAGGCAGAGTCTGGGCTTCATTTTCTTGTGGGTAGCGCTGAGAATACCCGGCGTTTGGCTGAACAAGCTGGATTCGGATATCGATTCGAAAAGTCTACGGGAGAGTGGGCTCACGCCTCTGCCGCAATTATTGTAACGCCACAAGGGGAAATATCGAGATATCTTCATGGCATTGCTTTTTCAGAGAACACTTTTCGTTTGTCTTTGGTAGAAGCAGCTAAGGGCAAGATTGGATCACTGACAGAGCAGGTCATGCTTTTCTGTTTTAAGTTTGACCCAAATGCGGGTAAATATTCTTTCTATGCATACAATTTAGTGAGAATTGCTGCGATCTTGACCATACTTGCCCTGGCAGCGGTCTTGATTCCAGCGTGGCGTAAAAACTGGAAGCACCAAGGAGCAAGCTGACATGAGATCCTTTTTGCCACCGCAGGCCTCGACCTTTGCCGGTCAATGGGACCTGCTCTACGATAGTCTACTGTTAGTGAGCTTTTTGGGCGGGGCGATTTTGATCGTGGCAATGCTCTATTTCATTGTCAAATACCGGCGCCGAACCGAGACGGACAAGACGGCATACATCAGCCATAATTACCATTTGGAGTTTCTTTGGACCTTCATCCCCTTGCTGGTTTTTTTAGGCGTTTTCGCCTGGGGTGCCTATGTCTATTATCTCCAACGACAGGTTCCAGAAAACGCGATGGAAATTGGCGTGACAGGATGGCAGTGGCGCTGGGATTTTCAGTACAAATCGGGAAAGAAAACGACGAACGAATTGGTCGTTCCCATCAACACGCCCGTCAAGCTTGTCATGACAAGTGGAGACGTCATTCATAGTTTATTTATTCCATCCTTCAGAACCAAGCAGGATGCAGTACCCGGCATGTACACGATGCTTTGGTTCGAGGCGAATCAACTCGGAACATTTCAGATCTTTTGCACTGAGTTTTGTGGTCTCCAGCATTCAAATATGCTAGCCAAGCTGAAGGTACTTCCCCTAAATGAATTCAATGAATGGCTCTCGCTTTCAGGCGCTGGTCAGGAAAAATCAAATAGCAGCCCAGCTGAGAGAGGAAGCGCCTTATATCAGGCAAAGGCCTGCAGCGCATGTCACAGCCTTGACGGAAAAACTGTCATTGGCCCAAGCTTCAAAGGAGTTTTTGGAAAAACTGAGGTGTTATCGGATGGCAATAGCACACTTGTTGATGAAAATTATATTCGTGAATCCTTATTGAATCCGAACGCCAAGGTGGTCAAAGGATTTACTCCTGGGCAGATGCCACCCTTCCAAGGGCAATTGACAGATGACGAGATAACGGACCTAATCGAATTTATCAAGACAGTGAAGTAAGGAGACGACAATGGCTCATGTTGCAAATGCAACCCACAATGAGGACTACCTGCACCATGGGAAGGGGCTTTGGTCGTGGATGACGACCCTAGACCATAAACGGATCGGATTGATGTACTTCCTTAGCATTCTGGTCTTCTTTTTCATTGGGGGAATTTACGCGCTACTGATCAGGACAGAGCTGATTGCCCCGGGATCCACAATCATGGGACCCGATCAATACAACAAAGTGATGACCTATCATGGATCCATTATGGTTTTCATGGTGATAATCCCTGGGATTCCCGCATTTTTGGGAAATTTCTTGTTACCCATTATGCTTGGGGCCAAGGACGTTGCGTTCCCACGCCTCAACTTGGCAAGCTATTACGTCTTTATGCTGGGTGCCTTCACGTCCGTGACTTCGCTCTTCACAACTGGAGTTGACACGGGATGGACGTTTTATACCCCTTACAGTCTACAAACAAAGAGCGGTGTCATCCTCATGGTTGCCGGCGCCTTCACGATGGGCATGTCCTCGATTCTGACTGGGCTCAACTTCATCGTTACTGTGCATCGCCTCCGGGCTCCTGGAATGACCATGACTCGGATGCCATTGATGGTGTGGGCCCTTTACTCAACTGCTATCCTTCAGGTTTTAGCTACCCCTGTGCTTGGAATCACTCTTCTGTTGCTTATTTTTGAAAGAATATTCGGAGTCGGTATTTTTGATCCCACGCTAGGTGGGGACCCCGTGCTATTTCAGCACTTCTTTTGGTTCTATTCACATCCTGCCGTCTACATCATGATTCTGCCAGCTATGGGAGTCATTTCGGAATTGATTGCTACCTTTTCCCGAAAGACTATTTTTGGCTACACAGCCATTGCTTATTCAAGCCTTGCAATTGCCGTCCTGAGTTTCTTTTGTATGGGGACACCACCTTTTTGTCAGTGGTCAGTCTGAGTGGGCCGGAATTTTGTTTTCATTTATTACCATGCTCGTGGGTGTTCCAACGGCGATCAAGATGTTTAATTGGGTGGCCACAATGTACAGGGGTTCTGTCAAATTGGATGCTCCCATGCTTTTTGCCGTTGGATTTATGTTTCTTTTCTTGATCGGCGGTCTGACTGGAATCATGTTGGCAACAATTGCCCTGGATGTTCATCTGCATGACACCTACTTTGTTGTCGCTCATTTTCATTATGTGATGGTAGGCGGGACTCTCATGGCGTTCATGGGTGGGATTTATTACTGGTTTCCGAAGATGTTTGGAAAAATGGTCAATGAATTTCCGGCAAAATTATCCTGGTTTTTTATTTTTCTTGGCTTTAACGTGACCTTCTTCCCTCAATTTATTCTTGGGAGTCTCGGAATGCCACGACGATATTTTGATTATCTTCCTGAGTTCACAGCTCTCAATCGGATTTCAACCTTCGGCTCTTATTTAATTGCGACTGGCTTTCTGATCGCATTAGGAACAATTATTCACGGTCTCATTGCAGGAAGAAAGGCCACAGCAAATCCCTGGGGAGGGAAAACTCTGGAATGGACGATTTCTTCACCCCCAGTTCATGACAACTTCATTAAAACTCCAGTCATTACGGCGGGTCCTTATGAGTATCGCTAAGACAGCATCTGAACACCATCACGCACATCACTTCGAATCGCCTGAAAAGGAGTTTATTGCCTCTAAGGAAGGAGTTTGGTTGTTTCTTGCCACCGAAATCCTCATGTTTGGTGGGCTCTTTGTTGCCCTCACAATTTTCCGGGGCTTGTACCCTGAGATCTTCGTTAAGGGAGCCACAACTGTGGATTGGCGAATGGGGGCCTTGAATACTGTTGTGCTCATTTTTAGTTCCCTCACAATGGCATTGGGGATTCACTATTTCCAAAAGGGTGATCGACAGAAGGCCATCATAAGTCTCGTCGTAACCGTCTTGTGTGGAGCCGTCTTCATGGTGGTGAAATATTTTGAATATTCTCATAAATTGCATTTGGGTCTGGCCCCAGCAAAATTCTTCACGAATCCGGAAATGGCCAATATTGAACATATCAAGATTTACTTTGGCTTGTACTACACCATGACGGGTCTCCACGGAGCGCACGTTTTAATTGGCATGGGACTGATCAGTTGGATTCTTTATCGGGCTATCGCAAAGGGTGAGTTTGGACCCAAATACTTTACACCCGTGGAGGGCGTGGGCCTTTTTTGGCACATTATTGATTTGATATGGATTTTTCTTTTTCCGCTATTTTATCTGACTTAAGGGAGACCCCATGGAACACGAAAACCACGATACTTCACACCACATTATTCCCAGTCAGGTTTATTTTAAGACCTTTGCGGCCCTCATCACTTTAACTTTGCTGACTGTGCTCCTCTCACCAACGGTCATGGGTGAGGCCGTTCATTTCGGTAAACTTAACATCGTTCTTGCGATGGCTGTCGCAAGCACAAAGGCCACCTTGGTCGTCTTGTTTTTTATGGGATTAAAGTATGATGGCAAGATGAACAGACTTATTTTTGGATCGGGTATTTTCTTTTTGGTCGTATTGTATGGCTTCTCGATTTTTGATATCTTGACTCGTTTTGACCAGTCACCTAAGTAGACACAGCTTCCGATTCCGAATGGTTCGACACTCCAATTTTGGAGCAGTCAGGTGAGGCACCTGTGCTTATTTTTTTAAAGCGCCTAGTGAAATTCAATTTGATCCCGTTTGTCGTGCTCACTGCCGTGGCCGGCTACTGGCTTGGTTTTAGAATCGAATACAGTTTTGAATGGAACCATTTTTTGGGCCTTGTTTTTGGAGTCACGTTGATCAGTGCAGGTAGTTTTGCCCTCAACCAGGTGCAGGAATATCAACTGGACAGGTTGATGCCAAGAACTCAAGCGCGGCCGATTGCTGCTGGCGAATTGACTCCCCAGCAAGGTCTTTTTGTCTCTGTGTCTTTGATGAGCTGTGGGAGTCTTATTTTATTTTGGATACAGCCTCTGTCCGCACTTCTGGGATTGTTGACAATTTTTTGTTACAATGGACTCTACACCGTAGTCTGGAAACCGCGCTGGATTTTTGCTGCCATTCCGGGCGCCATTCCGGGTGCCATGCCAGTGGTGATTGGATATTCCGCCAATAGCCCTCAAATCTTTACTCGTGAATGTGTCTATGCATTTCTCGTCATGTTTATGTGGCAAATGCCACATTTTTGGGCGCTTGCTTTGAAATACAAAGAGGACTATCGAAAAGGAAATATACCCACTCTCCCTGTTGCGATGTCCGACTCTCGCACTCTCTATTTTATTGGAATATACATGCTCGTTTATGTTGCGCTCGCAGTGATCTCTCCGTGGATGATAGATTCGGGTTGGCTCTATCTTCTGATCGTTCTCCCGTTCTCGATTAAGGTTCTTTTGGAATTTGTGAAATTCTTTCGTGCAAAAGGAAAAACGGGTTGGCTCTCCTTTTTTCTGTGGACCAACTTCAGTATGTTGGCTTTTTTGTTTGTTCCCATCCTAGATAGATGGTTGGAGATTTTTCTTGAAATGAGGAACCAATGATCCGACAAGTTCTCTTGACCTGGACCAGTCCACTTTCTTCCCCCTCCCTCTTGATGCTCCGAAGGGGAACCTTCGCTCTTTGTATCTTAATTTTGAGTTTGATTGCCTTGGGTGGTGCCACGCGCGCCATGGACGCAGGCCTTGCCTGTCCTGATTGGCCGCTCTGTTTTGGCCAATTTATTCCTGACTTTGACGTACGAGTCTATTTTGAATTCATACATCGCGTCCTTGCTGGCTTCATTGCTTTGATGACATTGGCACTTAGCATCGCCATGCATGCCAACCCTGCTATACCAAGTCATATACGGAATTTGAGCAAATTCACCCTAGTGATCCTTGGCGTTCAAATTATCATGGGTGGACTCACTGTTCTTAAGCTCTTGCATTTCGGAACTGTCACAGCCCATCTGGGATTGGGTATCGCCTTTTTTGGGTGCTTGGTTTGGATTTATTTGTCCATTCAGCATGAGGAGTCCAATGGCAGTAAGAGGCCCGACCTGAATATCAAAGGATTGGGTCGGGCGAATCTTCCTTATCTCCTTGTTTCCTCAATCATATATATTCAAATCTTGCTGGGGGGCCTCGTGTCTTCCAATTATGCTGGCTTGGCCTGTCCCGACTGGCCAACTTGCCAAGGACGATGGCTCCCCATATTTGGAGGCCTCGTGGGATTACAGATTACTCATCGAATAGGGGCTTACATTTCCATTTTTGCAATTTTTGGAGCCTATTATTTGCTGTCTAAAACGAACGTACCCAAGTCACTGTTGGTCACCGGAAGATGGATGAATGGTCTCATTCTCGCGCAGTTGCTTGTGGGAATTTTCAATGTGAAACTAGGGATTCCACCACTCGTCACAGTAGCACACCTTGTCTTTGCTGCGCTTATTTTTGCGTTCGGACTCAGAATTATCTTTGAATCTCAGCGTCTTTCGAAATTGCTTTGAAGAATACGAGAAGTTATGAAAATTGAATCTCGCCGCGATATTGTCTTTCTTATTCTGACTGGATTTTTTATCACAAATGCTATTTTGGCAGAGGTCATTGGAGTTAAGCTGATTCTTTTTCCTCTGGATCTTCCACTGATTGGCAAGCCCGCAGCCAGTATTGGCGTCATCTTGTGGCCAATTGTATTTCTCTCAACAGACCTTATCAATGAGTACTTTGGACGAGATGGAGTTCGGCGTCTGACCTTGATGACAATTCTTTTGATTTCTTACTCATTTGTTATTTTGTTCCTTGCCATACAAATTCCTGCTGCCTCTTTTTCACCAGTTCAGGATGATGCCTTTCAGAAAGTATTTGGACAGTCCCTTTGGATCATTATTGGAAGCCTGGTGGCTTTTGCCATTTCACAACTGATAGATGTCAGCGTATTTTGGTTTTTTCGCCAAAGAACAGATGGAAAAATGCTCTGGCTGCGGGCAACTGGATCCACTGTGATCTCTCAGTTCGTCGATAGTTTTGTCATCATTGCGATCGCTTTTTGGCTTCCCGGTAAAATAGAAACCAATGATTTTCTTCGCATCGTCGCGACTAATTATTCTTACAAACTCCTCATTGCCATCGGTTTGACACCTTTTATTTATCTATTGCACAATATCATTGATGGCTATCTGGGATATTCGGAGTCTTCACAGCTCATTGAGACAGCGGCCACGAATTCACTTCTTGAATCATCACCAAATCACTCGATGAAGAATTAAAACACAATGGGCTAGTCCTCGGCTACTGTACCACGCTATACAACACTCTCGTCTAAAGCTTAAAATGCTTCTCTATCAAAGAAAAGAATCGAGCTATGCGTTTGGAGTTGGCACCAAAATCTGAACGACCAACCCGGGATTTAGAGCGCATTTGAACTTCGGAACCTCCGGGAGGTACCGGTCTGATTTCTATTACCACGTCATCCTTAAAGCGCAAAAGAAGTGTGGTCACAGTGGCCTCAAGTCGTCTCTCCTTTGAATTGATATTTACAACCGTCCAATCACTCTGGGCGCTCGCAATTTGAGAAACCTGCGCAAAGACCTCTGGCGGCAAACAGTTCTCAATGATTAAGGGCTTAATCTCTGGATATTTGGCTTTTTGGACCACGAAGTTTTCGGGTCTGTAGGCCCAGTTCAGATTTGAAAATTTAGTAGATAGATATTCATAGCGAGGTGGAGAAATCGAGTCAGTGGTAATATCGTTGATAGGGGGTAAGAAAAATGCCAATGAAAACTCCTTCGACTGAGACCTAGTTGGATCTCTTTATTCTCGTGCGATTTGCCCTCTTTGCCCTCTTTGCCCTCTTTGCTTTCTTTGCTTTCTTTGCTTTCTTTGTCTTGGGCACAACCCCGAATAAGGGATCTCTTGCTGCAATTCTCGCCGCCAAACGAAGTGCACGCTCCTCAAAATGAAAATCGGTCGCAGGCAAAAAAAGCCACTTTTTTAGAATCTTGTGTTTCTCCAAAAAAGGATACTGGTTCAGCAGATCAGTATGAGATTGAAGCTCAGTTGGGAGAAGAATTCCATTCCAGACTTCATCCGTGTGGTTCTCCGAAAGAACAGCGACAATCTTCCCATCTAAATAAGCTGCCAGGCTGCCAAACATCCGCTTTTTGATGAAAGTCAGGTCCGAAGCGAAAGATTCAAAAAACCATTCTGTTTCAAAATGCTTGGCCAATCCTACTCCCTCAATCACTGAAGCCTCGACGCCCAGGTTTACTTCGTGATCCGACCATTTTTACGGATGTGCTCAGATTCAATTTGTAAAATTGAGGCTGCGAGAACCCCCGTAAAGCATACGAAAATAACTGTTCCTGTTAACATCATAAATAAGGAAACAACTCGACCTGCGGTTGTGACTGAAGCGATATCGCCCAAGCCTACACCCGTCATGACAGTCACCGTATAATAGAACGAATCAAAAAATGTTAAAACGCCTGGATTCCTGTCAACTTCGATAAAATAGAAAGCAGCGGCAAAGCCAATTTGAAGTGTTATCGAAAGACTCGCCAGATAGATAAAAACAGGCCTTCCTAGACTCAGAACAAAGGATTTACTGAAATTCCACATTAATTTGTGATGTCTATGGAGCATCTAAGTAAAATATTGGAGTGAATTGGCTTTGGCAAGCTGAGGCTAGGCATTTCGCCTAAAATCTCTAAAAGTTAAAGATTGAACATATCTGTCTCCCAGAGACATCGAATCAAATTGATTTTTGTGTGATCTAAGGGGAGGATTTTGAAATGAATACCCTTTTCTTAAAAAAACTTACCTTATTCACTGCTTTTTTCTTTTCCATTTTTGGTGGAGCCCAGGCTCTCGGTAAAATGAATTATCAGAGCCTCATCACAAAAGTTGAACAGCTCATCAGTGAGCAGAAACTTCAAGCCGCCCTTGATGTTTTAAAGAGCGAAGGTCAACGGATCAAGGAACCCCTTGATCAAGCGCGAGTCCTCACAAAAGTCGTGCAACTTGAGACAGGTTTGCACGATTACGAAACCGCAATCAAAAATTTTAGGTCTAAGCCATGGCCTAAGGATCCCAGAGCTTTGGTACTTCTCAATGTTTTCAATGCTTATTCGCTCCAGTACTACGCACAAGCCTACTCCTGGGAAATCCGACAGCGCACAAAGATTCAAACGGCGGCAGCAAAGGACCTCAAATCCTGGACGATTGAAGAAATGTACTTTGAGGCTATTCAAGGCCTAAATTCTGCTTGGAGCAATCGCAAGGAATTGGGTGTTCTTCCTAAGACTGAGTTGAATGACTACATTGCGGCCAATACCTACCCTCCTGGAATCCGAGATACCTTTCGGGATACTCTGACTCATTTGTTCGTCGAGATTCTGAACGACTCAGCCGGTTGGACGCCTGAACAATCCAATGAAATTCACCGTCTCAACTTGTCCGGCCTGATGTTGGGGAAATTTTCTGAGGAGCCTTCATTAACAAGTTTAAAGATCCACCCTCTGCAAAAGGTTGCCTTTATCCTCCACGACCTCAAGAGTTGGCATATGACTCAAAAAAATGCGGGTGCGGCGCTTGATGCCCAACTCGAACTCCTCAAAATACTGTACTCCAGGTTTTCTGAGTCCGAGGATAAGGCCGCTATTATCAAGCACCTCGATACCCTGCTTGCGCAAAATCAGAATACGCCATGGTATTCTATGGGTTCTGGAGTTCTCTCTGAGTTTTGGGAACAATTTGACGATCCCTATGCCCTCTTGAAGGCAAAGAACATTGCTGAGGTGGGAGCAAAAAGATTTCCCTCGTCAGAGGGAGCAAAACTCTGCCGAGATATTATAAATAGAATCAAGAGTCCCAGTCTGGAAATGAATGCCATGCGCGTCGATGGCGTAGGACGGAGATCCATTGGGGTACTGTATAAAAATTTGACTCGATTGCACTTCTTTTCCTTTCGCTATGACATCAAAAATTTCATGATGGCGAACAGGGATTACAACCATTATCCTGACTACCGGGAACTCGAAGTACTTCGAACAAAGGTACCAACAAAGACCTGGTCCGTTGATATTCCAAGCACGACAGATTTCCGCGTACACAAGGCCTTCGTCACTCCGCCGAACCACGAACCTGGATTCTATATCGTGGCTGTTTCTATGAATTCCACGCTCGAAAAGAGTTCGAATATTGTCCGCGGGAGTATGATGGTTTTTGGTGATCTGGTACTTGCCAATCGATCCAAAAATGGATCGGTTGACTTCGAAGTTTACGACGGAGCCACGGGCACACCCGTAAAAGAGGTTGAAATTGAAGTCCTCAAATTCCTATACACCAAACCTTCGGAACTGGCTGAAAAAATAACAACTGACGCACTCGGAAAATCCACTTTCAAATGGACGCAGGCACCTAACTCTTCTGGTCAGTTTGTTGCTTTTGCTAGAAAAAAGGGTCAAATGACCTTTCAGGAATTTTCATCCTACAGCTTTGCCGCTGATGACAAGCCTGCTTCTGCGCGCAGCATGATCTATTCAGATAGATCCATCTATCGCCCACTACAGAAGATCAACTGGAAGGCCGTCTTTTACGCTCCTCTCGAAGGTCCCGGTAAGTTTAAGACTCTCTCCAAAACGCAGCAGGAAGTCAGTCTTTACGACCTCAACGGACAAGTTGTGAGCACTCAAAAAATCATGACCGATGAATTTGGATCAGCTTGGGGCCAATTCGAAATCCCTGTTGGAAGGGCTCTCGGGAGATGGAGCATCCATGCGGGCAGCGACAATCAATACGTCCAAGTCGAAGAATACAAACGACCAAGTTTTGAACTCTCCTGGAAACCTCAGACAAAGCCGCTGCGCCTCAACCAAAATGCTGAAATCATCGGCGAAGCAAAATATTATTTTGGGTCACCTCTGACTTCAGGAAGGGCGCGCTACACTGTCGAGCGCAACATTGTTTTCCCATGGTGGTGTTTTCTTGGCTATTGGGATTTTGGAAATCTTCAAAGAGCTCAAGTCATTTCAACCGGAGAAACAACCGTTCAATCCGATGGCACATTCAAAATTGGCTTCTTTCCGAGAGCAGATAAAAGGCTCAAGGCTGGCGCAAGCGAGGTAAAGTACACTTACGAGATAAATGCCGAAGTGATTGACGACGGTGGAGAAACACGCACAAGCGTGAACTCAGTAACCCTGGGATTGCAGACCATCGAAGCCCATCTCGATCTCAAGAGTCAATTTGTCCTCTCAGGCGAAGATGCTGAAATCACACTTCGACGTAGATTTTTGTCTGGAGACCCGGCACCAGGAACTGGCAACTGGAAATTGGTCCATTTGGCAGAGCCAAAATCGGCAGTCATGCCGGCAGATCTGCCTGCTCCATCTTATATAAAAAAGTTGAAACCGGCTGGTCTCTATTTACCCGACGACGACAAACAGTCTCGATGGTCACCGACTTACAACTGGGCGCTTGTCGTTCGGGATTGGCCGCAGAAGGATTTTGTCAAGACGGCATTGGTTACAACAGACAAGGCGGGTGAAGCAAAAATTCTTCTTCCGCCTTTAAAAGGGGGGGCCTATCGTTTGATTTATGAAACGAAGGACTCCTACGGCACAATCTTTACGACGCAAACCGAATTTTTAGTCGCCAATAATTCTTATCGTCCAGCACTGCCAGGCTTACTGTTGATAAATAAGACAGAAGCCAAAGTCGGAGAAGAAGTCTCGATCTGGTCTCCGACTGGTCTTAAGAATCAAACACTCATACTGGATGTGTTTCAAGATGGAGTCGTCAAAGAATCTCGACGACTCAATTCAAGCAAGGACAATCTTTTGATGAACTGGAAGATCACTGAAGACCAGCGCGGTGGAGTGGGATTTGTTCTGCGGCTCATCAACGACTATCAAAGCTTAATTTTTTCCCAAAATATTTTTGTACCCTGGGACAACAAAGAGATAAATCTGGAATATTCTAGATTTCGAGAGAAACTCACACCTGGTCAAAGTGAAACCTGGTCCCTCAGGCTCAGGGGTCCAAAGAAAGAAAAACAGAGAGCCGGTTCAGTTCAGCTCCTCGCCTACATGTACGATCGGAGTCTCGATCAACTGAGTCCTCATTATTCACACAACTTCCTTTCCATTTATCCGACTCGCTTTGCAAGTAATTCTCCCGATATCGCGCTAGGAAATGGGCAAAATGCTTATTTTGAATCGAATTATTATTTTCCCACTGAATTTTCGCAATTGCAGAATGACCATGCGATTTTTATGCAAAACTATGCCATTGGGGGCCCCGGCCGACGAGGAGGGGGCAACATGGCATTTTCATTGGAAAAGATGATGACGCCCGCTGCGGCCCCTGCAGACGAATCAAAAAGCCCAAAGGGAGGCTCGGCTTCCCTTTTCGCTAATAAGTCCGAATCCAGTAGGGATGAAATCCCCTCTGAGTCAAATCAGTCAGTCCCTCAGACTCCTAAGCAAAACCCCACAGTCAAGTCCGTCGAGCAGCCCAATAAAATTCGTAGCAACTTCTCGGAGACTGCCTTCTTTCAACCCAACCTGAAAAATGACGCCAACGGTATGATCGAAATTAAATTTCAGGTGCCTGACTCGGTCACTTCATGGACTTTGTGGCTTCAAGGAATAACCCAGGATTTAATGGGATTGACTGCAAGCAAACAATTGGAAACTATCAAAGAGCTCATCGTTCGGCCCTATCTTCCGCGTTTTTTACGGGAAGGTGACAATGCCAATTTGCGATTTGTGGTAAATAACACTTCAGACAAGGAAATCTCAGGGCAACTCGACATTGGACTCCTGGGAGAGGATCAAAAATCAGATGCCTCAGGACGTTACAATCTCAAGAAAGCTGAGCTGACTGCTCCCTTTGCAATCCCGGCCAAAAGATCATTTATTCATACGATCAGCTTGAATGTCCCTACAGGTCTTGGAACTCTCTATGTCAAAGCAACTGCTCAATCCAAAGGTCAATCCGACGGCGAGCTTAGAAGTCTGCCCATATTGCCAGGTCGTTTTCACTTAGCCCAGTCCAAATTTATCACGCTCAAAGATCGTGAGCCTCATCATCTCGAATTTCAGGATCTCTTGACCAAGAAAGATAAGACGCTCCTTAACGAAAAGATGACTGTTCAAATTGATGCGCAGTTGTTCTATTCTATGCTTTCATCTCTTCCTTATTTAATGAAATCTCCCTACGAGTGTATCGAGCAAACATTAAATCAATTCATCTCTTCTGGAATCATGACCTCTCTTTTTCACAAGTATCCATCGGTAGAGAAGATGGCCAGAGAAATGTCTGCGCGGAAAACTCAATTTGAGGACTTCAGCGCCGCTGATCCAAACCAACGCATGTCGCTCGAAGAAACTCCTTGGCTTAACGAAGCAAAGGGAGGGGCGAATGCGGCAGATGATTTAATCAATGTTCTGGACTCCCGGATTGCCGATAAAAATCGCAAGTTGGCTCTCCAGAAGCTTGAAAAATGGCAAACCACACTTGGAGGCTTTCCCTGGTTTCCCGGCGGACCTCCATCTCCTTATATCACGCTCTACGTTGTCTATGGCTTTTCAAAAGCAATGGAATTCGGTGTTGAAGTTCCCAAAGTCATGATGGAAAGGGCCTGGGGTTATTTGCACAAACACTATCTTGATGAAATTGTTCGCAAATGCATGTCACACAATGGCTGTTGGGAAACAATTACATTTTTAAATTATATTTTATCTAACTATCCCGATAACGGCTCGGGGACGAGCATTTTTACTGCGGCAGAACGAAAGGCAATGCTGGATTTTAGCTTTAAACATTGGAAACTCCACTCTCCCTATTTAAAGGGCTATTTGGCTCTGACCTTACAAAGGATCAACCGTACGCAAGATGCCAAGCTAGTTTGGGACAGTGTTATGGACTCTGCGAAGTTCAATCCTGACGAGGGAACCCATTGGGCACGTGAAGACCGCAGTTGGCTCTGGTACAATGACACGATTGAAACTCATGCCTTTGCTTTAAGAACTCTCATGGAGTTGCGGTCTGAGGACAGCAAACGTGATGGGATCGTGCAATGGCTTTTCTTGAACAAAAAGCTCAATCATTGGCATTCAACACGCGCAACCTCCGAAGTCCTTTACTCGCTTGCTCACTATCTCACAAAAACCAATCAAATGGGTCAGAGAGAGGCTGTAACAGTTAAGCTTGGAAGCGAAAAACCTATCGAAATGGAATTTTCTCCTGATAGATATTTGGGAAAGGCAAATCAGATTGTCTATGAGGGCGAAAAAGTGAATTCGAATCTTATGCCAATTAGAGTTCAAAAATCCACCTCCGGGCTTATGTTTGCATCGGCCAACTGGCAATATTCAACAGAAGAGCTCCCCAAAGAAAGTAAAGGTGATTTCTTAAATCTAAGCCGAAAATTCTTTTTGCGAGACAAGTCAAAAAAAGAAGTCGCCCTGAGGCCAATAGAGGAGGGCACGCAAATTTCAGTTGGAGACGAGATTGAAGTACACATTTCCTTGAGATCAAAACATCCGGTCGGTTACGTACATTTGCGAGATCCTCGTGGTGCTGGATTTGAGCCCACTGACACAACCTCGAAACACAAATGGGATTTGGGAATCTACTGGTACGAGGAAGTTCGAGACAATGTGACGAATTTCTTTTTTGAACAGCTCCCACAAGGTGAATATAACTTTAAATATCGCCTTCGTGCTGCAACAGCAGGAGAATTTAAAGTGAGCCCTGCGACGATTCAACCAATGTATGCGCCTGAGTTTGCCGCCTATTCAGCGGGAGTTCGCCTAAAGATTAGGGGTACGCACTAGGTATTTGCTAATGGCTATAACAACAGCTCTGAGATTTGGCTGATGGTTTCTTGGTGGGATTTTCCAAATCAATGCAGATTTTTTTCTCCCTATCAAGGCGAGATTCGTCACACAAACAAATGCAAATATGAATATGTTCTGTGGTCGGAATTTAAACGGTCACGATAAACCCTAATTCAGAAATTAATCTGAATCTGTCTCAAATCAACATGATAAGTGAATTTATTACCAACACAGGATAAGCATCCAAATTTATCAGAAGAATAAATACAAAAGACCAGCAAGCACTTGAGAGATTTGCGAATCCCATGTGATCTTATCAATACATAAAAATATAAAAGGGGGAATCCTATATGAGAAACTTAATCATGGTATCCTTGCTTGCTTTTTTTGCCAGTTCGGCCTTAGGCGAAACAAGATGTGGTTGGATTGACAACCCGACCCCAGGAAACTTTTGGCTCACTGACAAAGATGGGGAGTGGATTATTGGTGTGCAGGGCGGATATCAGGCAGAGGGCATTGAGGCCATTGAATTTCCTCCTGATACTCAGTATGTAAATATGAACGGTAATTACGGATATTTCTGTGGATGCATCTCCGGTCAAAGCGATAGAGAGACAATGAGAATCCTCAGCATCAGTAAATCAAAGGCAAAGCTCCTAAAGGACTGCTTAAAAGACGAGAATGTTCCAAAGCCAAAATAAGTGATCGCCGTGCGATCACCTTTGTCTAGTTTTGTTTTTTCCCCGTTCGAGGCCACTTCAAGAATAGAGATAACTTTGTTTACGCCGAAAAGTCATATTGATATCGGGGGCATGCGAAAGTGAATTTACTATTGGTCGAAGACGACCCCGTTCTCGCACGGGGAATTCAAATAAATCTAGAAACTGAAGGGTACCAAGTTTTTCTGGCAAATAGCCTCAGAACAGCTTTTGCCACTAACGAAAATGAGAAACTTTCGTTGGTTCTTCTGGACCTCGGTCTCGGTGACGGAAGCGGAATAGAGTTTTTAATCAAAGTAAGGGAGTCCCAGTCCCGCCTTCCAATTATCATCTTAACAGCCAAGACTGATGAGGACAGTGTCGTTGAGGCTCTTCAGAGGGGAGCCAATGATTATATGAAGAAGCCATTTGGAAACAAGGAGCTAATTGCAAGAATAAAAGCAGTGCTTCGAGAGCCGCAAATGAGAGAAACTCAAACTAGATTTGGAGAACTTCTCCTTCTTATCGACCAAAGAATCGTCATGCACAAAGGAAAGCCCGTCGAAATGAATCGCCGGGAATTTGATATCCTGCTTCTTTTGGTTCAAAGGGCAAACACAATTGTATCTCGAGAGAATATTCTGCAACTCCTTGATAAGGATGGTGAAATCTTCGACCGGACAATTGATTCGCATGTGAGCCACCTGAGGTCAAAATTTCGAAGTTCGGAAATCGCTGACTTGAAAATTTCCTCGGTCTATGGCGTCGGTTATCGGCTGGAGAGGGTGTGATTCGTGTCAAGATCTATCATAAATATTTTCTTCTCGCATTTTTTCTATTAATCATTTTTGTTGTTCTTGGAGTTTTGTTCACCTCCTTTTTAGCTCGCTTGATGTCACCCAATCGCGAGTTGTTTCCCGGAGTAATGATCGCTAGGACAATTGACAAAATTAATCCAAACAATAAGGTGGAAAGTCTTCAAGAATTTCTCGCATGGCATACAAATCAGCCAAAACCGCAACTGACTCTGATTGACCAAAATGGAAACATCCTGTTCACAAATTTGTTCCGCTTCAAATTGGATTGGAGAGGAATACAAAAGCCGAAAGCAGAATACAGTCATCTTGTTTTGGAAGACCTTGAAGATAGAAATTCTCATCCGCCTCCCTTACTTCCAGGGCTAACCGAACCCACCGGACCAAGGACTGGGCCTTCTGGGCCTTCTGGGCCCTCTGGGCCTCCGGGTGGAGACGGGCAATATATGCTCATCCGGCTCGCCAGTGCTCCACCTCAATTTTTACTTGTTGGACCGCCATCATCGGTTGACGGTCCCCCACCGCTCCTTCCACTCTTAAGCCTACTGTCACTCGTTTGCTCACTCATCCTGGGAATCGGGACCACAATTGCCATCGTATATAGTCGTGTCCGCAAGGGCATAGGGATCGCCGACGAAGTGATAACAGAGCTCCAAAGCGGCAATCTCAAGGCTCGATTTCCTATTCATAGAAAAGATGAATTTGGGCAGGCGATGATTAGGTTCAATTTTATGGCGGGCGAAATTGAAAAGCTTGTGATCAACGTACGAGGTATTGAAAAAGCGAGAACAAAATTGCTTCAGGAATTGGCTCATGATCTGAGAACTCCGATGGCCTCTCTAAAAAGTATGGTTGAGACTCTATATTCAAAAAATCACAAGCTGGAACCTCAAGTGCAAGAGGAGCTGTTGAATTTGTCCCTAAAGGAAATTGACTATCTAGGACGTTTGGTTGAGGACTTGCTATTTCTGGCCCAGGTTCAGGAGCCCAGCTATCAAAGAGATCAGCAAATTTTCAATTTATCAGAAATTCTTTTAGAGGAAATCGAAGATTGCCAATTGAGGTCCATTCACCAAGATCAAAGAATTGTAATCAAAAGCGATATTGAGAGCCTTCCCATTCATTTTTCTGGAGATCCCCATCTCATACGTCGCCTCTTTCGAAATGCGCTGGAGAACTCCTTCTCTTTTGCAAAAGGAGAACTCCAAATTTCTTTTAAAACTCTCTCTGAGAACAGGGTTCATCTTTCGATCGAGGACGATGGTCCTGGACTTAGTCAGGAGGGTCTCGCTTCATTTGGCTATCGACGCGTGACTCGCAAGTTAGACCTACTTCCAAATGGACGCGTCTCGGTCGGACTCGGTTCAGTGGTAATGAGAGCTATTTGCGAGGCCTATCGTGGCACTATTGGAATCGCCAATCGATATGATTCTCAGAAAAGCCTTATTGGAGCGAAAGTCGAAATCGTACTTCCACTTTCAAAGCCAAACATTTCCTAGGTATTAAATTGTCCATAAAAAGAGGTGATCCGAGCCAAATAGCTTTGTATATACAAGCGTTTCGCTCGTGTCGATGGCAGTTCAAATGTACCGGGATTATTCTGCGGATATTGATATTTTACAATTGTCTTTCCTTGAGGCAAGTACTCAAAATAGAGCTTGTATCCTCGGTATGATTTTTCACCAGAACTGTAGGATCCATAAGCCTCGCTGAGAATATTGCTTCCGAAAGAAATTGGATCCGAAAGAGCCACCTGCAAGGCGTTTATAGCAGATCTGATTTTTAGAGTTACTTCAATAATATCTCCACAGATTCGATTCCAGCCCCAGAGTTTCCGCACGGAACAAAAGGCTCAATCCTTTTTAAGGCGGTCGTCTTTGATTCCATTAGTCAATTCTGAAAAGATTTGATCAGAGATTAGGGATGGCGCATTGGCTTGAACCTCAAAGAGAATATCGACAAATAAATTATGTTCTATATGCCATTTTATTCTTTTCAAAGATGAAATAAATAATTCTTGGGTCGAAGAATCTGCATTTCTCTCCGTCGCAACGACAAATAGCTGTCGGACCGCTCGCACGTCATGGCCAGATAGCTTAATTAGATGCGGCAACAAAATGGAAAGTAAATGTCTATCTTTAGCTTTGACAAGCTCATAAGACAAATTAAAGAAGGTTTCTAAATTTGAAGATTTTAAATCCTCAATTTTTCTAGCCAGGGCGTTAGTATTACCTTTTTGCGCATCAGTAATGGCTACTTGCAGTTCCTTGGATAAGGGCAAATACTTTATGAGGCCACTTTGGATTTCTCTTGGAGCCATTTTCCAGTTATAATCAAACAATGGGTTATGTGTATTCCCCAGTCGGTCAAATTCCTTTACGTCAAAGGAAATTCGTAAAAAAGTCCGAAACCCTGGCATTTGAGCTGAAGTAGCTTCGTGAACAGTGTACGCATTCATTAAATATATTTTATATTCCTCAGTTAAAAATCTTGCGACATCTGTCTTTTGGAGATCCATTTCAAAAAAATGATCATGGACTCTTTCCTCAAGGTGCTCAAGGTGAAACGGTTGATCGTAAAATGCTGTTGGAGTGAGGTTTGACACAAGATAAGAATAGTTCAATTCATTTTTTGGATGTATTCTCGCCCCTTGAAATCCATCAACATGTGCCCCACCTTTACGTTGACTTGTTCCCGGATCCACCATCCCCTGATCGACGGTAATATATGCGAAAGCTTTTTGAGCAAATCCTGGCGGCGCGATACGATGGAAATGTTCAACTATTTGTTGAATAGTGTCCATAAATGGCAGCAATTCCCTAGGTACTCTGTATTCAGAGCCCCCAGACATTTTGATTGGCATATCTAAAACTCTTAAGCCCTGATTTTTTTGAAAAGGTGCTCTCGCCTGAGCTTCTCCTATATTCAATGGCCTATGATGGATTGCGAACCTTTGCTTTTGCCAAACGCTTCCGATTTCGGCTACCAGAGCGGAATCTCTTGCCATCACTCTGTGATATTCTAAATCAAAGGCGGTTTTTGGGCGAAACTCAATGCCACCATCGCGGCTCATTTCTCTCACCGAAAATTTGTAACCACCATATTCATAGTTTTTCTCAATGGGACTAGATTTCGTCCCAGTAGCAATATTAAGCAGCTCTACACATCTCAGCGATTGGGTCGTAGCTATCGCAGGGGATCCAACTAAGAACATCAGAGCCGTCAATACCGAATATCGATATACAGCTTTCAAGGATCCATACAGAGCTAAGGGGTGCAGTTTTTGTAGATCCATCCTTTATACCTCAATAATGCATGAAGCACAGTTCATGCCAATCTCAAATCTATTGGCGCCATCCAACAGATCCCGGCGAAAGAGTTGACAATGCATTAAATTCCAGCATCTTGGCTAGTAAGGCAACCACAGCAAAAGTTTCCATAACTCAGCCTCTACTCCAAATTTGGTCATAAACTCGTGACTATTTACAAGTTTGGTCAACACGCAAAAAGCCAGAATGCCTCAGTAGCCCAGACGGTTGGCCCCTAATTCTGGAAAAATCACTCTCTTCGACCTAAATCAATATGGGTACTTTTAAGTTGCCCGTGAACGGAGACAATGCACCGGCCTACCTGATCTTAGATACCAACCGGCGGCATGTTGCCCAAAAAGGACGAACAATTTTAGCAGAAACTGGTCTAGCTAGAGGGGCTGGATCAAAGCCAGTTCGCACGTCATGAAATTCTTTGTAAGACCTAAACAAGAGTTGAGGCATCCGCTGTTTCATCACCAGCTTAAATTCATCAAAACTCACCTCAAGCGATTCATATCGCCACCTAAACCGCTCTGCATCACGATGATCGGTACTCCAGCGAAATACAGGCCACTCAAGCCCGGTTGATTCCCGAAACGCGACCTCAAGGACTGACGGATTCAAGTCAATGCTTATGAGGATGCTACTGATAGGGCCATATTCATTGTCTCTTAAATTATCAATTTTACTTCGGTCAGAATTTGAAATGGAACCTAAGGTTATCAGAGATTCACCCTCGAAAGCCAGATTGACCTCATTGGCAATAATCAAAACTCCAGCTCTTCCACCGCTGTATTGCCAATCTAAATTGGCGACAACATGATCTCTGCTATCCGAGCTTGAATAGGACCCAAAAGTCCAAATAATCTTTCCATCATAAACTAATCCCAATATATCAATATCACTATCAATAGCTTGTCCTGGGCGGTTGTTCATTCTCTGAACAAGGACTTCTAAACCAAACGCGTGGTGGGAGAACATACATATCAAAAAAATCGATATGACCTTGAAAGGTGAGAAAATAACACTTAAAAAGTCCACACAAGTTCCTATGAAAAAAGTGAGGAATGCTTATTCGATGCATTATGCGGTGTCAAGCGTCAATCCTCTATTTATGTAAGGAATTCCAATTATCATATAAACTCTATCACATCTTCGATTTCCTGCCTTGGAACCCGCTTCTAAAAAGAATTAGGCAAACATTTCATAAGTTTTAAATTCTCCAAAAAAAGAGGTGGTCCGTCTACGCGACAAACCACCTCAAACAGAGTCCGTTCAAAAAATACCCTTCGAAGCCTACTTCACAACAACAGTACCGTTGGGTACCTCGCCAAATATGCTCGGTATATACAAGCCTTCTGCACGAGTCGGAGGAAGCTTAAATGTACCGGGATTGTTCAATTGATATTGATATTTTACAATTGTCTTTCCTTGAGGCAAGTACTCAAAATAGAGCTTGTATCCTCGGTATGATTTTTCACCAGAGCTGTAGAATCCATAGGCCTCGCTGAGAATATTGCTCCCCGAAGGAATTGGATCTGAGAGAGCCACATGCGAGGTATTTGAAGCAGCGCTAATTTTAAGAGTTACTTCAATAATATCCCCCGGCTGATAGTTGGCACTCGAACCACTTGTTACGTTTTTAACTTCCTTTTCTAGGGACAAGCCTTGACCTAGAGCAGAAGTTAACGGAACAGCCGTCAAACCCTGAACAGAAACCCATGGGTAACCTAGTCCGCTATGGCTGACCACAACCGATTCCCGATCTGATTTCCAAGGAGAGTTGAGAACCCTCATCGGTGAGGTGGCATCCCAATCTACTTGATGAGATTGCCTTTCCTCAACAAGCTCGATTCTTGATTGTCCTTTCACGGCCTCAGACTCATAGGTGCTTCCAAATCCTCTAAGACCTCCCGCGACCCAAGCCATTGTTCGGAGACCATACCACTCACTTCCACTCGCATTTACCAGGCCGGCGGCCAAAGCTCGGGCAATACTTGAATCTCCCTTCAGACGGGCCAATCCATAAAGAAGCTTGGAAGTTTCAAGTGTTTGATCCGAGTAAACCGCATCCCACAAAAACTCAGGTTTCCCTACAAGAGATGCAGAATTCCCGGCATACGCGAGACGAGATGGGTTTGTCAGTTGCACGTAGCGAGGAGACGCAAGAGCACTCTCTGGCAAGGCATGGACTTCAAAAAGCCAAAGGTCTAGCAAGGAACCGTTATTCCAATTCTCAATCACTTCACCAAAGGCAGTCTTGTTAGTAGCAAGGGTTTTAAGAATACTCCCAGCGACTTTCCGAGAAATATCCTCTAGTTTTTGGTCGCCAAATGCGAAAGCCGCAACACCCATGACAGACTGAGCTCGAATCCAATGGGCTGGAGTTTTTCCAACGTAGTCTGGACTGAGTGTCTTGTTCAGAACTGCGGTCACAGCTTGCTTCCAAGCCAAAGTGAGAGACGGTGGAACGTAATTCATCGCCCATTTCTGTGATTGAAGAACATTAATAATAGAGGCTGTTAGCCAAACATCTCCACGTTGAGCTTGTGGAGAATACTTAACAAGACCATTTGAGTCGACGTAGCCAATCAAACTCTCTAAGGCCTTCTTCAACTGTGCGGGATTCTTCGCACTACTTTTCAGGAGCGCCTTATAAACCCTCGACTCAATAAAGAAATCGGCAAAGGTGTTCTGATCGATACGCTTGTCAATTTGATCGAGAGCGCCGCCAACGAGACTGCTGGAGAGCGCAATGTTGATCTCCCCCTGGTTGGGAAGAGCAGTGGCTTCCTTGTTTAGGCTTAGATTGAGAGCTCCACTCTTTTCAATTTGTTGAAGGTAGGAGTGATGAATGGCCAGAGGAACATTCGGCAAAACAACCTGGGCCTCTGGCGACATCGAATCAACCAATTTCCCAGTTTCGTCATAGACTCGGACAAGGTATTCGACTCTTTCAGCTCCCTCAGGAAAAGTCATTTCACCCACTTCAACCGCCACTGAATTGGCCTTTTCCAGGGAAACAATTTTCGAATAACTCTTCGTCTCCAGAGCATTTCCAGAACTATCTTTTGCCGTAGATGTCACCTCTGCTCTGTAGGTCTGTTTTTTGGAGGTGTTATTCTGTAAAGTAACGCGTAAGGGGATTTTGTCCTCAGAATAGGCAACTGACGGAATATTTGAATAGGATTGAGTATCCTTTTCGGTCAGATAAGAAGCCTCTCCCAAACCAAACTTATTGTTCGTACTACTGACGATCGCAAATATCTTATATCTTGTGAGATTGTCATTGGTTTTGAATTTGATTTTCGCCTGCCCATTAACGACGGGAACATTCGATTCAAACGCAACCAAGGCATCAAAGATTCTTCGCTTGAGTTCGTTAGAAGATGATCCATCTCCTCCTTCGTCTCCCCCTTTACGCGCCCTCTCTGCAGCTCCAATAAGAACGTCTGCAGAGTCGCTCGCAGATACGGTCTCAATACGCTCGAGCGGGGTGACGGTAACAACATCATGACTGCGGAGTTGCATCATCGCGTCGAGTATCTTGTAAGAGTCATTGGCCTTTAGTTGAAGAATTTTCTCCTCTAAGGCAACCAGGGTTACGCTTCCAGTCCCAAGTGATCCACTGTCTGATTCAACACTGACCTGGACTTCAACCTCTTCGCGAGGTTCATACTTTTCTTTGTTCGTTTTTACTTCAACCTTTGCCTTGTATTTATTCCAGTCAACTTTCATGTTGGCAAATCCGAGCCGATAATTGGGTCGTCCAAGATCAAGTTCACCTAAGACGACTGGAATTGCGGAAAGTCGACCTGAGACGGCATAAACTGAAACAAAGGCGTTGGGTGCCAAAGTTGCATCAACAGGTATTTCGACTGATCCACGTTCGCAGGCATTGAGCGAGACATAGGCGTCTATCACGTCACTTCGCTCGACGGTCACGAGAGCTGAACATTGCTTGAACGGCGCCGGAAAACTCACCAATGCCTTTTCTCCGCCCTTATAAAGAGGCTTATTGAGGGCAAGCGGAAGTTGTCTCTGAGAGTCTTCATCTCCCTCCGAATAGTAATCCCCTTCATCATAGACTCTTCCTGAGCTATCAACCTTGAATAGAACGTGCGCTGATTGCTTCGTTCCATTGTCAGTCGTTTGAAAGGCATAACTTCCGGCTTTGAGTTTTTGAATACTACAAACCATATTGCCTTGAACAGCACACGAGCCGCCATAGTTCAATGGTTTGAGCTCTCTCTCCACCGTGTTCTTTATCAATCCACCGTAAAGTTCTTCACCGATCACCTTGGATTCAACCGAATAGAGGCTCACAGCAACCGAGGCTCCTGAAGTGATATTCTTTCCGTTTACATCTACCACAGCAACTTGCAGTTGAGCTTTGGCTGGATCGCCGCCTATTAATTTCGATCCAATGAAGGAATGGGCATTGAAAATATCCTTACCCCGAGAAAGCGTTTGATACTCACCCATTTGATCTTGATATCGCAGACGGGTGACTAGTCTTTGGGGGCGGTCGATCGTTTGAAGTATCTCCCCCACAGTCTTGCCACTGCCTAGGACTTCGCTTGCCAAATCTCGAGCAACGGCACCATCCTTGTTCGTGCGAATACCTGAAATTGTTTCTGGTCTATTGCTATCGGGAAGCTCCTTCACGGGATTTTCTTGATTTTGGATTCGAACAAGCCCTGACCCAAATGAAAATCCATCAAACCCATCGAATCTCAAGTTTGTTGGTTCGAAGTAATATGATAAATCAACAGCAAGGTCCTTGGCTCCAACTCCATTGGCGTAACGAATGACCCCATTCACAGAAATAACCTTGGGTAAAACCAGAGGAGCCGTTGGAAAAGAGAGAACACCCGACATCAGGGGAACCCTAAACTCGGCAACCTCAATTCCTCCGTTGGAATTGACTGCCACTTCGCTCTTTCCATTTGGTGCTAGTAAACGAATGTCGTAACGGCCTAACTTTACCGATCCATCATTTGGAACATTCCATGTGAACGAAGCTCGATCAGAATTCCAATTGAGGTCGAATTCATAAAAAAGCTTGTCATCATCAATACTGACAAGTTTTGCATGTTTAGGAAGAGATTCCAAAGGAACACTGAGAAAGCCCTTTTCATTTGGCCATTTCGCGTGTATTTCGACGGGCACTTTTTGACCGGGCTTGACGAGATTTACTCCTATGACGCCATGGTAAAACGGAGCATTCTCGATGATATCGTTGTAAAAATATTCAACGCCCGGAGCTCCAAGGGCATAGGAGCGAGAACTTGACCACGAGGAGTGAGTGAGCGTGAAATCATCAGATGTCTTGGCAACAGCATAAAAATGGTTCTTACTCAAATAGCTTGAATAGTTCTCGTTGGATCCACAATCGGATGCCCACTCTTGATTTTTCACGGTGGCGAGACCGTTCACATCAGATGTGGCACTAGACATCTTTTGTCCAAGGCAGTTGTAGATTTCAATCTGTGCATCTGGCACAGGGAGCCCATCTGACAATCGAGTGACCCAAACGAGAGAATTGCTATTTCCCACTTTAACGTGAGCCGCAAGATCTGTGACCTGAGCGAGAGTATATCGGGGGTTAAAATAGTATCCCTCTCCCATGTCTGCTCCTCTGAGCTTCTCGTAGGAGGGGCTGGAGACTTCAATGGCGTAGAAACCACCTACTTGTCCATTTCCGTTAGATGAAAAGGGAACTTGGATGAAGGTCCCTCTGTTTTTCTGGCCAGATAGAGTCATGTCCACTTGTGTAGACTTAAACTTGATGAGTGGGCTCACATATTGGCTGGTCCTACGATAATCACCGCGAACCTCATAAGCACGAATGACATCAATGATGGTAGGAATGTCGCTGATCGGCTTCCAGTCAGCTTTGTTCTGTCCTGTTTTCCGAATAGAGATTTTCTGATTGAGATTCACAATGGCGACCGGAAGAGATAGTTTCCCGCCAGCTTTTCTTTCAAAAAAAGAAAGTGGCTGGGGTATTCTCATCATTTCGGCCATTGAACCAACGCGGACCCGAAATTTACTGTTATTTTCAGCTAATCGGCGACCTTCAATATCTTTCAAATTGGAGGGAAGAACGACATTGGCGTCCGTTTCCGGCTCGACTTCGACTTCAAAGGAAATCGACTCAACGAGAGTGTCACTAAATCGCGCCAAAATAGGAAGAGTTTCGCTTAAGCTGTTGATAGCTGTATTGAGCCATCCTTCGCCATCGCTTTGTGGAGTCACAGGCGTCGCCCGCACAGGCTTTTTATCTTTTGATTTGTATGGGATATACTCAATATAGGAATCCTTAATATCCGCCCATTTCACTTTTCCATTAAGCGAAACTACAATCGGAGACTTAGGTAAGCATGGAGTCCCTGTTGTCGTTGAACTGGTGCAACTGAGCTCAGCTTTAAAATTGCTTCTAACTTGAAATTTGCGATTAAACTTTTGCTCGGAAACAATATTAGCTTTGTACCCGCTGGTCACATTTTGAATATTGACACTCACTTCAGATCCGGGAATCAACGAACGGTTGAGAGTTGCCAGCACCCAATTTCCGCTTTTGTATTCAGCTCCATAGAGATAATCGTTGGCTTTAAAATGAGCAAATAGCTCCTCAGCCTGCTCCTTTGGAACGGGGGAGAGATTCAATTTTTCAGCTGGGGCATTGCGACTAAGGTAACTCAAATAACCGCTCTGTTTTGAAAAGAATTGATCTCGATCTATGTCTCCATCAAAAACGACAAGGACAACAGGTTCTTTTTCCCGAAGTGCATTGTGAAAACCAGATGCGGGAATCACCTCCTTAACGTTTGGCCCAGCAACATAGAAGGAATAGTTGATCGTGCCAGATTTCCAAACGCGCCCTTTGACAGACTGAAGTTCTTCCGTCTGAAAAACCTCACAGCTTGCTCCGCCAGGCAAGCGAGAACTTTCAAATTCGCGGCCGCTTTCAAAATTATACGTCCATTTGGTATCGTTATCGGCCCAACTCGAGGATCCTTTCGACTCAGGAACACAATTGACTCTAAAGGCATCCTTTTTAACGATCCCTTCGGGAAAATTAATACGCAGTTGCGTGACTGATTCAGAAGTCTTTCCTATGGGAATAGGAATCGCACCTTGCATATCATTTGCGAGCGCCGAAAACGCTGAGATCGACAGCAGTGCGAAACCTAAAAGCCTACTAACATTTTTAGTTTTATCCATTTTTAAAAAACCTCGTTCGTGGTTTGCCTAATTGGAAATCAATTTCGTTTGGTCAACATTGTAGCGGCTATGCTTCGTTGATCGCTTATAGAATTGTCGGATTGCATTTTTTTCTTGGTAAAAAGTTGCTATTCAGAGGGACATTACTAAAAAATTCATATAAACTCGCACGCCAATGATGGGAAGGTCATGAGACGTCGTAAGTTAAACATAATATTGTATTTAATGAGCGCTGCCATTCTGGCTCTGATCGCGCTCGGCCTTCTTCTGACTCCTTCATTTTCGGGAGTTGTTCAACTTGCTGTAGGATCAGATCGAATTTTGCTTTCTCGCGATGGTGATCCTTTACAGATTTTGCGCACTGATTTTAGTCGGCGTCGACTGGGCTGGTATCCTCTCCGCTTATTTTCAGATGATATCCGACAGGCTGTTGTCCAAGCTGAAGATCAGCGTTTTTTTTCCCATATTGGATTTGATCTTCAGTCCCTTTTTCGAGCCTCAGCCGCTCTCTTTAAGGGCAATCGAGCTCAGGGTGCAAGCACCATCACAATGCAACTCAGCGATCTCATTCAACCAGACGTCCTCATTAGTAATCGGCGTATTAAAAAGGGGTCTTGGTTTCATAAACTGCTGCAGATTGCTAGAGCTCCATTTCTAGAATTAAAATGGAGTAAAAGCGAAATCCTGGAGGCATATCTCAATTTGATCCATCTGCGCGGGGAGTTTCAAGGGGTGCCGGCAGCAAGTTATGCTTTTTTTGACAAGCATCCCGTTACACTCGATAAGCGCGAGTCCGTTGTTCTGGCGGCTTCTATATCGGGACCAAATCAGAGCTTTAAGGTCCTCGAAAGAAGAGCTTGTTCACTCATAAGACGGATCGGCGAAAGCTCTTCAGGCCGTTCAAACGACCCGAACAGCGAATGTGACAGTGATGAGTTGAGATCAGCTCTGGAATTGATGAGCCAAAAGCCAAAAGGCTCAATCCCCATGCCAAATGAGGCGCCACATCTAGCTCGACGACTTTTCCGAGATCATCCCACAGAAATGATCGTGCATTCAAGTATAGACCGGAAGTTGCAGCGAGAGGTCTCTGCAATCTTGGAAAGGCAGATTGCCCGGCTTCAGGGCAAGAACGTTCGCGACGCAGCAGCGATCGTGGTAGAAAACCTAAGTGGTAAAGTCATTGCTTATGTTGGGGCTATCAAAAGTTCTCTGAGTCCTCATGTCGATGGGATTCAATCACCTCGTCAGGCGGGCTCGACACTAAAACCATTTATTTACGCCAAAGCGCTCGACAGCAGGATTTTGACCTCAGCTTCTGTTTTAGTGGATGATGCGACAACCATATCTTGGGGAGGATATGTTTATCGGCCCATTAATTACAATCGAACTTTTTATGGCGATGTCTCTGTGAGGGAAGCTCTGGGCTCTTCGCTCAATGTCCCAGCAGTCAAAGTTGCCACAATTCTAGGACTTGAAAAGACCTACGGAATATTAAAGAGTCTTCAATTTTCCACGCTGAAAGAAGCCGATTTTTATGGCGCTTCAATGGTGCTCGGAGCTGTGGATGTACGGCTAGATGAACTAACAAATGCCTACCGAACAATGGCTAACGGTGGCGCTTGGTCAGATCTCGATTTCACTGAGAGAAAGGTGGAAACAGAGAATTGGAACAATCCTAACGCCATTACTCCTCGAAACAATGATAAGGAAAAGGTCGGAGGATTATCTCCTTCATCCACGATGTCCAAAGAGGCCGCCTTTATTGTTTCAAATATCCTTTCTGATGCCAATGCTCGGTCTATTGGTTTTGGATGGGAAAGTCCCCTTGAGACTTCTTTTTGGACTGCGGTGAAAACTGGAACAAGCAAGGATTATCGAGACAATTGGTGCGTGGGCTCAAGCGAGCGCTACACAGTCGGAGTTTGGACGGGAAATTTTGACGCTCAAGCAATGGACGAAGTAAGCGGAGTTTCTGGAGCGGCCCCTTCATGGCAGGAGATCATGGAGCACTTGCACAAAGATGAACCGAGTAAAGCACCTCAACTTCCAAGTAGCCTAGTCACTCAAAAGATTCGTCATCATTGGAAGAGCAATTCCCAAACTGAATTCTTTATTAAAGGCACTGAGCCTTTGGCCGAAGTGATAGAGCTTGCTCCTGAAAAGCGCGTCCAATTTGTATTTCCTGCGGAAGGGTCAACCCTTATCAAGGATCCAAAGATTTCTGATAGCCGCATTGCTTTGTACGTCCGATTTAAAGGGGAAATTCCTGAAAACAGCCTACTGAAATTGAACGGGAATATTTTGGGTCAGGCGATGAGTCCCTTTAAAATTGAGAAACCCGAAACGGGTCATCATCAAATGATGATCATTTCACCGCTAGGAGAGACAGTTGCAAAAGTTAATTTTTTGATCAAGGGAGGATAATCAGTTGGCCTCTCAAATTGGCAATTGCTCTGGCCTCCTCGTCGGGACAAGGAAAAATATATGGGATATATAGGGAGCATGGGATTGGATTTTTTAAATGGATTTTAAAAATTGGACCATTTATAAATTTGGAGGTACCAGCCTTGGCACAACTGAGTGCTTTGCGAATATAGTTAGCTGGGTCCCGGTTGAATCAAAGGGCCGTACTGCCTTGGTTGTTTCAGCCATGGCGGGAGTCACAAGCCGTCTGATCGAGTTATTGACCTTGGCAAAATCCCGCGGCGAAATCTATAAGGATAAACTGCAAGCCATTCAGAATGACCATCTTGAAGTGGTTGACAGGCTTTTGGTTTCTCCTGAAAACAAGAAATTCCTGAGCGAAGTAATCACACATGATGTTAAGGATATTTCGGATCTGCTGCACGCGAGCTTTCTCTCCCAGAGTTATTCCGAGCATATTTTGGATTTGGTGTCGGGATACGGCGAACTTTGGTCGGCTCAAATACTGACATCGGCGCTACAGGAAGCTCAACTCAGCGTTGCCTTTTTGGATGCACGAAAGGTGTTGTTTGTTTGTGATAGTGAGAATGGTCCTGTCGTGGACTGGGAGATTTCGCAAGCGAAAATGGATAGCTGGATCAATCAGTTCAATAATCCTTTTTTGGTTGTCACTGGTTTTGTTGCGTCAAATTTGGATGGGATTCCAACAACATTAAAGCGAAATGGCAGCGACTTTTCGGCCGCTATTTTTGGTGTTTTGCTGGGGGCAAGGGAGATCATTATCTGGAAAGACGTCGATGGTGTTCTCAGCGCAGATCCCAAACGCGTTCCTGATGCGGTCGTCTTAAATGAAATGAGCTATAATGAGGCAAGTGAGTTGGCCTATTTTGGAGCTAAAGTTATTCACCCAAAAACTCTGGCTCCCGCAATTCGCCATCAAATTCCTATTCGTATTCGCAATTCCTTCAATCTCGAGATGCCTGGAACATTGATTCATTCAAAATCCTCTTCGACCTTTCCTGTGAAGGGTTTCTCCACGATCGAAAATGTCGCTCTCATTAATGTGGAGGGCACGGGAATGCTTGGAGTCCCGGGAGTGGCGAGTCGTCTGTTCGGCGCACTTCGCGAAGTGAAGATCTCCGTTATCATGATTTCCCAAGCGAGTTCTGAACACTCCATTTGTTTTGTCGTTCCCCAAGCGCAGGCCGCCGACGCATCAACGGCCGCAAACAAGGCCTTTCACGCAGAAAGACTCCAAGGCTTTGTGCAAAAAATCGATATTCAGGAGAAGTGCTGTGTGTTGGCAGCGGTCGGAGATAATATGGCTTATCATCCTGGAACCGCTGGCAAGTTTTTTTCCGCCTTGGGCGAGGCAAAGGTAAATGTGAAAGCCATAGCCCAAGGCTCCTCTGAACGAAATATCTCTATTGTAATTGACCAGGCAGATGCAACGCGAGGACTTCAAGCTGTCCACTCGGCCTTCTATTTATCGAGGCAAACCGTTTCTATTGGATTGATTGGTCCCGGCCAAGTTGGTGCTACTCTTCTGCAACAATTGGCGAGTCAGACCGATCTATTGCATGATCGCTTAGGTGTCGATTTCCGTCTCCGGGCAATCGCCAATACAACCAAAATGCTTCTTTCGCAAAAACCTATCGACTTGAATCACTGGCAGGAGATCTTTCAAGAGAATCACCAAGCCTTTGATTTGGAAAAATTTCTCCAGCACATTCGATCTGATTCAATTCCTCACGCAGCTTTGGTGGATTGTACGGCTAGCTCAACTGTCTCAGAAAGCTATCCGACGGTCTTCGAGCGGGGAATCCACATCGTGACCCCTAATAAAAAAGCAAACTCCGGACCACTCGAACTCTATTATAAAATTAGAGAGGCCGCTAAGAAAAATCACGTTCACTATCTTTACGAAGGGACCGTGGGAGCAGGGCTGCCTCTGATTAACACTTGTCGGGAATTTGTTCAGACGGGTGATAAGGTCTTCGAGATAGAAGGGATATTTTCTGGCACTCTCTCTTATCTCTTTAACCTTTACGATGGATCAAAGCCCTTTTCGGAATTAGTTTTGGAGGCTCGCTCTAAGGGTTATACAGAGCCTGATCCGCGCGATGATTTGTCGGGAACAGATGTCGCAAGAAAATTGGTCATCCTCGGGCGAGAAGCCCAGTTTCGTCTGAATATCGAAGATGTGGACATTCAGAATCTGATACCTCTGGCACTTCGCGCCGTTGATCTTGATGAATTTATGGTGAAATTAGCTGAATATGACTCAGAGATGGACCAGAAGATCAAGGCATCTTCCCAAAAGGGCGAGGTGCTAAGGTATGTGGGCCGCGTGGATTCTCAAAATCGAGCAGAAGTTGTTCTGAGATCCGTGCCTCAAGAACATGCCTTTGGAAGAATAACTGGGACAGATAATATTGTGGCATTCAAAACCAGACGATACTACGACCAGCCTCTGATCGTACAGGGCCCAGGAGCGGGGCCAGAAGTCACCGCTGGCGGAGTCTTTGCCGATCTTCTTAAATTGGCCTATTACCTTGGAGCACCCTCACAGCTATGAGTACGATTAATAGAGGATTACGAAATAATAGAAGTATTCGCAATAATCCCAGGAAAAGTCTCGCCGCCTTCGCTCCAGCGACGGTGGGAAATGTTGCTGTTGGATTTGACATTCTCGGATTTGCGATTCAGGGAGTGGGCGACCACGTACGAGTGGAGAAAATATCCGAACCAAAAGTTGAGATCGCGAGCATAGAAGGTGTTGTCACGGAACTCCCATTCGATCCTTTACAGAACACAGCTTCTCGATCTTTAATGAAAATGAGAGAGAAATTAGATCTCCCCTACGGGTTTCGGATTTCTATCAAAAAGGGGATTCCGCTTGCTTCGGGAATGGGTGGTTCGGCAGCTTCAGCAGTGGGAGCTGTGGTTGCGGCCAATGGTCTTTTAAGCAAACCTTTGAAGGTCGCAAATCTTTTGGAGTTTGCACTGGCTGGCGAAAATCTCACTTCAAGTCAAGATTCTCATGCCGACAATATTGCTCCCTGTTTATTTGGCGGACTCCAGCTCACAAGTGGAGCGCGCCGTCTGAGCTCTATCCCCTGCCCGCAATCGATCCTCTGTGTTCTTGTCCATCCAGATATTCAAATCGAGACCAAGGCAGCACGTTCTCTCTTGAAATCTGAAATTTCACTTAGACAACATGTTTTGCAAAGTGCTAGATTGGCGGGCTTTTTGGTAGGTTGTATAAATAATGACATGGATCTCATTCAGGAAAGTATGTGTGACATTATTATTGAACCACAAAGGGAGAAATTGATCCCCGGGTTTCAGGAGGTAAAGTCTGCCGCCATTTTGGCCGGAGCTTTAGGAGTCTCCATTTCGGGATCGGGCCCTAGTGTATTTGCTTGGGTGAATGGCCCATCGAAGGCGAAAAAAGTGAAAGTGGCAATGGAGATGGCTTTTGCAGCGAAGGGACTTACCAGCACGAGTTGGATTTCACGTATTTCAAAGAGAGGAGCTCAGATTTCCAAGTGAAGTTTATCAGCACACGTCATCAGGCAAATTCTTTGCCCTTCTCAGAAACGCTCCTTCATGGCATTGCACCTGATGGCGGTCTTTACGTTCCCGAGTCAATTCCGGTTTTTGATTTGAATCTTCTTAAGAGAGATGAAGCCAAGTCTTTATTTCCCAGATTTGCTGTGGATATTCTCAGGCCCTTTTTAAAAGGCGATCTCCTCGAAGAATCTCTTGAAAGCATCTGCCAAGAGGCTTTCAATTTTCCTGTACCTTTTTTAGAACTTGATTCTGAAACCTCAGTTCTTGAACTTTTTCATGGACCGACAGCGGCATTCAAAGATTTTGGAGCGAGATTTCTTGCCTCCTCTCTCAGTCGTTTGGCTCTCCAGCGGAGAATCTCTTTTCATATTTTAGTCGCAACATCCGGCGATACCGGCGGAGCCGTTGCATCGGCTTTTTTTCAAAGACCAAACACTCACGTCACAGTGCTCTTTCCAAAGGGGCGAATTTCGTCTCTTCAGGAGAAGCAAATCACCGTTTGGGGCGAAAATGTGTCGGCACTTGCTGTCAATGGCAGCTTTGATGACTGCCAAAGACTCGTAAAAGAGATGCTCTCTGAAGCAGACTCATTAGCTGCTAAGCTTGCACTGACCTCTGCCAATAGCATCAGTCTTGGGCGACTCCTGCCCCAAATACTCTATTACGCCTCGTCCAGTCTTGAACATCTTCATCGATATGGATATGAGGGCAATTACATTATTCCATCGGGAAATCTTGGTAACGCAATGGGTGCTTTTTATGCGCGAAAAATGGGGTTTCCACTGGGGAAGATTGTTCTCGTCCAAAATGCCAATTGTCCGCTTGTTGACTATTTAAGAAATGATATTTGGGCTACCAGGCCGTCTATTCCAACTTTGGCAAATGCCATGGACGTTGGCAATCCGAGCAACATCGAGAGGTTGAATCATCTGTTTCCCACGAGAAGAGAAGTTCTATCGGCATTTGAGGCCTTTTCAGTCAGTGACGTCGAAATTCGGGAGTCCATTCGCCAAGGATTTAATAAATGGGGACAAATATGGTGTCCCCATACGGCCACTGCTGCGTGGATTCGTCTTAACCAGCAGAAGCAAGGACGCTGGATCATAATTGCCACTGCCCATCCCTCAAAATTTTCAGAAACTGTGGAGCCTTTGCTAGGTCGCAAGATTCCTCTTCCACCCTCTTTGGCTGAGATATATAGTCGTCCTTCTCTTTTTCAGGAGATTGAACCAGAGTTGAAGGCCCTCCAAGCGAAAATAAAGCAAACCCACTCATTTTTTTAACGGCAGGTTTTGAATGAACTTAGAAAAATTGCTGACTCAACCGGAGTCAGTTCGCGATGAAAAATGGGAGATGGAAGTCTTGTCTCTGCTTCCTTACAGTCAGGGGAAAGTCGTTTCGGAGACCCCAAAGAACGGACCTGATGGATGGCCCTATCTATCTGTTCAGCTAGGTGGATCCGACTCCCCGGAATCAATGTCTAAGATTCTTCATTGGCTGTCAGAAGCGGGCGTTGGTATGGTCATCAATCCGCACAAATACATTCCAGACTATGTATTGCCATATGGAATGATTTGGAATTTTAGGCTCACAGGTCGGTTTTTTAGTCCTGAACAATCAAAATTTAGCGGTCTTCAGCAAGTTGAATTTCCAGAAGGAGAAAAGGTCATTTCCGGAGCTCCATCCTTAGATTATTGGCCCGAATATGCACGAAAGGTATTTTGTGAATTTCTTGCCCAGCAAGGAATCATGGAACCCGAGGCCCTGGTCATATCTAGAGACAAAATAAATTATGATTTGTGTTTTTCTTTGGAATGTTTTGGGAATCCACCAGTTAGCGAGCACAAAGATATTTTGGAAGCCTTGTCGTGGTTTTTTCCTGGTCATTACTCCTTGGCACTCATGAGCCGGAGCGGGCTTCCCCCATTTCATCCTTTGAAAGCAAGTTGGCCAGCTAATTTATGTTAGGGCCAGTCATATAAATATAAAATACAGAAAACCTAGAATTTTCACAGATGCGTAACTGGGTCGGACCCCTGGCACCCAAATTGCTGACGCAGACATCTATGAACACGAATACCCTTTTTGCCATTTTTTTTGTCGTCATGCCCTTGATGGCCAGTTCCTCCTCTCTCGATTTCCCCGTCCTCGATAAAGTGGATTTAGAACTCTATCCTGACAGGTATATTGTCTATAAGGGTCGAACGAAAGAAAAGTTAGTTAAGGGAGATGCTAAGATCGTTGGCGTTGATTCAGAACGAAATCTCTATGTAGACCAGGTCGACTTCTATCAAAGCGGTCTTTCATTTGAAGAATTTACCGGCTTGTCACCAAAAGATAAACTCAGGGCGGTCCGAAACAGATTGTGGTTTCATCCCTTTAGATCCTCTTCGGATTCTCGTTCCATGATAGTTTTGATTGACGTAGATACATCTATCATTACCTCCAAAAGGCCCAATGTTGTGGTGTTTGAAAATGGCCTCTTTCGAGCGTCTTTTGAACTCCAATCGGGATCCGAAAGCTCGCAAGACTACATAGAAAAATATTATAACGATCAAGCGACTGATCAGAGAAACATGGACGTTCTCAAAAGGAGAGATCCGGAAATTCACGCCCTTTTCTCTCAGATCGATTCTATTTTTCCTTGCCCAATCTTAGTTAGAGAAAAAATTCATTGAGCTCCCGCCGCTCAAAGTTCGCTTGATTTTGCCGACTTTTGGACCCCTCTTTTTTCCTGCATAGAGGTGGCATCAATGGTGGACTTCGCCTCCAGCGATTTCAAAATCAATGGCGTTTCCCCAGAAATAAAGATACGCCCTAGCCGTTTTCCACTTTTCCAATCTCACCTGGTGAAGGGAGAAGATCAATCAGACATTCCCGCCAATATTCGGGAACCTCTTTGGAAAAAACAATCGCAATTTCAAAAAAGCCACGTCCCTTGTGAGCAGTCCGATTGACTGTCCCATCCAAATCCAAATTCATCTGCGGCAGGAAAAGAACCACTTGCTGGCCAACGAGAGAATCTAGACTCAGATTGGTCTTTAAATCTTCTGGAACAAGGTCTTTGCGCTCAACTCGAATCAACAAACCAGTGATGGAGGCATCCATGATGATTCCCTTTTTAGCGAGCACCCGATAATTTGACAGAGAGGTTAATTCCGACACCTCAATCCCGTCCACCGATTTTCGATCGGCCGCTCTTCTCTCGGATTTAGTGCTCATATAATTTCCCTCTACTGTTTAGGACCAAAGACCTGCCATAAGGGCCTATCGGTGCCGATACAAGAAAATTAAATCCAAGAAAGACATAATCCCATTTTGAGATCATTAATTGTCCACAAAAGGCCATGGGAGTTGTGGAAGTGTTGTGCTGAGGAGATAAGGCCTGAAAAACTGTATAGATTATCCCCAAGTGCTAACCAGTCAACCACCCTGACACCAGATATAGCGGAAGGCTGAATAGAGTCTGGGAGAGACTTATATAGGGACTCCTTTGCTGTCCAAAGTGATGCAGGGTCCGGGCTGTCCTTAAATTCAGATGGCGTGGAAATTCGATTCACAATCTCAGGAGAAACTCTCGAGGCCTGTTCAAGGTCAAATCCAATCGAACGACCAACGAGAGGAGCCTCTTGAAGCACATAGCCACCGGCCAAGGGACAATGACTGATACTAAAAAAACCGCGCTGTAATTCTCCCAACTGACCAGGAACGAGCAGATTGTCGACCGACTCACCCCAATTTGTTTTGCGGGCATCCTTGAGCATCTCTGAACGAAGCTCTTCGCGATACCCGACTTGAATAGAGGACCACTTAGAACTGATTTCAAGGCGGAGAGAGCCCCACTTCCAATGCTTCTCCAGGTCCTGGCTTATGTGGGAAAGATCAAACAAATGAGAGTCCCTCAGAAAATGAAAAGAACTCCGGCCAAACGACCTTTTCGCCCCTGGTTAACATCATCATTCTGTCTAGCGGCACTCTAGCCCTTTCACTCAGGCCTGGCAAAAGCTCTACAACTGGCTGCTGGCTCGACAAGGCCGACTCAATCTTCTCGAGAGTATTGAGTTTCATGTACGGACACTCGTTGCAAGCACAACTTCCTTCTGCAGGAGCTTGTATCAGTTCGGCTTCGGGTCGCAATTTTTTCATTTGATGAAAAATACCTGATTCAGTGGCGACAATAAAAGTACGCGATGAGTTTTCTTGAACTTCCTTGAGGAGCCTTGAAGTCGAACCAATCACATCTGCATACTGGAGAATGCCCTCAAGACATTCGGGATGGGCAAGCACAACGGCTTGAGGATATCGCAATTTAAGTTCAAAAAGCTTGCGCGCAGAAAACAAAACGTGAACCTCACAGGCCCCCGGCCAAAGAATCAATTCTCTTCCGATCTTCTTCGAAAGGTAATGACCAAGATTGTAATCGGGACCAAATAAAATCTGACGCCCCTCTGGAATAGAGTTAAGAATTAGTTCTGCATTACTCGAAGTACAGATGATATCAGAGATCCCCTTAACCGCAGCGCTGCTGTTAATATATGTAACACAAATGGCCTCTGGATGTTGTTGACGCCACTTCAGATACTGATCAAAGGGAGAACTCTCGACGAGAGAGCAGCCTGCCGCAAGGTCAGGAACAAGAACAGTTTTTTCTGGAGAAAGTATCTTCACACTTTCAGCCATAAAATAAACTCCGGCCAAGAGAATTTTTTTTGTTGGCGAGGTCTGACCGACTTGAGCGAGGTATAGACTATCACCGACATAATCGGCGATATCTTGAATATCGCCTTCTTCATAGTAATGGGCGAGAATTGCGGTTTTTGTCTTTTCTTTTATCTTCAGGATCTCTTGAGCTAAAATCCTCATGGGAAATTCCTTTGGTCAGCAGGTGAACCACCCAGCATCGATCATAGAGATGATGCTGTTCCAGCAAAACCTCTAAGGCCCTCCCTATCTAACAGGAATCAATAAATTTCGCCACCCTTGAGCACGGTGATAATTGACTTTGAGACTGTCTTCAGAGCTTCAAATACCCCCTTGCCTTCACGGGCAGTTCCTTCAAAATCAGGTGCATTAAAACGATTCAGAGAACTACGTAATTCGGCGAGAGGAAGAGCGTTAGGAAGGTCCCGTTTATTGTATTGAAAGACGAGCGGCAGATCTGCAATGTCATAGCCTTGCAATTTCAGATTTTTTTCCAGGTCTGCCAAGGACTGAAAATTCTCATCCATTCGTTCGGCCTGAGAATCGGCTACAAAGACGACGCCATCCAGTCCCTTAAGAATAAGTTTACGACTTGGCTCGTAGACCACTTGACCTGGGACTGTATACAGATGAAAGCGGGTTTTGTACCCTCTGATATCACCAATATCGATCGGCAAAAAATCAAAGAAAAGAGTGCGATCCACGTCTCCAGGTAAGGAAACAAGTTCTGATTTTTCTTCACTGATTGCCTTGTGGTAGACCCACTGTAAATTAGTGGTCTTTCCACCCAACGAGGGTCCGTAGTAAACAATCTTACAATGAATTTCTTTGGTATCACGATTTACAAACGACATTAAAGCACTACCCGATTTTCTAAAGCCCGACCCAGTGTCCTAAAATCAATATAGTCGATATCTCCGCCAATTGGAACACCATGAGCAATTCGTGAGATCTGAATGCCCTTTTCTCGGAGCACCTTGGCAAGATAAAGAACAGTGGTATCTCCCTCAAGATCCGCATCTAAGGCAAGAATAATTTCACGAATGCGGGGACGAATTCCATCTAAACCATCCTGAATGCGCTTTAACAGGGGCGGAATCTTTAAATCTTGAGGATGTATGCCGTCAAGAGGGGAGATTGCTCCATGGAGAGCGTGATAGCGACCCTTAAAGACCCCTGAGGATTCAATTCTCAAGATATCGGCAGGATCCTCTACAACGCACAGGATTTCATCATTACGACCCACGTCTTGGCAAAACCGGCATAAATCGACTTCTTCGGTGTATGAAAAACATCCTGGACACTCGTGGACATTGTCTTTAACTGCCTGAAGCGCCTGACTGAGGCCTGCAACATAGTCTTGAGGCGAACGCAAAATATAATAGGCGAGGCGTTGGGCTGTTTTTGGACCAACGCCAGGAAGTTTACCCAATTCGTGAGTGAGCTTTTCGAGGGACGGTACATGTCGAATCATCCGTGATCCCTTGTCTTTTAAAATAGTCCTGGAAAATTCATACCGCCAGTAATCTTCGACATTTCTTGCTGTGAAGTATCTTTAGCCATTTTAATGGCTTCATTGGTGGCCACAACAATCAAATCCTGGAGCATTTCCAAATCACTGGCACTCACGACATCAGGTTTTATCTGTATCGAGAGAAGCTTATTGTCTCCGTTGACCTTAACCAAGACAGCCCCTCCACCTGCTCCCCCTTCAAATTCGCGAGTGGCCAATTCCTCTTGGAGCTTTTTCATGCGAGCCTGCATTTGATTGGCTTGTCTCATCATTTGTTGCAGCCCACCACCAAATCCTTTCATGTTGTCTCCTTAATACCCTTAATCTGAGATTTAAAAATCTTCTGGGTTGATTTTACAAATGGATGATTCTCGACCTGTTGTCGAGTTTGCAATATCTCATCTTGCTTCTTTTTCTCTTCAAGTGCCCGAGGGGAGAGCTTATCCGGAGAATTTTGGGTGGAATTGGTCTCGATACTGAAGCCCGGCCCCCAAAATGTCCCAATATAGTTCAGCAACTTTTTTTGAAATTCCTTGTCCTCAACTTGTCCGGATAAAAATCTCATATTGTCAGGAATGCCCAGACGTATCACTTTTTTATCCACGCCCAAAAGGCAGGTATGCTCAAGCTTTGCTCCCACCATCGGATTGATTCTCTTTACTTTGCTAAGTAAGTCGAGCCATCTGGCTTCTATACCAGAAGACTGATGATTCGCCACAGATATTGTGGGCTCATTGGAAGACTCGGTCGGAGCCGAGGCGAGACCAACCAATGAAACAGAGGCCGCATTTGTTGCATCTGCCGCATTTGCTGCATCTGTTGCGTTTGTTGCGTTTGATTCTCGTGCTGAAGTGACTTTCTCTGCCGACCTTAGGTCTTCTGCTCCTCGAACCGCAGTCTCGTTCAGAGAAAAAATATCAACTATGCGCGGTGCTGAAGTCATTTTCAAAAGGAGCATCTCGAGGACAATTCGCGTGTCTTGGGCTCTCACTAAATCGCTGCCACCCCTTAATGCGATATCAAACAAAAGGTGAATGTCTTCCTCTGATAAATTCCCGGCTATGGATCGTAAGTGTAAGATTTCTGAATCGGGGAGATCCACAATCCCAGTCAAACTTCCTTCGCTTAGCTTAATAAGCAAAAGATTGCGCAATTCCTCGAGTAGATCTTGAATAAAAATTTTGGGGTCGTAACCTGCGGTAAAAATCTTCTCAATAACTTCAATGATTTTTTTTGCATCCTGCCGTGTGAGGCCATCGATAGAATCCAAGAGCAAAGTGCGATCTGTAAGACCCAAAATTTCAGTCGTTTGTGCTTTGGTCACATGAGCACCACAAAACGTGATCACTTGATCTAGCAAACTTTGACTGTCACGCATGGAACCATCACCTTGGCGAGCAATCAACCAAAGGGCCTCTTCATCAGATTTGATCCCTTCCGCATGGCAGATGTCTGTGAGATGGGAGGCAATAGCTCGAACTGGAATTCTTCTAAAATCAAAACGCTGACAACGAGATAAAATCGTATGGGGAATTTTGTGAGCCTCCGTTGTGGCAAGCACAAAAATGACATGGGAAGGTGGCTCTTCCAAGGTTTTGAGGAGTGCATTGAAGGCACTTGTTGAAAGCATGTGAACTTCATCGATAATATAAAGCTTGTATTTGCCCGAAGAGGGCATGTAGCCAATCGTTTCGCGTAGATCGCGAATCGCATCGACTCCGTTATTGGATGCTCCATCAATTTCAATCACATCGATTGAGCGTCCAGCTGCCACGTCCTGACAGTCACGGCAACTATGACAGGGAACAAAGTTCACGGATTGGGCACACCTCAAGGATTTAGCCAAAATTCGCGCTGAGGACGTTTTACCGGTACCGCGAGGACCAGTGAACAATAAGGCATGGTGAAGACGGCCATTGCGAAGAGCGTTGAGCAGGGTCTGGCTAACGTGGGTCTGCCCCACAAGCTCATCAAAAGTCTTTGGTCGCCATTTGCGCGCTATCACTTGATAGGACAAACTCACGCCTCCCAAAAAAGTGGCCAGGCACCCCATATCACATAGAACCCTAGTTACCGTTGCTTCCTTCCGGACCTGGCGGGATTCACTAAGCTAGCTATTGTATGGGACCCGGCCATACGAAGCCTCATGCAAAACAAAAAAATTGCCCAAAAACAAGGCCCAAAAGGCCCGCAGCAGGACATTTTACAGCTAAAACAAAAACGAGCGGCCACTCTAGCTGATGCCGCAGCCCTCTTCAACCCCTGGGACAGCAGAGGGACCATTTATTGCGTGCCGCACAAGAGAACACTGGTCGAGGAGATCTGCAGGCAGAGTAGCGGTCGCGTGCTCAGCTCACATTGGGCAGTCATCTATAAAAAATCAATACCCCCAGGGACCATAAAAAAAACTCGACTTTTTACGCTTTATGTCATAAGTCTGGCGCCCTAATGGAGAAGCCGATCAAACTCCCAATTATGGCCCTCATATTCACTGTTCTCCAGGTCTCTGCTTTAGGCGCTGAAACGACGCCCCCATCCTCCGTCTCCGCCACCCTACAGCCTTCTCTCAGTGGCCAAGTGAATAATGTGCCCGATCATAATCATGCGAGTGCATCGAGTTCTCCATCTCGGTGCATTGCTCAATTAAAGGACGCGAGCCGGGCCTTCTTGCACAACTTAATCGAAAACAATCAAATTGAAGGACTCTCTGCCACTGCAGAGAAATGGAGATCGGAGTTCGTTCGAAGCTATCCAGAGTATGTGAATCTTCCTCAGGACGAACTCTTAAGGATTTCCCATGAAGTCCTTGCGTTGGGAGAAGGCTACATAGAAACCATTTTTTCAATTGGGGAATTAAGTCTTGTTAAGTTCATCAATGCTTGGGGACAAATCACTCTAAAAATGCGGATGCCATCAGAATCCGAAGGACTCGAGGGAGTCTATTACGACAGACCTCTCACTATTGATTCCAAAACGCAAGCTATCGATGCCAATACCCCTGAGGGGGGTCTGCTCGCAGAAGCCTTCGTTAAGTATGCCCCGCTCGGCACAGTTGTTATTTTTGCAGATTTGAATTTTTTGGGAAAGGTCAATTATTTTGAGAGGGAATACATCGCTGGCGACGAGTATCTCATTGCCTTTGGAAAGGCCATGCCTAACAACCTCCGATTGGGTAAAGGGGGAGACCTCATGCTCAAAATAGGAGGCGACGAATTTGTCTTTTTGCTCCCCATTCGTGAGGGCCATTTGGATCAAGCAAAAGGCGTTCAAGCGCTTTTGGATCGAATTGTTCGGTCTGTTCATCAAAGCAAAGAGGCGCAGGCAGTATTCACTGAACAGCGACGTGCATTGGCAAGAGACTATCGCATGGTATATAAAGCGAAGAGTTTTTCAGATCTGCCTCATGACTTTCTCAGAACCATTTTAGGAGATGACCAGGAAAGTGCAGAATACTCCATGAACTTCGACCAACTTAAAGAGATCTACTTAGAGTTACAGCTTAAAAAAATAGTGAACCAATCTCGGTATGCAGCTTCAGTCTCTGTGGGGGGTGCCATTGTTCTGCCTGGAGCAGAGTACAGGTATGGACTCAGGCAAGCCAGATCTGATGCAAAGGCATTTAAGATTCTTTATAAAGAGAGATTGGGCCTCTCCAACGAAGCTATCGAGAAATACGGCGCTCAAGTAAACACGCATGCCGTTACGGCCGGTTCTCATGATAAAGAGGGACAAAATAGGCAACGAAGACGATCAGACAAGCCTCCCACCCCCTTTAGCCCCAAACAAATAAAACCTGATGGAAACTGAGTGGGAGAAATTGACATCTTTTCGCTAGTTGAAATCCGCAGGGCAGAGGCATGAAATCATAACGTCCAGGCAATATTTTCCAGGGCTTCGACTTCGTGAGCCCAATAATTGTAATCTCGAAACGAGGGGAATAGACGAGGAAATGAAGGGTCCTCCCATCTCTTTGCAATCCAGCCTGCATAGTGGATAATACGTAATCCCCTCAACGCAGGTATTAGCTGTAGCTCCTCGTAATTGAAATCCCTCAGCTCTTCATATCCTGATAAGAGGGCATTCTCTTCTTCTTCGAAGGTCTCTAAATCTCCAGAAAAAAGCATCCAAAAATCCTGTACCGCCGGTCCCCTGCAGAAATCATCAAAATCAAGCAGAAAAAATTCCTCCGGCTCATCCCGAACTTGAGTCAAAAGAAGATTCCCTCGATGACAATCACCATGAATTCGAAATTTTTTAATTCCTTGCAATGCCTCATCAAGCCAATTCAGAATCTCGCTCGCGGATTTTTTGTATCGACCCCAAACTTCAGGTGCAACCCAATCCTCCAAAATCTCAAGCGCCGGCCAGCCCATAGAGTCTGAACCAAGCGAAGGACGGTGCCTCGCCTCGCTAAGCTGCCCGATGTTGTGAATTCTCGCGAGTGTTCGACCAATTTTTTTAAAATCGTAAAATTTCAATTCCTGTGGGATTCTTCCAAAAGCTTTAGGAAAAAAACTGACCAATATCTCATCACACAACTGTATCGTTGATTTATTCTCCAATACAAATGGAGCGATCACAGGAACTCCAGACTCGCGAAGTTCACGTAAAAAGGTATGTTCTTCTTGAACAGTCGACCAATCCCAGCGCCCCGGGCGATAGAACTTGGCAATCAACCGATCATTCAATTCAGGAGCACAGGTTCCTTTTTCCAATCTGATATCAAAAACGCGATTTTCATATGAATTCAGTTGAGTGTACTCTCCAGTTGGAAAAAACCCGGCCCTTTCAGCGGATTTCATGACCCGATCGGGTGTCAAATTATAAAATGAGTTATTCATAGTGAAGCCAAACTAAGCATTTCTGAGATTTGATGCAATGAAAATGTGGGGAGACGATTCGAGTACCCCAGAACCTCTACCACAATGTAAAAATTGAGTACCCGAAACACCATTCTTTGACTTGCTACTGAGATGAATTGAAATATAAATTGAAAATGAAAAAACGTGACAGTCTGAACACAAATATATATTGGGTCGAAAGTTACTGAAAATGCAAATCTTAAATCTGAATGGCCGCCAGGTTTACTTGTCGAGAAAATCTCATCGGCGTACAATTCGGGTAAGCATCAGGCCAAATGGGCAAATTCACGTGACAACTGGAAAAATGACATCGCAAAGTGAAATCAAGATTTTCTTATCCCAACATTCAAATTGGCTTGAAGATTCATTGTTTGCATTTCGATCTTTGCGTCAAAAATATCCACCAAAAAGATTTATTCAGGGAGAGGGATTTCTTTATTTAGGAAAGTATCGATTTTTGAATTTTTCTCCAAAGGAATCTATAAAGAATCCGACCTTCAAGGTCAGCGAACTGGAACTTGAATGTTCCATTCCTCAGGCAGAGTGGAATTCGTCCTTTTATGTCCTTTCTCAGTACCAGATACGCTCTTATCTTTTAGGGTTCTTTCAGTCTGAAGGCCGACGCATCATTGGTGATCGAGTCCACTTTTATTCCGAAAGGATGAATCTCCGGCCGGCATTCCTATCGTTTCGCTCACAAAGAACTCGGTGGGGAAGCTGTACGACAATGGGAAATATCAGTTTAAATTGGCGTCTCATAGGCGCGCCGCCGGAAGTTCTTGACTATGTGGTCATTCACGAATTGGCTCATTTGCGATACCCCAACCATTCTAGACTCTTCTGGAGTTTGGTGGAGGAATACTGCGACAAATATCGATACTGCAGGAAATGGTTGCGAAAAAATTTCTATGAATTTGACTTTTTAAGCGAGAAGTCGGAAATCCATCCTGATATGGACGTTTGAGCTCTCTGACCGTTCAAAGTTTATACAGTCAGAGCCAGGATCTGTCTCCAGGAGCTTTTGAATCTCGATTTTTGAAACTGAAACGACCTGAATGCTTGCCACTGGCATAAGTACTGCTTTGGATAAAACCAAGGAGAATTGATTTATGAATAGCTTTCCCCCAATCTTTCGCGCACTCGCAGTACTTTTTGTTCTCGTTCCTGCGCTTTTTGGACGCGCTGATTGGGGAGGCCTGAGCGTTTGGGAGCAACTGCAGTTTAGCGGGAGTTCTCACGTAGGGTTTGTTCAGTCCATTGCGGTAAACGATTCCTCTAACGAAACTATCGTTCGCATTTCAACTCTAGAGTCGAAATCTCTTATTTTTAAGTTATGTCCTAGCTCTTCTCAACTGAAAGATTCAGAGACATTGACCCGAAATAAAATGGAACTCATTCGTCAAGCGATGAGCCAAGGAAAACAAGTTCGCTTCTCAACAGGTTCGGGCCTTTTTGGCTGCCTGTCCCACGTTGAACTGCTGGATAAGCAGATCTAACTCCTGCCCATTTTCGTTACTCGCGCCAAAAATTGGCAAGATTTTGTTATTATTTCATATCTGAACGTATTTGGGCGGAGCGATTGTGGCCTAGTGATTGCTTTCTTGTTTATGGACGGTGTTTTTTAGAATTGGATTGAGAGGGATCTAAAAATGAGCTTCACATTTATTTTCGCAAGCCGAACTCGGTATTTCTCTCGTATTCTGGCCGTCATTTTCTTTGGATTGTTCTTTGGAGCTTGCTCCGGAAAGAAATCCAATACCTCACCGCCAGTCGCTCCGCCACCTCCGCCTCCTATTCAATACTACGGCAACCACCAGGGACGAATTGGAAACTTTGATTATTACGGTAACGGTCACGTGGGATCTTATGATTCCGAACAGGAACGAGCTGAACGACGTCGCAGATATGCTACGAGTCAAGATAGACTTTATCGCTTCAGGCGTGGTGAACAAAATAGACGAAGCGAAGAATCTGACTTTATCGCAGACGATGACAATGATGGCGGCCATGATCGCCCAGACGACTGGTCTGACGAGCAGACAGACTATTCCAGAGGCGACAAGGAAGGCTATCGGCCAAGGTCGCCAGGGGCTCCGACCGTCTTGGGTCAAAACTCCCCTGCAGGATTGGAATCCTCGGGTTCGGATCCACAGCAGAGCAGCGTGCCCTACGGCGGTGCGCCTCCCTCTGTGACAGGAACGATTGATCCCGCGGGAAATTATTTTACTGACAGTCGAGTCGATGTTCTGCTGCCAGTATTGAAGGCCCAAATTGATAAAATTCCTGAACCAATCCGTCAAGAGAGCGAAGCTTTTTCTCTTGCCATTAATTCAATGGGAGTTCAGGCAAACGTCAAAACACGTAGGGTTCTAGTAGAATTTGTTTTTGATGGTCCTACGGGGCCCGTTAGCGCAAAATTTGCTGGATTTTTGGATCGAAATAATCGATCCGTCATGTATGAAACTCATGCAACTGAAGGCGATGAATACCCATTTTCAGTCACCCTTGCTTGTGTCGACGCAGACATGACCACTTGTGAAAATACGATCGTCAGAATTGATCAGTTTACAAACAAGGGAGAAATCTGCAAGACGGCCTTTGTCGTGCATCGCGTGGGCAATGCCCATGTCACATTTAACCAAAGCGATTATCATCGCTCTTTGGAATCTCTCAACCCCAACTTTAAAGAGTTCATGCTTTATTTGAAAAATACAAGCGACGCCGTCAAAAAAGTACTTATATGTCTTAGGTCGGGGCGAAGCAATTGCGCGACTCCCCCTATGCGAGCTCCCGGTGCTAACGATGTAGAATTCCGATCCTGGGCCGCTGCTTACGGTAGATCTTCCTTTGTGGTTTCTCTCTGGTCAGTGACAACAATCAATAATCCGATTCAGGACGCTTTGGTATTTTCAGGCCCTCTCCTTTTGGCAGATAGTCTGGGCCAGGAGTCGTCATCCAACTCCGAAATTCAAATCAACGGATATCAGCGTAATTTAAACGCAGTGAACGTGAATACAGGAATTGTTGATCACGAGGGAAAGTTTGCAAGATATTTATCACGCGCCCAACTTTTGAAAAATGACGGCAATGGTAATATTCTAGCAAGTATTCACTTTAATGGCGTGGCAGAGTCGGCAGAATTGGGCTTTAAAAGCCAGGTGCTGCCTGGACGCGATTTTCTTAAGTTGGTAGAGAGCGGGCCACCGCCACCTTCGAAGCCGTAGTTTCCTTCTCCGGCGAAACGAAGCATTGAGCAAAATTTGCTTTTTTCGAATACACTTTGCTTTATTTGCATTTTCTGATTCACTGTAGCGGTTACTCATTTTTATCTTTTGGGTGCGTGGTGTCTTTGTCTTCTCTGCATGGAATTTCTTTTATAAAAGAGTTCCATGTGGGATGATTCCCCACTCAGTGATAGGACTATTGGTATGGCAAAAACTGGTGGCAATCAAATCGTCGCGAGCGTTGACCGTGATTCAGGAGCGGCAGCGCCAGCAGTGGCTCCTGCCTTAGGACAGTACGCGGATTTTCGCCGATACTTGCGTGACTTCTATGAATTTAAGAAGAAGACTTTGAGCACCGCTGTCCGTTCCTATTCCTATGCCGCCTTCAGCGCAGCAGCAGATATAAAGTCACCCAATTATCTGAAACTCATTATTGAGGGACAGCGCAACCTCTCAATGGACATGGTTAAGAGGTTTATCAGAGCCTTGGGTTTACAAGGGGAAGAAGGTAAGGAATTTAAGGCCCTTGTTCTTTATGGCCAGGCCCGCGACCCTTTGGAGCGAAATCGTTATTTGAAGTCATTGTCTGAATTTAGAGCAAAACGCAAGATTCGGCTTGGCGAAATCAACTCTGAAATCTGGAGCAAGGTTCCCAACTGGGTTTCTTGGGTTCTTTATACTCTTGTCGATCAAGAAGGCGTTGAATTTGATCCGACCCATTTGCGCCGCGTGATGCGCGATCGCGTTTCAATTGATGAAGTAAAACGAGCGCTCAACCTACTCTTGAATTCAGGTGAGCTACGAAAAAATCCTGACGGATCTATTCAAAAGGGACGAGAGCTAATAAATGGGTATGAAAATATCCCTGTCGCTATGGTTAGAAAAATTCAAGCAGAGCTTATTTATCTTGGACTTGAATCTTTGTTTCAAGATGACCCCACAGAAAGAGAATTTGGAGCCTTGACTTTGGCTCTCACTGAGAAAGAATTTGAGCAAATTAAGTTCGAGCTACGCCAGTTCCGTAAGCGCATCTACAAAGACATCAGCATACAGCGTGGCCAAAACAAGGGCCAAAGAGTCTACCAACTCAACATCCAGCTATTTCCGGTTTCAGATCGTGTTCGGTAGGGGCTTGTAAGAGGGGGGGATAAAAGGGTCAACTTGGGGTCTCAGCGCCAAAAAAGGGAAGGAACCTTTCAGTTCCGACAGTCATTCCATTCGAGGGGGGGGAGGGGAATGAAACGATCGCTAAGACCCAAGCATGACCGACAGCAAACGTTCTACATCTCTTATCTTTAGCAAGGATCGAGCCAGTCTGCGAACTTTCGCGGTCCCCAGAAATGGCCGATCAACCTAGATGATCATTTGTGCAAATTGACCTTCATTAGATTCTAGAAAACTTTAACATATTAAAATCACAAAGTTTATTGTATTCCTTGCTGTATTCATCCCAGTCTGCAAGGAACGGGAAATTCTTGACACATCATATCCAATAGAACCTTTTAGCCACATAGACTTAACTGGTTGGGTAAAAACTAAGCCAAGTGGGATAAAAATTTCATGTTTTAGAAAGTGCCTCTTCGAAAAATCTTCCTTTGATGAAGATACTCTCGAAGAGTTTAATGTCAAAAGGCCGCTGTGAAGCGCTGGCTCAACTTGGGGGGGGATCTATGACGGGAAAGAGAAAGTATTTTTTTATTTTGAGTCTTTTTTGGCCTCTTCTTCTTCTTTGGCCCTCGCTAGGTGAAGCAAAAGCCACCGATTTGCCTCTGAGTTTTTCTGCCAAAATTGGTTCAGCTTCCCGCGCTCGGGAAGAGGATTGGCGAATTACTCGACAACGTCATTTCACCTTGTATCGCCTCGCTGGGCCACATGACTTGAGCAGAGATGCTGAGGAAGATGCTGGTCCCATTGAAAAACTAGATTTTCTTCGCGTTCGTGAGTGGCCTAACCTTGAGGAAATTTCTAGCGCATTTGGCTATGTACGTGACGAGCAATTTCTGACGGATCCAATGCAAGTTCCATCTTTTTCTCGTCGATCAACATGGCTATATCCAGATGATGGTTGTTTTGCTCGAGCTGCCTTGATGAAAAATCTGATGAAAATAAGGGGCTATTCCCAACCCAATAGAGTCTTCATCTTTGGAAATTTATTGGTGAAATCTCCCAACGGTCTAAATGGAGAAGTCAGCTGGTGGTATCACACAGCTCCCGTGGCAAGAGTAAGAAACCAAGTTTATGTTTTTGATCCGAGCATCGATCCGAAGCAACCAATTCTTCTGCGGGATTGGGCCAGCCGCCAAACAGATGATTTAAATTCGATTAAAATGGCGTTCTGCGCGCCTGATACATATATGCCTTTCTCTCCATGCGAGTATCCTCAAATCGGAGAAGATGCCAGAGCGGAGGGCGATATCTCCTATTTTCTGGATCTCGAATGGAGGCGCCAATTGGAGTTGGGAAGAGATCCTATCAAGGTGCTTGGAGACGATCCTCCCTGGTAAACGCTTTCATTTGAGATCCTCTTTCTCTCAAAATCCTGCCAGGCAAAAGCAATCCAAGAAAATAAGATCAGAATCGCTCGGTAATAACAGAATCGACAATTGATTAGCAAGCTGTCGATTCTTTGGTCAGTTAGGCCCCATTAGGGCCCTAGTGGGCCTGCGACATTTCTTGCAACCTAGCCTTTCAGAATCCAGTTGGATATCTCCCGTTGGCTGTAATAATTTTCTTTTCACCTGATTTTTCAAAGGGGAATATTCATGAGCAAGAAGCGCAATTGGTCAAAACTCATAAAGGGTAGTAACGGCGAGCGAACATTCAAAGGAGACTCTCTCATACTCGGTTTGATTGGGACGTCTCTTTCTCTGCTTCTCACAATTGCCTATTCCAATTGCGGTGGGATGAAAAGCCTTGATTTAAACTCTTCGACCTCGAGCGGGCTAGTCGGCGCGGACCTATTTGGAACTCAAAGCGGCAACATAACTAAGGATCATCTTGAAGGAAGTATTAGCTTTGGAAAGGCTGAGATTCGTGAGGATGAATCAACAAATCTTTCGTGGGGCTTTAATTGGGGATCCTCAGGTAGCAGTGGAAGTAATTCTGGCTATCGATTGCAGAGTTTTGGCTGCAATCCAGAAGTTTTTGGAGGATATATTAAAAACATGCAGTCGTTTTTGAATGTGAGTGGAGGCTGTGATAACAAAACGGGATCCTGCTCGTATCATGCCGATGGAGAGAAAACCGTTTCGGGCTTGCCTGCTAGCGCGATCCCTTATTCCTGTGAGATCAAGTTCCAGTGGTTTAGCGATGGCAATACGGATTCGATAAATGACGTGAAAATTTCCGTAAGTATTAAAGTCAATCCAAAGCCTCAAGATCCCCCTCCCCCTCCTGCTGAAAAGTGCGAAGGGTCTGAGCTCCTGCAGGGTAATTTTGACCGATGCAATGACACCGAATGTGTAGGATGGGCGTTCGAATACGGACAGGTTGCAACGAAAGTTCAGATCAGAGCTATTCAAACTGGAGCGAAATCCCGAAACACAACCATCATGACGACCACAACCGTCGGGAGATCAGATGTAAACTCTCATCTCGCGCAACAAGGCTGCCTCAATACAGGTAGCTTATTGAGCCAATTTACAGTTTCAAAAAGCACGATCGATGAAGCTCTGCGGGCCGCTACCGCGAGCACGGGCACGGGTTCAGGCAGCAAAATCCAACTTGAGGCTGTGGTTGTGGGACTTAGCGGAGGAAGATCAATCGGCTTTGTGGAAAACTATCAACCGCTCACACCTATTGATCCAGGTGGAGGCGGCGGTGGCGGTGGCGGAAATACCCCGCCTGTTTCGAGTCTCTCGTTCGTCAGTGGTCCATACAATGTGGGTATTTCTGGATCCGCCCAGAATTTTCCAGCCGATACGAAATGGTGTTTAACCACAGGAACCAGTTCGTGCTCACCAACTCTCTCTAACATGCAAGATTGGGTATCAGTTGGACCTGCAGATCCTGGCCGATTCAATTGGAAATATGAAATCCGCCCCTATCAGATTGGATGGTGTCCGGGAACCTTCACGGCCGTCATGCAGGCCCCTAATGAAAGCTCCTACACGGCCTCCTTTACCATTGAATATCCAAATTTTTATGCTGCCACAGGTGGTTTGCAGGTTTACAATGTTCCACCCCCAACCGTTGGAACATTAAAGGGTTGTTTTGAATATGATCAAGATTACGGTCCGTCAAATAAGCCAGGATCTTGCGGCGGCAAAGGACAGACAGCAATCATAGGTTATGGATGGTCCTATAACGAGAGCACTCATTCAGCCTCTTTTGGTGGCGACTCTAGCGTATTCGGAGGCCGCCATGGCACCATATTTTTCACATTTGACTACGTCAAATGTGGGTTCTCTCAAACGACAAGTCAGCGCTTCTAATAGCAAGTTGCCAACCAGATAATCGTGTGAAACACTCATACTAAGTATGGGTGTTTCCATTTCTTTGTTTCTTTTAGGAATTCTTTTCTTTTCACCGGCAACACGTGCAATCACGTTAAGAGAAGCATACGAATCGGCAAAAGATAAAACCGACATCATACGAAATGAAATATTAAATGAAGAAGTCAGTCGCATTCGTCAAGAGCTAGTGACTGGATCCGTTCGACCTAAGCTGTCACTGGTCTCCTTTTAGCTTTTGCGAGACGCGGAAGACGGATATTCCCAATCAAGCCTCATTGAAAAGCACCAACACAGTGCGTATTTGAATTTGACCCAACCCTTGTTTCAGGGAGGAGGAGAGTACCATTTGCTTGAGGCTGCAAAGTTTTACCCAGAAGTTTCTAAGTGGAGCAGAATCCAAGCAGAAATTGATCTCTACACTGAATTGGCCAAACTATTTTACGAAATTCTGTCTTTGAAAAAAGAAGATCAAACTCTAAAGGAACAAGAGAATATACTTGAACGGCGCGTTTCTTATCTTCGTTCGCGAGTAAAAATTGGACGCTCAAGGAAATCAGAGCTATTCACTGCAGAAAGCCAGCTGGCCAATTTGTCAGCTGAAAATCATTCGCTTCAAGGTAGAATTCTAATCTATCAGGAGGCCTTTGTTCGTCGCACCGGCCTTCAGGACTGGAGCTCTGTCGAAGATCCTCTGGCCGAGGATTGGTATGAAAAGCTGAAACTGTCGGACAAGTCAGACAAACCAGACGAATCAGATGATTTTGAAACGAGTCCAAAGATCCAACTCATCAATCACTCTCTCGGGCAAACGAGGGCTGAAATCCTTGCGATAAAGGGAGATTATTGGCCTCAAATTGATTTGAGTGGAAACTACTATTTTGATCGAACTGGAACGCTAAAGAATTCCCAGTGGGACGTGGGGCTCGTAGCAAAATGGGAATTATATGGCGGCGGGGCGACTCAATCTGCGGTACGGGAAAAGGCATTAGAGGCAGAAAAGTTGAATAATGAACTGATAGACACAAAGAGAAATCAACTTGCTGTCACTGAAAGATTGCGAAATTCCTTAGCAACAAAAGTGGAAGAAGTAAAAAAAATAAGTTTGGCTGTAGACATGGCGGAAAAAAGTTATCAGGAAAATATCAATGAATCTCAATCGGGGCTTGTGTCAGATCTCGAGGTTCTCAGATCTCTCGATGACTATCTAAAGATCAAACGATCCTTTGATCGGATTCGATTTGAGCCCAAAATTATTTATTTTGAATATCTCAGGTCGAAAGGTGTTCGACCATGAGCTTATCTGAGATCTCAATTCGTCGACCCGTGCTTGCATGGGTTATCATGTTCAGCTTGGTTTTCTTTGGATTTCTGTCATTTCGCCAAATGGGCATCAACGAAAATCCGGATGTCGATTTTCCCACGATCACGATTCGTTACATCTATGACGGAGCGGCCCCTGATGTCGTCGAGAAAGATGTGATTGACCCGGTCGAGGCCGTACTTGTCTCGATGTCTGGCATTCGGCATATGGACTCTGTTGCAGAAAAAAATGGTGCACGACTCACTCTCGAGTTTGAGTTGGACCGAAAGATCGATTTCGTTCTGCAGGAAGTTCAAACTCTATTGGCCCGAGCCCAAAGTCAATTGCCAGATTCCGTTGAAAGCCCCTCCGTTTCCAAATCAAATGCAGATGATGAACCAATTATTTATCTTTCTTTGGTTGCACCAAACTTATCTCTTCGTGATTTGAACATTCTATTTCGAGATCAAATAGTTGATCAATTTTCCACTATTGATGGAGTCGCTGATGTACGCGCTTACGGATATCATGAGCCTCAGTTGCGAGTGGATCTTGATGCAAAAAAGCTTTCTCAATTTCAATTGACAGCTCAGGATGTCGTTGAAAGCATCCGACGCGAACACAAAGAATTGCCAGCCGGCAAGTTAGAATATCGTGATAAGGAAGACTTGATTCGCGTCATGGGTGAGATCTCAAACCTAGATGGCTTTAATGACTTGATTATTAGTCGTCGCGGTGGAAGCCCAAATTTTGTTCCGATACGGCTGAAGGATGTCTCCAAGGTTTATGAGGGGATTGAAAATATTCGTCGCATTTCTCGGATTAACGGGCAACAGGCAATGAATATGGCGATTAGCAAGCAACGAGGAGTCAATGCAGTCGCCACCGCAGACCGGGTCAAAGAGAGAATCTCTCTCATTCAGAAGGATTTACCTCAAGGAGTTGCGTTGGAGATCATGTTTGATCGCACCAAATTCATTCGAGAGAGCGTGAGTGAATTGATTTTTACTCTTCTTCTTTCTGCCCTCCTTACCTCGCTCGTTTGTTGGATTTTTCTTGGATCTTTGTCAGCAACGGCAAATATTTTACTCGCCATACCGACGGCAATTGTTGGAACCTTTATTGTTATTCATCTACTGGGATTTACTCTGAATACTTTCTCCCTGCTCGGGCTTGCATTGGCCATCGGAGTGGTCGTCGATGATGCCATCATTGTATTAGAGAACATTGTAAGATACGCTCGAATGGGTTTTGATAAGGTCAATGCCTCTTACAAAGGCAGCCGTGAGATCACCCTTGCTGTGGTCGCAACCAGCCTCGCAATCATATCCATCTTTACTCCTGTTGCTTTTATGAAGGGTATTGAAGGCCGATTCTTTTTTGAGTTTGCGGTCACAATTTCTGTAGCGATTGCTCTTTCTTGTCTCGAATCATTAACCCTGGCGCCGATGCGATGCTCACAAATGTTGAATATAGACGCACGAAGGACAGCCTTTGGAAAGGGCTTTGAGAGGTTCATGGATTTTCTTCGAAATTTTTATGCATCTACCTTAAGCAAAGCTCTCGATCACCCCTGGAAGATTTCTCTTGGAGCGATTTTTCTCATTATTGGATCTTTAGCACTCTTTCGCTATTTGGATACAGAATTCGTGCCGACGCAAGATAGGGGCGTTATTTCGGTGTCATTTCAGGCTCCGAACGGAAAATCGATGAGTTACACAGATGAGCGAGTGGGCCAGTTTGAGCAACTTGTTGTGAATCACCCCTCTATTGACCGAGTTTTTATTAGCATTGGTGGATTTGGCCAGGGTGGGCAAGGAAATAAGGGCAATGCAATGGTCGTATTAAAGGAGAGAGGGGATCGCCGGCAATCTCAAGCGGAAGTCATCGATGAATTGCGCGCTAAAACAAAGTCCATCAGTGGTATTAAGTTCTTCTTTCGGGATCGATTTGGATCAAGCCTTGGAGGACGGAGAGGAAATGCTGTTGAATTTTCCATCAGCGGACCGGATCCAAAAAAGCAGATTCAGATCTATGAAGATCTGAAGACTGAAATCGAAAAGCTTGGATTGCTTCAAGATGTTCGCTCAGATGATGCCTCCGGCATATCTGAAGTCCAGGTCATCCCGAATCGAGCGAAAGCAACCAAGTTTGGAGTTGAGATTGCCGAGGTTGCCAGCCTTATCAACGCCACCTTTGGCGGCGTTGTTCCTGCCAGCTACACCAAGGGTTCTCGAAGATTTCAAGTTTTCGTGCAGCTTCAGGAAAAGGATCGTCATCGAATTGAACAGATTCAAAATCTGTCCGTTCGCAACAACAGAGGTGAGATTATTCCTTTGTTACAGGTCGTAGATCTAAAATCCTCGACATCTCCACAGTTTGTTTATCACGAAAATCGAGTACGCGGAGTTCGGGTCGACTCGTCCCTAGCTAAAGGCATAAAAGACGGATCAGCTATTACCCAAATCAAAGAAGTCGCAAAAAGAATTCTTCCCGATGGATATTCCTTGAGATTTTCTGAAACACCCCAGAAAAAACTCATGGATACCATTTTTATCATGGCCTTGGGTTTGGTCGTTGCTTATATGGTTCTTGCCAGTCAATTTAATTCATTTACTGATCCATTGATCGTTTTTTTGGCTATTCCGTTTGGTCTCATTGGTTCTTTGGCTGCATTGGCCTTGGGTGGCCAAACCTTAAATGTCTACAGCCTTATTGGCATCTTGCTGACAATGGGTATTGTTAAGAAAAATTCAATTCTGCTCGTCGAATTTACCAATCATCAGAGAGATCAGGGGCTCGATTTGAGGAAGGCTTTGATTGAGGCCTGCCCAGTCCGATTGCGGCCCATTCTGATGACGTCTCTGGCTACCGTTGTGGCGGCCATTCCTGCAGCTCTGGCTCTTGGACCTGGAGCCGAGACGAGAATTCCCATGGCGCTGACAGTTATTGGAGGAGTTCTATTTTCAACCTTGTGCACTCTCCTCGTTGTTCCTTGCGTTTATCTTCTCTTAGCCCCAAAACGGCGAACTGTGCTACTTGAGACTTAGTCCTATCCAGATATCGTTTCGATAAGAACCATTTCAGAATCGCTCAGCTCGAATTCGCAGCACTTCAGATCCTGCCGCATGTGCTGTTCATTTGAAGTCCCAGTCAGAGGTATCATTCCCATTTGCTGAGAAGCACGAAAAATAATTTGCTCAGGGCTCGCTTCATGTCGATCTGCGAGCATCTGTATTCGTGCATCTTCAAGTACTTGAAGATTTGCTGTGAGAAGAGAAAATCCCTGATACAAAATATCGTTTTCCCTGCAGATAGACCTCACTTCGTGATCCCAGCCTTGGACTGCAAAACAACGATTTTGCACATAACTTGGCTTCACTTTTCCCAAATCGATCACCTGCCGAAGATGTGTTCCACTGACATTACTAAGCCCAATTGCCAGTGTCATTTCGTCATCGTAAAGAGCCTCCATCGCTTGCCACACCTCCCAATCGCCATCCGTCATGCCACTTCTTGAAAGAGGCCCATGGAGCAAAAAGGAATCCAGGTAGTCCGTGTGCAAGTTTGACAAAGTACTTTCAAAGGAAGCCCTGACTTGCTCCGCATATGAGGCATCAGGATCATAAGGAATTCGATGATCCTGGCCCTGCACAAAAGTAAATTTGCTTTGTAAAAATAGACTGGAACGCTCCAGACCATTTTCAAATAATTCCTTGAGTGCCATCCCAACGTAATCTTCGCGGTAGTGCTTTTTCTGATTAGCGGTGTCGATAGCCGAGAATCCAGCAGAAATTGCTAATTTAACGAGGCCCGCAGTGGCCTCAGCCTTCCAGGCAGTGCCATAAATAAAGCTGGGTGGTGATGATTGGACGTAATTCAATGGAATACCCTCCTTTTTAAAATTATGATCTAGCGCATCCTTTTGTCGCATGTGCCTTGATCCCGCGCAAATTGCTAATTGGGGCAAGTTGCATCATTAGGCCGCATTCATCGATTCATCGCTGGTCACTGCCTGCCCGCCTGTCGCTGTCACATGTCGCTTGTCGCCTGTGCCGCCGCCTGCCACTTGTCGCCTGTCGCCTGTCGCTTGTCACGGTCACTTCATTGGTCACTAACCATTCCTACAATTAGAAAAATAGGCTTGTCGACAATTAACGGGATGTATGGTAAATTTCACGATCTCTCTTGGGAACACTCTCTAAGAAAGTTGACGCTAGACTCCGATTTTGGGGGCGACATGGCTTCGACGTGGGTAGTGAAGCTTAAGGAGCATGCCGGGGCGCTCGTGGACCTCGTAAAAACGAGCACTTTTTAGTTGCTAACAACAACTATGCACTTGCAGCCTAATTAAGCTGCAACGTCGACCAGTTAGTTGGTAACACTAGCTGCGAGATGTCACTGTAGTTACCTCGGTTAAGGGCTGTTTTCTCCAGGGCCTTTAATCTAAATTTTCTGGGGGAGGGGCCGAAGTAATTTTGTCGGTAGAAGTGCTTTGGTTCCACTAAAAATATCGACTAAGCATGTAGCGCCTTACAGTGGAGCACTTACGGACGGGGGTTCAATTCCCCCCGCCTCCACCATTTGTCGGTTAACTTTAAATCGAACTGAGTGAGTTTTAACAAAGACTCACTTGGTTTACTCACATCTACTTTTCAGAGGGAAAAACAAGAAGTTAGTGACGACAGCATTTACTTTTTGCTAACCCCATATCACTTCCCAGGATGCGAACTTCTGGACACAACTCTGGAATTCAGTCTGGACTGACTACATAAAAACTAAGCATGTAGTAAATTTTGTGGAGAACTGCGTATGGGTCGAACAGATAAAGTCATATTAAGCGTTGAGGCGCGTGTTTTAAAACGATTGCGCGAGAAGAATGGCCTGTCAATGAGACGAGCAGGTCAGCTTCTAGGATGGTCTGACAGTTACATATCGCAAATAGAGAATGGTCGTGAGCGCATCCCTAAAGGTGAGCGCCTATTGCGATTCTTGAGCGTATACGGTGGAATTACAGAAAAGTATTTTAAGCAACTCTGCAAAGACTATGAAGAAGATCAAACCGATGAAATGGTCATACAGGATCTGCTACCAAAGTTAAAACCCGAACAGATTAAAGTTATTAGAACTCTATGTGCCAGCTTTGCAGGAAAAGAACTTTAGTTTTTAACTTGAAGCTGAAGACTTAACCCTCGTCTCTTAATTTCAGCGAGAAGTTGATCAAGGGTATATTCAGCCAACGGCGATACATCATCCCAATCGCCGACATTTACCTCAAAATCAATATCCAGCTTATATTTTCGTTTAGACGGCGGCCAAAAGTAGTCTTTTTCTTTCTCTTTAATTCGCTTTTGAAAATGTCCAAATGCATTCTTATTGCTTTGTAATAGGTGCATTGAGAGGGTATCTATACCGACGAGATGTTCATTAATGTAAATCGGAAATATCCAAACATTCCAATGGATCTTCTCTCTGCCGTCGTCTCCCTTTAAGCTACAAAAATTCAATTTTTCCATTGTACTTAGTACCAGCTTGAGCCTTGTTGTATCGACCCCCTTTGGATTCATTTTTCTCAAATACACTAATGTCTGGGGCAAATCAGTAATAGGAGTTGATCGTTTTCGAGTATGCAAAAGCCGAAAAAGCATTGAGGCCTCTTCATTTTCTTTGAGAAGAATGCTCAATTCTCTTTTAGCGTGGTCAAAGTCTATCCTATCCATACAACGTTTATATTAATACAAATCCACTTAAAAATCAAATTGCTATTAACAAATCTCAAATTGAGACATATTAACATCCTGTAATTACGCGATTATCTCATTATACCAATTCATATTAATAGCGTTCCTTGACTTCTATTACGCAGCGTGTTATTCTGGCTTTATAGAAAGGAGGGGTTTTATGGAAAACCTGAAAGGAAAAAAGATTTTTACTGCGGCAGAAGCTGCCCAATATCTGAGCATTACCATCCAGACTCTCTACAACATGAAACACAAGGGCGAAATCAAGGGCTTCAACATGGGAGGGAAAAAGAAGGGGAAACTTTTCTTTTTTGAAGAGCATTTACTCGAAGCCGCAATGGGGAGGGTCGGATGAGCAACGTCAAAACAGACAAATACATTACTGAGAAAAACGGAGCCTTTGAAGTGCGAGTCACTTCAGAAATCAAGGGAATCCATTTTGAAAGACGTAAACGCGGCATAAAGGACAAACCATCAGCCAGGTATATTGCAAATCAGTTTCTTGCAGAGCGAGATCAGTTTCGACGGGACGTCAACTCTGGCCAAGTCAGTTGGAAGACAGCCATTGTAGAATGGGCAGCTTACGCAAAATCAAAACAATTGTCAGAGTCCACCATAGATTCTGCAAGGTTAACACTTGAGAAACAGACCGCGAGTTGGATGAATCGGCCAGTAAAGTCGATTACCAATGAAGAGGTCGAAGCTCTCATTCACAAGGCCTATCAGGATGACAAAGTCGAAACCAAAAAAGGTTTACTTAAGCACATTCGAAATGTGTTTAGGCGGCAGATCCAATTAGGAAAAGTAAAATTTAATCCGTGCAGTGGAATCAATTTAGGCCCTGCACCACAAAAGGAGATGAAAGCAATGACAAGAAATGAAATAGAAACACTATTGGAAAAAGCTAAAGATACAAATCACGAATGGTATCCCGTTTGGAGAGTGACCTACGAACTGGGACTACGCGCTGGAGAGGCCTACGGCTTAAAATGGACTGATATTAATTTTGACTCTGGCTTTGTCACTGTACAGAGGTCCTTCAGTACGAGGACGAAAAAATTCAAAGCTCCGAAAAACAATAAATTTAGAACGGTCCCACTGAATCAATCACTTAAAGAATATTTGCTAGCACTAAAGCAGACCTCTCTCGAAAAAGAATTTGTTTTTGAACGCAACACAACTTGGGATCATGGCGAACAAGCAAAGGTTTTATCTGAATTTCAGAAATCTATTGGCATTCAGCAAACAAATTTCCACAGCTTGAGAGCTTCATTCATAACCCACCTATTACTTGCAGGAGTACCCTTGCTAAAAGTGAAGGAGATGGTTGGTCATCGAAGAACTGAAACTACCGAAAGATATATGCGAATGGTCGCTGCAGATACAATCGGCGCTACAGATGCCCTTTCAATTAAAAATGACGATGAGGATGATGACGAAGATCAAGAGGAGGAATCATGAGCCGCGAGATGTATATTGATTTCCATCTTGTCGCGGACAACCTTCCGCTCTCTATATTGTACGGTGAAGCCGCTAGTAAGCTTTACGACAAAAAAAGGCGGCACAAAAAAAGCAGAAAGTACGCTGCAGATGTGTTGTTTGCAAATTTGATGTTGGCCCATCAAAATCGACGTGGACTGAAAATCCCAATGAGGGACGAATATTATAAATCCCTCCCCGCTAAGAAATCTCTCTTTACAGATTTACTAAAATTTATGGTCGTAGAGAATCTTTTAGATTGCTATAGGGGCGACATACGAGAGGACGGGACTAGAGAGTTTAATATCTATTGGACCACGCCTAGGTTCCACAAGACCATCGATATACCTTACAGGTTCCCCAATGCAGCCAGGCGTGCTGGGCTGGTCGGAAGACGTAATATTCATTTTAAGCAACTGAAGTCTAACCATTGCTACATTGTACAAAAAAATAAGAAAAATTCAGAAATGTATCCAACAAAACAGCATGACTACAAAGTTCTTAGGACTGCTACTCGAAGCCTATCTAAACACAGGTTCTCTCTATTCCATTACCATCATCCTTCACCAAAATTTCAGCGTATATTTGGCGAGGATACTGAAACACATGGTCGTATCTATCCCAAGGGGTTTAATTACCAATCTGTAAGAAGGGATCATCGCCCATTTATCCGAATTGATAGCGAACCCGTAACCGAGCTTGATTTTGGAGCCACAATCCCAAGCATTGCCTATCTTTCTGCAGGGGTGATACCCCCAGAAGATGCATACTCAATCTCCCCTTTCTCTGGCTTTGATTCCCACAAATCATACCGTTACATTTTTAAGAAATTTATAAACATAATGCTAAATACCAGATCTATACCAGGTGCCATCGAGGCGTGTTTAAACGCTCTTCCTGACATTTTTGCCGACCTAGTCGATGAAGGACTACCCCTAATTGACACAATCAACAGCGCGGCGACTGTAGCCCCGCTGATCGAAGCATTTGTCGATCATCATGCTTCAATACGTCATTTATTATTCAAAAAGCAGGGAGTAAAACTGTTCGTTACCGAAGGCGACATCTGTATCGAGATAATTAGGAGATGCACCTTTGAGGGCATTCCAGTACTACCAATTCACGACAGCTTTATTGTACCAGCGAAACATCAATCGGACCTCTGGGGAATCATGGAAGAATCATGGGGAAAAGTTACTAAAGAACGGTTTAGTACCCCATTCACACATGTACCTAAAATCTCTATTAAATACTAACTGCATTCCTCTTAATTCCTACAGAGGGAGATTAGTTTAATAGATGAGCTAGTTCGATACTAACATAGTACTAATTTAGGTTAACATTAGCCTAGTTCGTTACGTGTTAGTTCGAATTCTAGTTTAGTAATTAGAACGTGCTACAGGCGTGTCAAAACACACGCCGCAGTGGCAGTCATTAACACTATGATATTTACGCTATATTTATAGGGTTAAATTCTAATTACCTTAATTTACTAGCGTTGATATATTTTTAGTGTTTTGAGTAGGTCAAAAAAAGGTACTTAGGAACACGCTGATTTCATCATTCGCACAGATAGTGTCAGTTGCCCCTCAGGCAACTTCTCCTTTAGTTCCCAATCGCTCACAATTCCAATCAGCTTTAATAGCTAAATCAGAGTACTTTGCCCTTAAGGCTTCAATGATTCTTGTAGGAACCTGATGCCATGCTATAAAGCAATAGCGAAGCTCTGTTGGCTTTTCTTTGAGTTGTACACCCATAGCGGCACCTGGCACACCAAAGCGCTTAATTTGGGCTTTAGCGAGTGTTTCCCAGCCGACAGTTACTAGATCCCCTTCTTGAAAAGGTATTATTGAGGCATAGCAGAACTCAGAGGGTTCTTTCTCGATAGATCGGCCATCTTTACCAAGTATTGCGTCATAGCCTTTTACAAATCGGCGGAAATCCTCTAATCGCTCTCTTGGTCCTGAAATCGTCAGAACAACGAAATACCGATGGGGATCCAAGTTGCCATATTGATCATCCGCATAGGCTTTAAAAGTCTTCTCAACCTCTTCACTGTATTGAGTCTTTGCTGGAATAACTTTGTTACCAAAGGTCAGGTTAAATAATCCCATAAATCCTCCTATGCGCTCCTGCGCCAGCCATGCGTGTACACGACGGCCATAAAATCTTCGAAACTTAGACTTCGCCAAAGGCACTGCTTGAGATAGCCCTCCATATCTTGATTCGAACACTGTTTGCATATTTCCAAAAGTTCTACCGCTATAACAGCTAACTGAAGCTCGAATACTTCTGATCGGCTAATAACACGCCCCTCACTCATCGCTCTCAATCTATCGGCATAATTTCTAAGCTGTTGATACTCAGATTTGGCGATTTTTACTTTGTCACTTTTAAATGCTTGACCATATTTCATACTCTCACCGTCATTTCGTTCCATGGGGGGGGGGTGTTTTTACTGGAGTGAAAAATAGGAGTCCCAGAGTAGCTAAGAGCAGAGTCGTCCGCGCAATATTTTATTTTTTGTAGAAGGCCTTTATTTGACATTGAATTCCACCTCATAAATCAATTTTTCGCCGTAGTAGATTTGGAATTTATACTTACCTTTGGGATCATTTTTAGAAAATCCCCAAGAGTTGTATACGATTCCATCATTGATCGGATAAAATCTTTTCGTTACAGCAATTCTGCCGTTTTCTAGCAATTTTGTTTCATCAGAGATATTCCAATCAGGACTTGGCTCTGGAAGCGTGAGTACCTCTTTAAGCTCAACTCCGACCTTATTACTATGAATCAATATTCCCCAGCCATAGCTAGTTTCATCTGAGAACAAAACATCTCTTGAACAGTTAATCGAACTTTTGCCATCTGCCGATTCTTCCTCTGAGAGAAAGCCGCCCTTTTTAAAGCTATAACCATCTAATTCAATATTGATCTCATCGAAAGATAAGACGTTTTTAGAATAAATCGTATCGTCATTTTTGAATGCTACATTTTTGTAAGCAACTTCATATCGTCCGACTGGATCACTAATCAAAGTTGCTTGTACAAAGTAGGGATATAGAGCCAGAAGGACTATTAGTAAGTGCTTCATAACACCTCCAAAGCCTTCGTAACTAGTATACAAGCTTAGTTCACTTTAGTGAACTAGATCTCACTAAAGTGAACCACATTGAGAACCGATATAAGCGGTATGAAAGAGAAAAAGCTGTCAGAGATTGGCATTGGTGAGCGAATTGCGTACTTGAGAAATCTTAGAGGTATTCAAGGTCCTGAGTTAGCAGAACTGAGTAAAGTAAGCCGATCCACTGTGTATCAAATTGAGAAAGGCGTAAAGAGTCCCACAGTTGCAACGCTTGAAAAATTGGCTAAAGCGCTTGATGTAGATGTAGCTGTATTATTCGCTACAGAGGACGTTCACGTTTTCGATATGAAACGAATCCCCAAATACAAATTAAAAACTGACCTACCTCCTACGCTTTTTAAGGGGTTTCACGAGGTCATAGAGGCTGCTAAGAAGCTGGGAATAAAGTAATCGCATTTAGGTAAATCCCTACATCTAAGTCTCGTATTTCCGATAAGGCATTAGATGAAAAATTATAGGTTATCAAAGTCTCAATATACAAAGGCGCGAAGATGCTTGAAGGCGCTCTACCTATATCATCATGAAGAAAAGTCCGCCGACCCAAGATCAGATTTTACTCAGAACATACTTGACCAAGGACTGAGCGTCGGTGAGCTTGCTACATCGTTATTCCCAGGCGGAACACTGATTGATGCCAAATTTAATCAACTTGAGTTAGCCCTTGCGCAGACTAAGAAAGCTCTCGAAACTCAACCAGCAGCAATTTTCGAAGCTACATTTCAGCACAATGATGTTCTTGTTCGCGTAGACATTTTAAAAAACAATTCTGATGGAACTTGGGATCTAATCGAGGTCAAATCTTCTACCAGTATCAACCCGAAATCACACTATGACGACATTGCTATTCAAAAGTGGGTTTTGGAGAACTCTGGTATAAAATTAAATACTGTTAACGTAATGCTGTTGAACAGCGAATATGTTCGCCACGGTGAGCTTGAACTCGACAAGTTGTTCAAAATAATCCCACTAAACGATGAGATACATTCTAGCAGTGAACGTATTGAATCATTTATTCCTACCATTCAAACGGCACTGAACAAGGACTCGGCACCCGTAACAAAAATAGGATCGAAATGTAAATCGCCATACCCTTGTGAGTTCAAATCAAATTGTTGGAAGGATGTTTCATCGGACAGCATTCATTTCCTAGGGAAGATGACAGATGCAGAAAAGCTGAAACTTGCCAACTTAGGTGTCGAAAGAATTACAGAAATACCAGACGATTATAAAATGAAGACCAATCACCACGTAGAAGTCTTAGCATTTAAAACGATGAAGCCACAAATTTCCGAAAGTGCAATTAAAGAATATTTGGGCGAACTGAAATACCCATTATACTTTCTTGACTATGAATCTGTAGCTTACGCTGTACCGAAGTACGATGGTAGTTGGCCATATAGGCAACTCACAACACAATACTCCTTACATATTCTAGATAGGCCTGGAGGAGAATTAAGACATAAAGAATTTATCCATGATGAACCGTCTGATCCTTCACGCGCAGTCGCGGAGCAACTGTTGAAGGATATCGGAGATGATGGCGGATCTATAATTGTTTATCATTTGGGATTTGAGAGGGCGCGTACTGAAGAGTTAGCAAAAGCACTTCCAGACTTGGCCGACAGACTGAGGTCCCTCAACACAAGAATGTGGGATTTGGAATCTCCGTTTGCAAAGCGCTGGTATTGGGATCACAGGTTTAGTGGTTCAAGTTCAATCAAAAGTGTGCTGCCAATATTGAAGCCTGAGTTTTCGTATAAGGACCTCGCCATTCAAAAGGGCGACCAGGCCCAAACAATGTATTCTAAAATGGTGAGTATGATCGAATACAACACGGAGCGCCTAAAAATCAAAAGCGCTCTTCTATCCTACTGTGAGCGCGATTCCTTGGCCATGTACCTTATTTTAAAAGAGCTTTTCGAACTATTCTCAGACAATGCCCAAAAGGCCGCCGTATAATTTTGTAAAACAATATAAAACATATTGTCGATCTGTGAATTCTTGTTATACCCCATGCCCATCATGGCAAAAACAAGAGCAATCCGATTTTCGGACCAAGAAGAAAAACAAATTCAAGAGTTCCTTAAACAGAACCCCTTCTTTGACTTTAGCAGCTTAGCTAGGACCTCAATTCTTAAATTTATTCAAGAGCCAACGCTTAACTTGAAGCCCATTAAGGCAACAAAGAGACCGTTGAGCGAGAGGGGCCTGTAATGAGCAATCCTGAAGGCATGTTATTAAAAGAAAATGTCATTAGCTTTCCACACAGATATGTCGAGCCACCTAAGGTGCGCGAGGAAAAGAAAGAAATCATTCCGACCCCAATGGTAGACGATATGGTAGCTGAAGCTGAAAAACTCAATTCGTTGTCATCCTATAAGTCTACCTTTGATTGGGAACCGATTCGAAGCCTTGAAAGACGATCTGCCAAAAATCCTGTTAGAGGCGGATTCGTATTTAACTCACCATTCAAACTGGTGAATTCACATTCGACTTGTCAACAGTGTCTCTATGCCTTTGAGGTCGATACCTACGGCAGAGGCTGTGTTCATAATTGTGTCTATTGCTACGCTAAAGCACAGCTTACTGTCCATGGCTATTGGAATAAGCCATACCCAGTACCAGTAGATATCAATGCGATTCGCAAAACCTTTTATACAGTTTTCGAAACAGATAAGAAAAATAAATGGCGCGAAATAATGGAGAAACGGATACCAATTCGTATTGGTTCCATGAGCGATTCATTCATGTGGATGGATGACAAAATTAAAGTCACAAAGGAATTCATTAACATCTTGAATCATTACCAATACCCGTATTTGATTTTTACCCGATCAGACCTAATTGCTCGTGACGACTACATGAATCTGATAAATCCAAAACTTGGTGCTATCCAGTTCAGTATGTCGTCCACAAATGACAAAATGAATAAGTTGATTGAGCCTGGCGCACCGTCTGCTGCTAGACGATTGAAGGCGCTTAGCAAACTATCACAAAATGGCTATTGGACTACCGTTCGAATTAACCCACTGTTTCCAATATATCCAGATGGTTACTTCACTGATCCAAACTTTTCATGGGATGGGCCAGTGCCAAAATTCGAATACTCATCTTTCGATATGGTTGACGAGATTGCTAATGCGGGTGTCCCAGCAATTTTAACGGGTATGGGAAGATTCAGTGCATACTCTCTAAATCAAATTGAAAAAGTAACTGGCTTCGACTTGCGACAGATGTATAAATCAGAAGTTGAAAAATCCAAGCGGGATTATCACTTTTCAGACCGAGAAATACGGTACTACTACGAACAAATTAAATTTAGGTGCAACCAGCGCGGCGTTCAATTCACCACCTGCTATATTGGCAATGGGGAATCACACTTTTGGAAGGATCAAGACATTTGGTCTAATAAAAGTGACTGCTGCAATGTCAAAAACAGGTTAGATACTTTTAAAAAGGACTGTCGGGAAGTGACCTTTGATATTCGCTTGAAGCATACAAATCATAAATGTTCTAAGCCTGTTAATCCCGATGGTTTGCACATAAAGTTAGGCGGAATAGTCTCGGACCGAGCGGTCAACAGGACGAATACAGCTTCAGAAAGATCAGATGCCCAAGGTCAGCTATGAAAAAAGCAAAAAAATATACTGGAATAAATATACAATGGCCCATTTCAGAACTAATACTATCTGGTAAAAAATCTATAGAAACCAGAACCTACCCTATACCACCCGACTATATTGGCAAAGAACTAGCTTTGATTGAGACACCAGGAAAAAGCGGGAAGTTTAAGGCCAGAATTGTCGGGATAATCACATTCAGTGATTGTTTCAAGTACTCGAATAAGGCTGAATTCTATAACGATTCGCCAAAGCATTTTGTAACTCCAAACTCTAAATGGGCATGGTTAGACAAGGCAAAGTGGGGTTGGCGAATTGATCGAGTAGTGCCGCTTCAGGCGCCTAAGCCTTACCTTGGAAGAAAGGGCATTGTGTTTACCAAAAACATTAAGGTCTAGCCTATGCAACATCTTTCTTTTTATTGAGTTTGCCTAAATACCTTTCAAACACTTCTTCAACCTCTTTAAAAGAGGCTGGAATGTTTTCAAGTTTGCCAGAAGCAAATTTATCATAAACACCACTGAGCATTTTCATTTCCGATTCTGCTAATTGGGGCAAAGGCAAATTTTCAATATGGACAGTTTTCACTTCAGCGAAAACCTTCCCCTCTTCTCCCACCATTAGGCGATATATTTTTGAATAAAGAGGTGAGTTAAGTAAAACACAAAGTGCCTTAAGTCGAACTTTATCATTATTTTTATCCAGAATTAAGTGTGTCGAATGTCTGCTGTAGAATTGTTTTTCATCGAAGGCGACAATAGGTTTGTCCGCAGTTTGTCGTATAATTAACTTCGGTCGGTCAAAAATATCCTCTGACCTCAGTGCATAGTCGTGACGTTTTTGCCGTCCTTTTATCTTGTTAATTGGCACTTTAGATTTTAAATCTCTATCATAATTTATATAAAGTTCTCTCCAGTTAATCTTAAAGGGATGTATATCTTTCCCTTCTAGAAAGGGTTTACACATGTTAGTTTTCTTTGAATCAAAAATTAAGAACTCCGCCATATTTCCAGTATTAATGCCATTTTTGACATCAAATTGATCGCCCACCCTCGCCAAGCTATCCAACTTGTTCAATAATAAATAGTCTTTCCTATCAATTACATACCATTTCGAATCTTCCCCGCGCACCACTAGGTCAATAGGGATAGCAAACCTAGAATCTGTTAAGTCCAATTCATTAGGCGACTGGACAGCACTCACAATCACTTCCTTGCTCTTTTTTGTTTTGCTGAGTACAAATACCATTGTATCACCCGTGCTGGCTTCAAACACTGGGTAGTTAAACTTAACCAGACTCTCTAGATTAGAGTTATGGCAAAAATAATTACGTGTTTTTCCAAAGTATTTATTGAGCAGTAGGGTGCCTGGAACAATATACGACATTCGGCCGCCAGGTCGGAGCAATTCAAACCCACGATACATAAATATATTATATAGATTGCCCTTGTACTCATATATCTCAGAATAATTATCTTTTAACTGATCCAAATACTGATCTTGCCTCTGGGAATTATCTTTACCCTTCAAAGTTAGGTACGGAGGGTTGCCGAGAACGGAATGAAAGCCTCCGTCGTCAATGACCTGTTTAAATTCCGTTTGCCAATTAAATCCCAGTATTGAGTCACCAGTTTTTATTTGATCATCAAGCCGTTCCAATTTTTTCCCTATCGTTGCACTCTCAAGCCAAAGACTCATTTTTGATAGTTTTACAGCTCTTGGGTTTACATCAACTCCAAATATACACGAGTCCAGAACAGTTCTTTTAGCTGAAGACCTCTCTGGCACCAGGTCCGATGTTTGTTCATTCTCGACTGCTTTGAGATATTCATTAGTTAGGTAGTTTAATGCTCCAATTAAAAAGTGTCCGCTTCCTATGGCTGGATCACAAATCTTAATTTTAAGTAGCTCGCCACTACTCTTGTTATTACAAAGCGGCCCGATAGTTTCACGAATTATATATTGAACGACATAGTCGGGTGTATAAAAGCTGCCAGTTGCCTTTTTATCCACGTTGTCAGGGGTGAAGTAAAGATGCCCTCGATCTGCGATCGGTTCAAACCCTTCTAACTCCCTTTGGATTGTAGAAGTCAATTTGATCCATTGCTTATATTTTCCTTTTTGAAGGTAAACCATCTGATCTTTGGCAATATCCAATTTGTACTCAAGAAAACTTTCGTATATGGAACCCAGCTGCCTTGGCGTAAAGTAACTGTACGGAATTTGTTGATAGTTTCTTTGTAGTGATGAGCTTGCCTTTGAGTACCCTAACTCGAAAAGGATACGAACCATTTCTTGATCGGAAAGTTGGTGCGCTTTAGCAAATGTCCACTCTTTCTTTGAAAAGATACTTTCCTTAAATCCCTTGATTTCAAAACCATAGCTTTCTTTATTTGCGCCATCGTGGATTACTTCCGTTAATCTTATCAAGTTCTTATAAAGTGAAGTTCCATTTGGAGCGTACTTATGCAAGCTTAATGATGTCGCCAATTTTTTGTCTAAATAGTCGCGCTCCGTTTTCGTGGAATACTTCTCAGGTTCAAATACTGAAATTCTGTCAATAATTCCAGTTAAACTAATGTTATAATAATTTGGTGACTTTATTGGCAAAATTCCTCGTGCTTCACATGACTTGATAAACAAAATATTAAATAAATGACTCTCGCCCACAGTTCTAATCAAATCGAGATCTTGGTCAGTTGGCTTTGTGATCGTGCCTAGATTTTGAGCAACTCTTAACAGTCCGTCGCACATGATGTTCATTGCAGAAATAAATCTGTCTTTTAGATCCTCTTCAATAGAGTCAATATATTTTCGGCTCTCTTTTAGAACCTCATCTACGAAAACCTTTCCTAACTCATCTTTGATAAAGGATGCTTTGCCGAAAAATAAATAGAAATATTTGGCAGCCTCCATGAACTCAGCTTCATCCGATCCACCAGCTTCGATTTTGGATTCTTGATCTAGCAAGCTTTCAATACGGAATTCAAAACAACGCTCTGGCGCTTCACTTGAAATTTCACTATTCAGCAATCTCCAAATATTGCCATCCGTAACAAAACCCCACTGTTTGTGGAGGATATTCATATAGTTTAGAACTTGTTCATTAAACGAAGCCCCAGCACTAGTGTCGTCGCTGTCTTTGTTGGCTCTCTTTTTGTCTTCTTTGAGGTTGCTCTTTTCGCGTTCAACTATGCGGTTCCAGTATTTGGCTTCGAGGGGGACAATGCAGTACCTTCTTGCCTCTTTTTTTCGTTTTTCGTTGTCTTCTGGATCGCTTACAAAACCCGCCTCTTGCGGATGATCCACCAAGATCATGTCCGTACGGTATGTTTTATTCTTTGGCTTGGCTGGAATTGTGAAGGAAGTTTCTGCTGCATAAGGTGCTTCAACATTATTAGTACAATTGTCATACCATCCAAGAGCATCGAGTAGCGGTACAATAATCTTCGTAATTGTATCAGTCTCACTTAGGTTCTTGCGTGAGAACCCTCTAAGTGAATCGGCAATATTTCTAAACTCATTGTAGAAGTGGTAGAAGCCGCGCTTAACGTGATTGCCCTCTCCATCGAACACCTGATCATCGAAGTCACGCTCCCACCTTTCAGCAAAATCTCTTTTGAGATCATTTCGCAGATAGACACTAGAGAACAGGCGGCTCTCCCAATAGGCTACATCTTTGAGTGAGCTATTTGGATTCAAGGAATCGTCGCTAGAATTAGGACGAACTTCGGCATTGTTGGTGGATAGGTTGCGTGCTGTAGCCATGTTTTAAAGCTCCACTTCAAGCTTCGTCACATGACGAGCAAATTCGTCGTCAAGTACTTGTACTTTTACTTTTTGACTTGGTTTTAGTGTTTTTCTTTTATCATCAGACTGAATTGCGGAGTAATGAACGTAGTAGTTCTTACCGTTTTCACCACGAACAACGCCTTCACCAGAGCCGTCGTTAAACCAAGATACTTCACCCATTTGCCATTTCACTTTTGCCATAAGATTCCTCGTACAATGTTGATATGTATCTATTTTTTCAGCTTTGCTCTTGTGGGTGCAGGTCAACAATATGACGGTTATCTGGCGAATCTTGATGTTTGAAAAAATGTAGTAAAACCAACAATTTAGATCTTCTTCTAAAGCGGCAAAAACTTCCTACGACCATTTTTATACAAAGGTTTAGCAATTTGAAATTTGCTAATGGATTTCAGTCGATAACTTCGATTTTGATATAAACAAAACCACTCTAAATCCGATACAGAAGTATGAATCCACGCCTTGAATTTATCATCACTTCGATCAAAGAAAAGTTAGCGCTAGGCCAAACTCTAGATGATGCCGAAGTTGCACTTAGAAACGTGTTTGGCAAAGAAGAGGTCGAAGCTGCTATCGCTCAACTAAAGTCTAACGACCCAAAACTTGCTGGTGAAGCTCAACCAGTTTCACTTTCAGATAACCAGGATTTCTTAGGATGGTATCGTGGACCAAAGTCCAATGATGACAGTCACTGGAACCTTTTAAAGAACTATTTGTTAAACAAAGAGAATCCATGGACTGAAGAGATGGTTAAAAGCCTAGACCTTGCCTCGTCATCTGTTGTTGATCATCTTGTGCCACCAAAGTCTCAGCGACCACTTGTTAGCAAAGGATTGGTACTTGGTTACATTCAAAGCGGGAAAACAGCCAACTTTTCAGCCGTGATCGCCAAGGCAGTTGATGAGGGTTACAAGCTCGTTGTTGTCCTAAGTGGTATGCATAACAACTTGAGATTGCAAACACAGGCGCGGCTAGTTGAGGAGCTGGAAAAACCAAAGCCAGAAGCTTGCATGACATTAACTCGTGTTGATGAAAAGGGTGACTTTGACAAAAAGCAAACCGTGACTGCGAACAGAGCCTTGGGGTCAAAAGACGGCTTTGCCTTGGTTGTACTCAAAAAGAATACACATGTGCTTCGAGCCTTCAATGATTGGATATCTAAGGCAACTGCCGAGAATATTAAAAATTGTCCGACGTTGATCATCGATGACGAATCTGATCAAGCGAGTATTAACACGAATAAGCCTGAGCAAAACCCTACGGCTATAAACGCGAAGATCCGTGATCTCATCGGCTACTTCGATAAAGTTAGCTATATTGGTTATACGGCAACTCCCTTTGGAAATCTACTTGTTGACGGCAGAGTTGAGGATGACATTTATCCTCGTGATTTCTTGATATGCCTTGAAAAGCCGCCAACTTATTTCGGACCAGAAGAGCTATTTGGTCGCATGGGTGTCAATGGTGACGAAGAAAAGAAACCAATTCCAGTCATCCGATTGCTGCCTGAGATTGAAGACAACGTCGTGGATGGCAAAGAGGTCATACCTGAATCACTAAAGCAGGCCATTAGATCCTATATTATTTCATGCACACTGAGACTACTTCGAGGTCAGAGGCAATTCCACATTATGATGCTTGTCCACGTCTCACACCTGATTAGTGATCATACAAAGTATTTTCAATGGGTCGAAGAATACATCAAAGAGTTACGTCTTGAGTTCGATAAAATCGAAGTATTACCAGATGACTTTACGAAGCTCATGAATGACGACCATAAGTTGACCTCGCGCTATCTAGGTCAAGAGGTCCCAGATATTGATGCCAAGAAACTCTTCAAAGAATTCAAAGATTTTTTAAATAGAATTGAACTCATTTTAGAAAACTCGCAATCAGAAGATAGATTGTCATTTGAGCGAGACGAGCCACTATGGGGAATTGTCGTAGGAGGCAATACGCTTTCTCGTGGCTTAACCATTGAAGGGCTAACTACTAGCTACTTTGATCGCACAACAAAGCAATACGACACCCTTCTGCAAATGGGCCGATGGTTCGGCTACCGTAAAGGATATGTGGATCTGACAAGGATCTATGTCTCAGAAGACATGAAGAAGCATTTCTACCACTTGGCTACTGCCGAACAAGATCTGCGAGATACCATCGAATCAATGGCAGCTAATGGTGAAAGACCAATTGATGTGGCTGTAGGCATAAGGTCCTTCCCTAATCTACAAGTCACGGCAAGCAACAAGATGAGAACGGCTGTGAAATCGAGTCTTACTTATTCTGGGTCGAAGATTCAATTTCGAAGCATAAACGTATCTGAGTCATCTTCAGCGAAGAATCGGGATGCTATAGATAGCCTATATGCGGCTCTCACTTCAGGTGCTGGCAAGCGAACCACCCCTGCCTTTGAAGAATGGCATAACTGTTTACTTTACAGAGGGGTTCCTTCTGAAAACGTACTTCAGTTCGTTGAAAGCTTTGATTTAAATACTAGTAATCTTCGATTTGAGAAGGCTTTGGGGGTTAGATACATAACCGACTTGAACAAGTATCAGGAATTAACTGATTGGTCTGTGTGCTTTATGTCGACTAGGATCGGACCACAAGTAACTTTGACGGATGGCAATCCTTTGTTCCTTTTAAAGCGTTCATGTCTTGATTCAACATTAGATGGTCGGGATTACATTACATTAAAATCACTCGTAGCACCTGCAGACGAGCTAATCGACCTAGCCGACGTTACCAACTTGCGAAGCAAAACGTTAACTGAACTTAGAAAAGAAGTCTTAGAACATGACACTACTGACACGAAGATACGCCGTAATTTGCGACCCAAAGAGCGCGGACTCCTTTTAATTTATCCAATCGAGTCGTCTTTTGAACTTGATGATGGGTCTAAGAAAACAGTTGGCAAAGACGGGGTTATATTTGGTGTAAGTCTTGTATTTCCTGGATCAAGCAATGACACAGGATTTAGAGCCTATGTCGAGAATGTGACAATATGAGGGGTGGAGAGAATGAAACTAGGTAAGTTGCAGAATGTTGAGTTACGGGATGTTTGGCCAAAAGAAGAGAGAGATTTCACCACGTGGATGGCTGAAAACCTGGATAGTCTTTCGGAGGCATTAGATATCGGAATTGACCTAATTCAGGTCGAGCAGAAAGTTGATGAATCCAACTTCACCATAGATATTTTGGCTGAAGACGAAGACGGCGAACGTATAATTATTGAGAATCAACTGGAAAAAACTGACCACTCCCATCTCGGGCAGATAATTACCTATGCCACAAACATGGACGCAAAAACGGTTGTCTGGATTACAAAGCATCCTAGACAAGAGCATATTAACGCTATCAACTGGCTGAATGAACTGACTGATAAAAGCTTTTACCTAGTGCAAGTTGAGGCTCTAAAGATTGATAACTCTAATCCCGCGCCTTACTTCAGCGTAATTTGTAGGCCATCGGTAGAAACTAAAACCTTAGGAACAAATAAAAAGGTAATTTCTGAAGTTATTGAGGCTAGAAGGAAGCGCAGATCAATATCTGACACCATTATTGTTCCTGCCAGAAAAGAGGGATTCGACCGCGTCTTCCTGGGCGAAAACAGTTGGTACGCAATTCGTCTACGTGAAGAAAGAATACCACAACTGAAGTACATCGCTGGATATCAGGTTGCGCCAATAAGTGCCATTACCCATATTGCTGAAGTGAAAGAAATCAAACTCTATAAAGACACTGGAAAGTATATGGTTGTATTTAAAGGTCCAGCAAAAGAAATCAAACCAATTAAAATTGGATCGAAATCAAAAGTACAAGGACCTGCATATTGCGAATACGAGAAAATCGCTACCTCCAAAACTGTGGATGATTTACTCGGTGCAGACGACTATTCAGGCGAAAGCGCGGCATAGGGGTTATTAAATGGGAGCAAAGAAGATTATAGATTTCGAAGACGCAACCAAAGTGGTTCTTTCCAAACTCTCGAATGAGGAGAAGGATAAGGTTCATAAATGGGCGACTACATCCCTTCATATCGTGAAAGATGATAGTCTATCCAAGAGGGATAAAATTAAAAAGCTTACCAAGCTAAATCCACCAAAACAGATAGCGCCCCTTATCAAGAGCTTACTACTTGTAATGAAGGACAAAGTTTGGACGGATCAATCATGGGCGCGTCGAGGCATGGCAGTTGGCCTTGGTTTGGGAGCAGCAGTGTTTGGATCTCAAGCCGCTGGTTTGGCATCTGCAGGTTTTGGCGTTGGGGTTCCACTTGCACTGTTGACGACAGTTGGTGCTACATTCTTAGGCGTTCTTGTTGATGAAATTGAAAAAGAGCGAAAGAAGTAACGTCTGATGGAATATGCAGTAGTTGCTAGCATAGTGATCGTAGTTCTAATTGGTGGATACTTCTTTTTTCGTAAAAGACCCAAAGACCCATTTACTAAAGCCGACAAAGAGGCCCAAAAGCAGCTTGATGAATATCACAACAGCAATTTGCCTCCCGAAGAGGTTGGCAGACTGTACGAGCGATACATTGGTTATTTGTACGAAGCCGAAGGTTACGATGTTAAATATAACGGCGCGAACAATGGTTTTCAGGATATGGGGCGAGATTTAATCGTTACCAGTGTTGATGAGGCTATCATTATTCAAACTAAGTGTTGGGCCAAGTTTAAGCTAATTCCCGAAAGTCATATTTTTCAACTTTATGGATCAATGACACACTTCAAGTTAACCTCGAAGTTTAAAGATCGAGACACTAAGGCTGTGTTCTATACGACTGCACGATTCAGCGACGTTGCAAAGGATGTTGCTAATGTATTGGGCGTAGAATTGAAGGTCGAATTCCTAAATCGCACCTATCCAATGATAAAGTGTTGTGTAGCTGAGAATGGGGATATGAACTATTACTTACCATTCGATCCATATTACGATCAGGTTAAAATCGAACCACAAAAGGGCGACTTTTTTGCGCATACGGTGCGTGAAGCTGTAGAAAAGGGGTTCCATCGGGCTGGTAAGTATAGTGGTGCAGCTTAGTTATTTGAATTAGAAGGGTTAAATGGCAGATTTACTTCACAAGATCGAAATTGAAAACTTTAAAGGTTACGGCGCTAAACAAACAGTGAATATTGCTATTCCCAATGGAGCAGATGGCAGCGGCCTTACGGTTGTCGTCGGGGAAAATAACACAGGCAAATCTACAATTGTAGACGCAATCAAAAAGCTTCATCGCGGGGCAAAGTTTTTGCCTAAAGAAAGGCACGGGGGAAAAACGCCTCTAATTGTCTTAACTGATAAGAACGGCAATACAAAATCTATTACTAAAGGAAAAAAGGCTACTGTAGCCGTAACTGGAAGTGGTCTGCTTCGCGAAAACTCATTTGAAATCGTCCCATCGCGACGACATTGGCGACATAATTTCCAGGCTGGAAATTTGAGCGACTATAATACATATCTGACTAACACGTTTGGCACAGACTCGCGAGAGAGTACAGACGCGCATTTGGGTGGATTATTGGAGAAGATTTCCGATGATGCCCACCTAAAATCAGAGTTCGATGTGATGATGGCCGCACTTATTCCAGGTTTTGCCAATTGGGAAATAGACACTGATGACCGAAGCCAGGACTATGTAAAATATAGCTGCGGTTCAAACTTGGAGCATGATACAAGCCTCGTTGGGGATGGCTTGATAAGCTTGTTTAGAATTTGCGCCCACCTAGTTTCGACAAACAACGATCTTCTCTTAATAATTGACGAACCTGAGCTTTCCCTAAGCCCGATCACTCAAAGACGACTTGGAAGGCTAATTGCTGAAAAGGCTCGTGAAAAGCAAATCATCGTTAACACTCACAGTCCTCATTTAATAAATTGGCAAGATTTAGCTAATGGAGCTTATATCTATCGGACGGTAAAGAGAGACAACGGTCAGTGCGAGATTAGAAGATTTGATACGACGAAGCCGTCTTTTGTTAAGCTGCTATCAAGCGTGGATGATTGGCAAAAGCCACACGTATTAGATGCCGTTGCAAAAGAGATATTCTTCACAGAAAAGGTACTTTTTTTAGAGGGGCAGGAGGATGTTGGCTTAGTTAGGAAATTCATATCAGACCAAAATATCGTTACGAACTTCGAAATCTTTGGATATGGTACTGGCGGTTCAGCGAATATCCCCTTTTACTTTGAGATGTGCCGTGATCTGGGTATAAAGGCTGCCGCACTATTTGATAGTGGCGCCCCAGGTATTACAGGTGCAATGGCATATACTGAGTTCAAAGTTATAGAACATCCATTTGCCGATATTCGCTACAAACCTGCTAAGGACGGCAAGCCTGAAAAACAAGGGCTGTTCAATGAGGATGGTACGATCACATCTGCCAATTCTGATATTTTAAAAGCTAAAGTTAGTGAGTTGATTGATTACTTTAGATAGTTTCATATTAAGACGTCTCAAAATGATCTACCATTACCTACTGCGACATAATCACATCTAACGGCTTATAGAAGCGAATTTCTGGACACTTCTCTGGACGGACGATAAAAAGATCCGTGTTTATTAGGAGATGTCGGGATCACCGTATTCTCCACCAAATTCAGAGTTTGAGAACCCGGGCCGTCCCCCGGAGTTCTCGCAACTCGATTTTGGGAATTTGATACGGATTTTGATAAGTTAATCTTCGCTGCGGTTTTGAAGCGGCAAATCCAAGATTGCAAAATGGGGACGAAAACGTTGAACCCGAAGGGCTGAGACAACGCAGACTTTGGGTTTTTTTATGGGGTGGGGACGATGGCGAAAAGACAGATCATTGCACTGGGTGGCGGCGGTTTTTCAATGGAACCTTGGAACCCACTTCTCGATCTCTTCGTCTTACAACAGTCAGATAAAGAAAATCCCAAAGTCTGTTTTATTGGTACGGCCAGCGGCGATGCTCAAAGCTACATAGATCGTTTTTATACCAGCTTCAAAAAACTAAATTGTACACCGTCGCATCTTAGTCTCTTTCGCGGCCACACTGCAGAGATCGAAAAATTCATTCTCGATCAGGATGTCTTGTATGTTGGTGGTGGCAATACACGGAATCTTTTGACGCTATGGAAGGATTGGGGTCTTGATACTGCAATTCGTAAAGCCTACGAAAGCGGAACTGTCTTGGCTGGAATCAGTGCGGGATCAATCTGTTGGTTTGAACAAGGTGTTACTGACTCAGTTCCTGGTCGGCTTTCAAGTTTGAAATGTTTAGGTTGGCTCAAAGGTAGTAACTGTCCTCACTATGATGGCGAAGCAGAACGTCGTCCGTCGTATCACCAACTCCTCAAGAATGGCGAAATTCTCCCTGGATTGGCGACAGAAGATGGAGTTGCGGCACATTTCATAAATGAAGAGCTTAAAGGTTTCGTATCATCGCATCCAGAAAAGAAGGCGTATTCTCTCAATCTGAAAAATGGTGAGTCCGTAGAGGAGATTCATTCGGCAAAATACTTGGGCGGCGACTCCCTACTTGTTCGACGAGCTGCTGTTCATGATGCCGAAGCTATTCATCGAGCCCACATGAAGTCGATTCAAGAGATTTGCTCAAAAGATCATTCTACTCAAGAGATCCAGGCTTGGGGACATCGCCCCTATCGTGAAGATCAGCGTGTTGGTTCGATTAAAAATGATTTGGTATGGGTCGTAGAGGACAAAGGCTCCATTGAGGGCTACGGTCATCTCAAGATTTTTGAAAAGGATGGGTTGAAGCGCGGTCACATTTTCGGTCTTTATTTAACTCCAAAAGTAGCCGGCAAATCCCTTGGCAAAGCGATTGTTGATTTGATGATGGAAGAAATTAAATCTGCAAAAGTAAAGCAAGTTTCACTAGAGGCGACGATCACTGCGCAGAACTTTTACCGTAAGGTAGGTTTTGTTGATGCTGGTCCCGAAACAACGGTTGAGATTGGCGGAACGCCCATAAGATGTTACCCGATGAAGATGGAGCTATGAGCAGTGGCTGAGCATAAACTTCAAAAATTAAAATCAAAATCTGGTGCAGAAATCATAGTTCGTTCAGCAACGAAACAAGATGCTCCGGCAATTCTGGATCTATCAAAAGGTGTCATCGGGGAAGAAGTTTACCAGCTCACGTCAGGGGCAGAGTTTAAGATGACGATTGATGCTGAAGAAAAATGGATCGAGTCCCACCTCTCAAATCCAAATCACATCATTCTAGTGGCCGAAATGAACTCAAAGATTGTTGGCCTATTGGATTTCTCCAATGGTCATCGTCACCGAATTGCTCACACTGGTGAATTTGGAATGTCAGTCGAAAAATCCGTTCGAGATCAAGGCATCGGATCGCTGTTGCTACAGGTGTTGATCGAGTGGGCCACTCAAAATAAAACAATCGAGAAAATTGGCCTTAACGTCCACAGCAACAATGAACGAGCAATTGCTTTGTACAAAAAAATGGGCTTCGAGATCGAAGGCGTTAGAAAACGCGATCTTAAATACGGTGACGGTCAGTACATTGACACGACAGTTATGGGGCGGTTTGTTTGATGTTTCGTCCTCCTGCTGAATCTATCATTTTTGATCTTGATGGAACTTTGTGGGATGCGTCTCCGACGAGCGCAATTGCATGGTCAAAAGTGGCAGCCAACCTCGGAATCGATGTGCTTATTGATGAATCATCGATTAAGAAGGTTTCAGGATTGCCTTTTGATAAATGCGTAGATGTTTTATTTGGATCTCATGCTCAAAAGATTCCTGACCTAAAATCACAATTGGATAAATCTGAGCGCGACGAAGTTCTTCATCGTGGCGGCCGATTTTATGATGGAATGTTGGACGGCCTTCGAGAGCTCAGTAAGGAATACAAGCTCTTTCTCGTGAGCAACTGTCAAGATTGGTATCTCAATGCTTTTTTTGAACATTCCGGTCTTCGAGATGTTTTTCAAGATTCGCTTTGTTTTGGTCAGACAAATCGCCCGAAGTGTGAAAACATTAAGGAGATCGTAAAGCGCAACAGCCTCAAAAAAGTAATCTATGTCGGTGATACACATTGGGATCAAGAGGCTGCTTTCTACGCGAGAGTAAAATTCATTTTTGCACGATTCGGATTTGGATCTGTACAAGTTTCTTGTCCATCAGTCGGCTCGATAGAGGAACTTGTGACCTTAATGGCCGCGCCCAAGGTGGTGCCGGATGTCGAAGTTAAGAAGCTCTCAGAAGATCAGTTTGAGATCGCTAGATCATTTTATAAATCTGTTGGTTATATCCAGCCCATTCAAAATCACGATAAGTTTTTTGGGGCTTTTCATGCTGGGGAGATGATCGGTCTTGTTCGTTTGGCTTTTGAAAACGGAGTGTGGGTACTGAGGGGTATGCAGGTTCGACCGAGCTATCAGTTTTTTGGAATTGGCACAAAGTTGATTCAATTACTTGATTCAGATTTGGGCAATGAACAATGCTTCTGTTTGCCGCATGGTTGGCTTGATGGTTTTTACGGACAAATCGGATTCAAAACGGTCGAGTCCTTAGAAAATTGTCCGGTCTTTTTAGCGCAGAGACTTACTGAAAATAAAAAGAAGTACCCGCAACTGATCCTCATGAAGCGAGGATAGGGTTTGGGAATTTATCTAAGAATCCTTAGCGTTCTGTATTTTATTGGATTTGCTCTTCACTTTGCTGACCTGTTCGATTGGCGACTCAAGTTTTCAGAAATGGACCAAGTGTGGAAGTCATGGATCGTCTATCTCACCGTAGCAGATTTTGCTGCGGCTTTTTTTCTTTGGCGGCTGACACCGACTGGAGTTTGGCTCCTTCTATTGGTAGCTGGATCCCAACTCGTAGCCTACACCGTCTTTCAAGATGTATTTGGCCCACAGTGGTTTCTTATCGCATTTCATGTGGTAACGGTATTTGTCCTCTTTTTAATTCCCTCACTACGAACCCAAGTTGATCTCGCCAAAGCTGAAAAGCAGACTGGTCAACATCGAGCAGTCGGAACCTTCTTCAAAATGATGTCCGCCCATCTCTTTCGAGGCATCTCTTTTTCAGAGGCCGCGTGGACTATGTGGTCAACAGTCGCCTATGTAAATGAAGACACCAGAAAGGACTACGGTGAACGACGATTTAATCTGGTAGGCTTGAGCAAAAAGGGCCGCGCCCTTCATATCACTTTCTCAAAGCGAGTGAATGGGGAGATCATAAGAATCATTTCAGTTCGTCGTGCGAACAAAAGAGAACGAACGAAACTTCAGGAGAAATTCCCAGAAGCGATCATTCAATAGATTAAATTTGGTTCGCTACAGTCAATATCGGACCGACTGAAGAAAATCGAGGCACAAAAATAGCTTTTAGCTGGACGAAAAGGGACAGACAGGAACCAATCGGACATTGTCTAAAAGTCCTCAAAATTAGCCGAGTTTTGGATCTCACAGAATTTGCTAAGTAACTGAAAATACAACATTTATAGTGTTATAGGAATTTTTCAGCTAGTCGAGTGTAAACACCTAAAATTGCCCCGAAACTCGGCCCTACCCGTGTCCGATTCATGCACCGGACATCCAACAGGACATCAGCTTAAACAAGCATAAACGCCCTCTCCTGCGGACAATAACCCGTGCCCGAAGCTCTCATCAGCCCTCGCCCCAACGGTACATTTTGGACCGTCGAACCATCCTCTAAACGTTCGTTTTGTGAAAACACGGTGCTGCCCATTCACAAAACGGTGAAGATAGTAAACATGGGACAATACGTTTATGCGAGGGTCAGTACCTCGAACCAGGAGACCGACAACCAAGTTATAAATCTTCGGAGGCTCTATCCAGAGGCCACTTTTATTGAAGAGGTCGCCAGTGGTGCAAAAGCCCGGCCAGAACTTGAGAAGTTGGTTCAGCAGCTTCAGCGCGGTGATGAGCTAATCGTATCAAGCCTTGATCGATTAGGTCGAAAGACGAGCGAGATCCTAACTCTCATCGAGAGCCTAGAAAAACGTGGAATCATACTGAAGAGTCTCCGCGAAGGGCTCGACTATTCGACGATCAGTGGTCGCCTAGTCACTCAAATCCTAGTTTCAGTTAGTGAACTCGAACGCTCTTTAATCAGCCAGCGAACCAAAGCGGCTCTTGAGGCAAAAAGAGAAAAGGGAATTGTCGGTGGCCGTCCACGGATTCATAGCGATAAGAAAATTCAACAAGCAAGAGAGCTTCGTGCTGATGGCAGTTCATTGGCCGCGATTTCAAGAGAAGTAGGTATTTCGGTAAGTCGCCTTCATCAAATTCTGAAGTAGCCCCTCCCCCGGGTGTCTTTTTTTGGGATAGTTCACCGCTGCTCGGGCTCACTCTAGGGTGTCAAAAAAATCGTGTATTTGTAGGCCAAGGACACTGCGGAACTGACGATTGATCAACACAGCTTATTTACGATATAAGGCCGTGTGCCTAGAGCGACGGCTTGAAGAGTCGGTATCCTAACCGGCCTGGCACGGTTTTATTTTTAGGAGTGCTGTAGGAGGCACTATGAGTTTCATCGATTCCGACCTTGTCGGGACCATACGTTCGTATTACGAACGCGCGTCAAAGTATCTTCAAAAAAACAATCGCTATCTCAAGAAAAGCGATAAAATTGTTCTTGGTGAAATTTCTAGAGTGATAAAAGCACTCGATCATTTCATCGCATCGCTTGGAATCGCCAGTACCGACGACCAACACAGAATCGTAGAACTTATTTTTGATTTACACTCTTGCCGCGATGAGGAGATCGACAAAGAGTCGGGTGCACATCAGGCTTACGTTGAAGCGGTCAGAGAGTTTGAAATTGCTGCAAGAGTGGTCAGGCTTGCGATGGATTCCGAGCCAGACCTTAACGACTCAAAGGATGTGAAGACCCTATTTGACTGGATCAGTAGCTGTACGCCAGACCCCAGAGTTTTGAGTTTACTGAAAAACTATCAAGCCATGTCAAGGTACCCTGACCTGATTTATCAAATTGTTTCAGCTGTCCGATCAATCAAGAAAAAAAATCGAGTGAAGGGAATTTACAGTGAGTTGGACACGCTTCTTCACGAGATGTATCCGGCCGGACTGAGAAAATCACGAACTTCCGTCGCGCTTGAAGAGGCATACAAGGAAGGACGAAGAAGGGCGCGGCGGTTAGTGCAGTAAGCGGGGTGCCCTTGGCAAAAGGGTCCTCTGGTTTATGAAATAAAGAATAAAGCAAAGTTCTGCTAAACGCTCTTTCTGAAAATCGGATAGGCACAAGGCGCAGATAGTATTCGCATCTGACCTCACCTGTCCCACAACAGAAGGAGGTAATAGATGAACACCGATCACCAAACAACCAGGGAAGATTTACCCGCAAGTAGTATCCCCGACCTTGCTGAGTATGAGTCCATATTGAATTCATACCAGGACTACATGGCTCGCAAGGGATTTGAGCCAAGAAAAGTCCGGCATCTCAAATCCAAGTCAGCACATTTTATCAGAGCGATACCAGTCATGCGAAAACTCGGCATCACACCTGATAAGTTTATTGAATGTCTTGAGATTAAGTTCAGTGAGATCAGCAAGGAGAGCATTACTGTTACTCCGGGACATCTAAGTTCAGAACATGCCGAAGACTATGTAACTGAAGTGATGAAGCGTTCCAGTGGCAGCTCACTTGTCGCAGTTGAGCAAGCTGCAAAACTTCGAGCAGCTCAAAATAAATTTATAAAACCTGAAGATGACCCACTAATCCAGGGACTCATGTCCAAGATAAAGGCGGGCAAGGCGACTCCTTGGCAAATCTTTTATTACAAGGAACGATTTCTACAGGTTCGTGGTGAACTATCACAATGGATTGTCGATGCAGAAACTAAAATGAGAGAGGTCCACAATGGCAAAAAAAACTAGATCGAAAAAGTATATTTATCCGGATGCAAAGGCTTGGGCACCTGTGCCTGAGTCACTTCTTGCAGCGATGGCTTACAGCAAATCTCCAGTCTCGGAAGTGACTTGTGTAGTGTATGCGGTAATTGCCAGACACTTTGATGCCCGTATGTCGCTGCCCCTAGCATTCCCGGGTCTAGACCGACTTTCAGAAAGAACTGGGCTCAGTCGAGGGACCATCAGTCGCCACCTCAAAATTCTTGATCGCGGGAAGTGGCTTAAAAAAATGTATGTCTGTCGGATCAAAAATAAATCCGTTCTCGACTCAATGACCATTCTTCCTCCTTTGCGAAGTCACTCAGATGCCCAAGACAAAGCAAAGAAATACAAGAAGAAGACCGACAAAAGTTGCACTGTAGTTCTTCTTTTTTATGGCACGAAAGAGGGTGTGCCTGACATTGAATCACTTCAAAAAATGGGGTGGTTGCCCCCATCTCTGGAGGAGGTGGACAGTGCTTCTAACATCGGGCTATTCGCGCACTGTGCTGTTGGCACCCCCCATACTGATATGAGTGGAGATAGCCTTTCGCAGGAGCAAGAGAATAGTAATCTCGGAACGTTCATCAATCTGAAGTCAGAATCAGTGGATAACATTGATAGCAACAACATGGGTGAATCTGATTTGGGGGAATCACCGTTGAGTAAGTTTATTAGAACTTCAGATCGAAAAATGTTTTTTGAACACGGTGTTGAGGAAGACCCGTCTGCATTGGACACACTGATGCACTTGAAGGTTCTCGGTGAACAAGGATCAGTTTCAGGTTTTGAAGCCTTTAGAGCGAAGGAACAAAAATGGATGCTGCATGAAATTTCGGTCAATCAAGTAAACCGTCTTTTGCTCAAACTCGATTACCTCGGTCAAAAACTTCCCAGCGAGATTACAAAAGCCGTTGATCTGTTGCGCGGTGGCGACCACGGAGTTTTGAAGGGGCAGGAGATTCAATCTCTAGTTAGAAAAATACGCGACGAAGTGCCTTTGGTGAAAGGCCCGTAATGACATTCGAGAATGTTCAATTTGCTCGATGGCCCGGCAACATCAGCAGCCCTGTTCGTCTTCTCGTTCGCGCAGGGTTGGGGCTATCCCTTGTTTTGGCGACCATGCTGCCCCTTCAAGCAGCACGGGGTGAAAAACACCACAGGTCTCGCACGGTTGACCAACAGAGGTGCCACGGTGAACCCGAAAATGGTAAGATGCTCAGGTCCGCATCATCGATTCGGCGATGCAGAAGCTGCGGTTTAGAGTTTGCCCTTGAAACATTCCCTGCCAAGGGCGGCGGGCGCAGAGAGAGCCGCTGTGTGGGGTGTCACAATACTTATCGCAGATCGAGATCACAATTCAGATCAAAAGATGCGGTGATGGCGATCACGGTCAGAGCCGGACACTTCGATGAAAAACACGAGGGCCTCAATGATCTGCTCGATTTAATTTGCTCAGACATCTTGCGAAAGGAGGTGGGAAGTTGACCAGCGTAATAGAATCCAAAATCCCATTCTCCAAACTAGCCATTAAGATTTCGGTCTATGCGAGGTACTCAAGTTCCGGCCAAAACCCTCAGTCGGCTGCTGACCAGGTGAAGCAAATTAGACGGTCCTTCAAGGACGGGTCCTTGAGCCTCGCAAAGTATCCACGCGACAAGTATGAGTACGTTGTGCCGGATGATTTGGTTTTCATGGATGAAGCCCTAACCGGCAGAACCGTTGTTGGCCGTAGCGGATATGATCAATTCATCTCGTCGTTGAAGAAACCAGATTGCGCCGGCGGAGTAGTTCTTGAGCTGGCAAGACTCAATCGAGCTTTGAATGGCACGTTGGACGCTTACGACATCACAAAGTATTACAAGAAAGAACTGTTCAGCCTTCTCGATGGAATTTCATCGGAACACCCAAATTCTCGAGTTCATTTCATCGTTAAGGGAATGATAAATGAAATGGGTAACGAGATTCATGCAAAGCGAACTCGCGTCGGTCAGGTTTCAAGAGTTGTCGAGGGTCTAAGTGCTGGTGACATTTGCTTCGGCTATCGCAGCAGACCTACTAAGACTCGATCTCGTGGTGGTTACGAGATCCCCTCTCACTTTGAAATCGATGTTCATCTTGAAGAAGCCAGAAGTGTTGTGCTGATGTTTGACCTTAGAATTAAGGGTCTCGGATTCGCAGCAATTGCCAAAGAGTTTAACCGGAGGGGCATCCCCTCCTCACAGCGAGCGCAAAAAATCAGTGGCAAAAAAATCAATTGGAGTCAGAACACGGTTCGCAAAATGCTTCAGAACAAAAAGTACATAGGTCAGTGGACTTGGGGGTGTTCAACTAGAATCTTGAATCCCGAAACTAGGAAGTTAGAGCGACATGACCAAACACGAGAGAAATGGGTATCACACCACGAGGGAGAAAAAATCCGTGATGACTTAATCATCATTGATCAGGAACGGTGGTCGAAGGTTCAGGCGATGTTCAAGAAGCGAGTAAAACGAGAAACCACTCTTACAGACAAATGGGCCCCTGCCCGGGAAGAAAAAACTAATGGTATCAAATCGAATGCACTTCTGGCTGGCCTACTCAGATGCGGTGAGTGCGGCGGCAACATGCTTCAAATCACTGGCCGCAAAGGCGGTTTCTTTGGCTGCTTCGTACATCATAGAAAAGATAAGTCCAAGTGCTCGAACCGAAGAACGATCAGTCGCCGAAAGATCGAAGCGGCTGTTACTGCCGAACTCAAAGTAATTCTTTTGGATGAGCACAATTTGAACCTTGCGACCAAGCTCATCAATAAAAAAATCAAGGATCGATTGTCGGTCACACCTGACGAGATCCGCTCGCTCATGCGGGATAAGCATCAAATCGAAAAAGAAATTCGCAACTTTACTAAATTTGTCATTGAGGGGGATTCGTCTCCGAGCATCCGAGATGGACTCCGTGAAGCGGAAGATCGAGCGCAGATCATTGATTCACGTTTGAAGGCCCTTCAGGCTGCGCGGATTGAAAACTTACTGGTCACACCGGAGGCGATGCGAGAGCGACTTGAGGGGCTTGCTAAAATCCTTGAATCAGATCCTGTATTAGCGAATGTAGCTTTGAGAAAGCTAATTCCCAGTGGTTTGAGTTGCATCCCTCAGTCGACCTCATCAAAAAAGAACCTGAATCAGAACAACAGTAAATGGACTATCACCGGCGATGTACAGTTTGTTGGGGTAGCTGAAAAGACAGTCGATGCTGTCGGCTACTCTGCTGATTCAAATCATCAAATCAACTTAACTATTTGACGCGCATCAATAGTATTTGATGGTATTTACTTGTCATAGATTGTCTGAAATCATTGATGCTTCGGGGGTTTCAAATGGCAAGCGTAGAACCATGGCTTTCAGTTGAAGAGATCGCAGCCCATCTCGGTGTTTCAAAAGAGACTATCTACCGCTGGCTTGAAAAGGGCCGCATCCCCGCTCACCGAGTCGGCAAGCTGTGGAAGTTCAAGACTGCCGAAGTTGACGAATGGGTACGGTCAGGTGGAGCGATAAATGAAGCTACGAATCTCAAATAGGAGTGGCAACAAGGTGCTGACAGGGATTTTTCTCTTTTTACTTATAGTATTCACCGTTGTTGCTGGATGGTTGTGTTGGAAGAATGATTTTTCTCCAGAAGTAGAGGGCATTTTATTCAAGGCGATCGGCGCGGTAGCTGTTGCGGCTTACTTTATGATCAGCACCTTTATTATCAATCCCAAAAAAGAAATTGATTTTCAGGTTTCTGTTCCGGTGATGTACGAGCCATCTTCCGGAGCAATTTTTTCTCCCTACAGGAAGAGTGCTCAGAGTCTTCCTGAAGAGCGAAATATGTTCAAAGGTCTCGATGAATACAACATGAAGAAGCTGTATGACCGATTTCGAGGAATGGAACTTTGGAATAGACTAAGGCTTGCAGAGGGTACCCAAGTTGACTTTAACTCCACCGATCGCATGGCTTATTTGGAGTTTGTGTTGCTAAGTTGGCTTGAAGTCGAAGTTAACTGGTTAAAAGTTTTCGAATCCATTGGGTACACTCATGCCGGTCACGGGGGTGGGGCGAATCTTTTGAACGCAACGCCAAGCGTGGCAACAACAATTGATCTTGATAAGATAGTAAATCCCAATCCATTTTTTGAGCTGTACCCGATGAAAATTACTCTTCCCAAGGGTGGTAAGCTTCAGAGAGAAGTAATAAATGGAATGATCAAACTTACGGTAGTCACTGATACTGGTGACTTGATCATTAACTTCTTGCCTTCAGGTGGTGGAATTTTTGATGAGAGACTTCCTTCAAAGCTGGTGGCCAACATGGCAGTACTTGCAAAACACCATATTGGTCAAAATTTGCCGCCGCGCCTATGGGCGGACTATCCAGTTATACGCTTTAAGTACCGAGCTAACAAAATTTCACAGTTCTCCGATCAAGCAAAAAGTGAAATGGATTGGCTAAAGAAAATTGATCGACATCTCTTCAAAGATTTTTCATGGGATTTGGTTCGAGAATACTTGTCGTTTGACTATCAGGCCGCCTTGAATCTTTACCGAAACTACACGGCAAAAAGTGAGTCAGCAAAGTGACAGGATGAATAAAAGGAGGTCGAGTGGATACAAAAATTAAGCACCTAGAGATGATTCAGGTCGTTGTTAATCGGATGGCGGGGAATTCCTTTCTAATCAAAGGCTGGGCTGTGACTTTGGTATCCGCAATTTTTGCATTGGCAGCATCAGGTTCAAAGTTTGAGTTCATCTTGATTTGCTATTTTGCGCTTCCTATCTTTTGGATGTTGGATAGCTACTACCTTCATCAAGAGCGCGCGTATCGAGGTCTGTATGAATCAGTGCGAACAAAAAAGGAATCCGAAGTTGATTTTTCTATGGGTGCATCGGCTTTTGAGTCTGGACAAAATTCTTGGGCATCAAGTTTGTTTTCAAAAACCCTACTGATTTTCTATGGGGGCACGATCGCGATTGTTGTTCTTGTCATGTTTTGGATGAGGCACTAATGGCGAAGCGAGTATTTTTTAGTTTTCACTACCAAGATGTAATCGATTTTAGAGCAAATGTTGTTCGGCAGAGCTGGGTTACAAAGCCTGATCGGGAAGAGGCCGGGTACTTTGATAGCTCCCTTTGGGAGTCTTCACGCCTAAAGGGTGATTCGAGCCTCAAACAACTCATAAACAGTGGCTTAGACAATACAACTGTGACCGCTGTGCTGATCGGATCAGATACCTATCGTAGGAGATGGGTTCGGTATGAAATCTTTAAGAGTCTTGAAAGGGGCAATAAGCTGTTGGGCATACACATCAACTCAGTTCAATGTAAAAACAAACAGACAAAGGTTCACGGCCCCAATCCATTTGAATACCTTGCCGTGAAGTTTAACTCTCAGGGTGATCGTGTCGATCTATGTGAGTGGGATGGCAACAAATGGATCTCCTACACCGACGTTGCAGGCTGGAAGTTGACGAGCCCTCAAACCCAGAATGCAAATGCCACCAAACAGCTTTCAGACTGGTATAAAACTTATTGTTGGGTATCAAACAACGGCTACCAGAACTTTGGAACTTGGGTGGACAGCTAGGTGGCAAACGCAGGAGATTCGCATTGACCCGTAATAATAAGAAGAAGGGCCAGGTTGAAAAAGCATTTTCGAAAGAAGAAATGGCAGTCCATGCTTATGAGGTTCTCAATCTCCTTGTTGGAGACATTTTAAGCGCAATTTTTATGGACGCAATGATTGAGAAGTACGAAAAGGAGTCAAAAGATTCATCCTACAAGAACACGTTAATGGTCAGTCTTCAGAGAAATAAGAATCGACTAATTGCATCTGCTCTCTTTCGTTACACTTCGCTCTATTCAAATCGCCTGTCGAAAATTGATTTCAATACTCCAGACAAAAAGAGGGCTGAGTCTCTGAATCAGAAATTCCACAATCACCAAGTGGAGAAATTAAGACATCTGTTTGAGCACGAGTTGAGTCAATTTACTGGAGAGCCGCATTCTCCTGAGCAAGTAAAAGAACGCTTTAGGAGCATTGAACCTTTAATTTCTCCTGACTTTCGAGGCAAGTGCCATGAGCTTGTTAAACAGGTGCAAGCCGTTAGGGATTCCGTTGCTGTGGTGTATCCAGATTGTGGCAAAGGGGTAAATAGGTGGAAGGTTCTGACTGAAGAAAACGGTTCGACTCTAGGCCATGATGCGCCTACAATGACTTCATCGGTGATCGGTTATACAAAGGTTTACGGTGGGGACGATTAGGGTTCGACTTGCCGAAGTTCGTGTCCACCATTTCTGTTCTAAGACGATTTGGTTCTACGGTTCTACGGTTCTACGGTTCTACTCGGTTCATGGTGGGTAATTCAAAAAAGTCATTTAAGCACAAGCACTTAGGTATCTGAGTCTGTACAATTTAAAACTTTTAACGCCGTAAGCCCTCTTCTGGATTAGCTTTGCGACGTTGTTAAAGCCTTCTGTTCTGGCATTGGTAATGCGATTGACGAAGTAATTCAAGATTTCATTTCTCCATTTCATGAGGGTGCGCCTGAGGTTTTTATTTCGGGGATTTGGCTTAAAGCCATTTGATCTGTAATTCGAATTAACACTTTGGCAGCTGTTCTGTTTCCTTTGATTCGGTAAAAATCCATGGAGGGCTTCTTTGTAATGATAAATTTCTTTTAGCTGGGGATGAAGATTGAGCCATTCATAAAGGGCTCTTCGTTCATAGGACTCAAGCTTTTTACCATTTCTAAGTAGGAGTTTTCGAAGGGGACTGGTTCTTTTGTCGCCAGTGACTTGTTTTCGGTAGCGATTAAGAGCTGGATTTAAAAGCCTGAGCACATGGAACTTATCAGCAATCATCTGGGAGTTAGGAAAAAACTCTCGAACAAAGCTTTTATAGCTATCTGACAAATCTAGAACGACGTTTTTTACATTTTCTCTACCAGGGATATGTTTAAGTTGTTCAATGAGTTGCCCTTTTACTTTTCCATGAGCGAGTTCACGAACACGCTTATTGTTGTAATCAACGAGTACGGTTGCAAACTCTCTAAACCCATTGGCTCGAGAGAAAAAGTGTTCATCTATGCCAATGGTTTTTGGCCACGGATAATTGATATGCCTCTTGAGGTTCGTCTCTAACCTCTCATAAAGAGTCTGATAGACCGTCCACGTTGAACATGCATAGGCCCTTCTGACCTTACTGAGATCCGTAAAGTTCTCACAGGCCCAAAGAACACCTCGTTTAAACCTCTCGGTGGTTCTTTTTCCTTTTCTGATTCCTTGAACTGGTTCGGTGAAAGGCTTTCGGCAGGTCTTACAATAGAATCTGCGTTTTAAAACATGGAGCCAGACTTGATTGCCGTGGATGGGAGCATCGTGTGCTTTGGCCCACCTTCGATCATAAACAGTCTTAGAAGGTGTCGCACACTTTGGACAGATTTCAAAGCTGGATACTTTTTCAACCTGTTTGTGCTTTCGGCCAGATCGATCTCTCCCAAATTTTAAAAGTTTTAATTCTGGTAATAATAGAAATTGTGATATTTTTTCGTGCTGAGGCATAAGTTCTTTTCCTTTCAAAGGTTTGAGTTGTCAGGCACCCAAATCTTAGCTTGAAAAAGTCTTAGGCCTCTTCTTTTTTGACTTACCGCATCCCACCTCCAACCGTGGAGAGCCTCAAGTTGCCAGTCTGAGTTTGAAGCTCGATGACGTTGTAGACATTCGCGGCCGCGTTCGCGCTGAATCGCGATCGAAATCGGGATTTGAAATTGATTTGTTGGAAGCGATCGTTCTGAATCCATCAGCGCATGATTTACCGTTCAACTCTTCGTCGGACATTTCTCAAGTCGGAATCGACGTGATCTTAGATCACCGTCCCCTCAGTATTAGGACCGAACCGGGACAAGAAATATTCCGCGTTCAAGCAGCCATTCTTGAGAATTTTCGATGCTTTTTGCGGAGGAATCGATTTACAGAGATTGTAACCTCGAAAATCGTCGCCAGCGGCACGGAGGGCGGAACCAATCTTTTTCAAATCAAATACTTTGAGAGGACGGCTTATCTTGCCCAAAGTCCCCAGTTCTATAAGGAACATGGGGTTGCGGCGCTTGAGAGAGTATTTGAAACCGCACACGTCTACCGCGCGGAACCTCATGCAACAAGCCGACATTTGACTGAGTATTACTCACTCGACTTGGAGATGGGGTTTATTGACGGTCCCGAAGACGTTATGAATCTTGAACGACAGCTACTGTCAGAGATGTTTGAAGAGCTAAATAAAACATTTGGAGAGTCGATCAAAAAAAGGTCTGGAGCCTTTTTGCCAGAAATGATCAAGACTCCAGTTTGGGAGTTTTCTGAATGTATGGATCGACTCAAGAAGACCTTTGGCCGAACTGATCTCATTGACGATCTTGATCCTCAAGGCGAAAGACAGCTTTGTGAGATTGCCCAAAAGGAATTTGGAACACCTAGTGTTTTTGTTGTGGGGTTCCCGCTCAATGCGCGGCCTTTTTATACCCATCCTCGCGGACCAAGTGGAGCAGCTCGGAGCTTTGACCTTTTGTTTAGGGGACTTGAAATCACAACAGGAGGACAACGTTTGCACACGAGAAGCGCATTGGAGCAGGCTTTGAGAGCTAAAGGCATGGACCCAAAAGCTTTTGAAGGTCATCTTAGAATGTTTGATCTTGGTATGCCCCCGCATGGAGGTCTTGCAGTCGGACTTGAGCGGTTGACAGCACAAGTTCTCGGTCTCGCAAATGTGCGAGAGGCCACGATGTATCCTCGAGACAAACATCGAGTTGAACCATGAGCGTCATTCCAACATTTGAAACAAAGAGATTGATTCTGAAAGAAGTAAGCCTTGCCGACGTCCCCGCCTATGAAAAATATTTTGTCGACTACGAAGTCATTGGGCATTTGTCTTCGACGGTACCTTGGCCGTATCCAAAAAATGGGGTGAAAGAGTTTTTGGAAAGATTCATTATTCCAGAACAAGGCAAAGACCGATGGTTTTGGGGTATCTACCTCAAAGATAAACCTGAAGAAATCATTGGCGGCGTGGATCTTTGGCGCAAGAGCAAGCCCGAGAATCGAGGGTTCTGGTTAGGCCGTCCATTTTGGGGCAACGGCTACATGACTGAAGCTGTTGAACCCGTCATGAGTTATGCATTCGATGAGCTTGGATTCGAGAAATTGATCTTTGCAAACGCTGTTGGCAATTCAAGATCGCGGCGGATCAAAGAAAAGACAGGCGCACGGTTGATTGATGTGAGGCCCGCAAAGTTTGTGAACCCAGGCTACACCGAGCATGAGGTGTGGGAGTTGAGCAAGCACGAGTGGCAAATGAGATCTAAATAAGAAGTGAAGGCGCTCGAAGCCGAATCAAAACCCAAGTGACCGAAGATTTGATTTAGACATTTGCCGCTTTTACCGCACCATACCCGACTTACCACACAAGACCTAAGCCACCTAAAAACAAGCTATTTAGAGCATGGCAGCGGGTTTTGCGGATCGACCTAAGTCAAGGCCCTTCGCTACCCATTCACATCGCTCAAGTGCTCTTTTCTTGCTGTAATATTAAAAGCAGAAAGTTGCCACAAAATCAGAATCAGAAGGATCGCCGTTTTTGAAAGCGGAATATTTTTCGACTCGAAAATGACTTGCCCATTCGTTTGATTTGTTTCACCACGAGGTTCGTCTAACAGAGTAAACTGCAACCCAATTGCAACAGTGCCAGTTTTTCCATTGATGGCCTCGCTGTCGGGAAGCCGATTGATATTGAGTGAGAAGATGGAAAAGAATAGGAAGAAAACAAGTAAGCTCAATGTCGAAATGTAGGTCGTCCGTGCCGCCTTCCCCGTGATGTACTGTTCACGTTCATCGCGTTCTTTCAAATTAGCTAAGCGCTTGAGAGTTTTTTCACGCGCTTCAGATGATGCAATTAGCATAATTAGAAACAGAATTAGAATGGCAAACCATAGCATCAAATTCCAAGACAAGACTTCCCATATTGCCTTTGTTAGGAAGGAGGCATTTGCTAAAATTTCTTTTTCAGGGCTGATTGTTCCCCAGGCCATACACGTCAATACGAAAGGCAGCGCATAGATGAGGTAGGATTGCGTAAGTCGAATGGTTTTAGTCATGGCGAACTCCTTTTTTCAAAAAATAGTTTTTCAATTCCAATTCTAAAATATTTGGCAAGACGGAATGCTAATTCGAGAGAGGGGTTATAGCTTCCCTTCTCCAAAGCAATAATAGTTGCTCGGGTTACATCGACGGCTTCGGCTAAATCTTGCTGAGTAAGTCCCCACTCGGATCTCAGCTCGTGAATTCGATTATTGATCGTCAGTTTTCCTTCAATACGCGGCATGGGTCCTCTTCATCGTGATAAATAAATGTATAATAGACTGTACATTGTATAATGTCAAATAGACTTTACATGGTCTTTAGTAAAAACGAGGTTAGATGCATAAATTGTCCCAATAGAATTCATGCTGGTGTTAAAAGGACTTCGAGAACAGCTTGCCGCGTTATTCTCAAATCGATAAATACGTCTTGTGACAATTTTCATTTTGCTAAGGTAGTTTCTAACAAAACATGGAAAAGGGAGGAGCTGATCATGGATATGGATATGGATATGGATATGGGTTGTAAAGGGAGGATAGCTGGAATTGCCGTAACGATTCTTCTTTGGGCGTCGACATCATTCGCAATGGATCCGCAAGAGTGGAAGGATGTTTCTCAGGGCGATTTTTGGCCATATGGGTCAATAGCAATCGATTGTGCTTTGCATGACCACTCATCGAAATCCAAAACGGGAATTCTAAGTGATTTCTTACGGGTCGGCCGCACGAGGGTTGAAAGAGAGACGATGCTTAATCTCAATGGCAACCAGACACAAGTGTCGCTCAGCATTTACCTTCGCCAATCGCCAGCAAATTCCATCGCTTCTGGCCGCCCCCAAGCGCTCATTAAATTGCGATTTAGCTCGAAAACACCAAGGCCCTTCGAATGGACGCTCAGCAATTATGGTTCCGTGGACAATATGATGAGAGGGGTCGAGCTCGGAAAGGATGTCTCTATTGAAGGGGCCCTGGGTTTCTATTTGATTGCGGACCTAAGCTTCCTTGGGAGCACACTAGCCTGCAGCACTACTCCGGATGTAGCAACTTCTTACTCGCCGGAACCGTAAGGAGGCCATTTGTGTCCCGTCTCACATACTTGGACCGGCTAATCTCACATAACCGGAACGCCGGGCTCTGCTCTTCGAAGTGTCCTCTTGGCCGTAAAACAGGTCGGACGCAGATCATTCGAAAACTACTCGCAAGTTTGGGCTCTCACGACGTACGCTACTGTATTACGATTCAATTGGCCTTTTTCGCCCTCGGGGTCGAAGTGCAGTAGCACTGTAAAATCCTAAAATGAATATTCGGGCCAGTTGATGGCATGCGTATCGAAATCATTTGGACGAAGAGGACACCGAAAAAGTCATCCTCTTCGTTGAGTTTTTACATAAGAGCGATAGATGGATTTTTAACTATAAGAATTGCCGCCATGAGCTTCGGCAAATAATTGGAATTCTCTTCCGTAGTCGGACCACTAAATCCAGTTCTCACGATTGTCCAGGCATCTCGCGATCCTGTTTTGCGAATTGCGCTCTGAACAGAATTTTCGCCTGCGTTGTACGCAAGAATTGAAAGCTGCCAGTCCTTGAATCTTAGCTTGTTCGCGAGCAGATATCTCATCGCCGCATCCGTTTCCTGCTCAACATTTAGTCGCTCATCCTCCTGCGCATCAACTCTTAGCCCAAAATTTTGAGCCGTGCTGGGGATAAACTGCCAAAGACCTGCTGCGCCCGTAGCCTTATTATGATGTGACTCAAGATTTTGATATCCTGACTCTATCAATGGCAAGGCCAAGAACTCTTCGGGCATTTTGTATTCCGTTAGCTTTCCCTGAATTCCGTCACGATAAATTTCCATTCGGGCGAGAGCCGCCTTTACCTTATCGCGACCATCTGGTGTGCCTAGATAATGGTTGAGCCACTTCAATACGAGATCATTTACGACAACTGGAAACCCGCCTTCGCGAGCCGACTTTGCCATTTCTTGTGCCTGAGTCATTGTAATTCGGCGGTCCTGCACTATTCCTTGGGAAGCGTAGGCGGTCACTACCAAGAGAGTTGCCGCAATACCCAAGATAGGCAGCGCACTCCTAAATCCGAACCTTGATGTCTTTTGTTCTAACATTGCTGTAATCCTCCGTTTTAGCATATTGCGCTCAATCATGAAGATCAGGCCCGTTGCGCAGACAGGCTGAACCTCACACTTAAACGCGGTTTGTGCTACCTGAACCAGGCAGCTTGCATATGCCAGCGACTCCACCTTTCCTTGGTCGACCAGAGCTTCGTCGCAGGCAAATTCTTGAACTTCTGAAATCTGTCTGTTCCATATGTGTGTAAATGGGTTTGGAAAGAAAAGAAGCCGAAATCCCCATAGCAGATAAACCCATTTTGTATCTCCTTGGCGATGATGTTGCAGTTCGTGAAGGACGGAGCTTTTAAAATTTGCGCTGCCAATTAGCGATTCTGGGATGACAACATTTTTTTGATTTGGAATCCAAAATGAAAATGGAACACGAACCCTTTCGCTCATAAAAATCTGCACGTCATGGACCTTACGAAGTAAGTGTCCCTCGTTTCGAAGCAAAAGAAGTCTTCGCAAGTCCCAAAGGAACTTCCCAAGACCAATCAAGAGAACAAGCGCAAATATTATGCCGATACTTGAAGTTAGGCTCCCCAATTTTATCAAGGGAACGGAAGGCGATTGAATGTCGACGTAACCACCTATTGATTTTTGAAATTTGATATCGTTAAAGGAGGATCTCGAAGGCGCGATCCAAACTCTCACGATTGGCTTAAAGATCTCCTTTTTGGGGAATAGAGGTGAGCAAAATCCGATAATGGCGCTGACTGCAAGGAGTGAATAGTGAAACTTGAGTTTTGCCTTAAAAAGAAGGGGTTTACCCGTGGCGTTCAGGAATGCGATGATAGCGATCGACAAGAGGAATCCACAACAGATCACAATGTTGGCGTTCACATAGATGCCTAATAACTGGGGAAGACTCATTTCTTGCCTCCAGCTTCATTGATAATTTTCTTCAGTTCCTCAATCTGCCTTGCATCGAGAGGCATCGAGCTAACTAGCTGCCGAACTAAGGCAGTGGGTGCACCATCGAAAACACGATTGACCATGTGCTTGACCGTCTTCGCTTCGTATTCTGTCTTGCCGAGCGCAGGGATGTAGATGTGACCTCGCCCCTCTTTTCGCGTTATGACAATTTTCTTTTGCTCCAAAATTCTTAAAATGGTCGAAACGGAAGTGTACGCGAGGTCTCTTTCCCTTGGTAAAGACTCGAGCACGTCAGCAACGGAACCTTCGCCGCGCTTCCAAAGAATTGTCATCAGCTCTAGCTCGGCATCAGTCAGCAGTTTCTCAGTTACACTCCTTTTTGCTTTTGACTTGGACATTCAACACCCCCCGCATCAAACACTAACTAAGTTCTTAGTTCATATCAACTAAAAACTTAGTTTGTTCATCCTTATGGGCCTTGGCCTGGCCGGTGCGCATCTATAAGAATAATTCCTAGCTCTCCAGAAGAGCGTTCCTTTGTGCGTCGAATCAATTAATTCATTAAAGGTTTGCCGTTTACTCATCAGAAAGCGTCGCAAACAATCATAAATCGTCCTATACAGTCATATAGATATCACCAAGAGGTTAGTTACATGGGACCAACTCGATGGCGCACCCTTGTTCATCTTTCATTTACTATATTTGGCTTCGCTTCGGCCGAGGTGCATGCCGCACAAATAGTCAGTTTTTACCCCACTGGCTCGGTGAAACAGGTGCAGCAAGCGACGGTCCGTTTTTCTACCGACATGATGGCAATGGGTGATCCGCGCGCCAAGACTGATCCCTTCACCATGACTTGCAATGTGACCACCAAAAAGCAGCCGACTTATGGTCAAAAGACTCCAACGTCTCAAAAGACTCCGACATCTCAAGAGACTCCCAAGTACACCACTCGATGGGCCGATAGTAAAAATTGGGTATTAGATTTTGAAAAGCCACTCAAGGCGGGAATGCGCTGTTCCTTCAAGCTCAGTCCTGAAGCAAAAGATTTGGCTGGCGCGAAACTCGAAGGACTTGACGAGTACGCTTTCTCGACTGCGGGACCCGCGCTCTTAGGAGTTGCCCCGATATATGGGGACATTGAGCCAGACCAATATTTTGTCGCTCTGATAGATGGAGCCATCGATACAAAGTCGGTTGAGTCGAAAGCCTATTTTGAAGTCGAAGGAATGCCTGACAAGGTTGGGGCAAAAGTCATCGAGGGCAAAGATCGCGAAGCCGTCATTGAGGCCGCCATCAAAAACAATTGGCGCTGGAACAATTATCGAAGCCTTCTTGAAAAAAATCCTTCGAAGCCATTTTCTCAAATCAAAGAAATGGATAATTTTATTGTTTTAGCTGGCGCGCGACGCTTTCCCGAACAAGCAAAGGTCGTTCTTCATTGGCCGCAAGGTATTCTTTCCCTAACTGGTCTGCCGGTAGAAGAAGCTCAGAGTTTCAATTTCAAAGTCATCGAGCCGTTTCAAGCAAGATTTTCGTGTGAGAGATCCGTTCCTGATCGCCCATGTAATCCAATTCTTGATATGCGCGTGAACTTCACGAAGCGCCTGCCACTCAAAGCTCTCAAGGGAGCAAAACTTGTGTCCTCGGAAGGCAAAACCTGGATTCCAGTCGAGCTGAGCAAAGGTGATCAAAACAAAAATGTCGATGGAACTCTCATCACGACACCGAAGTCAGGCGTTGGTGTAAAATTGATCAGCGACTTCGAGGACGAGCAAATCGATTCGTTGACATTCAAGGCTCCCTTTCCAGATTCAGCTCAGTTCAAAGTGATTTTGCCGGGCAAGCTCAAGGACGAATTGGGGCGCGCACTTGCGAACCAAAACAAATACCCTCTTGAAGTCGCAACTGATGAATACTTGCCGTTGATAAAGTTCCCTGCATCTTTTGGTATTCTTGAACTCGAAGCTGATCCAGTATTGCCGGTGAGCGTTCGCAATATTGAAAAACAGATGGCTATCCAACAAGTGTCGATCGAAGGCAAATCATTGAATCTTTCGAGTCAGGATAAGATTTCTGAAATCATCACTTGGTACAGGAAAGTTTTGAGGAAAGAGCAGCAATTCGAAAATCGAAATTCTCCACTTTTGGCCGACGGACAGGGCTCTAAGTTCCAAATTCCCAAGCCGCTTGGGGAGCGCGAGTTCGAGCTTGTCGGTATTCCTCTTAAGAAGCCGGGCTTTTATGTGATTGAAATGGCAAGTCCACGACTCGGCGAGGCGCTGACCGGGACAGCCCTCATGTATGTTACGACGGCTGCACTCGTTACAGATATGGCTGTTCATTTTAAAAAGGGTCGCGAGTCTTCTCTCATCTGGGTGATCCAGTTTTTAAATGCCAAACCTGTTGGTGGCGCAAAGGTTTCGGTCGTTGATATTTCGGGGAAGGAGCTCGCCAAGGGTACAACGGACAGTGACGGCGTTCTGCGTTTAGGTGCAGTAGATGATCCATGCGTTCTGAGCAGTGGCGAGGATGAATCCGAGAGTTATAGTTATGGTGCCTGTGAAGTCTTCGCTTTTGCACAAAAGGGAGATGATGTTTCCTTTTCATCAAGCAGTTGGTCCAAGGGTATAGAGACCTATCGGTTTAACTTGGCGATGGAATATCTTTCCCATCAATGGGGACCGATCGTCGGCCATACGGTCCTTGACCGAATGGCTGCGCAGCCTGGTGAAGCGATTCAAATGAAGCATGTCTTGCGCGAACATCGCGAAACCGGGTTTGCGATGATGCACGAAAAGCATTTGCCCAAGCAAGTTCTTGTTGTTCATCAGGCTAGCAGGAAAACATATACGCTCCCATTTGTATTCGACAAGTCAACAGGAACAGCAATTGGAAAGTTCAATATTCCTAAAGATGCGACACTCGGTCACTATGCAATTTATCTCTCTAACAAGGAGCAACTTCCGCAGAAAGAGACGGAAGAAGATGACCCATTTGATTGGCAAGCTCAAGAAACCGGCCATTTCATTGTGAGTGAGTATCGGTTGCCTCTCATGAAGGCAACCGTGAAAATTCAAGGCCAGCCACTTGTGCGACCAAGCGATATCAAGGCAGACCTCTCCGCTGCTTACCTTTCCGGTGGACCCGCCAAGGGATTGAAGGTCAAATTGCGAGCCAGTATCCAGCCTGGCTCATTTTCTCCTGAGGTTCCTGGCGGATCCGATTACAGCTTCTTCGCCAATCCAATTAAACCAGGTCTTGTAGATTCTGAGGATCAGCAAGCACCAGAAGAAACTTTCCTAAAGGTTCAAGAGCTGACACTCAATGCAGATGGTGGACACTTAGGGAAGGTTTCTGATCTTCCTTCTATAACCAAGATCCAACAGCTGTCTTTAGAAATGGAATACACTGATCCAAGTGGTGAGATCAAAACCACAGGCTCTCAGGTCCCTGTATTCCCCGCTGAATACGTAATCGGGTTACGATCTGATAGCTGGTATGCCGAACCCGGCAAAACTAAAGTTATGGGTGTGATTACCAACAACCTCGGCAAGCCACAAAGTAATCGAAACTATGTTGTTGAGGCGTTTCGCACGAATTACATCACCCACCGCAAACGTCTTGTCGGCGGATTCTATTCCTATGACTCAAAAACTGAAGTCACTGCTTTGGGCAAAGTTTGCGACGGCAAAAGCGATGAATTGGGTCGGTTCAACTGTCAACCAATGGGATTGCCTGCCGGAAGTATTACACTTCAGGCAAAAACACTGGATGAAAATGGCCGAGCCACCTACGCTTCGGTTGGCGTGAGCGTCTATGAAGCCGGTGCAGATAGCTGGTGGGTGCCCAGTGATAGTGATCGGATTGATCTATTACCGGAGAAAAACCGTTATGAACCTGGCGATAAGGCGAAGTTAGTCGTTCGCTCCCCATATCCCATTTCGACCGTTCTGGTCACAGTCGAGCGCGAAGGCGTTCTTGATTCTTTCGTAACGGAAGTTCGTCGGGATAGTCCTACGATTGAGATTCCGCTCAAGGGAAACTACGCGCCCAATGTCTTCATTTCGGCCTTAGCCTTACGCGGGCGGGTTGGTGAGCCGAAACCTACGGCCATTCTTGATCTTGCAAGGCCAGCAATGAAAATGGGGATGGTCGAACTCAAGGTGGGCTGGAAAGCTCATGAGCTTTTAGTGACAGTTAAGCCAGATAAAACTAAGTATCGCGCTAGGGAGAAAGCGCAAGTTGGTATCCAAGTGAAAACGGCTTCAGGCGTAAAACTTCCCGCTGGCTCCGAAGTTGCGATTGCGGCAGTCGATGAATCGCTGTTGCGTTTGAAAGAAAATACGAGCTGGCAAATTCTTCGGGAAATGATGGGCCAAAGAGGCCTAGCCGTCTCAACGAGTTCGGGTCAAAACCAAGTTGTTGGTCGCCGTCATTTCGGCTCAAAGGCTAAGCCACCAGGCGGGGGTGGAGGCGTTCTGGCAGCTGATACTCGTGAACTCTTTGAACCCGTTCTCTTATGGGAGCCACGGCTCAGACTCGATTCTTCAGGTGAGGCGAAAATCACAGTGCCACTGAATGATTCGATGACAAGTTTTAGGATAGTTGCTGTTGCAACTGGGGGTGAAGATTTCTTCGGCGACGGAAACGTAACCATTGAGTCCACAAAGGATTTAATCATCTATTCCGGCTTTGCGCCCCTGGTGCGCGAGGGTGATCAAATCAAGAATGCCTTCACCTTGCGGAACACGACGACCAAGTCAATGAAGGTTTCTTTTGAAGTAACAACCAAAGACATTGCCTCTCTTCCAAAAATTTCTCCAGTCGAGTTAAAGGCCAGCGAGGCGAAGACAATTGATCTACCCATCACGGTGCCAACGGGTTTGAAGGAAATCGCATTTCAGATCAAAGCCAAAGACGCAGTCACAGGAAGTGAAGATGCTATGGCCGCAAAAGTTCGCGTTGAGCCTGCTGTCCCCGCACGTGTCCTTCAGGCAACGCTCTTTCAACTCGACAAGACCAATCAGATTCCGGTGAAGCAACCGTCAGACGCGATTCCTGGCAAGGGCGGACTTGGAGTTCACGCAAGAGCAACACTGGTGTCGGGACTCGCAGGCGTGAAGTCTTACATGGACGAATATACCTACGGCTGTCTTGAACAGAGGGTCTCACGCGGCATCGTCCTGGAAGACAAGAGTGAAATAAAACGCTTGATTGAAGCGCTTCCGTCTTACTTCGATAGTTATGGATTGTTAAAATTTTTTCCAGTTTCTCTCTGCGGATCGGCTCAACTCACCCGTTATGTCATGAACATTTTAGATGAGAATGGGTACGAGCTTCCCCAGGCGACGCGAGCGAAGTTGGTCTCAGGCATGACTTCTTACGTTCAAGGACAATATGTTTGCCGTTCCTGGTGGGATGAAATTGTCCGCGATCAATACACGGGTGAAGCCAGGATACTGGTGATGGAAACGATTTCAAGGTACAAAGCCTTTAGACCAAATTTACTTTCTACAGTTCAGATCACACCGAACATTTGGAAAAATGAGACCGTCACAGCTTGGTTCCAACTTCTGAAGCGCCAAGCTGACATTCCAAATAGAGATGGCCAGCTGAAACAAGCAGAAAATATTCTACGTGCAAGAACTAATTTTCAAGGTTCATTGATGAACCTCCAAAATGATTTGGATTGGGAGGGGAAGTGGCGCCTATTCTCTTCTCGCGATCAGGAGGCCATGGGAGTTTTTGGCATTTCTATCGACGAAGGGTCTTGGGGACAAGATGTGGGTCGAATGGCAAGAGGAGTCGTTGCAAGATTGCGATTCGGACATTGGGACACGACTATGGCCAACGCTTGGGGCGTGACTCAACTCCGCCGGTTCAGCGCCAAATTTGAGAAGGAGAAGGTCGCTGGCGAAACTAGGCTCAATGCCAATGACATCAGCGGCCTCTTTAGTTGGCAATCCTCGCCCAAAGGTGAGAAAAAACTTTTAGACTGGCCGAAGGGTTCGGAAAAAAGCGATGTATCGGTTCAGTTCAGCCACTCTGGATCAGGAAGGCCATGGATTTATTTTGAAACTGTTTCGGCTATCCCTTTAAAGGAGCCCTTTGACATGGGTTATAGGATTTCTCGCAAGATTACACCGGTCATGCAATCCACTCCGGGAACATGGAAGGTCGGCGACGTTGCAAATATTGAGTTGACTGTCACGGCTCAGGCCGATCAGCCTTGGGTGGTTGTTCGTGATCCAATTCCCGCTGGAGCTTCTCATTTAGGAACTGGATTGGACGGATCGTCGAACATTCTTGACCGTGCACCAAAGCGAAATGCTCCATCGACGGAAGTCCAAGATTGGCCTAAAGAATATGAAGAAAAATCTCATGCTAACTTCATTTCCTATGCTGCTTATTTGCCGCGCGGGACATACCGCTTGAACTATCGTGTTCGATTAAATTCTGCAGGTGAATTCAAGTTGCCCCCATCAAGAGTGGAAGCGATGTATTCACCGGAGACGTTCGGAGAGGTACCCAATGCGAATTGGAAAGTCTCTCGCTAAGATTTCCATAAGGTATATTGTCGGCATAAGTTCAGCTGTCCTCTTTGTGACTATAGGGCTTTCTTGGATGACGATTCACGTGCGCTCGTTTGAGAGTGTTCGCAAAGGCTACAGGCCTTCGGATGTTTGGGTTGTTGATCGCGATGGCTATCCGCTTGAATCGATTCGCACCCATAACGAAAGGCGCAGTTTAGATTGGGTTGAGTGGTCCGAGATTTCACCAGCCTTTCGGGGGCTTTTGGTTCAAGCAGAAGATCGCCGCTTTTATTCCCATCCTGGAATCGACCCCTTGGCAATTGCAAAAGCAGGTTGGGAAAGAGTGACCGGACGTTCCCAGCGCGGCGCCAGCACGCTGACAATGCAACTCGCTGGTTTACTCAAAGATGGTGCCTTTAACCGTCGACGAAGTGCTTGGCAAAAACTCAATCAAGTCGCTTCAGCTTTGAAACTCAATTCTCAATGGACCAAGGTGCAAGTTCTTGAAGCTTACATCAACCTTGTTTCGTTCCGTGGAGAACTCGTCGGGTTAAGAGCAGCAAGCCTTGGCTATTTCGGTAAGAATCCTTCTGGCCTCATTCAAGAAGAGGCCGCACTTCTTATTGCACTCCTGCGCTCGCCAAATGCGGAACCCGAATTAGTCGCAAAGCGAGCTTGCCTCATTCTCAAGATGAACGATTGTCAGTCGATTCAGACTCTTTCGCAGCATATACTTTCCAAGCCTTACAGTTTGGCTCGAGCACGGGAGCTAATTCCCGTTCTTTCAAAGTATTTTACGGCAGATCGCACCAACTCAAGTGTCATTCAAACTTCACTCGACTATCGGACTCAGAAGTTGGCATTAAATGCCATGCGAGAACAGTTGCGTACATTGAAAAATCAAAATGTGAATGATGGAGCTGTGCTTATTTTAGAAACGCAGTCGGGTCGAGTGGCTGCTTATGCCGCCAATGCCGGTGTCGGACTTGCTTCTGCTGAGCAAATTGATGGAATTCAAACGCGACGGCAGGCGGGATCGACGATCAAACCCTTTGTTTATGCAACGGCTTTCGATTGGCAATTTCTGAGCGCTACCTCACTTCTGGAAGATTCTCCGGCCGACATTTCCGTTTCTCAAGGGCGCGTCTACCATCCCAAGAACTACGACCAAATCTTTCGTGGGCTGGTTAGCGTTGGTGATGCGCTGGGATCAAGCGTGAATGTTCCAGCTGTAAGAGCCCTACAGATGGTGGGAGAAACTCGGGTATTGGATCGACTGCGATCATTGGGATTTGAACAGTTACAGGACGATGAGTACTACGGTCCAAGCCTTGCCTTGGGTGCAATTGACGTGACACTTTGGGAATTGACTCAGGCTTACCGCCGGTTCGCGGTTGAAGATTCAACATTTTCGAGATCAACTCGGCTTTCAATTTTTAATATTCTCGCATCTCCGGAGCACCGTCGCTTTACATTCGGAACGGACAGCTTGCTTAGTCTTCCGTTCTCAGCGGCAGTTAAGACAGGAACAAGTAAAGACATGCGCGACAACTGGTGCATCGGATGGAGTTCGCAATATACGATCGGAGTTTGGGTCGGCAATTTCAACGGAGAGCCAATGTGGAATGTGAGCGGCATGACTGGCGCTGCGCCGATTTGGCGCAGCCTCATGTTGGCTTTACATCCCAACCCCAAAGGCTCACTTACCAAGTACGAGCCGCCAGGAGTTCCGCTTCCTCGTCGAACAATCAGTCGTATTCGATATCCAGCACCTGACATGTTGGTTGGCCTTGATCCCGACATTCCATCGCCCCTGCAAAAATTGCCTATCGAAATAGAAAACCCCCAGCGTGGACACAAACTATTTTTGAACCATCGCCTGTTGAGCAAAGCGCAGGAAACAACACTATGGCCACTGCAAAGAGGAAAATACCTTGTTGAGTTGAAAGCTTCCTCTGGCGATCTGGTTGATTCATTGAAATTTGAGGTGCGCTAAATACAGTCACTGCAATCGGCTCAAGTCTCTTCTTCTCTTTTGATTTTAAGTTTTGTTTCGATAGCTCTTTTCGCCGCCTCAAAGTCGTCAGGTGTAATTGCTGACTTGATGAAATGCCCCGTATCAATGATAAGCATCTGGTCTTTGTCAGCTCGCCAATCGCTATTAAACCAGTAAGGCAATAAACCCATTCCCCATAACCGATATTTCCCATTCAAAATCGTCATTTTTTGGCTTGATATAGATTTGACTTGATTCCAAGGAATGATTTTTGCTTGGCCAAGCGGAAAATAATAAGTATTGATCGTTATGTCCTGATCAGTAATCAGGATAGATTTATCTTTGTATAAAATTTCCATTCAACCGCCTCTGTGTCTCTACCAAATTTTCAATTGCTTTACTCATATTTAATCCTTATTTAATCTTCTCAAATCTGTCGGGTTTTCATCAAAAACTCAAGTTCTGAGTAGAGCCGTAGTGATAACTGCACTAGGTTATGAAACATTCGCTCAGTAACTTCATCTTCAGTGGTAGATGTGCTTGGGGGAATTTCAGAATGGGTATTATTGGCGCCTTCAATATCGCACTAAGCTAGGGTCTTTTACGGCATCAAGGCATAGATACAGACGGTTAAGCCCCAATTGTTCAATCGGCGGCGACCGATGCGCGAGCCCTTTGCCTTCAAACCAGCGATCACCCCGCATCAAGAGAATGTCTTTTGTGTTCGCTCGCTTTACCTTATCATAATTCAAAACGATCTTTGAGTTACAACCCTTTCCTAAACCATCGCGATTAAGATTGTCATCCGAAACATATTCGGTTCCTGGCCCGTTAAGGGTTTGAAAGAGTCGAACAGTCACGTAGTCCGTATGAAAAAGCGGGCATTGGTCATGAGAAATTTGCGAAAATCGCAGTTTTGCGTAGCGCACATCAAATGCCTGACAAAACCTTTTCGTCATTGTCTCAACGTATTCGCTCCAAAAATTCAATTTCGCACCGAATCTTTTCGGAAGGGCTCTGACGAACCTGCGGAAGCTTGCTGGATTTTGCGAATCAAGAAGGATCGTGATTTCAAAATCACGCCCCCCTTCAACTGAAGGCAAAAGAAAGAAACTGCCATCAATCAAAAATAAATTCGTATTAGGATTATCTAAAACCTTCTTCGCGCGCGATAGTGGAGCGAGCTGCTGTTCGAGTAGACGGCTTCTTTCTTTAACAACCGGACAAACAATCGCTAGACTCATGCGGGCATCCCCTTCAAATCAAATTCAGGCAGTGGATCAGGAAACTTCTGCCATTTCTTTTTTCCCATTTTTTCTTCTTGTGGCGTCAAAAGTGCTTCATCGAGGGCTTTAGATATTGCATCACGATTGAGATCGGTTCCAATGAAGACGATTTCCTGGCGACGATCTCCGTACTGTTTGTCCCAGATTTTACGGATTTCATTTTTGGCAGACTCTTCTTTCGGCCAGAATCGCTCGCCGACCGTACACCACCAATATCCAATTCCCGAGAATGAACTACTCGAACCCGCGAGCTGATAAAGGCCGACAGCATCGGGACGCGTGGCAAGCCAGAAATATCCTTTCGCACGTAGCACGCCGGAAGGGGCTTTTTCAAGGAACCTAGAAAACCGTTCAGGATGGAAAGGTCTACGAGCGCGATAAACAAAGCTATTGATGCCATACTCATCTTTTTCCGACACTTCTTCGCCCCGCATAACTTTCATCCATCCCGATGAAGACTGCGCATCGGCAAGATTGAAAAGCCCCGTATTCAAAATTTCTTTCAATGGCACTTCTCCAAACTGGGCGTCCACAATTTTTGCTCGGGAATTAAGAGCTTTGACGGCACCTTTGAGTTTTTCTTTTTGTTCCTCCGATACTTGGTCAAGTTTATTGAGGACAATCACGTCCGCGAATTCCACTTGCTCAACTAACAAATCGGCAATTGTGCGTTCATCTTCTTCGTTGAGTTCCATTCCGACAGCCTTTAAGTCCTTAGCCTCGGCGACCTGCTTTAAGAAGTCCGGTGCACTGACGACCGTGACCATCGTATCGAGTTTCGATACTTTAGACAGGCTTTCGCCGTGTTCGTCCGTGAACTCAAAAGTCTCAGCAACCGGCAGCGGCTCGGAAATTCCCGTGGACTCGATGAGCAAGTAATCAAATTTTCCCTCTTTGGCGAGGTTCGAGACTTCTTTGAGAAGATCTTCCCTGAGCGTACAGCAGATGCAGCCATTGCTCATTTCAACCATCTTTTCTTCGGTTCGCGACAATGCAACGTCTCCGTTCTTAACGATTCCTGCGTCAATATTGACCTCCGACATGTCGTTGACGATGACTGCGACCTTCAAACCTTCACGATTATTTAGGACGTGACTGAGAACTGTGGTTTTCCCAGCTCCCAAAAACCCCGACAAGACCGTGACCGGCAACTTCCGCTGTGCCTGCACGGATGCGTTCTTTTGGATCATTTGTTCCTCTCCTTGGATGCAACTATGTTGCATCTATATCATGGTTAAAAAAGGGGACGCAAAAACCCGCTTCGAGTCCCGTTTATATTTCATGTTTCTTAATGTTGAGTGTTGCCGACCACTTGCTGTTCCAGGTCTTCCATGAGACGCCAGGCCGGCAGAGGATCTTTAAATCTCTTCCACATGGGCACGCCGCCTCTATCTTCTTCATCTGTCACGAGGCACGCGTTTAACTTTTCAGTGGCCGTTGCTTCATCTAGATCCTGCCCGATAAAAACAAGTTCTTGTCCGCGGTCCCCGTAAACTTTATCCCAGTCTCGTTGAAGAATATCAATCTCGTCCTGATCGGTAGGCCACTCGTCTTTCGGAGAAGCCGCGTACCATCGTCCCGCGCACTCAAGAGAGACAACTTGCCCAGCCTGGGACCACAATCCGATAAAATCAGGCCGGTTGGCGATCCAGAAAAGGCCTTTCACACGCAAATACTTTTTCCCCTCGGTATGGAGGAAGTTCCAGAGGCGCTCAGGATGAAACGGTTTTCTGGCGCGGAAAACGAAGCTGCTAACTCCATATTCTTCGGTTTCCGGCTTTTCTTCTCCACGCAGAACAGCCATCCAACCGGGAGCTTGTTGGGCCTTTTCAAAATTGAAAAGCTTCGTGTTCAGAATCGACTTCAAAGGAATTTTCGATTTAGTGGATTCGACAATTCGCGCTGATGAGTTGAGTGACGTTAAAATCGCTTTCAAGGTTTCCTTTTCCTCCTCAGAGATCAGATCGACTTTATTAAGCAGAATCACATCGGCGAATTCCACTTGGTCGATCAGAAGATCGGTGATAGTTCTTTCGTCCTCTTCGCCAGCTTCAAGCTTGCGCGACTTGAGGCTCTTTGATGACTTGTAATCCTTCAAGAAATTTTTGGCGTCAACGACCGTGACCATCGTGTCCAAGCGTGCAATATCCGATAGACTTTTGCCGCCTTCTTCGGTGAACGTGAAAGTTTCCGCAACGGGCATAGGTTCTGAAATTCCCGTTGATTCGATGAGCAAGTAATCAAACTTTCCTTCCTTCGCGAGCCTTGAAACCTCGTTCAGTAAATCTTCTCGAAGGGTGCAGCAGATGCAACCGTTGCTCATTTCAACCAGCTTTTCTTCGGTGCGCGAAAGTGCTGCGCCACCTTTTTTCACGAGCTTTTCGTCAATGTTCACTTCCGACATGTCATTCACGATGACCGCAACTTTTAGTCCATCACGGTTGTGTAAGACATGATTCAGCAGAGTGGTTTTCCCGGCTCCGAGAAATCCAGATAGTACGGTAACGGGAAGTCTTTGGTTCATATTTACCTCCGGGAAGATTCTCATTTTTGATCTGTAGAAATAAGTTTTTCAAAGTCATCGCACTTTAGAATTCCGACCATTTGCTTCTGCGCAATCCGCGTGGTGGGCGTTGCATAAACCGATTTTGCGACTTTCTGATCCTTCACCATGTAAAGCGATAGCCCACTGGGAATCCTCCGTGACATCTCTTTGGTTTGAGCCGGAGTGCTGACGGAAACGATTTGGAGTTTTTCTTTGACCGATTCCTTGCAGGTCGCGAGGTCTTGGATATATTGATGGCAAACCGGACAACCTCTCTCGATGTAAACGAGGGCTTTGCCTTGGCCGAGAAGGTCCTCGGTTTTTGTTTGGCTTCCATCTTTGAAATCAATCAGGGTTTCCCCAAGGCACGGATAAATGCTGAAGAGGATCAAAAGACCAGGCAAAAAGCCTTTTAGAAGATGAGCAAATCTCTGCGGCATGGTCTTTTATATGAGATAAGAGTTGTAAATGCAACATAGTTGCAATAAAAGGTCGGGAACCCAGGAGGTCTATAATGGTAAAACAGGTTTTAGGTGTGATTCTATTGGCTTGCTCGTTGGTTGGAAATGCTGCGTTAGCGCACGACCACGATGAATTTCCAGAAGGCACGCTTTTGGCGCTTGAAGGTAACGACGCCATCAGCAAACAAGAGTGCCTACTTTTTGTGACTGATGTCGGATTTACAGGTGAAGAGCAAACTCCCGATCAATGGTACGCAACAGTTCAGACTAGCTACAGTCATGGCGGCGCAACTGCGGCCCCTTTCACGGTAAAACTTCACCCAACAAAACCCGGTGTTGTCTTGGGCACCGGCGCAAATGGACAAGACAAGATTGCCATCTTCCTAGATCCTCAAAATCTTGATTTGAGAAACGCAAAATCCTTCAACCTTAAGTGGCTCCATGTGGATCACTTTCACACCAATCGCTGCGTCAACATGCAAGTACATGAGGACTAATTCACTCAAGTGATAAAGAACAAAAACTTAAGTCCGCAGCACTCTTCATCTCTGAAGCGCAAGCTCCTCACACGGGGACTTGCGCTTTTATTCGCTCAACTCTGTGTCGTTTCCATCGGAAAGGCTGAAGAGCAAAACTCGCAGCTTTCAGAAATCGTCGTTTCTGGTCAATCCGAAAATGACCTTCGGATCAAAAAAGAAGAGATCAATCGCGTTGAGGTCCTAAAGCCGAAAGATATTCGTAAGAAACAGGCACAAACCTTCGCGCAGGCGATCAGCAATGAGCGCGGTGTTGAAACTCAAACTGCCTGCGCATTCTGTGGGGCGAAAAGAGTTACGATCAATGGGATGAAGGGCGAGCACACGACAATTCTCGTCGATGGTTTGCCTTTGCATTCGACTGTTTCCAGTTTTTACGGCGTTGAAGCGATCCCTTTGGGTGGCATTGATTCGATAGATATTTATCGAGGTACAGGTGCCGCATTGACAGCTCCCGAATCTATCGGTGGTGCGGTCAATATCGTCACTAAAGAAATCGTCACGGACAGCGCTGAAGGCAATATTTCTTACGCCAACGACGGTCAGAAGAACTTTTCTGTTTTGGGAACCAAAAAGCTCGGAGAAAAAACCGGCTTTCTGCTTGGCGTGCAATATGGAGAAATACTTCCCATCGACATCGACCACAACAATGTCTCCGAACTCCCCAGTCAAAAAACTCAAACCGTTGTTTCCAAAGTCACTCACAAAATAAACAGCACGGACGAAGTGAGTCTTCGATTCAGTTACGGAAAGTTGACAAGTATTGGCGGCTCGATGAATGAGCTCGAACTTTCGGAGCCACCATCGATCCTTGCAACCTCAGATGATTTCGTCGATCGCGACGTCCGCAGGAAATTTATCGGTGCCGAAAACAAGATCACAGAGAACGTGACACTTGATCGCAACGAGCTGGCTTCGATTTATCGCAAACAGATCAATGAAAATTCGAGCTTGAAGTTGAGCCTTGGCGGGGCCTCGCAGCTTCAGAACTCCATCTATTCCCACGGTTACGACTACGATAACGACGATAAGCTTTGGGTTGGGCTCTTGGAATACCAAAGAACTGCGAGCGAAAACCATCTTCTCACCTTCGGGGTAGATACTAAGAATCAAGAAATGGATTCTTCGTCAAAAAACTTTTCGATCAGCGTGGCCTCAAACAAGACGACCTCAGCTTTTCGTCCAAAGGTGTCTTTGCTCAAGACACTTGGTTCATCAATGATGCGAACGAAGTGTCTGTTGCTTTTAGGTTCGATAACATTAAGACCCACTGGAAGGATCTCGACAAAACCTTGGATAAGTCGGTCATCGCACCCCGTGCGATGTATAAGCACATTCATAACTCTATCCTGACTTCTCGCGTGTCGGCGGGCTTGGGGTATCGGTCGCCCCTGACACTTTTTGAAAGTCAGCACGGCACTGCGCACGACGGATTTATCGTTGATGTTGATAAACTTGAAACGGCGCAAAGCTTTGTCTACTCCTTGGCTGGCCAAAGACAGGATGACTTTTTTGAGTTTAGCACCCACCAGACCCGCATCGAAAATATGGCTTACGGTCTTGATCGAGTTGACCAAGGCCTTCCGACACTATTCAGAAATTCGGATGATCCTTACACGATTTCAGTCTTTGATCTCAGCTATGGACGACGGATCACACACAATTGGACGCTTGAGGGTTTGGCCGAATTTTTCAATTATCCTTCGGACTATAAAGCGAAACTCCCCATTGCAGCGATTGAAAAGCGATTTTCTCTGACCTCAAATGTTGAATGGGGAAAATGGACATCTTCTCAAAAAGTGATTGTGATTGGCGAGCGGGACCTCTCGGCTTACGGCAATTACGACAAGCATTACAACCTGGCCTATACCGATCAAAATCCCGATCAAGATCCGTCAAGTTCCACGTTCGGTGAGACCTTTAAGTCCGACCAGAAATGGCAGAAAGCTCCGACTTATTTTACCGTGGATTTGAATTTTGAGCGGGAGTTGAGCGAGAATTTTTCTGCTGGACTTGCGGTTCTGAATGTTTTTGATTACACGCAAACCATTGCTGGTGACAGCCCGACAACCTGGCATATTCACGGTGATCACTATCACCTCGACAATTTCCATATCTGGGGTCCTTTGCGTGGGCGACAGTTTTTCGTGTCGTTGCGAGGTAACTTCTGATGTTGAAGTGGCGAAAGGCGCAAGAAAGTCGAAAAGGGTTGACAGCATTCTTCATGAGTTTCTCGCTTCATACGCTGCTAGCCGTCGCGCTTTATTTCTCAGATGCGATGACCAAGAAAAAAACAGAGGAGATTTCAATTGATGTCGTCACGCTGCATGACTATAAACCAGACTCAAAAAATACGGCCTTAGTGCCGCAGCAAAAGAGAAGAAAAGAATCGACAAAAAGTGTTGTCTCTGTGGACGAGTCGTCAATTACAGGTTCCAAGAAAATGGAAAGTTCCGAGGAACTCTTAAAACCTGATGTTGCCATTGGAGAATCAGATATTGAATCCAGTCTCCGTGGGCGTGCTCCAGTCAATGAAACGGAAAGATACTTAGCTGAGATCCGTGACCAAATTGCAAGGCAGCAAACCTATCCAGCTTCCTCCAGGGCCTTTCGAGAGGAAGGAACCGTCAAAGTTCGTTTGACCCTTAATCGCAGCGGGTCCGTCGTTAAAATTGAGTTGATCGAGTCGAGCCCTTACAAGCGGCTCAATGATGCCGCCATGAGAGCCGCCACGAAAGCATCGCCATTTAAGCCTTTCCCTGATGAAACCAAATTTGAAACTTGGAAAATCACTCTGCCAGTCAGGTTCATTCTTGCTCAGAATTAACCATTGCTGACTGATGGTGTGCACGATGTGCAAACACCTCGAAGAAAAATTGGTTGCTTCTTCCCGAAGAACCGAAAGTTTCCAAGCGCTGACATGAAGTTGCTGATGCGATCGTGGTCTTTGACTTCTTGGTGCTTGTGACACTTTTGACAGAACAAAAGAAGGTGGGCGTGCTCCTCACATTCATGTGAGCAGAACACATAGTTATTGGAATCAACTTCGTGAAGGACACCCGCGTCTTTCAGGTGGGCAAGATTCCGGTAAATTGAAACCCGATCAACCACGCTCAAATCTTTAGAGATGATCTCGATCAATTCTGCCTGAGTGAGTGAGGTTTTTGCTTCCGCAAAAGCAAGAAGGATACTCCGACGCAACGGCGTCTTTTTTAGAGAATGGGTTTCGAGAACGTGATCAATCCGGGCAAGCTCCCTTTGCCGTGCTGTCGTGCTGGCCATATCTTCTGCTCCTTGATCGAACATGTGCCCAAGAATACCGGAATGTGTTGCCAGTTGCAACAAAGTTGCATTAAAATGGCTGACTATGCTGAGAAGAAACCCAAATGGGGACACCCCTCAAATTGATCCCAGTGCATTTGTCGATCCAACTGCCATTATATGCGGAAAAGTCATCATCCGGGAAAAGGTATTTATTGGACCCTACGCGGTGATTCGTGCGGATGAGACGGATTCGAAGGGCCGCATTGAACCCATTGAAATTGGGGCTTTTTCCAACATCCAAGACGGCGTTGTGATGCACTCGAAAGGAGGAGCTGCTGTCAAGATCGGCGAATACACATCCATTGCCCACCGAGCGATTGTCCACGGACCTTGTGAAGTGGGAAAGCGAGTCTTCATTGGTTTTAACAGCGTTCTCTTCAACTGCAAAGTGGGCGATGGTTGTGTTGTCCGTCACAATGCCGTCATCGACGGCTGCGATCTCCCCGCAGGTTTCTATGTGCCATCGACAGAAAAGATCGGGCCCAAAACAAATCTCGATCTTGTTCCTAAGGTGACAGCGCAAGCAACGGAGTTTTCAGAAAGTGTGATCCGAACGAATAACGGATTCGTGGAGTCTTATAAAACTCTGGAAGAAGAGTTCAGGAAAAACTCGATCACGTAGCGGTCGCGTCCATCAGGCAATCGCCTTGGGGGCTTTTTCAGCGAACGCTTTTCCAAAACGAATCCCAAAAACACACTGAGCGAAGGACTGACGTTTTCTTCTCTCCAGAAAACCGACACCGGCAGAAAAAGATTTTTAACGGGAACGAATATTGATTCCCACTGAAGGCCCCTTGCTTTAGCCTATGTTTCCAAAGGAATTTCACCCCTTGCAGCGTTCTCGCGCTGGATCTGCGCGTGCGCCGCTTCAAGGTCAAAACCTTTAGCCGACATTTTCAGAAGCTCCGCAAAGAACGGCTTGAATGCGTCGTTTTGAGCAATCACGACGAAACGATTCACAATCTCGTCGCTGACATCAAAATCTAATTTGTCGATGGAAAGCATGTGACGCACGACTTGAATCAGCGTGAGTTTGTCCTCTCCTTCGATGCGGATCACACCTTTCATCCGATAGATCTCATGTCCGAATATGCCCAAGAACATCTGGAGTACGGCCTGAAAACGATCCGTATCAATCTGTCCCTTCAGCTCAAACACCTCGCTAAAAACTTGGGTGTGCGGGTGATGGTGTTCCTGCTTTCTTGGAGCAAGCATTAAGCTTGGTTTTTCCACCTGCGTGAGTTTCATTGGCTTTTGGGCAAATAATTTTTGTCCGAAAATTTCTGCGACATTCGCTTTCTCTTTCGTGACCTTCACGACACGAGCTCCGGCATTGAGTGAGTGAATCATTGTCTCGACGGCTTCCAATTGCGTCGGACTTACAAGATCAACCTTGCTCATAACGATGAGGTCAGCAAAAGCGATTTGCGACTGAAATTCTGGATTCTTCTCCGCGAAGTTCTGCTCAAAAAGATTCGTGTCTACCACGGTAACGATAGAGTCGAGCGAGACAAGTTTCCGAAGGCGTGGTTCACTGAGAAGAGTTTGCGAAATGGGGAATGGATCGGCAAGGCCGGTTGTCTCGATCACTATTTCATCAAAGAGATCACGTCGGGTGTTGAGTTGCAGAATTGCCTCGATCAAGTCTTTTCTGATCGAACAGCAAATGCAGCCGTTTTGGACGATGATGATTTCTTCTTCCACACGGTCAATCAGCTCGTGATCGAGTCCAAGTGCGCCGTACTCGTTCTCAATCACTGCGATACGTTTCCCGTGCATATCTTTCAAAATTTTCTGAAGCAGCGTCGTTTTACCCGAGCCGAGGAATCCGGTAATGACCGTGATTGGGATTTTATTAATTTGTTGGTCCATGCAACCTCCTGATTTATTTTTCAGCCATCTTTGAAGCGTCCGCAGTGAGATAAGATATTTGATCCTGTAACTGTCTGAACGCGGCCATATTTCGCTTTAAGCTATCGGTCTTCAACTCAATGGTGAGCACCGGCACGTTTCGCTCAATCCACACATATCGGCCAAGGCTCCCAGGGAATGTACCCACAGACTGCCAAGGAAGAGTGGAAAATTTGGCCCTCTTAGATTTCGGGCCGTCATAGTCAAGAAGACCGTAAGGAGTATGAATCGAAACGATAACGTCTGGCTTAAAGTCTTCAATTTGTTTGATTGCGCACTTTGTTTCCGGCTCACTACCGCCGGCATTTCCAGGAAAACGACGCGGGTTTTTTCCCGTCTTTGCTTCCCATTCCTTCAGAGCAAGCTCTTCCCAATCCTTCGTCGGAAAGTTGCGATTGAGGTCGATGTTGTTTTGGTTGGTGCGAGTATTGAGTGCTCCGCCGTCAGGATTTAAGCGAGGAACTATTCGCCAAGTATTTTTAACCGGAATAGAAAGCACGCGTTCGATCCAGATCAATGAGAGCTCGCCAGCCTCCGGCTCATCCCCATGAATCTGACCAAATACCAAAATTCGTTTGCCCTTGTGATTGTCAGTCTGCTTTTCCATGTGGGTGATCGACTTGCCAGTTACACTCGCGCATTCGGCAAGCTCCTGCATGGGTGCGCAGACTTCTTTGATTTTGGATTGGCTTAGATACGGTGACTTTGAAAATTCAGCGACGCATTTCTCTGAAGGGGTTTGCGCAAAGGCATTCGTCGCGACAAAAACGATGCAGCTCGGCAGCAGGAAATAGTATTTGCTGATGATCTCTTTCACGCACTGATCCCCCTGGCTGCTAGAGGAAGTCGGCAGCCGAAACCCCAGAAGACGAAGAAAAATTCTTAGCAGCGGGTCTAACAGCATATAAATACAACAAACTAGACACAAGTGCAACGATGTTGCATCTGTGTAAGATCCGGAATTGAAAGCGCTTTTGGGCTAGAGTTTGGGAAATCCAGCTAACGGCACGCAATTTTGGCTAAAAACTAGACAAGTGGGCGAAATACCAATTACCATTGAATATAGTTATTTCAATAAGTTATGGGCATGCTGATTGGGTCTAAGAATTGCTTTACTAATGGCAGGCGGTACTTATGGATCTTCATTTTCATAACCAAGAGATCTCAGTGGCAATCTGTTTAGTGATGGGGGCTCTACATGCCCTTGAACCCGGACACGGCAAATCGGCTTTTGTCGCCCATCTCCTGACTGAAAAGAAAAATTACTTTCGCCCGCTGGCCCTAGCCCTCACGACGGCCGTCACACATGCGGCTTCTATTCTCCTCATTTCGCTTTTAGTTCATGGGCTTTTGCACACAGCATTCTCGATTGAGACAGTTTCAGTGTTTCGCTGGATGAATCTCTTAAGCGGTTTGATGTTGGTAGGCCTCGGAACTTACATCTTTTATGGGCTTCGAAAGCCTATGAGCGATGCGATGGGCAAATTCACTGCCGTGCCTATGACAGCTAATAATCATGGAAGAAGTTGTTCTTGTCCGGCGCATCGTCATCAGCCCCGTAGCGAAAAGGTTGAGCGGACTTGGAAGACCCTCGCTATTGGATTTGCAGTCGGCCTGATCCCGTGCCCCTCGGCATTGGCGGCCCTCTCAACGGCATTGGCATCCCATGATCTATCAGCGACGTTGCTTATTATTTCGATGTTCTCACTCGGAATTTTTCTTTCGCTGACTTTTGTCGGCGCGTTCATCGCGAAGTATTCCACTAAGTTCCTCAGCCTTTCGGTAACACAATCGCGCCCACATCTTGCGTCTCATATCCAAATTTTCGTCTTTATTGCGACGGGTTTTTGGCATATTTCGATGTTTCAATCCTAATAGCTACTTCATCGAAGCTAAGATGCTTTCCAAGTTATGTGTGAGCATTTTTTCGACCGTATCACCGGCTCCGCCACGTTCGGAAAGCCCATCCAAATAGAGTTCTGGGCCAACCTTTAAATTTGTTTTCGCGGCCAGGCGTTCCGTGAGCACCTTGTGGTGGCTTGGTTCAGTGAATATCACGTCTATCCTGTAGAGTTTCAATTCTGCAATCAGGTTTGTCAGGTCTGCTGTTTTGAAATCCTCGGAGGTGGATAACCCGATAGGAGCTATTGTTTTGATTTCGTAATCGAGAGCCAAGTAGCCGGCGGCATCATGTGTCGTCAAGATAACGCGTTTGGCAGTGGGTATTTTTGAAAACTCCTTTGTGAACTTGGAGTCGATACTTTGAATTTGATTTACAAAAACGGAGGCCCTTTTTTGAATTCCTGTCGACTGTTTGGGAAAAGCTTTTGATAGTTCCTCGGCCATCACTTGAATATATGAAATCAACTCACGTGGAGAATTCCAAGCGTGTGGATCTATCATCTTTAAACCGTGCTCGCTGATTTGCCGCGGCTGAATGCTTTTTGAGGCGTAGACGACGACTAAATCCTTTGCTGCAGCCTTCACCAGACGGTCCAACCACGGCTCAAAGTGAAGCCCGTTTGCAAAAAGTATCCTTGCTCCACGTACGTGGTTAATGTCCTTCGGACCTGGCTCAAATAAATGTGGATCGATACCGCCTCCGACAAGATTTATCACTCCAATGTCGTCGTCCACCAAGCGCTCGGCGATATTCCCAAGCACGCTGAACGTAGTAACGACCTTCGATTTCGCAAAAGCACCCGATTGAGAAAGTAAGACGAACAAAAATAACCAAAGTTTCATCTTGGACTCCTGACGACAAATCTCCCCAGCGTAAGAATTGAAAGGGAGAATATGAGTGTTGAGGAGAACGTCAGGTTCACTTCATAGCTCAAGATGAAGGCCAGAACCGAAACCAACATCGTCATAAAAATAGAAAATGGAAGTTGTCGTGAGATCGAAGCCGATTTCAATTCAAAAAGAAGCGTTGGCAAAATCAATAGCCCGGTTGTTAGTAGCACGCCGAATACGTTGAATCCCATAATGACCAAAAGGGATGTAATCAGCGTGAAGAGAAAGTTCATCTTGAATTCGCCATAGCGGATGCGCGAAAAATCGGGATCAATCGAAAACAAAATTAGCTTTTTCCAATTGAATGTAATTACGATCCCGAGAACCGATGAAAAAATCGCAGAGCTGAGTAGATCATCTAGGCTGGTCAGAAGAGGGGAGCCAAAGAGTAAATGTGAAAAGTCGATCTTAAGATGCAGTGCTTGGTTCACGATAAGACCTGCCGAAATACCAAGAAGCGAAATCACCACAAGAAAGGAATCACGCTTTTTGGCCGAAAGCCCACCAAGAAACGAAAACAAAACACTTACAACAACACCCCAAACGACAGCGCCGATGCTGATTGACCTTGAGCGGAGACCGAAAAAGAAAATGGCCCCGGCGATTCCAGGAATGAGGGAGTGGCTCAAAGAATCCGAAAAAAGTCCCAGGTTTTTATGCACGAGCAAGTAGCCGATGGGGACGCCGACCATGAGGAAAAGAATAATCTGTGCAAGCGAGAGGTAGAAAAAATCTGTGCGGATGAGATTTAGAATGTCCACTTAAGAAAGCTCCAAGCGCTTGTTTGAAATCGTAAGCCGTTTCGGGTTTAAGCCCGCAAAGTCTTCGATATGGTGACAGATGACGAGAAATACGCATGAAGATGACTGCTTATGAATTTCGTCAGTAAAAACTTTCGCCCACACGGGGTTTAAGTGTGAAAATGGCTCGTCAAATAAATGTATTTTCTTGTGTGAGCAGAGGTGTGCAACAAGAAGGAGTGATTGAAACTCCCCGCTGGACATTTCTCGAATAGATTTTTCTTTCAAATGTCCAAAGGTCAATTCAAATTCCGGCGGCCATTTTTTATCCGGAACATAGAGATCGAAGAAATGTTTCCCCCTTATAGGGATTGATCGATCATAGGCCGACATCGCCGAAATGTGACCAACCTCTGATCGTGTAACCAAATTGCGGTCGATTAAGATTTTACTCAGCTTCTTTATGAATGTGGTTTTGCCAGATCCGTTCGGCCCCAAAAGCAGGTAAAGTCCTTTATCGGAGAACTGAAGATTCTCAGCGACAAATAACATTTCATCACCAGCTTCAACTTTAACGGTTCCAACCTTTAACAAGCATCCCCCCGGAACCACCGAAAGCGCTCTTTGCATAAAGATCGGATCCTTTCATTGGCTGGACTTTAGTAATGCAACATTGTTGCATTTGCAAGATGTTTCGCTAGATTTATGCCGATAGCGGTTAAGACCTCTATAAGACCAGGCCTAGCTAAACCTGACATCGGAAAATATCTTCAGATACAATATCGAAGTGGAGTTAGATTTAATCACCCTTATAATCTCTGTGGTCTTATTACCCGAAGCAGCAGTTGCTCATAAAATGGGTAATTCGCTTTGCTGCCTTGTTTTTACGGATACCCACCAAGAATGCTTTGTGGAATCCTGACCATCCGTGGTAGATGCAACATCGTTGCAAATCTGACACCTGCGGTGTTATGATGGCCTTTGTGGCCTACCTAGGATGTCAATCACATGAAAAATAGAGTCATCGTTGCGGCAACCGTCGCAGCTATCCTATTAGTATTTGCATTTTTCCACTTCAATGGAAAAAGCGGAGGCCCTCCTTCGGGCGGAGGACCTCAGGTTCTTAACTGGGAGCGATTGGATATGCTCGACTACCGCTCGGGTCAAATGCCGGGCTGGTTAGAGGACCTGAACAATCAAACCGTTAGAGTTCCGGGATTTGTGGTGCCTTTGGAGGACAATTACGAATCAGTTTCTGAGTTTCTTTTGGTTCCGGATCCTGGCTCTTGTGTTCACGTTCCTCCACCTCCTCCAAACCAAATGGTCTATGTGAAGATGAAATCAGGCCAGCGTGTTCAACTGCGTGGCATTCCGATCTGGGTCACTGGGAAGCTGAAAATCGAAAACGTCAAAAGCCCTTATGGGATAGTGGCGTATTCACTTGAAGGAGACATTACACAACGGTTCGAGGGATGGCATCAGTTCGAGCAGTAAGAGGAGGATAAATGAAAATTGGAATATTGACCGCATTGGTGATCGGAGTTTTGTTGACTTCGGTTTCCTTTGCTAAGCCTAAGCGCCAGGGCCATGCGCATGTGCATGGTGAAGCGAAAGTCGATATCGGTGCTGACGGAACGAAAGCGAGTATCAGTTTCAACATCGACACTCACAGTCTAACGGGCTTTGAACACGCGGCCAAAACCGCAAAAGAGAAAGCCGCCGTCGAAAAGGTCTATAAGACATTTCGTTCGGGTATTTCCAAAATGTTTGCTTTCGATCCGAAGCTTAATTGCAAATTTGAGGAACGAAAGCTCCTTTTCGCAGAGGAAGGTCATCATGATGAGCACGATAATGACGACGACGATGATGACGACGATCACGGCCATGAAGGCCATCAATCGCTCGCCGGCGACTATAACGTCACCTGCGCGAAGAGAGTTGCGTCAAGCAAAGTGCGTATTGATCTCAAATCAAGCTTTAGCGCTATTCAAAAAATCAAAGTCCAAGTGCTTTCTGAGAACGGAGCCGATTCGGTTGAGTTGCCTGGGGCGGGTGAAATTAACTTGAGGTAATCCATGAGCGCAGCCATTGAAATTAACGATCTCAAATTCGCCTACGGCAATCATCCACCTGTTTTGGACATAAAGACTCTTTCCATTTCACAAGGCGAAAGAGTTTTCATCTACGGGCCAAGTGGGTGCGGTAAAACAACTTTACTCGGACTTATTGCCGGCGTTCTTGACCTTCAAGACGGCGCGCTTTCACTTCTCGGGAGCAGAATGGAAACAAAAACGCATCTTGAAAAAGACCATTTTCGAGGTGCGCACATGGGCTACATTTTCCAAATGTTCAATTTGATCCCGTACCTCAACGCATTTGAAAATATTGTTCTGCCCTGTAAGCTAACACCTGAACGCCAAAAGAGAATCCAGGGTGATATAAGATCCGATGTCGAGCAGATCGCAAAGCGTATTGGCATTACACATATTCTCAATAGACGCGTGACTGATCTTAGTGTCGGCCAACAACAACGTGTGGCCGCGGCAAGAGCGCTTCTTGGTCACCCCGAAATCATTATTGCCGACGAACCAACTTCTGCTCTTGATGCAGACCACAGAAAATCATTCTTGAATGTCCTTTTAGATCAGGCAAAGGCAACAAAAGCGACGGTCCTTTTTGTGAGCCATGACCGTGAGCTATCCAAGTTCTTCGACCGCGCAATCAGTATTCCTCAAATCAATTTGGCGAAGCAAAGTGTGGGTGAAGTATGAAAAATGTTTTCCACCTGGCTTTTAAATCTCTTTTGAATCGAAGAGTCAGTACGGGACTAACGGTTCTTTCCATCGCACTCAGCGTGATGCTCCTGCTCGGAGTCGAACGAGTGAGAAACGGCGCGAAGGAGAGTTTCTCTCAGACCATCAGTAAAACGGATTTGATCGTTGGCGCCAGGGGCGGCAACCTTTCGCTGCTTCTTTACTCAGTTTTCCACATGGGAAATGCGACCAATAATATTTCAATAGAGACTTACAAGCACTTCGTCGAACATCCTGCGATCAAGTGGACAATCCCAATTTCCTTGGGCGATAGCCACCGAGGATTTCGAGTAGTCGCCACGAATAAGAACTACTTCGATCATTATCAGTATGCCGGTGACAAATCCCTCACCATGTGGGAAGGCCGATGGAACGAAGGTCTTTTCGACGTAGTGATCGGATCGGATGTTGCCAACACACTTCACTACAAGGTCGGCGATCCTGTCGTGATCGCTCACGGAATCACTAGTGGGCCAGCTATTTTTGAACATACTGACAGCCCATTTAGGGTCGTCGGAATCTTGGAGCGGACAACAACGCCAGTTGACCGCGGACTTTACATCTCCCTGGAAGCAATGGAAGCAATTCACATTGGATGGGAAGGCGGGGCGCCAAAGAAAAACGGAACTCATGAATTCACAGATGAGCAGCTAAGGCCAAAGCAAATCACAGCGTTTTTTGCCGCTGCTCACGCACGAACAGACGCTTTGCGGCTCATGCGCGAAGTAAACGATTACGAGGACGAGCCACTCTTAGGCATTATTCCTGCGGTCACTTTGTCGGAGCTTTGGCAGAGTCTGTCTTACGCCGAGGTTTCTCTTCAGGTGATTGCGTTCTTCGTTGTGAGTGTCAGTTTATTGGGAATGTTGATTTCGATTTACACGACTCTTAATGAGCGCCGGCGGGAGATCTCAATTTTGCGCGCCATCGGAGGTTCAAGATCACTGACGATTATTCTTTTTGTTTCCGAAACTGTCTTCTTAACCGTCGCAGGGTGCGGATTGGGAATAGTTCTTCTGTACTCTGGCCTTTTCACTACGCAGTCACTCATTCAAAAATATGCTGGCGTCTTCATTCCGATTCAGTGGCTCGAAAAAACCGACCTTATCTATCTTGCAACGATTCTAGCCCTTGGATTTGTGTCTGGCCTTCTTATCGGCTACAAAGCTCACCGAAATAGCCTTGCCGACGGGCTCATGATCCGGGTCTAGATTCAGAGGGAGCTTACAGGCGCCTGTGTTCTTTAGAAAATCTTATGATGAGCCATTGCCCTTAAACCGCTCGAAGAAAACTGTCCACTATCATTGGGGAACTCTAACCTAAAACTTAAATCCGATATTTGCGGTATAAATCTTCGTTGAACGCGCATCATATCCACCCAGTTTTTGCAGATAATTTACGCTCAAATTGATTCGATTTGTAATCCCCATATCTGCACCCAGCAGCGTTCCATACTTAAAAGCTCTGACTCTATCTCGAGTCCCCGATGGTGAAAACGCGGCGTCGTAGGCGGGATCGTTACGTTCAGACATGTCTGCCTCTAAAAACAAACTGCCCGAAACTGTGAGTGGTCTACCACCTAAACGATTGAGTCTATAGCCGAAGCCAGTATCAATCGCCAAGTATGAATTTTGATGAGAGCCTTCGCCAGAGCCATAATGGATTAAGTTTCTCTGAAAAAAATCGTCGGTGATATTGAAGGCAGAGGTTAGACCTACGGCAAACATATCCAGCCTGGGATTTGAAAACTTATCCTTGTTGTATGATCGAAGCGGCGATGCTTGAACATAAAAACCAAATTGCTTCTCCAGCTCATGGACGAAGTCGCCTGATAAGCCTAGTGTTAAATAAGAACCTTGATCTCTTTCGTAGAAAAGAGTTGAACCCACCTGCTCTTTTGAACTGCTGAAACTGCCAGACTCAAAATAGACGTTTGAACTACCTAAACCCAGCAGGCCTTCAAAGCCACGAACATACTTCAGCTTATAGATGTCTATCTGAGCACCCTGAAACGACGACCTATTTTCATTTGGTTCTACTTTTCCACGTTCCGACTGTGTGCCGATACCAATATAGTTTTCCCCTGCACCAACTGAGCTTGGCCCACTGACAAAGGCCATTGCAGCAGTTGGTAAGAAAAGAAGAATAGTTAAAAGTTTTTTCATTTTTAGACCCTCCTGCATTTGCGGCACGACAGGCGATCGAGCGAAATTTTACCCGCCCCATCGACAACAAGCCAAATGAAAATTGAGATGTAAACGAACTCTGCCAATCCCAACAAATCCGTAAAATTCGCGATGTCAGACCTCTTTGCCGTGACGATTGCCACGATCATGGTCGCTATCAGAAATTTGTTTCATATCTTACCTCTTTTCTTTCAAATCCAAAATGCCACACAAAATTCCACGCTCAACCCAGTGGCTAAAGTTTTGGGAGATCGCTTGCGGATCCACACATTCAGATTGTGCCAAGACATCGCTCAGTGGAGTTCCATTTTTTAAATCTTGAACCAACCTGAAAATTGACATCTCCAATGCCTCCCAATGGACTTCATTTTGAAAGCGATAAATGATAATGCCGGTTTCCGCTCGCTTACTAACCTCGACCGAATCAATCCCAACATCGGAATCAAGAGCCTCGATCAGGTTACCAATCGACCACTGCGAATGAATGAGTCGCGCCGACGGATGAACCTGAAGGCGAACCTTCGGATTCGTAGATAAATCTTCTCGCCAGTCGTCCGTCACTGTGATTTCGCCCGCGTAAAATGATTCAATCCAGCTCCACTCAAAGTGAGCCAAATCTGAAACCCACTCGGCTAAATCGGCATCATCGACTTCTGCAATAAAACTGGCAAACCGGTAACCAACCTCATCAATCGAAGTGAATTTTGATGGATAAACTTTCAGATACTCAGCAACTAGTTTAGTAAATGCGTCGTCGCCAACTACTTTCTTGGTTCTGTGAAATGACTCACTCATGCCTTCGAGGATTCGAGAAAAATAGCCTTCGGCATAAACATCAAGGCGTTCAATAGAGGTGGCGGCTGAATCGCCGACGATGTATCTCATGTAAGATGGCGTGGGTCTTGTGTAGCGATCCTTACATTTCGTGATGTTTGGCGCAGGATTGTTTAAGGCTTCAGTGAGACCACGAGGATCGGTGATGATCCACTTGAGCCAAAGCTGGAGATCACGCAAAGAGGGAGCGTTGTTCATGTGCGTCCTCCATTTCCTGGATGATGATTTGTTGCGCTTTATCACTTTCACTTTTGAGTTGCGGGAAGTCCGGAATCTTGGCGTCCCATTCCACCATCGTTGAGACGGGGCCGAACAGTTTCGTCGCAGTCCGAAAGAGGTCCCAAACTTCGTTACATACAGGGGCGTCGTGAGTGTCCACTAAGATTTGACCTTGCCGAGAGTGACCAGCCAAGTGGATTTGTCCGATCCGCTCACGGGGCAATGCTTTCAAATAAGCCACGGGATCAAACTTGTGATTGAATGAATTCACATAGACATTGTTGACGTCAAGCAGGATTCCGCAGTCGGCCCGATTTGAGATTTCTTTCATAAAATCCCACTCGCTCATTTCGGAGTGTTTGAACGAAATATAACTTGAAACATTTTCGAGCAAGATTCGATGGCCCAAAAAATCTTGGACTCTGCGTACTCGCTCAACCAAATGGTCCATCGCCTCCACTGTAAACGGCAGGGGCAGCAGGTCATGGACGTTTTCTCCCGTGACGCTTGTCCAACAGAGATGATCTGAAATCCACTGAGGTTGAATTTTCTCGGCTAATTCTTTTAGTCTTTTTAGGTAAACGAAATTCAATTCATCGGTTGAGCCAATCGACAGCGAAACTCCGTGAAGAACGACGTTGTAGTCCTGTCTGATTGACTCAAGCACCTTTAAAGGTCGACCGCTACCCGATTGACTTAAGCCCATGTAGTTCTCTGATATAGCTTCAAACCAGCCGAGTTTCGGTTTGGATTGGGCGATATGAGAGTAATGTGGTGCTCTTAAACCAAGTCCGACTCCCAGATTCGGGAATAATTTTTCTCGTGTCATATTCTCACACCGCCCCTTCATAAAATCTAACCGACCAATTACATTGGCTTTGCTTCTTCAAACTTGACGTTCTTGTCCTTTTTGGCGAGCTTCTCGCACTCGGCGCGAGTTTTTTCGACAAAGCCCTTACCTTTGCAGCCATTATGACCTTTACAAGAATTTTGACCTTCCTGCGCGCATCCACTTTTGCCCTTACAAGCATTCGCTCCTACACAATGGCCCTTATCAGTGGACACACCTTCGGCAAGTGCAAGAGATGATAGACCAAGCGATCCCGCCGCGATGATTCCGGACAGAGCGGCATTGAGCAGATGATTATTCTTCATACGAGATTCTCCTTTAATTTGTGTAGGTGGCTTGGATTTGCCCAAACGCACCATGTTTAAGTTAACGATCCACAGGCTCATTCGATTGAGGTGGCAGAATGGTTACAACGATTTATAAGTGTATGTTTCGATTGATGTTTTTTCTCATATCGGTATAGGCTGTAACCTTCTTGGGGAGTAAAACGAAAGTATGAGTAAGGGCGCACGCCACCTAGACGATTCATCGGACGAAAAGCGCTTACAAGAGCTAATGAGGAATGCTCAAGGCGGAGATGCGATTTCATACCGCTCACTTCTCCTTGAGATTGAGAAAATGATTTCAAGTTTTGTGAAGAACAGCTTTTTCAGATTGGGATTAGTCGGTTCCAGTGCTTGGGAGGACGTCACCCAAGAGATTTTGCTGAGTATCCACGCGAAACGGGCGACCTACAATCCGAACCAGTACTTTTTGCCCTGGTTGTACAGCATCGCAAGATACAAGGTGATTGACTTTGCTCGTGCAGCAAGAACTGTTTCTAAATTTATTGATCTTGAATTGGACCTTTTGGAGCTTGATGTCGCTCATCCTCAAGTAGAGGAATCAAACACCAGTCGCGACCTGTTGGCCCTATTCGATGATCTACCCCAAAAACAGAGGCAGGTGTTGGAGCTCGTTAAGATTCAAGGTCTGACCATTGCCGAAGCGGCAACCGAAACCAGCTTTAGCCATTCCGACATCAAAGTGACCATCCATAGGGCGATCAAGACCCTGCAAAAAAGATTACGAGGAGAGATGTCACAATGAGGAATCCAAAACTCATTGACCAGCTCACCACGAATCTTGAAGCGGTAACACCTATTTCACCGCTTCGGAATACAGTCATTTGGTCGGCGGTCTCGCTCGCCTTTGTTGCAGTGGGCTTGACGATGATGCAGTTAAGACAGATCTCTGATGTGATCTCTCAACCGATGTCTGTGATTTCTGGTTTGTGGTTCTTGGTAAACTCCTTCTTCCTCGCGTTTGCCGCCAGTGTGGTAGGTCAACCGGGAAGAAAGAATCAAGGTCTCATTCTCTCAATCGGGTTTGCCACTTACTTGCTTTTGATCGGCGTTCTGCTTGGTTCTGCTATCACATTGAAAAATCCAATGGCTCTGTCAGGAATGGATTGCATCATTGGTGTAGGGGCTTTAAGCGTCATGCCGCTCATTTTCTTTTTGAGATTAGTAAGAAAATTGGCCCCGACGTCACCTTGGCTTATGGGCTTACTTCTCGGGATTTCAACTAGTGCATTAGGAGCTTTCGGCATCGGATTTTCATGCGCGATGGACGATCCGCTTCACTTATTGGTTTTTCATTTCGTTGCTCCGGCCATGGTGCTTGGTGGGATTGGAGCCTTTGCTGGTAAAAAGTGGCTGAGGTGGTAATTTCTCGTCCGTGCAACTACTGATCGGGGGATCGCCGCAACAAAAAGGAAGTCCTCAAATCTTCTGATTCTATCGCCACGGTTACCAATGTCGAAACGCCGATTTCAATGCTCTCATCTTTTCGCACAGCGGATTTGATTGGTAATAGGTAGCTCTTGAATTTTGAGTCATGCCAAATCGCTGTTTGCCAATGGGTTTTACCGATACTTTCCGTCGCTTTCAATCGACCCCAACCCTCTTCCAGACTAATATTCATCGTTTTTTTCAATTTCTGTGCCGTAATTCAATTTCTTCCCACTGTAGAATCGCCATGTTTTATGAACAATAAGCCGTGCTCCAAGCCCAAATCTAAAATAGCTCCAGACCCACTGGAAAAACACAAAGACCCTATTCTTGAATCTCATGAGGTAAATAATGTGAATAAAAACCCAGGCCATCCACGCAGTAAACCCCGTGATCTGAAGTCTTCCCGAGCTGACAACAGCCTTAGATCTTCCAATCGTCGCCATAATTCCTTTATCCCAGTATTGGAATCTGTTTCTGGGGCGACCATTTATTTCATCTAGTATTTGCTTGCCGACAAAATGCCCCTGTTGGATTGCCACGGGAGCAATTCCAGGAAGAGGGGCTCCCTCGTCATTTAGAGCTGCAGCTACATCACCAACTGCAAAGACTCGGTTATTAGCGGGGAGGCTCAGGTCTTTATTAACAACAAAGCGCCCTTGCTTGTCTTTTTCGACATTGGTATTTTCTGCAACACTTACAGGCTTTACGCCTGCGGCCCAAATAATTGTTTTGCTATTTATCCATTTTTCTCCTGCTCGAAGCCCTTCAAGGCTCAAATCACTAGCTCTTGTATTTTTAAGCACGTCTACGCCTAATTCTTTTAAGTCGTGTTCGGCCCTCGCAGACAATTTTTCGGGAAATGCCGGAAGAATTCTTGGATCAGCTTCAATGAGGTAAACCTTCGTTTGATTTAAGTCGGCAAGCCTATAGTCACCAACGAGGGTATTTTTTGCCATCTCAGCTATTGCTCCAGCCAGTTCGACTCCTGTTGGTCCTCCACCAATAACAGAAAAAGTTAAGTAGGCTTGCTGCAACTCCTTGTCTTTTTCTTTCTCAGCTAATTCAAAGGAAGTTAGAATCCGTCTTCTAATTTCTGTAGCTTGTTCGACATTTTTCAATCCAGGAGCAATGTTTTCCCAATCGTTTCGGCCAAAATAAAAGTGCTTCGCTCCACAGGCTATAACAATAAAATCAAACTCAAACCACTCATCATCATAAGAGATTCTGCAGTTTTCAACATCTATGCTTTGGACCTCGGCCAAAACAACATGGACATTTAAGTTTCGGCGAAAAAGACGCCGAATAGGAATAGCGATATCTGACGGGTTTAGACCTGCCATCGCCACCTGGTAGAGAAGCGGTTGAAACAAATGGTGATTCCTTCTGTCAATGATATGAACCTCGAGGTCTTTGGAGCCTGTTAACTTTCTGGCAACAGAAATGCCGCCAAATCCGGCTCCTATTATTGCCACAGACTTTTTATTCCCCTTTGATTTCATGAGCCCCCTAATTTAGTGGTGGGCCTTTGGACTATCAAATCGTTTTGATAGTGGTGGGCCCCTAAATCCTTCTGTATAGCCAATGTTTCTGCCAGCACTAACCGAGCTCCCAATCCCAAACCTCACCATCTTCAGGATGTATAATTGAATCATTTTTTTTGAAACCTAATTTCCTAAGAATATTAGTTGATGCGTTTTCCTCAGGTAAAGTTTGCGCTTTAATTAGAACTGATGCTCCAGAACTTTTGGCGATTTCTATCAATGTTCGTGCCATTTGAGTCGCATAGCCTTTTCCTTCAAAGTCTGGAAAGGTAAAGTAGGCTATCTCAACAGCCCCATCATGAATTGGCGTCTTAAAAGCACAACTTCCAATAATGGTATCGTCAATCAAAGCAAAATAAGCGCACCATGGCTTTTGGAATCCATTTTTCTTGTAGTTTTCGCAATTTGCCTGTGCAACCTGTTGCCCAAGCTCGGAAAGCAATGGATCAACCTCGGAAGTACCATCCTGCCTAATCGGTATTAACTTCAATTTTCCTTCCCGTAGCGGAAATATGCACTATAAAGTCGGGCGTTCGATCTGTATGGCGGAGGCGGAATTTTGAACCCAACTCCTCAATTTGCCTCACGTAAAAAAGTGTAGCATACCGAGGGCACACCCGTGGTTGTCGATATCTCTTTTATTTTTTTGGCAGATATAGCTTTGTTCCCTTCGCAATCGAAAATTCTTCCAGGTGAGCGGTGAGATCGCTTCCCGCTCCATTTGAGTAAACAACATGGCTGTGAATAGCAGTATCCGGATGGGTGAGTTTTCCTACTGCGTCACTAGCATAGACTCCCACGACTTCAGCCGTGATTGTCTTGTACTCACCTTCGTAAGGCAATTGCCTTTTAGATAGACTTTTTTTGTGCAAGCGCGCATGAAGAGGGCACGCACCATTGATTACATGTAAACGCACATTCTGAAGTTCTCCTGCCATCTTAAACATGAAAGGGGTTTTAGGGTTTAATCCCAAGCCTTCTGCAGACTTTCTAAGCCAGCCTTCAAGCTCTTGTTGGTTCATCGGTTGGCTAGTAACCACTTCAATCCAATCGTCGACTTGAGCACCTACAAACATGGTCGCATGGAGCTGACTGGTATCTACTTTGCTAGATACGGGTTTACCATCTTGACCGACTGTCGAAATAATGGTCCTGCGATCAACAATCGTAACCTCCCCCGCTAGACCCGCTAGCGCACCAATTCCCAAGTAGTTGGCTTTGTTCGAGAGGTCGACCAAATTGACTCTGCCCTCTGATCGTTGCTGACCCAAGGCCTCACGCATCGACCCGTATTGCTCAATCGGTCTGTTGGTTGATGCGCAACTAATCAAGAGTACACTGAGGGTGAACGCGCTAAAGAGAGTGCTTAATTGTTTCATAGTTATATCCTAACAATATTGTTAACTATAAATCACGGGAGCATCTCAAAGATGCTCTCGTGATACGACGTATTGCAGTGTGTGGCAGAGGTGTTTTTAATACAATTTAATTGAGTATTTTTAGGTAGTTAGCCTGCCGTTGGCCTCGTTGGGCCTCATATAAATACTAAATATTGAGAATAGGTTGGGAACAAGCTCACATTTTAGCGAGGAAATGTGAGCTTCGGCCAAATCATGGTGAAAAACGACATTTTCTCAAGGAAATGTTAAATTTCACACCATCCTATTCCTATGAATAAAATCCAAGAAACCAAACTTAAAAGCTCGGCATTTTTACTCTTGCGCAGGCCAATGAGCTTGGGATTAGCCAACAAAGCCTCTCTAAACTTGTGAAGCAGGAAAAAAATCAAAAGAATTGATCGTGGGATATTTCTTCACCCCGAAGCTAACCTTGGCCGTGAATACGATTTTCAAATTGCTTAAGCTAAACTTGGCCCCGATGCGGTGATTGGTGGGCTGTCCGCCCTTTTCTATTACAACCTCGCTGAGCAGGTTCCCAAACAAACATGGGTGCTGGTGCCACCTCATAAAATAACAAGTAATCGCTCTTACCGCTTGATTAGAACACAGACACCACTTGATAAAGGCATCGTGAATGGAAATGGTTATAAAATTGTTTCTATTGAACGGGCCATTGTAGAGGCTTTTAAACTCGCAAGTAAAATGGGTGAACGAACAGCGATCAAGGCTTGCCGACTGGCTATTCAACAAAGACAAACAACACTTAAAAAAATTGGAACGATGGCGAAGGAACTCGGCCTTACCACTAATTTTAATAAATACTCCGAAGCCATCATAGGATCATTACAATGACCACAAAAGCAAAAGGCACATCCATAAGACAAAAAATCATCGACCTTGGAAAGAAAACAGATGTTGACCCACGGGATCTTGAAACCCTCTTTATGATTGAGCGATTGGTGGCCCGTTTGGTGACCGACAAAAAGTTAGCGAGCCGTTTAGTTTTCAAAGGTGGATTTGTTGGAATAAAAATTTATGAATCGCCACGATATACCGTGGATCTGGATGCCTTGCTTGTAAAGGCTGATATTGAAAGCACATTAGAACTTGTAAAGGCAAATGCAGAGAAAGATTTGAATGATGGGGTGTGGTTCCGTTTTGAGAATCAAATCAATCTTGCGACCCAAGGCGAATACGGTGGCATCCGTCATTCATATAGAGCAGGCATTGGTGAAGTTTTAAAAAATTTAAAAAAAGCACAAGTTATCCATTTTGATTTGGGAATTGGCGATCCGATAACTCCGGGGCCACTGCAAAAACAAACCCCGTCCTTACTTACGGGAAATGATGAAATCAGTTGGGCGGTTTATCCTATTGAAACTATCTGTGCGGAAAAACTCCATGCCTTGATTTCCCACGGCGATCAAAATTCCCGCTCCAAAGATGTACATGACCTTGCGATTTTTTACCCAAGGTAGATGGGCCAACATTAAAACAGGCTCTAAAAAATTGCTTTGAATTTCGTTCTACCGATTTGCCTAAATCTTTTCATGCTGATATTAAGAATTTAAATACTGATTGGCTTGAGCGTGGTTGGGCCAGTGCTACCGACCTGCCCGGGCTAACCAGGTCCAATCTTTGTGTTAAGATGGGCCTCAAGACGGAGGTCAAAAATGGCGAGAAAGCGCTATACCCCAGAAGAAATTATCCAACATTTACGAACTGTTGAACTTGAGCAAGGCAAGGGCTCAAGCCTCGATCAAGCCGCCAAAAAAGTGGGGGTTACATCCCAAACTATCGTGCGTTGGCGCAATGAGTTCGGAGGACTCAAGGTGGATCAAGCTAAGAAACTCAAGGAACTCGAAAGGGAGAACGCCCGGCTCAAGCGCTTGGTGGCCGATCAGGCTCTTGATATGGCTATTTTGAAAGACGTGGCCGAGGGAAACTTCTAAGCCCGATCAGGCGACGTGAAGCGGTTTCTCATGCGATGGAAAGTTATCGTGTGAGTGAGCGCCGCGCCTGCAAGGTTATCGGGCAAGCTCGAACAACACAGAGATACCGACCCAGTACCGATGAAGAAAAGGAGAAACTTCGAGAGCGAGTCATCGAGCTGGCTACGGAGTATGGACGCTACGGTTATCGTCAAGTCACCAGTTTGATGAACAACGAGGTGGAAAGTGGGAAAAGACGCTGTGTTTACTATTTGGCAAGAAGAAGGTTTACAGGTGCCACAGAAGCAACCTAAGCGACGACGGCTGTGGCTTGCCGATGGATCTTGTATCAGGCTTAGGCCTGAGTATCCGAACCATGTTTGGTCTTACGACTTCGTTCAAGATAGGACTCATGATGGGAGACCCTTCAGGATTTGAACCTCATCGACGAATACACCAAGGAGTGTCTCGCGTCCTTTACAAAGCGCAGGATCCGCTCGCAGGATGTTATCCTCGTACTTGCGGAACTGTTTTTGACCAAGGGAATTCCGAAGCATATTCGATCTGACAATGGCCCGGAATTCATCGCCAAGAAGTTGATCCATTGGCTTAAACAACTGGAAGTAGCTCCTTTATTCATCGAGCCAGGAAGTCCTTGGGAGAACGGCTATTGTGAATCATTCAATGGGAAAATGAGATACGAGTTTTTAAACGGAGAGATATTTTACTCGCTATTCGAAGCACAAGTTTTGATTGAGAAATGGAGGGTACATTACAACACTGTGAGACCGCATTCGAGCTTGGGAGGAAGACCTCCAGCACCGGAAACTTTTCAACCAACGTTAAACATACTTGCAGTGTGAGTTGAACTTATGTAGTGGTACTAAAACTCCCGGCTGGTCAGTGATCCATTTTATCGATGACCATTTGAATGGTCTCCGAGTCAATTCCCGCCTTGCGCATCAGTTGCCGAACTTTTTCGAAATCATCCGAGTCAATCGCCTCAAAAAACGCATCAACCTTGCCGACCTCTGCCAGTCGCTCAAGAATAAGACTTCCCTCTAACTCATCTTCATTCATCTTGAAATCTTGTACAGCTGGATATTCCTCTTCGTATTTTTCACCTTCACAACCAAAATATGAAACCACTCTCTTGGTAAAATCGACATCATAACTTACGACTCCTGCTTTCCATGTGGCCGCCAAAAATTCGGGAAATGTACTTTTCCCAGCTTGATCAACTCGCAACACTTGGATAAGAGCTTCTTGGTTAAACTTTGGTACGTCCACAGCACCACTAACCAGCGGCACACCTTGCATAACAACAGGACCATCCTTTGTTAAAAACAAACTCTGGCAAGAGGGAAGTGACCAAAAATTTCGTGTCACACCTGATTGCCGCAATACTTCGGCAAAATATGGAAATCCACCAACTTTAGGTCGAATTTTCATTGCAAACTTCTGTGCCTCTATCAAATTTTCAATCGCTTTACTCATATTTAATTGTTATTTTATTTTCTCAAATTAGTCGAGCTTTCATCGAAAACTATTTTCTGATTTGCTTGAATTCCAGGCGACAATCCGGATTCTCAAAGACTGAGCTTGGTGGCAGCGAATGCTCCGATGCGAACACGTGTTCGTTCGCGCTTCAAATTGTGTTTAGGTGACTCCAGTAGAGCGATCAATTTTTTTAACGTATTGATATTTCTGACGGTTCCACCGCTTCTTGGTAATTGAAGTTTTGACCTACCCATCCCATTTTTGAAATAGATGAAAATCTCCCTCTTGCCATAATGCACCGATTCGCCGGTCGGACATTCGAGATATTTCTGATTCTGTTTAATGGTGCCATTCTGAAAAAAAATGCCAACTTTCGCATTCTCCTTTTTTTTGAATGGGTTGGAACCAAGTGTTTCCTTTAGTTCCTTTTCTGAGCGCAAAACAACGTCAATATGTTTTTTCAGTCTTTTTGCCAAACTTGTTTCTAGCGATTGCAAAATGTCTTTCTTGGACTTCGCAGTTTCAAAGATTACATTTCCGCTTTGGATGTAAGTTACTATTGATTTGAATTCCAATTTTTCACAGATCGAAACCAAATCTTTCATTGGCAGCTTGCTGTGTCCACCAACGTTAATTCCTCGAATCAAAGCTACAAATTTATTCATAATCACCCATCTTTGTTGAAGAACCTTGATGAGTTCTCCTATTTAGGAAAATGGTGGAGGTGTTCAAGACCCCACCAAGTTGTTGAAATCATTACACTCAAAGTCGTGCAGGTCAAATTCGGTTCAACTTTGAATCAATTGTTTGTGTTTTTAAAGTGGGATGACGCGGGAACAAAAATGAAGTTGAACTAATCATTTATGTTCGCGCCTTGATCTAGCCCTCAGGATTTCTCGAAGATTATGTGAGTTGCGTTTTCACCGCTGGCGTTTTCTTTTACGGAGTAGCCCAACTTTACTAGATTAAGTCCAACAAATAGATTCTCACCAGCACCGAGCGGTTTTGGAGAAACAGCAAGATGCATATAATCTACCAAGCCTTTAGACAAATACTGCCGAATCACCGAAACGCCGCCATTGAGACGGATATCTTTTCCGCTTGCAGCCTTTTGCGCTTGTTTAAGTGCGGATTCAATTCCGTCCGTGATGAAATAAAATATAGTTCCGCCTTCCATTTCAATCGGCTTTCGCTCGTGGTGTGTTAATACAAAAACCGGCGAATGGTACGGGGGATTAGGTCCCCACCAGCCCTTCCACTCCACATCTTTCCAAGGTCCACGAATGGGGTCGAACATATTACGTCCCATTATGTTCGCACCAATTCCTTCAAACCCACGCGAGGCATATTTATTATCGATGCCGGTCGTGCCGCCAACCTGACCTATCATTTTATGGAACGTGAGTGTCGGTCGAAACCATTCCATTATGGTCATGCCATTCTGGCCGAGCGGATTTTCGAGATTTTGATTTGGACCAGCTCCATATCCATCCAGGGATATTGAAAAACTCTCTACGCGCAGGCGGCTCATATATTCTCCGAACAAATATATATTCAGTTTTCAGAATTTTGTCTTACGTTGTTAGCCAACGCAAGACCAAATGGTGGAGGCGGAGTCGCTTCCTCAACTACTTGATACTACTTCAGTGATTTTTTGGTGTCCATGTTGTGTCCGTATTTTGATGGTAGAAATTAGGGAAATCGGTCGGGATACCACGGGAAATGGCGGGAAATCATGGCTTGGAATTCAAATAAATATCATTGTCCTTAATTTCCATCCAATATTCTGGGGTTGCCGTTATTTTAAAATTAAATTGCTCATATAATGTGTGCGCATCTTTTGTTGCCAAACAAATTCGACGAAAGCCTTTCATTCTTGAATGGCTCATTATGTATTTCATGAGAGCTTTTGATATGCCCCTTCCTCGGTAGTTAGGGTCAACAATGACGTCACAAAGCCAAGCAAAAGTAGCTCCGTCAGTGACTACACGGGCAAAGGCCACTTGAACATTTCCTATGTATGCCCCAAAGCATAGCGATCCATTTACTGCGGCCCTGAAAGTTTCCAGAGGAATACCCTTGCACCAATAGGCCCCTTTTAAAAGCGCATGTACGAACTCGACTCGCAATAGATTTTTGTCGTCACTAATTTTTATTTCATTATGTGTTCTCAGTTCCATAGCCAACCCTCTCGACCCTTTAAGTGCCTGTTATCATATTGATTTTTCTACGATATTTCTAGCCATCAGAGATATAACGATTTTCATTGATTATTACACGATAATCATGTAATTAACATCGAATATCGGTATTGGAGGAAACATGAAGGACTCAAAAATAATCGCGCGACTAGAAACTATATTCAAGTGGTTAGGATATTTGATGTTGGCGGCAGCTGTGTTTGCGATATTCACTACGGCCAAGGAATTTGCACGCACTGATATTGTTATGCCTGACGGTGTGACTCCAGCGAACACAGACATCTTTTATCTCATGCCACAGGTCACAAATTTGATTGTTTTTTTGACGCAAGCATTTTTCGTGTTGCTGGTCAGCCATGTGTTCTCGCTTATACGCGGAGGCACAGAAAAGCACTATCAATATGGCCAACGCTTGATGACAGTGACGTGTGTTGGATTTGTCCTGCATGGATTGTTGAGCTTTGGGAGTTGGGTTCACACAATGCTGACTTTGCCTCCGTCGAATACTTTTTCGGGGTCGATGCAGTATTTAATGACAGTTTCATATTGTGTGTCGGCGTTAGGTCGGTTGATGCCAGTGTTGTATGCGATCACAATTTTTGTTTTGTACCGACATTTTGTGAAGATGGTCACGTTTGAGTCTGAAGTGGTGTGAGTATGGCGATAAAGGTCAAACTTGCTGTTTTATTGGCTGAGCGACAGATGTTGTTGAAAGACTTGGAGGAAAAAACTGGAATTGCCCTCAATAATCTTTCCGTCCTAAAGACGGATAAAGCAAAGGCAATCCGTTTTTCAACTCTTGAAGAGCTTTGCAATGCACTGAACTGTCAGCCAGGCGATTTGTTGGAATATGTACCCGATGAAAAGGTAAAGGAGAGAAAATGAGAAAGATGTTTTTATTTTTAACGATATTCCCTGTAGTGTGTTTTGCATCAGAATATGATTTCAAGCTGCATCTGCCATGTGGCCAAAATGATGTATGCGCTCAATTTGATTCTGAGAGTGGGCCAGTCTCACTTAGAAAAGAACCCGAAATGGTGATCGGAGAAGTAAATCTTATTTCTGCCGATATTAACCAAGATAAGTTTGGTCGACCTGAATTAAATTTACAAATGAAGCCCGAAGTTGCCAAACAATTTACGGCTGTTACTGAAAAAGCGATAGGCAGCTCTATTGCTATCGTTGTGGGCACGAAAATTGTTTCTCAGCCAAGTGTAATGCAGAAAATTGAAAGCGAAAGTGTGCGAGTTTCATCAGGAATGGGTAAAGAGCCATTCTGGAGCAACATACCTTGGATTAAGTCCAAGGCGGCAGAAAAGCGTAATGCTATCGGAGAAGAGAATAATCGGTCGTTGATGATTTATGCGGGTATAGGCTTTGCCCTGTTGTTGGCGGCACTATGGTTTGTTTTTGGAAGAAAAAAATAAACTTACTTAGATAAGCAAATTGCGAAATTATTTTTGATTAAGTGTCCATCCCATCTGCCGATTCCCAGCCGAAAAGTGTCCAAACTTTTCGGGAAACATAGGGACAGCCCTGCTTTCAACTTCTAAACTTCAACTATTTCTGGGGCTAGCTCACCCATTCGCATTAAAGAAGGAACTAGAAAAACAACTTAAGTGGTTCTTTAGAATCACCGAAGCAGGGAGGCAAGAGGCTGACGTAGTCTAGGATTACAACTCACCGCTCCTTGGTAGCAATTAACCGTGAGTCAATACGCGCGACGGTTTTTTGAAGATCCAGTGTTCGTTAATTTTTCTCCTTAAACTCCTTCCGTCGAGATCGACTCGGCTCACTTCGGCTCGCGCCAATAAGGGCGCAAAAGCCGGAGCAGTAGACGAGTTTGTTAATTTATTCAGCTCGGCCGTTAGGACGCTCTTTTCCCCAATTTTTATTTATATCTTCTTTTGAAGACAAGTCTCCGCCGATACCCCATTAGCTTAAAAATGGGTGAATCGACACCTGGCACTGGAAGTACAACAATGTTAATCCACATTCAGCACTAGGAATGAAATCTCCGATTGAATTTGCAAAGGAACAGGAATCTATGTTAGCAAGCTAACGCCACCTGACTCAGGTTACTCGACCTACAGAATCTTGGGCCAACCGCCGTACATAGTTGAGTGACCATAATGGCAAGGCAAGTATCAGACTTTGTGAAACCTACCTTTTTGCAAGGCGTTTATATTCGATCACAGGCTACTCCTTGTTTGAAATGAAAAATGACGGGAGCTGCCGACAAAAGCCTTTCAATCACGACGAATGACCTGACCATCGAAGGTGAAAACTCTATTTCATCTAAAGGGAAAGACGGCGCTTTGACCCTTTTGCCTGGTCCGTCCGTTTCAATTTCTTCGGTTAAACTTTCGGGTAACGGAAAAATTGACATCAGAGCCGAGGGATCGAGCTATCTGGCAGAGCCTAACTGATTGGCCAGAATCGTTCACATTTTTTCTCAATCGTCTGATATTTCTTCGTTCAGTGCCTTCGGACTGGCTTTAAGTTCTCATAGCGGCGGATCCAAAGGCCGCCTCTCTTGTCGCTTTTAGGCTAGAACACTCTAACATCTTCCTTACCGGGAGGTATCAATCCTGATTTCTCGGATCGAGTATAAGTGTCCAATTTTTCTCTTTGAACCATCCGCGAGTTGAATATCGTAAGTGGTGCGGCTATCATTACCAAAAACTGGTACTTGGAGAATCACACCCTCAACAATTTCCTTCTGATTAAAGTTCAAGGAAGCGTCTATATAAAAAGCCGCATATTTCCCTACAAGTGCAGCATATTCAGCAGCTATTTCAGGCACTCCCCCATTAACTTTTACCTTATACCAAAATTTAAATTTCGAAGTGAAAGATTCATGGGTCGCGGTTGATACGGGCAGATTTACGCGCAACTCTTTCACCGTACGAGGGCTGACTTTCCTAATTAACCCATCCGCGAGTTGAATATCGTAAGTGGCGTGATTATTATCACTCAAATGTGGAACATGTATTAAAGTACCTTCAACTACCTCTTTTTTATTAAAATTCAAGCTCTCTTTCAAAAAAATGGCAACTTGTTTACCTTCCAGGGCCTCATGCTCAGCAGGCTTCAGTGGTAAACCCATTTGACCCATTTTCACTCTGTACCACGAGGAATAATTTGGGTTACCAGCAATTGAATCGTGACAACTCATTGCATGAACAGAGTTGAGTGACAACAATGGCAAGGCAAGTATCAAACTTTTTGAAACCCACATTTTTGCAAAGCGTTTAAATTCGATCACGGGCAACTCCCTATCTGAAATGAAATGAAGGTTGTTCAAGAAGCATGCCATCCATACACGTCCATTAAGTGCCGAATTGGCTCATGGGCCAATTCGGTTGTGCAGGGGGACATGTTGTACACCCATGAATTGCTTACATTATTTTCTTCGTCGTCTCAGAAGTTTTAGTAGGTCCCCGTGGGGAATGTAGTGAAATCTATCTTTAGTTATGGGGCTAATTTTATCACTATCAACTTGTAGCTTGAAAGCAGACTCTAAAAAGGCCGTGGATGATCCCAATAGGCCCGTCGAGCAGCTTAGGAAAGATGGTGATAAAACGGTAGAAGATGCAAATAAGGCAGCCGACGAAGTTGCAAATTCACGCAAGAATGGGAATGACTGTGCGCAGGACGCAATCTCCTCGGGCGGACAACCAGGGACAATTTCTTTGGATGGTCCGCCAGTTACAATTTCTTCGGTCAAATTTTCGGGTAACGGAAAAATTGAAAATAACGCTGAGGGATCGAACTATCCGGTGGAGACCAAGTGATTACGCGAATCTCAATTCTAACAGCGGCCCTCGTTTTCCCATTCCTAGCGGTGGCTGGTGTTGAAGCCTATCTTGGCATACCGCTTTTGATCCAAGAACTTGACCCAAGTGGCAAGGTAGAGAATCAATATTTCGACTCCTTTCAAGTTGACCAGAATAGTTCAGAATTTATTTCTCAGTCGCCAGATCTCTCATCATTCGGTGCCTTCGGAATAGCTCTGAGGTCCGATGGAAGTCCGTGTTCAAGAGATTTGATGTCTAAAACAGAAATGACCAGAGCTATTTCGGTTGGCAATGGGCGCAGAAATATCGACGCCTCGATGGTTCCGCCGATTCAGGATTTTCCGATTACGTCGACAACCACAATCCTAAAAGTGGAAGCCGACAGCCTTACGGTTAAGGTTGATCAAAAACTATTTGGTGGACTTGGAAGCCAGGCGTCAACTTTTTGAATCAACAGAGTGCCGAATTTGAGTGATGTTCCACATTCATTTACTCTTCCTTAAAAGGACGAGGCAAACAGAAAACCAAACACAGCCGTCGAGTCTGACCTCAAAAACTTGTCTCAGAGTGTCGTTCATCTCAATTCGCGGCCCGACGGAGAAAATCTTTTAGGAAATACGTTCGGAAGTGGCACGGGTTACTTCATTTCCGAGATCGAGTTCTGTCAGCAAGAGGGGCTGAACAACACAACGTTCAAGAATTGGAAATATCGACTATCCAAGGAAAGGACGAGAGGGAGTACTGGACGTCGAAAGCCCGTGAGGTGTGCTTGTGTGCCAGTGGATATTCGGAAACCAGGAGCTGCTTATTCGCTCCCTGACGCGCAATGGGTGGCCAAGCTGATCTTTTATTTGCAGGCAGGTAGCCGATGAAAACTCCCAACCAATTTGAGAGTGTGTTTCTGCATCGGGATCCTGTGGATGTACGCCGTGGGATTCCGGGGTTGAATCAGATTGTGGAGAGTCCCCAAATGGGCAAGTTGAACGGGAAAAATATTTTCGTTTTCTGTGGTCGACGACGACACACGATCAAGATTCTGTATTTTGATCGAAGTGGGTTCTGTCTATGGCAAAAGCAATTGGATGTGGAAAAGTTCCCATGGCCTAAGAAATCTATCCAATCATGCGACAATTCAATCGCCTTCAGAAGTCGAAGTCGTGGTCAAACAGACATCCTTCAATACTGCTAAACTGCTAAGTTGTCCGCCGAAATCTCAATAGAAGTAAGGACGAATTTCCAATCAACTCACCCTCTTGGCCGATAGCAAAGACCCTCGGTTCACGAGTCCATTTTTACTGCGCTCAAAGTAAGTGCACTAAAAATGAACTTACCGATTGATTCGGCCTCGCAATTGCAATAACGCACTTGCCGCTCCCAGATAACAATTTCAGTTTAAGACACTAGTGAAGTTCTAAATATCGTCACCAAGACCTCTCTAGGCACGTTTGCAAAAAAGCAGGATTTAAAAAAACTCAAGCCAAGATTGATGAACAATCGAGGTAAAAAATACTTTGTTTGGATGTTCACGATCGGAAGCTCAAAGAACATCGCGAAAGGTCACGTCGAGCCGGCGTCGGGCACCCGAACAGATTGCTCCTTGATGTGCCTTGCTCTGGGTCCGGAGTGATTCGGCGAAATCCAGATTCTAAATGGAAAATGAAAGAGGAGGAGTGCAATCGGCTTATTCATGTTCAGCGGGACATCCTGACGAATTATGTGAGCATGGTAAAGCCCGGAGGGAAATTTGTTTACGCCACCTGTTCTGTTTTCCCTTCATAGAATGAACTTCAAGTGAAATGGTTTCTTGAGAATCATCCAGGCTGGAAATTAGAAGAGGAGTTTCATTGTCTGCCTTCGCCAGTTGGATCGGACGGATTTTACGGAGTTCGATTAGCTAAGATTTAAATTTTGAAGTTGAGTCGGTCGCTAAATGAGAAAAAAGAGATCTGGTCAGTGTACAATGCCTGAACTGGCTGGCTCTCTCCCTTTAGACTTCCTGCTCCGGGTCTATCAATTCTTGAACTGCAGAAATGAGTTAATGGGCACCAGTCTGCCAGCCTTTGCAGCATCTAAGACATCTGCTAGTGTCGAAGGAGAGATCCTTGTTAGGTCCTCAATTTTTCTTCCGTAGACAGAGTTAAAAATAAGAGCAGCTTGAGGAGCGGTTGGAAGGTAAACAACCCACTCGTCTTCACCTTTCTTAACGGCCTCTAGAAAATCCCGTTGACTTGACCAGGCTGAATTGGTCAGAGTACTTTGGCTGACTCCGACAACTTGAGTTAACTTTCCATTCCCATTAAATCTGAGGCCAACCTTGTCAAACAAAGGCTCGTCTTTTATCAGAGATAAATTGTACCAAATAGCCATATCTAAGCCGGTCAATTGTCCCCTATTCATATCAATACTTATTTGATTCACGCTATCCAGTATGCGATGACGTCCTACATGTTTGAATGACTTCAGTGCATATTGGAGCACCAGCTCAGATACATGAGGGGATCGGGGTTTTTGAGTAATTGAATACCTAAATTCAACCTGGGTTTTTCCGTCTTGAGAAGGATATATTTTCTCTACGTGAGAGGTCGTACTATCGGGATTTCTCGCCGAACTCACAAATTTAAGAGTGAAACCATGACCCAACGGTGCGTCTCTTATGATCCAGGGTTGGGAAATCAAAGGAGAACCATTGAGGCTACACTCACACGAAGCTGTACCAATATAGGCGCTTGAATCAAAAACTTCGGTTCCATCGTCTTGATGGATGGTGAAATACATCAATCCAGATTGCGAAGATGTTTGTCGGAGATGAACTCTGGTGCCGGCGAGGGTATCATCCAGCTCTTTTTGAGTCGCACTTTTACCTTCTCTTTTTCGGTCCAATTCGAGCTTGGTTGCTGCGGGAATATTTGAATCTAAGGCCGAAATCCAGCTTAGATGCCATAAATCCACAACTTCTGCGTCCCGGTTAACTATTAGAGGGGTCAAATGTCCTCTGCATTTTTCCGTGGCTTTGACTGAGAGGCCGTTCGAAATAACAAAAAGGACCCAGATAACTGAAAGGTATTTCACAATTTCTCACGCCTTTTAGCTTGGTTATTTAATGCTTAGCGCTATTCCTATAAACTTTAATATTGCGCCAAGTCAATTTGTTTCTGTAGTATCTCCCAGAAATTCCTAAACACATTTGATCCTATGACTAAAAACAGTCCGAATAGGGTGCAATCTTTTCATTAATAAGGATCCCTTCCTCACCAGCCGTTCTTCCTAGAGTCTTAGAGAAAAAACGAATTAAACATCTTTTTTTTTCAACAAGAAAAGCTTTTCCCTTTTTCGCAATTGCAATGGCGCACTTGCCGCTCCCAGATAACAATTTCAGTTTAAGACACTACTCAAACAGCTGTCGAGCGAGCAGGAAGGCTCCGGCCAGGTGTCCGTCCCTGGGTTGTGGCGTCCGGTAAAGCAAGCTCACTCGAAGCTAATGTCCCAATAACTGGGCCTCCTGGCCTGCCCCAGCCTTGCAAGCGTGCAGGCGATGTCTGCAGCCCGCCCACTTGGGGCCCACACCTATCAACGGCACCAGCCCGAACACACCGTCCTTTACAAAATCGCAGAGGAGAACCTCGAGACTTTCCTAAGGCTCGTGCAAGAGGAGTGCGGGCGTCGACTCCCTGACTTTGTCGAGAAGGAGTTCAGGGACACCTTCACTACTGGTGATAGTCCATCGCAAATGGAAGTTCAGAAACTAGGAACCACTTACAAGCAATTGGCTCAAGAAATTGAAAGCATCTACGGATGGGTGATGAATGTAAATTTTGGAGTAGGTCACGTCATTAACTATAATAGAACTTGGCCTGAGATTACCTCCATGATCAATCCAGATCACCTTGATGAGATGATCGATCGACTGACTTATGATTTAGCTTTATTGGTGAGTATTCAAACCCGTATGACCGATCTTGATAAAGGTTCACAAACAGGGACAGCGTCGCCAATCAAAACAATCAACACGATTTTTTATCAAACAAATATTGTTAACTATGTTCAGTTTACGGAATCATTGATCGAGAATCTTGAAGTCATTCGGCATGCATTGAAAGTGCACCACCAAAGCCCATTGGTTCCTTCCAAGTCAGAAGATATTACGGTATACAACGAAATGGGCAGGGTCTCTTCTCGCCTTCGTGAACTCCCTGCTCTTCTTCAAAAGCCTTCTCCTTCTCATTTTTCTCACCGTTGACCGATCAATGGGAAGGGACTCACTTTTAGCGAACTCGCTGTCGCGTAATGGTCGCATATCAGTTGCATGGTCGGCCGATATGTTCCCTCACCTAGCCACCACCCGCTCAAGAAATGCCTGAAGCGGCAAGACCCATGTTCCAAACTCGGTCTTTTGCTCGAGGTCGCCTGCATAGACAACGATCTTCTGGATCTTCTTAAACTTCTTTCTGAGTTTGGGATTCTCTTCCACCAGAGATTCCAGCCGCAGGAGATCTTCTTCAAATTCGACGCGGAATTTTCTTTGGTACTTCGCCTCAATAAGAATGAGCTCGTTTTCGGATTCCAGAATAAAGTCCACTTCCAGTCCCCGATCGTCACGGTAGGTCTTGAGCGACCAATCCGGACGTCGATAGTTTTTGAGCGCATGGAGCTGTTGGAAAAGAAGGTGCTCGAAGAGAGGACCTTTCTCGGTATTCGTAAACTTGGAATCCTGCTTGCCAAGCACCGCGTTTCTCACACCTATGTCAAAGAAGAAATATCTGTCCTTTTGTCGAGTCTTACGAGCCGAGTCCACCTCTCCAAAGCTCGGGACTCGAGTGATCAATAGGGTCTCCTCGAGAATCTCAAAGAACCCTCGCACGGTGTCCTTGGGGATTCCCGTATCCGATGAAACTTTCGCATAATTGATGAATTGACCTGAAAACTCCGCAGCGAGATCCAGGAATCGAGCATACGATGCGATATCCTTCACATGCGCTTCCGCCTGAATTTCCTCTCGAAGGTAAATGTCGGCGTAAGATCTAAGAATCTCTGCTCCGATCTCGCTCAGATAAACCTCTGGCAAGAGGCCAACCTGAATGGCACGGTTAACATCGAATGTTTGGCTCGAAGCGATCAGCTCCGCACTGGTCAGCGGATAAAGCTTTTCCATCAAAATCCGACCCGGCAATAAATTGGCCCGACCGCGCGCCAGCTTCCGGGCTGATGAACCGCTGAGCAGAAACCGCAACGACTTGTTTGCATCGATCAGCGCTTGAATTGTATTCAGCATGCCGGGTATGCGTTGGATCTCATCGACGAAAATAAGCCTCTTCTTCTCAGACAAAGCCTCTGCCTGGCGAGTGATTAGCTCGGGGTCTTTGAGATGCTGGCGATAGAGACCTTCGTCCGACAGATCGATCGTTAGGTCCGGTTGGAGGGATCTAAAGAGGGTCGATTTCCCGACCTGGCGTGGACCGAGCAGCAACACGCTTTTGTGCTTCAAATTCGATGTGATCTTGTCTTCTAGAAAACGGCGTACCATATACGCATTTTTCCAGGAATTCCGCGATCGCATAAGTCTATTTTCTAATTAAAATAAGCCCATAAATATTTTTGCCCCAGACTCATTATAATGGAAGATGACCCTGCTACATCACATCAGGGGCTTCGTATTGCCTCATGGGAAAAAGACACTAAGGAGCTATGAGTCAATTCGCGGCGTTGACCCATCGCCAGTGGTATTTTCCACCTTCGCGAAGATCCATTTCACAGACCGGCATTTCCCAACCCGGATAAGCCGTCAACCAGCGTCTCATCAGATCCGGCTCGGTATAGGCCCGATACACCATCTCAGGTTTTGCATTGAAACTTCGTCGTATTTCCAACGTTGTTGCCGAGGTCTTTTTAACGTCAGCCGTTTTGTAAAATTGATTCGACATTTGATCTCCCTATTTTGATTTATGTTTTGATTTCGCTTTTTTCTTATCCGAAGTTGCTTTCATTTCTTCCAGCAATATATCTAGGCGTTTGTAGCTGGCCTCCCAAATCTCTCTGTATTTTTCGATCCAACCGTTGGCCTGCACCAGTGCCTCTATCCGCAATTCTCGAATACGTCTCTGACCATCGGTTCGGGAAAAAATCAGTTCCGCGTCCTCTAAAACTCGTAGGTGTTTGGAAATTGCAGGTTGAGATAACCGAAAAGGTTTTGCTAACTCCGAAACGCTTGCATCTCCGTTTGCAAGCTTCGCAAGGATTGCCCTTCGAGTGGAATCTGAAAGTGCAGCGAACACACGGTCCAGCTTGTCGTTATTCATAAAATATAACCTTTGAGCTATATAACCATATAGTTATATATTATGCGCACCCGATCAAAATGTCTAATGAATTTTTCTGCAGCATCTAAATATATGATATGCAAATACTAGGCTTCTAAGTGGTGGAGGTGGGATGCGGTAAGTCAAAAAAGAAGAGGCCTAAGACTTTTTCAAGCTAAGATTTGGGTGCCTGACAACTCAAACCTTTGAAAGGAAAAGAACTTATGCCTCAGCACGAAAAAATATCACAATTTCTATTATTACCAGAATTAAAACTTTTAAAATTTGGGAGAGATCGATCTGGCCGAAAGCACAAACAGGTTGAAAAAGTATCCAGCTTTGAAATCTGTCCAAAGTGTGCGACACCTTCTAAGACTGTTTATGATCGAAGGTGGGCCAAAGCACACGATGCTCCCATCCACGGCAATCAAGTCTGGCTCCATGTTTTAAAACGCAGATTCTATTGTAAGACCTGCCGAAAGCCTTTCACCGAACCAGTTCAAGGAATCAGAAAAGGAAAAGAACCACCGAGAGGTTTAAACGAGGTGTTCTTTGGGCCTGTGAGAACTTTACGGATCTCAGTAAGGTCAGAAGGGCCTATGCATGTTCAACGTGGACGGTCTATCAGACTCTTTATGAGAGGTTAGAGACGAACCTCAAGAGGCATATCAATTATCCGTGGCCAAAAACCATTGGAATAGATGAACACTTTTTCTCTCGAGCCAATGGGTTTAGAGAGTTTGCAACCGTACTCGTTGATTACAACAATAAGCGTGTTCGTGAACTCGCTCATGGAAAAGTAAAGGGCAACTCATTGAACAACTTAAACATATCCCTGGTAGAGAAAATGTAAAAAACGTCGTTCTAGATTTGTCAGATAGCTATAAAAGCTTTGTTCGAGAGTTTTTTCCTAACTCCCAGATGATTGCTGATAAGTTCCATGTGCTCAGGCTTTTAAATCCAGCTCTTAATCGCTACCGAAAACAAGTCACTGGCGACAAAAGAACCAGTCCCCTTCGAAAACTCCTACTTAGAAATGGTAAAAAGCTTGAGTCCTATGAACGAAGAGCCCTTTATGAATGGCTCAATCTTCATCCCCAGCTAAAAGAAATTTATCATTACAAAGAAGCCCTCCATGGATTTTACCGAATCAAAGGAAACAGAACAGCTGCCAAAGTGTTAATTCGAATCACAGATCAAATGGCTTTAAGCCAAATCCCCGAAATAAAAACCCTCAGGCGCACCCTCATGAAATGGAGAAATGAAATCTTGAATTACTTCGTCAACCGCATTACCAATGCCAGAACAGAAGGCTTTAACAACGTCGCAAAGCTAATCCAGAAGAGGGCTTACGGCGTTAAAAGTTTTAAATTGTACAGACTCAGATACCTAAGTGCTTGTGCTTAAATGACTTTTTTGAATTACCCACCATGAACCGAGTAGAACCGTAGAACCGTAGAACCTTAACTCTTGAATATCAGCTACAAAAACCATTCGCCAGATTGGCGTCTTGGAAGGAAAACAGTAATTGGCGGAGAGGGTGAGATTCGAACTCACGAGACCCGCAAAGGTCTGCCGGTTTTCAAGACCGGTGCTTTCAACCGCTCAGCCACCTCTCCTTAACCTGAAACTGTACGAAGTCGGTCAGACTACTTAACATGCAGCAGTTGAGTTATCAACTTTGGCGCGACAACAGAAGCAGAAATCCCGTCGGGCAAGTTACGAAGCGAAGGCCAAGCTGGCAAATGTTTTCTGTTCACAGGATGGAATGTTCTCGATTTAAAGTCGCATCGCGTCTATAGTCACAAGAATTGGTATCGCACTCGAAACGGTTTCAAAGCTAGCGCTTAGCCACCGAACCTATAGTTTCTCTCCCTCCCATATAAGGCTGAAGAGCCTTTGGAATAAGGATAGAACCATCTTCCTGCTGGTAGTTCTCGATGATGGCTATCAAGGTCCGACCAACTGCCAAACCAGAACCATTGAGGGTATGAACAAATCTAGGCTTAGCTTTGACTCCTGCAGGGCGAAAACGGATATCAGCCCGTCTGGACTGAAAGTCTTCGAAGTTGGAGCAGGAACTAATTTCTCGAAATTTCCCCTGCCCCGGCAACCACACCTCGAGGTCGTAGCACTTTGCCGCACCAAAACCAAGGTCACCGGAACAGAGAGAGACAAGCTTGTACGGAAGTTCCAGTTTCTGGAGTATGCGTTCTGCATGCGAAGTGAGAGCCTCATGCATTTCATAAGATCTGTCAGGATGAGAGAAAGTGACCAGTTCAACCTTGTTAAATTGATGCTGTCGAATAAGTCCTTTGGTGTCCTTACCGTAGGAGCCGGCCTCTGACCGAAAACAAGGACTGTAGGCACAGAAGCGAAGAGGCAATTGGGATTCTTCCAAAACCTCACCCGCAAAATAGTTAGTTACGGGAACTTCCGCTGTAGGCACAAGATAGTAGTCCGTGTTCTCCAAATGAAAAACATCCTCCCGAAACTTTGGAAACTGCCCAGTTCCAAATAGGCTTTGGCTATTGACAATAAAGGGGGGAATCATCTCTTCGTAGCCGTGCTCAAGGGTGTGAATGTTCATCATGAACTGAATGAGTGCTCTCTCAAGGGCAGAAGCTGCCGAGCGCAGAAAGGTAAATCTCGCACCTGTCACTTTTCCACCCCGCTCAAAATCAATAATGCCCAAGGCTTCGCCGAGTTCAATGTGGTCTTTGGCTTTAAACGAAAATTTGGGAATTTCACCAACGCGGCGAACTTCAAGATTATTTTCCTCTCCCTGACCGATTGGTACGGAGTGATGACACATATTTGGCAGCCGCGAGAGCTTCTCATTTAGCTCCGCCTCTTTAGACGCCGACAAATCAGTCATTTCTTTGATCTGTGAACTCAGTTTCTGCATTTCAGACAAAAGCTCATCGGCATTCTCTCCCGCTCTCTTTCTCTTTGCGATTTCAAGACCGACGCGATTCTGTTCGGCTCGGGCCTGTTCGGCTTGAGTCACAAGTGCCTTTCGTTCGCTATTCAAACTGAGTAGCTGATCCACGAGAGAACTGTCCTCGCGCCGGTTCTTTAAGGACTCACGATAGGCCTCGGCATAAGACTTTCCAAACCCTTCCATTTGTTCATTTTTCTCGAGAGCCTTGATATCGATCATAGATACATTCCTCTTTCTTCTCGACTGCAAATTCCCGGCGTCTTTTTCTCCATCATGACTCCATAAGACGTTTCGGAGTCAAGGGGATTCAAAATGCATGATGAGAAGTTCAGGCAAAATAAATCTCCCTGTCTTGGCGACCCAACCCAACAACCCAACAACCCAACCAGCTTGGCATGTTAATTTCATGCGATCAGTCTTCAGTCTTCCAGGCTTCATGTAGAGGATCTGATTACCACAAAGGTGAATTTGTGCATGTAAATATTTCTTTGATTATTTTCGTTTTTTTGGTCTCTGGTGGCTATATCCATGGTCAGCCGAACTGGGACAGCTCTCCACCCAGAGAAAGAGGGCGTTGTCGAGTGGCACTCGCCTCAAGCCAACCACTAAGGGAACCCCGCTTTCAAAATCACGAACATCAGGCGCGGTGGTCACTCATAAGGGCTCGACAGCTGTCCGATCAAGGAGAAGCGAAGAGCGCCATCGCAGTGCTGGAGAGACTCTTGGATGTCCAACCATGGAATGCCCAGGCTCATACGAAAATCGCCCTGCTTTATATACAAGCAAGGCAACCTGAATTGGCGGAAAGCCACGCACATAAGGCCATAGAGATTGAGGGACCTACCGACCGCAATCTTTTGAATTTGATACAGATCCAACAGGTGAACGATCCTCAGAGCGCACTTGAAACTGCAATAGATGCTTCTACCAGTCACCCTGGTAACATATTCTTTTTGAACAAGAAGGGTCAGCTTCTGCGGCGGCTCGAAAGGTACATAGATGCTTATCAGGTGATTGAACTGGCTTTAGCTATCGATTCTCAGAATACTGTAAGCCTGACTGAAATGGCCCATATATTAGCTTACCTAGGTTCATACGATGAATCTCTAGAAATTTTAGATCGCCTGGAGGAATTGAATGTCAAATTTTCTAAAATTCAAAACATTCGTACATTAATTCGAGATAAATTGGCGACGAAAGCTCGGAGCGAACAAGAAAGAAGAAAAATCCAAACAAGATTCAAACGATAGGGATCAACAATTAGGACATTTTCTCATTTTAATTTGTACAGGAGAACATATGGTATTTGGAATCTATCGAGATAGAATTGGATTACTTACACACGCATTGACTCTTGCTCTTGGATTGGGAGGCTCATTTTTTCAATCGACACGGGCAGCGACTGCAGACTTGAATTCCAGCAAGGGCATCCAGGTCACATCCCAAGCCAAGGAGGTTCTATCGAGACTGATTTTGAGGCTTGAGGGATGCGGTGGCCTTCTCTCAAGAACAGATGAACTCCAGCGATTGAAATTGCCAACAAATTTAGTCAATGAAGATCGACTTCTGCAGTTTCTCAAGACGTATCCGGAATTGGACAATTTAGAAATCGCTGAAAATGACCACCAGATAGATACAACAAGATTGGATGCTCAGTCACTGATCAACTTCCTTTCTGATTTGGTGTTTTTGAGTGAAAACCCCATGACTCCAATGGAAAATCAGAGTTCGCAGCTGGGCAATTACCTCCCTAAAAATGAGAGTCAACAAAAGCTCTTAGATGCGGCTCGCCAGTTGATTGCGGTTGACGGAGGAAGCGGTGCGGGATTGGTCATTTTTGGTGGGGTTGGGTTGGGGAAATCCCATATGTCTATTGCACTTGCAAAGCAATTTCTAATGTTGGGGAAAAGGCCTCGTTTTCTTTCTTCTTCTAACCACCACGACATCAAGGCTCAGGAATTGAAAAAATATGACGTGTTTATATTTGACGATTTTAATTCTGGTTACGGCATCGGTGCTGATGCTTTTCTAAGAGTTGTAATTCATGTTTTTGATCATGGGGGTAAGATATTTTTGACAACAAATTCGGCGTTCGAAGAAATCCTAGATAATATGATTGGTCCCAAATCCATAAGAAAGGCCGACGGGGCACGCTACAGGGATCGGATGAAAAGCATGTTTTTGATATTAGAATTGAAAGGAGACAGTCATCGAAACCCCTCCCCTTGGTATAGTGAGCCTGGCAAATTCTAGAGAACAGGAAGAGAGCTTCGAATCGTAGTTTTCGGATTTTTATCCTGATTCGATACGTTTTGATGATAATAATTTATAACCAGACTGGAATTTGAATCAATTTGGTCAATTCAAGAGCCATATCAGGCTGAGGCGTTGAATTTCAGTCCAGGCTCATAATTGCCGATAGGTAGTTATGGTTGCACGTATGCTGTTTGCGCTCCAGGTCCTTTCTCTTGGTTTGGCCCTTCTTGGGTGCGACAACCAGATTTCCGGAAATATTGAGGGCAGCGGGAGCGATGAAGTAATTCCAAGCTGCCAACTCAACAGCAGCTGGCAAACGACGGACGAGTGGCAACTTTCGGCTGGCAAAGCTTCCTATCCTCTGCGGCTTTTTGAAGACAGTAATGGCCATCTCTATGCGTCTGGTCTCGCCAAAGATGACTCTAATGCTTGGAATATGATTGTAGAAAAATCAGAGGATCAGGGGCTGTCGTGGTCCAAAGTGGCCATCGAAACTGGAACCGGCTTTCCACTTGGGCTATATGACAATCTTATTTATCGACAAAGAAACGATGGGAATATTGCTTATGTTGAGACCAGTCCGCTCTCATTTGGAGTTGCATGGACTCAGGTGACTAGTCTTCAGGTTGTGGGCTACACCTGGTTCAATTCTATGTTGAAAGACGGCAATAATCTTTACTTTGGCGGCTGCCATGCAGAAACAGGATATAAAGGTCATGTGCATCAGAGCACCGACGGTGGCTCTACGTTCAACACCACAGACAACTTTCAAAATGCAGCTGGCAAGCAACACTTCTATAACAATCTTGTGAAGCTTTCCGATGGCCGTTTGATTATGTGCGGATATGGGCAAAATGCAAGCGATGTCTTCCAGACAGTACTGAGAATTTCAGACGATAACGGATCCACTTGGACCAGCCAAATACCATATGAGCATGTCACGGGCAAGGATACAGTTTGCTATGGATTGTCGGCAAATTCCAAAGACGAGCTAATACTAGCACTGGCAGCAATGGATAGTGCGGGAAAGAACCATTCTGTCTTGAGAAGGTCAACTGACAAGGGCAACACTTGGGTAACGGTAGATGATTATCAACTGGCGTCCTCGGGCGATACCTATCCCAAGATCCCATATTTCTATAGCGACAATATTGTCTTTTCTATGTCGAATGCCCATGCGGACGATGGATTTTCTCGAGCCAGTATTCGGATCAGCAAGGATAGCGGAATGACCTGGAGCGATTTCACAGTTCCGTACCAACACACGGCCGGGCGAAGCTCCTACAGTCAACCAGTAATTAAAACAAAAGATGGTCATTTGGTACATGCCGCGAATGGCTTTGATGCTGGCGGAAAGGAAATCTGGATTCTCCGCCGCATGACCTGTGAATAGAGCAGACAGGACTATCAACTTACTAAAAGTGTATTTTTGGGAGGAACCCTCTGTTTGATTTCATCTACTGCCCGGGAGCTACCAAAATGTAAAGCCTGAGGAGCATCCCAAGAAGGACGCAAATAAGATCAAAAACCAAAACGCTCGATAGCCGCCAAGATCTGGATAACTTGAGAAATGCGGCCGTAATTGATACCACGACAAAGAGAAAGGCAAAAATGCCATATTTTATGGCTTCGTCGCCTATCAACGCAAATGCCAGCCCCAGAATTGTGCCAGATATGAGGCGAACCAACCCCAATCCAAAACTACTTGATGTCTTCTTGAATTTATCCTGAAATGCCTCTACCAGCTGAGCCATAGACCCCTCCTATTTAGCAATAATTTGTCTTCTCTAACGATTCGCTCCTCGCGCCGCATCTTCGATCCGCTTTTCGATCAGCACGCGATCCTGTGCGCCCGGGCTGAGCTGGAAGTATTGGTTAAAAGTCTCAGCCGCAAGAACCAAATTTCCTTTTCCAAGATAAACTTCACCCAGTTCTCGATAGATATCAGGCAATGCAGAATCAAATTTTGAGGCCGCCTTTAACATGCTTTCGGCCATATCAAAACTGCCCATCAGTCGATAACACCGGGCCAGTTTCACATAGGCTTCTGCCCCCTGAGGACGCAGTTTGATGGCAGTCGTGTACTCGCGTGCGCAAAGACTATGTTGATTCATTCGGTAGTGAGCGTCAGCAGCCAGAATGTAGGCGTCCGCAAGATTTGGATTAATCTTTTTCTCCTCTTCAGCTTGAGCCAAGGCCTCTTTTGGATCACTCAATTGAATTGCTGCTCTTCCCAAATGATAATGAGCGCTCGGATGACTCGCGTTGATTCGCAAAACCCTTTGAAATTGTGTTTTTGCCTCCGTCGGCTTGCCAATCTCCAAGTAAAGCAGCCCGGCCTCAAAGAGAGGTTCCGTGTCAGCCGGATCTAGAACGGCTGATTTCAGGAGAGACTCTAAAGCCGCCTGATTCTGACCATGCAGTCGCTGAGCTTTTCCTAAGAGCAAGAAAGCCTTTTTTGGTTTTTCCTCAATTTCAGTTACCTGTCGAAATATCTCTATCGCTTCAGGAAATCTCTCGTCGCCCAGAAGCATCTCACCTAAAGCCATTCGGTATTCCGTTACAAGTGGGTAGCTGTTGACGAGCTTAAGAAGATAATCTAATCCCATCTCAATGCCCTTGATTCCAGCAAGCGCTCGAGCATATTCAATTTGCCCCTGCCGACTATTGATATCTAATTCTATGGACTTGGATGCATATTTATAGGCTTGATTTGGATCGTTATCAGCAAAATAGGCTTGGGCCAATAAAATGTTGGTTTCCACATCGGTCTCGTAAAGAGAGAGAGCTTTATTTGCATAGCCAATTGCTCCCTTGGCATTTCCGCGTCTCAGTTCCACTAAGGCATAACCTCGAAAAACCTCATGACTCCTGGGTGCTACTCGTTGCGCCTGCGCCAAAACTCTGGCCGCAGATAGAAAATCATAACGTTGAGTGAAGTAATCCGCTAAAAGCACGTAGGCATCGATAAGTTTCTGATCTGCCTTTATGGCCTTATTAAGCCAATCAATCGCTTCACGACTGAAGCTCAATTGCCACAAACTTTGTCCAGCTTTAAAGGCAGCTAAAGCGTTTGTCTTATCCAGCTCAAATGCCGTTTTATAATGCGCCTGAGCAGCATTGTAATCACCTTCACGCACAAACTGATCACCTTGAAAAACCATTTGTTGGCTACTCACTGAAGTGCTTGCCAACTTCTCTTTACCACCCAAAACAACGATCACATTTTTAGCCATGGCATTGTTGGAATTATAAGAATATGATTTTTGCGCGTATTCCAAGGCCAACGAATTATCTTTGCGAGCCAAAGCCACTTCAGCCAGACCAAAAATAGGCCCGAGAGAACGTAGCACTCGGGACCAAATCACTTGTCGCCAAGGCCTCCTTTAGCAACTCAAATCCCTTTTCTGAATGATTCAAGTCCTTAATTTCAATCAAACCCAATTCGATCTTTGCTATCTTATGATGGGGATTTTGGCTCAGCACTTTGCGATAAATCTTTGCTGCTTCGCTGGAGTTCCCTGTTTTAGTCTGAAACTCGGCCTCCAAAATATAAGGAGCAAGCCACCTGGGAGATAGCTGCTGTGCTGAATTTAAATACCCTATTGCCGTTGGAAGCTCCCGCCCCCTGATAATAAGTAGGCCTTTAAATAGTAAAACGGAGTAGGTGGTTGGGCAGAGGCACTGTAAGTCTCGAGAATTGCCTCCGTCAAACTCTTTGCCTCTGGATATCTACTCCTAACCAAAAGATCCACAACCTGGCAAGTCGCGGTGTTTTGGCCCGCAGGATCAATACCACTCACTCGTTGATTGGCAATGCTGATGGCCTTTAAGTCACTTGAGTCTTGATAAGCATATGGCCACAGCTCAAAGTAAGTCATGCAAAGTAGAGCTATCATACTCGCATTTTGAAGATCTCCCTCTATGACTTGAATAAGCTCATTTTGCGCATTCAGAAGACTAAAGTAATTTCCGGCTGTATACATCTCCTGAGCGCGACGTGTCCTTTCAGCGAGTTGAACCTTGGACAAAGGCTTAGTACCCTGATGCAAGTGCAGCAAATGAACACGTTCCCCCTTTTCTTTCTTTTCTAATTGAGAAATTACCCCCAGTATAATCACAATGATCCCAATAAACATTGGCAGTCTGAGTTGTCTGAACTTCTCTTTCTTTATCAATTTTCCGAGATCAGCAAGTTCGATGACACTGCCACCGTCCTCTTGTCGCTTATGACTGCGTCGATCTCTTTTTTTATTTTCTGATTTCTCTTGAGTCCTGAAATTGTCATTTTCTAACTTGGGATTCTTGTCATCTTCTGATGGATCATCTGTCTCGATCTCCCTCTTTACACTCCCTCGAACAGGATCTTGCGATTTCTTTTCCGTCGCACTCTCTGCGGACGTGGTCGATTGATTCTCTGATCTGCTCGTTGGAGAAGAATGAGATTTTCTTCCGCTCTTGCCCCCCAGGGGAGTCATGGAATCATAATTTTCATCATAAGAGGAGAAAGAATCCTCACCCTCCAAGACCTCCATTAAGCGATCATAGAATTGAGGTTCTTGAGAGATTGCAAACCAACTCCCACCGGGAAATATCGCAATTGACTCATCCCCGCAAATTTCCCCCCGGCCGATTTTATAAAGCACCTTTTCAGTGCCAAATGGCCCATGAATTCGCCCTTCGGTATCTTTAATAATCCATTTTTTTGGACGATCTGACATTCAATGATTCTTCCGTGAATTCTTGAAAACCCATTTCTACTTTTCTCGTTTTATAATGGCACCCAAGCTCGACAACTTCTCTTCGAGTCTTTCATACCCACGATCCAAGTGGTAGATGCGACTGATTTTTGTCACTCCACTGGCGACCAGACCAACGAGCACCAGACTCGCGCTCGCGCGCAAATCAGTCGCCATCACCGGCGCTCCCTCGAGGCGCCCGGGAGTTCCCCGCACGACCGCCACTCGAGACTTTGGTGTTATATCAGCACCAAGTCGCACCAACTCCTGAACATGCATAAATCTATTCTCAAACACCGTTTCAGATATGAGGCTGGTTCCCTCCGCCTGAGTCATCAAAGCCATGAACTGGGCCTGCAAATCTGTTGCAAAAGCCGGAAAAGGTGCCGTTGTGATATCGACTCCATGAAATCCATTATTTCGATGGACAGTTATTTCATTTTTTCCTCGAGATATCTTCAATCCACTCTCTTCCATCTTCAACAAGAGAGCTTCAAGATGATCAACCACACAGTCCGTAACAGTTACCTCTCCGCCCGTTATCGCCCCTGCAATCAGCAAAGTCCCTGCTTCAATTCGATCAGGGATAATTCGATGAGTGGCCGGCTTCAATGAAGTCACTCCTTCTATTTTTATGATACTTGTGCCCGCACCCGTAACCCGAGCTCCCATCGCATTCAGATAAGTGGCGAGATCGATAATCTCTGGTTCCTTCGCGGCATTTTCAATAAGCGTGGTCCCTTCAGCTAGAACGGCGGCCATCATGAGATTTTCAGTACCCCCCACTGTTGGAGAATCAAACAAGATCCGCGCTCCCTTCAACCTGGAACATTCCCCAATGACATAACCCTTCTCTATCTTCAAATCAGCGCCCAATTCCCTCAAACCATCCAAATGAAGATTAATGGGTCGAGAGCCAATTGCACAACCGCCCGGCAGACTTACTACAGCATGCCCGTAGCGAGCAAGAAGTGGTCCTAAGCACAAAATACTTGCACGCATCTTACGAACAATATCGTAGTGAGCTTCAAAACTATCTGCCCGATGAGTTTGAATTTTGACGGAAGTTCCCTCGCGACTAAAACGCGCTCCTAGAGAATTCAAAAGCATTGCCGTCGATTCGATATCCACAAGCCTAGGCACATTTTCAAAAAAATGCTCACCCTCTGCCAAGAGCGAAGAAAAGAGGATGGGCAATGCCGAATTTTTAGATCCGCTTGTCGTTACGGTACCAGCGAGAGGACCGCTCTTTGCTACGACCATTTTATCCATTCGTAAAACCTTCTCCCTTAGACATCTACTTCCTTATCGCGACTACCATTCTATCCCATCCCGCCAGGTCATGATAGGATTCAACGCATTCAAATTCGTCTTTCTGCATAATAATTTTGACAACTTGCTCCGACTGTTTTGCCCCATGTTCAAGGACCAAAGCCCCACCTTTAGCTAGTCTCCTCGCTATAATTGGAACCCATTCCGAAAATTGCTCCAATCCAGTTTCGCCTCCATACAGGGCCAAATGAGGTTCAAATTTCTTCACTTGCGGACTCATTTCTGGGTCCTCAAGCCCAATGTAGGGAGGATTTGCCATGACCAAATCGACGTTGTTCCAGTCCACCAAGGCAGAACCCATTTTTTTCTCGAATTCCTGCACTCTGGACTCAATAAAAGTTGTTTGATCCAAAAGGCCCAAAGTTTGAGCATTTTTAACAGCATAAGTTAAGGCTTGAGCAGAGCTATCGATCGCTAATAAATTCCCGCCACATGCTCTGAGCAATGACAGTCCGATACAGCCTGTTCCGCAGCCAAGGTCGATGAACTTGAAGCCAGCTTCTCTTTTGGGTTCAAGCGACATCAGCCACTTTTCACCAAATTCAACAAGCATTTCAGTCTCGGGACGTGGAATTAAAACACCTGGACCAACAAAGAAGCGGGATCGATAGAAGTCTCGGTAACCAACAATATAGGCAAATGGCTCTCCAGCGACTCTTCTCTCTATCCAAGCAAAAAACTGACTTTCCTGATCCTCTGTAATGCCCAAAGACCCTTTGATGATGAGATCTTCTCTGCGCCACTTTAACTTTTCAGCCAGAAACCACTCTGCTTCCAACCGCGCGTTTTCTATGAAAGCATCTTTTAATTTCTGAGAACCAAGCCTGATTATTCCATCAATTGTCATTTGCAGCTGTCGTTCCTATTTTATACCCTGATGTTTCAGCAGTTCAGCCTGAAAATGAGCCTTGAGCGGATCTATGATTGGCTCCATGTCTCCCGCCAATACCTCATTCAATTGATGGATAGTTAATCCGACTCGATGGTCTGTTATTCGCGACTGTGGAAAATTGTAAGTTCTAATTCTTTCGCTTCGATCTCCAGTTCCCATTTGAGCCAATCTGGCTGTGGACGCTTCTTTTCTTGCCTTTTCCTCCTCCAAGGCCAACAGACGAGAATACAAAACCTTGAGCGCCTGTTCCTTGTTTGAAAGTTGCGACTTGCCGTCCTGACAACTCACCACCAAGCCGCTCGGAATATGGGTCACTCGAACAGCTGACTCCGTCGTATTAACAGATTGGCCCCCGTGTCCACTCGAACGAAACACGTCTATGCGCAAGTCATTGGGGTCGATCTTTACGCTCACTTCGTCTGCCTCTGGCAAAATGGCTACTGTAACGGTCGACGTGTGAATTCTTCCTTGAGACTCGGTCTTTGGAACTCTCTGAACTCGATGAACGCCGCTCTCGAACTTTAAATTTGAGTAAACGCGATCGCCAGTGATGGAAGCGATAATCTCTCTGTACCCACCCAAGTTACCGGGCGATGCGCTAATTAAATTAACCTTCCAGCCTCTCTTGCTCGAGTAATGAGAATAGGCAGCAAATAATTCAGCGGCAAATAGACTCGCTTCGTCGCCACCTGCTCCTGCACGAATCTCTAATATAACGTCTTTCTCGTCAGCAGGATCCTTCGGCAATAACAGAACCTGTAGATCCCTCTGCAATTGATCTTGGACTTGGACCAAGTGCGCCAGTTCCTCTTTTGCGAGATCTCTGAGATCTTCGTCCCTGTCGTGTTCTAATATTTCTTTGTTGCCAGCAATTTCAGCTAGGGTTCTTTTGTATTCCCGAAAAGCACGAACCACATCCTGAAGGCTGGATAATTCCTTCATTAAGCTCCTGTACTTGTCCTGATCATTTGCAATTCCGGGTTCCTGTAATTCTTGTTGAATTCGCTCGAAACGACTTTCTACCTCTTCGAGCTTTGAAAACATTTTTCGCTCCGCTTCCTAATCCATTCTTTTCTGGATGTTTATCTTTACTTATATTTTTTAGGCATGTTATCAAGATAGTTCTCTGTAAAAATTATCATCTCGACTATCATGTTGCCTGAATGGGACATCCACAGAGTTGTCCACATATTTTACATTGCGCATTATTTCTTGGTGGCTATCTTACGCAATCCCAATCAATAATTCTTTTTCTTTTGTTTTCAAATACTTATCAGCCACTCATCCCTGACAAAAAGTCCTTATTTCCCTTGCAATCCTTCAACTTATCCAACAAAAACTCCATGCTATCCACAACATTCATAGGGGCCAATACCTTGCGTAATATCCACAATCTGTTCAGCTCACCCTTTTCAATGAGAAGATCCTCTTTACGAGTTCCCGACTTATTAATGTCCATACACGGAAAGATTCTCTTTTCCATGAGTTTTCTGTCTAAGTGAATTTCAGAATTGCCGGTCCCTTTAAACTCTTCAAAAATGACTTCGTCCATTCGTGATCCCGTATCGATCAGGGCGGTAGCTATAATCGTTAGACTTCCCCCTTCTTCAATATTACGAGCGGCGCCGAAAAATCGCTTCGGCTTGTGCAACGCATTAGAGTCCACTCCTCCAGATAAGATTTTTCCAGAAGGCGGCACCACCGTATTGTAGGCACGAGCAAGGCGCGTAATTGAATCTAATAAAATGACCACATCATGTTTGTGTTCAACAAGACGCTTCGCCTTTTCGATAACCATCTCAGCGACTTGTACGTGTCTTGTTGGTGGTTCATCAAAGGTTGAACTTACAACCTCCCCCTTTACCGTACGTGACATATCAGTCACTTCTTCAGGTCGCTCATCGATCAGTAACACGATAAGCTTCACCTCAGGGTGATTGCTGGAAATCGCGTTCGCAATGTTTTGAAGCAAAACTGTTTTTCCCGTCCGCGGGGGAGCAACAATCAAAGCCCTTTGACCCTTTCCCAAGGGCGCCATCAAATCGACCACCCGGGTGGTATATTCGTTGGGCTGGTGTTCTAATAACAGGCGCTCTTGTGGATAGAGCGGCGTTAAATTATCAAATAAGATCTTATTCTTCGCCTTTTCTGGTGGCTCAAAATTCAGAGCATCAACCTTCAAAAGGGCAAAATATCTCTCTCCGTCTTTGGGCGGACGTACCGTACCAGTTATTGTATCGCCCGTGCGCAATCCAAAACGGCGGATCTGAGAAGGACTGACGTAGATATCATCAGGTCCTGGAAGATAATTATAATCGGGAGAGCGCAAAAAACCATAGCCATCAGGCAATATCTCCAAAACTCCATCACCGTAAATATCTCCAAGCTGAGCCGCTCTCTTCAAGATCCAAAAAACCATATCTTGCCGACGCATTCCTGCCGCGTTTTCAATCTTGAGCTTTATTGCCAAGGCGGTAAGATCACGTATATCTTTTGACTTAAGATTTTTTGAGCTGAGATCACCCCGCTCATCTTCGCTCAAATTGATATCTGATAAATCGACGTTCTCGTCTATCACTTCAATTTCGTCTTCCTCACGCATCGGCATTTGACGTTTGCCGTTGTTTGGAGCTCCCCCATATTGATGGCGCTTCTGCTGCTGGTGAGAGGGTCGGCCCTTTTTATGAAGATTGTTGGGTCGAAAATCCCTCTTCTTGTGGTGTCTATCGCGATCTCTATCCCCGCGATTTTCTTCTAACCGATTATCCTCCGCACGACTTTCTGCTTTTGGCTCCGACTCGACCACTCCAATTGGAGCTGTAGGCTCTTTTTCCTCTGACATTACTTACTCACACTTCCCACCTACCTCTAGGCGGTCCCTTTCATAATAAAAAAGCGAGATGACATCTCTTCCTAGGTCGCTTGATAAACTTCGTATTCTTAGAGTGATTTCACTTCATTTTTGTTTGAATTATTATCCGAGAAATAAAATAGCCTGAGTGGCTAGCGAAAAGACCCTACAATCAAAACGCACTTGTTCATTAATTATATTATCAAATTTTGTTATCACTATCAGGCCAACGAAAACCCTTACTCACGGCTGGCATTAATTATGGCTGCGCCAGAGCCTCTGTCATAGGACTCAAAGGAGGTCAATCGAAACCCTGTTGGGTCGGGTATTACTGGTCTTCCATTGGATGAACAAAGCTTTCATAATAGATACGGTCAATGGGAGGGAAAATGGGTGGGAGGGGCAATTTTAAATTTTACTTGTGGACGAGTGTGTTGGTGTCTGCAATTTTCTTGCTTTCTGTCACCACTTTAGGGGATGTGTCTCCACTTTGCGATGACCTAGCTCGCTTTGCCTGTGCTCCAGGCTCTTACAAAGATGGAACCGGAGAAATTAAAAGTGAGGTGGAAGTCTCCAAATTAATGTCCTCGTATAGAGAGAAGTCCTTAGCTTTTCTTCACGGCCGTTTTGAGAAACTTATTAGTGATCCCAATAATTCATATTTCAAGACCGTCGCTGTGGCAGGTCTTGGGTTAAAAAATTCTCCTCAATGCTCTTCGGCTTTGAAAGAAGATATTGTGGCTTGTAAAATAAACCTCATTGAAGGATTAACGACGATTGCTCAGAAATATTCATTGCGTCCGTTATTGCCAAACACTGGTTTGGAGCGAGCTGGAAACCTAAGAGAAATAGACTACATCATAGGAAATAATTCTTTTCAAAGAATTGTTGAGGAACTGAACGACCAAGCTCAAAAGGACCTCGGCAATCCTGAAACGACTAAAAAAATCAAAGAAAAAGTATTTCCGAAAATAAAGGACCTCATAATTGCTCGTCTGAACCAGATGTCCATTCCCGATGAACAAAAGAGTTTGATGACAAGCAAGGTGAGTTCTATTTCTTTTGAAGGAACCACCTGTGAAGGGTTTGGGGGAGTTGGATCGAGCAAAGGCGAGATTGTTTCTTCTCTTCTTGTTCCAAATGCTTACTACAATCCTATCCAAAATTCATTTAAGGTCTGCTCTGGCTACCTACTGCAGTCCACCAGTGAATTCGAGATTGCTGCTACTATTGCTCACGAATTGAGCCACAGCATTGATCCGTGTGTTATCGCTCTAGGTCCTGCTGACTTTGGATTTAAATACTCCACTTCACAAGACTTAAAGAAAATGGAGAACGAATATCCCATCAAGAATGTTATCGAGTGCCTCCGCGATAAAAGGTCAATCGGTGCTCTCAATTTCAGTTCTGCCAAAGATGAAGGTGCCTCAAATAAGGGTGGGGCGATGGGGCAACCAGCCAGTAGCAAGGCAAATTCACTGGGAGACAGCCAAAATATGATTGGTCCATTTGCCGGCGAAGGACCTCCAACACCACAAAAGCCCAAGGAGGTTTCCTTTTGTGAAAATGACCAAATTGGAGAAAGCTTTTGCGATTGGATGGCAGCTGAGGTCTTACCGACTTATATGGAAGAAAACCACAAGCTTACTCCCGCACAATACCTCATTGGTTATTCGAATGCGAAGCGGTTGATTTGTAGGATCGAGCCAGAAGAAGACGAAAAAAATCTCAAATATCTTGACGTACATCCTCCAGGTGGAGACAGAATAAATAAGATCCTCTTAGTTAACCCAAAGGTGCGAGCCCAAATGGGGTGTCCGCCAAAACATCTTACAACTGTTTATTGCGACTCGGAAAAACGATTAGATGGCCCGAACGAACCTAAGAGTCCTTCCGCTCAGCCATCACAAACTGTCCCTGCAACAGGTGCGAAATGAGCGATTTAAAGTTGATGTTCCTATATTTGCTGATTCCTGTGCACATCGCTTTTGCTAATCCTTCAACGGTCGAAAGGACAAATCGCAAACCCAACCAAATTGAAAGGTCAACTATCCGTATTAGAGTTGTGTATGGCGAGAGAACGACGTTTTTCGTTGTCTATAAAGTAAAAAATGGAGGGAAAGTGGAGTTTTCAAATAACCTAGGAGCCCGGGAAACCAAAGAAATTTCTGCGGGTGATCACGATTATTTGAAGTTAAAAGTTTCAAGCCTCTCTGGTACAAACAACGAAAAGAGATTCTGTTTGAGAAATTTTATTGAGGTAAAAACTGATGCCCGTGAACTCGTTGGATGTATAGGTGCTACCAATAAGCTTGCCAAAGGCATTCAACATGTTACAAACCTAATCAGCACTATTTTTTAGGGTCGCCACTAGGTGGGATTTTAGGGTATCAGAACCCGTATGACTCAATTCAAGTCGGTGTATCACTTTGCTACCTGTCAATTCGGACCGCATTTTCATTATTTTTTTGTCAATAGTTTGGTCAGTTCTTAGAAAACCTTCTGGTTTCCCTTAATTTTTTTGGACCCTTACCGATACTTATACCGAGGGGGGTTCTGGACATGGATACTTACAATTCTGATTTGCCCGCTCCTCGGCTTCCGTTAGTCATGGATGTGGAGTTCCGACGAAGTTATGCCCGGCAATCGGATAAGGGTAAGCTGCGAAATATCAGTTTGACTGGGGCATTTCTAGAAACTGGAGTTCTGGGACTTGGAGCCGAAGATAAGGTAAATCTCACTTTTGTTGTCAGTGGCAGAAGGCGCAATATCACAGCGACCGTTGTGTGGAAAAATACTTTGGGATTCGGGGTACGATTTCACCCTACAAACAACCGTGACATACAGATCGTTGACGATCTTATGTACTTTGTCGAGAGCAAACGTGAAACTCGCAGAGACGTCTTAGACAACATCTTTAGGCGCGTTGCCTAGACGGGCTTCGCTCACTCAATTTGCGTTTGGGTAGATGTATTAAAGTCGAGAGACTGACGTCTCTTCTTTTTTCGGACCATTACAAACAGAGCTACAGAAGCAAACAATAAGAGAGCACCAACACCGAGAGCCATCGTTTGATCTGGATCCCCATTCATTAGGTCATTGAGTCCACCCCCTCCTCCAGCATTTGCCTGCGGTCCTTCCTCACCTGGCGCTGGTGGAGGCGGAGGTGGCGGAGGAGGCGGAGGAGGCTCAATCCCTCCCACGCCCGCTGCGCCACCCGGCGGAGGTGTCCCAGGCTCAAAATCCCCCGGTGGATTCTGCGGATTGTTTGCGGCCATATCAGGGGGATTTCCCAAATCAGATGGTGGGGGTGGAGGAACTCCTCCTTCAGTGCCACCTAAAGCAGACCCTCCATTTGGCGGCTGAGCGCCTGTTTCTCCACTTTCTGCCTGCTGTGGAATAGGTGCCTCTACTGCTACATCAGCACCCCAATAGCGAAGTTGAGTCCCTGCGGCCAGGTCACCCTTTGACTCAACATCTGGATTTGTTGACCAAATCTCTTTCCAGCTATCAGCGTGACCCAGTAATTTCTTGGAAACAGTTTTCAGATTATCCCCTTCCTGGGCTGTGTACATACTAGGGGAAACACCATTGTCTTCATAGTAAACAAGAAGCTGCGATTCATCGGCAGAGCGACGTGGTGAATTGTAATAAACTTTATCCCCAGTCTTTACTTTTCGCTTGAGATTTGGATTAACCTTTAAAAGATCTGATTTCCTATTTGATCCATAAATTTTCTTACTGATTCCTGCAAGCGTGTCCCCCGGTCTCGCCAAGTAGACCGCATTTACAAGAATTCCATTCTTCTTATAAGGGGTGCTTGCAATCTTTTTTAAGGAAACAACTGGCCTAAGGGCAGGTGACTCTCCCGCACTTTCAACATAAGAACTCGAAGAAATGCTTGGCGTACTCCCTTCGTCAATTGCTGCTCCAGTGGTCGCTCCAGTGTCCCCAGTTTCAGAAATCATTCCTGGCTCAGGAGTTGGGTTGATTTCTTCGCTCGATCCGGGTTCTGGACTCGTGCTCATCGCAGTATCTGAAGATCCGCCAGTTTCTTTGGCTATTCCATCTTCAGAAAACCCATCATCGGCCATCCCCTCATCATCAGCTAATTTCTCACCCACGTCCGTTGAATCCGAAAATTCAGATTTCCCCTTGGCTGCCTCGGCTCCTACTGAGCCACTCTCAGCAGAGAGACCCTCATCTTCTGCAGTTTCCCCTTCTATTAAACCTTCGGAATCTCCCCCGCCCTCACCCACCACAGCATCCGATTCAGCTGAGGATTCGGCCGCTTTATCCTTTTCAACACTTCCGGAAGTGCAAGACCATATGCCAAAAGAAAAAATAATCGGTAAAAAGACGTATACGAGTTTATTCATTGCTGCCTAACCTCAATTTGACGACAAATAGCTAAAATACTGTAAACATTAGATCATATTTAGACTGGGAGGGAAAATAATAATTCTTGCTGGCCCGCCCTTTGTCACCCGATCATTCAGACCGGACCTTTGTCTGACTTTTGGATTCGCTCTCATCTGTCCATTTCCATGTTGCTCCAACAGACAACTTATTTTCTTTGAACCATCCTCTGTTTGCCTCCAATGCATAAAGAGCTGGCCTGCTGCTTCTGTATTGCGGGATTTCGCGCTCCAACACCGATTTCGCCGGCTCCATGTCAACAATTTCGGTCAGAGTCTTGTTCTTGTCAAAAAAAGCTATTGAGAGGGGAATAAATGTGTTTTTCATCCAAAACGAAAGGACTTGTTCCTTGCTAAAAAGGAACAACATGCCCTCATTTTTTGCCAAAGACCTTCGATGCATGAGACCCTCGGACCTTCGTTCATCCGTATCCGCCACCTCAACCACCATTTTGACACTTCCTAGTTGGATCATTCGTCGGTCAAACTTCACGCCCCCACCAAAAGCCAAGAGCGGAGAGATCGTGAGAAAGATCAAAAGAATGCCGTTAAACCACAAATTCATTTTGCAACCTCCAAAGCAGCTCCGTATCTGACGCCCCTTGCCGACACAATGAGTTCCTCGACCTCTAGAATCTTTGATGATTCAATCAGTATCAATAACCCAGCCAAAATAACATCGGCCCGCTGTGGTTCCATGCCTGGAAGTGAAGAGATCTCCGTTAGAGTCATTCCCATTATTCTCTCACACCACTGCTCCATTGTTGCCAACTTTAATCTAAACCCATGGATACTTTTCGCACTGAACTCTTTTTCTCCCAGAATTACGGACGCGAGAGTCGTCGGCGTTCCAGAAACAGCTATCACGGGTCCCGAATCAGTGCAAATATCGTGAGGCAGATGTTCCAGCTGACTCTGCACAAATGTACGCAATGTTCTCAATTCTTGACCAAAAACCGGATGTCCAGAAATAAATCTTTCGGTCAATCGAACACAGCCCATGTCGAGAGATCGGCTTGCTTGAATTCCGCCTTTGCTTCCCAAAATAAACTCCGTTGAACCACCCCCTACGTCGATGACTCGACAATTCCCCTTTTGAAGGAAATCTCCCGTTCCTCCAAAAAATGAAAGCTTTGCTTCCTCTATCCCCGATATGATTTGGATCGGAATTCCATACTTGGCTCCAACAGCGATCAGGTCTTCCTTGTTATTGGCCTCTCGAGCTGCGCTTGTCGCCACAGCTTTCACCACATCTGGACTAAATTCAGCAATCTTCGCGGCATATTCCCTGAGGCAATCATCGGCCCTCTTCAGTGCCTCAGGTGAAAAAATGCGCGCTTGATCCATGTTCTGACCTAACCGCGTGACACGATATTCATCGTGAAGGACCTTCACGATTTTGCCTTTTTCAATTTCAACAACCAACAAAAGAAAAGTATTTGAACCCAAATCCAAAAAAGCTATTTTCATAAAGGTGGTCTCAATTTCTTAAGCAGAAGGCTATTCACCAAATCAGGATTGGCTTGCCCCTTGGTTTCTCTCATCACTTGACCCACAAAAAAGCCAAAGACTTTTTCCTTTCCGCTCCGATACTGTTCTACCTGGCCGGAGTTCTTCGCCAGAATTTCGTCAATGATCTTTTCCAAAGTAGAGTTGTCTGAAACCTGAACGAAACCCTTCTCTTCAATTACCTGGTCGGGCCTGCGGCCTGACGACCACATCTCCGCAAACACCAGCTTGCCAATCTTACCTGAGATCGTTCCTTGATCAATAAATTGAATGAGTGAACCCAAATTCTTGGGGGATACCGGCGAGTTCTTGATCTCAATCTTGCCTAAATTTAACTCTCTCAACAGCTCAACCATAATCCAATTGCAGGTCGATTTTGGGTTAGAGCAGACTTTCACGGCCTCTTCAAAATAATCCCCCAGTTCTCTTTCATCTGCCAAGTGAGAGGCATCGATATGGGACAAACCAAAATCAATCTGAAGACGACGAACTCTTTGAAATGGCAATTCCGGAAGGCCTAGCCGAAGCTTTTCAATCCAAGAAGAAGAAATCTCTAAAGGCAGTAGGTCCGGATCAGGAAAATATCGATAATCGTGAGCATCTTCTTTTGATCTCATGGCATACGTGCGATTTTTGACCGAGTCAAAAAGTCTGGTCTCTTGTACGACCCGTTGACCAGTTTCTACGAGATCGATCTGTCGCTGAATTTCGTATTCAATAGCCTTCTCAATAAAACGAAAGGAATTGATATTTTTAATTTCAACTCTCGTGCCTAATTGGGGATTGTTCTTCTGACGAATACTTACGTTGCAATCGCAGCGAAGAGATCCCTCCTCGAGGTTTCCATCGCATGCTTCCAAATATCTTAAGGTCCTGCGAATTGCTCTTACATATTCGGCCGCAACCGCTGGTGACCGAATGACTGGTGCCGAAACAATTTCAAGGAGCGGTACACCTGCTCGATTATAGTTGAGAAGAGTCCCATCGCCATGATGAGTGGACTTTCCCGCGTCTTCCTCCATGTGAGCGCGCGTTATTTCTACGCGCATAGGTTCGCCATCAACAAAGAAATCAATATACCCGTTTTCACAGAGAGGCACATCAAACTGAGATATCTGATATCCCTTAGGTAAATCAGGATAAAAATAATTTTTACGAGCAAATACAGACTGCTTGTTGATCCTGCAATTCAAAGCCAAACCGATGAGAACTGATAGCTCTACCGCCTTTTCATTCAAAACCGGCAAAGTCCCTGGCATACCCAAAGACACGGGATGAACATGTTGGTTGTCTCCCCCCCCGAAAGAGGCGGAATCCGGAGAAAAAATCTTGCTCCTTGTCAAAAGTTGAGCATGAATTTCCAAACCAATGACGGCTTCCCAATCACCTGATGACATCAGGAAGTCTCCCCTTCATTCCGGCGGCTGCTTCTATTGCAGTGGCCACGTTAAAAAGGCGCTGTTCCTCAAAGTGAGGAGCGAGAAGTTGAATACCAACCGGAAAACCTTGTTCCGTCATTCCGGCAGGAACGCTCAGCCCGGGAATTCCGGCCAAGTTTGCAGAAGTTGTGTAAACGTCATTGAGATACATGGCCAAAGGGTCGCTCACCTTTTCACCAATCTTAAAGGGGAGAATAGCAGTAACTGGACCCATAATGACGTCACATTGCTCAAAGACATTTAAAAACTCATCACGTATCAGACGTCGCACCTGTCCCGCCTTCTTAAAGTAGGCATCGTAATATCCACTCGAGAGAGCATAGGTTCCAAGAATAATTCTTCTTTTGACCTCTTCGCCAAATCCTTCGCTCCTCGTCCTAGCGTAAAACTCTTCAAGGGTTTTCGCTGGAGATTTTGTAAAATCGGCTCGAAGGCCGTATCTCACTCCATCGTACCGAGAAAGATTGCTTGATGCTTCGCTCGTAGCAAGAAGGTAATAGGTCGCAACGGCCACATCCGTCAGTGGCAAATCGACTTCCATCAATTCTGCACCGGCCTCTTTCAAGAGATCCTCTGCATTTCTAACAACGCGCTCGATTTCTCCATTTAATCCTGATTGGAAAAATTGGCGTGGAATTCCTATTTTAAGGCCCCTCATTTTGGGGGATATGTTTTCACTAAAGCGTGGCACCTCAATTTGGGAACAAGTTGAATCCCTTAAATCCGGTCCTCCAATCACTTCCAAAGCAAGGGCGGCATCCCGAACAGTGAGCGTCATTGGGCCCGCTTGATCCAAGCTCGAAGCATAGGCAATGATGCCATAGCGACTCACTCGGCCATAGGTTGGCTTGAGCCCCACAACTCCGCAGTAACTAGCCGGCTGACGAATGGACCCTCCCGTATCGGTCCCTATTGCGAGAGGGCACATGCGAGAGGCCACCGCAACAGCGGAGCCGCCGCTTGAACCACCGGGAACATATTCTCTGTTCCAAGGATTTCGGCAAACCCCAAAGGCAGAGGTTTCGTTGCTTGAGCCCATTGCAAATTCATCCAGATTCGTCTTACCTAACAAGACCGCACCCTTGGCTTCCAGGCGCTCGACAACTGTGGCAGAGTAAGGAGGAACAAAGTTCTCAAGGATCTTTGATGCCGCCGTGGTTCGAATATCTTTTGTACACAACAAGTCCTTAACGGCAACGGGAACTCCAGCCAGAGGTCCAACGTCTATTCCTTTGCTTATCTTGTCATCTATTTTTCGGGCTTGGTTTATGACTTCCTGATTTAACAGAATAAAGGCTCCGAGCAGACCATTCAGCCTTTCGGCTCGAGCGAGATAGGTCGTAGCAACTTCAACTGCACTCACGCTCTTGGATCTCACAAGAGCAGCTATCCCAGTTGCGTCATTCTCAAATAAATCCATTCTTCCTCATATTACTGGCGGCACCTTAAAGAGATTTCCACTTCGTTCAGGGGACTGGGCCAAGGCCTGATCTACACTGGACCATGGCTCAACTCGGTCGTCCCTCAAACGCTGGGACAAATCCGTTGGCGTTACCAAGGGCTCAATGCCATCCGTATTGATCTTACTGATCTTAGCGAAAGCTTCCATCACTGCCGCAAGCTGACCGCTGAAATGAACCACTTCTGCTTCTGTCAATTTCAATCGAGCTAATCGAGCAGCAGACTCGATGATTTCCCTCGAAATCATTTTACAAACCTCTCCCAGTGAAATTTACCTCACTGTCTGAATTGGTGCCAGCCCCTTAGATGAAACAGTGCGTTAACTTTCGATTGAGTCCTCTTTGACCGCTCAGAATTCTCCTTCTATTTTCCATTGATGAACTCTCTCAAACAAAATGTCGCCTCAAGAATTCTTTCTCTTCGTAACCAGATCGAACATCACGATTATGCCTATTACGTTCTAGATCGACCAATCATATCTGATTATGAGTACGATAAGCTTTTTCGTGAACTTCAGCAGTTGGAGATCGATCACCCCGAGCTACTAGCTCCAGATTCTCCCACTCGTCGGGTCGGCGGAACACCCGCAAAGCAATTTGTAAAACGCTCACACTCGAACCCATGCTCAGCCTTCAAAATACCTATTCCCTCGACGAGATTGTCGCCTTTGACGAACGAATTAAATCCCAACTCTCAATCGCAAACGATATCGAGTACTTTTGCGAACCAAAGCTCGACGGCCTTGCTCTTGAACTCGTCTATGAGAACGGAATTTTATGTGCGGCTGTAACTCGAGGAGATGGTCTCATCGGCGAGGACGTCACCGCTAACATCCTCACCATTAAAGCCATCCCTTTGCGGCTGCGGTCCTCCCCCCAAGTAGTCCCATCTCTTGCTGAGATCAGAGGCGAACTGATCATGCATAAGGCCGATTTTTTGGAACTGAATCAATGGCAAGAAGAGAATGGTCTTCAGCCATTTGCGAATCCGCGAAATGCGGCCGCCGGCAGCGTACGTCAACTTGACCCCAAAGTAACCGCTGAACGCAGTCTGCGTTTCTACGCCTACGGAACCGGATCCATCAGTGGAGTCGAATTCAAAAGCCAGGAGGAAATTGAATGTAAGTTTGCTGAATGGGGCCTACCCACTCTGGGGGTTTCAAAGTTTCCTGGAGGACTATCCGAATTTCAAGAGAAGGGGCTCAAACTCATCCATAACCGACAAAAAATTTTGTATCATCCCCTGGCCATTCGCCTCGAAAACATTGGCGCCTCCCTGAGGTATTACGAATTTATTGATTCAATAAGGCACTCTTTGCCATTTGAAATTGACGGAGTCGTCATCAAGGTCAATTCCTTGGAATTGCAATCCGAACTTGGACTGATTGCTCGGAGTCCTCGATGGGCAACTGCCGCCAAGTTCAAACCCGAGCAATCTCAAACAAAGGTGCTGGATATTGTCGTCAATGTGGGTCGCACAGGAGCTCTCACTCCAGTGGCAATTTTGAAGCCTGTGAGGGTTGGAGGCGTGACTGTCTCTCACGCTACCCTACACAACCAACAGGAAATTGACCGCAAAGATATTCGCATCGGAGATACAGTCATTATTCAGCGCGCAGGTGATGTAATCCCAGAAGTCGTTGAATCGATTCCTGGAGAGCGCCAAAAGAC